>NZ_MJAJ01000002.1 GCF_001746365.1 Streptomyces sp. LUP30
CGACCAACCCACCAACCCCTCCAACGCCACACCACACTCAACAAACCGCGCAGCAAACACCTCCGACACATCCAACAACTCCACCGCCATACCCACCCACTGCGCACCCTGACCCGGAAACACGAACACCGGCGACGCAGCACCACCCACCACACAACCCGACGCCACCCACTCACCCGCGACACCCACCGACCGGCACTCGAACACCGACCGCGACCGCCACAACGACCACGCCACATCCACCGGGTCAAGGGAGCCGGACTCGGCGGCGAACTTCGCGAGCCGGGACTCCTGCTCCGCGAGCGCGGACGGAGTGCGGGCGGAGACGAGCCAGGGCGGTGCGACCTCACGGGCAGACGCACCCGCGACCGGGTGAGCGAACTCGGTCACGACCGGTTCCGTCACGACCGGTGCGGTCACCGCCGGCTCGGACACGACCGGTGCGGTCACGCCTTCGAGGACGACGTGGGCGTTGGTGCCGCTGATGCCGAACGACGACACCGCCGCCCGCCGCGGCCGGCCGTCGGTCGCCTCCCACGCACGGGTCTGCGCCAGCAACTCCACCGCACCCGCGGACCAGTCGACCAGCGGCGAGGGGGTCTCGGCGTGCAGGGACTTCGGCAGCACCGCTGCCCTCATTGCCTGCACCATCTTGATCACGCCGCCGACGCCGGCCGCCGCCTGTGCGTGACCGATGTTCGACTTGAGGGACCCGAGCCACAACGGACGGTCGCCGTCGCGCTCCTGACCGTAGGTCGCCAGCAGCGCCTGCGCCTCGATCGGGTCACCCAGCTTCGTCCCCGTGCCGTGCGCCTCCACCACGTCCACATCCGCAGCCGACAGACCCGCATCCGCCAACGCCGCACGGATCACCCGCTGCTGCGCAAGACCGTTCGGCGCCGTCAACCCGTTCGACGCACCGTCCTGATTGATCGCCGAACCCCGCACCACCGCCAGCACCTGATGCCCCAGCGCCCGCGCGTCCGACAACCGCTCCAGCAGCAGCACACCCACACCCTCGGCCCAGTTGGTGCCGTCGGCGCCGGCCGCGAAGGGCTTGCAGCGGCCGTCGGCGGCCAGGCCGCGCTGACGGCTGAACTCGACGAACATGCCGGGGCCGGACATCACGGTGGCTCCGGCGGCCAGGGCCAGTGAGCACTCTCCGGAGCGCAGCGCGCGCACCGCCAGGTGCAGGGCGACCAGGGAGGAGGAGCAGGCCGTGTCGACGGTGACCGCCGGGCCCTCCAACCCCAGGGCGTAGGCGATGCGCCCGGACGCCACACTGGCCGTCGTGCCCGTGAGGAGGTGCCCTTCGGCGGCCTCGCCCGCTTCGTGGAGGCGGGGGCCGTACTCGGGCGCGGTGACTCCGACGAAGACTCCGGTGGCAGTGGCGTGCAGAGCGCGGGGGTCGAGTCCTGCCCGTTCGATGGTCTCCCAGGAGGTTTCCAGGAGCAGCCGCTGCTGCGGGTCCATCGCCGTCGCCTCACGCGGCGAGATCCCGAAGAAGGCGGCGTCGAACTCGGCCGCGCCCGCCAGGAACCCGCCCTCGCGCACATAGGTGGTGCCGGTGCGGTCGGGGTCGGGGTCGTAGAGGGCCTCGACGTCCCAGCCACGATCGGTGGGGAACGCGGTGACGGCGTCGGTCTCGTCGCGGACCAGGCGCCACAGGTCCTCGGGCGCGCGGACGCCGCCGGGGAAGCGGCACCCCATCGACACGATCGCGATCGGTTCGTCGGCGACCGCGTGGCGACCACGTGAGGCGACTTCGGCGAAGGCGGGGGCGGCGGCGCTCAGGCTCCCGGCGAGCCGGGCGGGCGTGGGGTACTCGTAGACGGCGGTCGTCGCGAGGGTGAGGCCGCCGACGGAGTTGATCCGGTCGCGCAGCTCGACGGCGGTGACGGAGTCGATGCCGAGATCCTTGAAGGTCCGCTGGGGGTCGACCAGAGCCTGGTCCGGGTAGCCGAGGACGACCGCGGTGCACTCACGGACGAGGCGGAGCGCGTCACCGCTGCCGAGTACGGAGCCCGCCTCGTCGTCGGAGGCGGTCGCCGTGGGGTCCGCGGGGGCGTCGACGCAGGGTGCCGTCGCGGTGGCCGTCGGCGCGTTCGCGACGTCGTCCGAGGCTCCGGTGACCCAGTGGCGTCGGCGCTGGAAGGCGTAGGTGGGCAGCTCGCGACGCCGGGGCTCCAGACCGGCGAAGACCGGGGTCCAGTCGACGTCGGCGCCGTGGCTCCACAGGGCGCCGAGGGAGGCCTGGAACCGGGTGGCTCCGCCCTGGCCCCTGCGCAGGGTTCCGGTGACGACCGCCTGCCGGGGGCCGGTCGCGTCCTCGACGGTCTCCTTGACCGGAGCGATGAGCACGGGATGCGGGCTGACCTCGACGAACGCGCCGTGACCCGCGAGCGCCAGAGCACGCACGGCCGGTTCCAGGAGGACGGGGTTGCGCAGGTTGTCGTACCAGTACCGGGCGTCGGTGACCGGACCTTCGAGCCAGTCTCCGGTGACGGTGGACAGGAAGGGCACGTCCGGCCGGCGCGGGGTGATCCCCGCGAGGAGGTCGAGCATCTGCTCGCGCACCGGGTTCACATGCGGAGAATGGGAGGCGTAGTCGATTCCGACGCGGCCGGCACGGATGTTCTCGCGCTCCGCGGTGGCGAGGATGTCGTCGAGGGTCTCGATGTCGGCGGAGACGACCGTGGAGGCAGGGCCGTTGAGGGCGGCGACGGTGACGCGATCGTCCCATTTCCGGGTGAATCGGCGGGCGGCGTCCTCGGAAAGGGCGAGCACGACCATTCCGCTGCGGCCCTCGAGCGGTACGAGGATCTTGCTGCGCAGAGCGACGACCAGGGCGGCGTCCTCCAGGCTGAGGGCTCCGGCCACGCAGGCGGCGGCGATCTCGCCCTGCGAGTGGCCGACGACGGCGGCGGGCCGGACGCCGTACGACTGCCACAGGGCGGCCAGGGACACCATGACGGCCCAGAGCACGGGCTGCACGACGTCGGACCGGTCCAGGGGCGGAGCGTCGGCGTCGCCGCGCAGCACTGCTGCGAGATCCCATGCGACGTGCGGCGCCAGCGCCTGGCCGCACTCGGTGAGGCGTGCCGCGAAGACGGGTGAGGACGCGAGGAGTTCGGCGGCCATGCCGGCCCACTGGCTGCCCTGGCCGGGGAAGACGAACACGGGCCGGTTCACGTCGCCGTCGAGGGGGTGGGACGGGACCGCTGCCGTGATGCCGCTGAGCAGAGCGGCGGTGTCCGAGCCCACGGCGAGGGCCCGGTGCGCGAGCGGGGTGCGGGTGGTCAGCAGGGACCACCCGATGTCGACGGGGTCGGCGTCGGTGTCGCGGACATGTGCGGTGAGGCGGTCCGTCTGGAGGCGGAGCGCGCCAGGGGTGGCGGCGGACAGCAGCCAGGGCACGGTCGCGGGGGTGGAGCGCGGCTGCCGCGGGTCGTCCTCGGCCGCGGGAGCTTCTTCGAGGACGAGGTGGACGTTGGTGCCGCCCATGCCGAAGGAGGAGACCCCGGCGCGCAGCGGGTCGCCGGGGACGGCCGGGGCCCAGGCGGTGGTGTCGCGCTGGACGCGCAGGCCGAGGCCGTCGAGGTCGATGGCGGGGTTCGGCTCGTCGTGGTGCAGGCTCGGCACGAGCCGACGGTGGGACAGGCAGAGCACCGCCTTGAGCAGTCCTGCGATGCCGGCGGCGCCCTCCAGGTGGCCGATGTTGGTCTTCACCGAGCCGACGGCCAGCGGGGCGCGTCGTCCGTCGGCGGTGCCGAGCACCGCACCGAGGGCTGCGGCCTCGACGGGGTCGCCGACGCGGGTTCCGGTCCCGTGGAGTTCGACGTAGCCGATGCCGGCGGGGTCGACCCCGGCGCGCCGGCACGCGGTGCGCAGGACCGCCGCCTGGGCGTCGGCGTCCGGAGTGGTGATGCTGGATCCGGCGCCGTCGTTGTTGAGGGCGCCGCCGCGGATGACGGCGTGGATGTGGTCACCGTCGGCGACGGCGCGTGAGAGCAGCTTCAACACGACGATGCCGCCGCCTTCGCCGCGTACGTAGCCGTTGGCGCGGGCGTCGAAGGTGTGGCAGGCGCCGTCCGGGGAGAGCGCCCCGAACTGGGCCGCCGCCAGGGAGCTTCGCGGATCGAGGTTGAGGTGCACTCCGCCGGCGAGGGCGAGGTCGCAGTCACCGAGCCGGAGGCTGTCGCAGGCGAGCTGGACGGCGACCAGGGAGGACGACTGAGCGCTGTCGACGGTCACGCTGGGGCCGCTGACGCCGAGCGCGTAGGACAGCCGGTTGGCGATGAGGGAGCGGTGGAGGCCGGTGAGCGTGTGGTGTCCGGTTCCCTGTCCTGCGTCGCGGACGACGTCGGCGTAGTCGCACCCGTCGACGCCCAGGTAGACCGCCACGGCGCGCAGGGCGGCGGTGACCGGGACACCGGCGTGCTCCAGGGCCTCCCAGCCCAGTTCGAGAGCGAGGCGGGCCTGCGGGTCCATGGCGTCGGCCTCGCGGGGCGAGATGCCGAAGAACGCGGCGTCGAAGTCGGCGGGTGCGCTGACGTAGCCGCCGCGCAGGGGTGCGGTGCCACCGTGCGGGGTGGGCCAGCCCTGCGCGGGTGCGCCCGCGCGCCGGTCCTGCGGGGTGTCGGTGACGGCGCTGCGGCCCGCGGCCAGCAGCTCCCAGTAGGCGGCCGGATCGTCGGCGCCCGGGAGCCGGCACGCGAGGCCGACCACGGCCACGGGCTCGTGACCCGGAGCGGTGTTTCGGACGGCGGTGGGCACCGGCTGGTTCATCGATGGCACTCCAAAACCGGGGGCGGGAGGCTGGGGGTGGCTCACACATTCGCACGCGGACAGGGGCCGTCCGGCGATCCGGGGAGACGCTCTAGGGGAATCTCTAGGCACGTCGTGGGCCTCGCCCCGGTCGGTCGCCCCCGGCCGGCCGCGGCCCCTGCCGCCGGACGCGGTGGCGGGCCATAGCCAGGGGCGGGGCCCGCCGCAAGGGGAGGCGGTCTAGGCGAATGCTCGAATACGAACGGGCACTCTGTGGGGGCGGATTCGGTTACGCGTCCTTCGGCGCGGGTGCACGCGCCGGCGCCCGGCCCTGGTTGATCACGCGAACGGTCGCACTCCCCGGTCGAAAGAAGGGCTGATGGATGACTCCGACAATCGCGCCTGCGGCGTCGCACGGCGAGGAGGCCCGCACACTGGCGGCTCTGGCGGTCTCCGCGGCGACCGTCGACGGCGGTGTGCTCAGCGACGTGGAACTCGCGGCGTGGCTGGAGGACAGGCGTCGCGCCCACCCTCAGCAGGTGGAACGGGTGCCGTTCGAGGGGCTGGCCGGCTGGCGGTTCGAGGAGGGGACCGGCGATCTGCGGCACGCGAGCGGTGGCTTCTTCTCGGTGCACGGGCTGCGGGTCCACTCGGACTTCGGTCCGGTTTCCGAGTGGGAGCAACCGATCGTCGATCAGCCCGAGATCGGGATCCTGGGGATCGCCATGCGGGAGTTCGGGGGAATACCTCACCTGCTGCTGCAGGCGAAGTCGGAGCCGGGCAACGTGAACGGGATGCAGTTGTCACCGACCGTCCAGGCGACGAAGAGCAACTACATGCGGGTGCACGGAGGTTCGGCCGTCCGGTACCTGGAGTGCTTCCGCAGTCCGGAGCCTGGTGCGGTGGTGGCCGACGTCCTCCAGTCGGAGCAGGGTTCGTGGTTCCTGCGCAAGAGGAACCGCAACATGATCGTGCGGGTCGGTCCTGAGGTGGAGGCCGGCGAGGACTTCGCCTGGCTGACTCTGCGTCAGGTGAACATGCTCCTCAAGCAGGACAACGTCGTGAACATGGACGCCCGGACTGTCCTGTCGTGCCTGCCCGACTGGCGGGCGGACGCCTCCGCCCTGGCCGGATCGCTGCACTCGGACGCCGAGATACGCAGTTGGATCACTCGGCGACGGGCGGAGCACGAGGTCAGCGTGGCGCCGATCGGGCTCGCGGACACACAGGGCTGGCGGCACGATCCCCACACGGTGTCCCACGTGCGCGGACACCACTTCAGCGTGGTGGCCGTGGACGTCGTCTCGGGCCGCCGTGAAGTGGCGGCGTGGTCGCAGCCGCTCATCGAGCCGCACGGGACGGGCATCGCCGCCCTGTTCGTACGCCGGGTCGACGGCGTACGCCACGTGCTGCTGCGGGCGCGCGCCGAGGCCGGCTTCCTGACGGTGGTCGAGCTGGGGCCGACGGTGCAGTGCACGGTCCAGAACTACTCGCACCTGCCGCGCGCATCGTGGCCGCCCTACCTGGACGAGGTGCAGAACCGGCGCGGCAGCGCGGTGTACGACGTGCTGCTGTCGGAGGAGGGCGGGCGATTCCTCAACGCCCAGAGCCACTACGTGATCATCGAGATCGAGGACGAGACGCCTCTGGAATCGGAGGAGTTCCGCTGGGTGTCGCTACGGCAGGTCGATGAACTGCTGCGCTACAGCCACAACTTGAGCGTGCAGGCACGTACGCTGGTCACCGCGCTGAGGTCGCTGTGACGGCCCCGGCGGCGCGGCCGCTGCGCCTCGGGGTCATCGGTACCTCGTCGATGGCCGAGCGGCGGGTCCTGCCGACGGTGACCCGCATGCCGGAGTGGGAGCTGGTGGCCGTCGCCGGACGTGCGGCGAAGAAGGCGGCCAGCTTCGCGGAACGGTTCGGCTGCGCGGCCGAGGAGGACGCCGAGGCACTGCTGGAGCGAACGGACGTGGACGCGGTGTACGTGTCGACCCCGACGGCCCTGCACCGCCCCTGGGCCGAGCGGGCACTGCACGCGGGCAAGCACGTGCTGGTGGAGAAGCCGATCGGGGTCGACGCCGCCGAAGCGCGTTCCCAGTGCGCGCTGGCGGCGGAACGCGGACTGGCGCTGCGGGAGAACTTCATGTTCCTGCACCATCCGCAACACGCCAGGGTGCGGGAACTGGTGGCCGAGGGCCGGGTGGGCCGGCCGGCCTCCTTCCGTGCCGCGTTCTGCATTCCGCCGCTGCCGCAGGACGACATCCGCTACGACGCCCGGCTGGGCGGCGGCGCGCTGCTCGACGTCGGCGTCTACCCGCTGCGGGCCGCCGTGCACCTGCTCGGGCCGGGACTGGAGGTGGCCGGCGCGACGTTGCGCACCCGCGCCTCGGACGGCCTCGATCTGTCGGGTCAGGTACTGCTCACCTCGCCGTCGGGGGTCCTGGCCGAGTTGGCGTTCGGCTTCGAGCACGCCTACGCGTCGACCTACACGGTGTGGGGCGATCGGGCCCGGCTGACGGTGACCCGGGCGTTCACTCCGCCGGCCACCCACCAGCCGCTGCTCGTCATCGAGGAACAGGACCGCGAGGAGCGGCTGTCTCTGCCCGCCGCCGACCAGCTGGCGCTCCTGCTGGCGGAGTTCGCGCGCGCGGGCCGCTCGGGCGGCGGCGACAGCCGGCAGCTCATGGACTCGATCGCCACGATGGACCTGGTCGACGCCGTCCGCAGGACGGCTCGACGGACCCCGGTGTGCTGACGGCCGACCGCCCGAGGCTGCCGGACGGCGGCGCCGGAGACGGGGCCTCGGAGGGCGGGGCAGAGATATCTCGACGAGGCAACGAACCTCCGAACTCTAGGAAAATCACGATCACGACCCGGTTAATCTGAAGTCATGACGGCCAGAACACCCAAGGCGCAGACCAGGACTTTCACGCAGAATGCGCGGCGGGCGCAGATAGTACAGGCGGCTATCGAAACGCTCGCCGACTCCGGCTACCCGAAGGCGTCGTTCAGCAGAATCTCGCAACAGGCCGAACTCTGCAGTACAGGAATGATCTCGTACCACTTCTCCGGCAAGCCCGAGCTTTTCGCGGAAGCCGCCCGCGTCATCCTCGAAATGGCCGAAAAGGTGGCCTGCGTACGCATGGGCGACGAGCGGACGTACCGCGGCAAACTGAGCGCGTACATCACGTCGAACTTCGACTTCATCACGCGCTATCCGATGCACACCCAGGCGCTCACCGAGATCGTCAAAATGATCCGGGACCGGCAGATCAACGGCCTGGAGGACGTCGAGCGCAGCATCATGTCCGTGGACCGGCTCGCCGACCTGCTCGAACAGGGCTGTGACGCAGGGGAGTTCGGCGACTTCGACTGCGTCACCATGGCCTTGGCCATCCGTGGCGCGATCGATGCCGTCCTGCGCCGCCATCTGTCCCAGGCGGCGATGGACCTGGACCGGTGCGCGCGCGAACTGACGGTCGCGTTCGACCGCTGCACGACGCCCGTGTGAGACCAAGTTCGGCCGGCATGCCCAAGGCCACGACTCCGGAGCACATCTTATGACCTCCCCCACACCCCGCCCTGAGTCCACGACGCCCGCGTCCGCGCATTCCGCGACGGCATCCACCACCACATCCGAGAGCCCCTCGTCACCCTGGGCCTTCGTGGTCACCGTCGTCTGCGACATCGTGCTTCCCGTGGGGCTCTATTACCTGTTACGCGCGTGCGGAGCGGGTGAGATCATCGCCCTGCTGCTCAGCGGTTCAGCGCCCGCTCTGCACACGCTCCATTCCGCGATACGCCATCGAAGACTGGACGCGATCGGGGTTTTCACCCTCGCGCTACTCGTGGCGAGCGCGGTTGCTTCGCTGCTGACCTCGGACCCGCGCATCGCTCTCGCCCGCAACGGCCTGTTCACCGCGCTGGCCGGAATCTGGCTGCTGGTCACCCTGTTCACCGGGCGCCCGTTCACCTACCAGGCGCTGCGCACCCTCCTGCCCGGGAAGACCACGACGCTGGAGCGGTTGTGGACGTCCGACGCGTCGTTCCGGCGTGTGTGGCGCGGCTTGACCGTGCTGTGGGGCGTCGGTCTGCTGTGCGACGCCCTGCTTCGGCTTGTCATGGCCTACACCTTGCCCGTCGACAGCGTCCCCGCGCTGGACGGCGTCCTGTACGGGATCTCGTGGATCTTCCTCCAGGTGATCACTCAGGTCGTGCTGGTCCGCACCCGCACGCTCGGCAAGATTTTCGGCAGCCTCGGACCCCGCCGCGCCTTCGCGGCCACGACCCAGCAGGACGAGGCGAGCGACTGAGCGGACACGGAACCCGATCACGCGAGAGACGGCACTACCTACGCAGGCCCCCTGGGGCCACCCCGGCGAAAGTGTGCTGCGGCTCGCGCCGCGCCGGAGTGAGCACATGGTTCGTGCCCGCGGTGACCCCGTTCTGGGCGCCGGGGAGATGAGCTTCCGTGCGGAGTCCGGGCATGGCGCGGTCGATGAGGTGAGTAACCAGTCGACCGGATACTGCCCGGACATCTGCTCGTGGTCGGCCGTCGCCAAGGCTCCGGACGCAGCCGGGATCGATCACCCTTCCGGCTTCACCCATGCAGGGATGTTCCGGCGGTGCCCCTCACGACTGCCCGCCGTGGAGAGCCGAGGGCCGGCACCACGACGACGAACCACGGCGGCGGGTTTCGGCAGCACACGCACCCCGGCGAACCCTGACCCCGCGCGTCAGCGGCGGACCAGCACCGCGTGCGTGACGGTCGGCGAACCGACCAGCTCGGACACCCGGTAGCCGTCGATCCCGTCACCCAGACTGTCCAGCAGCCGTTCCCCGCGCCCGATCAGCAGTGGCGCGATCGCCAGATGCAGCTCGTCGATCAGCCCGGCGCGCAGATACTGCTGGATGACCGCAGCACCGCCGCCGATCCGGACGTCCTTGCCGCCCGCTGCGTCGAAGGCGCGCTGGAGCACCGTCTCCAGCGGCTCGTCGGTGAAGTGGAAGCTCGTTCCGCCGGTCATCTCCAGCGTCGGGCGCACATGGTGGGTGTGCACGAAAACGTCGTGGTGGTAGGGCGGGTTGTCGCCCCACCAGCCCTTCCAGGACTCGTCCTGCCACGGCCCGCGCTGCGGGCCGAACATGTTCCGCCCCATGATCGTGGCACCGATGTTCTGCTCGCCGCGGGCGAAGTAGTCGACATCGATTCCGGTCTTCCCCGCGGCCAGATCCTCCGCCGCGGAGACGAACCAGCTGTGCAGGTCGTCACCCCAGCCGACACCGTCGCCGAACGGGGCGTCCAGTCGCTGGTTCGCGCCGGCCGCGAAGCCGTCGAGGGAGATCGTCACGTTGTGGACGCGGACCTTGGGCATGGCCTTCACCTCTCGTGCTGATGTCGTTCTCTCACACCTGCGTCGTACGGAGCCTGCCTGGATCGACATCCCCGCGCACATTCTTTCGGTCGACTTCTTTCCACGCCGTGATCCGTTCGATTCGGTTCGGGAGAACCGGAAGCGGGTCGTGCGGACCGTCCCTCACGCACCCGGCCGTCCAGTCCGTCAGCGGGCGGCACCCACAGCCGGCCGGCGAGGGCGATGAACAGACGCAACGCGGTCAGCTGCGACGGGATCCGCTCGACCTGGCGCAGTCCGTTCGCAAGAACATCCGGCGCGGGCTCGATGTCAGGACGACGGCGTCTGCTCCGGTGGCCGGGCCACAGCGCCATTGGAAGGGCATGTCGGCCGGGTATTCGCAGTCGTCGGCGGAGCCGATGAGGTAGTCGTTTTCGCCGAGGTCGACGGTCGGGGAGTTGGGGCGGCCGGCGGACCGCAGAGCCGCCGTCCCGCCTCGCGCCAGGCCCGGCGCCAGCGTTCCACCGACCGCATACTCGCCCGCAGGTCCTTCGCCATCACCGCGGTCTTCACATCCGCCGCGGACCGTCCGCCGGCCCGGAGCCGGATCCTCTCCCGAATCGCCCGACGTTCAGCGGTCAGGTTCCCACCCTCCGGATAAGGCATACCGCAGGGATCATGAACCCTCAGCACCCCGACGACAACCCGAAAGCCTCAGTGACTGGCGGCAGTTGAAATACACGAGCCCACCCGTATCACCCCCCAGGAGCTCTGTAAGTTCAGGGGAACCGGAGGTTTCTCGGCGGGAAACGGAGTGTCGGGGGTCCTGATTCGTGGGTGCTTTGCGACGACCGGTTGGGCTCGAGGTGAACCCGCGCGTGTGACCTCACTGATGTGGGGTGGGGACGTCCGGACTCGGTTCACGCTTCGTCGCGGTGTGTGAGGGTCCGTCAGCGAGCAGCCGGTGATGCCGAACGCCTCGGTGAGGTGACGCGGATCGGGCCCGTGGGTGAGGCCACCTTCGAGCTGCCGGCCGCTTCAGCGGCGCTTCCTGTCCGCGCACGCTCGCCGCCCGCACGATAACCGCGTGACAGCGCCGAACCCTTGGCACCGGCCCGCGAGCCGCGTTCAATCCGGGCTCGGGAGACCGGAAAGCAGGGCCGCGGCAGCTCTGTCGAAAGGGGCGATGCTGCCCGCAGCGCGACACAAGATGTGGGCACCTTCGAGTGTGACGATCATGAGCGTGGCCAGATCAGCAGACTGGGACGGGCTCATTCCGGCGCGGGTGAGTTTTCCGGCGAGTTCGCCGCCCCATGCGGTGAATGCCTGGGCCGCGACGGTGCGCAGGCTGTTCTGGTCGGCGATGGCCGCACCGCCGTCGACGGTGACCGCCGCGATTGCGCAGCCGCCGCCTGCGGCGGACGCCTCGACCACGGGGCGGACGCTGCCGACGAACGCCTCCACGACTTCGCGTGGCGTGCGGGCCGGCAATTCGTGCAGGTGACTGCGGACGCCTTCTGCGTTACGGCGGGCGGCTTCGAGCGCGAGTTGCTGTTTGCCGCCCGGGAAGTGGTGATAGATCGCTCCGCGTGCGGCACCGCTCTCGGCCAGCACGTCGGTGAAGGACATGGCTGCCAGGCCGTGGCGCTGCAGCAGTCCGATTGCTGCGCTGATCATGCGGGACTTCGTGTCCGCGGCCATCACGACCCCCTTGACTAGTACGGACATCCTAGTCCATGCTCCCACTAGGACGCACGTACTAGTCGCGGGCTGAACAGCCCCGAAAACCGGAGGTTCGTGATGGGCAAGACATTCCTCTACACCGAGATCCAGGCAGCAGTTCCGTTCGATCAGTTCGACTGGCAGCAGATCAACGCGGCACTGAAGACCGCGCCGGGCCTGATCCGCAAGACATGGCTGTCCGGCATCGGGACGCACACCGTCGGGGGCTTCTACGAGTTCGACAGCGCTCAGAACGCCCTGGCCTTCGCTCAGGGCCCCTTCGCCGAAGAAGCCCGCCGGGCCGGAGCCCCGGCCACCACACGACTGTTCGACGGCGACATCGTCAAAGACGCCAGTATCGACCTGAACTCGCCCTACTACACCTGACACCGCAGGATGCCGCCGCGTCGATTCTGAACACCGCCCCGCCCCAACGCCAGGGCGGCCCGGCCTCAAAGGGAAAGTCATCTCGATGAACATCACGCGGCACCCCGAGAACACCGTCAGCTGGATCGATCTCGGCACCCCCGACATGGCAACGACGACGGCGTTCTACTCCGAGCTGTTCGGCTGGACTGTTGCCCAACCGGACTCCAACGGGTACCGGCTCTGCACACTGCGCGGACATCTCGTCGCCGCCTTGGGGCCGGCTGAGGACGCCGGCGCACCCTACTGGACGACCAACGTCACCGTGCCGGACATCCGGGCCACCACAACCCGCTTCACGAACCTGGGAGCCCAGATCATCGTGGCACCAACCCCGGTCGGGACGCTCGGCTACGCCTCCGTCACGATCGACCCCATCGGCGCACCACTGTCACTCTGGCAGCCCGGCACCCATGACGGCATGCAGCTGATGCACGAACCTGGGTCCTTCGCCCGCATCAGCCTTCTCACCGACCACTCCGCGGAGGCCGCCGCCTTCTACCGACCAGCACTGCACTGGGACTCCAACGCCCGGCACACCGAGTTCCGGTTGCCGGACGACTCCATCGCCACCACCGGCAAACCGCCGGGGAAGCCAACGGCGCAGCGATCACTCTGGCTGGTCAGTTTCGTCGGCAACGGACCCGCCGCCGACGCCAAGCGGGCCCGACAGCTCGGTGCGACCGAAGTTCGCCGAACCACCGATGGAGACGTGGTCATGCGCGATCCCACCGGCGCTCTGTTCGGCCTCACTCAGGACGTCCGATAGTCCTGCTCCACCCGAACGCATCACCCAGACAATCGCGCACCGAGTTGTCAGCGTTCCACCGAACGAATTACCAGGCTGTTGCTACAGCGGCAAGGGCAGCGCCCCGAGTCCCCCTCGGGCTGGGGCAGCCTCTTACGGCGCTGTCGACCCTGCCGGTACGAGCAGCGGCAGGGTGCCGTGCCAGGGACGACGTACGAGCCCTGCTTCCTGGCACGCCTCGTGGTTCATGCCGAGAGGCTGCTTGCGATCACCCACTCCCCCACCGCCGGCACCTAGCCAGGGCGTGTACCGAAAGTGGATCATGCGGTGGGATGATCTCGGCCGTGGCGCGTGGAGATCCGACCGACGCACTGGTAGACGTCCATGCGGTCGGCCTGGAGCCGCCTGAGCGCCGTGTCACCGCGCGCCGGATGTTGACCGCCGAGAGCTTGTCGTGGTTGGGCCACGACTCGGCGTCGGCGGCCATGTTGCCGTGCACCTTGGTGGCGAGGACGACCTTGCCGCGGGCTCGCCGCCCCTGGCGCACCAAGAGATTGCTGATCTCCTCGGTGCGGCACTCGTTCTCGCCCCAGCCGTACATGTTCCCCGTGTCGAAGAAGTTTGACGTCGGCCTCCCGCGCCGCGTCCATGATCGCGTGGCTGTCGGCCTCGTTCGCCTGCGGCCCGGAATTCATGGTGTCCAGGACCGGACGGCCGACCTTGAGGCCCGTGCGTACGAGCTGCGTGTGCTTCATGGCCACCTAGCCACGGTTTCGAGTCGCTCCGGGCAAGAGCGTCGAGGAGGGCCAAGGGGCGGCAAAGACAGTTGACATGGACCGCTCCACGATGATTATCTGCTTAAGCAGAGATTGAAGCTTCAAGTTACTCCCCGGTTTCACTCGCATGAGATGTCTGGAGCGCACCATGCCCCCTACTGCCCCCACCACCTCCGCCCGCAGGGCCGTCGTCGCCTTCCTCGCCGCCGCCGCGGCCCTGGGCGCGGCCGCCGTACCCGCCGTACCCGCCGTGGCAGCTCCGCAGGGCCCGGCCGCCGGGCACGCGGCGCACGGCCATGGCGGCTACGGCGACACCGCCCGCCTCGGCTACCAGAAGACCGTCGCCATCACCGTCACCAAGAGGGTGTTCGAGCACGGGGACACCGCGGTCGTCGACCGCTTCGTACGGCCGGACTACATCCAGCACAACCCGACCGCGGCCGACGGGGCGGCGGGCCTCAGGGCCCTGGCCACCTCGATCCACCAGCAGTTCCCCGACGCCCGGTACGACGTCAAGCGGGCCATCTCCCAGGGCGACCTCGTGCTGCTCCACTCCAACGTGGTGCTGGTCCCGGGCACCAAGGGCGCGTCCGTCATCGACATCTTCCGTTTCCAGGGCGGGAAGGTGGCCGAGCACTGGGACGTGATCCAGAACGTGCCGGACACCACGGCCAGCGGCAACGACATGTTCTCCACGCTGAGTTCACCGCAGGTCTCGCAGCCCCTGGACCACCGGCTCACCCAGGCCAACCAGGCGCTGGTCACCAAGGCCTTCGACGAGCTCATTGTCCACAAGGACCTGACCGCCCTCGACCGCTACTGGGACCCCGGCTACCTCCAGCACAACCCGCAGATGCAGAGCGGCGTGCCCGCCGCGAAGGCCGGCCTCGGCGGTTACTTCGCCTCGGCACCGCAACTGACGGTCACCCCGAAGCGGATCATCGCCGAGGGCGACCTGGTGGCCGTCCACAGCCACTACGTCAACTATCCGGGAGACCGGGGCACGGCGATCCTGGACCTGTTCCGGGTGCGGAACGGCAAGATCGTCGAGCACTGGGACATCATCCAGAACGTCCCGGAGACCTCGGCCAATGGCAACGGCATGTTCTAGAGGCCGGGGCCCCGCCCGTCAGCCCCCGTGCCGGTCCGTCGACGTGGACGGTGGCGAACACCGCCCGGGCGCGGGTGCCGTCGGCCGCCTCCCAGACGCCGCTGACGTGGCCGGCCGCCGTCTCGGGGCGGGCGTCGGGTGCAGTGGGGTCCAGGTCGCGGTGCAGGCGCACGGCCCCGCCGTCCTCCGCGGTCAGGACGGTGCTCCGCTCGTCGTCGGTGCCCAGCGGGACCCAGCACGCCGGGGAGCAGCTACCGCAGCGTGCTCGCCAAGATCGTCGGTCGCCGGCTGGATTCCGAACACCCTCAGATCACCGAACCTACCTCAAGGTGCCTCGCGCGCTCTTCCGCGACCGGGGCGTTCGTAGCGCCAGCCAGTCGTTCCCAACTACCCTGCGGAACCAAGGGTGTTCAGGCGCGCGCGAGGCGTTCGGCCACGGCGTTTCCGTAACACCGTTCCGCGACGCCTGTCGCTGACGGCATGCCCGCACCCGGCAACGGTCCGAGCGGTACACAGCCGCCCTCGACCGCTCCACCCCCACCGCCCACGACCTGCCACATACCGGGCACTCCGCTTGCTCGCCACGCTGCATCGCGAAGACTCGCGCACGGGTCCGCCGACGCCTCCGCCGCCATCGTCTGCGGCAGCGGACCACCGCACTCCTGCCCATACCGCCGAGCCGTCTTGTCAGCTCCCCAACCCAGATGATCCAGTCGTACACACCTCACGACCAGGGAGCAAAACACCTACTGAACCGACGACCGTCAGGTGAGGCCAGAGGCAAGCTCTGGCGGCGCCCGAAGCCCGCGACGCGGCGGTCCGGATCAACGACAGGAGCTTACGCATTCGCGTCGCGGAGCGTGCGCAGGATGCGCTCGAGGTGGCGGCGGTCCTCGGCTGAGAGTGGCGCGGCGAGGTGATTGCGCAGGTGGGAGACGTGGGCGGTCAGTGCGTGGTCGAGCGCCTGACCGCCCTTGTCGGTCAGAACGGCGAGTGCGGCTCGCCGGTCGGCAGGATCGGGGTCGCGGCGGATGAGTCCTTCCTTTTCCATACGGTCGGCGAGCCGGGTGAAGCCGCCCGAGCTGAAGGACACGGCCTCTGCCAGGTCCGTCATGCGGAGCTGGTGGCCGGGGGTCCGGCCCAGCCGCAGCAACACTTCGAACCAGGTCTGCGGTATATCGAGATCGCGGTTCACCAGGGGCTCGATACGGCTGTGGGCCTCCACGAAGAGACCGAAGAGTGTCACATCGTCGTCGTTCAGCAGTTGCTCGTTCACTCCTCAAGGATGACAGAAGGACATGAGCGGAAGAATCTGCTATTGCGATATCTGCTGCAGCAGATATATTGTCTGCGTCGGCAGATACTTAGCCGTGTCCACCTCACAGATGTGGAGTCCGCCCCATGGGAAAGCGCGTCCAGGCCGCCTTCGGCGTCGTAGCTCCCATGGACGGCGTCCTCGCGTCCGGCCTGTCTGCGGCGCCCACTTCGGCGGACGTCGCCGCCTCCTCCACCGCCGAGCGGACCGGCTCAAGCGAGGAGGCCCAGTTGCGGACGCTGTACCGGCAGGCCGTGGCCGAAGGCGGCCGGCTCGTAGTCCTTACCGGTGGTGACAGGTCTGGGCAGGACGACTGCCTCAAGAACGCGTTCGAGAGGAAGCCTCGCTGCTCTCGACCGTTACAAGGCCCGCCTCAGCCTCTGCATCGGCGATGTACACGGCCCCAACTCGTCCGACCCCACGTCCTCAGCCTCCACCCGATCGACCAGCAGGGCACCCGAGGCTGAAGCCCTGCTCGACCCGGACTGCCCGCCTCGGCCCGGTTCACGCCGTACACCTCGCCGCGAGGCGATTTCCCCGACCGTCACCCTTCACCCGAGGAAGCACGCATGACCACTCTCTCCTTCACAGTCCTCGACCTGGACTTCCCGGCCGGCAGCAAGAACAAGACGGCCACCCTCGTCACCGGTGAGAACGAGGCCCTGCTGGTCGACGCCGCCTTCACCCGCGCCGACGGCCACCGCCTGGCCGCCGAGATCCTCGACTCCGGCAAGACGCTGACCACCGTCTTCGTCTCCCACGCCGACCCCGACTTCTACTTCGGCGCCGAGGTCGTCGCCGACGCCTTCCCCGAGGCGAGGTTCGTCGCCACCCCGATCGTCATCGAACACATCCAGCACTCCTACGAGGGCAAGCTCAAGGCCTGGGCGGCGCTCGGCCCGAACCTCCCCACCCGCCTGGTCGACCTCGAGCCGCTGACCGGCGACCTCACCCTGGAGGGCCACACCTTCCAGCTCAAGGGCGGCCCGACGACCCTGCCCGACCGCCACTACCTCTGGCAGGCCGAGCACCGCGCCCTGCTCGGCGGCGTCCTGCTCTTCCAGCAGGAGCACGTCTGGGTCGCCGACACCCCCACCCCCGGCGACCGCGCCGCCTGGATCGACCTGCTGGACGAAATGGCCGCCCTCGAACCGCAGTTGGTCGTGCCCGGCCACCGCCTCCCCGGCACCGCTGCCGACGCCTCCGCCATCGCCGCCACCCGTGACTACCTGGTCGCCTTCGAGGAGGAACTCGGCCAGGCCGCCGACGGTGCGACGCTGAACGACGCCCTCGTCAAGCGTTTCCCGGACAACGGCATGCTGATCGCCGCCCAGATCGGCTCGAAGGTCGCCAAGGGCGAGATGAAGTGGGGCTGACGATGAGCGAGTTCGCCAGCTCCACCGCTCCCGCCGACGTCGTCCGCCGCCAGTACCTGGCCTCCGCGGCCGGCGACCTGGACGCCCTGCGCGCCACCCTCGCCCCCGACGTGGAGTGGACGGAGATGGCCGGCTTCCCACTGGCCGGGACCTACCGCACTCCCGAGGGCGTCACCTCGAACGTCATGGAGCAGCTGGGCAAGGAGTGGGACGGCTGGACCGCCCACGACGACACCTACGTCGTCGACGGCGAGAACGTCGTCGTCCTCGCCCGTTACACCGCGACCAACAAGGCCACGGGCAAGGCGATCGACGTCCGTGTCGCTCACCACTTCGTCGTACGGGGCGGACTCATCGTCCGCTTCGAACAGTTCGTCGACACCGCCCTGGTGCGCGACGCCATGGCCCCCGGCGCCTGACCGGGCACGCACGCCCCGTCCGAGGAAGGATCGACCGATGTCCACAGCGGACAACAAGAAGCTCGTCATCGCCTTCTACGAGCAGGCGTTCAACGACGGCCGGCCGGAGCAGGCAGCAGCCGCGCATCTCGGCGCCACCTACACCCAGCACAACCCCGGCGCCCCCGACGGCGCCGAGGGCTTCATCGGCTACGTGCACTGGCTGCGCGGCCAGTTCCCCGACCTGCACCTGGACATCGAGCGCGCCCTCGCCGAAGACGACCTGGTCTTCACCCACAGCCACCTGCACCTCAAGCCCGGCGACCGCGGCATGGCGGTGGCCGACATCTGGCGGATCGCCGACGGCAGGATCGTCGAGCACTGGGACGTCGTACAGGAGGTCCCCGAGGAAAGCGCCAACGACAACACCATGTTCTGACCCCACAGCAGCAGCACGGTGCCCGGGTACAGCACGGGTGCTGTACCCGGGCGCCGTGCTGCTGCGCTGCCGTGGTCCAGCCGCACCACACAGACAACCGAACAGAACAGAACGGACAGAGAGGCTCCCCCACCATGACCAGCCTTCCCAGCCGACGCCGCCTGCTTGCCACCGGAGCGGGCGCCGCTCTCGGTCTCGGTGTCGCCGCTGCCTCCGTCACCCCCGCTCAGGCCGCCACCGGCCAAGCCTCTGCGGGGCGCGGGGCGACGGGCGGCGCCGAGGAGAAGCGGACTCTTGACGCGCTCTACCAGGCAGCCCTCGCGGAGGGCGGCAAGCTCGTGCTCTACGCCGGTGGTGACATCTCCAGCCAGGCGGACGGAATCCGCAACGGCTTCAAGAGCCGCTTCCCGGACATCGACCTGACAGTGGTCGTCGACTACAGCAAGTACCACGACGTCCGCGTCGACAACCAGTTCGCGACCGACACCCTGATACCCGACGTCGTACAGCTCCAGACCGTGCAGGACTTCGTGCGCTGGAAGGAGCAGGGCCGCCTGCTCGCCTACAAGCCGGCCGGCTTCTCCAAGCTCTACGCTCCCTTCAAGGACCCGCACGGCGCATGGGTCGCCGTCCAGGTCAGTGCCTTCAGCTACATGTACGGTCCCGCCGCGGTCGGCTCCGACATCCCCAGCGGTCCGCTCGACCTGGCCGACGCCCGCTGGAAGGGGAAGATCGCCTCCTCCTACCCGCACGACGACGACGCCGTCCTCTACCTCTACACCCTCTACGTGCAGAAGTACGGCTGGGACTGGCTGGCTCGACTGGCCACCCAGGACCTTCAGTTCGCCCGCGGCAGCTACACCCCGAGCGCGGCCGTCACCAGCGGCCAGAAGGCCATCGGCATCGGCGGCTCCGGCGCGCCGCTGTCCACCGGGCCGGTCAAGTGGGTGCTGCCCGAGCAGGCGCCGTTCATGTCCTGGGGACAGCGGGCCGCGATCCTCAAGCAGGCCAAGAACCCCACCGCCGCCAAGCTGTACCTGAACTGGCGGCTCTCCGTCGAGCAGCAGAAGGCCGCCACCAACGGCTGGTCGGTCCGCACCGACGTCACCCCGCCGAGCGGGCTGAAGCCCGTCTGGGAGTACCCCAACGGCAACCTCGACGGCTTCCCCAAGTTCATGGCCGACCGTGCGGCGATCGAGCGCTGGAAGCAGACCTTCGCCCTGTACTTCGGTGAGGTCAAGGGAGACCCGTCACCGGGCTGGCTCGGACTGCACCCCGGAGCCTGACCGCCGCCGGTGCCGCCCGGCCCCGCGCTCCCCGCGCGGTGGGCCGGCGGCCCGCCACGACATCAAGAAGTGCTCCTCCCTGGACAAGGCCCTGCGAGACCATGTGGAGTCCGACGATCCGCACTGCGACGTGATCGTGGATCTCACCGACTGCTGATCAGACAAAGGGCTGCCCGTCGTTGGCCGGCGCCGCTTGATCTGGTACTGCTGCGCAACCCGGAACACGCTCACCCCAACCGTCCCGGCCCTGCACCGTGCGATGCGGGATGCGCTCGTCGTCCGGGAGGAGGCTGTGGCGGCCGGGTACGGCATCGCCACGTGGGCGGCCGCACCCTGTCGGCGCAGAGGGCGCGTCCGACGCTGGGGAGGGTACTCACGGGCGGCGGGGCGCCCCCGCGTCGGCGGGGAGGACTCAAAGTCCGGGTTGAGGCCGTCGAACACCGCCGGAGTACGCCCGCGTCGGGGAGGACCTCGAGCGGTGCTGGCGCTGGCGGAGAGGCGGGCCGCGCGTGATGAAGCTCCTGACCGGGCCGTCCGGTCGGGGGTCAGTCACGCATGGACGTCTACGCCCTATCGGTCGCGCGGTACCGCTCGACGCATCCACCGTGGCAGGCTGGGGGCGCATTGCCGCCACCAGTTGGTCGCTCAAGGTGACGGGCGATAGCTCGCCAGTTCGCGATGTCCTGCGCTGCTGTGCGTCCAGCCGAGTCGCCCGCGCGCATGCTCGTACGGAGTGCCGGCAGGCTTGGCCCCTCCGTCATTCGACACGACCCACGGCCTGGCCAGCCTCCTCACCGACGACGCGCCCGCGCCCGCGTGGTGGCGCAGTGGGCCGGCCTCCTGGACCAGAAGCTGCGGGCGTTGTCGGCGCCGGAGGTTACGGTCACGGCATGGGAGACACGTTCCAGACCGTCGTAGACCGCGACGCGACCCCCGACGACGCTCCGCGCCTCGCGCGGGCCGTGGTGGACCTGCTCGTCGCCGAGGGCATCGTGCTGGCCGAGGCGGAGCCCGGCTGGGCCCTGGGCGACGACCCGGCCCACCCGCCCGGCCCTCACTGGCACAGGGCGGTGACGGACGCGCTCGGGGGTTCGCCGGAGGGCGTCGCCGTCCACACCCGGCACCACATCTTCTACAGCAGCTTCGACGACCGGTGGGCCGCTGTGGTGGCCTGCCCGTGCTGCGGTACGGGCCTCCGCGACACGGCGCTCTTCTCGGCCCCGATCGACCGCTGGTACCGGACCGGCGAGTCCGACGTCGACTGCCCCGCCTGCTCCGAGACCGTCCCCCTGGCCGCCTGGAACTGGACCGAGGACCATCTGGCCTTCGTCCACCTCGGCTTCGAGTTCTGGAACTGGCCCCGGCTCGCCGAGGAGTTCCGCGCCCGCCTGGGCCGGCTCCTGGGCGGCCACCGCACGGCGTACCTCACCGGCAAGGTCTGAACCCTGAAGAGCCCGTCCCGGGCCGCTCGCAACTCCCGGCGGCCGCCCCCTGGCACCCCTCGGCGACAACGGCTCCAGCACCGCCCACTGCTCGTCCGTGAGATCTCCCCGCCTTATGAACCGTGATCATCCACAGCCCGAGATCCGCTTCCGATACGGTCTAGATCGGGCCGAGTCCCGACTTCCAAGCGCCGAAGATCGGCAGCCCCGCGCAGCTCGCGCCGGCGCAGTTCCAGATCTGGGTGATGGT
Source organism: Streptomyces sp. LUP30 (assembly GCF_001746365.1). Classification (GTDB taxonomy): domain Bacteria; phylum Actinomycetota; class Actinomycetes; order Streptomycetales; family Streptomycetaceae; genus Streptomyces. Next base: position 21,411 of record NZ_MJAJ01000002.1, read on the forward strand.
GCGGTGCTTGTACGCGGAGGGGTTGTACTGCAGGTGGTAGCCGCCCCCTCTGTTGCACACCTTGGATACCGCTGCCTTGACGACGCTGTTCTGGTTCGTCACCAGCATGAGGATGTGTCCCTCGTCGTCGTGGGAACTGCGAACGGTGACCTTTGCCGAATGCGCGCCGCCCGGGCGGAGCGTGATGGACCCGGCGGGCTTGGGCGCTCCGCTGCACGGCCCGGCCACCTTCGCACCGTCCCATGACAGGTAGGGACGCATGCTGTCCGCGGAGGCGACGCCGGACGTCGCCAGCGCGAATCCGGCGGCGACGACCACGGCGGGCAGGAGGCGGACAGAGGTACGCGTGAGTGTGCTGGACATGGGAGCCAACTCTCTTTCGGTAGGAGGTGACCGGGTTGTTCCGGTCATCGAAAATTAGCCCGACGGGCCGGTCAGGCTCATCCACCGCCGGATTGAAGTGCGGCTACCACCAGGGTGGTAGGAGCCTTACAACGGGGGTTGCAGACGCGGGATCCGGCACCGGTGGCGGCGACCGCAGGTGTCGACGTCAACCGCTCGGTGGACGACCCGGATGCCGCCGCTCTTACGATGCGCCGATTCGCGTGAACCCTGCTGCTCCGGTCACGGCGGCAACGCAGCCCCACCTCACGGCCACACCGCGCAGATCGCCACGGCCGTCGCGGACGGCGCACGCCCCGTCGTCGGGACGCAGGTCCACCGCATGGACGTCGCCTCCCCCAGCGACGCCGGCTGAGAACCGATGGACGCCGCGGACGGCATCATCTTCGGCACTCCCACCTACATGGGCACCGCGTCCGGCGCGTTCCACGCCTTCGCCGAGGCCACCAGCAAGCGGTGGATGACCCGCGCCTGGAACGACAAACTCGCGGCGGGATTCACCAACTCCGGCTCCATGAGCGGTGACAAGCTGCACACCCCGCAGTACCTCTCGCTCCTGGCGGCCCGGCACGGAATCCTCTGGGTGAGCATGGCAGCGCCGACCAGGGCGGCCAAGGCCATGGCGCGCGGCACGTCGCCCGGCCTGCCACCGCGATCAGGCGTCCTCGGTCCAGAGGGACACCGAGGGCTGGGGCCAGGGTGGCCCATCCGTACCACCTCGCCATGGGACGGTTCTCGTAGAATGGGTCGCCGCCACTAGACAGGGGAACCAAACGTGACCGGAGGGGTTCAGAAAACCAGTGCGGTGGGAGCTCCTACGCGCAACACAGCTGCGCGGATCAGTGGCTGGGCCGCCTTTCTGGGCGCCTGTCTGATCGTGGGCATCTTCGTGACACCGATGTTCTGGCTGCTGTACGGCGGGTTGTACACGTTCCTCCTGTTCGTGTCCGGCGTCATCGCGATCCCCGCCGGCCACCTCGGTCGCCGCCGAGGCAAGCGCCTCGGCGGTCGCGATCGCGGTGTGGCGCTGTTCGCTATCGTGACCGGCTGGATCCTGATCCTTCTGAGTCTGCTGCTGGTCCTGGCTTACGCGGGGCTTTCGGCAGGGTTGGCGCTCCTCGCCGACCCTGCGTGAGCACCTGCGACAAGACACCTGCCTCAGTGGTGACAACCAGGTCGCTTCGACCGGTTTCCTTCACCAGCTCAACCGGCTCTGCCGGTGACAACTGTCGTGTTTCGGCTCACTTGAGTGACTGAGCACTCCAGTTGGCGTGTGAGGGCTTCAGTTGGCGAGTCGGTTCGCGCGGACCAGCCACCGCCAGCGGCGGCGCTCGGTGACGAGGGTGGCGGTGGCCAGCAGGGTCACGGCGACCGCCGCCCAGGCGGGCCAGGCCAGCCACGAAGAGACCACAGCCGCTGCGAGCTGGAGCAACACCAGCAGGATCGTGACCCAGCCCGGCACCGCGATGATCACGTTGGCCTTGTCCCCCGGCGTGGAGAACAACGTCGGAAGGCCGATCAGGGCCACCACGGACAGGGCGGCAAGCAGCCACGAATGGCTGGCCAGGGCCCAGGGGGCGGCCACCCACGCGACGAGCTCCGTCGCGAAGCGCAGGGCGGACGCAGCACGGTCGTCCGGCCTTCTCAAGGTCGTTGCCCCATCAGCAGCATCGTCACCCGCAGACGATCTCACGGAGCGCAGCTGACTGCTAGGGGCCGGTCCTGGGCCGCCCGCGCCGCGAGTCCGCGGCCCTGCCCACCCCGTGCGCCTCGTGGCCGACAGGAACGCGGACTTCTGTAATCCTCGGGCCTTCTCGGCGCGGCCGGATCTCAAGTCCGGCCTGATCGAAGGAACTTACACCTTGGAGTCGAGCGGACCGCACGGCCGCCCCATCGCCGAGATGCGCCTGCGGGTTTGTGCGTCCCGGCCCGGCCACCGCGTCTACAGGTGGGCGCTACCGGGCATGGCGTGGTGGACGCCATCGCCCTTGAGACGGCAGTCGCGAGGCCGGTGCCGCAGTAACCGCCGTCCGCGATGACCATGGTCTTGCCGACGGGTCCTTGACCCCGGACAGCTCCCACGCCTTGCAGTCGTTGCGGTTGCCGGGCAGCGGCCGGCCAACGGCGACGACGAGCCGGGTGCCGGCGTCGATGACGACCTGGTGGTTGGTCGAGTACCGATAGTTCATCGACTGCTCGGCCACTGTGTGATCCCGGGCCGGGACCGGTCGACAGCGATGGCGCACGTGGTCACGGTCGTCATCAGGTGCAGCTCACCGTACGAGGACTGCAGGCGGAGCGGAACTGCGAAACCGAGCGGCCCGGCGGACGGATCCAGTTGGGGAACGTACCCGGTGAGCTCGGCCGCGCAACTCTTCCAGGTGGCCGAGGCGGGCCAGGATGTGGCGCGCCCGTTCAGCGAGGTTGCGGACGCGGGGAGCCAGGCCGTCGGGATGTGGCGCGAGGCGGTAAACGTTCATGCCCGGGCCCACCAGCTCGGGGGCAGTCCCTTCGGTGATCAGGTCGAATGCGGTGTTCGCGGCGACCGGGCCGTGGGGCTGAGGCCGCTTGTCCGTCGTACGGCTGATCCCGCCGTCGGCAGCACTGGAGGTTGAGCGGGAACGCGCCTCTGCCGGGAGGACGACAGCCGGTGATACAACTACGGTCGTAGGTGCACTCGTTCGCCGGGCAGCGCGATCACCTCTGGCCTAGGCTCTGAGCATGGTCGCGCAGCACACCTGGACCACGACGGTTCGCAGGGCCCTTCCGCAGGCGGCGGACATCGTCTATGCCATCGGGTCTCTCGCGGTCTCAGCGACCATGCTGCACAACTGGCTCGACCCGCACGGCTACTGGCGGGCTCCCGATGCCTTCGCCTACGCCCTCCTCGCTCTGGTCTACCTGCCTCTGGCCCTGCGCCGCCGGGCCCCGGTGACCGTACTGATCAGCACAGCGGTCTGCGTTCTGTGCTACTTCACCTTCGGCTACTACCACGTCGTCGTTGTCTGCGGACTCGGCCTCGCGTTCTACACTGTCGCGGCTCGGCGTCCACGTGCCGTCGCGGCGAAGTGCGCGATCGCGTCACTGCTCGTCCTGTTGTGGGGCACCCGGCTCGCTGAGCCCGGAATCGGGCCACTGAGTGTGGCCTTCGTGACCATGATGGTCGCCGTCACGTGGGTGACGGGCGACCGGTCCCGACGGCTGGCGGAGCGCGGCGAGCGGCTGGCTGCGCTCACCGAGCAGTTGCGGCTGGAGCAGGAGGAGACCGCGCGGCTGGCCGTCACCGCCGAGCGCATGAAGATCGCACGTGAGCTGCACGACGTGGTGGCCCATCACGTGTCCGTCATCTCCGTCCAGGCGGGTCTGGCCGGATATGTCTTCACCTCCGATCCGGCAACTGCCCGAAAGGCGCTGAACACCATTGCCGGCAGCACCCATGAGGCGATGGCGGAAATGCGCCGCCTGCTGGTCGTGCTGCGGGAAGGCGCCGGGCGAATCGGCTCCGGGCACCGCGCGGAGGCCGGCGAGCTCAACGCCCCCCTCGGACTCGGCCAGCTCGAGCAGCTCGTCCAACGAGTACGGGATGCGGCCGTTCCGGTCGATGTCCGCATCACGGGCACGGCGTACATGTTGTCGCCCGGGCTCGATCTGTGCGTCTACCGGGTCATTCAAGAGGCGCTCACGAATGTCATGAAGCACGCGCCGTCGGCGAAAGCAACCGTGATGGTGCACTACGACGACTGTGCGATCCGCGTCCGCGTGGCCGATGACGGACAGGGACGACGAACTTCTGCCACTGCCCCTGCCAACGCGGCGGCTCATGGTTTGATCGGAATGCATGAGCGCGTCAGCGCCTATGGAGGAACAGTGACTGCGGGACGGCGACCAGAGGGCGGTTTCGAAGTCAGTTTGACCGTCCCCATGCCCGTCAACGGGTAAGGGGTGGTATCTCGGCTCCTGTGCGGGGCCGCGGGGAAGGCTGAAGTCACCTATGCCCACAGTGCTCGTCGTAGACGACCAGTACCTCATTCGCTCGGGCATCGTCGCGCTCCTGCAGGCGGCGCCGGGATGTCAAGTCGTCGGAGCGGCGGAGAGCGGGGAGGAAGCGATTCGGCTCGCCGCGGAGACCCGGCCCGACGTGATCCTCATGGACATACAGATGCCGGGCATGAGCGGAATCACCGCCACCGAACGGCTACTGGCCCAGGCGCCGGACCACGCCCCCAAGGTGCTCGTGCTCACCACGTTCGACCTCGACGAGTACGTCTACGGCGCCCTTCGCGTCGGCGCCAGCGGTTTCCTGCTCAAAGACACCCCGCCCGAGCGGTTGCTCGCCGCCATCGACACTGTGCACGCCGGAGACATGCTGTTCAGTCCCCCCGTGGTCAAGGGGCTTGTCGAGGCCTGTACGCCCCGCGGCGCCGCACCGGAGCCACACCCAGGGCTGGACGCTCTGACGCCCAGAGAGCTGGAGGTACTCGGCCTGGTCGGGACGGGCATGTCCAACTCCGATATCGCCCAACGGCTCGTGCTGAGCTCTGCGACGATAAAGACTCACGTCCATCGCTGCATGAGCAAGCTCGCCTTGAACAGCCGGGCCCAGGCGGTCGTCTTCGTCTACGAGACCGGACTGGTCGAGCGGAACCCCGTTACTGGTCCCTGAAGGATCCCGGAAACCTCGTAGGAGAGGTCGGAGCCGATCGGCGTGATGCAAGCGGTGACGCCGTGCACGCCGGCCGCGAAGTACGCCTCGCCGTAGTCCCTTGGGGCGACTCGGCGGGCCGCTGGGCGTGCCGCCCCGGCGGGACGAACTGGGTGCGCCAGCATTACCGGACAGGCCCGGCGGTGTGCCCGACACCGCCCGTTCCGCTGTCGTCCGCTGTCGTCCGCTCGCGGACCGGAGCGCCCGCGGGTCACGTCCCGTGGAGCGGCCGATCCCTGAAGATCCGGAGTTCCCACTGATGGTGACCGTGTTTCGCATCGTCGCGCCCCCCACCGGTATCGAGGTCACGGGCGACGGAAGCAGTCCTACCGACGAGGAGATGGCGCAGGAAAAGGAAGCCCGGCAGTCCTTCCTGGACGCCGTTTCACCCCATCTCGCTGCTCTGCCGGCGCAGCCGCCCCATCGTTCGGGCAACGTCTCGAACGTGGAACTGCTCGGCGGGGACGTGTGGTCGCAGCTGAACCAGTACCTGCTGCTGGTCACCGTCGACATCGGAGACCCGCGGATCGACTTCGACTCCTTCATGCCGCCCGGCACCACCGTCACCCGCGTGGCCGGCGACCTCGTCCCGCTGTCCCAGTGGCCGGACGGCGACCTGGCCTGACCGGCACGCCGGCCCGCCCGCCCCGCTGTTCCCGGTCGAGGCTCGGGGCCGGGCAGGCCCACAAACGCGGCGGGGTGACCAGTCGGTTCGCTGTGTTCCTGGCCGCCCCTTACCCGCGTCGAGGTCCGGGCTCTCGCGGCGGCTCACGTGGCTGCGGGAGCAGCGGTGCCGTCGACGGACTGGGCCGCTGAGACCACGGCGGGGCTTGTGCGAAATCCCTTGCGCGGAACTCGGTGCACGAGCCGGGGCCAGGTCCCTCCGTCAAACCCTGCGATCTGAGGCAGCAAGTACGGCGAGGAGGCGCGCGGAGCCCGCGTGACAGCCGCAGTGCCCGCCGGAGCGAACAAAGCCGAGTGTCAGGAGTTGCTGGGCTTCCACTCCGTAGGAGATGAGACGTCCGTTCCCCAGGAGACGACCAGCGCCGAGATCGCCGCGCACGACGCCCGGCCCCGTCCGGCCCTGACCCCTTGTACGGTTCCAGAGATCCCTACGGCTCGCCCGGGGCATCCTCGTCGCCAGCGCCACCACCGGCCGCCTGTCCTTCGGCACAGGGAGCCGCCGCGCTCGCGTACCGCATGTCTGCCGATCCACCTCAAGCCTGGTCCATGCACACCTCTTGAGGATGCGTCGGCGTATGTGGCAGGCTCATGACGACCGGACGCTCGGCCAATGTGTCGACCTCATGTCATGCACTCTCACTACCCCCCACCATGGATGTGAGCGCTTACTCGAAACGGTCGGCGATCGCGTCCCCCTTTCAGGAGTGCCTCCGTGCAGCCAGGAATGGCCCGCGCCGACCCCCCAGAGCGACATAGAAGCCAGTGGCATCTGACCGCCAGTAGCTGATTGACAGGCGTCGGCGCTAGGGACGGCGAGCCCGGAAGTCCACCCGTCACAGGTGCCGAGCGTCTTGGATGAGTACTACTCATCAAGCCCGGGTGGCGTCCGCTCGCGTCCGGGTGAGTCGACCATGATGGCTTTGCCAAGGAGCGAGATATGCCCGTCTCCTTCTCCGAAGAGGGTTGCGACAAGGTCGACGGCAGAGCCGACGCTCGCACCGGTGCCGGGTGATGGCCGTGTTCGGAGACGTCGCAGCGCTCGGCGGTTCGGCGGTGGCCCCGCCCCACCGTCCACCGGGCCGGTACGGACACACCCGCCGCCACCGCGTCGCTGCCCTACGCCGTCCACGCCTGAGGCCGGCCGTGCCTCGCGGCCCACTCGACCACGAGGGAGCCTTTCGCGTCGTACAGCGAGCCGCTGCGCCGGATCCGGCGCGCATCCCGCCACGCCGTTGTCGCCCGGCTACGCGTTTGCTGTCACCGGCAACCCGGTACAGGCCGACATCACCGCGGCCGGTTATGGCAGGGCCGGGCGGGGAACCGGGCCATGCCGCTCGCAGCCGCGCGGCGTGGGCCCCTGGACACACCGTGCGGCTGTTCCCCCTTCCCCCAACGATGCGCAAGGAGGCACGCGATGCCCAGACCCACCACACCCTTATTACGCACGGCCGTGGCAGCCGTCTGTTCTTTCGGCCTGCTCGCTACGGTCAGCGCCACGGCTCATGCCGGTCCGCAGTCCGCGGTCCGGGCGTCCCCGCCCATCTACCTCGACACCTCCTACTCCTTCCCGGAGCGGGCCGCGGACCTCGTCTCACGGATGTCCCTGGACGAGAAGGTCCTGCAGCTGCGCACCAACAGCGCGCCGGCCATTCCGCGGCTGGGCGTACAGCAGTACACGTACTGGAGCGAGGGGCAGCACGGCATCAACACGCTCTTCGCCAACACCAACCCGGGCTCCGTGACCGGAGGTGTGCACGCCACCAGCTTCCCCACCAACCTCGCCGCGTCCATGTCCTGGGACAAGGACCTGATGTACAAGGAGACGACGGCGGTCTCCGACGAGGCCCGAGGCCTGCTGGACAAGTCGCTGTGGGGAACCGGGCAGAACAACCTCGGGTCCTCGCGGGACAACTACGGGATGCTCACCTACTGGGCGCCGACGGTCAATCTCGACCGTGACCCGCGGTGGGGCCGCACCGATGAAGCGTTCGGCGAGGACCCGTACTTCACCGGGCAGATGGCGGGCGCGTTCGTCAACGGCTACCAGGGCCAGCATCCCGACGGCACCCCGCGGAGCAAGTACCTGAAGGTGGCCGCGACGGCGAAGCACTACGCGCTCAACAACGTCGAGCAGGACCGCACCGGCATCAGTTCGAACGTCTCGGACGACGACCTGTTCGACTACTACACGGCCCAGTTCAAGAGCCTCATCGAGAAGTCGCATGTCGCGGGCCTGATGACGTCGTACAACGCGATCAACGGCACGCCCTCGGCGGCCAACACGTACACCACCGACCAGATCGCGCAACGCACGTACGGCTTCGGCGGGTACATCACCTCCGACTGCGGCGCGGTCGGCACCACGTACCAGTCCTTCCCCTCCGGCCACGACTGGGCGCCGCCCGGCTGGACCACCGACCACAAGGGCGCGAACGCGACGTGGACCAGCACCGCCACGGGCCAGAAGGTGTCCGGAGCAGCAGGCGGCCAGGCGTACGCACTGCGCGCGGGCACCCACGTCAACTGCACGGGTGCGGAGGCCACCTCACCCAATGTGGAGCAGGCGATCAAGGCCGGCGTCCTCAGCGAAGGCGTCGTCGACAACGCGCTGGTGCACCTGTTCACCGTCCGGATGCGGACCGGTGAGTTCGACCCTGTGGACCAGCAGGAATACACGAAGATCACCAAGGACGTCATCGAGTCCCCGGCCCACCAGGCCCTGGCGCGAACCGTCGCCGACAACGCGCTCGTCCTCCTGCAGAACGACAAGGTCGCCGGTACCGGCAGACCGCTGCTGCCGGCCGACCCGGCCAGGCTGGACAAGGTCGTCATCGTCGGCGACCAGGCCGGGAAGGTCACTCTGGGCGGCTACTCTGGCGATCCCACCAAGAAGGTGGACGCCGTTCAGGGCATCACGGCCCAGGTCAAGGCGGCCGATCCCGACGCGCAGGTCGTCCACGACGCGGCCGGCACCTCCAGCACCGCGACCGGCGCGGTGACGCTGAGTGCCGAGACCCGGGCCGCCGTCAAGAGCGCCGACCTGGTGATCGTCGCGGTCGGCACCGACGATGCCACCGCGGGCGAGGGCAAGGACCGCGCCGGGCTGGCCCTGCCCGGCAACTACGGCAGCCTCATCGACCAGGTCACCGCCCTGGGCAACCCGAGGACGGTGCTGGACATCCAGTCCGACGGGCCCGTCGCCATCGAGCCCTACCGCGCCAAGGTGGCCTCGATCGTCTTCGCCGGCTACAACGGCGAAAGCCAGGGTGACGCCCTCGCCGACGTCCTGTTCGGCAGGCAGAACCCCGGCGGGCACCTCAACTTCACCTGGTACAAGGACGACTCGCAGCTGCCCGCCCTCTCCGACTACGACCTCACCCCCGGCGCCACCGGCGGTCTGGGCCGCACCTACCAGTACTTCACGGGCGCGCCGACCTACCCCTTCGGCTACGGCCTGAGCTACACCACCTTCGCGTACTCCCACGTCCGCGCCGACCGCTCCGCCGTGAACGCCGACGGGACGGTGACCGTCCGCTTCGACGTCACCAACACCGGCACCGTGCCCGGAACCACCGTCGCCCAGCTCTACGCGGGCACCGGCTTCACGGTCAGGGACCGCGAACTGCCGAAGAAGCGGCTCGTCGGCTTCCAGAAGACCCGGGTTCTCCAGCCCGGCGCCACCCAGCACATCACCCTGCGCGTCCGGGTGCCCGACCTCGCCTTCCACGACGGCCGGAAGGCCAGGCAGATCGTCCACGCCGGCACGTACCGGTTCGAGGTGGGGCCGGACGCCGCCACCACCGCCGGGGCCGCCAGAGTCGCCGTGCACGGCAGCCTCACCCCGCACGTGAAGTACGTGACCGTACAGCCGGAGGCCGTCGTCCACAGGGCGGGCGACACCATCGACCTCACCGCCCGCAACCGGTGGATCAAGGACGACACCGACCCCACGGCCCAGCCCGGCCGCAACCTCGACGTCACCGCCGACCACGTCGTGGAGGCGGTCAACGACGACGGCTCCTTCCTGGACCTGTCCAAGGCCAAAGTCCGCTACACCAGCAGCGATCCCTCCGTCGCCACCGTCAGCCGTAGGGGGCTGGTCACCGCGGTCGGCAACGGCGTGGCCACCATCCGCGCGACCGTGCACGGCGTCACCGGCTCCGCGGTGATCCGCGTCCACCACACACTGACCCTCGCCGCCGACCCGATCGTCAAGCCCGGTGCCCTCGCCACGGCGACCACCACCTACACCAACACCGGCCCGACCGCCCTGCCGAACGCCTCGGTCACCCTGGAGGTGCCCGACGACTGGCGGGCCACCCCGACCTCACCGGCCACCTTCCGCAGTATCCCGGCCGGCGCCTCGGTCAGGACCACCTGGACGGTCACGCCGCCCGCGGATGTCAGGCCCGGCCCCTACGCCCTCGCCGCCTCGGCCCGCTACCAGGGCGCCCGAGCCAGCGACGACGCGGCCGGCCAGCTGGCCGTCCCCTACGCGTCCCTCAGCGACATCACCAAGAACACCGGTATCAGCGACGACGCCACTCCCGGCGCCGCCAATCTCGACGGCGGCGGTCAAAGCCTGTCCCAGCAGGCCCTCGCCACCCGGGGGATCACCTCCGGCGGCACGGTCACCCACGGCGGACTGACCTACACCTGGCCCGTCACCGGCACCGGCAAGCCCGACAACATCGTGGCCGGTGGCCAGACCGTGCCGTTCGCCGGAAGCGGCACCAAGCTCGGCTTCCTCGGCACCGCCGACTACGGCAACGCCTCTGGCACCGGCCTGATCACCTACACCGACGGCACCAGCCAGCGCTACACCCTGTCCTTCGCCGACTGGTGGAGCACCGGCCCCGCCGACGGCACCGACATCGTCGCCACGACCGACTACATCAACATCAACAGCGGCAGCGGAAGGGTCCAGCAGAAGGTCAACGTGTACGGCGCCACCGTGCCGCTCCAGGCAGGCAAGACCGTGGCCTACCTGACCCTGCCGAACGTCGGCTCCGACGCGGTGTCAGGCCAGGTGGCCATGCACATCTTCGCCACAGCCATCGGCTGACCACCCATCCCCGGCCGGCCACCCGCCCCCGGCGGGCGCCGCATCCCSCGGCGCCCGCCGGTCCTCCCCCCACCGGGGGGCCGGGGCCGGTGTACCACAAGTCCACCCGATCACCGGAAACGAGGTTCCTCCATGAGACGCACTCTGCGCGCGGTCCTGGCGATGGTGCTCCTGCCACTGATCGCGGCCTTAGCGCTCCTGGCGCCCCAACCCGCGGCCGCGGCGAGCCTGACCCGCGTCACCGGCTTCGGGAACAACCCCACCAACCTCAACATGTACGTCTACGTGCCCGACCACGTGGCACCCAGGCCCGCCCTGCTGGTCCTGGTCCACTACTGCGGGGGATCGGCCGGAGGGATCTTCGGCGGCAACGGGCACGACTACGTCACCGCCGCCGACCGGTACGGCTTCGTCATCGTCCTGCCCGAGGCCACCCGTGACGGGCACTGCTTCGACGTATCGTCACCCGCGGCGCTCAGGCGGGACGGCGGCAGCGACTCCACCGGCGTCATGTCGATGGTCGGTTACGCACGCCAGCGCTACAACGTCGACCCGGCCCGCATCGTCGTCAGCGGATTCTCGTCGGGCGCCATGATGACGAACGTGCTGGCTGCCGAGTACCCCGATGTCTTCAGTGCCGCCTCGGCGTTCTCCGGGGTGCCGGCGGGCTGCTTCGCCACCAATAACGGCTCGATGTGGAACAGCCAGTGCTCCGGCGGCACCATCATCAAATCGGCTCAGCAGTGGGGCGACCAGGCCCGATCCATGTATCCGGGCTACACCGGCCGCTACCCCCGTATGCAGGCCTGGCACGGCACCACCGACACGACCCTCGCCTATCCCAACTTCGGCGAGGAGATCAAGCAGTGGACCAACCTCCACGCGCTGAACCAGACACCCACCGCCACCGACCGGCCGCAGTCGTCCTGGACCCGCACCCGCTACGGCGCCACCGGCCCGCAGTCCCCCGTCGAGGGCATCAGCATCGCGGGCACGGGCCACACCCTGCCGCAGCCCGGCATGCTCGCCTACGCCATCACCTTCCTCGGTCTCGACGGCGGCGGCACGACGAATCCGCCGCCCAGCACCTCCGGTGCGCTGCACGCGGTGGGCGCGAGCAAGTGCCTGGACGTGCCGAACGCGTCGACGACGGCGGGTACGCAGCTGCAGATCCGGGATTGCCAGGGCGGGGCCGGCCAGCTCTGGACCCGTACCGGGTCCGGGCAGCTGACGGTGACCATCTCGGGGACCACCTTGTGTCTGGACGCCTACAACCACCAGACCACCTCCGGCACCAAGGTGGTGACCTGGCCGTGCAACGGCGGGGTCAACCAGCAGTGGAACCTCAACGCCGAGGGGGCCGTCACCGGCGTCCAGTCCGGCCTGTGCCTGGACGTCACCGGCGCCTCCACCGCCAACGGCGCCCCGGTCCAACTGTGGACGTGCAGCGGCGGCACCAACCAGAAGTGGAACCTCAGCTGACTCCACCAATGTCCGGGCCAGCCACGCCCGGCCCGGACATTGCGGCTGCCGCTGGAGCATCCGCCCAGTTCGCCGCTTCGAACACCCGTCACTCACGGGCATCTGGAGGCGCCCGAAGGCGCTGAAGGACATGCGGAGGGCACCCGCCAAGTCGAAGCGCACACCCGCAAAGGCGCCCGCGTCATCGCCACAAACGTACGGCCAGAAGGAAACTCCCGCCTCGGCGGTCCTCGGATCTGCGGTGCGGGCGCCCGTCCCCCGAGCCGATCCCCCGCGAGAAAACTTCGGAGCCGCGCCTCTTGTCAGGGCCATGCGGTTCTCCTGCAGTCCCCGCAAACAGATATGCGAGCGCTCCAACACGTTTGGGAACTCCCGGCGCTCGCTGAACTCCAGCCTGTCGCGCACCCGCAGCAGCGCCGCCCACGGGGCGGATCTCGCCGTGTGGAACAGACGCGGTCATCGCCGTGCAGGCCCTTGATCGAGCATCAGGTCGCATACCGCCCTCTCGCAGCGGGTGGTTCGGCGGTGCTGACGTCCAGAACCGTCACGCTCAGCACGAGCGGTGAGGGCTCGTGGTCACCGTGAGTGGCCGTGGGCGGCAGCGGTTCCAGGCTTCTCCGGCTTCTGCGACGAGGTAGGCGTTCAGGCCACTGGGCGGATCCGGCCACCGGTTGCCTGTCGCAACGCGGCTTCCAGTCGGTCGCGGGCCTCGGTCTGGACAGCGATCCGTTCGTCGAGGACCGCCAGTCGTTCCAACGCGACCCGCAGGCCCTTGTCTGAGGGCGGTGCGGCGGCCACATCGCCGTCCAGGCACGGCAGGAACACCCGCACGTCGTCCAGGGTGAGCCCGGCGGCCAGCAGGTAGCGGATGTTGCGGACCCGCACCACCGCCCGCTCGTCGTAGATGCGGTAACCGTTGGGGGCCCGCTGCGAGGAGATCAGTCCGGCCTGCTCGTAGTGCCGCAGCGCACGGGCGGTTGTCCCGGTCTCCCTGGCCAGCTTGCCGATCCGCACCCATCCCACCTCCCGGGCCACTCTTATCACGCCACGACCGCTCCGCCGTCGACCGGGAGTACCACCCCGGTGACGAACGAAGCGTCGGGTGCGGCAAGTCGGGTGACTGCCCAGGCCACCTCCTCGGGGCGGCCGATCCGGGCCAGTGGGGTGTGCGCCAGCTGCCAGTCCCGCACCGCCGCCATCCGCTCCGGCGTCAGGCCCTGGTGCTCGCCGATGGGGGTGTCGATCGCGCCGGGAGCGACCGCCACCACCCGGATCCCGCGGGATGCCAGCTCGACCGCCCAGCTGCGGGTCAGCAACTCCAGAGCGGTCTTGGTAGCCGCATAGACCGAGCTGCCGGGCCAGGCCCGCTGCCCCACCGACGTACTGACATTGACGATCACCCCGCCCGACTTCTCCAGGGGTGGCAGCGCGGCCTGGGCCAGCAGGATGGGAGCGACGAGGTTGGTGGCAAGCTGAGCTGTGATCATCTCCGGCGTCAGCGTGCCGAGGTCGCCGCTGCGAACGATGCCTGCGTTGTTGACCAGCACGTCCAGCCGGCCGTGTGTTTCCAGCATGGTCCGGATGATCCGATCCGGCTCGCCCTCGGCGGTGATGTCTGCGGCCAGCGGCGTGATCCGGTCGTGCCCGGCCGCGGTCTCCTTCAGCGGCTCGGCCCGCCGACCGATCGCGACCACGTGGGCACCCTCGGCGGCGAAGGCACGGGCGGTGGCCCGGCCGATCCCGGTGCCGGCTCCGGTGACGGCGACGACCCTGCTGCTCTGCGGTGCGGTGCTGTTCATGCCGGTCATCGTGCAACCCTGCCGCCAGCGGCAAGGTCAAGCAGCGCCTGTCGGGCGGTAGTCACCGTCGGTGGTCACCGGGGGCATAGTGACGCCAGGTTCCCCCGGCCTCGTCGGCGAGGCGGGCTGTGGTGTCGTCGTGGTAGCCGAGCGTTCGGGCGACCATCGGGGCTGGGGCCCGGAGGACGAGGTGGCGGATCGCCGCTGTGCGTCCTGGCAGGGTCGGGAAGCCCAGGTGGCGGAGCCGAAGTTCCAGAGTCTCCAGGGTCATAGGCTGCCCGGTCCGGCGGCCGGGAAAGGTCCATCGGGCGTCGGGATTTGTCGCGGTCATGGTGTTCAGCCGCTGCCCCAGGTAGTCCAGCAGAATCCCGGCGAACGGGGCCGGGACAGGCGACGGCGGGTCGCCGAGCCGGACGAGGACTTCGTCGTCGTCGTGCTGGACGTGGCCGGTGCTGAGCTGTGAAATCCGTGTCAGCGGCTGCCAGTAGAGGAGAACGAGCACGGCAGCACGGCAGCCACGCGTTCCTGGGGCGGGACGATCAGTACGTTGACGACGGACCGTTCCAAGGCATCAGTCCACGTCCGTGCCGCGGTAGGCGGGTGGGTCGGCTCGTGCCTCTCCTCGTAGTCCAGGTCCTGGTTGCTGAGGGTCCTCATCACCCGTGGGAGGGGAATCTCTAAGTCGCCGTCGGGGAAGCAAGCAAGGCTCAGCACGCCCACGACTCCGCATTATCGTGGGGAGACGCGGGTGAGGGAGGGGCGAACGAGGGACGGGAGGTTCGGGCCGTGGATCTACTCAACTGCACGTCCTCCGGATGCTCCGCCCGCTGCGGCGCCGCTCTCCCTGGCGCTGGGGTCCAGCGCGCCGCCAAGCGCGGGATGACGACGGTGGCTCGGCTGGAGATCTTCTCCGAGAACAGGCCGCGTCGAGCACGGCGGCCAGCCGGTGCTGACCAGGGTCGAGACCCGGGTGACTCCGGCCCCGGGAACCAGAACAGGTACGGAGGCGGGCCGATACGGCCCGCCTCCGTACCTGTTCTGTCTGCTCGACCGTGTCGTCGGCTGCCTGGTCGGCACAGCGTGTGGTCGCCGCTACGCGCTCGCCTGCTTGCTGCTGGTCGGGCGGGAAGCGGAGCTGTGGGTGAGGATGCTGCGGAGTTCGGCGGTCTGCTTGTCGATGGCCTGGGGGCCGTTGCCGGTGAGCAGCCGCACGGACGGCTCGTAGGCCGTTTGCGGGGCGGACATGTTGAGAGAGGACGCGACGGTGAAGCCGGCTTCCTTGATGGCCACGTCGACGAAGTAGGGGAGCCGGGTCTTGCTGCCGGGGACGTGCGGGTAGAGGAAACTCAGCGCGAACAGCTCGCCCATCTTGGGGACGGTCGCGACGGCAGCGGCGAGGAACGGATTGTCCTTCACCGGGTAGGCGGCGCCCTGCGCGTCGATGCGCTGCCGGGTGGAGGTCACCCCGATGGGCGCGTGGCAGATCAACGAGATGGTGACACCGTTCTCCCGGGCCGTGTGGAGGGTTTCGCCGAGCCACGGGTTGTCGCGGAAGTCGACCATGGGGGCGTGACCGCCGGGGGCGTGGATGAAGTCGAAGTCGGCGAAGGTGAACGCATCGGCCGCGTCGCGGTGGCGCTGGACGAGTCCCTGCAGCGAGTGGAAGGTGCCCTCGGGCAGCTTGTCGAGGCGGCGGATCAGTTCGGGGCGGTACTCGGCGAGTTCCGGTTCGCTGTTGGGCAGTAGCTCGGAGACCGGGATCCGGCCGATGTGCCGCTCCAGCAGCCGGACCTCCCGCTCGCGGCGGGCGACCAGCTCGGGGTAGTGCTGCCGGAAGCCGTCGACGGTGAACGAGCGGCGGCGCTGCTGCCTGCGCAGGGTGATGGTCTTGGCGCCGATCTTCTCGATGTAGTGCATGGACAGGGCCATGCCGTTGATGTCGAGTTGCGGGGCGGTGCCGTCGGGGGTGGCGAAGGTGAACTCGTAGTCGTTCTCGAACTCCTCGAGCATCTGAGCCATCTCGACCAGGAAGAACCCGGTCGAGATCGACTTGACCTCGGTCGGCTTGGCCAGCGGCAGCCGGCGACCGGACGAGATGAGGATCAGTGCGCGACGCTTGGTGGTGGGCATGACGGGGCTCCCTTCAGTGGGCCTCGATGGCTTGGAACGGGTGGGGGCCCGTCCGGTCCACCCCTGGTTGTGCTGCTGTTGGTTGTGCGGGACGAGTTGCCCGGGCTGCCGGCCGAGAGGCATCCGCAACGGGAGTGGCATGGCGCTTGCGGAAGCAGGTGACGCCGAAGGTGCTTGGGCGAGGAAGGACCTGCTGCCTGCCGGTGAGGGAGCCTGGGCGGGTGTGCCGCCCAGGATCTCTCCGGTGCCGGCGGTGCGGGTGCACGCCGTGGTGTGGGCGCCCGCGGGCCGGGCGTTGCCTACTTGCCTTCCGCGGCCTTGGAGACGTGCGCCCACTCGGTCCACTCGGCCAGGCGCTGCTGGTAGACCTGTGGTGCCATCTGCGTCGGTCCCTCCCCGAAGAACACGCGCAGCGGCGGCTGCTCGGCGTCGACGAGCGTGAGGATCGCGGACCTGAAGCCGACCGGCTCCGGAAGTACGACCTGCGCCCGCCACGCGGCCATGTTCTCGTGCAGAGCCGCGTACGCGGGGTGCGCGTCGGCGACGACGGCGGATGCACCGGACCAGTCGGTGGCGAAGCCACCGGGTTCGACCAGGGTGACCTTGATGTCGAAGCCGGCGACTTCCTGAGCAAGTGAGTCCGTCATTCCTTCCAGCGCCCATTTCGACGCATGGTAGGCACCGAGGGTCGGGTACGCGATGATGCCGCCTATGGTCGAGATCTGGATGAGGTGGCCAGCGCGCTGCTCGCGGAGGATCGGGAGGACCGCCTGCGTGACATGGAAAACGCCGAACAGGTTCGTCTCGAGCTGGTCGCGCAGCTGCCGCTCGGTGATCTCCTCGACCGTTCCGAAGAGCCCGTAGCCCGCGTTGTTGATGACGACATCGATCCGCCCGAACGTCTCGTGCGCGGACTTCACCGCATCGAACACCTGGTCGCGGTTGGTGACGTCGAGCTCGATGGGGAAGACGGCGTCGCCGTACTGCTCGACCAGGCCACTGAGAGTGGCCGTGTCGCGGGCGGTCGCGGCGACCTTGTCGCCACGCTCGAGGGCGCCGAGGGCGAACTCGCGGCCAAAGCCTTTCGATGCGCCGGTGATGAACCACACTTTGCTCATGATGTGAACCTCCTGTTGATATGGACGGCCGCCCTCAAACGCGAGGGCCGTCTCGATCTAGGTGGCGGCGGTAGCGGCCCGACATGTCATGGGCCGAGGGCCGGCCTTTGCTACTTGTCTTCTGCGGCCTTGGACACGTGCGCCCACTCGGCCCACTCGTCCAGGCGCTGCTGGTACACGGCGGGCACCCACTGGGAGGGCTCCTCGCCGAAGAACACCCGCAGCGGCGGCTCCCCGGCGTCGACGATCTGGAGAGTCGCACCGCCGACACCCTCGGGGCCGGGCATCTGGGCGGAAGCGCCCAGCCCGTTCAGCGACGCGTAAAGCGGGCCGTAGGCGTCCTGACCGTGCGCGGTGAAGACCGCCGAACTCGCGAGGTCGGTGGCCAAGCCGCCGGGCTCGATCATCGTGACCTTGATGCCGAAGCCTGAGACCTCCGGGGAGAGCGCCTCGCTCGTCCCTGCCGTGGAGGACCTCGGTGAGCAGGAGTTGCGCGACCAGCTGGAGACCAACGTGTTCGGGTCGGCCAGCGCCTTGGTGTTGCGGGCGGTGATCGCGCCCTTGTCGCCGCGCTGCAAGGCGGCCTCGGCGAACTGGTGGCCGAAGCCGCGCGAGGAACCCGTGGTGAACCAGACCTTGCTCATAAGAAACACTCCTACTCGAAACACCGAGCCACAAGAAGACTGTAACTCTACTTGAGACTGAGTATCAACTTGAGATTCGTATACTCTTCGGGTATGAGTGACTCCGCCGCTACTCCCACCCCCTCCACGGCCAAGCCCGGGCTGCGCGAGCGCATGCGCGCCACGATCCGGGCGGAAGTGACAGAGGTAGCCCTCAGGCTCTTCACCGAGCAGGGATTCGACCGGACGACCGTCGACCAGATCGCAGCCGAGGCCGGACTGTCACGCGCCAGCCTGTTCCGCCATTTCGGCACGAAAGAGGACATCGTTCTGGCCGACCTGGACGAGATCGGCCGCCAGGTCACCGACGCGCTCGCCGCCCGACCCGATGAGGAGCGGCCCTGGGAGGCACTGCGCCGGGTGTTCGACGTGATGACGCGGATGCTCGAGGCGGAACCCGAGCGGATGCTCAACTATCTGCGAATGCTCCAGGAGACGCCGTCAATACGCGCCCGGCACTTCGAGAAGCAGCTGCACTGGCAGGAGATAATGGCCCCGGAAATCGCACGTCGGCTGGGGGCCAGTCCCAGCCGGCCGGACGATCCCCGGCCGGCCGCCCTCGTCGCGGCCGCCCTCGCCTGCGCAGACGCGGCTTCAGCGACGTGGGTGGCCTGCGAGGGAGCAGTTCCGCTGACCGTGCTGCTCGACCGCGCCATGGGCGCATTCACCGACTAGCCGCTCCGCCCGCGCACGGACCCCACTCCTTGGCTCGCCGCCGCGCCGGACGCCCACGCCGCCCGGCACCCAGTCGGCCAAGGTCCTCCGGGGCCCGCCGTCGGGGAACTCGCTACACCCTCCGTGCACTCGGCCGTTGCGAGGAGTCGATGGCCACCTACCAGCGGGCGACGCGGGCGTTCGAGGAACTGGGCGACCACAGGAACGCCATCGGCTCACTGGTGCGACTCGGGGACACCCGGCTGGCCCAGAGCGACCGCGAAGGGGCACGAGCGGCCCGGGTCAGGGCCCTCGAGAACACCGGCGAGCGAGCCATGCGGCACAGCACTCAGCAGGTCCGCAGCCGGCCCACCGCCCTGGACATGGATGCGGACCCCACGCCCGCCGCGCCGGAGAGGGCGGCCGGAAACCATCGTCTCCCGGTTCGACGCAGCGGTGGTCCGGCGCATCAGGACCTCGACCGGGCGGCTTCCGCACAGGGTCGCTCATCCGCGCATCCGCAGCGGACCCGTGCCGCCGGGGCGACGAACGACACCGACTCGCCGGCGGGCAGGGCGCGGCGAAGCCGTGAACCGATCACAGACGTTCCCTTTCGTTTCGACGGCGGCGCCGGGACACGGCGCAGGCGGGACCGCCTCCCTAGGCGGGGGCGCACCGGCCGGAACGGTGCGGTCACCGGCAGCCGGGCCCGGCAGGTGAACGAACAGCAGGCCCGAACCTCGCGATCTCCAGCGGCCGAGTGAATGCCCGGATGGCGCAGCCCAGCGTGCGGCCAGCTCCAGAGGTTGTTGGAGTAATCACTGTTCATGTCCCCACACACTGGAGAAAGACCATGATGGGTATACGTAAGGCCGTTGCCGCCACCGCGCTGGCTGCCGCTGCGGTTCTGGCTGGGGGCGGCGTGGCCTCCGCCGGCGACGGTTCCGGAGACGACATGGTCCAGCAGGTGCTGGACGCCCGATGCAACGACTTCACCACTCAGGAGGGCCTGATCAACGTCAATCAGGGCCCCGTGTGCATCGACTTCGGCTCAGCAGACGCCAACGCCCGGACCAGCGCCAGCGCGGATGACGACGGCGAAGGCCAGAGCACCGTCTCCTGCAACTCCTTCGTGGAGCAGTACGGTCTGATCAACGTCAACGAGGGCCCGGTCTGTATCAAGTTCTAGCCCCTGCTGACGACGGGCGTACGGCGCGTGATCACCTGGCCGGGCCGCCGGCGGGGTGATCACGCAGGAGAGGCCAGGAACGGGGTTCGAGCCCTTGTGGCACGGGTGGCCGGCAAGCACAGTGTGACTTTGCTGCGGGAGCCGCTCACCGGTCTGCCACTGCGGCCGACCCCGCTCCTGTGCTGCTCTCGACTCGGCTGTCGACAGTGCCACAGCGCAGCTGGTCAACGCCTGGACAACGTGGAAGACACCGTGCGCCTGGAGACGTCTGGGGGGTGTTCGGTCGGGCCGTTCAACGCTGCCACCGCGGGCAGGGGCCCACCTCCACCAAGCGCGACCACGCCTGGTCTGCGACCCGGACCTCGCCGACACCCGTGAGGCCCCCCGAACGGCTTGAGCGCGCGCATCAACCCCAGAGTCGTACGGAAGTGGTCGCGAAGGGGCCGGCCAAGTCCGGCGCGCGGGTCGGATTTCACCGGCGAGTCGGAGTATCCGGTGAGCCGAATCGTCCGGCGAATCGAGTCCTCCGGTGCGGGCCGGTCATCCGCTGAGCCGGGCTGTCGCCTTGCGCTGGGCCTCGGTCATGACAGCGAGGAAGCGGTTCACCGTCTCCAGTTCCTCGGCGTCGAACTCCTCGCACGCGGCGACGATGTCGCGCGCCCAGTCCTGGAAGAACACGGCCAGTTCGGCCAGCTTCTCCTCATTCAGCTCGACCAGCACCCGCCGCTTGTCCGTGGGGTGCTCCACCCGGCGGACGAAGCCCTTCGCGGCGAGCCGGTCGACCAGGCCGGTGACGGACGCCGGGGCGAGCCCGGTGAGCCCGGCCAGCTCCTTCGCGGTGAGCGGGCCGCGCCGCTCGAGGAAGTCGAGGGTCTTCTCCTCGGTGGCGTTCAGCCCCTGCTTGGCGGCGACCGCCGAATGGAACATGACGGTGACGGCACTGTGCTGCCGACCGACGACCATGAGGCGCTCCAGCGCCGCGGCCCGCCGGGATTCTGCCTCGGTCATGCGACCAGACTAACAAATATTTCGTTCGCCCGAACTAAGCACTTGCGGCGAGCGCCCCACGCCTGCAACTATTTCGTTAGGCCGAACGAAATAAATCTGGCCCTTCACCTCGCCCACGTCACCCACGGGAGACACCCATGTCCGCGACTCTCACCCCGCCTCCGCACACTGGCGTCCTTCCCCACCCCCACCGCTGGGCCGCCGCCGTCGTGATGATGATCGGGGCCCTGATGGACCTCCTCGACACGACGATCGTCAACGTTGCGATCCCGTCCATCGGGCGAGATCTGCACGCCTCCACCGGCGACCTCCAATGGACCGTCTCCGCCTACCTCCTCGGCTTCGCCGCCGCCCTGATCGTCAGCGGACACCTTGGCGACCGCTTCGGTCGCCGCGCCCTCTTCCTCACCGGCATCGCCGGCTTCGGCCTCGCCAGCCTCGCCTGCGGACTCGCCCAGACGCCCGGCCAACTGATCGCGGCCCGGGCCGTCCAGGGCCTCCTGGCGGCGATCCTCGTCCCCCAGGTCATCGGCTCCTTCCGCACCCTCTTCCAGGGGAGGGAGCGCGGCGCGGCCTTTGGCATGTACGGCGCCGTCGCCGGCTTCGCCTCGGCGATCGGGCTGCTGCTCGGCGGACTCCTCACCGACGCCGACCTCTTCGGCTGGGGATGGCGATCGGTGTTCCTGGTGAACGTTCCGATCGCGGCGGCCACCCTGGTCGCCGGGGCCCTGCTGGTGCCCGCCACGAAAGAGCGCTCAGCGGGCCGCCCCGACCTGCTCGGCAGCCTCGTGCTGGCCGCGGCACTGGTCGCGATCGTGCTGCCCCTGGTCCAAGGCCGCCAGAACGGCTGGCCGTTGTGGGGCTGGATCTGCCTGACCGCCGGAGTGCTCTCCCTCGCCGGACTCGCCGTGGTGGAGGCGCGCCGACGCGGTACCGGCCCCCTCCCGCTGCTCCCGGCCCGCGCCTTCCGCCTTCCCGCGTTCTCCGTCGGGGTCCTGGTCCAGCTTCTCTTCTCCCTCGGCATGCAGGGCTTCTTCCTCGTCTTCGCCGTATGGCTCCAGGCAGGCGAGGACTACACCCCGATGCAGGCCGGCATGGTCACCGTGGCCTTCTCGGCGGGCAGCTTCCTCACCGCACCGGCCGCAGACACCTTCGCCGTGCGCTACGGCCGTCTCGTCCTGGGCGCCGGCGCACTGCTCATGGCCGCCGGCTTCGCATGGGTGGGCGCGGCCGTCGCGGGCAGCGCCGACGCGCACACCGGGGCCTGGCCACTGGCCCCCGGTCTGTTCGTCGCCGGTGCCGGACTCGGCTTCCTCGTGGTGCCCCTGGTCAACGTCGTCCTGTCCGCCGTGCCCACCGACCTCGCAGGCGGCGCGTCCGGCATCTTCTCCACCGCCCAGCAGTTCGGCGGAGCCCTCGGCGCCGCGCTCATCGGCACCGTCTTCTTCGGCCACGCACAGGATGGTCCGACCCGGGCCTTGAGCGCCGCCATGCCCTGGGTGACCGGCGGCTTCGTAGGCTGCGCGATCCTGTGCACCCTGCTCCCGCGCACGGCGACCTCCCGACCGACCGACGCCTGACAACAGACGGCCCGCTTCCGAACGCCCCTTGCCGACCCGCAGGACGGCCATCGGGCCCGCCCAGGACCGGTCTACGTGTCGCACGCTGCTGGCAGGGGAGCCGCAGTCCCGCCCGCGGCGGACGCCTCCGGTTGCGCGAGGACGCCGGCACCTCCTCGCCGACCTGCAGGCTGCCTACGTCCAGGGGCTGGATTTCGGTCCTGCTCAGAGCGGGCCAGTCCATGGAGCTGCCGCGGGCCGCCGTGGCCGACGGCGGCACATTGTCTGAGCTCCTTCGGTGTTACTGTCGCGCCCATGTCCAAGACCGAGATCGACGCGGTGACCGCCGACTTCTTCGGTGCCTTTGACAACCGGGTTGGCAAGGTCGCCGATGTGGCCCGGATCCGCCGGCTGATTCTTCCAAGCGGTGTGATCGTCAAGTCCGGCCCGGAGTTCACGGTCTATACCGTCGACGAGTTCATCGAGCCTCGCCAGCGGTTGCTGACCGACGGTCGGCTTGTCGAGTTCTCCGAGTGGGAGGTCTCCGAGCGGACCGAGATTGCGGGCGATATCGCGTCGCGGTTCGGCGAGTATCGCAAGTCCGGGATCCTGGACGGTGAGTTGTACGAGGGTGG
Source organism: Streptomyces sp. LUP30 (assembly GCF_001746365.1). Classification (GTDB taxonomy): domain Bacteria; phylum Actinomycetota; class Actinomycetes; order Streptomycetales; family Streptomycetaceae; genus Streptomyces. The sequence continues at coordinate 44,521 of NZ_MJAJ01000002.1, forward strand.
CGGGACCAAGACCATCCAGTTCGTCCGCACCTCGGACGGCTGGCGGATCGCCGCACTCGCCTGGTACGACCAGTCCTGAGGCTGTCGAGCACGGGCCGGACAGTCATACAGCCACCTACACCTCTTGAACTTCTGCTCCTACGAGGTGACGTAGCGCTCACGGAACGCACCCGTGGGATCGGTCGGCTCAGTCCCGGGGCACCGCGCCCTGTACGTCTGTGCTCACTGCTCTACGTCTGTCAGATGAAGTACGGCGCAGCACCGGTGGCGTGCTCCTGGTGGTGCGCCGTGGGCGGTGGATGGTGCGGGCGGCCGGACGGGCGGGGCCTGGCCGGGCCGAGAACGCGCCGTCCGATGCCCGCGCCGGGGTCCGGGTCGCCGACAGACAGGGTCGGCGGGCGGTGCGGGTGGACGTCCGCTGCGCGCTGCGCGGCGGTGCCGGGCCGGTCTGCGGATCCGGAGCCGTGGGGCGTGGGGGCGGGGCCGGTGGCCGGAGGGCGGCGAGGGGTGCTCACAGCTCCAGCCTTGGCCGAGGCTTTGTGACGTCGACTGCTGCGAGAAGCGGGGCGGCCCGCGCGGTCATGCGGGCCCACGGAGTATCCGGGAGCGGGGGCCATCCGTCGTTGGTCACGGCGGCCGCGCGAACCTCACCGCGTCCCTGCCCAGGCTCGCGGAGCGTACGCCCGCGCGGATATCCCCATGGCAGGCCACAGGTTCGCCGCCGAGGGCGGTTTCGGCCTGGCAGAGGCTTCCTGGACCCGGGGGGATGTCAGCGTGGATACGGCATCGCTGCCGGGCGGCTGGCCGGCCCGGCTCTCGCACCCCCTGAAACGAGGAAGCCCGCATGACCGCTGTCTTCACCGCCGCGCTGATCGCCCGTCACAGCGACAAGGCCGTGTCCGTCCACGGCGAGAAGAAGGACAACGGCACTGCCGTCGTCCAGTGGCCGTTCGCCGACGGCGACCATCAGAAGTGGAACCTGGAAGCCACCACCGGCGGCTACTACGTCGTACGTGCCGTCCACAGCGGCAAGGCGATGTCCGTCAACGCCGAAAGCCACGACAACGGCGCGGCGATCGTGCAGTGGGGCGCCACCGCCGGCAAGGAACATCAGCAGTGGCGCCTGGTGCAGAAGGACAACGAGTACTTCGCGCTGCAGAACCGCAACAGCGGCCTGTTCCTGTCCGTCAACGCGGAGAGCACCGACAACGGCACCGCCCTGGTCCAGTGGCCCGGCGGCGACGGCGACCATCAGCAGTTCCGCCTCGCCTGACGACCGCCGAATCACCCCATGAGCGCCCATTCGCCGGCGCTTTGAACGACACTGACGAATCCATCACCACCGCGGAACTTGGCAAGTGGCTCGGTCGGCGAGGCGAGGATCCCTACGCGCTCGTCGACATCTTCGGAGGGCCGGGCGCGAGCCGGGACAGCCGCATCAGCGTCGAGGAACGGCTCACGGAGGAGGCCGGGCTCTCGCGTCACTCCTTACTGTTCCGGGCCGCCGAACCCCAATACTGACCGTTCACCTGGTGAGCCGCCCGGACGCCTCCACGTCAGTGGGGCGTCCGGGCGGACGCCACCTGCCCGGTCGCCCTGCCGCGGCGCGAGAAGCGCCGTCGGCGTTGCCGATCCGCCGCCGTATTGGACCACCTGACGCGACAGTCCCTGGTCGAGTACATCGGCCGGACGTCGCCAACCGGCTCGGACAGACCAGCCGCGTCCCCGGGCTGTCAGGCAGTGGGACGCCGTCTGACGCCGCCGCTGCCGCTGCCGCTGCCGCTGCCGTTCAGCGGGATCAGGGTTTCCAGGTGAGCGCCTGTGACCCACGAGCCCAGCAGGTCGCGGTGCAGGGCCACGACGTCCTGGCGCAGCGCCGGGCCCAGTGCGGCCTTCGCGAACGCGCGACAGGTGGTGACGAACAGGACTACGTCCGCGCCGTGTTCGAGGCGGGCGGTGCTGACGAACTTCTTGCATTCCCTGAGAAGACACGCGGCGCTGCGGCGCATACTTTTTGACCTGGACGCCCAGCTTGCGGCCGTCGGCCAGATAGCCGATGGCATCCGCGGGCCACACCACCGACCAGTGCCCGGCTACCCCGCCACGGCGGCCGGCGCCACCACCGCGCCCCAGCCCTGCACCTGTCTGCGCGCCCGCTTCTTCGACCACCATCGCCGTCGACGTGCCGTCTTCACTTCCCCACTCCCCCAAGCGATGCCCCGCAGTGCGCACCGGCGGGCGCCGTCCGGCCCGTACGTGTGCGGGAACTCATCGGCTGGCGCCTGAGTGACGCCGCTCGCAGGCTGTCCCGGAATGTTCAAGATCCCCCGGCCCGCCGGGGTGGGTGGCCGCACCGCAGTTCATCAGGACCGGCAGGACTGCCAAACCTTGAGCAGCTCGGTCCGCAACGCGGGTGCGCCGTCCACAGGTGCAGGGTCCTGCGTAGTCGGCGCGACACCGCCGGCGGCGACCTTGTCGAGCGTCTTCAGTCCAGCGATGGCTACGGTTCCGAACACTGTGTAGTTGGGCCGTAGCGCGGAGTCGCCGTAGACGACGAAGAACTGGGAACCGTTCGTGTTCGGACCGGCGTTGGCCATCGCGAGCAAACCGCGCCCATAAAGGCGACGGACACCGGTCGGATCGCTCGGCGTCGGCGGCAGGTCCACGGGCAGCTCATCTTTGTACTCGTACCCCGGCCCACCTTCGCCAGTGCCGGTCGGGTCGCCACACTGCAGGACCTTCAGCGTCGGATACGCCGTCAGTCGATGGCACACCGTACGGTCGTAGAACCCGTGCCGCGCCAGGTGCAGGAAGCTCTGGACCGTGCACGGCGCCTTGGCCCGGTCCAGAGTCAGCGGGAGCGGACCCTGGCTGGTCCGGACGGCCATACCGAGCGTGCCGTGATCGGGGGTGTGCCGCGGGTCGGGCGGCAGAGGAACCCGCCGCGCCGGCGGTTCGTCCGGGGTCTGGGTGTACTGGCAAGGGCCATGCGTGGTTCGCGGAGGGGCTTCGGCAGCGGAGGCGGTGACGTTCCCCCCTGACATGACCAAGGCTGCTGCCGCTAATACGGTCATGAGAGTTCGGTTCATCCTGCACATCCTCCAAAAGATCGCTACGTTTCGGAGCCGTGGCAGTCTATGGCGCGGGCCGGTGAGCGAGAAGGCGCCTGCTGGCCACATCTGGCTGTCGGCCTTCGGCCCGCACCGCAGGCCAATGCGTTCAGACCATCGCAGCATTGAGGCCCGCCGCACGCCGCCACCATGATGTTCTGCGCCACCTCGTTCACGTCCTGGCCCTTGGCGTCCCTGGAGTTGACGCTGCAGACGAGGGTGCGAGAGCCGGCACGGGTGGAGGCGATGGCAGCGTTGCAGCCCCAGCGGTCGCCGATCTCGCCCCACACCTCGCGGCCGCCCGAGTTCTTCATCGACAGGCCCACCGAGCATGCGGCCGGGGCCGGGGCACCGCTCTTGACGTCTGTCACCTTCAGCAGCGTGAACATCACTCCCAGCCAAGGGAGGCCCACGCCTCGCCCCCGAGCCCAGCCGTCCGTCGGGCCCTACACGGACACGTCGCGCAGACCGGTCGTCCGGTCATCCGGTCGTCCAGAGTCATCGTCTGGCAACCGTGGTTGTGGGGACCGAGAAAGGTAACGCCAGCCCTTGTGGGCGGTGTTCACGTCTGCTCGGCGACTTTGCGCAGGGCCGACTCACGGCGGAGCCTGGGCCAGGTCCGGCGTGCTGACCAGGCATTTCATGGGAGCGCTCCCACGTATCGGGTGTTGCCCTTACCGCTGATGCCGTAAATGCCTACGCCGACATTCTCTTACGGGCGTGACCAGGCACGCTTCCGGTCGCATCATTGGCATGAACCCGACCGGTGGTGCGCGGGGACCACGGGGTCGGGACAGTCGACGTGCCGGCCATCGGGTCCGGCACCAGGGAGGTCACCGTGATCACCGTCCCTCTCGCACGACGCACCGGCCGGCGATTACTCATCACGGCCGTGTTCGGCGTGCTGCTGCTCGCCTCATCGTTCCTGTACGGCCTTTCGTTCCCGGCCGCCGCATCGGCCGGCCGAGCCGCCTCCGCGGACTCGTCGGGCCACACCGGCAACGCCACGCACTTCGACGGCCTCGGATCGCCCTACGGCGGGTGCGGAGTCCCGCAGGCGGATCTGGAGTCACAGGACTTCGTGGCCCTCAACGTGTGGAACACACCAGGCCACTACGACGGGCAGCCCACCCCTCGCCCCATCCCCTCCGGCGACGCCGCCAGCATGGGGCTGTTCGACAACGGCCACAACTGCGGCCGCTGGGTGCGGGTGTCGATCGGTGACTACTGCACCGGCACCAACGACGGCGCGGCGGGCCAGGCGTTCTGCCGCAACGGAAGCTGGACGTCCGACACGTACGACGGCGCCACCCTCGACATGCTTGTCGCCGACAGCTGCGGCGACACCAACGCCTGGTGCCGGGACGATCCCGACCATCTGGACCTGGCCACGCACTCGCTGAACGCCTTCCAGCTCGGCGGGCAGCCGGTGACGGACATGTACCCCAGCCGCTGGAACAACCGGCACATCTCCTGGTCGTTCATCCCGGCGCCCGGCTACTCCGGCGACATCGCGATCGGCTTCGTCCAGAACGCGGCGACCTGGTGGCCCACCGTGGACGTCACCCGCCTGCCCAACGGCATCCACGGTGTGGAGTACTACGACGGCAGTGCGTGGGCGCCGGCCGCCATGGTCAGCGACCTCGGACAGCAGTACACGATCGGCCCCAACTCCTCGGGCGGATCGAACTACACCATCCGGGTCCGTGACGTGGACGGCAAGCTCGTGCAGGGCGGCCGGACGTACTCCTTCGCCCTGCCGCGCTCGTGCTCCTCCGGGTGTCCCCAGCCGTACACCGGTGTCAACTACACCACTGGCGGCGACGGAAGCGGATCACTGGACGCGCCGACGAACCTCACGGTGACCGCCACCACCGCCACCAGCGTCTCACTGTCCTGGACCGCCTCGGCCGGCGCCAGCGGTTACGACGTCCTCCGCGACGGGCAGCCGGCGGGCACCACCACCGGCGCCTCCTTCACCGACAGCGGCCTGGCCGCCTCGACGTCGTACACCTACGCGGTCAAGGCCCACGACAGCTCGGGAGGCACGTCGGCCGCCTCGGTAGGCGTCTCGGCCACCACCCGGAGCTCGGGGGGCGGCCCGCAAGCCGGCTGCACCGCCGCCACCAAGCTGGTCAACTCCTGGCCCGGCGGGTTCACCGCCGAGGTGACGCTCACCAACACCACCGCATCCAGCAGCACAGGATGGCAGGTCCGCTGGAGCTGGCCCGGCAGCCAGAAGGTGACGACCGCCTGGAGCACCAGGCTGACGCAGTCGGGTTCCTCGGTCTCAGGCTCGAACGTCGACTACAACAGCGCCATCCCGCCCTCCGGCCGGACCACGTTCGGCTTCAACGCGACCGGAGACTCCTCCGGACTGCCCGCCAACCCGGTCTGCACGCTCAACTGACCCCCGGGGTCCCAGGCAGGTGCCGGGCGGGCCGGGCAGGCCCGCCCGGCACCTTGGACGCTTGCGTGAGCCGTCGACGGACGCCTCTTCTCCGGGCCTGAACGCGTCCTGGTCCATCGGGATCTCCCCCGCGGCGAAGCCCGACATCAGGCGGTAGGTGTTCGCTCCCCTCAGGCAGATGGCCTCAGGGGTGCTCGCCGAGCCACGCGAGACACTCCGGGCCCTCCAGTCCCCCGAACCCGGGCCGTCCCTCTCCCGTCGCACAACCATCGAGGGAAGTGAGGAAACCGACGAGAAGATCCGACATGGCAGCATCCCTTCCCAAACCGTCATGGGCTCGGACCGGCCGGTAGCCACAAATCATCGACCACGCGGGGAGCAACGAGTCCTCGTCCGGCACGACGCCGACCGAAGAGACAGCACCTAGGCGCCCGGCAACGCCTCCGGCCGGTCCGTCACGGCGAGCAGGGCGTGGACGCTCGTCTCCATGGCGCGAGCAGCGGACTCGACGTCGAGTCCGCTGCTGCGCCAGTGGTACCAGGCACCCCAAGTGGTCACGGCGTCCAGCCCGTTGAGCAGGTCGGCTCCACGTCCCTCGGGGAGCCGGACGAGTTCCTGGGCGAAGACCTCCTCCAGCCGCCTCCGCGCGAAGTCGAGCACGTGCCGGGTGGCTTCGTCGACCCGCTCCGACGGACTTTCCAGGCGCAACATGGCGAGCCGGGCCGGGGTGATCCACTCCAGGATCCGCGCGCGCTGTTCGACGAGTGCCGTCACGCGGCCCGCCCGCGGGCCGTCCACCGGGAGTGGCCGGATCTGCGCGGCCAGCTGGTCCAGCCGCCTGGCGATGGCCGTGTCCGCGAGCTGGGACATGTCGGCGAAGTGGTGGAAGACCAGGCGCCGGGACACTCCCGCGCGTTCGGCGACCCGGTCCGCGGGAAAGTGCGATTCCCCTTCGTCGAGCAGCGACAGCATCGCGTCGGCGATCTTCTCGCGGGTCTGCCGTCCGCGCTCCGTGCGGCCGTCGGGGATGCGGTCGGGCGTCTGTCGGGTCGGCTGCTTCACCTCGGTCCTCCCAGGGTCTCGTTGACATTCTTGCACTCCCGATGCAACTGTTCCATTGCACGCTCAGTGCAATAAGTTCATCGAGTGGGCCGCCGGTCGACATCCCGTCGGGCGCCCCCGCCGTACGGGAGGACGACTTCCTGATGTTCCTGTCCGTCGGGCGCTGGTGCGCCCGCAGGCCCAAGAGGACCCTGGCAGCCTGGCTGCTGTTGCTCACGGTGTCCGCCGTCGCCGTAGCGGTCTTCGGCAAGGTCACCACCGAAACCGTCACCATCCCCGGCAGCGACAGCCAGGCCGCACGCGGGGCCGGGACGGCGTTCCACGACTCGGCGTCGGGACGGCAGCCCGTTGTCCTGTACGCGCCGCCGGGCACGGCGGGCCTCACCGACCCCGGGACGAAGCGGGCGGTCGAGGCGGCGGCGCGGGCCGTCGGGAAGGTGCCCCACGTCGTGGCCGTCACCACCCCCTACGACTCGGTCGGCAGAAATGCACTGAGCGCGGACGGTCGCACGGGCTACCTGACGGTCGAACTCGACGTCGGCGGACGGGACATCGCCGCCGACACCGCCCGGAACATCGTGGACGCTGCCGCGCCCGCCAGCGGGGCCGGACTCGAGGTCACGGCCGGCGGCGACCTGGCCGCCGCCGCGGACAAGGGCTCGACCGGCCACAGCGAGATCATCGGCCTCGCGGCCGCGTTCGTCGTCCTCGCCGTGGGGTTCGGCAGCCTGGTCGCGGCCGGGGTCCCGCTGCTCAACGGGGCTCTCGGCCTCGCTGTCTCGCTGTCCGCGATCGGCCTCGTCGGTCATCTGATGGACATGCCGTCCTCGGGCACCACCATCGCCGCCATGATCGGCCTCGGAGTGGGCATCGACTACACCCTGTTCTGCCTGACCCGCTTCCGTGACCTACGGGCGACCGGAGTGGGCGTCGAGGAGGCGGCGGCGCGCACCATGGCCGGTTCGGGCAAGGCCGTGGCCTTCGCCGGGTGCGCCGTCATCACCGCGCTGGCGGGTCTGGCGCTGGGGGGACTGCCCCTGCTGCACGCGCTGGCCCTCGCACCGGCCGTCGCCGTCCTTGTCGCCATGGCGCTCACCCTCACGCTGCTACCGGCCCTGCTTTCCCTGCTGGGCAGGTGGCTCACCCCGAAGGTCCGTCCGCGGGAGTCGTCACCGGCGCAGGCGGAGGTCGCGCCGCGAGGCCCGAGAGGCTGGGGTCGGGCGGCGCAGTACGTAGCCGCCCGGCCGTGGCGCTGTCTGCTGGCCGGCCTGCTCCTCACCGGCGTACTGGCCCTGCCGGCCTCCCGGTTGACGTTCGGCCAGCTCGACGCCGGCGACAAGGCCGCCGGAACGTCGAGCCGCACCGCCTACGACCGGCTTGCGGACGCCTTCGGCCCAGGCGTCAACGGCCCGCTCCAGGTCACCGGCGAGCTCTCCCGTCCGGCCGCCGACCCAGGCGAGGGCCGCATCACAGCGGTCGCGGACGCACTCCTCGCGACGTACGGCGTGGCCTCCGTGGCCCCGGCACAACTCAGCAGCGACGGCAGGCAGGTGCGGTGGCAGGTCACCCCCACCACAGCGCCCGGAGATCCGAAGACCGCCGCGCTCGTACGCGATCTACGGGAAGACGTGCTGCCCCGCGCCACCGCAGGCACCGACCAGGTGACGCACGTGGGCGGTGCGACAGCGGTCCAGGACGACCTCAACGAGCGCCTCGCCGGTCGGATGCCGGTGATCGTCGGCTTCGTGCTCGCCGTCGCAGCGCTGCTGTTGCTGATCGCCTTCCGCTCGCCGGTCATCGCGGTGAAGGCCGCGCTGATGAACCTCGTCTCGGTCGCCGCCGCGTACGGCGTGCTGACCGCGGTCTTCCCGTGGGGCTGGGGCGCGGACCTGATCGGGCTCGAGGGTCCGGTGCCCGTCCCCGGTTACGTGCCGCTGCTGATGTTCGCGGTGCTGTTCGGCCTGTCGATGGACTACGAGGTGTTCCTGCTCAGCGCCGTCCGGGCCGCGTACCTGCGCGGCGGTGACAACCGGCAGGCCGTGATCAGCGGGCTCACCGCCACGGGTCGGATCATCACCTCCGCGGCAGTGATCATGGTCAGTGTCTTCCTCAGCTACCTGCTGTCCGACGACCCGGTGGTGAAGATGTTCGGGCTGGGACTGGCCACGGCCGTCGCGCTGGACGCGACGGTCGTCCGCGGCATCCTCGTGCCGTCCACGATGGTCCTGCTCGGCCGGGCGAACTGGTGGCTGCCCGCGTGGCTGGACCGGGTGCTGCCGCACCTGGACGTCGAGGACGACGGGCAGGGCCGGGAACAGCCCCGCGCCGGCACCGACCGCACCCACCCCACTGGCCACACCGACCGCACCGACCGCACCGACCGCACCGACCGCACCGACGAAGCGGACGGGACGCACGGACCCCACGTCCCGGGCAGCGCTCCCGTCCCCGCCACCCGGAGGACTTCGTGAGCCACCACCCGGCCCCGACCCGCAAACGGCTGCTCTGGATCACTGTGACGACCGGGACTCTGATCGCCCTCCTGCCCGCCGCCGACCGGTTCGCCGCCGTGTCCGCGGAGCACCGGCTGGCCGACCTCATCGCGGGGCGGCAGACCGCGGTGGTGGGCACTCCCCAAGTGAGCATCGACGCCTTCCCCTTCCTGCTGAGCGCGGCCGAGGGAAGGTTCTCCCGGGTGGCCGTGCGGGCGGACGCCGTCACCGGAAAGGGCCGACCCGTGCAGGCGACAGTCGAACTGAAAGATGTGTCGGACCGGGCCGGTTCCTACCGCGCCGCGTCGGCGGACGCCCGGTTCACCGCGCCCCTCGGCTCGTTCGGTGCCGGGCTCGGCCCGGACACGTCACTGTCCGACGACGGCCACGGCAGGCTCCGCATCGAACGGCAGGTCTTCGGTCTGCCGCTGAACGTCACGGCGGAGCTGCGGCTGTCCGGCCGCACGGTCGAAGTAGTGCCGGTGGCCGCGTCGATCGCGGGGCGCCCCGTGGACCCGGCCGGCCCACGTATCCAAGACGCATTCGCAGGGCAGGACCGAACCCTCCCGAAGCTGCCCGCAGGCCTCGATCCGACGGACGTCTCGGTGACCGCTGCGGGCGTGGTCCTGCACGCCCGAGGTGAGGACATACGTCTCACCTAGCCATTTCCCGCGTAGCAGCGGTGCGCGTGGGCGCCAGTGAAGCGATCGTCGCCGGGTGATCCATGGGGTGCAGGACAGGGTCCGCACGGAGTGCCGTGCCGACCGTGCACCCGTTCCAAGGTGCCCTCGACGCCTGCCGCCAGAGCCACGTAGGGGGCGAAGGCACCCCTGTCCCCAGGGGGCCCCCGGCCGAGACCGGCCGGCCCGGGATCGCCCGCAGCCGCTGGACGTCCACCGTGCTCGGGCTGGAGGCGAGTGCTCAGCGCCACGCAGTGGGGAGCTAGGGAAGGATGGCGATGGCGCTGGACCAGCCGAGACCGAGCCGATCCTGGCATGCCATGTGAAGGAACTGGAACGCTTCGAGTTCTCGTGCCCGGCGCAGCGGCCCGACGTCGAGTGGGCGCATGCCGCCTGAGGTGACGACGGAGGCCACAGTCTCCTTGGCTGCGTCATCATCACCTGCGATGAAGACATCCAGTGGCCGGCCGGCCACTTCACCCGTCACAAGCGGGCCGGCAAAGGTGGTGTTGAAAGCCTTGACGACCCGTACGTTCGCTACGGTCGCTGCGATCTCCTCGGCCGCCGAGGTGCCGGGTGGTACGGCCAGCGAGTCGAAGGTGCTGAAATCCACGGGGTTGCAGATGTCGACCACGACTTTGCCAGACAGGGCAGCGCCCAGCGAGCCGGCCACCTCCCGCCCTGCAGGGTAAGGGAGGGCAAGCACCACCACATCCGCTGCCGCCACGCCTTCCACGCCGTACGCCTGCACGTCTGCCCCGCCCACCGCCTCCGACAGGGCTACGGCCAGTTGCTCGGCCTTGTCCTGGTTGCGATCGTGCAGCCGGAGAGAGTGACCGCCCGACAGCACCCGTGTACCGATACCTCGGGCCATGTTCCCAGCCCCGACAATGGTGATGATCATTGCTACTCCCGGGTGAGGCGCCATATCTCGTTCCAGCCTCACATTCACGGGCGGACCGCGCCATCGCCCACCGCCGCCCGAGAGGCACGGATGGTTCATCCTGTGGCTCTGCCGGAAACAGCCGCCATCGAGTCCGAGCCATGGGCTCCGAGATGAGACGGCGGCGCAGCCCGGCGGGCGTACAGCCGGACCATCTCGTCGCAGCTCGGCTCGCCTCCGAGCACGGCCCGGAATGTCTTCCGGCCTACGGGGCGGTCTCGCCTGCCGACGTGTGGTCGCCGATGTCAGCGGTGATCTGGTGCAGTTGGTCGAATGCCCACGTCCAGCTACGTGCCCCGGCTCCACCGGTGTCGACCACCGTCACATCCATGTCGAACAGCACGGCAATCGGCGCTGTCATATCGGTTCTCCTGTGATCGGGCTATTCGTCCCCCACCTGCGCAAGGCTGAATCTGTCCGGCGAGAACAGGTGCGAGAGTCATGCGAGAGCCCCCGAAGCGATCACCACCCCCAGGTCGCCGGTCGCAGAACTGACCAGGCCTGACCGGGTCTGCATACCACTACCTGGCGTGATCGGCGCCCTGCGCATTCGGGGCCTCTTCAGCGTCTGACCCATTGGTCGACGTGCGCCGCGCACTCCCCCGTCGGATGGTGGAGTCATGAACCATCACCACCCGTCCCAACGGACGATCGAGATCAACACTCGGCTTGTGAAGACCGGCGCCGTACTCACCACGGCCGGTGCCGTGGTGACCTGGGCCGGCATGGCCATCGTGGCCACCGCGGTGTTCGCGGCAGGCCGCCGCCTGATCCGCGAGATGGACGTGCCTCCGGCCGAGCAGGCGGCCATGAAGTGGCGGCAGGCCAAGGAGGCGTCCAGAGCGGGCGTGCAGGCGTGGCAGTCCACGTCTTACGGCCAGCACTGATCGCCACCCGGGCGTGCATCGTTCTTCTTGGCCTGCCCCTGCAACCCAGGGCATGTGGGTGCGGATGACGAACACGTTCAGTCCGCCGTCCCAGCCCGGGGCGGCGGTGGTGGTGAAGCCCGGCACACACCGCAGACAGAGCCGCGAGCGTGTCCTTGGTGAAGTCGACCCGGCAAGCCTGACGGGGCAGGCGCTTCGACGCGGTCGGCGGGCCGTCTCCCCCGAAGACGGCGGTCGCCCCAAGGGGGTGATCGCCCCGCCGGGACGCTCTCGCGCTCCATGTGGCGGCCGCCTCCCATCTCGCCGACGATGAACCGGAGGGCAGGGTGACGTCAACGGCACCGAGGACCCGGGCCGCGGCATCCACGCAGACGTGTGGAGACGGAAGGAGGCCCGCCGGTGGCGCTCGCCGGGGCTGGGACATCATCACCAGGGGCGCCCCCAGCAGTTCGTAGCGGGTGGCGCAGTCCCGGAGTCGGCGGGGAGAGGCATCGCGGACTGCCGGCAGCAGCACGGGGACTTCCTTGTCGCCATGGCCCGGGGGCAAGGCGGTCGGCATGGTGCAGGCTGAAGAGGGAGAGGGAGAGGAGTCGCTGGTCAGCGCGCGAATAGTAGTGTCGGTGGCGCTCGATGCCAGTGCAGAGATGCCGTGGCCCGTGATCTGACCCGTCGCCCCTGACTGGCATACAGGCGGTGCACGGGCTTCCGGTGCCCGACCGGGCGGTGGGCAAGCTCCAGCTGCCGGTGAGCGAGTTGGCCCCCACGTCCGCGAATCCCCCGGCCAGTGTCTGCTGACACTTGTCGAGTCTGGGAGGCAGAACGTCCACGGCGAGCAGAAACCGTTTTAGCTTTGGCCTCGACAGCTCAGACACTCCGACCATCCGCCCCTTTTCATCGAGTGCCATAAAACCCCTAAAAGGGGCAGAGAGTAGCCCCTTTGAGCTCCGCCCGGTCCCTTTGCCGCGAGGATTGACCACTGAACCGGTTAGTGCTTCCATCGACCGTGCCGCCGAAGCGCCCGCCTCAGGGCCTTGCGTGCTGCGTCGACAGCCAATTCACGCCCGAAGGAGTGCCGTGCCGTCGCTCAGCGCTTTTGACAACGTTGTCCTCTCAGGCTCCTCCCGCAGACGCCTACTGGTGGGAGCGGCCGCCGGCGCGGGTGCAGCCGCGCTGCCGCCCTCCGTTTCCGCCCATGCGGCTGCTGGGGCGCCCCGCCCCCGCGGCGGATACATCGGCGTCGGAGGAGGTGAGTTCGTCCGCTCCGGGAGGCGGTTTCGCTTCGGGGGGACCAATTGTTACTACCTGCACCAGCAGTCCCACTACATGATCGACAGCGTGCTCAACGACGCCGCCGCAATGGGCCTGACCGTGGTGCGCGCCTGGGCGTTCGCGGACGGCACGGAGAAGGCCGAACATCCGCTGCAGCCGCAGCCGCACCGGTACGACGAAGACGCCTTCGACTCACTCGACTACGCCGTCCACAAGGCCGGGCAGCTCGGGATCAGACTCGTGCTTCCCCTGGTGAACAACTGGCCCGACTACGGGGGGATGCAGCAGTACGTGAAGTGGTTCCTGGGGCTTGCCGACGACAGTTACGGGTCCGAGACGCCCCACCACGACCACTTCTACACCGACAAGGCGATTCGCGCCTGCTACAAGGCGTTCGCCGCCCACGTCATCGGTCGCCGGAATCGCTACACGGGCCTTCGCTACCACCAGGACCCGACCGTCATGGCGTTCGAGCTCGCCAACGAGCCGCGGTGCCGCTCGGACAGGTCCGGGGACACCCTCGTACGGTGGGCGGCCGAGATGAGTGCGCACGTCAAACGACTGGCGCCGCATCAGCTGGTTGCCGTCGGCGACGAAGGGACCTACGGGGAGGCCGGTAACGCCGACTACCCGTACTCCGACTACGACGGCGTCGACTGGCGGCGGCTCAGCGCTCTGCGCACGGTGGACTACGCGACCTTCCACCTCTACCCCCAGGGCTGGGGGGAGACCTCGTCCGCGAAGCCCGGAACCGACGCCGGCCAGTGGGGCGAGCAGTGGATCCGCCGGCATCTGCAGGACGCCCGCAGGCTGGGCAAGCCCGCCGTCCTGGAGGAGTTCGGCGTGCGCATCGACGCCGACAGGGACGTGCCGGACAGTGCCGCCCGGGACGGGGTCTACCGCCGCTGGACCAGGGCCGTCGAGCAGGAGTCCGGAGCCGGATCCCAGTTCTGGCTGCTGACCTCGCGGGTCGACGACGGCTCCTTCTACCCGGACTACGACGGGTTCCGGATCACCTGGAACAACGAGGACGCCAACCCCGCACGTTCGACGGCCCGCGTGCTCAGCGAGCACGCGGCCGCCATGGCTCACTGAACCCGGTGGCGGCCGAGTGGAGGGACACCACTCGGCCACTACCTGTCAGGTATATGTCAACATCGACCACCTCGAGGAGAACGGATGCCTACCAGCCGGACGTCCCAGAGCCGCCACCTCACCTCACTACCGCTCACCCTTCTTGCCTTGTTCGCCCTGCTGGGTGCCCTGTTGGCGCTCGGCCACAACGCCACCGCCGCCGTCACGCGCCAGGACACGGCACACACCGCACGCCCGTCGTCGCAGGCCGCCGCGGCCGGCCTGCCCACCCGGTTGCGGGGCGTCAACCGCTCGGGCACCGAGTTCATGTGCGTGCAGAACCGTGGCATCTTCGACGGCCCTTCCGACGCCGCATCGGTGCAGGCGATCAAGAACTGGAAGACCAACGCCGTCCGCGTGCCTCTGAACGAGGACTGCTGGCTCGGCATCAACGGCGTCAACCCCGCCTACAGTGGCAGCGCCTACCGCAACGCGGTGGCCAACTACGTCAGCCTGCTGCGCCAGTACGGTCAGAACGTGATCGTGGAACTGCACTGGAGCAGCGGTGTGTACACGGGCTCGGGTTCCCAGTGCTCGACGTACGCCTCCAACTGCCAGAAGCCCATGCCCAACCGCGATCACACCCCGGCCTTCTGGAAATCGGTCGCGAGCACCTTCAAGAATGCCGGGGGCGTGTACTTCGACTTGTTCAACGAGCCGTTCCCCAACTCGGTCATGTCTGACTACAACGCCTCGTGGAGGTGCTGGCGCGACGGTGGGTCCGCCTGCACCGGCTTCTCGTACACGGTGGCGGGCATGCAGGAACTCGTGAACGCGGTGCGATCCACCGGGGCGACCAACTACATCATGGCCGGCGGCCTCAGCTACTCCAACGATCTGTCCCAGTGGCTGACGTACGCTCCGTCGGACTCGGCCGGAAAGGTGGCCGCCTCCTGGCACTCGTACAACTTCAACTACTGCAACACGCAGAGCTGCTGGGACTCCCAGATCGCCCCGGTCGCCGCCCGCTATCCGCTCGTCGTCGGCGAGATCGGTGAGAACGACTGCGCTCACGGCTACATCGACACGCTGATGAACTGGCTCGACGCCCGCGGTCTGAGCTACCTCGCCTGGACGTGGAACACCTGGGACTGCCGGTCCGGCCCCGCCCTGATCAGCAACTACAACGGCACTGCGACAGCCTACGGCCAAGGACTCAAGGATCGTTTGGCGCGCGGCTGACGTTCTGTCGGCTCGCGTACGCCGGCCTGTCGGCACGCGTGACCCGAAGCAGGCGGTCGGCCCGAGGGGCGGTGCCGGATATTCACGGCACCGCCCCCTCTGTATCAACTGCTTCTTCTACGCGCACCGCCGCTGTCGGCGGGGGACTTCACCGGCACGCCGGCGCCCCGGGGCCAGGTCCCCGGCATGCCAGGGACTGACGGCCAGGTCCCGCAAGCGGCACCGACCCTCACCGCGGCGGTGGCCCGGTGGACCCGCGGGGAGTGAGTGTGGGCGTGGGCACCTGGTGCGACCCGGGTGTCTGGCCGTCGATCACGGCGAACAGCGTCCGCGCTACTTCGGCCCCGAACCCGTGCACGTCGTGGCTCATCGCCGACAGCGGGGGGTGGGTCAGACGGCACAGCTGGGAGTCGTCCCACGCCACGAGGGACAGGTCGCCGGGCACCTTCAATCCCAGCTCCTGAGCCACGGCCGCGCCGGCCACCGCCATGATGTCGTTGTCGTAGACGATCGCGGTCGGCCGCTCGGGGGCCAGGAGCAGCGAGCGGGTGGCCCGGGCTCCCTCCTCGCCCGCGAATCCTGTCGCCACCTGCGCGGCGCTCTCCAGGCCGAGGCCGCGCATCGTCGTCTCGAACGCCTCCGCACGGATCAGGCTGTGCCCGAGGCCGCTCGGGCCGCCCACCCGTGCGATGCGTCGGTGCCCCAGCGCCGCCAGGTAGCGGACGGCTTCGGACACCGCGGTCGCGTCATCGGTCCAGACGGACGTGAGACCACCGGTGAGAGACGGATGGCCTACTGCCACGACGGGCAGACCGAGCGCCTCGAGAGTGCCGATGCGCGGGTCGTCGGCCTGGAAGTCGACGAGGATGGACCCACCGACCTGGCGCCCCTGCCACCACTGCCTGTGCAGCCCGGCCTCCTCGTCGAGGTCGCGCACCAGGCGCAGGAGCAGCGAGCAGGAGTGCTCGCTCAGGACGCTCTCGATTCCGGAGATGAACTCCATGTAGAAGGGTTCGAGGCCGAGCAGCCGGGCCGGCCTGCAGATCGCCAGTCCCACGGTGTCTACCCGGATACCGGCCAGACTCCGGGCCCTGGTGTTCGGCGTCCAGCCAAGTTCCCGGGCGGCTTCGAAGATCCGGTCGCGGGTCGCCGGGGAGACCCCGGGCTTGGCGTTGAAGGCCAGCGACACCGCGCCCTTGGAGACCCCTGCCCGCAGGGCGACCTCTCTGATGGTGACGCGGCTGGGCGAGACGCTCACGCGGGTTCCACGCAGAAGAGGGCGGCTCGCGCTGTCGGACTATCGGTCCCGGACCAGCCTCGGACCCGGATGCGCGCCTGTTCTCCGGGAAGCAGACTGGTCAGCCCGCGGTCCGCCTCCGCGTCCGGGGCGAGCCGGTCGGGCTGCAGCAGGAGATCACGTACCAGAGAGTGTGCTGTCACCACGATGTCGACCCTATCGCCCTGGCCCGCCACGGGCTCGACCTGGACGTCGAAGCGGGGCCGGGGGTAGGCGAAGTCGCGATCGGGCACCGCGAAGTGCAGCGCCCGCAGCCCGTCCGCGTCCGCGACGAGATACTCCTTGGCCGACCCCGGCGCGATCGCCACGGACTGCGGGATCTGCGAGCGGACGACGGAACGGGCTCCCACCTCGACACGCCAGGTGTGCTCGCCACTGACTCCGCCGTCCGCGGACAGCCGCCGCAGGGAGACCTCGGTGCTCCAGGTGTGCGCCGTCTGATTCACCAGGGCGAGCACCGGCCCTTCGGGGCCGGGCTGGAGGCTGAGCAGGCGATCGGCGTACAGGCGGCGCAGCTCGTAGTACAGCGGCTTGAGCCGGCCGTCGCCGTCGATGGCCGACCACGACGTCACCGGCCAGCAATCGTTCAGCTGCCACACGACGGTGCCCGCGCAGACCGGCCAGTTCGAGCGCCAGTGTTCGATGCCGGCGGCGATCGCGCGTGCCTGCACCAATTGCGTGAGGTAGTGCCAGCGGTCGAAGTCGCCCTCGGGCAGGATGAAGTGGCGGCTCACTCCTCGGTTCAGTTTGTCCTGGCCGTCCTCCGCCTTCTGGTGGTGCAGCATCCCCGGCGAGTCGACGGCCAGAGCCTCACCCGGCAGAGCCCGCTGCAGGGTGGCCATGGCTGGCGGCGCCTGCCAGCCGAATTCGGCGACGAACCGGGGCACACTCTCGCGGTACTCGGTGAAGTCGCGGCGGTTCCAGACCTCCCAGGAATGGTGGGTGCCGTGGTCGGGGTCGTTGGGATGGTGGTCCCAGCTTCCCGACCAGGGGCTTCCGGCGGCGTAGGGCCGGGTCGGGTCGAGTTCGGCGACGATTCGGGGCAGCAGGCCCAGGTAGTAGCCCTCGCCCCAGGAGGCTCCGGCCAGCTCGGGCTCCCAGCCCCAGTCGCGGAATCCCCACAGGTTCTCGTTGTTGCCGTTCCACAGGACCAGGGAGGGGTGAGGCATCAGCCGTACGACGTTCTCGCGCGCCTCGGCCTCGATCTCACCCCGCAGGGGTTGTTCCTCGGGGTAGGCGGCGCACGCGAACAGGAAGTCCTGCCAGACCATCAGGCCCAGTTCGTCGCAGGCGTCGTAGAAGGCGTCGTCCTCGTAGATCCCGCCGCCCCACACGCGCACGAGGTCGACGTTGGCCTCGACGGCCTGCTGGAGCCGGTGGCGGTATCGCTCGGCGGTGACGCGGGAGGGAAGGGCGTCGTCCGGAATCCAGTTCACGCCTCGGGCGAAAAGGCGTACGCCGTTGACCACGAGCGTGAACGCCGTCCCGTGCTCGTCCGCCGCGTGGTCGAGCTCGATCGTGCGAAAGCCGATGCGATGACGCCGCACATCCAGAACCTCGTCACCGTCCGACAGGGTCAGCTCCAGGTCGTACAGGTGCTGCTCGCCGTAGCCGCGGGGCCACCACAGCTCCGGGTCGGGCACTTCGAGGCTCACCACCGCTTCGTCCCCGGTGAACTGCGTCTCGTGCCGGAGGCCGGCAACTGTGACGCGGGCCGTCAGCCGACGTCCCGTGCCGGTCGCGGTCCTCTCCACCTCCAGGTGCACTTCCACGCGTCCCGTCTCCTGCGACACGGTGACCAGCGGCCGCATCCGGGCGATGCGCGCGGTCGACCAGTGTTCGAGCCGGACCGGCCGCCACATGCCCGCGGTGACGAGTGTGGGGCCCCAGTCCCAGCCGAAGCTGCACGCCATCTTGCGTATGTACTGGGAGGGAGCGGGGTAGACGTTCGGCCGCTCGCCGACGATGGCCCGTACGGCTTCGGCCTCCCCGTAGGCCGAAGCGAACCGCACGGTCAGCTCCCCGGAGCATCCGGTGACGTCGAACCGGTACGAGCGGTGCATGTTGCGGGTGCGGCCCAGTTCCCGGCCGGCGAGACCCACTTCGGCCGCCGTGTCGAGGCCGTCGAAGACCAGATCCGTGCGCTCGTGCACCGTACCGGCGTCGAGCCGGCGGGAGTACGTCCATGGGCGTCTGCCCACCCAGGCGACGTCCTCCTCGTTGCTGCCCAGGTAAGGGTCGGGCAGCAGCCCGTGGGCGAGGAGGTCATCGTGCGCGCAGCCCGGAACCCGGGCACTCAGCGCTCTCCCCTCGTGGTGCAGACTCCACCCCTCACTGAGCAGGGTGATGTCCCTCATAGCGCAACTCCCCTCACCGGATGCCCGCTGCCAGGTCCGCGGGCTGAAGGCACGCTAGCCCGTCCACTCACCACCTGTCCATAAACCGGTTGAGGCCGCGACAGGACTGAGGCCATAGCTAACCATTCGCCTTCTAACTGCATAAACTACACGCCTGATCTCACAAGCGGTAACAATTCGGCAACGCGATGAGCGCACGACCTTTACCGGTTCATGCGGTCGCTGCCATAGTTCCCGGCAGCCCGCTCGGGGGAACCGAGCCGCGACCTTGGAAGGAGCCGGGCACATGGCAAGGAAGTCAATGGCGACCGCCGTGTTCGCCGCAACGACACTCACACTCGCCGGATGCAGCGGGGCAGGGGCACCGTCCGGCGAGGCGGCCACCGCGCCCGCCGACGCCGGCAGCGTGTCCGGGGACATCACCGTCCTGACCCAGCGGACGGATCTGGTACAGAACGGCACCATGAAGAAGTACGCCGCCGAGTTCGCCAAGGCGTACCCGAAGGTGAAGGTGAAGTTCGAGGGCATCACCGACTACGAGGGCGAAGTCAAGATCCGTATGAACACGGAGCACTATGGCGACGTCCTCATGATCCCGGCGGCCATAGCGAAGGACGACTACCCGAAGTTCTTCGCGCCGCTGGGCGACACCGCCCAACTGAGTGCGAAGTACCGGTTCATGGACAAGACCGATGTCAAGGGCAAGGCGTACGGCATCGCCAGCTTCGGCACCGCCAACGGGTTCGTCTACAACAAGGCGGTGTGGAAGCAGGCCGGTGTGACCGACTGGCCCACCACGCCGGCCCAGTTCCTGGAAGACCTGCGGAAGATCCGGGAGAAGACGGACGCCGATCCGTACTACACGAACTTCAAGGACAGCTGGCCGCTGACCGCGTGGACCAACAGTCTCGGCTCCGTGAGCTGCGACCCTCAGTCGAGCAACAAGCTGGCCACGACCGACACGCCGTGGGCCAAGGGGAGCGACCTGAACGTCATCGACACACTCCTGCATGACATCGTGCACGAGAAGCTGTCGGAGAAGGACCCGACGACGACGAACTGGGAGAACTCCAAGGGCCTGCTGGCGCGAGGCAAGATCGCGAGTATGCAGCTCGGCTCATGGGCCATCACCCAGATGCAGGACGCGGCACGGCAGGCCGGGAAGAACCCCGACGACATCGGATTCATGCCCTTCCCCGTACAGAAGAACGGGAAGTTCTGCGCCACCCTGCTGTCCGACTACCAGCAGGCGGTGAACACCCACTCCGAGCACAAGGCCGCCGCTCGGGCCTGGATCGACTGGTTCACCGAGAAGTCGGGCTACGCGGAGAAGGAGGGAGCGGTCTCCGCCCTCAAGTCAGCGCCCATGCCGAGCACGCTGAAGGCCTACGCCGACAACGATGTCCAGTTCGTGGAGCGCTCTGAGTCGGGCACCGCCGCGGTCAACGCCATCGACGACGCGGCGGAGATCGGGCTCAACAAGCCCGACTACCGGCAGAAGCTCGTCGACCTCGCCCGCGGCGCGCAGAAGGGGGACCTGCCGGACTTCTTCACCGATCTCGACAAGCGATGGGCCGAGGCCAGGAAGACCGCCGGTTCCTGAGCAACCGTGACGGGGCCCGAGCGCGCCGAGCGTCAGCCGGGCCCCGCCCCCCTCTCCCCCCGGCCCCCACGGACGAGGAAAGGCCTCCCATGTCACACAGCACCCGGGCTCCGGCGGCTGTACCCGCGCCGGCCGGCGCCCATCAGGCGGCCCACGAGGAGTCACAGCCGACCCCCCGCTCCTGGCGCAGCCACCCGCTGCGGAAGGCCACCCCCTGGCTCTTCCTGCTGGTTCCGCTGGGCCTGCTGATCACGTTCACCTACGTACCCGTGGGGAACATGATCTTCTACAGCTTCACCGACTGGGACGGAGTCAGCCCCGACCGCAACTTCACAGGCCTGAAGAACTACACCGAGATCTTCACGCGACCCGAACTCTTCCGCGTCTTTTTCGTCAGCTTCTACTACCTCGCGGCGTCCGCGGTGCAGATCGCCGCCGCCCTCTACTTCGCCGCGCTCCTGAGCTTCGACGTACGTCTGCGCAACCTGTTCAAGGGGATCCTGTTCTTCCCCTACTTGATCAACGGCGTCGCCATCGGGTTCGTCTTCCTCTACTTCTTCCAGGAGGGCGGGACGCTGGACACCGTGCTGTCTTTGTTCGGCGTGGGGTCCGACCACTCATGGCTGGGCGACGCCGAATCCGCCAACGTCTCGCTTGCCGGCGTCTCCGTCTGGCGGTTCACCGGCCTCAACTTCGTCCTGTTCCTGGGAGCGATCCAGTCGATTCCGAGTGAGCAGTACGAGGCGGCGGAACTTGACGGAGCGAACCGGTGGCAGCAGTTCCGTCACCTGATCCTTCCGGGCATCAGACCCGTCATCGGCCTCAGCGTCATGCTCGCCGTATCCGGCTCCCTCTCGGTCTTCGAGATCCCCTGGATCATGACGGGCGGGGCGACCGGCACCTCGACCTTCGTCATTCAGACCGTGAAGCTCGCGTTCCAGTTCAACAAGACGGGGCTGGCGTCCGCCGCGGCGGTCGTGCTCCTGGTCATCGTCCTGCTGATCACCTGGCTGCAGCGCCGCATCCTGCCCGACGACAAGGTGGACCTGGTATGAGCTCCGTCGCCCCGCCTCCTCGTGTCCCCTCCGGCTCCCGGCTTCCCTCCGGACGCCGCCTGCTGTCCAGGACGTTCACCTACGGCTCCCTGGTCATCGCCTCGCTGGTCGTTCTGACACCGCTGGTCGTCGTCTTCCTCACCTCCTTGAAGACGTCGGGTGAAGTCACCGACGGCAGCGGGGCGTTGAGCCTGCCACGGCACTGGCTCAACTTCGACAACTACGCCACCGCCTTCACCGACGGCCACCTGCTCACGGCGTTCGGCAACACTGCCTTCATCCTGCTCTTCTCGATCACCGGAACGGTGATCATCGGCTCGATGACCGCGTACGCCATCGACCGCTACGTCTTCCGCGGCAGGAAGCTGGTGATGGGGCTCTTCCTCGTGGCCACACTCGTCCCCGGAGTGACTACGCAGGTGGCCACCTTCCAAGTGGTCAACAGCTTCGGCCTGTTCGACACTCGGTGGGCGCCCATCCTGCTGTACATGGGTACCGACATCCTGTCGATCTACATCTTTTTGCAGTTCATCCGGGGCATCCCGACCTCTCTCGACGAGGCGGCCCGGCTGGACGGGGCGAACGCCTGGACGATCTACTGGAAGATCATCCTGCCTCTCCTCAAACCCGCTGTCGCAACGGTCGTGATCGTCAAGGGGATCACCGTCTACAACGACTTCTACATCCCGTTCCTCTACATGCCGTCGGAGGATCTGGGGACGATGTCAACCGCTCTGTTCCGCTTCAAGGGCCCGTTCGGCGCGCACTGGGAGAACATCTCGGCCGGCACCATTCTCGTCATCGTGCCGACACTGATCGCCTTCCTCCTGCTGCAGCGCTACATATACAACGGCTTCTCGCAGGGAGCGACGAAATAGCGCAGACAGCACGACACACATCGGTCCGTTGAGGTCATGACTGCCGATGCGGCACCCGCACGGCACACCAGGTCCTGAAGGCCTGGTGACAGATGTCGTAGATTTCTCGTTCCACGGGGGTGGCGCCTTCTCTGTCGTCAGGACCGATACGGGGAGGTCCTGGTGGGCGGCCGGTGCCGGCAATCCACCAGGACTAGATCCGGGGCTCATGCGAGGGGGATGGCCACTACCTTGAATTCGGCGGCCGGGTTGCCGACATTGGAGTTGTTCTTGCCGAAGTTGGCGTCGACGACGTAGAGACGGCAGCCGAACGACTTGGCCGCGCTCGGCCATGCGGCGCCCGGCACGGTGGTCGTGCCGAGGACCCGTCCGTGCGTGAGCGACCGCGAGAGGCCGATCTCGACCACACCCTCGGGATCGGCCACTTCGAGGGTCCGCCCGGTCAGCTGCAGACCGTCGGCGGCGTCCATGGTGCCGTTGAGGATGATCCGCCGGGCGTCGACCGCCCCGCCGGCGGTGTCGGTGGGCACCAGGTAGAAGGCAGAATGACCGTCGGCGGCATCGGACTGGCCCACGATCAGGTGCCTGCCGTCGGGCGTGGCATCGATGCCATTGGCGTTGAAACCCGTGTTGGAGGGGGCCCAGTCGCCGCCCAGCGCCACCTTTTCCGGCACACCGATCTTTGCGTCGTCCCCGATCGGCACCCGGACGAGGGACGGGCGGAGACTGTCCGTCAGCCAGGCCGCGTCCCGGGTCACCGTCACGTCGTTGAGGTATGCGGCGTCGGGAACGGTGACGTCGGCCAGCAGCGCGCCCGATTTCGTGTCGTACACCCGGAAACCGGTGATGACGCCGGGGACGACGCTGCCGCCACCGCCTGTCACCCACAGTCGGCCGAAGCGGTCGATGTCCATGCCGGAGGCCAACTTGTGCGGGCCTGGCGAGGGAGCGAACGGCTTGATCATGCCGGTCTTCACATCGATGCGCTCGATCGAGCCGTCGACCAGCGACCCTGTGTAGGCCAGCCCCTTCTTCTGGTCGATGGCGAGGTTCTCGGGCGAGAAGCCGTTCGGCAGCCGCACCTCCTGGGGGAACGGCTTGGCCGCGTACGCGGCCGGGACCGACGCGGCGGAAGCCGGAAGGGCGGACAGGCCGGCGATCACCATCGTTGTCAGGACCGGGGCCAGAGCTCGCCTGACGGAGCTCTTGCGCATGCTTGTCATGGGATTCCTCTTCGAATTCAGCAGGTTCAATTCAGGTGTGACAACTCCGGCTCGCTGTCCGAACGGGCGTCACGGCGCGGTGTGATCGGGGGCCCGAGGAACGAGGATGGTGTCCGTCTGCGAAGTCCGTCTCGGCTGCGGGGCGTGGTTCGGTCGGCGGCCATCGGCCGGACCTGTACGCGGCCCGAGCTGGGGAGGTCCCATGCCGCGGAGTTCGTCCAGTGGCGCTGCATCGTGTCGGCCAGGCGTGGCCGGCCCGCGTTCAGGCCGGAGTGGTGGGGTGTGTCGGCGATGTTGAGGTACGTGGGCGCGAACCGGGACAGCGACCGGTCGAGGGTCAGGGTGTTGCAGGCGAAGTCGCCGTAGATGATCGCCGCGCCGAGCGCAATCGCTGGGCCGGAGTATGCACTCAGCCGGTATTCGGCCTCGATGGCGGGGACCTGCGTATAGGTGACGCCGAGGTTGGCCGGGGTCTGACTGACGTAGTTGTCGGCGATGACCGGGCTGCCCTGTAGCGGTGCACGTCCCCGGAGTACGTTCTCACGATCGGATTGCCCGGCTTTGGCCGGGCCACCTCGGCGTCGGCCGTCGTGCAACTCGGCAGCAGTACGGCACAGGCGAGCGCGCCGATGGCTTTCCGGGCGCGACAGGCGAGCGACTCGCGCAGGACCGTCGCATCGTTCCCTTCACACGCAGGACAGTTGGATGCGGAGTGAGGTCAGTGGGTGTGCTGGAGCTTGTCGAGGATGTCGGTGGTGGTCGTGGTTTCGCCGAGGCGGGGGAAGATGTGGTGGATGCTGTTGTGGTGTGCGTCGGGGTTCATGTCGGTCATCGCGTCTGCGGCCAGGACGACGTGGTAGCCGTGTTCGTGTGCGGCGCGGGCTGAGGATTCCACGCCGATGCTGGTGGCGACGCCCGCGAGCACGACCTGGGTGACGCCGGCTCTCTGCAGGTCGTCGTGGAGGGTGGTGGCGCCGAAGGCGCTCCAGCGCTGTCGCAGGACGCGCAGGTCTCCCGGCTGCGGGGTGAGTTCGTCCACCGGGTCGGTGAAGTCCGGCTGCGGGGTGAATCCCGCCGGTCCGCTCACGTCGGTGCGTCCGGGGGCGTCGCCCAGGATGGTGACCAGTGCCACCGGCAGGCCGCGGGAACGGAAGGCGGCGGTCAGCTCGGCAGCGTGTTCGATGACCTGCTTGAGGTCGTCGGTGTCCCCGCCCGGCATGGCGAGGATGCCCTTTTGCAGGTCGATGACGACCAGGGCGGGCTTGGCATCAATGGCGGAGAGTGTCACTTCGGTTTCCGTTCTCTTATGCGGGGGGGGGGGGCGTTCGGGTGCCCGCCCGAGCATTTCGACACAGTGTAACGATACGCCGTAACGTAACAATGTTGCGTTACGCTGTCAAGCATGGGACGACCACGCGAGCACGACGAGCACACCGCTACGGCCCTCCTCAAGGCGGCGGAGCGCGCCATCGAGCAGTCCGGCCCGGAGGCGATCTCCATCCGCGGGGTGGCCAGCGACGTCGGCACCACCACCCGCGCCGTCTACAGCCTCTTCGGATCCAAACAGGGCCTCGTCGCCGCGCTGGCCGCCCACGCCTTCGACCTGCTGGGCACGGGCATGGAGCAACTGCCGGACACCTCCGCCCCCGACGACGACCTCATCGAAGCCGGCCTCGTCATCCGCCGCTTCGCCCTGGAACACCCGTCCCTGTTCCGCATCGTCTTCCGCAACACGGCGGACCCCTTCATGCGCAGCCAACCCACCGTCCGCGCCTCCTCCGTACAGGCCCTGACCGTCCTCAAGGCGAAGGTGGCGCGCCTGGTGACCGCGCAACTGCTGGACGCCACACGCGTCGACGAGGCGACCCTGCACTTCCGCGCACTCTGCGACGGCCTCGCCGGGCTCGAACTCGGCGGCGCAGCAGCCTTCCCGGCCGACGACGGCGAACAACTCTGGCGCGCAGGACTCCGCACCCTCGTACGAGGCTTCACCCAGCCCTGAGCCCCGGCTCGCTGCGACCCTGCGCTGCCGTGGCCCGGAGGAGGTGAAGCGGGACGGGTAGCTCTTGGTGAGGGTCCCCCCCCCCTGAATCTGGCCTCCGCCGCCCAAGATGGTCCTGCTCGCCGAGCAAGAGATCGTGGGACTGCTTGCTCGACACGTCGGCGTGCGCAGCGCCCGCCACCTCCTAGCCGCGGGGAGCGAGCATGCAAGCCGCCGAGACACTCATGGGGATAGGCGCCCCGGCCCATTGCCGGGCGCACAGGGGAAACGGCCTGCGATGCGGAGTCCGGGCAGGTAGACGGTCGCGGTCTTCTCGTGGTGGGTGGCAACACCCCGCCGCCGCTTGAGCGGGCTGAGGCAATGTTCGACGATATCGGGGACCTTCCAGGGACCGCGGACGGCGGTACCCGTCATCAGACGCGTCTCCCTGACCATCGGATCCACCGTCGTTTTTGCACTCCCCTTCCCACGAGAACGGACGGCCCCGGCGCGGGTGCACCGGGGCCTACGTGCGTCATGTCTCAGTGAGTTGCGCGGCTCACTCGGTGTGGAGCTCCAATGCCGCACGCACGGCAGACTCCACGGCTCCCTCGATCCACGCCGGCTTGACGGACGTGTGGTCGCCGGCGAAGTGCAACGGCCCTTCGCGCACGGGGATGGCGGGAAGCAACTCGGTGTGCTGCCCGGGCAGGAGCACGGACGCCTCCCCGTAGGCGTAGGGGTCGCGCAGCCAGCTCTGAGTGCGGCCCGCCCCGGTGTAGAAGACCTCGATGCGCTGGCCGTACACCTGCTGGAGGCCGCACAGAGCGTGTGGGTAACGTGCTTCGTCGTTCAGGGAGTCCCAGCGCAGAGCGTCGTCCGCCCAGCTGTAGGAGGCCAGGACCACTCCCCCCGAGCTGCCCGGGACCGGATGGGAAGGGTGGAACATGAACCGGTTGGCGTTGTCCGACACGGAGCCGCCCCCCAGCACGTCGACCGCCGCCGGCTGGTCGCGCGCGACCGCGCGGTTGGCGGCATAGTGGGTGCGCTGAGCCCCAGTGATGTGCCCGGTGGGCACAGAGGGATGGGCGCCGAGCAGGCGCCCGTCCGTGGCGGCGCGGCCGGTGCGGTAGGCGTCGTACAGGCCAGGGTCGACGGCGTTCAGCTCGCGTTTCCAGTCAGCCTCGTCGAACTCCCACCAGCGGCGGCTGAACTCCAGCAGCACCTTGGTCGCGCTGTCGTAGTGCAGTTCGCAGACGGCGCGGCGCTTGCCGTACGACATGGGCGGGGCGATCTGCACGTGGCGCAGTCCGGAGAACGGCACCGTGACGATGGCGGCGTCCGCGGTGAACTGCTCGCGCACGACGGGACCGTCGCGGCCTTCGGAGACGGTGTCCACCCATACGTGCGGGCCCTTGATCCGCACGTGCTCGGTGTCCGGCGAAGGGCGGTCGGGGTGATGGTACTCGATGCGCGTGACACGACGGTCGAACCGCACGTCCTTGCGCACGCGTTCCAGGAGGGCGTCCGGCAGCACGGCCGTGCCGCCCTCCAACTCGTAGAAGGGCGTATCCGGGCTGATGAGGGACGAGCCGGTGAAGCTGTGGATGAAGGACAGAGGAAGGCGTGAGGTGAGGTTCTCCAGGGTGCCGATCAGGTCAATGGTCCGTTCGTCGAGGCCGGCATGCTCGGTCAGGAAGCGGAACATCGACCAGTCACCGAATCGCTGCACCACGCGGGCCCAACCCCGCACCCGCTCAGCCAGCGGCTTGTCGACCCGCTTGCCGTCTCCGTTGACATAGCTGAACTCGTCGCGCACCGGGTCCAGAACGGAGCGCAGGATGGCGGCGGCAGGGGTGTCCCAGCGGGCCCGGGGAACGCCGAAGGACCGGTTGACACGCCGGGGCGCGCGGGCGTAGTCGGCGCGCCGCACGCGGATCCCGTTCACGTGGATCCAGGTGCGGTTGGCAGGACGTCCCTCGTGGTCGACGTCCACGTAGTGGAAACTCCGCTTCTTCAGGCCGAACTGGTCGATCAGCTCCATCACCAGGGGATGGCTGCCGGGGATGCGCATCGCGCCGGCTTCGGCGTACTGGCGCGGGTCGGCGAAGGGCTGCTGTGCGTGTTCGTGGCCGCCGTTGCGGAAGGTCTTGATGCGGCCCCCGGCGCGGTTGCCGTTGGCCTCCAGCACCGTGACACGGTGACCTGCCTTCTTCAGCAGCCAGGCACTCACCAGTCCGGCCGGACCGGCTCCGATGACCAGAACGTCCTTCGGGCGTGTCCGCCGCTGAGCCGGCAGGCCCTGCTCGAGGATGCGCTGGTAGCGCGGCACGAGGGGGCGGTTGTCGGAGTCCAGTACGAGCAGTGCGCGAGCGACGGCCAGGCATCGGTCGAAGTCGGCGCCTCGGCCGGCGCTCGGAGTGGTCGGCGCGGGCAGGGCCGCGGAGACACCGCCGGTCAAAGCCGTCGCAGCCGTGACCGTGCCGGCCAGCGCCGCGAAGCTTCGACGGGAGAAGCCGCCGGCTGAGTGCACCACCTCGTGATCTTCAGTCATGGCGGCCTTTGTACCGGTGGCCGTGACCAGGCGCCCGCTCTCCGCTGCGGCGTTGACTCGAAGGAGCGAAGACTGCGACAAACCCTGACGCCGAGCAGGTCGTCGGCGTGCACGGCTCGGGCGTCCCCGAAGGGATGAATGCCGAGTAAACCCCCTGTGCCGTCACAATCGGTCCCACACACTGCCACATGCGTATTCGCATCCATGCTCTTCGGCGGACCTGAGATCGCGTCAGACAGGCGAGTTGCCGCGCGGGGCTCACCAAAGAGCGGGTCGGTGGAGGGGGAAGGGTGGCCCAGCGGCGCACTCCGTTCGGTGACAGAGCCCGTTACTGGTTCGACAGCACGCTGGCCCGCGGCGCTCCCGCTCTCGTCGGCTGGATGGCGTTGTTGTGTCTGGCTGTCGTCGTCCCCGCCAGTGCGGTGCTGGTGTGGACCGACCCCCACGCACCGGCACCCCTGGCGGACCGGTTGGCGGAGGTATGGCGCCTCACCGGGCAGACACTGCGGCTGGGCGGTGTGACCGGGGCGCCGGTGCGCGTGACGATGTCGGTGCTGCTCGCACTGGTCGCTCTGCTGTACGTCTCGACGCTCGTCGGCCTGATCACGACGGCGCTCACGGAGCGGCTCACCGAGTTGCGACGGGGGCGTTCCACTGTGCTCGAACAAGGGCACGCCGTGGTCCTGGGGTGGTCGGAGCAGGTCTTCACCGTGGTGAGCGAACTGGTGGCCGCCAATGCCAACCAGCGACGCACCGCGGTGGCCGTTCTGGCCGACCGGGACAAGACCGCCATGGAGGAAGCCCTCAGCGCGAAGGTCGGTCCCACCGGCGGCACACGGCTGATCTGCCGCAGTGGTCCCACCACCGACCCGGCTGTGCTCACCCTGACCAGCCCGGCCACGGCCGGTGTCGTCCTGGTTCTACCTCAGGACGAGCCCGACGCCGACGCCGAGGTGGTCAAGACGTTGCTTGCGCTGCGGGCAGCCCTGGCCGGGGAAGGGACCCGCCCCCCTGTCGTCGCCGCCGTCCGGGACGACCGCTACCGCCTGGCCGCCCGTCTCGCCGCCGGCCCAGGTGGCATCGTCCTGGAGAGCGACACCGTCACGGCCCGGCTGATCGTCCAAGCTGCTCGCGGGCCCGGACTCTCCCTCGTTCACCAGGAACTGCTGGACTTCGCCGGGGACGAGTTCTACCTGATCGCCGAACCGCACCTGGCAGGCCGACCGTTCGGCGACGCGCTGCTGTCCTACCCGACGTCGAGCATCGTCGGGGTGATGCGAGAAGGCACCCCCCTGCTCAACCCGCCGGCGCAGACGACCTTGGCCGCCAACGACATGCTCATCGTCATCTCCCGTGATGACGACACGGCCTGGCCGGACAACTGTGCGGAGTTGGTCGAGAAGGCGGCGATGGCATCCGGCCCTTCGACACCCCCGCGACCGGAGCGAGTTCTCCTGCTGGGCTGGAACCGCCGGGCGCCGCTCATCTTCGACCAACTGCGCCGCCGCGCCCAGCCCGGATCAGCCGTCGACGTGGTGGCGAACGGTCATGAAGTGACAGTCCGGCAGGTGAGTGAGGCCGACGCCCACAGCGGCACCGACCTGACGCTGACTCTGCATGAGGGTGACATCACCCGTCCTGAGACTCTGAGGTGTCTGGACCTGCACTCCTACGACAGTGTGATCGTGCTCGGCCAGGACCCTGTTCCCGGACAGCCGCCGGACGCCCCCGACAACAGCACCCTCGTCACCCTGTTGCTTCTGCGCCAACTCGAGGAAGCCACCGAGCGCGAACTGCCGGTTGTCACCGAACTGATCGACGATCGCAACCGGGCGCTGGCCCCCATCGGCCCCGGAGCCGATGTGATCATCAGCGGCAAGCTGATCGGCCTGCTCATGGCACAGATCTCCCAGAACCAGCACCTGGCGGCAGTGTTCGAGGAACTGTTCTCCGCCGACGGCACCGGGGTTCGCCTGCGGCCCGCTACCGACTACGTGCTGCCGGGGTGTGAGACGTCCTTCGCCACGGTCGTGGCCGCGGCACGCAATCGCGGCGAATGCGCTATCGGATACCGAAGCCACGACGACTCGTCGACGAGTCCCGGATACGGCGTGCGGATCAACCCGCCCAAAGCCGAGCGGCGCCGCTGGTCGGTCCAGGACACAGTGATCGTCGTCGGCAACAACTAACGGAAGACTCCGGCATGAACTGCTCCGGCACGGGCACGGGCACGGCTCCGACGGCAGGCAAACGCGTCTGGGCCTACCTTGGCGCGGTCACTGCCGCGAGTGCGGTGCGCCGTGACGGGCCACACGGAGGTCGCACGGGGACGCTCGTCCATCGGGGGGGCCGGACAGGCCCATGCGTCGGCTTGAGCTGCAGCTGGACGGCAGTCCCCATGCGCCCACGCCTCCGACTTCCCGTTGGACGCTGTACCGGTGATTGACCATGCCAGGAGGCGATGGCCTGGTTGCCGTTCGGGAGCTCGGGGGAGAGGAACAGGTTCCAGGAGGTGAGGGGGCGCCGGACGTCGCATGCCCCACGAACTCGCGTGCTGGTAGCTTCGCGTCCGTGATCGTGTATCCGCTGTGGCATGTCGGCCACCAGAACGAAGCCGGCGACGACGGCTCGACAGTGCACGTCGATGAGAGCGGCGTGTTCTGCGACGAGGCGGACGGCGACGACGTGAAGCTGCTCGGTATCTACTCAACCCTCGAACGGGTTGAAGAGCGTATGCGTCAGGCTCGACTGCTGCCGGGCTTCCGTGATGAACCGGACTGCTTCTACTTCGACGCTTGCGAGCTCGATGAAGACGATTGGACCGATGGCTTCGTCCGAGTTCCGCCGGGCGAGTAGGCCGGTGGGCGGAGTCCTGGTGGGATGCCGTTCCGTGTTCACGTAGGCCCCGGGGCTTCGGCGTAGCCCGGACGGCCCTCGCCGGGTCCTCGGGAAGTCGATGGCGGCGGACGCGCCTGGCTACGGTGATTCACCCGTTCGGCGGGTCCAGGACGCCGTTCGGGCGAATTCACTGTCTCATGATGGGTGAACCGCGACCCATTCGTGTGGGAGGTGGCTGATGCACCACATGCGCGCTGAACGAACGACAACGGTGACCGGCCCTGGACGGCGCTGGCATGCTCTCGAACTCGACGGCAGCGCTCTGTGCGGCAAGCCGTTGACCGACAGGCCGACCCTCATACCCGATGGCGCGCTGGAGCGCGAGGATTACTGCCCGCACTGTATGGAGAAGGTGGCAGCCGCGGTCGGCACAAGCCTCGCCGGTGTGTCGACCGACGCCGAACGCGGGAAGCGGCGGGCATGAGCGGGCGCACCAACGGAGGGCCCCCGCGGGCGGGCCTGGCCGTCGGACGCTCATCCGACCGACCGCGGTTGGTGGAGCGATGGCGCGAGGCCGCAGATCGGAACCTCACCTCGACCAAACAGTCGCTGATCGTCACGTGGGGGTCTTTCGGCGCAACGTGGGGAACGGTACGCCTGATCACCCATGGCATCCGGGGCGGGTGGCTCCCCTGGGGCAATGTCTCCGCCGGCGGCGAACACCTGCATCACTACAACTTCGGTATCGCGACCCTCGCCTGTGTCGGCCTGGTCGCCGTACGCGGTGACGACAGGGCCGTGGGCCACCCAGCGGTCGCTGCGGCGTACGGCGCCGGAGCTGCTCTGATCACCGACGAGTTCGCTCTGTTGCTGGATCTGCAGGACGTCTACTGGGCCGAACAGGGGCGCCTCAGCGTCGACGTGTCCCTGGGCGTTCTCGCCGCACTCGGCACCTACCTCACCGCCAAGCCCTTCTGGGACGAGATCGCCAAGATCACCCGACGTCATGTCGCCTCTGCGGCAAAGCGCAGCCTTGCATCAGCAGGTTAAGAGAGACGACCTGCCATGGTGGCGCCGGGCCTCGGTCATGGCCGCCCGGGGAGGAGGGCGAGGAGTTGTTTCGTGTGGCCGGGCAGTTCCGCCTGCGCCAGTCCGGTGACGATGTCGCGCAGCGCCATGGGCTGATCGACGAGGAGGGTGTCGTGGGACAGGAGCCGGGCGGGCACCAGGGTGCCGAGCTCGGCGTCGCTGAGCGCCGCACTCGCGGTGAGTGCGCACAGGGCGGCTGCTTGTCCGCGGATGCGGTCCTGCAGACCGGCGTTGCCGCCGGCATGCGTGATGGTGTGCCGGACGGTCCAGGTGTCGAGGGCGATCCGGTTGTCGTACGTGGTGTGGACCCCGGCTGCGACGCCTGCGACGGCGGCGATGGTGGCGGCGCCGACGAGAGAGACGTGCGCGAGGATCTCGTCGGCGTTCCACTCGCCGTCCGGTGGGGCACCGTTGGGGTCGTCGGCGCCGGCCACGGTGGTGGCGGCGTCGAGCAGAGCTCGGTAGGCGTCCTGGAGTGAGCCGGCGTCCTGCATCTGTGCCACCTGTCTGTGCGGGCGTATGCGGAATGGACCAGGAGCTGAGCGGCGCGGCTCAGGTGTGGGCGCGGGTCATCTCCCAGGGCGCCTGCGGCAGGACCTCGCCGGTCTCCAGCATCGACTTGAGGTTGGCAAGCACGGCCGGCCAGCCGGCCGAGATGCCGTCCAGCATTTCCTTGTTGGGGAGCCTCTCGTGGGTCACGGTGAGGCGGACGATGTCCTGGTGCGGCTCGACGAGGAAGGTGACCACCGACGGCTCTCTCGGCGACGGGGCATCGGGGGCGTCGTCGAAGGTGATGACCAGCCGGGTCGGGGGCATGGCTTCCAGGACGCGGCCCACCACGTCGATCTTGCCCGAGCCGTCGGCTCGCCGGTGCTCCCAGGCCGATCCAGGCTGCCAGTCGGAGACGTTCGCGTGTCCCCAGTAACGGGCCGTCAGGTCGGCGTCGGTCAGGGCCTGCCACACCTGCTCCGCACCGGCGCGGATGTAGGTGACGTAGACGTAGTCCGGCACCGGTGTGGGTGCGTCGGTCATGGCGTACTCCTCTGCCTGGTGCTTGATGGCGCTGATCGCTTGCAGGCGGACTTTGTCGAATCCGGAGATCCACCGCTCGTCGATCTCGTGGATCGGGGCCGGGTTCAGGTAGTGCAGCCGCTCCCGGCCGCGCCGTACGACGGTGACGAGGTTGGCGCGCACAAGAACGTCCAGGTGCTGCGTCGCCGACTGGCGCGCCATGTCAAGACGCTCGCACAGTTCACGCAGCGTCTGTCCGTTGTGCTCGCGCAGCCGGTCGAGCAGGAGCCGCCGGGTGGGATCGGCGAGCGCCTTGAACACCGAGTCGATCGCTGCTGCTTCGAGGTTCACACCGACATTATGCAGGTATCTACCTGCCTATTGTCAACGAGACGCTCCGCGGCCTCCACCACCAAGGGCCGACCGCCGGTGCCCCCTGCCGGCGAGGAGACGCACGAGGCACTGGAAATCATGGAGTCGGCGGGCCATGTCTGTGGGCCGGATCCCGGGTCCGGCACCACCGCCTGACACAGGCCTGACCTGGCACCCCGACCATGACCATGACCATGATCACCGCCGCTGCCGCTGCCGCAGTCGCAGTCGCAGTCGCACAGGAGAACCGAGTGCGGGGCAGCCCGGCCGGGGACGGAGTGTCCATGAGTTCACGGGCCTGCCAGGCCGTGCGCGCCACGCCGGCCGAAGCCGGCCCGCGCGAGGCAGCGGGGTGCGCCGGTCCTCAGCGCCAGGACGGCAAGCGCACCGCTGCGATCAAGGCCGTCACCACGCGCCCGCCCGTCACCGCCCGACCATTACGCCTCAGGCCAACCACAGCGGAGACGCGGGGCTGACATGGCAACGACGACTGGGCCCGCCACCTCGCCGCCAGAGCACGACGGGCGCGGCCACCGCGCCACCGCCCTACCGCACAGGTCGGCTTGCGGAGCCAGGACCCGGCGGGATGTGGACGGTCATGATCAGGTGACAGGTCTCCGTCCCCGAGCCGCGGTAGGCATGGGGGGCGTCGCCTTCGAAAGTGGCAGTCTGCCCGGCCTCGACCGGATGCTCGGCGCCGTCGACGACGAGGACCATGTGTCCGGCGGTGACGCTGACGGTCTCCACGACGCCGGCCTGGTGGGGGTGGCTGGGGTATTCCTCGCCAGGCTCCAGCTTCCAGCGCCAGACCTCCACCGGGGCCGACCCGGAGGTGGTCAGCACGAGTCGCGCCTCGCCGCCCTTCTCGCCGGTCCACAAAGGCATGACCGCATCGGCGGAAACGACCCGGACGCGGCCTTCGGCCGGCCCCTCCATCAGCGCGGACACCGAGATGCCCAAGGTGTCGGCAAGACGGACCAAGGTGGCGAAGTTCGGGTTGCCCTGGGCCCTCTCCAAGGCGACCAGAGCACCCTTGCTGACCTTGGCTCGGCGGCCGAGTTCGTCCAGGGACAGTCCGGCGCGGGTCCGGGCAGCGCGAACGTTGTGCGCGAGTGTCCGCAGTGCCGACTCAGTCTCGGCCATCGCGTCTTCCCTCCAGGCATGCAGATCAGTGCATTGCACCGCACGGTCGTTTGGTTGACGACGGTCGGTCGGTTTGTTGTACGGTGTAGTCGATCCATTGATCGTAAGGAATATACCGTGACCGCTCTGCTGCTAGCTCTGGGCAGCTCCCTGGCCTACGGATGCGCCGATTTCCTCGGCGGCCTCGGCGCCCGAAAAGCCCACGTCCTGCGCACCGTGATGATCGCCGCCCCAGCGTCGCTCACCGTCGAGTTGGTGCTGTGGCCCTTCCTCGGCGCTTCCTTCGCCCCGACCACCTTGGTCTGGGGCGCCGCCTCCGGTGTCGCGTCAGCCGCCGCGTTCGCCCTGCTCTACCGCACGCTCGCGATCGGCCCGATGAACGTCCTGTCTCCGATCACCGCGCTGGTCTCGGCGATGCTGCCGGTCGGCGTGGGGCTGGTGCAGGGCGAAGACCACGCCGTCCGGCAGCGGCGTCGGCCCGTTGATCGTCGGCCGGGCCGTGTCCTCCGCGGTCACGCTGGTCGCGGCCGCGCTGACGTTCCGAAGGCTGGGCCCGGAAAAGCCCGCGTATGCGATGTCAGCGGCAGCCGGCGTGCTGGACTCGGTGGCCAACCTGCTGTCCTGCCTGCCCCCCCCGGAAGGGAGCCCCCATGTTCATCCAGCCCTGGGATGCCGCCCTGGACGACATCGAGTGGCAGACCTGGGTCGCCGACGGACACGACTTCGGCCTCCTCAGCGTCAACGGCCTGCGCGGACATGCGCCGATCGTCGTCCCCACCCACTTCACCGTCGGCAAGAACACCCTGCTGATCCACCTCGCCCGCCCCAACCCCGTCTGGAAGACGATCGAGGTCGACCCGAACGTCACCTTCACTGTCACCAGCGACTACGCCTTCGTCCCCGGCCCATGGCGCGCCAAGCCCGGCACCCCGCTCGTCGACGGAGTCCCCACCAGCTACTACGCGGCCGTCCAGTTCACCTGCCAGGCCGCGATCATCGACGATCCCGAGGACAAAGCCGAGCTGCTGCGCCAGCAGATGGCGCACTTCCAACCTGAAGGCGACCACGCCCTCATCAAGGTCGACCAGCCGCCCTACGGGCGGATGCTGCCCGGCATCCGCGGCCTGCGTCTGGACGTCACCGAGGTCCACGCCAAGTTCAAGTACGACGACCACGAACCCGTCGAGCAGCGCATCGACACCGCCCGTCGGCTCACCGTCCGCGATCAAGGCCTGGACACGCCCGCCGCCGACCAGCAATTGCGGCGTCTGGAGCGCATCGGCGCCTGGAAGAGCTGACCACGCACCGCCTCCCTCGCATCCCGATCACGATCTTGAACGGACTCCCCTGTGACCACCTTCCGCATCAGTCCCGCCGTGGCGGACGCGTTCCCCGACACCCTCATCGCCGTCGTCACCGCCACCGGACTGCACGGCCGCCAACCCTGGCCGGCCACCACCACAGCCCTGGAGACCCTGGAACAGCAACTCGCAGACGGCACCTGGCAGCCCGCCGACGAGACCGACGCGAGGATCGAGGCGTGGCACACCGCCTACCGCTCCTTCGGCACCAACCCCCGCCGTATCCGTCCCAGCGTCGACGCCCTCGGCCGCCGCCTCGCCAAGAAGGGCAGCCTGCCGCGGATCAACCCGGCCGTGGACTCCTACAACGTCATCTCAGTCCGCCACGGCCTGCCCGCCGGCGCCTTCGACCTCGACCACGTCACCGGCGACGTCGAGATCCGCTACGCCGACGGCACCGAGACGTTCACCCCGCTCGGCGAGCCCGACGCCACCGAACACCCCACGCCCGGGGAGATCGTCTACACCGACGCCACCGACATCCTGACCCGCCACTGGAACCACCGCGACGCCCACCGAACCCGCGTCACCGAGAACTCCGCCCACGTCGCCTTCGTCCTCGAAACCCTGCATGCCGGCCGCGACGGACGCCTGCTGAAGACCGCCGCCGCAGAACTGAAGGAGCTGCTCACCCCGCACACCGATCGGACGCAGGTGGTCTTCCTCACCCGGGAACACCCAGATGCCACCCCGTGAGGGCTCCGCGTAGGTGCTGGTCGGCCGCGGGCCGAGGGGAGACGGCGCCGACGGGACTTGGAGCGCGCGAAAGGCGGCCGGGACCTGCGGTTTGCGACTCGAGGCGAACGTATCCCCCGAGGACTCTTGATCGTTCTTGCTGCGAACGCGGTCATCAGGCGACCGCCGAGGACGAAGGAATCACCGTGCTGAAGGAGCCTGTCCGCATCGTCTTCCGCTCCGCTCTTGAGCGGCCGCCCGCTGCGGGACAGGGATTGCGGGTCGGGATCTACCAGGGCCAGGGGCCGGTCGGCAGCGTCGAGGCGGTACGACGCAATCTGGACCGCATGGACGAGGTCGCCAAACTGGCCGCCGGATACGGATGCCATGTGCTGGTCTTTCCGGAGAAGTACACCACCGGTTACGCGATCGGCCTCACGGAATGTCGGGAGCTGGCTGAACACGCCCTGGGACCTTCGGTGGAACGGGCGCGCCTGGCCGCCAAGGAGTGCGGCCTGGCATTGGTTTTGCCCTATCCGGAACGGGACGGCGAACAATTCTTCGACTCGGTCAGCGTGATCGCCGGCGACGGACTGGTACTGGCCAACTACCGCAAGACCCACCTGTACGGGGCCGCCGAGCGCCGTAACTACTCCTTCGGAGACGAGCTGCCGCCCGTGGTGTCTTTGAACGGCATCAGCGTCGGCGTGCTGAACTGCTACGAGTGCGAGTTCCCGCCCCTCTACCAGTCCCTGGCCGAACGCGGCGCGAAAGTCGTCCTCGGCCCGACAGCGGCCGACTTCCACTTCCGTCTCGCCGACGGAACCATGAGCCAGGTCCCCTACCAGGACGCGACACGTCACATCATCCCCGCCATGGCCAGCATCTGGCGTCTCTTCGTCGCCTACGCCAACCGCCGCGGCTGGGAACAGGTCCCCGCCGGATCCTGGCAGTACCGCGGCAACTCCGGGATCTGGGGCCCCGACGGCGAAGCCCTGGTCGCCGCCGGCGCCGAGGACCGCCAGCACGACTGCCTCCTCATCGCCGACTGCCTTCCCGCCACCGTTCCTGCGTTCAGTCCCGAAGGCGACCACACGCGCGACAACCGCCTCGCCCTCTCCCCCGCCCTGCGCCCACCCATCTGACCCATGGTCCGGCGATGGCCGACGCAGGGGCGGTGCGGTTCGGCGCTGGCCGGGCGCCCCAGACGGTGAGTCACGGCCTGGGGCGGCGCCCGGCCGCGATCCGGTCCGGTCCGCCGAGGCGGACCTGTTGGTGGTCGCCGTCTCCGCCAGGCCTCTGGACCAGGGGGCCCCGGCTGACGCGGCAGGAGACGCAGTGCCGCTCAAAGCCTCACGGCCGTACCGCCCCACAGGCGGACGAAAATTCCCAAACACCCCTTACCGGCGCTCCCAATGCACCACCCGAAGCGCGAGCACATGCCGATCCACCCCCGGCGCACACCACAGACAAAGCCGCGAGCGAGTCCCGCAGGACGGCGACCGGATAAGCCTGACGGGCGCAGGCGCTTCATCGCGGTCGGCGGGCCGTCTTCTCTGAAGACGGCCCGGTCGCCCTTGCTGCACAGGGCTGCGGCATCGCCGGTACCCGGGCCGACGGCCGCGGCGACGCCGACAGCCGCCGACTCCGCACGCGCCTACCCGCTCCCACCAGAACGGGCAGGCCCGCGAAACGGGCTCACACACGTCGACGCCCGCCGACGACCATGGCGCAACGGGGGCGTGGGGCGCGCCGATGAGCGGTCGAGGTGTCCGTGTGCCCCTGTTTCCCCATATCCGGGCGTTTGGACCTGGTAAGCGATGGTCCGGGCAGTGTGGGCGGGCAGAGTGGCGGTCGCGATGAGGCCCCGACGACCGGGGCCTCACCGAACGTGAAGGAGCAGGATGCGAGGCTTCAAGACTCTCGGGGCGGGTGCGCTGGCGGTTGCCCTGGTGTCGGGCGTCGGCTGGGCGGCGAACGCATCGGACAGCCAGGCGCCGGCCAAGCCGCATGCAGCCCCTGCGGCTGCAGTGGTCGACGGCTACCAGCTGGTGAAGCTGCCGAACGAGGACGTGGCGAACTTCGAGCGGCGCACGGTGCTCTGCCCGGCCGGGAAGGTGGCCATCGGCGGCGGCGCCGAGGCGCAGGGCGAGGACGCGATCCTCCTCGGATCCTTCCCCACGGACGACGCCCGGGGCTGGATCGGCCTCGGACGCCAGAACGTTCACGACACCGTCGGCATCTCGGTGTACGTGATCTGCGCCAACCGCTGACAGCTTCCGACCCGCGCCCCGTCCCCATCTTCGGGGACGGGGCGCAGTGCTGTGCCGCGTGACGTCGAGCAGCCAGACTTCTCCGCACCGGCACGCCGAGGTCAACTGGCGGCGACGCAGCCCTCCTGGATTCGCGCGAGGCCTGCCGTGTACTGGTGAGGGGCCCGAAGCCGCCGTGCTCGCGGACGGCTCGCTTCGCCTATGCGTCGCGCCTGTGCAGCAGCAGGCTGCCGACCACCAGCGCGACCGCGGCCCACAAGGCGAGCACGCCCAGGCCGGCCCATGGGCCGATGGGCAGCTCGGGCAGATGGACGGTGGCTTGGATCGCGAGCCCGGCGGTCATGGGCGAGATCTGCTGGAGGTGACGTTGCCACTCCGGGTCGTTGACCACACGAGCGACGGCACGAGCCGCTACCGAGACGACCGGCCCGCGGGACGGTGGACGGGCCGAACCTTGCCGATGCGGCGCTAAAGAGGCGGGTCGACCAGCGAAATGCGGGCTGTGATGCGTTTGCCGACCGGCCGGCGTTCGACGACGAGGCTTTCGGCGACGGCCTTGACGATCTCCAGGCCGTGCTGGCCGATCCTGCCCGGATCCACGCCGCGGGCCGCGGGCACGGTGGGCTCGCTGTCCCACACGACGACGTCCACGCTGCCGGCCTGAATCCGCAACTCCATCAGAACGGGGCCGGGGGCGTACTTGCGGGCGTTCGTCACCAGCTCGCTCACCACCAGCTGGGTGAGGTCCCGCACTCGATCGGACACGAGCAGGCGATGGTCGGCACCGGCCTTCTTCAGGAAGGCGGCGGCGTGATGGCGGGCGTCGGCGATACAGCCGTCGTCTCCGCCCAGCGCATAGCCGGCACGCATCACGATATGCCCTGTCTCGCCACAGCCCGCGTCGGTATCAGACACCAACCGCTTCGCCCCCATTCGCCCGCACCCCGCGCCCCCTACCCCCGATACGGCCATCCATGGCACACACACGTTCTTCGGCACCCCACCCGAGCGCATCTGATCGAAAGGGTGGGGCAGAATCGTTCATGAACGCCCCGGCCCCGCGGGGCAAGCCTAGAGTGCAGTCGAGGAGACGGTGACCGAGATCGACAACGCAGAGCGACCGAGTCGGCTCTCCGTCGTGCACAACATGCTCGGTGACGTGCGTGTCGTGACCGTGCAAGGCGAGATCGACCACGACATCAAGGACGCCCTCAGCCAGGCCCTGCTGCCCCAGGACGCCGCGGCGGCGCCGCCGCGGATCGTTGCGGACTTCCGTGGCGTGACCTTCATGGACTCCACCGGAATCAACGTCCTCGTCGCCGCCCACCAGCACGCGAGCGACGCTCAGGGATGGCTGCGCCTCGCCGGCGTCCAGGAGCCCGTCCTCCAGGTTCTGCGAATCGTCGGCCTCGACACCCTCATCGACCTCCACCCCACCGTCGAGCAGGCCCTCGACGCCTGAATCGCCTCAGCCGGCTGCTCGGTGGATCGCGCCGTGAGCGGCACCGCACCGCAGTTTGCAGTTCCTCGCCGAGCGCCTCGGACCGCGCCTGCTGCCCCAGCGCCCACCGGGTCAGGGCGTCCACGGCCGTGTTCAGTTTGATGGTCAGGCGCTGGGACACCTCGCGCAGCACCTCGAACCGCAGACGGTGATGCCTGTGAGCCGTCGGTGACGGGCCGGCAAAGTAAAGGATCTACGAGACGAGCGAGGCGATCGTCGGCACGGTCACCGGCTCCCTGACCCAACCGCGGACGCCGCTGCTCGGCCCGTACGACGCCGAAGACCGCCGCCAGCACGGGGCCGCGCAACGCCCCTCTCCCGAACGGCAGCACGGCGGTGCGGGCTCGTCGGGCCGCTGCCGGGTCAGCGTCGTGGTCGCCACCATGATCTGGAAGTTCACCCCCGAGGCGTGGCGGGCCCGCTCGCGGAGGGCAGGCTCCCTGTCGGCCATGCTCCCGGTGTCGTAGCCTCACCAGGCATCGGCCCCTATTGATCACCGCGAGCGGAGTTGTCGACGGTCAGCATCGCACTGCCCGCTGACACTCCCTGCGATGCACTCGCCATCGCCTACCGGGCCGCACTCCACCTCGCCGGCGTCCTCATCTGGGCACGCCGGTGACCACAGAACAAGAACCTAGACCCGTTCCAGTGGGCGGTGAGGGGGTGGCGGGTGCTCGACCTGGATGGAATCGTCTGGGCGGACGGTCCCTCCACGGCGGACCACCGCCATGACGCCACACTTGAACGTGAACTCGCCGGACAGGGGGTCTATGGCGAAGACCTCCCCGAGCAGCCCCTTGCGGAAGTCGTTGATCTTCGAGCACGGGTTGCGCAGTCCGGTCACCTCAAGCACCGCCTGCTCCCCGAGGTGGAGCAGGGCGCCGGTGGGCAGGCCCAACAGGTCCACCCCGCGCGTGGTGATGTTCTCGCCGAGTTGGCCCGCAGAGACCCTGAAGCCCTTGAGCGCGAGTTCGTCGAAGAGTTCCTCGTGCATCAGGTGGACCTGGCGCAGGTTGGGCAGGTTCGGCTCGTAGGCCATGCGGAACTGGTGGCGGATCGTCTCACCTGCGTGAACGTCTCCTTCCACTCCGAGCCCCGTGAGCAGCCTGACGGAATCGCGATTGGGCTTGCTGAACGAATACCCCTCGTTACGGCTCACTGCGGTCACCTGACCAGGCATCGCGCCGCCCTCCACCCGTCGTCGTTCCGCGGCCGGTCGATTATAGGGGCGGTGCAAGCAGCCTTGTCAGGGAGGCGTGCGGTGGGCGGGACCTCATCGGGCGGATGTGTCAGGTCAGGTCCGGCTCCCGGACGGTCCTGTCACGCCACCGAGCTCCAAAGAGGCAGCTCCTAGCGGAGATCACGATTGATCGGTGCGTTCGTCTCGGACCATCTGGGCGATGTCGCGCAGTTTGACGTTGTGGTGCTGGGAAATTCGGCGCAGCACGTTGAACGCCTCCTCTTCGCTCAGGTGGTGGCGTTCCCTGAGGATCCCCATGGCCTCGCCGATGGCGTGCCGGGACTTCATGGCCTCCTCGAGCTGGTCGACCGCGTGAGCGTCGGCCAGGGCGACTGCGGCGTGGGAGGCCAGCAGCCAACCGGCCGTCTCAATGTCCTTGCCGAACGTCCCTGGTCGGCGGGCGTACAGATTCAGGGCGCCGAAGTCCTGGTCGTGGGTGTACAGCAGTACGCCGGTCATGCTGCCGATCCCCAGCTTGGCGGCAGCGTCGGCGAACCGCGGCCAGGCACGCTGGGGCCGTGTCATGTCCTCGATCCGGAATACGCGCTCCCCGTCCGCGGCCCGGCGGGCGAGATCGAAGCACGGTCCTTCGGCCAGTTCCCCCTGGAGACGGTCGGACTCTTTGACCATGCCTCCGCATGAAGCCAGGGTGACGGACCTTCCCTTGCGCACCGCCAGGATCCCGGCCGCGTCACAGCCGTCGACCAGTCTCACGGCCGACGCGGCGATCTCGTCCAGCGTCCCTTGCACCGAGTCCTGCGCGAGCAGGTTCCGCGCGAGCTCGGCCATAGCCTCGGCGAATTCACGCCACTCCAACTCCACCACCCGCCTCCTTCCGCCGGTTCCGTCGCCCCACCGCAGACCGCACCTGTCCCATCCACGCTACTCGACCGTGGTCACACGGACCGGACCCGCACCACGCGGCGCACGAGACGAACTGCCAGGGGGCAACGGGTCGGTCATCACGACCTGGAAATCGTGATGGCGGTGCCTCAGAGCTTTACGTTCACCGCGAGCGGCGGGCAGGCGGATCAACGCGGCCCTCGTGCTCGCCGGCCGCCCAGACGCCGCCGGCCG
Source organism: Streptomyces sp. LUP30 (assembly GCF_001746365.1). GTDB lineage: Bacteria > Actinomycetota > Actinomycetes > Streptomycetales > Streptomycetaceae > Streptomyces. Next base: position 87,218 of record NZ_MJAJ01000002.1, read on the forward strand.
CCAGACCATGTGAGGTCCGGCCGGGCTCATCAGCATCTTGACGGGGGGACGTGGCGGGGCCATGGCGGCGACCGTGAAGATCGGTCCGACGCCAAGGCGAAGGTCGACGCCGAGGTGGGACAGGGTGCGCAGGCACATCGAGGGGACACATCAATGACGACGCAGCCGTAGTCGGTGTCCGACGCCAGGCAGTCCGAGCCCCGCGCGACACCGCACCTACCGGGGGCGATAGACAGCGGGACGAGACTATCGCCGAGCTGGAGACGATCGTCCGCTGCGACAATGACCTGCTTGGCGCGACCGCCTCGCAAGACCCCTGGCCGATCCCGGACAACCGCCCCTCTGCTCCTCACGGAGCTCAATCCGATTCGGGCTGCGCGCCCGGCGCCCCCGTCTCATCAGAGGCCAGTCACAGCCTATGAATTTCAGGAATTTGCTCTACCGCTCGAAGATCCCTCACGAATAGGGTTCCGGCTCTACAGCCTCCTGACCCACGTCCACACGTCGCCGGAGCGTGCTGGTGCCGCGGTTGCAGCATCCAGCCGTCCTGACGATATGGGAACGGGTCGGATTGCCCGCCCAGACCGCAAGCCCGGACGTCGGTGGCTGCTCACCCTGCCGCGGCAATCGCTGTGGCCCGGCGTTTGGCGGGCCAAGGCCAGCTGGTGCGCAGTGCCGGGCGGCGATGCATTCTGAGAGGTGGAGTGTCCAGGTCAGTGAGCTTGCTCCGGTCCACCGAGGTCAACGCATTGCACATGAATCAGGGAGTTGGTCATGCCGTCCCCGCACTTCCACGTGAACTCCTCGATGGGCCCGGACGAGGTAATGCGGGTTCTGACGAAGTTCGGTCCGTCGCGCGTCGAAGATCGGCTTCCCCCCTGCCGAATACTTCCAGGGCCACGAGCGGGGTGATGGGCGGACGTGACCGAATCCCCTTCGACGAAGCTGGTCACCGTTACTGCTCGTGATTCGATGCCCCTCGTCCCGGGTGCCTGGCAGTTTCAGGTGACCCCCGCGGAGAAGGGCACCCGTGTCGATGTCAGAGCAGAACGGCATCCCACTGGGGACAAGTCGAAGACGATGTCTTCGGCCCTCCCCTTCGCGGGGCCGGTGCCCCGCAAATCCTTCAAGGCCCCCCTGCACACCACGTAATGGCGCCGCTGATGCACAAGCGGGTGTCATCCCGACAGCGCAGGACCCCGCCCCCATGGGAGTTTCATGACCTCCAAGGATTCCGGGAAGCAGCCTTCACTTGCACGCGCTGTCGTCGTGGTGCGGCACGGAAAGCTCTGGCTGGTACCGACCATCTTGTCCGCACTGGTGGCACTGTGCCTGACGCTGCTCTACATGGGCGGCATCCTCAACCCGAACGGCAACCTGCGTCACCTCCCCATTGCGCTCGTCAACTCTGACCAAGGGCCGCCGCTGCCAGGACAGCAGCAGACCTTAGGCGCGCAGGTGAGCCGGTCGGTCGCTGCGGCAACCCCACCGGACACCGTCGATTGGCGTCAGCTCAGCCTGAGTCAGATGCAGGACCAACTTGCGTCGGGCAAGATCTACGGCGCTCTGGTGATCGGGAGCGACTTCACCAGCTCGGTCGCGGCACTGACAACCACTCAGGCCACCAAGCGGCCTGCCCTGACCGTTCTGACCAACCCAGGGCTGGGCAGCCTGGGCTCCTCCCTCGCCAGCCAGATCACCCAGCGCGCGGCTCATCAGGCGTCTCTGACGATCGGCCGGCAACTGGCGGCCCAGGCTGCCGAGCAGGGAACCAACACCACGAGTCAATCGCTCCTAGGCGACCCCGTCACCGTGACCACCAAGGTGGGCCATCCCATCGGAAGCCACAGCGGCCTCGGCCTGAGCGCCTTCTACTTCACGTTGCTGCTGGTGCTGACCGGATTCGTCGGCGGAAACATCATCAACAACGGCGTCGACGCGGGCCTGGGATACACCGACAACGAGATCGGGCCCTGGCACACCCGACGCCCCACCGTGCCCATCAGCCGCACACAGACACTGCTGCTGAAGATGCTCATGACCGCGGGCATCCTCGTGCTCACCACTAGCCTGCTCATGATCGCCGCAGTCGGGATCCTGGGCATGGACGCCTCGCATCTGCCCCTGCTGTGGATCTTCTCCTACTGCGCGAGCCTGGCCGTGGGCCTGGGAGTGCAGGCCATCAACGCCGCCTTCGGCGGGATCGGCCAAGTTGTCTCCATGTTCGTGTTCATCGCCCTGGCTCTGCCGTCCTCCGGGGCGACCATTCCCCTCCATGCCGTGCCGGGCTTCTATCGCTTCCTGGCGCTGTTCGAACCGATGCGGCAACTGAGCGACGGCATACGGGCCATCCTCTACTTCGATGCCCGAGCCGACGCCGGCTTGACGCGCGGCTGGGTCATGATCGCCATCGGTGGCGCCCTCGCCCTGTTGTTCGGGTTCACCATGGTTCTGTACTACGACCGCAGGGGGCTGCATCGTTTGACCGCGCGCCCCGCAGCCCCGGCGTCCCCCCGCTCGCCGGAGTCGTGATGACCCGCCTACCCCGCTCATCCGGTCCCGCGGGAGGAGGCCGTGCGTCCTGTGTGGGTGGGCGACCAGTTCGGGGACGTGCCGTACAAGGCCGACCACGTCTACCCGCTCTCCTCGCCGCCGCCGACGACTGAGTCGGTGTGCATGACTGCGAAGGAGTCGCCAACACTTCAGGGGGCCATGCCCTGCTTCCTGCGCGGCGGATTCCAGCGTGAGTCATGTTGTGCCGACGCCTCAGGAACGGGACATGTCCGTGCACACCGGCCCCGGCTGCGTCCGCTCGAGGACCCCGCGGTCCGGGCCCGCTTCGACGTTGAGGCGAACGGCTCGTAGCCCTCCCCCGAAGGGCCCTGCCACTCCCCTGCTCGCTACGGCCAGCCACCACACACCCCGGGGGCGAGGACCGTGGCGTCCCTCCTCGAAAGGAACCGTGATGACTCGCCAGCCGATACGCAGGTGCCCGAGGAGGTCGTCCAGGCTTGGCGCGCCCACGCGCGGGCAACGGTCGCGGGCGGCATCGAGGCGCTCGGGATTCCGCTGGACGCAGGCTCGCCCGCTCGGACGGTAACCGGCCGCACCCTGCTGCTCGCCGCCCACAGTGAGCAGGCCACCGCCGAGCAGCTGAGCGTGGACGGGTTCGAGGTGGCCGCCCCCGAGGTCACCGACATATCCGACCGGAAGGTCCACCATGCACACGTTCGTTAGGCGTCGGCGAGAAGCGGATCGTATGGCGAGTTACTGCGGCGGCCTGACATGAAGGAAAGGAAGTCGCCCACGAACGCGCTGCGGTCATAGGCGCCGCCGGCAGTGGTGAGGTCGCGGTGGAAGGCAGTGCGGAAGAGCGCTCGGTGTTCGTCCGCGTCGATGGTTCCGCTGTTGTCCTTGTCGGTGGCGTCGAAGAGCACCTCGGCCACGCGGATGAGCGCGGGACCGGCGAGGGAGGGCACGGCGGCCGCGTACTCGTCCGCGCTGACACGGCCGTCGCCGTCGGTGTCGAGGGCGGCCTGGAGTTCGCGCCACCAGGCGGCGAAGGCGTCGTAGAGACGGCTCTCTTCGGGTTCGTCCAGGTCAAGGCGGGTGGCCAGTTCACGGGCCATCGCGGCGAGGTCGGGCCAGTCGAGGTGGCCGTCGCCGGTCTGGTCCAGCACCTGGCGGAAGAACTCATCCGCCGAGCGCCGGCCCTCTTCCGATGCCGCAGAGACGGTCGGGACCGGGTCGGGCATGGCGACACCGCTCAGTGGGGTGAGGAGGCGGAGCAGAGCCGATGCCTGCTTCATACGAGCGCGCAACGCGGTCACGGTTCGGGCGCGGGGGTCGCCGCTGTCGGGCGGGAGGGAGAGGGTCTCGATGATGGTTTCGACATTGATCCAGCCCTCCGGGAGGAAACGGGTGAGCCCGGCGGCGAGGTAAGCGCCCTGCATGAGGGTCGGGGCGCCGGGCATCTTGGGCAGGCCGGCCTTGCGCCGGTAGGGCTCGGGGAGCGAGGCGACGGTGATCGCGCCGAGGAGCGGACCGACGACAGCCCGGCCGGCCGCCCACAGTGTCGGCGCGCCGTCGAGCAGTGCCGGGGCGGGCAGGTGGTCGAAGAGCCGGTAGAGAATGATGCGGGCTGCCTCGGTGTTCTCCAGTTCGTCCTCGACGACCCTGTCGAAGTACCGCCAGAAGTCGTTCAGGTCCTCGGGGAGTTCCCCGGCGTCGCCGTCGAGCGCGGCGAGGAACCCGCGGTACTTGGCGTACATGCCCTCCATGGTGTTCTGGTCGAGTGGCTGACCGCTCAGTCGGCACATGGTGACGGCGCTATCGTAGAGGGTCGCGATCACCCAGGCGCGGGTCGCCCGGTCCCTGGCGTCGTAGGCGCGGCCGCGGGAGTCGGAGCCGCTCAGGCGGGCGTGCAGCCTGTTGAGACGGGCGGCCTCCCGCTCGCGTACCGCTGGGTCGGCGTCGAACATACGCCGCATGCTGAGGAAGGTGTTGCGCAGCCGACGCCATGGGTGGGCAACGAACGTGGAGTTGTCGGCGAGGGCGGCGCCGATCTGTGGGTGTGCGGCCTCCAGCACGGTGGCGCGGATTACGGCCAGCGCCCACCGCGGGTCGTCGAAGAAGGCGCTGAACTGCGGCTCCGCACCGAAAAGAGGGGCCGATTTCGTGGTCCCAGTCGTCATGACGGGTCTCCGTTCGTCTGGGGCGGCACGCCGCCGAAGCGGCGGTCACGGCGCCGGTAGGTGCGCAGACAGGTCAGGAAGTCAGGGGCCCGGAAGTCCGGCCAGAGCGCCTCGGGGAAGACCCATTCGGCATAGGCGACTTGCCAGAGCATGAAGTTGGAAATGCGCTGCTCGCCGGAGGTGCGGATGACGAGATCGACGTCGGGGGTGTCGGGGAACGGCAGGTGGTCCGCGAAGAGCCGTTCGGTGACATCGTCGGCGGACGTGCCGTTACGGATCAGCGACTTGGCGGCCTCGACGATGTCCCGGCGTCCGCCGTGGTCGAAGGCGACGGTGAGCGTCATTCCCCGGTTGTCGGCGGTCAGCGTCGCCAGATCGTCGAGGTCCTGGGTCAGTTCACGGGGGATGCGTGGGTCTGCGGCCCCGAGGAAACGGCAGCGGATGCCGCGGGCGAGCAGCAGTGGCGCGTGCTTGCGCACCACCTGGCGCACCAGGCTCATCAGGTAGTCGACCTCGGTGCGGGGACGGTTCCAGTTCTCGGTGGAGAAGGCATACAGACTCAGCCACTGCACCCCAGCCGTCCGGGCAGCCTCGATGATGTCGATGACGGTGGTCTCCGCGGCCCGGTGGCCCGCCGTCCGGGGAAGCGAACGCTTCTGCGCCCAACGACCGTTTCCGTCCATCACGCAGGCCACGTGCCGCGGCACCACACGCGCCGGGGTGTCGTCCAGCCGCTGCTCGCGGCCACGCTGTGGCCCGACCGGCCGTGGGTCCGCCGGTTCCGCGCGTGCATAGTGGACGCCGTCGTCCGTCGCACCCAGCCTCGTATCACCCGGAACGGCACAGTCGGCGTTACCGCGCTCCGTCACACCCACCCCGTCTCGAAGCAGCCCTCAACGGGGCATTTCCTGCGAGAAGTCTGGCGGCACGGAAGGGGCCTGACCGGCCGAACGAGGGGACCGTCACCCGTGGCGCATACGCCCGATTTCCGTAGGCGTCGGCGGCGGCCGATGGGATCGGCGCCTTGAGGCTGAGGGACACCACAGCGGCCGGCCACCCGGCGCCTCGCCGATGGAACCCACGAAACCCGGGTTCCGCGCGTGGGCGCCCCTCCGACCAGAATCACGATCCCGCCACGACCGGCCTGCAAGAAGTCCGCCGGCAGGGCGATGGCTGCCGGTCCGGTGTCAGGCCGTCCCCGGGCGGCAGCCGCCCCCGTCGGTGGAGGCGTGTTGCTACGACCCTGACCGCGGACAGCGCGGGTGAGGCTTGCATTCGACATACCGGCGATCGGCGAAGCCGTCCACTCCGCTAACATATTCGAGCTCACGACAATTATATTGAAATATAACAAATCGGCTGAAGACTTGATATCTACGATAATGCGAGGTTTCTCGCGAATAGGCGCCGCCCTTCGGGCGGTTCCATGGCGGCAACCACGCTGCATGCTGCGGGCCGCCGTGACCGTGGTGGGCCTCGGATTCCTCATCGCACTGGAGATCGCCTCGCGTCGATACGGCGAACGGGGGCCGATCACCGACCAGGCGCGAGAGGTGATCTTCGCCCCCAGATCGGGGACCGTGCTGTACGCCAGCATGGCGTTGATGATGGTGGTGCTCACCTGGCGCCAGCGGTTCATCGCGCTCGGCGCGGCGGTCGGCATCGACGTCATCTTCTGGCTCGTGCGACGGGCTGTCGGCGCCGAGATGATGTTCGGCAACGGCGCATTGTGGGTGACGTTGGCCTGCGGTGTCATCGCCGTCACGCGCCGAACCGGCCGGGACCGTGCCTTGCTGCTCAAGGGCGTGGGACTGGCCCTGCTCCTGGTGACCGGCCGCAAGAGCGGCTACACCTGGCTGCTGATCACGTCGAAGACCCGCCCGACGGTATTGGACCAGTACGTGGCCACCGCCGATCACGCCTTGGGTAACCCGTCGTGGGTGGCGGGCCGGATCGTCGCGGCCACCGGCACGGTCGGCGACCACATTCTCGAATGGGTCTACATCCAGCTCCCGGTGGCGGCGGTCGCGGTGGCGCTTTACCAACTGCGCCATGTAGCGGTCGAGCGCCGCTTCCCGGGCCACCATCTGGTGCGCACCTTCCTGGTCATCGGTCTGCTGGGACCCGCGATCTACATGATCTTCCCTGTGGTCGGACCCATTTTCGCCTTCGGCGCCGACGGAGGCCATTGGGCCGCGGCCAATTTGTGGCCCAACACGCCGCCGCCGGTCGGCACTCCGCAACCGATGCGTTTCGACGAGATCACCCCGCGCAACTGCATGCCCAGTCTGCACATCGCATGGGCCACCGCGATCTTCATCCATGCCCTCAAGGGCCCGTGGGTGTTGCGGTTCGCAGGCGCGTTCTGGCTCATCGCCACGCTGGGCGCAACCCTGGGCTTCGGCTACCACTACGGCGCGGACATCATCGCCGGTGTGGTGTTCACCCTCACCATCGACATGGCGCTGCGCTCGCTCGACCGCGGCTGGAATCGGTCGGCCAAGCAGTTCGTCGTCTACGGCGCGGCGGTCTTCAGCGCCCTCTTGGCGTCCTACCGCTATCTGTCGACGGACATGGCCGCCCATCCGTGGGTCTTCGGCCCGCTGCTCATGCTGGCACTGGCCTCAACGGTCTACGGCTATGCACGGATCACCTGGCTGTCCGAGCTGAGGGCCGTCCCGGCCCATGTGCCAGAACCGCGACGCGACCCGCAGCCCGAGCCGGTCTGATCCGATGTGGGACCGGAGGAGCGACACAGGGCGTCTCAGTCGGGCTCCGGCCAGGCAGTGGGGGCGGTCGGCTGTGTCTCGTCGCCAGCTACTCCAGCATGTCGATAGCGGTTCACGGTTCGGACCGTGGGGAGAGCTGGCCCTCCACCCGCGGGTGGAGGCCCGCGCTTCAGTGATGGTGCCCGCCGTGCGTGTCCCCGGTTGGGTGCCCGTGCTGCACGTGGCCGGTGTCGGGTGAGCCGCCCATCATGCTGAGCATGGACAGGCCGCCGGTGCGCCAGAAGCGCACCAGGAGCACCGCGGCCAGGAGGAGGAAGACGATGTTTAGCCAGGTGGTGTAGTTCCAGCTCACGCCCTCCATGGGGATCTTCGCGTCGGCCTGGTCGGGGATCAGGCCGAGCCCTCCGAAGGCGAGTTCGACGATGTACCCGGCGATGACCATCGCGAGGTAGAAGGTGCCGAGCAGGAAGGCGGCCGTCTTGGCGCCGTAGTACTTCCGGTAGATGTTGAGGATCGGCAGGATCAGCAGGTCGGCGAAGATGAACGCCACGACGCCGCCGAAGCTGATGCCGCCCTTCCACAGCACCACCGCCAGCGGCACGTTGCCGATGGAGCACACGAACGAGGCGATCGCCACCAGCGGGCCGACGATCGGGCCCCACAGCTTGGCGGCGAGCGGGTGGCCGTCGAAGAAGAAGGTGCGCCAGAAGGAATCGGGAACCCAGGCGGCGATGGCGCCGGCGATGAGCAGGCCGACGACCAGGTCACGCAGGATCGCCGCCCACTCCATGACGAAGACGTGCGAGGTCGAGGTGAAACCCTCGCGGGAGAACAGGCGTCGGACGAAGGAGCCCTCGCCTGCTACGGACATGTCCATCGCGGCGTGGCCCTCCATCGACCCGGCCAGCCCGTGTTCAGCCTGCTCGCGTGCGGTGCGCAGGAGTTTGTCACGCAGGAAGATCCGGAACAGCAGCGCCAGCACGATGATCATGATCGGGCCGCCGACGAATTCGGCGGCGGTGAACTGCCAGCCCATCAGCAGGGCCAGGATCACGCCGAGCTCGACGACCAGGTTGGTGGAGGCGATCTCGAAGGCCATAGCGGCGGTGAAGTTCGCGCCCTTGCGGAACAGCGAGCGGGCCAGCGCGACCGCCGCGTACGAGCAGGACGAGGACGCCGCGCCCAGGCCGGCGGCGATCGCGAGCGTGCGGGGCCGGTCATCGCCCAGGAGCGAGACCACGGTGGACTTGCGGATCACGGCCTGAACGACCGCGGACAGGGCGAAGCCCAGAATCAGGGCCCAGGTGATCTCCCAGGTCATCGACCCGGCAATCGACAGTGCGTGCAGTACGGCATCCATCTGTGAAGCCTTCCTCCGGCAGGACGGGGCCCGCCACCCACGGACACGCTTCCTCTTTGGTTGCGCGTCGGTCGGGACGGGGTGCGGGGCACCGCCGTGTCGGCGGCGCCCCGCCGGGGTTCAGCCGACGCGCAGGGTCAGGGCTGCGGTGTGGAGCTTGCCACCGGTCTGGAACTGCAGGAACAGCCGCCAGTTGCCGGAGGTGGGCAGCTCGGCGTGGAAGGACAGGTCCGGGCCGCCGTGGTCGCCGGTCACCTCGGTGGTCGGGTGGAGGTGGGCGAACGCGGCGTCGCCTTCGTGGAAGGCGGTCAGGTGGGCGTAGGTGTCCAGGTAGGGCTCAAGGTCGGTGACGGGCTTTCCGTCTTCGACGATCGAGGCGGTCAGCGGATGTGCCATGCCTGCCATGGGGTCGCCCTTGACGGTGACGGTGTACCCGTCGACCTGCGTGCTGGTGGCCGGTGCGGGCAGCGGAGCCTTCACCGCGTCACCGGGCACCGTGACGGTGCGCGAGAGCACGAAGTCCGTGCCCTTGCCCTTGCCGGTGTTCGGGGTGAAGGAGGCGAACATGTGCCAGGAGCCCGGAGCGAGGGAGGACAGGGGCGCACTCCAGGTGCCGTCGGCGGCCATGGTCGGGTGGACGTGCTGGAATCCGGTCAGGTCGGAGCGGATCGCGTAGAAGTGCATCCGCTTGGTCTGGTCGAGGGCGAAATCGGTGACCGGCTTGTCGTCCGGGCCAGTCACCGTGAACCGGTACGCGGCCTGTTTGCCGGACGGCAGCGTGGTGTCCTTCGAGGTGAGGCGGTAGGCGTCCTGGCTGTCGGACAGGCCGTTGCCGGAGGCCATGTGGTCCATGGCCATGCCGGGCATGTCGCCCATCGAAGGCGACGCGCTGGACGAGGACGGTGCGGAGGACTTGCCGCCGTGGTCCATGCCCGGCATGGACGAGGAGTCGTCGGAGGAGCCGCAGGCGGCCAGGGTCAGTGCGAGAGCCGTTACGGCGCCGGCCGCGGCGATCGCGCGGCGGCGCGCGATGAGACGGGAAGAGGTCATCGGAGCTGGGATCTTTCCGGGTGGGCGCACCACACCGGTGGCGCGCGGAGAGGGCAGGGCACGGTGCCGGTCCCGGCCGGTGGCCGGGCCTCGGCGGGTGCCTGTCACGTCCGCGCGATGCACGCCTGAAGCAGATGATCTCGTCCGCCGGCCGGAGGCCCGCGCAGACCGCTCCCGCCCACGGCCCGCAGCCGGGCCGGCGTCCATACGGCCGCAACCGTGACGCCGGCCACGGCAAGGAGGCCGGGCGTCGGCAAGGGGATCCGCTCGTGGGACGGGGTCGCCACACACAGCACCCCGGACATCCCGGCACCCCCGGCGGCCCGGAGGGCCGGGCCCGGCTGATGCGTGGCGGGCGCGTGAGCCGTGGTCATCGGGGAGGCATGGTGGCCGGCGGGCATCGACGCGGGTGCGGGCATGGAGCCGTGGCAGCCCTCGGCGGCACTCGCCGGGGAGCCGTGCATGAGGAACAGGCCGAAGAGCACCGCGCACACGGCCAGCAGCCGGGCGATGTCCCGCCTGCCCGCATGTCCGCTGCCCACGTGCCGTCCCCTTCCTTCCTGGCTTTTCCGCGCGCCGCCGCGGTCGCCCAGTTCACCATACCGGTGCGGGGTATCCACCGCTCGGGTGCATCGAGTCGCAACCGACGACCTGGCGGGCAAGTCAGCAGCGAGTGGCGGCAGCCGGGGGGCCTGCGGTCACCCGTCAGGATCGCGTCTTGAGCCGTACGTTACGCGTCGTCAACTCCGCCTGGTCCAGGCCGAATCGCATGTACCGCAAGAAGGCATCCGCTGCCGGTACCACCGCCAGTTCCTCGTCCAGCACCGTCCGGTAAGCGGCACCCGAAGGCAGCCGCACCCGAAAGGCTCGCAAGGGTTTCTCCACTCCGTCTGCAACGTGTCGCAAATGATCACGACAGCTCCAGAGAGGCCAGCTGGTGGGGAGCTGGCGGAGGGTGTCCTTTTCCGCGGCGGCATAACCGGTCAAGCCGTGCAGCAGCACGACCGGCTCCCCCGGCCCGCACCGGTTCCGGCAGACAAGCCGAACCAGGACCGCAGCGCCGCGACTGCCACTGTCAGACCCAGGTGGCACCATCACCGTAGTGAACGCCCTGAGGCGTCCTCAACTCACCTCCGCAACAAACGAAGAGGAGCATTCCCCTTGCGACTGCATCGCTTAGCGCCCGTCATTGCCGCGGGCATCCTCGCCCCGGCCCTCCTGCTCGCCACCCCGTCCTTCGCCGCCACAGCGGCACCGACCGCAGTGACAGTTCCCGCGGCGTCCTCGCCCGCCGACGAGCCGGACGCCGACGACCTGAGGGTGGCCATATTCCGGATACTCGCCGACCCGGACAGCGGCCGGCGTGTGACACGAGAAGCCAACGCCCTCCTGGACGCCAACGACCCCGACGCGATGCGCGCCTGGCTGAAGACCGGCTACCGCATCGCCCAAGCCGAGGACGACCGGGTCGCCATCACGCGCCTGCTCGCCGACCCCGACAGCGGTCGGCGCGTCATCGCCGAGGTCAACGCCCTCCTGGACACCAACGACCCCGACGCGATGCGCGCTTGGCTGGAGACCGGCTACCGCATCGCCCAGGCCGAGGACGACCGCGTCGCCATCGCCCGCATCCTCGCCGACCCGTCCATCAGCCCGGCCCTGCGCGCGGCGGCCAACGCCGCCCTCGACGACAACACACCCGAAGCACTGCGCCACTTCCTGGAAGTCGGCAGGCACCAGGTCGCCTGACCGGCACGGCGCCGCACCACAGCGCCTCGCCCGGGTGGCACCCCCTGCCACACGCCCGGTCGCCGGAACGCCGAGAATCCGGGCGGGGTCGCCTGCACCTCCGTGTGCTGGCGGCCCCGCCCGGCAGGCCCGTGCCGGCTCGGCACCCTCCACAGAGCCCTGTGCTCTCGCCGCCCAGTGCAGCATGGGCCACTGACACCTCCGACAGCAGAAAGCCCACTCTTCGATGACCACACAACTCCTACGCACCGAGCGCAGCGGTCCGCAGACCGCTTCCGACGTGACCGACCTGCCATTCAAACCTCAGCTCGTCAAAGCGGTGTTCCGGGACGTGGCCTCGCTGCACGTCTCCCGGCCGGCCGCGTGGGCCGCCGCGTCGGTGACGCGGACCGTGCTGACGGAGATCATCGACGGCGCGAGAAGCGTGGCGGGCGAGCATGCCAGGACGAGGCTGACTCCCAGGGACCTCATCTCGGCGATCGACCGGAACGTCGAGGTGGAGGTGGGAACGGCGTGGTACCTGCACAGCCCGACCTTCCACGGCCTGATGGGCGAGGTGCGCAACGCCGATGGTGCGCTCGTGTCTCTTCGTGAGCGCCGCGGGACGCGTACACCGGGTGGTGTGGCCGGCGCCCACCGGTTCGAGGCCGGAGTGAGAAGGCTACTGGGGAGCCGGGGGGTGAGGGCGGTCCCGGCGATGGTCCGCGACCTGGACGGAATCGCGAGCGTGTTCCTGACGGCCCTGGCCCGGGACGCGACCAAGGTCGCCCGCGAGGGCGGGGTCAAGCGGTTCGGATCGGTCAGTCTGGTGGCGCCGGGCGAGCCACCCCCGGCCCCGCTGCTCAAGGACCCCCTCCTCGCGCTGTCGACCCGCCGCGCGGACGGGCGGACTGTTGGCGGGGACGACGTCCTGGCCGCCGTCACGATGCAGCTGTTCGGCGATCTCAGACAACGCGCCATCACCGAGGCAGCCGAGATGACACGGACCACGTCGGCCAACTGATCGGGCCCGCCCTGCGCTCTGCCCTCTGCGCAGGTTCCCACCTGTGCACGGCTCCCGGAATCTGCCGCCCGCATTCGGCTCCGGTCGGCTCGCGAGAACAGGCTCGTCGCATGGGCGCGGACCGCTGGCCGCAGGCACCCCACGGGGAAAGTCTTCCGGTCAGCGCAACCGGGCTCCGGCCGCCGCCAGTCGGGTGTACCAGTCGCGCATCCGTGCAGCTGCGCCACCGTTGAGCAACTGGTCCACTGCGCTGCCGGCCGCGCCTGGCGGGGGTGAGTTGTGTCCAGCGTCCTCCAGAGCTTGCTGCTGGTCGGTGCTCGGTGCAGGGGACAGGGAGGCGCCGCGGCCGACGAGGGCGTAGCGCCGTCCGTCGACGGTCAGCACGAGGGTGCCGAGCCGGGTGAGGCGGCCGGTGACGGCGCGGGGGTCGGCTTGTACGACGGTGCCGAGGGAGCGGTCCCGCACGTGCAGGCTGTCAGGGCGCAGGGTGACCAGGACGGGCTCACAGCGGACGCCGTTCCACACGCTGCGCCTCCAGTGGACGATTGCCGAGTGTCCGGTGTCTGTGCTCATGCCACCGATCATGACATGTTGTGAGTGAGCCATGGGCTTCAGGGAGTTCGGCCCTTCTGGACTGGCGTCTTGGCTTTTGCTGGGGTTCTGAACCGGGCAACGGTCGCGTCTGAGAAGCCGGTCGCGGTGTTCTCGTAGCGGGCCGCGATGCCTCGCCCCTGCTTCAGGCGGTTGACGCATCGCTCGACGGTGTTGCGCTGCTTGTACGTCTCGCGGTCGAAGGCTGATGGCCTGCCACCCCGGCTTCCCCGTCGCTGCCGGTGGCCTCGCTGGTCCGCCGGGACCGGGATCACCGCCTGGATGCCGCGCGAAGCACGCGCAGATCTGCTGTCGATCGCAAGTGCCTGGACACTCCGTGGTGCGTCACGCCATGCGGCGGCCTGCACCGCACGGCTGTGGGGCCGCAGCGTCGTTGGACACGGTGCACCCCCGAACCGGGCCCCCCGGGGACGTCATGGCAGATCCCTCCGGGGCTCGTGACCTCTCCGGCCCCAGGTCGAACCCTTTCCGGCCGTCGGCCGGGCCTGGACCATGCACGCCCGTCCGGACGAGCTGCCCCTGTCACCGGCCGCTGCGCCGACCCGAGTGGTGGAACCCGACACCGTCGCAAACCGGTCCGGCGGCTGTCACTTCCTGGCCGCGCCGGGTTCCCCGCCGATGGATTCCTGGTAGGCGTCCGCGTAGGTGGGAGAGTCCTTGATCAGGTCGTCGCAGAACGCGGCGACGTCGGTGCCGATGAGTTCCAAAACCCCCTTGCCCGCGGCGACGCCCTCCTCGAAGAAGTCGACGATTCCAGGGAGGAGCGGCCCGTCGGACAGGCTGACCGGTCCGACCTTGAACAGGTACTTCTGCATCTCCCTGTAGACGATCTGGTAGTCCGGTGGGAGTGCCTTGACCCGGGCAACGTGCGCCCGCCACTGTTTCTTGCCTTCGATGATGTCCTGGATGCTCACGTCAGCCTCCCAGCCGGCTCAATTTCCTTGCGACGTTCCTGTTCAACTGCTCGCGCCACCGGTCACGATGAGTCCGGGCCCCCGCTCCGCCGGCCAGCGCCGTGCAGAAGCCCTGAATGTCGTCGCCGAGCACCTCGCTGACGCTCTGCCCGTCCGCTGCCGACACTTCGAGCAGCCCCAGGGCGGAGTCGAGGATCGCCGTCAGGTTGCGGCCGGTGAAGTCTCCGTAGGGGAAGAGGTGGGCGACGATCTGGTCCCACACCTCCCGGTAGTCGTCCGGCAGAGCCTCGACCCGGGCTCCGAACGCCTTCCAATCCCTGGTGAGATCGCTGCCTGTGACCTTCTCCCAGAAGTTCATCTCCCGCCCTCCTTGAGTCTGTCGATGCGTGATGAGAGGTACTGCCATTTCGCCCAGAACGTTGCGAGTTGCTCGCGCCCGGCGTCGTTGAGGGCGTAGAACTTGCGCGGTGGACCGACCCCGGACGGCCGTTTCGTCACTTGGACGAGCCCGTTCCTCTCCAGCCGCAGCAAGATCGTGTAGACCGTCCCCTCGACGACGTCGGCGAAGCCGAGTTCGTTCAGCTGGCGAGTGATGGCATACCCGTAGGTTTCCTCGCTGCCGATGATTTCGAGCACGCACCCTTCGAGCGTGCCCTTCAACATCTCCGTCAGGTCGTCCATCGCGGGTGCTCCTCAGCCCTACCAGTACTGCGTGATACCGAGTACCACTATACGGTATCACCGAGTAGCGGAACAGCGACGTCTCCGGTGGGCGCGATCCCGGGCCGACTCGTTCGGCGACAACCCGGGCTCCGACGAACGCCGCAGCCCGGGTTGTCGTCATCCGGACCGCCGGGCCGTTGCCGACCGCGTGAACGACTCCGTCGAACTGGCCCCCGACAGTCGTACCCCCGGTCAGGCCGTCGTCGTCAGGGTCCACGTTCTTGTCCGGCCGCGCACCGCTGGCGCGTCATACGCGCTCCGGTCTCCGGGACGCGGGTGCCGGCGCCCTTCCGCAACCCGGGGCCGGTCGCCAACCGCTCCCGGGGACAGCGCGAGCAGAAGAAGGTCCGCGACTCCCCTATCGGCACTCGGCTCATTAGACGTCTTTCGACAGAGCAAGGCCCGGACCAGGTGTCCGGGCCTTCGCCGTGCCCGGGATCGTTGCTCCCGGTCGCTGCTGTCCGGGTCTCCGCTTGCGGCCCTACGGTATGAGGGAGCCCTCCCCCCAGGACGAGACGCAAGCACCTGAGTCCTGTCACTGTCCCGCTTGCTCAGCCGAACTCGCCTCGGAGGCAGTACCGGTGACCACCCGCCAGGCAGGGAGGACGCTGTCGCGGTACTCCAGCTCCCTGCGCGCGATCTGCTCCAGGCCGTGCAGCATCACCTCGGTGTGTGGGCGGTGGTGGTGATCCACGAAGGCGACCACGCAGCCGGCGCCCCGCTCCCCAGGCCGGTGCGCCTCGGAGAGCATGGCGTAGGTCTTGCCCGCGCCCGGTTCCGCGCCGAGGTGCATCCGGAGCTTGCCGCGGGCCATGTTCACCCTTCGAAGCGGTAGCCCGTGCCGGGCTCGGTGATGCCTCGGGCCGTGGTCAAGGGCAGCAGCGCGGGTGCAACCGGCTTGTTTACCGCGGGAGTTGACGGAACCAGGGTGCCTCCCGGCCCGCCAACTCCCCGATGGGTCGCGTGAGGCCATCAGCTCTTCGCCGCGAGGTCCTTGAGTGCGACGTTGAGCTCCAGGACGTTCACCCGGGGTTCGCCCATGAAGCCGAGGGTGCGGCCCTGGGTGTGATCGTCGACGAGCTTCTGCACCTGGGCGACGGTCAGGCGGTTCTTCTCCGCGACGCGGTGGACCTGGAGGTCGGCGTAGTCAGGGGAGATGTCCGGGTCCAGGCCGGAGCCTGAGGAGGTGACCGCGTCGGCGGGGATCCCGGCCCGCTCGACCTTGAAGTCCGCGGTCGAGTTGTCCTTGATCACGGCGGCCACGGCGGAGACGACCTGGGCGCAGAGCGTGCCCTTTTCGGCCTTCGCCGTGCACTTGCCGTCGATGGCGCCGTTGTCCGCGGAGCGGTTGGTGGCGCCGGACAGGATCAGCGAGTACTGCGTGTTGACGCTGTTGCTGCCGAGGCCGTTCTGTGGGCGGCCCTGGAACCACTTGAGGTCGGGCGCAGGGGTCTCCTGGCCCTTCTTCAGCGGCAGGTTGTACGACTGGCCGATGAGCGCTGAGCCGACGACCTTGCCGTCCGCCTTGATCTCGGAGCCGTTCGCCTTGTCGCCGAACAGCCCCTGGGCGATGCCGGTGAGGACCAGCGGGTAGATGAAGCCGGTCACCAGCGTCAGTACGAGCAGGGCGCGCAGGCCCGCTCCCAGCAACCGGGCTGTGTTGGTAACGGAGTTGTTCATGGCCTTCAGCCGATCCCGGGGATGAGGGAGATGAGCATGTCGATGAGCTTGATGCCGATGAAGGGGGCGATCAGACCGCCGATGCCGTAGATCGTGAGGTTGCGGCGGAGCATCCTGTCGGCGCTGACCGGCCGGTACTGCACGCCCTTCAGGGACAGCGGGACCAGAGCGATGATGATCAGCGCGTTGAAGACGACCGCGGACAGGATCGCGGAGTCCGGCGAGGACAGGCCCATGACGTTGAGCTCGTCCAGGCCCGGGTAGACCGCCGCGAACAGCGCCGGGATGATCGCGAAGTACTTCGCGACGTCGTTGGCGATGGAGAACGTCGTGAGCGCGCCCCGGGTGATGAGGAGTTGCTTGCCGATCTCGACGATCTCGATGAGCTTGGTCGGGTTGGAGTCGAGGTCGACCATGTTGCCGGCCTCCTTCGCGGCCGACGTGCCCGTGTTCATCGCGACGCCGACGTCGGCCTGGGCGAGGGCGGGGGCGTCGTTGGTGCCGTCACCGGTCATCGCGACCAGCTTGCCGCCCCCCTGCTCCCGCTTGATGAGCGCCATCTTGTCCTCGGGGGTGGCCTCCGCGAGGAAGTCGTCGACACCCGCCTCCTCGGCGATCGCCTTGGCCGTCAGCGGGTTGTCACCCGTGATCATCACGGTCTTGATACCCATCCGGCGCAGCTCGTCGAACCGCTCCCGCATGCCGTCCTTGACGACGTCCTTGAGGTGGATGACGCCCAGGATCCGGGGGCCCCTGTCGTCCTCGACGGCGACCAGCAGCGGGGTCCCGCCCGCCTCCGAGATGCGGTTGGCCAGGGTGTCGGCGTCCTCGGCGACGGCGCCGCCCCGCTCCTTCACCCAGGCGATGACCGAACCGGCCGCGCCCTTGCGAATTCTGCGTCCGTCGACGTCCACGCCCGACATGCGGGTCTGGGCGGTGAAGGCGATCCACTCGGCGCCGGCCAGCTCGCCCTGCTGACGCTCGCGCAGGCCGTACTTCTCCTTGGCCAGGACGACGATGGAGCGGCCCTCGGGCGTCTCGTCGGCCAGCGACGACAGTTGGGCGGCGTCGGCGACCTCGGCCTCGGTCGTACCGGTCACCGGCACGAACTCGGACGCCTGACGGTTGCCGAGCGTGATGGTGCCGGTTTTGTCGAGCAGCAGCGTGGAGACGTCGCCGGCGGCCTCGACGGCGCGCCCCGACATGGCGAGGACGTTGCGCTGGACCAGGCGGTCCATGCCCGCGATGCCGATGGCGGAGAGCAGGGCGCCGATCGTGGTCGGGATGAGGCAGACCAGCAGGGCCACCAGCACGACCATCGTGAGGTGGCTGCCCGCGTAGTCCGCGAGCGGCGGCAGCGTCGCCACCGCGAGCAGGAAGACGATGGTGAGGGAAGCCAGCAGGATGTTCAGGGCGATCTCGTTGGGCGTCTTCTGCCGTGCCGCGCCCTCGACCAGGTTGATCATCCGGTCGATGAAGGTCTCGCCCGGCCTCGTCGTGATCTTGATGACGATGCGGTCGGAGAGGACCTTCGTGCCGCCGGTGACGGCGCTGCGGTCGCCGCCGGACTCCCGGATGACGGGCGCCGACTCGCCGGTGATCGCCGACTCGTCCACGGAGGCCACGCCGTCGACGACGTCACCGTCGCCGGGGATGACGTCGCCGGCCTCACAGACGACCAGGTCGCCGATCTTCAACTCGGCGCCCGGCGCCTCCTCCTCGGAACCGTCCTTGCGGAGCCGACGTGCCACGGTGTCGGTCTTGGCCTTGCGCAGGGTGTCGGCCTGCGCCTTGCCACGGCCCTCGGCGACCGCCTCCGCGAGGTTGGCGAAGACCACGGTCAGCCACAGCCAGGCGCTGATGGTCCAGCCGAACCAGTCGCCCGGGTCCTTGAAGGAGAACACCGTGGTCAGCACGGAGCCGATCCACACCACGAACATCACGGGCGACTTGACCATCACCCGAGGGTCGAGCTTGCGGCAGGCGTCCGGCAGCGACTTGAGCAGTTGCCGGGGATCGAAGAGGCCCGCTCCGACACGGCCCTCGGCGGCCTTGTGCCCGGTGGGTACGTCGCTGTGCGGCGCCCGGGTCGGGGTGGCTGTGGACATCGAGTCCTCTTGCTTCTCTGTACGGGTCGTCATGACGCCAGCCCCTCGGCGAGCGGGCCCAGCGCGAGCGCCGGGAAGTACGTCAGACCGGTGATGATCAGGATCGCGCCCACCAGCAGGCCGGTGAACAGCGGCTTCTCGGTGCGCAGAGTGCCCGCGGTCACGGGGACCGGCTTCTGCTCGGCGAGCGAGCCGGCCAGCGCCAGGACGAACACCATCGGGAGGAACCGGCCCAGGACCATCGCCAGGCCCAGGGTGCTGTTGAACCACTGGGTGTCCGCGTTCAGACCCGCGAACGCCGAGCCGTTGTTGTTGGACGCGGAGGTGTAGGCGTAGAGGATCTCGGAGAACCCGTGCGCCCCGCTGTTGGTCATGGAGTTACCCGGGGTGGGCAGCGCCATCGCAGCCGCGGTGAAGACCAGCACCAGCGCCGGGGTGATCAGGATGTAGCAGGCCGCCAGCTTGATCTCGCGGGTGCCGATCTTCTTGCCCAGGTACTCGGGCGTGCGGCCCACCATCAGACCCGCGATGAACACGGCGATGACCGCCATGATCAGCATGCCGTAGAGGCCGGAGCCGGTGCCGCCCGGCGCGATCTCGCCCAGCATCATGCCCAGCATGGTGATACCGCCGCCGAGACCGGTGAAGGAGGAGTGGAAGGAGTCCACCGCACCGGTCGAGGTGAGTGTCGTCGACACCGCGAAGATCGACGAGGAGCCGACCCCGAAGCGGACCTCCTTGCCCTCCATCGCCCCGCCCGCCAGTTGCAGCGCCGGGCCGTGATGGGCGAACTCGGTCCACATCATCAGGGCGACGAACCCGGCCCAGACGGTGGCCATCGTCGCGAGGATCGCGTACCCCTGCCTGACGGAGCCGACCATGACGCCGAATGTGCGGGTCAGTGCGAACGGGATCACCAGCAGCAGGAAGATCTCGAACAGGTTGGTGAAGGGGGTGGGGTTCTCGAAGGGGTGGGCGCTGTTGGCGTTGAAGTAGCCGCCGCCGTTGGTGCCGACCTCCTTGATGGCCTCCTGCGAGGCGACCGCCCCGCCGTTCCACTGCTGGTGGCCGCCCATGAACTGGCCGACCTCGTGGATGCCGGAGAAGTTCTGGATCGCCCCGCAGGCCACCAGAACGATCGCGGCGACGACCGAGAGCGGGAGCAGAATGCGGGTGACTCCGCGCACCAGGTCCGACCAGAAGTTGCCCAGCTCGCCGGTACGGGACCGCGCGAACCCACGGACGAGGGCCACCGCCACCGCGATGCCGACGGCCGCGGAGACGAAGTTCTGCACGGCGAGCCCGGCCGTCTGCACGACGTGGCCCATGGCCTGTTCGCCGTAGTACGACTGCCAGTTGGTGTTGGTGACGAAGGACGCGGCGGTGTTGAACGCCTGGTCCGGCTCGATCGCCTTGAAGCCGAGCGAGCCGGGCAGGTGGCCCTGAAGACGCTGGAGCAGGTAGAGGAACAGGACGCTGACGGCGGAGAAGGCGAGGACGCCGCGCAGATACGCCGGCCAGCGCATCCCGGCGTCGGGGTTGGCGCCGATGCCCTTGTAGATCCACTTCTCCGCACGCCAGTGCTTGTCGGAGGAGTAGACCTTGGCCATGTAGTTGCCTAGGGGGACGTAGGTGAGCGCCAGCGCCGTCATGAGCGCGAGCAGCTGGAGCACGCCGGCGAGTACGGGACCCATGTCACCCGCTGCGGTAGCAGCTGATGTCATCGTCAGAACCTCTCCGGGAAGATCAGGGCGAGGACGAGATAGCCCAACAGGGAGACGGCCACTATCAGGCCGACGACGTTCTCGGCGGTCACAGCTTGGTCACCCCCTTGGCGACGAAGGCCACCAGCGCGAAGACCGCGATCGTGATGACGACGAAGGCCAGATCGGCCATCGCGAACTCCTAGAAGAGGTTCGAGAAAAGTACGGACGATTAGAGGAAACCTCCTGTGTGGCCGGTTTCGGTCGTCCGTTGACGCCCCTCATACGGGGACGCCCACACCCTTGACGGGTCTCTTACGCCCGTCCCGTCGGCGCAGGTCAGGACGGTCGGAAGCGCAGCCTGCAGATGACCGCGTCCGTCTCCCGCCGCACCGGGTGCGCGACGACGGCTCCCCACTGGTTCTGCAGCAGCCGCTGCCACAGCCGCTCCGGCTCGACCTCCGGGATGAGGGCGGTGACGCGAACAGCGAGATGACCGACCACACCAGTGCGCGGATCGCGACCGGCAGCTCGAAGGGGCCGAGGTTGAACGCGCCCTTCCTGCGATCCAGCCCTCGGCGCACCCCAGGTGGAGAACGATCGTCAGGCCGTAGGTGAGCGCCGGCAGGATCGTCGATGCCGTGATCAGCTTCAGCAGTGCGGCACCGGGCAACGCGACCCTCAACACGATTCCCATGACGAAGATCAGGATCGTCCCCGGGATCGGCGTATGCGTGCGTGGGCTGACCCGGCGCATCAGCTGGTGGGCAGGCAAGCGTGCATCGCACGACATCGCGAAGACGATCCGCGAGCACGCGGCCATCACCACCGTCCCGGCTCCAAAGAGAAGGCGAACGAGATCGCTGCCGGGAGCACTCGCTCCATGACCGGACCGAGCTGATCGTGCATGATCGCTGCGACCGGCGAGTCGCCGGCGGTGATCCGCGGGATGTCTTTGATCGCGATGGTGAGGGCGATCAGGACACCCAGGGATCGGTGCTCCGATCCACAAAGTGCAGCGACGCCTGATCCACTGGTCAGCGTCTGCTGAGGGCGAGTTCGGCTGTACGGGCGGGATGGTGCACGAACTCGGACACGCCCTCGGTCTGCCGGACTCGGCCTCGACCGACGGCACACCGACGTCCGCCGACTTCTACGACTACCCGAACACCCACTTCGACCAGAGCCAGAAGAACCAGATCCTGAACGGCCCCTACGGGAGCTTCCTGTCCTGACGCCGACCGCCGGCGGCGGGGCATCGGTACGATGCCCCGCCGCCGGTCAGGGCAGGGGTGACGGGGTTGCGGTCATGCCATGTCTCCCGGGAATCCGGGTCTCAGCCGGCCTGCACCGCGGAATACGGCCCGGCTGCGAAGGCCGTGCGGTCCACCTTGCCGTTGGCGTTCAGCGGCAGCTTCTGCAGATGCGTGAACCGCCTCGGGATCATGTAGACGGGCAGCCGGGCGCGCAGGAACGCGGTGAGGTCGCCCTGCGAGATCGCCTCGCCCGTGTAGTAGGCGACCAACTCGGCATCGCTCTCGTGTTCCTGGACCACCGCGACCGCGTCGCGCACGGCGGGGTGCCGGGCGAGGGCCGCGTCGACCTCGCCCAGCTCGATGCGGTGGCCGCGCAGCTTGACCTGGTGGTCGAGGCGGCCCAGGTGCACCAGGGCGCCGTTCTCCCGGCGCACCCGGTCGCCAGTGCGGTACCAGTGGTCCGGGGTCAGCGGCGCCGTGCCGTCGTGGACCACCGCTGCCCGGCCCGGGCTCCACTCCAGGAAACGGGACACGTCGTCGGCGGGATCGAGGTAGCCGTCGAAGCGCTGGACGCCCCGGACGCACAGCTCACCCGTCTCGG
The DNA here is from genome assembly GCF_001746365.1 of Streptomyces sp. LUP30. Lineage (GTDB taxonomy): Bacteria > Actinomycetota > Actinomycetes > Streptomycetales > Streptomycetaceae > Streptomyces. The sequence goes on from NZ_MJAJ01000002.1 coordinate 109,400, forward strand.
CGGGCTCGCCCCGGTCGTCGAGGATCACATGGTCCAGGTGCGGCGGCACCTCGCCGATCGGCAGGGTCCCGTTGGAGCCCGCCGCGAGCAGCGACCCCTTGCCGCCGAGGTCCTGCCCCGAGCAGACGATCGCGACCTCGGTCGGCCCGTACAGGTTCCACAGCCGTGCCCCGGGTGCCGCCGCAGCCCACTGCTCGACCTGTTCGGCGAGCAGCCGCTCGCCACCGAACATGACGACCTTCAGCGACGGCATCGAGTCCGGTGCCAGCGCTCCGGTACGGGCGGCGATGCCGCCCACCGACGGAACGCAGAACCAGTGCGTGACCCGCTTGGCGTTCACGTAGGGCGCCGGCCGTACGACGTCGTGGGGCCGGGGCACCACGAGGGCGCCTCCGGCCGTCCAGGCGGCGAAGAGTTCGAGGACCGCGGCGTCGAAGGAGATCTCCACGTTCTGCGAGACCCGGGCCTCGGGTGTGACGGCGCTGTACTCGACCAGCCAGCGCAGCGTCGGCACCACGTGCGCATGCCGGATCGGCACACCCCGGGGCCGGCCCGTGGAACCGGAGGTGTAGAGGATGTACGCGACGTCCTCCGGTGACACCCGTACGACGGGAGCCGACTCCACCTCCTCTCCGTCCGCTCCTGCGCCGGCCACGTCGGCGTCGGTGAAGGTGACCAGTGGAGGCAGCTTCCGGCCGTCCGTCCCGGCGCTCTCCGCAGCGGCCAGCTCACCGGCCCGTGCCGTGGCGTGCTCGTCGACCACGATCAGGTCCAGATCCGTCATGTCCGCGACGGCGCGGAGCCGGCCGGCCGGGAAGGCGGGGTTGAGCGGGACGACGGCCGCGCCGAGGCGGAGCGCGGCCAGATAGCCGGTGTAGGCGGTGAGGCTGCGGGCCGCGAGCAGACCGATCCTGGCCGGGCGGTCCGGCAGTCGCCGGGCCATGACGGCGGCCATCCGGGCTGCCGCGGCGTCCAGTTGCCGGTAGGTGAGCGCGGTGTCCCGCACGTCCAGCGCGATGCGCTCGGGATGGCGTTCGGCGCTGGCGGCGAAAAGGTCGACGAGAGTGGCGGGTTCCATCGGACACGTCCTGTTCTTCGCGGTTTCCGGGCCGTACGGCGAGGGGACGGCGGGCGGTGGCAGCCGGACTGGGGCCGGAACCCGCACCTCGAGCACGGGGCGTCCGCCCGGTCACGGGGAGTCGGCACGCCTTGGGCGACCGGGCGTGCGCACACCTCGCTCTCGGGGGGTGTTCACACGAGTTGCTCCAGCGTCTTCCACAGCTCCGGCCACCAGTCCGTCACGTACATGTGGCCCCCGGCGAACTCGACGGCGTCGAAGCCGACGGAGGTGAAGGCCTTCCAGTCCAGCCACTCGGTCTCGGGCACGAGGTGGTCCTGGTCGCCGCGGATCGCGGTGATCGGCACGGGAAGCGGATCACGGGCGGGCGGCGGGTAACCGGCCAGCAGATTCACGTCCGCCCTCATGACCGGCAGCAGGATCTCCCGGAGCCGGGGGTCGGCGTACTCCGGTATGTCCCGGCACGCGACGGCCCTGGCCCGCGCGACGACCTCCTCGTCGTCACCGTCGAGCCGCTCGGCCTGCCGGTGGGAGGGGCTGACGGAGCCGCTGACCACCAGGTGCCGGGGCAGCGGGCCGCCGGTGCCGACCAGGTGCCGGACGGCCTCGAAGGCGAGCAGAGCACCGAAGCTGTGCCCGAAGACGATGAACGGCCGCCCGTCCGCGGCGGCTTCCCGGATGCGCCGCGCGGTTCCGGCGGCGGCCTCGGAGAAGTCACGGTAGAACGGCTTGCCGAACTCCCGCTCCCGCCCGGGGACCTGGATCGGTACGGCGCGAAGTACGGCGGACTCCTGGAGCTGCCAGGGGCGGTAGACGCCCGCACCCGCGCCCGCGTAGGGCAGGCACATCACTGAGGTGGTCATACGGTGTTCTCCTGGCCGGGGGGTCGGGTGGCGGCGTCGGCACACAGGAGACGGAGCTCGTCGTCGAAGGCGCGCAGCAGGGCGGCCGACCGGCCCTGCCAGGGGCTGCTGAGCGGGGCCTGGGCGACGCAGTGCAGGGTGCCGGCGGGCAGCTCGGTCACCTGCAGCTGGATCTCCGCGTGTCCCCCGACGGGTGGGACGGGGAGGGCGCGGATCCGCACCGGGCCCGCGGCGTGTTCCGCACGCTCCCAGTTCTCGAAGGCGAACAGCGCCTGGTAGACGGGCATCCGCCGGCCGGAGGCCGTCCGGGCGGCACGGATGATCTCGTCGCACGGCAGCGCGGAACCGATGACGCTCTCACGCAGGGCTCCCCAGACCCGTTCGACGGCTCCGGGCCCGGACAGTTCGGGCATGCGCACGGGCAGTGTGTTCGTCAGATAGCCGATCTCGTCGCTCTGGCCGGCCGTCCGGGCGGCCACCGGCGTTCCGACGCAGAAGCCGGCGCCGCCGGTGAGTTCGGCGAGTGCCCGGCCGAGGGCCGCGAGCAGCACCGCGTACGGCGAGCAGCCGCTGTGCCGGGCTCGGGCACGCACCGCCTGCCAGATGGCAGCCGGTAACTCACTGCTCTCCTCGGTCAGTTCGGCCTGGGCCAGCTGCCGCTGACCGGGTCCGGGGCCGGCGGCGGAACCCGGGAGGGGCAGGTCGGCCGCCCCGTCCAGCATCGTCCGCCAGTGGGTGGCGAGTTCCGCGCGCTGATCGGGGGCCAGGGCGGCGGGCTCCGCCCGTTCACGGACGGGCAGCACGGGGTCCTCGCCGGTGACGGCCAGGGCGTAGGCGCGGGCCAGATCGGCGGCGAAGATCTCCTGGGACATCCCGTCGAACGCGATGTGATGCACCGCCAGGTAGACCGTGGCTCCCGTGTCGTCGGATGCCACGCCCGCCCGGAACAGCCGCCCTGCGGCAAGGTCGAGGGAGTCGTCCGCCAGCAGGGCGGCGGTCGCGTCGTGACCGCCGGTTCCCGCGGGGAGGTACAGCGGGGGCGGGACCTCCCGGGGAGGGAGCACCTTGCGCCACAACTCTCCCCGCTCGACGACGAACGCGGTCCGCAGCGCCTCGTGGCGGGCGGCGACCGCGCTCAGCGCCGTTGCCAGCGCCCCGTGCTCGACCGGACCGTCGGCGCGCATCAGGGCGAGGGCCCGGTTGGCCCGGGCCGACGGCGCGATCTGCTCGCCGACCCAGAACTGCCGTTCCAGCGCGGAGGCCCGCTGCACCCGGACCGTTGCCTCGTCACTCACGGACCATCTCCTTGTCGGTGTCCGCGGACTCCTCGGCCGGCGCCGGCGGGGCGTCCATGTCGCGCAGCGCGCGGCTGCGCAGCGAGACGAGCACCAGGACGATGTAGGTGGCGCCGAAGCACAGCAGGGTTCCGCGCAGCCCGATGCCGTGGATCGACCAGCCGGCCACCAGGATGCCGATCGGGGCGGCGCTCATCCCGACGGCGGAGGTGAGGGCGAAGACCCGGCCGAAGACGGCTGCCGGGACCTTCTCCAGCATCACCGTGGACAGCGCCGGGTTGAGCGGGCCGGCCGCCAGGCCGAGCAGGAAGGAGATCACGATGCTCAGCACCACGCCCGGCATGCCCGCGAGGGTCAGTCGCAGGGCGCCGATGCCCAGGAAGCAGCCGAGCAGGGTCCAGCGGCGGCTGGTGAGCCAGCGGGCGCTGACGGGACCGTACCCGAACGTGCCGACGACGGCGCCGCAGCCGGAGGCGGCCACCAGCCAGCCCAGGTACTGGCCGCTGTCGAGCACCTGGTCCGAGTAGACGGGCAGGATGACCGGGTTGAAGGCGTCGTCGAGGAAGTTGGTGACGAAGACGAACGCCGTCATGGCGCCGACCACGGGTATCCCGCGGACCAGTTTGGCGCCCTCGGCGAGCTGCCGCAGGAATCCCTCCCGGGGCTGCCCGGCGGAGGTGTGACCGGGGCCGTGGGGCACACCGACCGCGACGAGCAGGGCAGAGAGCATGAAGGAGGCGGAGTCGACGTACATGCCGGTCACCGGTCCGGACACGGCGACCAGCAGGCCGGCCAGCGGTGCGCCGACCAGCAGGCCGAGCCTGGGAGCGCCCTGCATCCAGGCGTTCGCGCTCGCCAGCCGGACCCCGCCCTGCTCCGCGAGCGGTTTGATCAGACTCTGCCGTGCGGCGCCGGTCGGCGTGGAGCCCAGGCTGCGGCCGAAGAGCAGTCCCATCAGGACGGGCAGCGGCAGCCCCACGGTGTCGTCGAGCAGCGGGACCAGTCCGATGGAGACGCCCGCGACGACGTCGCACAGCACGCTCATCCGTTTGCCGCCGACGCGGTCGATCCAGACCCCGCCGACGGCGCCGGCGAAGATCAGCGGAAGGGTGTTGGCGAAGCCGGCCAGTCCGGTGGAGACGGAGCTGCCGGTGGCGTGGAGGACGTACAGCGGGACGGTGATCACCGTGATGGCGTTGCCGAACGACGACAGGTAGTGCGCCAGCAGCAGTACGAACAGCGGCCGGCGGCGTGGCGCCGCTCGCCCGGGTTCCGCCGCAGTGGTCATGGGGTGTCCTCCTGACGGGTGGGGGGCGAGACCTCGCGGACCGGGGCGCCGCTCGCGTCGGCGAAGAGGCGCTCCAGGTAGTCCTCCGAGACCCCGACCAGACCGGGTACCGCGGTGTCCGGCGGGGTGCCCGGCCGCAGCGGGTTCCCGCGCGCCAGGAGCCGTGTGGTCAGTTCGGCGGGCGTGGTGCCGGACCCGATGTCCCGGGGCCCGGCGTCGAAGCCCGCGCCGCGCAGCAGCCGGGCCAGCCGTGCGGACAGCAGCGGGGTGCCTCCGCTCGCGGCGAAGGCGTCGTCCGGTCCGGCGGTGTCCCGGTCGAGCGCCTCGCGCCAGGCGGCGGCGACGGATTCACGGGCCCGGGCGGCGGGGCTCACGAGCGGGGTGTCCGGGGAGGTGGCGAAGAGCTCGACCAGTTGCAGCAGCCGCCGGGCGAGCCGGTCCACGGTCTCCGGCTCGAACAGGGCGGTGCGGTACTCGAACCGGCCGTAGACCAGGTCGCCGAGGTGCCACCAGGCAACGGTGACGTCCATCGAGGAGATGCCCTCGGGCACGGCGTTGGCGTAGACGGTGGCGCCGGGCACCTCGTAGGAGACCGTCTCGGCCAGGTCCAGGTGGACCAGCATGGTGCGCAGCAGCGGGTAGCCGTGCGCGGTCCGCTCGGGGGCGGCAGCCCGGACGATCTCCCCGAACGGCGTCTCGTGGTGGGCCGCGACGGACGCGCCCGCCGCATGGGTCGCGGCCAGGAAGTCGTTCGGGGTGGGGTTCTCGGGCAGCCGGATCCGCAGCGGCACGTTGGTGAGCAGGAAGCCGACCAGATCCTGCACGGCGGCCTGGCCGCGGGTCACGCTGGGCACCCCGATCAGGATGTCGCGCTCGCCGCTCTCCTCGTACAGCAGGGCCGCGTACGCGGCCGCCATGGCGTTGGCGACGGTGGTGCGGGCGGCCTTGGCGCGGCTGATGAACGCGGCGGCGATGCCCTTGTCCAGCACGAAGTTGTGCTGGCGGCCGAGCCGGTCGCCGGTCTCGACCGGGTGGTCGTACGGCAGCAGGGGCACGTCCGGTGCGTCCGCGAGGTAGTCGCGCCAGAACGCGCGGTGGCGTTCGCCGTACTCGGTCTCGAAGTAGGCGCGCTGCCACTGCGCGTAGTCGCCGAACTGCACGGGCAGGACCGGCAGTTCGGGCTCACGGCCCTCCAGCCGGGCCCGGTAGGCCTCGAGCAGCTCGCGGTTGAGCCGCACGTACGACCACTGGTCGGTGAAGGAGTGCGGCATGGTCTGGACGATCTGGTGGTCGCCGCCGCCGAGGTCGGCCACGCCGATGCGCAGCACCGGATCCCGGGACAGGTCGAAGGGGCGCCGCACCTGTTGCCGTACGAACTCTCTCCGGCGCAGCTCCTTCTCCTCGGCCGGACCTCCCGACAGGTCGGCGAAGGCGAGGTCCGCGCCGAGGTCCGGGTGCAGGCGCAGCCGTGGCTGCGCGCCGTCCACCTCTACGGTGCTGCGCAGCAGTTCGTGCCGGCGCACCACGGTGGACACGGCTTCCTCGAACGCGTCGCGGTGGAACTCCCCGACGAAGCGCAGTCCGAAGCCGAGCGTGTAGGTGACGGTGCCGGGGTAGAGCTGGTCGAGGATCCACAGGCGTTCCTGGTCCATGCCCAGGGGCGCGGTGTCGCGCGGTCCGGTCCGCTGCACGAGTGGTGGAGGCCCCTGGCGCTTGCGGGACAACCGTGCGGCCAGAGCGGCCCGTTGCTGCGGGGTGAGGCCGGCGAGCCGGGCCGTGAGGGCGGCTTTGTCGGCGGCTGCGGTCATCGGTCACGCTCCGCGGGGACACAGGCGAACAGGGCGGGCAGGGCGGCCAGCACCTCGGTGGTGGGCAGACCGAAGTCGACCAGGAAGCCGACCTCGTCGGCGCCCGCCTCCCGCAGCTGTCCGAGGACGGCGGCCGCCTTGGCGGCCGGTCCCAGCAGGGAGGGGCCGGCGAGGTAGTTGAGGTAGGCGCTCTCCAGCAGCAGCGTCTCGTCCTCGCCGGGTGCGGTGGTCTGGCTCCGGTACGCCCTCAGGTAGCCGTGCATCGCGGGGCGCAGGAAGTCCTCCAGGTCGGCGCGTTCGCTGACATAGGCGTGCACCATGACCACCACGTCGCCGTCCCCCGGGTGGCCGGCGCGGCGCCACTCCTCGCGGTAGTGGGCGATGTTCTCCCGCAGCTGAGGCATCGTCTGGCCGAGCAGCGCGGTCATCACGCCCAGCCCGGCGCGGGCGGCCGATGCGAAGGTCGCGGAGCTGCCCGCCGAGGTGAGCCAGACGGGCATGTCGCGTCGTACGGGCGCGGGGCCGGTGCGGACGGCGGCGGTGCCGCCCGCGGTCGTGGGGTGGCTCACTTTCTCACCCCGCCAGTGGGCCCGTACCTGGTCGATGATCCGCAGGGTGGTCTCGCGCCGCTGTGCGTAGTCGGTGCGGGCGAGGACGAAGTCGTCGGGATGCCAGCCGCTGGCGAAGGAGATGCCGGCCCGCCCGCCGCTGAGGTTGTCGACGACGGACCAGTCCTCGGCGATGCGCGCCGGGTGGTGCAGGGGGGCGGCGACGCTGCCGGCCCGGATCTGCACCCGCTCGGTCTGCACGGCGACGGCCGCGGCGAGGACGGCCGGGTTGGGCGAGTGCCCGCCGAAGTCGACGAAGTGGCGCTCCGGCAGCCAGACGGCGTGCAGTCCGGCGGTGTCGGCCTGGCGTGCCGCGTCGAGGACGAAGCGGTAGTACTCCGGTGCGGAGACGGCGTCGGCGCTCGCGAAGAAGTAGAGACTCTGCCGCTCGGGAACGCCGGCGGCCGCGGCCCCGGCCGGTTCGCGGGCCGTGCGGTTCTGCAGCCTGCGCCCGAGGAGCCTGCGCTGTTCGGGGGTGAGGGCGGCCAGACGGTGGGACAGGTCGGTCACGGCGCTTCCTCGATCTCGTTGAGCAGCCGGAGGAGTTCCTCGTCGTCGCGTTCGCCGGCCAGTTCCTCGGCCCGGCGGATGAACGCGGCCAGGTCGGAGTGCTCGTACAGGTCCCCGAGCACCAGGGCGAGCAGCAGTGTGTCGTTGATGACGCTGATGAGCTGCGCGGCCTGCAGCGAGGTGCCGCCGAGGGTGAAGAAGTTGTCCTCGGGAGTGAGGGGCGCCCCGCCGAAGGCCTCCTGCCAGATCTCGGTGATCACGGCGGCGATGTCGCTCACCTCGGGTGCCGGCTGCGCGGCGGGGACGGCCGGCCGGTCGTCGCCGGCGGGAGCGTCGGCCTCCTGGACGCCGGGCGGGGCGTCGGCCATGTCGTCGGACGGTGTGCCGGGCGCCTCGATCCAGTGCCGGGTGTCCGCGAACGGGTAGCGCGGCAGCGGGGCGGGCCGGTCCGGGTGGGGTGGGGCGAGGTCGACGGCGCAGCCGACCGCCCACAGCCGGCCCAGGGCGGTGTGGCGGGCGAGCGTCACGTCCTGGCCGGAGCCGCCGAGCATGTCGACGATCCGGGGCGGCCGTGCCGTGGCCAGGGCGCGGGCCGCGCGGCGCACCGGGTTGGTGAGCGACCGGCTGCCGCCCACACCGACGACCACGTCGCAGGGACCGGCGAGCAGGGTGCGGACGGCGTCGGCCAGCCGTACCGTCCCGCGGAGCTGTGCCGCCCAGTAGCCGGGGTCGGTGGCCTGTTCGGGTGTCAGCTCCGCGCCGGAGACGTTGGAGATCACCCTGGTGCGCGGTGCGGACAGCCGCAGCGTGCGCAGGAACTCCTCGAAAGAGGCGGCGGCCTCTTCCATCGAGCGGGTGTGGAAGGCGTGGGAGGTGGCGAGCCGGGTGGTGGCGAGCCCGCGCTCGGCGCACCGCCGTTCGATTTCGGCCACGGTGGCGGGATCGCCGCCGAGGACGACGTCGTCGGGGCCGTTGACGCCGCACAGGTCGGCGGGGAGCCCGGCGACGATCACGCGTGCGGCCGCCTCCTCGATCGGCACGGCGAGCATCGCTCCGGGCGGGGCCTCGCCCATCAGCGCCCCGCGCCGGACCACGGCCGCCGCGGCGTCCTCGACGTCGAACACTCCGGCGTACGCGGCGGCGGTCAGTTCGCCGATGCTGTGTCCGAGGAGGGTGTCGGGCCGCACACCCCTGCGCTCCAGCCACCACAGGTGGGCCAGGCCCAGGGTGAACAGCAGCGGCTGTACGACCGCGGTGTCCAGCAGCCGGGGATCGTCGCCGTCCCAGGTCGTGAAGTCCCGCAGGTCGGGCCCCCCAGCGCGCAGCACGGCGTCCTGCAACCGGGTCAGGTCGGCCGCGAACGCCGGGTCCCGGTCGGCCGGTGCGTCGGCCGCCGACAGCCGCACGCCCTGCCCGGGGAGCAGGACGGCCACGGTGGGCTCGGTCCCGGCGGGCGGCACGTCCGCGCCCTCGGCCACCTCTCGCAGGCCCTTTCGCAGTGCCGCGTGTGCCTGCCCGGGCTCCGCGGGCAGGGCGATCGCGGCCCGGTGCGCCAGGTGGCGCCGCCCGTGCCAGAGGGTGCCGAGAACGTCGCCGAGGCCGGTGTCCGCTCCGGGTCCGTCCAGCCAGCCGGCGAGGTCCCGGGCGCGGTCGCGCAGGGCCTGGGGTGTGGCGGCCGTCAACACGGCCACCCGGGGGCCGTCGGCGGCTTCCGGCTCGCCGGCCGCCCGGGGGCCGTCGGTGGCGGGTCCGGCGGCGCCCGGGGCGAGGATCACGTGCGCGTTGGTGCCGCCGAGCCCGAAGGAGCTGACGGCGGCGCCACTCGGCACCGTCCCGCTCCACGGCCGGGCCTGGCGGGGGACGAAGAACCTGGCCGCGCCCAACTCGGCGTCCGGGCCGTCGCCCGGCTGGGCGGGGACCGGCGGCAGGGTGTCGTGCTGGAGGGCCAGCACCGTCTTGATCAGCCCCACCACTCCGGCGGCGCTGTCGGTGTGGCCGACGTTCGGCTTCACCGCGCCGATGGCGCAGCCTGGCGTCGCGGCGCCGTACACCTCGGCGAGCGCGGCCAGTTCGACCTGGTCGCCCAGGACGGTGCCGGTGCCGTGGGCCTCGACGTAGCCGATGTCCTCGGCGGCGAGTCCGGCGACCTCCAGGGCCTCCCGGATCACCTCGGCCTGCCCGCGCGGGCTCGGCGCGGACATGGCCATCCGGTCGGCGCCGTCGTTGTTGACGGCGCTGCCCACGATGTGGGCCCGGGCTGCCCGGCCCCGGTCCGGCAGGTCGGCGGATCGCCGCAGCACCACCACTCCGGCCCCGCCGGACGGAACGGTTCCGCCGCTGCCCCTGGTGAAGGCACGGCAGCGGCCGTCCGGCGCGTAGATGCCGCCCTCGGACCACCGGTACTCGGGCCGCTCGACGGGGAAGACGGTCACACCGCCCGCGACGGCGATGTCGCACTCGTAGGTCAGCAGGCTGCGCACGGCCTGATGGACGGCGACCAGGGAGGTCGAGCACGCCGTCTGCACCGTCATGCTGGGGCCGGTCAGGCCGAGCCGGTACGACAGGGCCGTGGCGAGGTAGTCGCGGGAGTTGCCGAACAGGATCTGCTCGGGGCCCTGGGAGCGCACCACGCGGTCGTTGCGCAGCACGTGATGGTGCAGGTAGTCGTCGGGTCCGCAGCCGACGAAGACACCGACCCGGCCGTCCTCCCGCTCGGTGTCGAGCCCGGCGTCCTCCAGGGCCTCCCACGTCAGTTCGGTGAGCACGCGGTGCTGCGGGTCGGTGGTCGCCGCCTGGGCGTGCGTCATGCCGAACAGTTCGGCGTCGAAGTGTTCGTAGCGGTCGATCTGGCCCGCGATCAGCGGCCCGTCGGCCGGGTTCACGCGGTCCTCCCGGGCGGCGGGCAGGGAGACCCGGCCCGCGAGGATGTTCGCCCAGAACGTACCGGGGTCCGACGCCCCGGGGACCCGCAGCGCCAGTCCGACGACGGCCACGGCGTTGTCAGGGCGGTCCGACTCAGTCATGCCGGTGCTCCTTCAGGTGCGTGCGACCAGGCCGGGAACGGACGACCGGGTCGAGGACGGTCCATTCCCCCGGCCCGGACTCGTCGGGTCATGACTGCGCCGGGCGCTGGTCGAGCGCGGCGGCCAGCCGCCTGGGGGTGGAGTTGCGGAAGACGTCCCGCAGGCGAACGTCGGGGAAGTCCGCCTCGCGCAGGGCGCTGATGAGCAGGACCGCCTGCACCGATGTGCCGCCGAGGTCGAAGAAGTTGTCGTCCGCGCCGACGGGCACGCCCAGGACCTCCTGCCAGGTCGCGGCCATGGCCGACCAGGGCCCGTCGGGTTCCGCCGGCCCCGCGTCCCGGCCGGCGGTGGCCACGGCCGGCGCGGGGTCGGGCAGCCGGGCGGTGTCCAGCTTGCCGTTCGGGGTCAGGGGCAGCTCGGGCACCTGGGTGAGGGTGGCGGGCAGCGCATGGCCGGGGAGCCGGTCGGCGAGCCGGTGGCGGATGTCGTCCAGCGCGTCGGGACGGTCGGTGACGACATAGGCGTCCACCCGCGCGGTCTCCGGTCCGCCGGGGGTGCGCACCACACAGGCGGCGGCCCGCACGCGCGGGTCCTCCAGCAGGGAGTGCCGGATCTCGCCGGGCTCGATGCGGTGTCCGCGGATCTTGACCTGTTCGTCGAGCCGGCCCAGGTACTCCAGTCGGCCGTCGGGCAGGAAGCGGCCCAGGTCGCCGCTGCGGTAGAGGCGCCGGCCGGGCAGGACCGGCAGACCTTCCAGGAACCGCTCGGCGTTCAGCTCCGGCCGGTCCAGGTATCCCTGGGTGACGCCGGCGCCACCGACGTAGATCTCTCCGGGCACGCCCGGGGGGACCGGGCGTCCGCGACCGTCCAGGACGTGGATGTCCCAGCCGGGGACGGGGCGTCCGATGGAGCGGCTGCCGCGCCGTGCCTCGGCGTGGTCGACGGTGTGCCAGGTGCAGAAGACGGTGGTCTCCGTGATCCCGTACATGTTGACGGCGCGGCAGACGTCCTGCGGATAGCGGTCCATCCAGGGCAGCAGGATGCCGCGGTCCAGGGCCTCGCCGCCGAAGATGAGCAGCCGTACCGCGAGGCCGCCGTCGTGGAAGGCCCGGGTGTTCACGAGCTGGGCGAACGCGGACGGCGTCTGGTTGAGGACGGTCACGCCCTCGGCACGCAGCAGGGCGTGGAACGCCTCGGCGTCACGCGAGACGTCGTAGGGGACGACGACGAGCCGGCCGCCGCTCAGCAGGCAGCCCCAGATCTCCCAGACGGAGAAGTCGAAGGCCAGGGAATGGAAGTACGACCAGACGTCGTCCGGTCCGGGTGCGTACTCCTGCTTCGTGGCGGCCAGCAGGGCGGCCACGTTGCGGTGACTCACCAGAACGCCCTTGGGCCGGCCGGTGGACCCCGAGGTGTGGATCACGTAGGCCGTGGTGTCGGGGGTCGGGGAGGGCAGCGGCCGGTCCGGGTCCTCGGGCTCGGCGTCCACCGGGACCAGGCGCAACCCCTGCGTCCCGGACAGCAGTCCCTCCCGGGTGATGACGGTGCGCAGGCCGGTGTCCTCGACGACGAAGGCGAGGCGCTGCGGCGGATAGTCCGGGTCGAGGGGCACATAGGCCGCTCCGGCGCGCAGCACGGCGAGGACGGCCGTCACCTGGCCGGTGCCGCGGTCCAGGCAGACGCCGACCCGGTCGCCGGGCTGCACCCCGGCCTCGCCGAGCGCGACGGCCAGGGCCCTGGAGCGCTCGTCGAGTTCGCGGTAGGTGAGGCGGTCGGCGCCGCAGACGACGGCGGTTCTGTCGGCGACGGTGGCGGCCTGCTGTTCGAACAGCTCGGTCAGGGTGGGTGCGGGCACGTCGAGCGGCGCGCCGCGCCCGGTGTCCAGCCCTGCGAGCACCTCCGGGCCGGGCAGGGTGTCCACGGCGCCGAGCAGCCGATCCGGAGTCCTCGTGAACTCACCGAGCACGTAGAGCAGTTGTCGGAAGAAGAGGGCGGCGGCCGAGTCGTCGACCAGGGCGCGCTGGTGCCGCAGCAGCATCCGGACCCCGCCCTGCCGGCCGGGCTGCTGGTAGAGGCCTATCGTGAGCGGGAAGTGGGCCGTGCCGAGTCCCTGGTCCTGCTGCGGTTCGGCGGTCAGCTCGCCGTCGGTGAGGTGCGGCAGGGCGTCGATCGCGGCCAGCACCACCTGTGGTGTGGGGCCCCCGGAGGATGGCCAGACGGCAGACAGGGGCACGTCCGAGTCGCGGTACGCCCGCATTCCGCGCCGGTGCACGGCGCGCAGGAAGTCCGAAACGGTGATCTCGTCGTCGAGCCCGATGGGCACCGGCGTGGTGGTGTTGAAGTACCCGACCGTGGTGGCGTGGGCGGCCGGGCGGCGGGAGACGGTGGTACCGACGACCGGCCGGGAGCAGCCGGAGTTGCGGCCGATGACGAACCCCGCGGCGGCCAGCACCACCGAGTGGGCTGTGACGCCGAGGTCGGCGCCCAGCTGCCGGATGCCCTCGTGCAGCGCGGCGGGGACGAGGGCCTCGGCGACTCCGCCGGTGGGCTCGTCCCGGGGCGGGGGGCCGTCCGGCGCGGCCCAGTCGAGGGAGGGCGCGCTGTCCGCGGCGGCGAGTTCGGCACGGATCGCGGCCGCGTCGGCGGTGCGGGCGGCCTGCCGGTCGCGGGCGGTCGCGGCCCAGTCGGCGAAGGCGGGACCGGAGGTGCCGGGCTCGTCGGTCAGCAGCAGGCGGGCGATCAGTGCCAGGGAGTGCCCGTCGACGACCAGGTGGTGCGCCACGAGCAGCAGATCGGCGGTGTCCGGCCGGTACCGGAGCAGGATGACCCGCAGCAGCGGGCCCTCGGCCAGGTCCAGCGGTACCCGCAGTTCGTCGTGCACCCGTTGCCGGGCCGCCGTGCCGTCCGGGTCGGTGTCGAGTGTGACGCACAGCAGTTGCGGGCGGTCGGGCGTCTCCTCGAGTAACCAGGAGGTTCCGTCCTGGACCACCCGGGCGACGAGCACGGGGTGCGCGGCGGAGAGTCGCTCCAGTCTCCGGGCGAGCCGGTCCGAGTCGACGGGACCGGTGATCCGGTAGACCGCGTTCACGAGATATGTGGCGGGGTCGTCGGTGGCGTGGTCGGCGGTGTAGAGGTCGATCTGGTTGGGCGCCAGTTCCCAGCCCATGGGTCAGCTCCCCGGGGTGTCGGTGGTGAGCAGACGGGCGATCGCCCCGGCTCCGTCCGCCTCGAGCACGTCGAGGTACTCGATCTCACGCCCCGTCAGTTCGTACAGACGGGTGGTCAGCAGGACCGCACGGAATGAATCGCCACCGTTCTCCAGAAATCCGGTGCCGGTATCGGCGCCGGGCCCCAGAATCTCACTCCAAAGACTCTCCACCAGACCCGCGGCCTCACTGGTGGAGACACCGGTTGGATATGAATTCGACTCCACTGAACAGTCCCCCGAATTCCATTGGTCCGAATTCTTCGCCACCTGCGTACATGGCGGGTAATTTCCTGGGCCAGCCAGGCGCCCGGCGCCGGGTCGCCGCCTCAACTGCCCGCGATCTCAAGGACCTACAGATTGAATACCCAGGCCACGCTACAGAGCCACCAATCGATGATCAACGTGACGCACGTCACATCGCTGATGTCCCGTTACACGCGGAAATCCGCCGGTGCGCCCCGGGAACGGTCAATCCGACTTCTTCCTTGACACCGGAAAAGGATCTTCCTAGCGTGGCTCTGTTATTTCATCGCACGGATTTGAGGCGGGGGCTCTCCGAATGTCTGACGATGCAGATCCAGAGAATGCGATCGGTCCGGCCGGCGCCGAGCAGACGCGATTCTTCCTGCTCGACCAACAGGGCGGCCGGGCGACCCTCGTCCACCACATCCGCGTCGACGGCCAGGTCGACCCCGACCGGTTGACGGCGGCCGTCCGGACGGTCGTCGCCGCCCAGCCGGCGCTGCGGACGTCCCTGCACCCCACTGCCGACGGCCTGTTGCGGCGCCTGCACCCCGCCGCCGACGTCGACATCGCGACCGAACGGTCCGCGGACGACACGGCGCTGACGGCGCGCATGGCCGAGATCGGCGCCCCGTTCGTCCACGGGCAGGGGCCGCTGTGCCGGGTCCGTGTCGTCGTCACCGGGGACGGCGCCCACTGCCTGGTGGGGATCCACCACGCGGTGTTCGACGAGGAATCGGCCGCCGTCCTGCTGCGGCTGCTCGCCGACGCCTACGCCGGCACACCGCTGCGGAGGGCCGACGACCGCAGACCGGCGCCGGACGCCGACCGCGTGGCGGCACTGGAGGCCTTCTGGTCCCGGGAACTCGACGGCTGCCCCGCCCACACCGCACTGCCCCGGATCGCGTCCGACGAACCGCCCGGCCACGCCACGGTGGCCCTGCGCGTCCCGGCGGAGCTGAGCGCGGCGATGCACCGGCGCGCCCGGGAGACAGGGGCGACCGCGTTCGCCCAGGTCCTCGCCGCATCAGCGGTGGTGACCGGCTGGTACAGCGGCAGCGACGACGTCGTCCTCGCCACCGTCGCCACCACCCGCACGAAGACTGACCAGGACGTCATCGGCTGTCTCCAGAACACCCTGCCGGTCCGCCTCCGGCTGGCCGGGGCCGACACCGCGTCCGTGTGCGACCTCGCCGCCGACGCCCTCTTCGACGCGCTCGACCACGTCGAGCTGCCCGTGGAGGACATCCTGCGGGTGAGCCGGGCCGAGCGCAGCCCGGGACGCAAACCCCTGACCGGGATCATCTGCACCCAGGCGTCCGCCCCCGCCCAGCTCACCGCGAGCGGCCTGGTCTGGCAGCTCACCCCACCCTCCGTGGCGGCCGGCGAGTACCCGCTCGCGGTGACCCTGCACCGGGCCCCCGACGGCGGCGCCCACCTGAGCGTCGAACACGACCGCGCCCAACTGCCCACCCGTGCCGCCGAACTCTTCGGCGAGCACCTGTTACGCGCCCTCTCCGCCCTCACCGCCGAACCGGCCGTCCCGCTCACCCGGCTGCGGCTGACCGGCGACAGCGGACCGCAAGCCGGCGCCGGGGAGAGCGGTCCCGCAACCGCTGCGAAGGCCGACGCCCAACCGCCCCCGAAAACCCTCACGGCCGTACCAGACCACGTCACCGAGCACGCCCGGCGCACCCCGGAGGCGACCGCGGTCGTGCACGACGGCGCACAGGTCGGCTACGCCGAACTGGACCACCGGGTCCGGAAACTGGCCGCCGCCCTGATCGAGGCGGGGGTACGGCCCGGTGACCGGGTGGCCGTGCGGCTGGAACGAGGCCCCGATCTGCTGGCGGCACTGCTCGCGGTCTGGCGGGCGGGCGCCGCCTATGTGCCGCTCGACCCCGACTACCCCGCCGGCCGGCTCCGGCTGATGATCGAGGACGCCCGGCCGTCCGCGATCATCGGCACCCCGGTACCCGGCACCGGCTCCGGGGCGGCCGCGGGCACGGTGGTCCTCGCACCGGACGCGGCGGCCCCGGAACCCGCGCAATGGCCGCGGATCCGCCCCGAGGACCCCGCCTACGTCATCTACACGTCCGGGTCGACCGGCAGGCCCAAGGGCGTGATCGTCCGCCACGAGAACCTGTCCGCGCTCTTCGCCGCCTTCGACCGGGAGTTGTCCGGCCCGCCCGCGGTCACCGTCGCGGCCACCAGCGTCTCCTTCGACATCAGCGCACTGGAGCTGTACTGGCCGCTCACCGCCGGCCGCGCCGTCCTGCTGACCTCGCACCGCGAGATCGCCGGTCAGGACGTACCCACAGGCGCCCTCTACCAGTGCACCCCCACGGTGGCGCGGATCCTGGCCGACGACCCGGACGGGCGCCGTCTGCTGGGCCGGCTCGGCACCCTGCTGGTGGGCGGGGAACAGCTGCCGCGCGACCTGGCCGACCGGCTGGACGCGCTGGTCCCCGGCGAGGTGCTCAACTGCTACGGCCCGACCGAGACCACGGTGTGGTCGACGGTGTGGCGGGTACGGCCGCACGTACCCGTGCACATCGGCCACCCCCTGGCGGGCGAGGAATGCCTGGTGGCCGATCCCCACGATCGGCCGCTGCCACCCGGCATGCCCGGTCGTCTGCTGATCCTCGGAGCGGGCGTCGGCTCCGGCTACTGGCGGCGGCCCGATCTCACCGCCGACCGGTTCCGGGAGTACGACGGCCGCGCCGGGTACGACACCGGCGATCTCGCGGTCCTCGACCCCGAGCACGGCCTGCGGTTCCTCGGCCGTGCCGACGGCCAGGTGAAGATCCTCGGCCAACGGATCGAACTCGCCGAGATCGAGAGCGTGCTGCGCGCCCATCCCGCGGTCCGCGACGCCCTTGTGGCCGTAGCCCCCGACGGCGCCACGGTCACCGCGTGTCTCGTTCCCGAGAGCGGCACCCCGGGCCCGGGCGGGCCCGTGCCGGCGCCACCGGAGCAGGCTGAGGAGATACGGCGGTACGCGGCCGCCTCTCTCGTACCCGCGATGGTGCCCGCCGTGTGGCTGCTCGTCGGGGAACTCCCCCAGCTGCCCAACGGCAAGATGGACCGGGCCACCGCGGGCGGCTGGGCGGTGCAGGCGCTGTCGTCCCGGTCCGGCCCGCCCGACGCGGAGCCCGCCGGGCAGGCCCTCGACGCCGTTCGCGGGGCCTGGGAACGCGTCCTCGGCGCCCCGGTCGCCGACCTGGACACCACCTTCTTCGACCTGGGCGGCACTTCCGCCGGACTCCTGCGGGTGCTCGTTCTGCTGGCAGACCGGTATCCGGAGCTGACCGCCGCCGAGCTCTTCCGTCACACCACCGTCCGTGGCCTGGCCCGGCGGCTCGACCCACCGGGCGGCCCGGGCGACGTGGACACCCCGGACGCCCGCCCGGACCGGACACCCGCCCGGGGAGCCGCCCGTGCCCGGGCGCTGGGCGAATGGCGCCGACGGACCGAACGATCCCAGCAGCGACACCCGTGACGACGAAGGGTCGACGATCAGTGAGCACCCATCAGACGGGCCAGGCGCAGGCACCGATGGCCGTCCTGCCGCAGACCGCCGTCGCGGCCACACCGCACCAGCAGCAGCTCTACCTCGCCCATGAGCTGACGCCGGACCACACGGCCCACGAGCTGCGCTTGACCGTCACCTTCGAGGGCACCACCGACACCGCGCGGCTGCGGTCCGCCGTGGCCGGGTGCGTACGGCGCCACGACGCGCTGCGCACCCGCTTCGCCTTCGAGGGCACCACTTTGGTGCAGTCGGTGCACGGCGAACCGCCGTCGTTGTGGGCGGAGCCGGACGCCGCCTTCGACCCGGAGCGGGGACCGCTGCTGCGGGCCGCCGTGGAACCCGCCGGCCGCACCGGTCTGCGGCTGACGCTGACCCTGCATCGCATGGTCGCCGACGAACGGTCCCTGGACCTTCTCCTCGACGAAATCCTGGCCGCCTGGCAGGCGGAGGACGGACCGCAGGCGACCCAGCCGGCCGCCTCGCCCGCACCGCAGTTCACCGAGTACGCCGCGGCCGTCGCGGACGGCCCCGTCGCCGCGTACGCGGACGCCGAGGACCTGGCACCGCCGCGGCTTCCGGGCGTCCTTCCCGACCGGGCCGCCACCCACCGGTTGCGCTTCCCGGCGGAGGCCGTCACGGGTCTGCGCGACCTGTGCGCGGCGGCCGGCGCCGACCTCGGGGACGGGCTGACCGCCCTGCTGGCCCTGCTGGTCGCCCTGTACACGGACACCGACGACGTCCTCCTCGCCACGGCCCGCGACGAGCGCGGGACCGCGTTCGCCTCCACCGTCGGCCCGTTCACCACTCCCTCGGCCGTCCACGCGGACCTGACCGGGGACCCGGACTTCCGCACCGTACTCGGACGGCTGCGGCGCCTGGCCCCTCGCGACGCCGGGGCCGGCTGGCCGGACGAACAGCCGCCGCTCCCCGTCGCCTTCGAGCTGCGCGCGACGCACACCGGCGTGCGGGAGCTGCCGGACGGGGTCGTCCTCACCCGCGAGGACACCCCCGCGCCGCACCCCCATGCGCTGCGGCTGACCGTCACGCCGGACGGGGAGGCCCGCTTCGACGCCGCCTGGCCCGACTGGCTGACCGAGCAGTTCGCCCGGCACTACGTCCAGCTCCTCACCGAGGTCGTACGGAGCCCGGGCCATCCGGTGCACACCCTCGCGGTGCCCACCGCCGGGCCCACCGCCCACACGGCGCCGGAGGCGAGCGAGGAGACCGTCCTCGACCGGTTCGCCCGTCATGCCGCAGACCGGCCCGACGCCGTCGCGGTCCGCCACGGCGGGGAACAGCTCACCTACGCCGAGCTCGACCGGCGCTCCAACCGGCTCGCCCGGCACCTGCGGCAGCTCGGCGTGGGCCGCGAGGTCCTGGTCGGCCTGAGCGCAGAACGGTCCTCGGACCTGGTCGTGGCGATCCTGGGCATCCAGAAGGCCGGCGGCGCCTACGTCCCGCTGGACCCGGCGTACCCGCAGGCCCGGCTGTCCTTCATCGTGCGGGACACCGCGCTGACCCATGTACTGGTCGACGGGCGGCCGGGCGCCTGGCTGGACGGCTTCACCGGCGCCGTGGTCTCGCTCCGGGACGACGCGGCCGTCATCGCCGCGCACCCGGCCGAGGCACCGGACCACCGGGTCCACCCGGACGACCTGGCGTACGTCATCCACACCTCCGGTTCCACGGGAGAGCCCAAGGGCACCCTCGTCCCGCACCGCAATGTCGCCCGGCTGTTCACCTCGACCCGGCACTGGTTCGGGTTCGGGCCCGAAGACGTCTGGACGCTGTTCCACTCCTACGCCTTCGACTTCTCGGTGTGGGAGCTGTGGGGTGCGCTGGCCCACGGCGGCCGACTGATCGTCGTCCCCTTCGAGACCAGCCGGGACCCCGGTGCGTTCCTGCGGCTCCTGGGCGCCGAAGGCGTCACCGTCCTCAACCAGACTCCGTCGGCGTTCGCCGTGCTGATGCGCGAGGAGGACCGAGCGGACGTCGCCGTACCGGCCCTCAGGTACGTGGTGTTCGGCGGCGAAGCGCTGGAGCCGCGAACGCTGCGCCCGTGGTTCGCACGGCATCCCGACGGACCGCGCCTGGTGAACATGTACGGCATCACCGAGACGACCGTCCATGTCACCTACCGGCCGATCTCACCGCGGGACGCCGAGGAGGGCACCGGCAGCGTCATCGGCGTCGCCATCCCGGACCTCGCGCTGGACGTCCTCGACCACCGGGGCCGCCCCGTGCCCGACGGGGTCACCGGCGAACTGTACGTGCGTGGTGCCGGACTCGCCCGGGGCTACCTCGGGCGCCCGGAGCTGACCGCGGCCCGCTTCGTCACGCTGCCCGGCGGCCGGGCCTATCGCACCGGCGACCTGGTCCGGCGGCTTCCCGGAGGGGAGCTGGAGTACTGCGGCCGGGCCGACGACCAGATGAAGATCCGGGGCTTCCGGATCGAGCCGGGAGAGGTGGAGGCGGCACTCGTCGGGCATCCGAACGTACGGGAGGCCCTGGTGTCGGCCGTCGACGACGGCCCGGACGGCGGCCCGCGGCTCGTGGCCCACGTCGTGTCCGAGCGGACCGACCTGGACGCGGCGGAACTGCGGGACCACCTCCTCGACGCGCTGCCTCCCCATATGGTTCCGGCGGCCTTCGTGGTGCTCGACCACTTCCCGCTCACCGTCAACGGCAAGGTCGACAGGCGCCGGCTGCCCTCCCCGTCCCGCGCGGCCGACGTGCCGGTCACGGCCTCGGCCAACCGGGCGGAGGAGATCCTCGTCCAGGTCTGGAGCGAGGTGCTCGGCCATGAGCGGGTGGGCACCGACGAGAACTACTTCCTGCTGGGCGGCGACTCGATCCGCACCATCGCCCTGCTCAGCCGGGCCCGGGAGAAAGGGCTGGACTTCCGGCTCCAGGACCTCCTTCGGTACCAGACGATCCGGGACCTGGCCCCGCACACCTCACTCGTCGCCCCCGGCAGCGGGGGCACCCGGTACCGGCCGCTGTCGCTGCTCACCGCCGAGGACCGGGCCGCGCTGCCCGCCGACGTCGAGGACGCCTTCCCACTCTCCCAGTTGCAGGCCGGCATGCTCTACCACAGCGAGCTGGACGCGGCCGAGCGGATCTACCACAACGTCTGCGGATACCACATCCGGGCCGCCTGGTCCGAGGACGCCTGGCGCACCGCCCTGGACTCGATGACGGCCGACCACCAGATCCTGCGAGCCTCCTTCCACCTCGAAGGTTTCGGTGAACCGCTCCAGCTGGTGCACCGCCGCGTCACGGCCCCGGTCTCCTTCGAGGATCTGCGCCACCTGGACGAGGCCGGGCGGCGAACCGCCCTGGACGAGCGGTTCGCCGCCGAGAAGCAGACCCCGTTCTCCTGGGAGCAGGCCCCGCTGATCCGGTTCCATTTGCAGCGGCTGACCGACCGCACCTTCCAGCTGTGGGTCACGGAGCACCACGCGATCCTCGACGGCTGGAGCGAGCGCTCGCTGATCACCGAGCTGTTCGACCGCTATCTGCGGTGCGTCGACGGATCCGGGACATCCGGGATCGTGTTCCCCGAACCGCCCGCCGCCCGGTTCGGCGCGTTCGTCGCGGAGGAACGCGCTGCCGTGGCCGACGAGGAGCACCGCGCCTTCTGGGCGGAACACCTGGCCGACTGCGAGTTCACGGCCCTGCCCCGGCTGCGGCCCGCCACGGGGCGGCCCGACATGCGCATCGTCCCCGTGGAGTTGCCGTCGGCCGAGGCGTCGGCACTGACCGAGCGCGCCGAACGGCTCGGGGTGCCGATGCGTACCCTGCTGCTCGCCGCCCACCTGCGCGTGGTCTCTCTGCTCACCGGCAGCCCGGACGTCGTCACCGGCGTCGTCTACAACGGCCGTACCGAGGACCGCGACGGCGACCGGGTGCTGGGCATGTTCCTCAACACCCTGCCCTTCCGGACCCGGCTGAGCGGAGGCGCCTGGGACGACCTGGTGACCGCCGTCAACGGCACCGACATCGCCGTACAGCCGCACCGGCGCTTCCCCATGCCGGAGATCAAGCGTGCCGTAGGAGGCCGGGAGCTGTTCGACAGCTTCTTCAACTTCACCCGCTTCCACGTCTACCGCTCGGTCCTGGACCGCGCGGCCGAACTGGAAGTGCTCGACGAGCGGCGCGTCACCAACACCAGCATCCCGTTCGGCGCGGAGTTCTCCCAGGACCTCGTCTCGGCCGCGGTACGACTGCATCTGCGCTACGACGCCGACCGGTTCACCGACGAGCAGATCGCCGAGATCGGCGGCTACTACCGTCGGACGCTCATCGCGCTGGCCACCACTCCCGGGGACCGGTACGAACACACCGTGCTGCTCTCCGAGACGGAGCTGCGCCGACTCGACCGGTGGCACGGCGATCCCGTCCCACGGGACGGCAATCCCTTCTTCCCGGCCCTGTTCGAGGCCCGGGCACAGGAGCGGCCGCACGCGCCGGCCGTCGTCGACGGCCGCACCACGCTCGGCTACGCGGAGCTGAACTCCCGGGCCAACCGGCTGGCCCGGGAACTGCTCGCCCGCGGCGCCGGCCCCGGCCGCATCGTCGCGCTCGCCCTGCCCCGCTCGGCCGACGTGCTCGTGGCCCTGGTGGCGGTGCTGAAGACCGGCGCCGCCTATCTGCCCGTCGACCCGCAGTACCCGCGGGAACGGATCGCCCTGCTGCTGACGGACGCCCGGCCGACGCTCCTGGTGACCACCGCCGGGACGGACCGTTCCCTGCCCGCGGCCGACGTCCCGCGGCTCGTCCTGGACGACCCCGCGGTCGACCTGGCCTGCCGGCCCGACGGCGATGTCACCGACGCGGAGCGTCCACGCCCGCTGAGCCCGGCCGACCCGGCGTACATCATCTACACGTCCGGGTCCACCGGGCGGCCCAAGGGCGTGGTCGTCTCCCACGCCAACATGGCCGACCTGCTGGCCTGGCTGGCCGGCTTCCTCGGCACGGAAGGGCTCACCCAGGTGCAGGCCACCACCTCGGTCAGCTTCGACGTCTCCGTCTTCGAGATCTTCGGCCCGCTCGCCACGGGCGGCACCGTCCGGATCCACCGGGATCTGCTCGCCCTGGCCGAGGAGGAGACCCTGGCGGCCGGCCCGGTCACCGCGCCGGCCCTGGTCAGCGGGGTGCCCTCGGTCTTCGCCGACCTGATCCGGCGCCTGGACCCGGCGGTCACCGCGGGAACGGTGGTGCTGGCCGGCGAACAGCTGGGCGCCGCGGTGGCGAACGAGATCGCGGCGGCGTTCCCCGGCGCACGCGTCGCCAACATCTACGGGCCCAGCGAGGCTCCCGTCTACGCCACCGGCTGGCTCGGCGGCGGTCCCTTCGACCAGGCGCCCCCGGTGGGCCGCCCGTCCTGGAACACCCGCGCCTACGTTCTCGACCAGGGACTGTGCCCGGTCCCCGTGGGCGTGCCCGGCGAGCTCTATCTGGGCGGCCCGGGCCTCGCCACCGGTTATCTCGGCAGGCCTTCGCTGACCGCGGAGCGCTTCGTCGCCGACCCGTACGGCGAGCCGGGAGCCCGGATGTACCGCACGGGGGACCTGGTGCGTTGGCTGCCGGACGGCAACCTCGACTTCCTCGGACGGCTCGACGACCAGGTCAAGGTCAACGGCTTCCGGATCGAGCTGGGCGAGGTGGAGGCGACCCTCGCCCGCCACGCCCACGTGGCACAGGCGGCCGTCGTGGTCCGCGAGGACCGGCCCGGCGACCGCAGACTGGTCGGCTACGTCGTCCTCGAACCCGGGGCCACGACCGACGGCCGGGCGCTGCGCCGCCATGTCGAGGGCGCCCTGCCCCGGCACATGGTGCCGATGGTCGTCACCCTGCCGGCCCTGCCCCGCACCCCCAACGGCAAGCTGGACCGGCGGGCGCTGCCCGCGCCGGCCCCCGGCAGCGCGGCGGGCCGCGAGGAGCGGCCGCCCGGCACCCCCCTGGAGAAGGAGCTGGCCGCGCTCTTCGGCGAGGTCCTGGGCGTGGACGGGCCGGCCGGCCGGCCCGGTGCCCACGACAGTTTCTTCGAGCTCGGCGGTCACTCGCTGCTCGCCTTCCGGCTGCTGGCGCTGCTGCGCTCCCGGTTCGGGGCCCGGTTCGGCATCGACACACTGTTCCGCACCCCGACCGTCGCCGGTCTGGCCGCCCTCCTCGACGGTCCGGCGCCGGAGGCGCACCCGGACGGTGCGCTGGACGTGCTGCTCCCGCTGCGGCCGCAGGGCGGCCGGGAGCCGCTGTTCTGCTTCCACCCCGGCGTCGGGCTCGGCTGGGTGTACTCGGGTCTGCTGCGCCACCTGGATGCCGAGCGCCCGGTCCACGCTCTCCAGTCCCGCGGCCTGGAGGACCCCGCCGCCCTGGTCCCCGACCTGGCCGCGATGGCCAGGGACCATGTGGCTCAGCTGCGGTCCGTCCAGCCCCGCGGTCCCTACCACCTGTTGGGCTGGTCCATGGGCGGCATCCTCGCCCACGAGGCGGCCCGGCTGCTGCGCGCCGAGGGCGAGGAGGTCGCGCTGCTGGCGCTGCTCGACTCCTATCCCCGGCGCCCGGACGCCCGCCCGGTGGACTACGACCAGCCCGAGGCCCTCGCGGAGGTGCTGCACTCGCTCGGGATCCGGCAGCCGGACGGCGCGCCGCCGCTCGACCCGGCGGCAGCCCTGCGCGTCCTGACGGAGCACGGCAGCCCGCTCGGCACGCTGTCCAGCGATCAACTGGCCTCGGTGGCCGAGGTGTTCACCAACAACGTCAACGCTCAGCGGCGCCACGACTCCCGGCCCGTCGACGTGGACCTGCTGTTCTTCGAGGCGATGGAGGACAAGGCCCCGGATCCCGAGGGGCCGGGCGACTGGGCACCGTACACGAGTGGAGGGATCGAGAGTCATCCGATCGCCTGCCGCCACGGTGACATGCTCGCCCCCGGCCCGCTGGCCGACATCGCCGCCGTGCTCGCCCGGCGCCTGGACGGCCCGGGCCACAGCGCGTGAGCACTCCCGCCGGCATCCTGCCCGACCTGTCAGGAGACACCTGTGAGAAGTCCCTTCGACGCCCCGGCCGACACCGCGGGCCGTTTCCTCGCTCTGGTCAACGACCGGCACGAGTACTCGCTGTGGCCCGCGAAGGCGGACGTGCCGGCAGGGTGGTCGGTCGCGTACGGGCCGGCCGCCCGGGCGGACTGCCTGGAGCTGATCGAACGATCCTGGGCGGACGACCTCATCGGGGCATCGCATGACCGCTGACCTCACCGGCGCCCTCGCCGGTTCCACTATCCCCTTCCACCTGATCGACCCTGCCCTGCACCCGGACCCGGACGCCTGCGACGCCTGGCGCGAACTGCGGGCGGAGCACCCGGTGGTCCGGTGCGAGACCGGCAACGGCGGCCCGGGGTTCTGGGCGGTCACGCGGTACCGTGACATCGCCACGGTCTACCGGGACACCGTGCGGCTCGGTTCGGAGCAGGGCAACATGCTCGGCACCCTGCTCACCGGCGGGGACTCCGCGGGCGGCCAGATGCTGGTGGTCACCGATCCGCCCCGGCACACCGCCGTGCGCCGCATGCTGATGGGCGCGTTCTCGGCCCGCGCCATGGCCCCGGTCGTGGACGGCGTCAGGGCCGCCACCCGGAGTCTGGTGGCGGCCCTGGTGGAGGCGGGCGGGGGCGACTTCGTCGCCGATGTCGCGGCGCAGATCCCGCTCGTCGCGATCTGTGAACTGCTCGCCGTGCCGCCGTCGGACCGCGCCGCGATGCTGGAGATGACCATGGCCGCGCTGGGCGCGGACGGTTCGCAGGAGTCCCAGGAAGAGGCCGCGGCGGCCCAGCAGGAGATCCTGCTCTACTACGCCGGTCTGCTCCCCGGCCGCCGCAAGGCGCCCGGCGAGGACATCGTGAGCCTGCTCGCCACCGAGGAGGCCGACGGCGCCCGGCTCAGCGACGCCGAGGTGCTGCTGAACTGCTACAACATCATCATCGGCGGCGACGAGACGACACGGCTGTCGTCCGCGGGCGCGGCGCTGGCCCTGATGGAGCACCCGGAGCAGTGGGAGCGGCTGCGCCAGGACGAGGGGCTGCTCGATCCCGCGGTGGAGGAGGTGCTGCGCTGGACGACTCCGGTGACGCACATCGGCCGTACCGCCACGGTGGACATCGAGCTGAGGGACCGGCGGATCACCGCCGGCGACATAGTCACGCTCTGGAACATCTCGGCGAACCGGGACGAGGAGATCTTCCAGGATCCCTACCGCTTCGACGTCTCCCGCACCCCGAACCGGCACCTGACCCTCGGCCACGGCCCGCACTTCTGCCTGGGCGGTCCGCTGGCCCGGGTGGAACTGCGGGTCATGCTGGAGGAGTTGCGCAGTCAGGTCGGTGAACTGCAGGCGGCCGGACCGGTCGAACGGATGGCCTCCAGCTTCCTGACCGGCGTCAGCCGGCTCCCGGTGCGATGTTCGGCGGGTTCGTGACGGGCCGGTGCGGGCGGCACGTCACGGTGCCGCCCGCACCGGTGCCGCCCGCCGGCGCGACCTGCCGGTCAGGCGGGGTCACCGGGCGGCCCGGCGTCCGGGTCGCCCGCGGTGTTCTCCAGATGCCGGGCCAGCTCCCGCAGGGTCGGATACCGGTACAGGTCCACGAGGGTGAAGTCCGGCAGCCCCGTCATGGTGCGCATGGCCTTCATCGAGTCGCCGCCGAGCATGAAGAAGTCGTCGTCCCGGCGCACCGAGGCGACGCCCAGGACCTGCTGCCAGACCGCGCCGAGCCGCTCCTCCCAGGGGCCCTGCGGCCGGTCCGCTTCGGGCACCGCGGGTGCCGGTCCGTCCGGTGCGGGCGCGAACGCGGCGGGAAGGGCCTTGCGGTCGATCTTGCCGTTGGGGCTGAGCGGCAGCGCCGGCAGCGTGAGCAGGGCGCCGGGGACCATGTGCGGCGGGAGCCTGGACGCCAGGTGCTCGCGTACGTCGTCGGCCCGGAAGCCGCCGCTCTCCTGCGGCACCGCGTAGCCGACCAGGACCGGGGCCCCGGCGGCATCGGTCTGTGCCGTCACCACGGCCTCCCTGACCGCCGGGTGGTCGCGCAGCGCCGCCTCGATCTCGGTGAGCTCGACGCGCAGGCCGTGGATCTTCACCTGCAGATCCACCCGGCCGATCAGCTCGATCAGTCCGTCGGCGTCGAACCGGGCCAGGTCTCCGGTGCGGTAGAGGCGCTCGCTCACGGGTCCGTACGACCACGACAGGAAGCGCTCCGCGGTCCGCTCGGGCTGGTCGAGGTACTCGCGGGCGAGCCCGGTACCGGCCAGGTACAGCTCGCCCGTGACACCGAGCGGTACTGGCCGCAGGGCGTCGTCGAGGATGTACACCCGCTGGTTGGCCATCGGGCGCCCGTACGGGATGCTCGTCCAGGTCGGGTCGGTGGCCTCGACCTCGAAGAGGGTCGAGTAGATGGACGCCTCCGTGGCGCCGCCGAGGGAGATGAAACGGCACTCGGGTGCGCGGGCCCGGATCCGGTCCGGCATCCGAAGTGGGATCCAGTCGCCGGCGAGCATCACCAGCCGCAGGTCGCGCAGGGGCAGCGCCCGGCCGGCCGGCTGCGGTTCGGCGGGTTGCTCGTCGGGGGCGGACGGCTCGGCGTGGTCGAGGTGTTCCAGGACCAGTTCCAGCAGCGCCGGCGCGGTGTTCCAGAGGGTGACCCGGTGACGGGCCGACAGCTCGGCCCAGTGCCCTGGGTCCCTGGTACGGCCGGGCGAGGGCAGCACCAGGGTGCCTCCGCCGACGGGCACGCCGAGGAATTCGTACACGGACATGTCGAAGCTCGGCGACGACAGGCCCAGGACGCCGTCGCCCGGTCCCACGTCGAAGCGGGTGTTGAGGTCCGCGATGTTGTTCATCACGCCGCGATGGCACAGGGCGATGGGCTTGGGCGTGCCGGTGGAGCCCGACGTGTGCATGACGTAGCAGAGGTGGTCTGGACCGGCCAGCGGCTGCGGATCGTGTTCGGGCTCGGCGGCCAGCTCCTCGGCCGCGCGGTCGAGGACGATCAGACGGCCCTGGGATCCCTCGGTCGGCGGGAGGCCGTCGGCGAGATCGCTGCGGCTGATCACGGCCACACAGGAGGCGCCCGTGATCATGGTGGCCACGCGCGACCTCGGATAGCCGGGGTCGAGCGGCACGTAGGCGCCGCCCGCCTTGAGCACGCCGAGGATGGCGACCAGGAGATCGGGCGACTGGTCGAGGTACAGGCCGACACGCCGGTCGGGACCGACGCCGAGTCTCCGCAGACGGTGGGCCAGCCGGTTGGCGGCCGTATTGACCTGGCGGAACGTCAGCAGGCGGTCGTCCTGGGCCACGACAACGGCGTCCGGGGTGCGCGCGGCCTGCTCCTCGAACGCCTCGTGCAGGCAGGACCGCGGATGCGGCAGGTCCGCCGCCGTGGCGTTCCACTCGACGAGGATCCGGTGCAGCTCGCTCTCGCCGAGGAACTCCAGCTCCGCCAGGGGCAGGTCCGGACGGGCGAGGCCCTCGGCCAGCAGGGCGTCGAAGTGGGCGAGCAGTCGCTCGGCCGTGGCGGCATCGAGAACCGACTCGTCGTAGCGCAGTTCGACCGGCAGCGGGCCGTCGCCCACGGCGGGCAGCACCAGTTGTGCCTCGTACGGGAGGCCGGCCGGGACCGCCGCACCGGTGCGGACCACCGTGGGAACGGAGACCCCCGCCGGGTGCTCCTGTGCCGCTCCGGCGTCCTTCACCAGCATGCGGAAGGTGGCCTCCCCGGTGACCGCCAGACGGACGGCGGTGGCCTCGGAGCGGTCCTGACTCAGCCCGAGTTCGACGTGGCTGCGGCCGGTGTACCGGTACAGCAGAGCGGCGAACGCGGCGAGCGCCGCCCGTTCCCCGGTGGTGCCACAGGCCTTCGCCAGCGTCTCGAGGCCGGCGTCGCTCATCGCGGGGACGTTCCGGCGCGCCGTTCCCGTGCGGCGCGGCCGGGAACCGCCACTCGTCCGGTCGCCTGGGAGCTGAACGGCATAGGAAGTCAATTCCCCGCCTTCCGTCTCGTGGTTCCGGGCGGCGCATGCGAATATTCGGCACGCGAGCCCGTCCCTGACTGACACATTGCCAAATACATTGCGACAACGACTGGTTGGCGAGATTATCGATCACCTCCGGCCATCACAAGGTGATGAGCGTCACAGCATTTCTTCGAGAAGTGGGAGCACTGCCTGATGCAATGTCTTTCGGGGTCTCGGCTGCGTAACGGGATATTCCCGACCAGCCGGGAGGTCGCACCATGAACTCCTTCGATTTGGCCACGCAGTCGGCACTCGATTCTCTCGACATCGGCGAGTTGTCGCGCCGGGACGGAGAGAAATGGGCGCATGCCGGAACCGACGTGCTGGCCTCCTGGGTCGCGGACATGGACTTTCCCACGGCACCCGCGATCCGTGAGGCGGTGGCGCGCCGGGCCGCGGGAGACCTCGGCTATCCGACGTGGTTCGACGAGTCGGAGGGCGGTCCGCTCGGCGAGGTGTTCGCCGAGCGCACCCGGCGCCGTTACGGACACACCCCGGACCCCACCCACGTGCGGCTGTTCACCGACATCAACCAGGCGATGCTGGCCATCCTCCAGCTGGCCACCGCCCCCGGCGAGGCGGTGCTGGTGCACACCCCGGCCTGCCCCCCGTTCGTCGAGGTCATCGAGCGGATCGGGCGCCGGCCGCTGACCGTGCCGATCGAGGACGACGGCACGGGCTGGGAGTTCGATCCGGACCGGATGGAACGCGCCGTGGCGGACGCGGGACCCGGGCGGTGCCGCGCCCTGTTCCTGGTGAACCCGCACAACCCGACGGGCAGGGTGTTCCGGCGTGCCGAGCTGGAGTCGCTCGCCGAACTGGCGCTCCGCAACGACCTGTTGGTCATCTCGGACGAGGTGCACGCGGATCTGACCCACGCCCCGCACCGCCACGTCCCGTTCGCCTCGCTGGGCCCCGAGGTGGCGGCCCGCACCGTCACCCTGACCTCGGGCAGCAAGGCGTTCAACCTGGCCGGGGTCCGCTGCGCGGTCGCCCATGTGGGCCCGAGCGCCGTGCGTGACGCCGTCGACGCCCGGCAGGGCCTGTCCTTCGGCCAGGTGGGCGTGCTCGCGGTGGAGGCGCTCAAGGCCGCCTGGACCTCGGGCGATCCCTGGTTGGACGAGGTCATGGCACTGCTCGACCGCAACCGCCACCGGGTGGCCGAGCGGCTCCCCGCGGGGCTCGCCTACCGGATTCCGGAGGCCGGATTCCTCGCCTGGCTGGACTGCCGCCGCCTGGACGTGGGCGACGATCCCATGGCTTTCTTCCGTGACGAGGCCAGGGTGCTGCTGTTCTCCGGCCCGGCCTTCGGTGCGGCGGGAAACGGATTCGTGCGCCTCAATTTCGGCACCTCCCTCAAGGTGCTGGACGAAACACTGGACCGTATGGACACCGCGGTCCGGCGTCTGCGGAAGTGACTGTCTCCTTTGTCCTGTTGACTCGCACCGGGCACCGCCTAGTAGGGTGGCAAGCAAGATCACGGGGGCTTTTCTTGATTACACGCAAGGTCGACAGGCCATGCCGGTCGAACCGATTTATCAGGCGCTCCGTGTCGGACCCGAACAACCGGGATCAGACGGCCATATCAATCAGTGCCGCCTAACGATCCGGAGGGCTGATGACCATTCACACTGTCGAAAGCGTGCAATTCACCGGCGGAAATATACGCGTACATCGGCCGGGGGACGCGGCGGACATCGCTTCCTTCCGGCAACTGCGCCGCGTACGCCGGGAGAGACTGCTCGAGGACCTGGCACAGGGACGCACGGCAAGCCGCTACTTCCCGGTGCTGTCGGTCCTGGCACCCGTCATGACCCAGTTCGAGGGAGAGATCACCTACCCCGGTGATCCGATGTGCCTCTACACGGCGATCTCAGTGGCCGTGCACCGCGCCGTCGACGACGCGGGCCCACTGGCGGAGGCCACGCACTACAACGACTTCGCCCCCGAGTGGACCCGGTTACCGTCCAAGGAGTACCGGCTGGCCGCCGGGGCCGACGGCTACCGGCCGTACGGCAGCGACCCCAACACCGACCAGACGGTGTTCGACCCGCGGGTCTGGGACGGCGCGGCCAGAGTGCGCTGGATCCGGCTGCTGCGCGAGGTCCGCCCCCGGGCCGTCCTGATCAGTGCGGTCTCCCCTGGACACCGCTACGCGCTGGAGATCGCCTCCCTCGTCAAGAGCGAACTCCCGGAGGCCTTCGTCATCCTCGGCGGCCGGCACGCGGACGAGACCATCACCTGTACGCCGGACGGCCTGAGGCTCCTCCTGAAGCCGAGCAGCCCCCTGTCCGTCATCCAGGAGGGCAAGGCGCCCCGGGTCCTCGACGCCGTCGTGACCGGCGAGGCCCACCACGCGGTGGACCTGCTGATGCGAGCCGTGGCCCTCGCCGTGGACCTGGACGGGCAGTGGGTGAACCGCGACCGGGTCCTCGGACTCCTCCAGGGACTGCTCGCCGAGGAAGGCCCCGGCCCCGGCCAGGCCCTGGCCGTCGTCGCCTCGGACGACGGCTTCGACGCCGTACCGCTGCGCGGTCGCACGCTCGACCTCGCCGACCTCCCCTCGCCGTACGAGGCATTCGCGATCCGCTCGCACTTCCCGATCTTCACGGCGCCCGACACCGGCGCGGTCCTGCGTACCGCCCACTTCATGGTGTCCAACGCCTGCCCGTACCGCTGCAACTTCTGCTCGGAGTCGGTGCAGGTGGCGGGCACCCTGAAGCGCTTCAAGCGCGACCCGGTCGGCACGGCTGCCGAACGGGTCTGCGAGTACGTCCACTACGGCGCCGAGTCGCTCTTCTTCGACGACTCCGTGTTCTGGAGCGGACGTTACCGGGACATCGCGGACTTCTGCGACGCACTGGCCGAGCTGCGGGCGGCGGACGGCGAGCAGATCCCTGCCCGCTTCGCGGCGCACCTCGGCGACCCCGACGACCTCGAGCGGCTGCGCCGGCTCCAGTGGGGCGCCCAGCTCACCGTGGACACGCTCGTGGCCCTGCACTCGCCCGAGCAGTCCGGCGAGATCCTGCGGAAGATGAAGGCCGCCGGGTGCACCTACGTCTACATGGGCATCGAGAGCATGTCGACGCAGGTCATGGACCACATCCACAAGAACCTCCGCCGGGACGAGACTCGCCCCTGGAAGGCGAAGGTCCGGGAAGCGGCCCGGCTGGTGAAGGAACACGGGCTGCAACTGGGCACCTCGGTGCTCTTCGGCCTGGACGGAGAGACGCGCGCCAGCATCGACGAGACCGTCCAAGAGGTGGGGCGACTGATCGACGACGGTCTGATCGACCTCGCCAGCCCCAACATCCTCACCTACCATCCCGCGACCCCGGTCACCGCCCAGCACGGCATGCAGGACCGGCTCGACTACCACTCGCCCCGCATCGACAACCGTAAGCCCTACATCTACTTCGAGGAGGCCTTCCCCGGGGTGGTATCGGTGCTTCTCTCGGAGGACGACATCTGGCACATCCACAACGAGACGCGCATCCACTGGGGCACCGTCCGCAACGGATCGTCCCCGACCGCGGCGGCCCCGTGATCCTCGAGCCCATTACCTCGAGGCGGACCGGCCGATGATGCGGCGGGCGACGGCGAACACCGCGTCGGCGACGCCCGCCCACGCAGCCCCGTGAGTGAAGCCGACGGCCCAGGCGCGGTTGGGGCCGCGCGCCTGGGCGGCGGATGAACCACGTCGGCACGGAGCGTCGCCACCCGGGATGCGTCGTCCACGGTGCGGACGTCGCTCCCGCCGCCCGCGTCCGCTCGGAGTACGTCCGCAGCTCCAAGTGCGCGCCCGAGGTGAGCACTTGGGGCGGGTGGCAGCACCTGGCGGTGCGGACCCGAGAGGGGGCGGCGCTACTTCACCGCTCCGGTGCGGAACGGGTGACCGCCGTCGTCGATCCGTAGCGTGCCCGAGCGGGGGCCCTGGGTCCATCTCAGTTCCAGGTACCAGCGCACCTCGCTCTTCGACGTGTGCGCGGTGACGTCCAGGACCAGGGGGGTCCCGGCGGACGCCTCGTACGGGAAGGCGCGCCCCGGGCTCACGGCCCGGGGCTCGGGTGCGTCCAGGTCCACGGCGAACGGGTGCTGTGCGGCTGTGTCTTGGCAGTCCGCGTAGGTGACTTCGGCGGGCGGGGCTTCGCCGGCCAGTACCCGGACGTCCATGGCGGTAATGCTCACGGGGCCCTCTGCCGTGCTGCCCACCTTCAGGCGGAACGTCGTGGGACGGGGCCGAGTGCCGTCCGCCCGGGGGCAGTCGTCGTCGGACGGGACGACGGCCGCCGAAAGGGGAACGTTCCCTCCGGCCGCCCCGACGTCCCCGGTCGACGGGTCGGGCACCGTGATGGCCGGGACCGTCAGGTCCGGTGCCGACTCGGCACGGAACCGGTCGATGGCCAGCGCTCCGGAGACGCTGAGGGCGACCACGGCGGCCGCCAGCAGGACGTACCGCGAGACGAGTTGGCGGGCTCGCGGCGTCGGCTCCGCGACAGCCGGCGGACTCTGGACGACCGGTACCGGCGCGGGCGCCGGCGCCGCCGCACCCTCCGACGGGCTCGTCCCCCTCCCGCGCCGCGCCTTGTCCGCCACCGCCCATCGCCGGTGCAGCTCCAGCAGCTCCTCGGGGTCCGCCCGGCAGATCCGGCCGAAGCGTTCGACCGGGGCGAACTCGGCCGGCACCGAGTCACCGGTGCAATAGCGGTGCACCGTAGAGGTACTCAGGTGCAGCCTGCCCGCGAGAGCGCCGTAGCTGAGGCCCGCGCGCTCCTTCAGCGAGCGCAGCATCTCGCCCAGCCCGGCCGCCGCATCGGCGTCCCTCATCGTCCCCACCCCACCCACACGTCCCACCCCATGTCCCCTGCGGCCGCATCCCGCCTGGTCAGGGGATGCGGAACGTCCCAGCGTCCCGGAACGGCCGTCCGGGCTGGCCCGGGACGGACCTCCCGGGCAGGCTGCGATCACCAACCGGCGAGCCCGACAAGGGGATCATCACACATCTCGCCGGACGACTCGCGCGCGCACGCGCGGCCCTCCAGCTCGACCGACCGATCCGCCCCAGGATGGAAATGATCACCGCCATATCCCAGACCCGCTCGTCCCGAAGATTCCTGATGCGCCGGCCGGCGATGGTGGCGAGGAGCACCGTGCTCGGTGCGCTCCTCGCCCTGCTGCTGTCCGTCTCCGGCGTCTTCCTCTCCGCCACGCCCGCCCGGGCGAACGACTACTACAGCAGCATCACCGAAGCCTCCGCGGCCAACGTCGACTGGATGTCACGGGTCCCGGACGGGACCAACCTCGCCTGGCTCTCGGTGCCCGGCACCCATGACAGCCTCGCGCTCTGCGGGGACACACCGGACCCGGCCACGGGCCAGTGCTCGGGCATCGTCACCAGCATCACCCAGACGCAGGAGAACCACGGCTTCAGCGCGAAGACCCTGACCACCCAGTTCGACGCCGGCATTCGCGCGCTCGACATCCGGGTCCGGGTCGACAAGGGGGACGAGGGGCTGAAGTTCACCGTCCACCACGGCGCCACCTATCAGTACGCCAACTTCACCGACGTACTGAAGACAACCTACGACTTCCTGAGCGACCACCCCGGCGAAACCGTCCTGATGAACCTGAAGGCGGAGTGCAGCGGCTCCACCTTCTCCTGCAAGGACGCCGACGGGTTCGGGACCGACGAGTGGCGCAAGAAGATCTTCGACTCCTACCTGGACGGCCGCTCGTACACCGGGGACGGCGACGAGAGCACGCCGTCGACCGCCTGGCGCAACCTGTTCTGGGGCCCCTCGGTCACCGGCAAGAGCCAGTCGAGCCGCGTCCCGACGCTCGGCGAGGTACGCGGCAAGGTCGTGCTCCTCGGCTACCGGAACACCGGCGGCGGCATCTTCGGCGGCTACGGGCTCAAGCAGCCCTACCCGTCCGGCGGCTCCAACGAGGAGTACGTGCAGGACGACTTCGAGCTGTCCACCATCAGCGACATCGACGATAAATGGGAGAAGGTACGTGCGCACCTGCGCCGGACCAACGGCACCTGGGACGGCAGCCGCCCCGGTGAGAAGGACCTCGAGTACAAGCAGGACGCGCTGTATCTGAACTACACCAGCGCCTCCGGGA
Organism: Streptomyces sp. LUP30; assembly: GCF_001746365.1. GTDB lineage: Bacteria > Actinomycetota > Actinomycetes > Streptomycetales > Streptomycetaceae > Streptomyces. Next base: position 144,054 of record NZ_MJAJ01000002.1, read on the forward strand.
CCGGCGTCCACCCTTACACGGCGGCTAGCGGCACCCCGACGGCGACCGGTGTGAACAACTTCCTCATCCAGTGTCTGCGCGCCGAGAAGGACCGGTGCCCGGAGTTCTACGCCGGACGCGACGACCGGTTCGGCGGGCGGTCCGACCTGGACCGCATGGGCGTCATGATGATGGACTTCCCCGGCGGCAAGCTCATCGACGAGATCATCGCCCGCAACTCCGTGACGCACACCGACATCCGCGACGTCATGGTGGTCGGCGATTCCATCAGCCACGGGTACGAGGGCGACCACACCTGGCGCTACCGGCTGTGGGACTGGGCCAGGAGCAAGAAGTGGCCGGTCACCTTCGTCGGACCGTACCGCGGCACCGTGCAGCAGGCCGACGCGCAGCCGCCGCGGCCGCCGGTGCTGGGCGAAAGCAGCGGCGGCGAGCCCACGGAGCCCCTACCGGGCGACGCGCGCGTCCAGGGCGAGTACGCCGAGGACGTGAATGCCGGGTTCTCCGTCGGCGGCTCGGCCCACTACGCCCTCTGGGGCCGCTCACTGACCCGGACCGTGCCGACCATCAAGCCGGTGATGCAGGAGCTGAAGGCCAAGGGCCGGACGCCCGACCTGCTCCTGGTCGAGCTGGGCTTCAACGACATCGGCTGGTACGGGGCGGGCGCCGATCTGGTCGGCACCATGAAGAAGTTCGTGGACAACGCGCGGGCGGTCAACCCGGACGTGCGGATCGTCCTGGCCAACGTCCCCCAGCGGACCACCCTGGGCGACGCGAACCCCGAACTCCCCCAGCGCATCAGCGACTACAACGCGGCCCTCGCCAAGGCGGCCCCCGGCTGGAGCACCAGCGACTCGCCGGTGGAGTTGGCCGACCTGAACAAGGCGATGGGCTGCGACCCGACGGCGACGACCTGCGCCACCACCTACGACGGGCTGCACCCCAACGCCCTGGGCGAGTACCGCATCGCGCAGGCGTTCGGCACCGTGCTGCACAAGGAGTTCGGCATCGGCGCCGCCGCGCCCGACGTACCGGACAGCGCGCCCGGCCGGTCGCTCGCCACGCCGTCCGGCATGAAGTTCGACGGCACCCAGCAGGGCGTCACCGCCACCTGGGACAAGGTCTTCGGCGCGCACACCTACGACGTTCAGTGGCGTGACGTCACCACCGACTCCAAAGCGGACTGGCACGATGTGGTGCCCGGCGTGAGCGCCCCGCGCTACGACATGTCCTGGCAGTTCACCGACCAGCCCTACGACGGCCACACCTACGAGGTGCGGGCCCGCGCCGTCGCCGGTGACGGCGCGGCCAACCGTTCCTCGTGGTCCTCGGCGGTCCGGGGCAAGGCGGCGCCGACGACGGCGGGGCGGCCGCCGGGGCTCACCGCGGCGGCCGGCGCGGGCTCGATCGACGTGCGCTGGTCGGCGCCGACCGACTCGCACAGCGGCTCGATCGTCCGGTACGCGGTGTGGGTCTACGACAAGAGCACCCCGTTGAACCACTCCCGGATCATCGGCTACCCGGCCTCCGCCCGCTCCGCACGGATCACGGGGGTCACGGCGGGTCACGAGTACGTGATCCTGGTCTGCGCCTGGAACGCGTCGGGTGAGGGGAAGCCGAGCATGAGCGATACGGTGGTCCCGGGCTAGCCACCGGGTGCGCTGTCTCTGCCGAGCGCTCCGTCCGGGGATACGTTCCGGACGGGGCGCTCGGCCCAGGCATCGAGAGAGCACGGCGTGGCGATCAGACGGACGGACAACGTCGGCATCGTCGTCGAGGACATGGCCTCCACCGCCGCGATCTTCGACGAGCTCGGCATGAAGCTGGAGGGCCGGGGAGAGATGCGGTGCGGCTCCGCCGACCACCGCGCCGCGCGGCGCTCCTCCGATCGCTCGGGACCATCGGGTCGTGGAGTCGGCGCTGGAGGAGGCCGGGCTGTCGTGGACCTTCATCCGGCCGGGGATGTTCGCGACCAACACCCGGTGGTGGTGGACGCGGGCGATCAAGGGCGGGGAAGCAGTGCGGCTGCCGTACCCGGAAGCGCTGACGGCTCCCGTCAGCGAGCGGAACATCGCGGCGCTCGCGGTGACAGCGCTGAGCGAGCGGGGCCACGGACGACAGGCGTACACCCTGTACGGGCCGCAGGCGCTCACCCTGCGCGAGCAGGTTGAGCACTTCGGCGCGGCCATGGGCAAAAAGCTCACTGGGACGCCTGCCCAGACGTTCCCGGAATGGGCGCAGGAGCACGCCGACGACTTCCGTCCCTGACGACCCGGCTTCCCTTCGCCCCCGCCCGTGCCTAACCGAGTTCGCGACCAGCCCAACACGGCGCAGGGACGCGCCCGTTCTTCCACACGGCACCATCATCGAGACCGGCACCGAGTGCTACCGCCTCCCCCGGACCGGGGCCAAGCAGCAGACGAGGAAATAGGCCCGAGGCAAGCGGCCGGCGGGAATCTACCCGCTGCCGCCTCGGCCCTGGCGGTCCAGGAACTCGATCAACCGTATTTCCGAACGTCCAAGCCTCTCCCGTTGTTCGGGGGAAAGCCAAGCGAGGGCGTCGACCAGGACCCGCCGTCGCGGGACGTGCACCATGTGGCCGGAGTAGATCCGGCAACTGGAACACCAGGCGAGCCCGATGCACCGCTCGAACATGGAGGACTCGGGCGGATGAAATCGGTACTGGTACGAGCGGACGGGCGTTCCGCAGGCGGCACAGATCCGACGCTCCCCGTCGGCGACCGTGTCCCAGGTTCCGACCTTGCGCCAGCGCTGCCGCCCGGCCGGTGCTCTTCAAGTCGTCATGCCCGGCATTCTCTCCCACAGCGAGTCGCCCGGCACAGCCATCCCAGCGAAGCCGGAGCAGTGCAGACATCCCGTCGACAGGTAGTCGTGGACGACTGGCCAATGCGACGCAGCTTGGGCTCGACCCACGTGCGGCCTCCCCAAGTTGGGGCAGCCGGCCCCGTCGTGTGCCGCAGCGCAGCATGCGCATGCTATTTTTTGCGAGCGATCGTTCAACTATAGGAGGGCCGGTGGGACGTAAACAGCTCTGGGACCGGGTAGAGGTCCTCACCTCCGCCATGCGACTGTTCCGCCACCGGGGATACCTCGGCGCCTCGCTGCGGGACATCGAGGAGGCGACCGGATTGCACCCGGGCAGTCTGTACCGGGCCTTCGAAAGCAAGGACGGCCTGTTCCGCGCCGCCCTGGACGCCTACAACGACCAGGTCGTCCAGGACCGGGTCCGGGTCCATCTCCTGGAGCCGGCAGACCCCGTGGCGGGCATCCGGTCGTTCTTAACCTCGGCGTTCCAGACCGGCCCCGAGCCCGATCCGGGCTGTCTGCTCACCAACACCGCCGTGGAGTCCTTCACCGTTCCGCAGGCCGCCGACGGAGTACGCCGAGGGCTGGAGACGATCGAGTCGGGGTTCGCCGAAGCCCTGACGCGCGGCCGCGCCCTCGGCCTGCTCTCGGCGGATCTGAACGTCGAGGTGTCGGCAGCCCACCTGCTGGCCCTCTATCAGGGCCTCTTGGTACTGGTCAGGGCCGGCACACCCTTCGCAAAACTGCACACGATCACCGACGGCGCGATGGCGTCGATCGGCCCCGAGAAAGAGGGACAACGATGAGCGACTCACAGCAGCTCTGGGAGAACTACGCCGCGTGCTGGTCGGCCGACCCCGGCGAGCGGCTCGCCGCACTCGACGCGGTCGCGGTCACAGACGTCGCCTACCGGGACCCTGGCACGGAGGTCGGCGGACTGACCGAACTGGCCGCCTACATGACCGGATTCGCCGGAGCCTTCCCCGGTCACCGGTTCCGCATCGACCAGGTACTCGACCACCACGACCGGTCGCTCGCACGGTGGACCCAGCTCGGCGAGCACGGCGAACCCGCCATGTCAGGCGTGAGCACCGCGCTCCACCGCGACGGCCGGCTCGCCGACATCACCGGGTTCTTCCTCCCTGCGTGAGCGGATCCCGCAGCCTCGCCCAGCACCTCGCCGATCAGCTGCCGCCGCTGGGCGAAGTCACTGTTCACCGCTGCCTCGGCGGCTGAGCACCGCGCAGCCACGGCAGGCAGTTCGCGACCCGGGCGGGACGATGTTCCCGCTGCGGGTGCCGGTGGGGCAGGGGCAGGGGCTCTTGTCCGCGTTGGAGGAAGGCCGACTTCACCGTGATGACTCTGCCTGGACTCTCTTTCTGCGATACCACGCGGAGCGGGAAGGGCGGTGGTTGTGGAGGACGAGCAGCGCCAGGGCGCCGGTCGCTGCGGACCAGGTGAGGGACAGCAGGCCCGCCCGGCCGACGCACTCAACGAACGGCCCTCTCCCCTCTGACGGAGCTTCGGAAGCACCGGCCACGGCACCAGCCTGATGGCCTGGAGGCGCAGGTAGCGGCCGGTGGCTGCGGTGAGCGTCGCGCGACCGCCACCGGACGGCGTGCCGCTTTTCATCGGTGGTCCCCACGGCGCAGGGTTTCAGCCTTTGCGCAGAGCCGCGCGTGCGGCGTTCAGATCGGCCTCACCAGGGCGGTTGTGGGGCAGCCTGCCCAGCACGGCCGCCATCCCGCAGGTGTTCGTCACGGCGGAGAAGACCAGGCCTCCCGCGATGCCGGCCGGTATCAGCAGGAGGGCCGGATGCACGAGCAGGCCCAGAAGGACGCCGAGCAGGACCACGCTGCCGGCGGTGAAGCGGACCTGGCGTTCCATGCTCCAGCCCGCCCGCGTGTCACGGGCGGCCGGTGTGTGCAGGTCGTACCCCCTGGCCGCCCAGCCTCCGGTGCCGCCGACGAGGGTGGCGGTGACGACGCCCCGCGCGGCCAGAATCCTGCCGGCGTTCTCCGAGCGGGCTCCGGAGGCACAGACGACCAGGACGTCCCCGGCGTCCGCGGCGTGCCGTATCTCCGGCAGTGCGCGCCGGATGCGGTCGAGGGGGATGTTCAGGGCTCCGGGCAGGTGCCCGGAGGCGTACTCGGCGGGGGTGCGCACGTCGATGACGGTCAGCTCATGGATACGGGTGCGGGCCTGGTCGGCGCCGAGGGCTCGGGGGACGGGAACGTGGGTCATGGCAGAGGTGATCCTTGATGGTCGACGTCGTCCCGGACCGGGACGTAGAGTACCCCTAGGGGTATTGCTGGAGGAGTGATCGTGGAACTGGAGCTAGAGGGCGCGGATCTGAAAGCCGTGCTGAACCGGCTGCGTCGCGCGCAGGGTCAGATCTCGGGAGTGATCCGGATGATCGAGGAGGGGCGTGACTGCGAGGACGTCGTCACCCAGCTCGCCGCCGCCTCCCGCGCGCTGGACCGGGCCGGTTTCGCGATCATCGCGACCGGCCTGCAACAGTGCGTTGCCGACCTCGATTCCGGGCGCAAGAACGGTGAGGACACGGTAGCCATGCGCGCACGGCTGGAGAAACTGTTCCTGTCTCTGGCCTGAGCGCGCGTGTCGGTGACGCTCACCGCCGCCGATACGCGAGCCCGCGCCTCGCCGGCCGACACCGTGCCGCGTCGACCGGCAGGGAGGCCGTCACCGTGCCGCGTCGACCAGCATGCAGGCCGCCACGGCCAGCAGCACCGCAGCGAAAATCCGCTGAAGCGTGTGCCCGGACACCTTCGCGGCCAACCGCTTGCCGTCCCACGCGCCGAGGATCGCGGTCCCGATGAAGGGACCGACGACCGTCCAGTCGAGCTTCTCGACCGTGCCCGCGCGCATCGCCAGCGCCGCCAGCGAGTTGACGGTGATGACCAGCAGACTGGTACCCACCGCGTTGCGCATCCGTAGATCCAGCACGCTCACCAGCGCCGGTACGGCGAGGAAGCCGCCGCCGACCCCGAGAACGCCGGTGACCGCGCCGAGTCCGGCACCGGCCCCCGCTGCCCGCGTCGGCCGCACCGTCACCGATCGCTCGGCGGCCGGTCTCGGCCGCAGCATGCGCAGGGCGGCCGCTCCCGCGACCACGGCGAAGCCCGCCGTCAGGGCGGCGGCCGGGACACGGGCGGCCAGTGCGCCGCCCAGCATCGCGGGACCGATCCCGGCCGCCGCGAACAACAGCCCCGTCCGCCAGCGGACATTCCCGTCGCGCGCGTGCGCGGACAGGGCCGTGACCGAGGTGACGGTGACGACGACCAGGCTCGCGGTGGTGGCTCCGACCGGACTGAAGCCGAGCAGGTAGATCAAGGCGGGCACGGCCAGCACGCTGCCGCCTCCCCCGAGCGCGCCTAGCGCCAGGCCGATGACCGCCCCGGCGGCCAGGGCGAGTATGAGAGCACTCACGCGACGGCGCCGCGTTCGCCGCGCGCGTCCACGACCGGTAGACCCGCCTTCGCCCAGCCGCTCATGCCGCCGATCACGTCCACGGCTGCCGCGCCGCGGGCAGCGAGCAGTTCGGCCGCCTGCCGGGAACGGGTCCCGGAGCGGCAGATCACGATCAGGGGCCGCGCCTGCGCATGAGGGGGCAGCCCCGCGCCGGCGGCCAGCGCGGACAGCGGAAGGTGCACAGCCCGGGGTGCGTGCCCCGCGTGCCACTCGTCGGATTCGCGCACGTCAAGCAACACGGCGTGGGCCGTGCCCTTGGCGGCGCTACCGTGGCCGGTGCGCGAGGCCGCCTCCTGCACGGTGACCCGGCCCGCGCCTCTCTGCACTCGTCGGAACATGCTCATGTCGGCTTCTCGCTCCTGTCTGCCGTGCCGGTACTGGAGAGCGGCGCGGGTCTCGATGACGCCTCGCGCCCTCGGGGATTGGGGTTTCAGGGGTTGCGGATGAGGAGTCCGGCCCGGCCGGCCGCGTCGAAGGAGTCGTCAACGGCGACGACGTCACGGCCTGCGGCGTCCAGCAGGGAGGCGGCGACGGCGGCCCGCATGCCGCCCGCACAGTGCACCCACACCTCACCGTCGGGAACCTCGTCCAGGCGGCCGTGCAGGGTGTGGATCGGGATGTGGAGCGAGCCGTCGATGTGGCCGCCCGCCCGCTCCGAGCGTCGCCGGACGTCGAGGACGACGACCCCCTCACCCGGATGACGACCCGCGAGGTCGGCGAACGTCGCCCGGCGGTAGGAGGCCGGCGCCTCGCCCTCGCGAAGCCAGTCGGCCGGCCCGCCGGTGGCCACCGCGGTCGGCCGGTCGATGCCGACGCGGACCAGTTCACGCTGGGCGCGGGCGAGTTGTCCGGGGGACTCGGCAAGCAGGGTCACCGGCTTGCCCCACGGAATCAGCCAGGCGAGATACGTGGCGAGCTGTCCCTCGGCCTCGAAGTTGAAGGACCCGGACACATGCCCGGCGGCGAAGGCGACGCGATCACGCAGATCCACCACCCACTCCCCCGCCGCCAGCCGGTCGGCGATCTCGTCGGCGCCGGCCACGGCGGGTGGGGTGAGGTCCACGGGTGCGGGTCCGGCGGCGTTGGCCGGCCCCATGTGCGCGTAGTAGGCGGGGACGTCGTCCAGACCGGCCAGCAGGTCGGCGACGAAGGTGTCCGCGTCCCGTGTCAGGGCCTCGTTGGACGCCTTCTCCTTGCCGATGGTCGTGGCGTCGCCCTGCGACTGCGAGGACGAGCAGAAGCTGCCGAAGCCGTGCGTGGGCAGCACCGCCGCGTCCTCGGGCAGCTCGGCGGCCAGCCGGTGGGCAGAGGCGTGCTGGGCCCGGGCGAGCCGCTCCGTCAGCCGCGGTTCGACGAGGTCCGGTCGGCCCACGGTGCCGATCAGCAGCGAACCGCCGCTGAACACCGCGACCGCGGCGCCGTTCTCCTCCAGCGCGTAGGAGGTGTGGTGCGGGGTGTGGCCGGGCGTGGCCAGCGCCCGCAGGGACAGGCCGGCGCGGGCGTCGATCTGCGTGCGGTCTCCGTCGTGCACCCGTATGCGTTCGAAGGAGACGCGGGCCCCGGCGGGGACGAGGTAGGCGGCGCCGACGACCCGGGCCAGCTCCAGGCCTCCGGTGACGTAGTCGTTGTGGAGATGCGTCTCGACGACGTGGGAGATCCGCACCCCTCGCCGGACGGCCGCGGCGATCACCAGGTCGATGTCGCGCGGCGGGTCGACCGCCACCGCGGTCTCCTCCCCGCCCGCGAGATAGCTCCGGTTGCCGAGCCCCGACAACTCGATCGTGTCGACGAAGAACACGAGGTACTCCCTTCCTGCGATCAATTACCCCGGGGGGTATATCTACGAAGGTAGCACGAGTACCCCCGGGGGTATCCAGACCGGGGAATCGGCAGGTCGCTGAGGAACGGACCGGGCGCCTTCACCGCCGTGACAGGCCTCGCGTCGCCGTGCTCGCCGGAGCGCGCCCGCACCGCGGACCGCAGCTCGCGCCGGACGTCGGGTGCTGGGGCCCTGCGGCATACCACCGGGGCCCCACGTGACGGACCGATGCGGCGCGGGCGTGGTCAGCGGCGACACAGGGGAGAACAACCGGCCGGCCCCCGACGCTCCGCCGCAGGAACTCCGCGAGCCGTGCCGAAGGGACTGCGCCCGTGCTCCCGGCGGACGGACCCGTGCGCCCGTCGGCCCACAGGAACAGGGAGGCGCTGCAGGTCGAGACGTGATGTCGGGGTGGGGCCGTCGTGGACGCTCAGCGGCAGCGCGGAACGACGGCGACCGATGCGGGTCAGTCGTCTGACAGGAGGTCTACGGATCCAGGTCGAGCGAGGCCTGTGGAGGCCGGCGTGCCGGGCGAGGGCGAGGGCTGCTTCCCCCCGCCGCCCGGCCGCACGCCGGGCACCTCGTCGTAGACGGCCGGGCCTCCGACCGTCTACTGCATGGGAGCACGGGCTGATGCTCGTTGAGACCGACGACGGCCAGCGGCGTCGCTCCCTATGCGCAGGAGTGCAACCGCAGAGGTCGTCGTCCTGGATGCCTCACTCCGCACTCGGTCCGGGCCGCGGCTCTCGGACGACGGCGACGCCCCCCTCGGGGACGGTGACCGAGCCCACCACCGGTTTCCCTGTGAGGAGTTCGACGCCGTCGGCGGGGATCGCGGCGCCGCGGCCGGCGTGGTCGATCAGGAAGAGGCAGTCGGCGTCCGCGCCTCGCCCAGGACCGCAGCAGCGGCGACGCCGCGCAGAACGGTGCGGCGGCCGGGAGAAGGCAGGGGGTGATCGAGGGATGAAAGGTGCATTTCGGCTCCTGACAGGGTGACCGAGCCCGAGACGGCGGGTCGACCCGAGGGGGCGTGGCGGGGAAGCGGTCGTCAAGGCGACCCAGACTCAACACGATCGAACAAATACGATCGGCGGCTGCGAGGAAGACTGAACGCTTCCGAGAGTCGCCGTCAAGACCCTTCATCCCGGACACGGAGTCGGCCGCACCCGTCCGGAAGCCCGACGCAGCCTCGCTGGACGGCAATGACGGCCCCGTGGCGCGAAGACCGCAGAAGTGAACGCATACGGCTTGAGCTGCTCGTATACATCCTCCGAACAACACCGAAGCGGCCGTTGCACCCCTCACGCCGGGCGACCGCCCTCCCCCCGGTTCCAGCGCCCTCCATCGAAATCGCTGCCGCACGGACCCTTGACGTACAGCTCTCGCCTACGTAGACATGACCACGCGGTCAGACCGCGTGGTCATACGGTTGACCTCGTCCGATGCAGATGTGTGACCTCCGGGAGACTTCATGGCGCCAGCGATGGGCGAGAACGAGAGCTCCTCCGCGCCGCGCAGCGCGGACGTGGCCCGCCTGGCAGGGGTGTCGCGCAAGACGGTCTCGCGTGTGCTCAACAACGAGCCCTATGTCTCCGACGCGGCTCGACGCAAGGTGCTCGCAGCCGCCGAGGAACTCGGCTACCGCCTCAACCAGGCGGCCCGCACGCTGGCCTCCGGGCGCACCGGCTCGATCGGCGTGGTGGCGCTGGGAACCGTCGGGTACGGGACCGCTTCCCTCCTCCTGCACATCGAGCGGGCCGTGCGCGATGCCGGGTATGCGCTCCGTGTGGTCAACACGCCGGACGGCGACCCGGTGGGCATCGCCGGCGCCGTGGAGTCGCTGCTGGAGCAAGGAGTGGACGGCGTCGTCGTCTCCGAGCCCATCGTGGAAGGAGACGTCGGCGTACGCGTCGACGTGCCTGTCCTCTTCCTGGGTGCGCCGCCGGCGTTCTCGGCCGCCCGGACGGTGACCATGGGCGTCGGCGCACACGCGTTGGCGCGGGCGGCGACCGAGCATCTGCTGGATCTGGGGCATGCGACCGTTCACCACCTCGCCGGTCCACGCCGGTGGTACGCCACCAAGGACCGTATCGAGGGATGGCGGGCGGCGCTGGCGGCGCGGGGCGCGCACGAGCCGCCGCTGCTCAACGGTGACTGGTCGCCCGCCTCCGGGTATGCGGCGGGTTACGCACTGGCCTCGGACACCTCGGACACCTCGGTGACCGCGGTCTTCGCCGCGGGCGACGAGATGGCCATCGGCCTCATCCACGCCCTGCGGGACGCGGGGCGGCGTGTGCCCGAAGACATCAGTGTCGTCGGTTTCGACGGCAATCCGGTCTTCGCCTATGTCTCCCCTCCCCTGACCACCGTGCGTCAGCCCTTCGAGGCCGCGGCCCGGGAAGGCATCCGCCTGCTCGTGCACGCGATCGAGAAGCCCGACACCGACCTGCCGCCGGCGAGCGACCCACCGGTCCAACTCGTCGTCCGCGGCTCGACAGCGCCGCCGCCGTCCCACCAGGACAAGACGGTGCAGCGCAACGCCTGAGAAAAACCCGGCAGGGAGAACACCCGCACGCCCGGGCACCGCTTTGCCGCTCGCCGGCAGTCTCACCATGACGCCGGCCGATCCCCGTCACCGCGACACCGACGTCTTCCCGCACGGCGGCCGCGGCCCGCGGGCTCGCCGCCTCCGCCAAGATTCCTCCAGGGGCGACGGGCGCCGAACCACACCATCCCTTCCCTGCTCTGGGAGCCGCACCATGTCCCCTGCTCTGTCGGTCGTCAGACCCGGCGCCGCCCGGCGTTCCCGCCCTGCCACCGTCCTGTTCCTGATTCTGGCGACGGTCGTCGCCGCGGCGACGGTGTTGCTGCCCGCCGCGAACCGGGCGCAGGCCCTGGCCCGCCCCTCGCAGACGATGTACACCCCGCCCTCGGGTGCGCCTTCACCCGGTTCCCTCTACCCGCGAGCCATACGCCTGCAGCACAACGGATCCGCCGACGGCACCCTGCTCGCCACGTTCGAGCAGTACACCTCCGGCACACCCGTCTTCCCGATCTACCGCAGCACCGACAACGGCAACTCCTGGAGCAAGCTCTCGGACGTCGCCGACACCCAGAACGGCTGGGGCATGCGCTGGGAGCCCGAGCTGTTCGAACTGCCCACGGCGGTCGGCGGCTTCCCGGCGGGCACGATCCTGGCCGCCGGCGCGTCCGTCCCCTCCGACCGCTCGGCCATCAAGATCGATGTCTACGCCAGCACCGACCGCGGACAGACCTGGACGTTCGTCAGCAACATCGCCACCGGTGGCGCCGCCTTCGACACCAACGGGAACACCCCCGTCTGGGAGCCGTTCTTCCTCTACGCCAACGGCAAGCTGATCGTCTACTACTCCGACCAGCGCGACCCCGCCCACGGCCAGAAGGTCGTGCACCAGGTCTCCACGGACGCCCGCACCTGGGGCCCCGTCGTCGACGACGTGGCGATGCCTGTTTACGGCAACCGTCCCGGCATGCCGACCGTCGCAAAGCTGCCGAACGGCAATTACGTCATGACGTACGAGTACGGCGGCGCCCCCGAAGGCAACTTCTCCGTCTACTACAAGATCTCCTCCGACCCCGAGGCCTTCGGCTCCGCCACCGGCATCCCCCTGCGGACGACGGACGGCGTCGTACCCCAGAGCGCTCCCTACGTCACCTGGCTGCCCGCCGGAGGCCCGGGCGGCACCCTCGTCGTCAGCGCCAACAGCGCCGACGACCTGTTCGTCAACACCCAGAACGGCGCCGCGAACACCTGGACGCGCATCAGCGCCAACGTGGCCGGCGGCTACAGCCGCGGCATGACCCCCCTCTCCGACGGACACAGCCTGCTGATTCTGAGCGGCGGCCGCGGCGGCAGCAATCTCGCGAACCCCGTCACCTACAGCACGATCGACCTCGGCGGCGGCATCTCCGACGGCGCCACGTACACCGCCTCCAACGCAGGCAGCGGCCTGATGCTGACCATCGCGGGCGGCTCCACCGCCAACGGCGCCTACGCCACGCAGCAGAACACCGACAACGCCGGCGACCAGAAGTGGAGGTTCGCCCAGCAGCCCTCCGGCTACTTCAAGATCTTCAACGTGGCGAGCGGCAAGGTCCTGGGCGTTCAGAACCAGTCCACCGCCAACGGCGCCAAGATCCTCCAGTGGGACGACAACGGCACCGTCGACCACGAGTGGGCGGTCTCCCCGAACCCCGCGGGCGGCTTCTCCTTCATCAATCGGCTGACCGGCAAGTACCTGGAGATCCCCGACGCCTCCACCACCGTAGGCGCCACCGCCGGGCAGTGGGACAGCAGCGCCTGCGCGTGCCAGCGCTGGAACCTCACCCAGACCGACCTGCCGCCCCTCGGCACCGGCCAGTACATACTCGTCAACAAGAACAGCGGCAGGTACCTCGACGTCCCCAACGCCTCCACCGCCACCGACACGGCCGTCGACCAGTGGCAGAACACCGCCTGCGCCTGTCAGTTGTTCACCTTCCAGTCCGCGGGCAGCGGAGCCTGGACCGTCAGAGGCGTCAGCAGCAGTCTGAATCTGGACATCCGTAACAGCTCCACCGCCGCGGGAGCCGTCGTCGTCCAGAACACCCCCTCCACCGCAGACTCCCAGAAGTGGACACTGACCGACGCGGGCAACGGCTACTACAAACTCCGCAACGTGAACAGCACCCTCGTCGCCGGCGTCGCGCAGTCCTCCACCGCCAACGGCGCAGCCGTCGTGCAGTGGAGCAATGTCGGCGTCGACGACCAGCTCTGGAAAATCGTCCGTATCAACTGACGACTGTCACCCGGCTCATGACCAGACGCGGGGACCGCCGGCAAGGCGGTCCCCGCGACCGACGACGTGGGCCGGTAGGGTTCGACGCGGGCTGGCAGGGCTGACGCGGGCCGGACGGGGCATCCGCAACTGCACCAGGAACAGCCCACGCACCGGGAGCCATCCGTGACCCGACACCTCGCCCTCGCCCGCGCCTGCCGCACCCTGGCCCTCACCGAACTGGCGACCGCGGCCTGGCTCTTCGCCAACCACGAGTGGCTGCTCGGGATCCTTGCTGTCTGGTCCGTGCCCAGCCTGCTCGCCGCCGACGCCGTATGCCGGCGCGCGCACCGCCGCGCGCGGGCCGAGGCACAGCACGCGGCACGGTTGGAGGCCGGTGAGCAGGTCCGGCCGCTCACGCCGTGCTGCCCGCTCTGGAAGCGCTCCGACGGCCAGGCCCACGGACCGGGCTGCACCCGCCCGCCCCTCCCCCGACGCGACACCTACCGCCTCGACCACGCCGACCGAGCCGCGTTCGACGAGATCGTCCGCCACTACCACGACCGGAGTGCGGCCTGACCTGCCCTCGCCCGCCCCGAGTCGAAGACGCGGAGGCGGCCTGGTTGTCGCCGTCCCGAGCCATGGGGCTCGTGGAGCCATGCGAGGTGCTCAGCCGGTGGTCTGTGAGGTCTTCAGGGAACCGCAGAAGTCGGCGAGCGTGTGGAAGTCGTTCTCCGCAGGTCGATCCGCGGGTTGACGCACCGCAGAAACCCGGGCTGTTCGGCGAGCGAAGGTGGGCCGGTCCACCCGCCGGTGATGGCGGCGCCGATGAAGGCCTGCCGCCGCGAGGGGGCAGGCCGTGGCATGAGCGCGGGTCCGGAGGCGTATCCGGGGACTGTCAGGCGGTGACCTTGCCGAAGATGTGGTTGGCGGGAGCGTCGGGGTCGTTGCCGTAGAAGAACTCTTCGAGTGCCCGGTGGAACTCGTCACGGTCCAGTCCGCCGGAACCATCGACGTCCAGAGCGGCGAAAACGGCGGCGCAGTCCTCGCCGGGGACGGCGGCGACCGCGTCGAACATCTGCTGGAACTCGGCCTGGTCGATCTTGCCGTCTCCGTTGAGGTCGACGAGGTCGAAGAAGCAGTTGGTGACCGGCTCGATCTGCTGCGGGTAGAGCGCCCGGTCGGTCAGGACACTCTTGAAGCCTTCGGTCATCTCCCGCACATCGACCTTCCCGTCACCGTCCTGGTCCATCGGGGCGATGACGTTCGACCAGAACTGGTCCATCCCCTCGGTGAGCCGGCGGACGGTGTCGGCATCAGGGGCGGTCCCACGGGCGCTGATGTAGCGCTCGCTCATCTTGCGGACATCGTGTCGGGTAATGAACCCGTCGCCGTCGACATCGGCGCCCCTGAACCACTGCCCATACTTGAGATCTTGAAGTGCAGTCATGACTGCGCACCGTATTCGCGCAGTTACGGCGACGCAAACGTCCGAGTGGAGGCTGGACGCCCGGTCGGACCCGCCGACCGGACGCCCGGCGAAGATGAACACGGCAAACGCGCCTGTCGACGAGGTGGCTTCGTTTCAGTGTTCGAGGTGTGGTGGTGTGAAGGCGAGTACTTCCTCGACCGGCCCGTCGTAGACCTCGACGTCGACGAGCGCACTGTGCGCGCTGGGTCCCTGGGACAGACTCGAGCACCCGCGGTCCCCGGTGAGGGTGTTCGGGTTGCCGTGTCGGTCCAAGGTTCCGCTCCGGCCCGGCTGGGCCGGGTCCCACCACGCTCCGGTGGACAGCTGGATGACGCCGGGCATGACGGCGTCCGACAGGATCGCGCCCGCCAGGCAGCTGCCTCGGTCGTTGAAGACGCGCACGATCACGCCGTCCTCGATACCGCGTGATGCCGCGTCCTGCGGGTTGATCGTCACGGGCTCGCGGCCGTGGATCTTTGACTTGAGGCTGTGGCCGCCGTTGTCGTACTGGCTGTGCAGGCGTGAGGCAGGCTGATTCGAGATCAGGTGCAGCGGGAAGCGTTCCGCCAGGTCGGCGCGGAGCCATTCCACGGGTTCGAACCACGTCGGATGTCCGATGCAGTCGTGGTAGCCGAACGAGTCGATCTCCTCGGAGAAGATCTCGATCCGGCCCGACGGCGTCGTCAGGGGGAAGCGCTGCGGATCGGAGCGCAGTGCTTCGAAGCTGCCGGGAAACGGCCCGCTGAGTGCCGGCAGTTCGACACCGGAGGCGCATTGCCAGAAGTCGTCGAAATCTGGCAGGGCCGCGTCGTCGCCGAGGTCCGCCCGTGTCCTGCCGTAGAGGTGCCGGACCCATTCGATCTCGGAACGCGCTTGGGTGAACTCGCGCTCGTAGCCGAGCCGGGCAGCCAGAGCGGCGAAGATCTGGTGGTCGGTGCGTGCCTCGCCGGCCGGCTCACGGACCTTCGGCATCGCGACGAGGTGAGGGTCGGAGAACCCCGCGGCGAAGTCGTCACGCTCCAGGCTGGTCGCGACGGGAAGCACGATGTCGGCGAACTTCGCGGTGGTGTTCCACCAGGCTTCATGGACCACCACCGTGTCCGGGCGCTGCCAGGCTCGGGTGAGGCGGTGGAGGTCCTGGTGGTGGTGGAAGGGGTTTCCACCGCACCAGTAGATCAGGCGCAGGTCCGGCAGGGTCAGGCGCTGACCGTCGTAGTCGATGGTCGCGCCCGGTTCCAGCAGGGTGTCGGCGATCCGCGCGACCGGAATGAAGTCCGCAACAGGGTTCGCCACCCGCGGCATCGACGCCACGGACGGACGGCCCGGGGCAACACCGGTCGCGTCCATCGTCGCGTAGCCCGCGCCCCAGCCGCAGCCGGGCCGCCCCAGCGAACCCGCCATCGCCGCCAGCACGACCGACATCCAGATCGGCTGCTCACCGTGGTCCGCCCGCTGTACCGCGTAGTTGACCATGATGAGAGAACGCTGTGTGGACAGGCGGCGGGCGAGATCGGTGATCGTGTCGCGGCTGATGCCCGTGATCCTCGCGGCCCAGTCGGCGTCCTTGACGACGCCGTCCACGTCGCCGGTCAGGTAGGAGGCGAAGCGGTCGAACCCCTCGCAGCAGCGGGTGAGGAAGTCCTCGTCGTGCCAGTCGTTGACCAGCATCGTGTGCGCGATGCCGAGCATCAAGGCGGTGTCGGTGTTGGGGATCACCGGCAGCCACTCGGCGTCCAGGAAGTCGGCGGTGTCACTGCGGATCGGGCTGACGTTCACGAACCGCACCCCGGCCTCACGGCACTTCCGCTGCAGGTCCCGCGTCTGGTGCCGGGCCAGCCCGCCAGGGTTGATCTGGCTGTTCTTCAGAGCCAGCCCGCCGAACGCCACCACGAGCTCGCAGCTCTCGGCGATCTCGTCCCACATCGGCATCCGGGACTGGTAGCTCCACGGAGCCCCGCCGATCACATGCGGAAGGATGACCTCAAGAGCGGCCGTGCTGTACGTGTTGCGCGAGTCGGTGTAGCCCCCGCCCAACGCCAGGAACCGCTGGAGCTGACCCTGCGCATTGTGGAACCCGCCCGCACTGGCCCAACCGTACGAGCCGCCGAACACCGCGCTGTTCCCGTGCTGTGCGCGCACTCGGCGCAGTTCCTCGCTCACCAGCGTGAGCGCGTGGTCCCAGCTGACCTCTACGAAGGCGTCCGCACCTCTGGCCGCGTCATCGGCGCGCGGCAGGCCATCGAGCCACCCTTTGCGCACCGCGGGACGCAACACACGCGCACTGTCCTCAGCAGCCGCCACCATGCCCGGTCCGATCGGCGAGGGCGCGGGGTCGTCACCCCGGGGCTCAATGCGCACCAGCTGACCCGAATCGACCACGGCTAAGAAACTGCCCCAGTGCGTCGCCACCGGCATGCGTCGTTCCACCGTGCACCAACTCCATCCCTGAAGTTTCTCCGGCCCTCGAGCAACGGCCGCTGCACCACAGGGTTTCCGCGTCGGTCAGCGGTCCGCAGGACACAGGCTCCCCCTGGCGGACGGTGCCCAACCCCGACTGTCCGCACGACTCCCACCGCCGCCACTCGACCGGAGCGCGGCGCGCCTCTGTAGACCGCGACCGGCCCATCGCCGGCCGCGACGGCGGTCGTGGACGCGGCTGCGCAGAACCTCGCCTCGGCTGCCGCGGTTGCGGTCGGCGCACTGATCGCCCCGTCCGGCCGCTCGCACCTCGCGCACTTCAGTGCGCGAAGATCACCGTCGCCACCGGCACTGCCAGCAGAAGGCTGAGTCCGACGAGGGGGAGACGGTCCAGCCACAGGATGGCGGCGAACTCGCGCAGTGTCGCGGCCAGCCAATAGGCGGGGGAGGTCGGCGCGCCCACGACGTGCACGGGCACGCCGACACGGCGGGCCAGCAGGGTCGTGCGGTAGACGTGGAAGCCGCTGGTGACCACCGTGACACAGTGGCCGGGAGTGGTCCCGTCCACGAGGGCCATGCTGAAGCGGAGATTCTGCCCGGTGTTGACGGAGCGGTCTTCCCTCACGATCCGGTCGGCGGGCACCCCGCGTCCGCGCAGATAGTCGGCCATCGCCTCCGCCTCGGAGCGGACCTCGTCATCGCCCTGGCCGCCCGAGACGACGAACACCACACGAGGCGTGTCCGGTGCGCGGGCGGCGTCGAGCGCGAGGGCGCGCTCCAGCCTGCGGGTCAGCAGCGGACCGGGCCGGTCGCCGTTGAGCCCGGCGCCCAGGACGACGACATGGGTGGTTCCGGGCAGGGGGCCGCTGCGGCCCCGGACGAACACGTAGCCGGCGAAGACCAGGAAGAGCAGAGTGAGGTATCCCGCGGCCACGTTCACCGCGATCACCAGGGCGCCGAACGCCTCGCCGCCGACCGCATGGAAGACCGCGTCGAGGCCGAGCACCGCCAGCACCGAGCAGCCGGCGGCCCCGGTCGCCAGCAGGGCTGCCTGCGGTCCGTAGCGCCGGACCAGAAGGACGCTGTCGGCCAACAGCAGCAGGCCCACCGCGAACGCCAGGAGCAGGGCGGCGACGGTGAGGACGGTGACGATGGTCGGGTGGGCTGCCGCACTGCGACCGGCCACGCCGAGTCCGGCAGAGGTCACCGCGAGGCAGAACAGGACGGCGGTGGAGAACCGGTGCGGTGCCAGCAGGGCGTTGACCACGCCGCCCGCCGCGAAGACGACCGCGGCGAGATATTCCGGGTACTCCGGCATGTGCCGCACCGCTCCGCTCTCCCGCCCGCCGGGCCGCTGCCCGTGCCCGCCCGCCTCTCGCCGACGGGTTCCCGGACCCGGTACGGACGGCTGCCGGCCATCCTGCCAGACCTGCTGTGGTGCGCCGAACGCGGGCTGGCAGCGGTGCGTTCGGCGGGCCGGCACGTCATGCCGGTGTGTCCCCCGGCTGACGTCACTCTTGCACCACTCCGATGCCGCGCAACCGCGCCGAAGTCGTGTCGCGTCAGGCGGCGGCCGGCACGGTGCAAAGGCTCGGATCGGCGGCGGTGCTCGGCAGGGCCTCGGCGTAGAGCGCGGCGTCGTCGGTGGCCGCCCCGGGGATTGTTCCGCACCCGTGGGTCCGCTCGGGACGGATCGCGCGGGTTGGCTCCGTACGGATCGCGCCCGTCGGAACCATGATCAGCGCTGTCACGCTCCATCCCGGATTTTTCGGTCCTGGAAGAGCTCTCAACAGCCCCTCCGAGCCCCGAGAATCGAGCACAACGGGCACTCCTGAAGAGGCGCGTGACGGTTCTTCAGGGGGACGTGAGGCTCATGTCGCGGTCACGCTCCGCCAGCGTGACACCGACTCCGGGTGTGTCCTCTGACCGTGAACCCGGTCGCTCCGTCACCGTCATCCGACCCGGTCAACGCCGACCACGCCGCTGGTGTCGCCCCGCCGCAGATCAGCCGGCCGTGTCAGTGCCCGGTCGCATACTGACGCCCATGCAGATATCGGCGTACACGCTCAAACAAGCCTGGCACCAGGTGGCCGCAGGCTCCGATGTGCTCGACGAAGCGATGCTCCCGCCCATCGGCACCTCACCCGACCAGTACGAGCAGCTGATGGGCGAGCCGCACGGTCGTCTCTTCCTGGTCCTGGGCGAAGACGGCACGGTGCACGGCCACATCGGTCCCTATCGGAAGGTCTTCGTCACTCAGGACCTGGATCAGGTGCTGTATTTCGCCGCCGAGGACGCGGTCCGCACGCTCGCCGAGCACATCGCGGCCCGGTCCCCGGGCCGCGGCCCGGTGGCCGATCTCGTCTCCGGGCAGGCCGGGCTGCTGGACCGGATCGACCCCGCCTGGGGAAGCAGATTCCGCAACGGCGGCGTGGACGGTGCACAGCCCTCCACTGCGTGCGGGCGCGACCCGCTGGAGCGCCTGGCCTGGATCGCCGGCAGCTGGCGCGAGCAGGACCCCTACACCCACCTCGCCTTCTTCCGCGGCGAGAACGTCAGTGCCGAACAGATCGCCCTGCTCCACGGAGCCGACCCCGCACAGATCGCCGCCGGGACCCGTCTTGCGGATCTGCGCAGCATGGACGGCGGGACCTTCGACTACTGGGACGTCGTCTGGGAGACCTGCTGTTTCGGGCAGGCCGGCGGCTGGGTGTTCCTGATGTACCACGAGACCCCCGGCTCCGGGCCCGGTCATGATGCTCTCGCCCGGCTCGGCGTCACCGAGACGGTGCACCTGAGCGCCACCTCCGCGAAGGCCATCTACACCTTCGACTACATGCGCGACGGCCGCCGCATCGACGACGACTGGGGCGTCCTGGAGCTGATCTGGTACGACCGCGGCCGTGCCCCCTATTTCCGAGGCGGTCAGCTCGACTTCCTCAACCAGGCCGTACGCCGCGCCGAACTGGACCATCCCGAACTCACCAACGAGTTCGAGCTGTACTTCCACGCCCTGGAGGACGCTTTCGACCTCCAGCTGCCCCGGCAGGACATTCAGGAGGGAGCGGTCAGGGCCGCGCAGTGGGCACGCCGCAACAGCTGACAGCTCCGTCCTCACAGCCTGCCGGGGCCGTGGCATCTCATGGCTGCCCGCCCACCCGCGTGCATGCCCCGCCCCCACGGCCGCGCAGGACGTGAAGGGCACAAGGAAGCGACACCCCTGCCGGCGCTCGCCCGGAAGGGCGCCGCGAGCCTGCTCAGGACGGCCGGCTCCGTCCGGCGAGCGACGCACGTTGCCAGGTGGGACTGCGGTCCTTGTCGACCAGGGCCGCACGGACGCCCTCCAGGAAGTCCGGCGTGCGGATGGTCGTCCGCGTGAGGGCGAGTTCGGCGTCGAGGCACTCGCGCAACGTGCGCTGTCTGCCCCGGGCCAGCAGGGCGTGTGTGATCTCCAGGCTCTGCGGCGAAGCGGACTCCAGGGCGGCCAGGGCGTCGGCCGCCCAGTCGGTGTCGAGGCGGCGCAGGCGTTTCTCGATCTCACCGAGGGTCGCCGCGCCGAACGCCCAGTCCAGGTCCCCGCGTACGGCGGCCAGCCTGCTCTTCGCCACCGGGGAACGGCCGGCGAGGCGGCTGAGGACCGCGTCGACGGGTTCACCGGGGGCGTGGGCCAGGGCGTCCCCGACGGCGTCGAGGCCGTCGGCGGGGACGAAGTGCGTGCCGAGCCCCGTGTACAGGGCGTCGGCCGCGTCGATCCGGCTCCCGGTGAGTCCCAGGTACATGCCGATCGCACCGGGCAGCCGCGGCAGAAAGTAGCTGGCCCCGACGTCCGGGAAGAACCCGATCCCGGTCTCGGGCATCGCCAGCACCGCGCGCTCGGTGACGACGCGGAAGCTGCCGTGGACGGACAGCCCGAGACCACCGCCCATGCACAGGCCGTCGATGAGCGACACGAACGGCACGGGATATTCGGCGATCCGGGCGTTGAGCCGGTACTCACCGGCGAAGAACCGCTCACTCGCCTCGGCATCCCCGTCGAGGCTGTGCTCGCGGATCGTGCGGATGTCCCCGCCGGCGCAGAACGCCTTCGCGCTGGTACTGGCGAGCACCACGGCGGACAGCGGGGTGCGCTCCCACTCTGCGAGCACCTGGTCAAGGGCGACGACCATGTCCGTGGTCAGGGCGTTGAGCGCCCTGGGCCGGTTCACGAGGATGCGGCCGACGCCCCCGCGGACGTCGGCGAGAATCTCGACCGCAGCGGTATCGGTCATCGGTCGTCGTCTCCTCGTCCGCGGACCCGACCCGCGTGGCCGTCACGTCCGGGGTGGACGCCTCAAGATCATGGCACGGGCCACGGAAGCATGGCACGGAGCCCCCAGCGCCTCCATGAGTTCCGCCTCGCTGTCATGTTCGCCGACCGCACCGTGGCCGATGATCGGCGACAACCTACCCCTCCGACGCCTACCCGCTGCCCACTCGGCGTGGAGCCGAGCGCGCTTCGACGTCGGCCTCATCGGTGGAAGGAGCCGTGACCGACCTATGGACACAGTCTGACTCCCGCTTTGGCCGGCACCCGACGATCGCCACGGCGCGCGGCAGGCGCCGTCGGCCCCGACGTACTGTGCGGCCATGAACGAGGACTGGTTCGAGGTGGACAAGGGCGAACTGAGCCCTTCAGAGACCACCCTGGTGAATATCGTCCGCGAGAGCGCCCGCGGGTGGCCCGAATGCCCGCCCGGCGCGACTGCTGTGCTCGTCTTTCGTGCCGATGAGGAAGAGGACACGCGCCCTCCTCGCGACGCCTACGAGGCCGCCTGGGATGAGGCGTTCGCCGCCGGGCAGGCGGTTCTCACCCTGATCGTGGACCTGAGGCACCGGGACCGGGAGCTGGTCGTCATGACGCTGGGCGCGACGCCGGCCGGAGACCGCCTCTTCTGCAGCGAGCGGAACGCGAGCACGTATCATCCCGAGCCCATCACGGGCATCGAGTCGCTGGAGGCGACAGGATCGCGCGAGGAGCTGGGCAGGATCGCCGCCGACTGGTTCGAGGAGATCGTCGGCCGTTCCATGATCGAGGTGGACCGAAGACCATGGCCTCGCTCGTTCGTCCCGAAAGGCGCCCCCCTTCCCCGCGGCCACCGCTGGGTGCGGAACCCGTGACGCGCAGACGGAAGGCCAGCCGTCCGCACGGTCACTCGTCACCCCATCCCATCGCGAAACCACTTGAGAACAGTCGCTGATTCAGCCATGGACTCGGCTGATGCTCGGCTTGTGCTCGGCCTGCGCTCGGCCTGCGCTTCCGCCTCGGCCTCGCCGCCGGCCTCCGCACCGCTCTCGGCCATCCGCTGGAGCCAGACCCGGCCGCCCTCGCGCATCTTGGCGCCCGAGCGGGACGCTACGGCTGGAGTGTCCATCCCCTTCGGCAGTCGGCTCATGGTTGGCCCTTGCGTGATCAGCCGCGAGCCTCCATTATCAGGAATCCTGATACTTTAACGTTGTAGCGATGGGGGGCAGTCATGTCATTCAGGCCCAGAATCCAGGCCAGAGGGGTTCAGCTGCTGCTCGGCCGAATGATGAGCCGCGTACACGAGGATCTGCGCTTCACCGACATCCCGAAGCGCACGGAATCCATCCGGGTGGAGACCACCGCCGGACCGGTGACGTGCACCGTCTACCGCCCGTCGGCCACCGCCGCAGGCCCTGCCCCCGTGTACGTCAACTTCCACGGCGGCGGGTTCGTGATCGCCCGCCCCCAGCAGGACGACCACATCTGCCGCTACATAGCCGCGACGGCCGGCTGCGTGGTGATCAACGTGGACTACGCCGTCGCACCGCAGCGGCCGTACCCCGTACCCGTCACCCAGGCGTACGAAGTCACCGCCTGGGTGGCCGAGAACGGCGCCGCCAACAGCTGGGACGGTTCGCGACTCGCCGTGGGCGGACACAGCGCCGGGGCCAATCTGACCGCCGCGGTCTGCCGCACCGCCCGGGACCGCGGCACCTTCACCCCCCGCCTCCAGATCATCGACTCGGCACCGCTCGACCAGCTCGCCGACCCGGCCACCAAGCAATCACCCATCGTCAAGCCCCTGCTCACACCTCAGCTCATGCGGGTCTTCACCGCCGCCTACGTCCCTGATCCCGCCGACCTCGCGCATCCGCTGGTGTCGCCCGGCCTGACCGACGACCTCACCGGTCTGCCGCCCGCCCTGGTCATCACCGCGGAGAACGACCGCCTGCGCGACGAGGGCGATGCGTACGCCAAGGCTCTGGAAAAGGCCGGCGTGCCGGTCACCCACCGTTGCTTCGAGGGTGTCGACCACTACTTCACCCACACCGGCCCGGCACCGGCCGGGAAGGAAGCCATCGATCTGATGGCCACCACCCTGCGCACGGCACTCACCGCCTGACCGCTGACAGGGGCCGACCGTCCTTGTGACAACACGCCGCCTCGGTGACACTGCCTCGGCGACACCCATCGAGCTTCGGCTCATGGCCTCGACCTCAAGCTGCTCGGCTCGGCGTCCGTTGTCCGCGAAGTACATCTCCTGGATGGATGCGCCTTCCTCGTTGACCTCGTCGCTGCGGACCGGCAGACCGGTTGCGGCATGGGGCCGCCCGGTGTCAAAAGTCCTCGATGCGGACGCGACCAACTCCCGACCTCTCCCCCACCTGACACCGCCGCATGGACGGCAGCACGGACGCGGCGGCCCTGCCGAAACGCAACCGGGCTGAGCGTGCGCCCGACCCCGAGGCCCGTCGCCCGTCGCCCGGGTCCTGCGTCGTCCCTCCACTTCTCTTCCTTCCCGGGGCGTGGACTCAGGGGCGTAGAGGTTGTCGGCCTCCCGACCACGGCCGGACCAGCGGGGTGACGTCCGAGAACGCTGCGGAGATCGCCTCGCTTCGGGTCGGGGAACTCGAACCCGGGCGTGACCGTGGGCCTCAAGCCGCCCCGGGTAAGGGGGAGTCGGTGTAGTCCTCGGCGCCCGGACCGTAGAACAGTTCCGGCCGCGGACCGTTCTCCGGGTGCCCCGCCCCTCCCTGCCGGCGCTCGACCAGGTCGGGGTCGGCGATGAGGGCCCGGCCCACGAGCACGGCGTCGGCGTGGCCGGCCTCGCTCTGCTGGAGCGCCTGCTCGCGGGCGGTCCGCCGATGGACATCGTGCTGGCAGCCTGAGCGGGTGAGGATGGCGGGCCGACGAGGAAGCGTGCGTGGCCCTACCGCCTAATCCGGCCCGTGCCGATCCCACAGCGGGGCGCGCCCGAGAGCGCCGGGCATCACCGCGGCTGCGCGCGCAGCATTGACGCGCAAGGGGTTCGATTCTACGGTCCACCCGATGACGCGACCGCCGTTCGGTGGCACGAACGGTGACCCCCACTGAAGGAGCGTCCGCATGAGCCCCACCTCACGCACGCGCACCTCTCGAACGTCCCGCACCTCGCGCACCTCCGTAAGGGCCGCGCTGCTCTGCGTTCCGGCCGCGATCCTGCTGGCTCTGACCCCCTCTGCCGCCTTCGCCTACCCCGACCCCGGCGCCGTCACCGGGGCCACGGTCGTGCACGACCCGACGATGATCCGGACCTCGGGCGGCCGCTACCTCCTCTACGCCACCGGGGGCGGCCTGGCCTACCGCACCTCCACCGACCGCATCGCGTTCAGCGCGGGCGGCGACGCCTTCGCGGCCCGGCCGGGCTGGTGGTCGTCGTACGGCACGACCGAGGCCTGGGCCCCCGACATCTCGTACCAGGGCGGCCGGTACCTGCTGTACTACGCGGTCTCCACCTTCGGGTCCAACAAGTCGGCCATCGGCCTGGCCACTTCGCCCTCGGGCCTGCCCGGCTCCTGGACCGACCGCGGAACCGTCTACTCCTCCACCACCTCCAG
Source organism: Streptomyces sp. LUP30 (assembly GCF_001746365.1). Taxonomy (GTDB): domain Bacteria; phylum Actinomycetota; class Actinomycetes; order Streptomycetales; family Streptomycetaceae; genus Streptomyces. The sequence goes on from NZ_MJAJ01000002.1 coordinate 168,757, forward strand.
CGACTACAACGCCATCGACCCCAACCTCTTCGTGGACGACGACGGCAAGTGGTGGCTGTCGTTCGGGAGTTGGTGGACAGGGATCAAGATGATCCGGATCGACCCCTCGACCGGCAAGCAGCTCTCCTCCGACACCGCCAGGCGCGCGATCGCCGCCCGCCCCACCGGGACCAAGGCCGTCGAGGCGCCCTACCTCGTGAAGCGCAACGGCTACTACTACCTCTTCGCCTCCTACGACACCTGCTGCGCCGGCGCCGCCTCCACCTACAAGGTGAAGGTCGGACGCGCCACCGCCGTCACCGGGCCGTACTACGACAGGAACGGCGTGGCGATGACGAACAACGGCGGCACACCCGTCCTGGAGTCACACGGGCGGTATATCGGACCGGGCGGCCAGTCGATCATGCACGACACCGGTACCGACCTGATCGTCTACCACTACTACGACGGCAACGACAGCGGAAGGCCCAAGCTGGGGCTCAACCAGCTGAACTGGAGCAGCGGATGGCCCATCGCGTTCTGACTCCGCCGCCCCTGCGCCATAGACACCCCAACTCTGGTGCCAGGAAGGCGACTTCTGCGTCAGGAAAGGCGAGAAGAGCGAACGCCGCGGGGCGGGCCATCCCGAGCCCAGGACGGGAGTCCACCCCCTTCGACAGGGGCTGGCCAGTTCCGGTCGGAGGGGGCGCGGCGACCAGTGATGCTTCGTCACCTCGGGTGACCTGGTCTGGTGAGCATGTGGCGGGGCGGCATCCCCTGGGGTCTGGTCGGCGGTCTCTCCCGGCCGATCAAGCTACGGCGTGACGGTGATTCCCGCAGGCTGATCACGGCTCGCCACGCGCCCGGTCGGCCGAGTGGACGGCATTTCGTGGACGTACCCCCCTCACACGAACGGGGGTGGGTCGATGCGGTGGTGGCGCTCCGGCAGGACGGCCAGGACGGCGTAGAAAGCTGCCCGAACGCAGATCGCGTACGCCCGGACCCGAGTCGTCGGCCTGCGTGACGAGTGCCTTGGTCTACGGCGCGACTATGGGAACGTTCCCATTCGACGGGGATATTGAGCGACCTGACGCATCGCCACAACTGCAGCACGGGGCGATCGAAGCTGTTGTCATTCGATAGATCTCGAATGTTTTCGGCATGCCCAGCTGATTGACAGGGGCACTGCAGGTGAGGAAAGTGCGTGGTGCGCCAGTCCGAGCAGTAGTGCTCGCAGTGGACCGTCCAGCTGTCGACGCACTGGAGGAGCGCGGTCACCGCGGTACGCCCGCTCCTCGTTCTGCCTCCTGGGATCGTTCACAGACATCAGCCACCGATGCTCGTATTCCCGACCGTAAGGAGTGCCTCTCACAGACCGCGCGGACCCGCACGCTCACCCATCGTTCGACCAGCACTCCTGCGTCTGTCGTCGTCGCTCAAGGAGGTTCATCGTCATGCTGTATCGAGACGGCCCCACCTGGGCGAGGGAGGCTCGTGACACCCTGCGAAGGCAAGGCCGTCCAGCGCCCGGAGCCTTGCGCCGCTTCGCTGACACAGCCGCGGCGGTACTCGGGTTATTCGGGGGTACGGCGGCGGCGCTTCCGGCATCGGCAGCCGACAACCCGAACCACCATGGGGCCGCCCCCACTCCGGCCAGCGTCGCAGTCACTCGCGACCCGTTCGCCACTGCCCAGTTGAGCGCGCCGGCGGGCAACAGCTTCAACGGCGGGACCACCTATTACCCGACCGAAACCAGTCCGGGCACGTGAGGCGCGGTCGCGATCGCCCCCGGTTACACGGCGCGCTTCGCCGACGAGGAGGCGTGGAGGGGCCCATGCCTGGCCTCGTTCGGGTTCGTCGTCATCGACGTCGAGACCAACTGCCGCACCGACTTCGACACAACCCGGGGAACACGACTGCCGGCCGCGCTGGACCGTCTCACCCAGCCCAAGGGCCCGGTGCGCGACCGCGTCGACAGCAGCTGTTCGGCGGTGGTGGGCCACTCGACGGGCGGCGGCGGAGCCCTGGCGGCGGCCGAACGACTGCCATCGCTGAAGGCCTCTACGGCTCCGTGCCGAGTACTACGGAGAGCGCCCACCTGCAGCTCACCGGAGCCGACCGTCTCGTCTCCAGCATGGCCAACAGCCTCGAGATGCGGATCTTGATCCCTTGGTTGAAGACCTTCGTGGACAGCGACACCGGTTGCACCCGGTTCCTGTGCCCCAGGCTTGCCGATCCCAGCGGCATCTCGACGTACCGCGTCACATGCCCGTACGGAAGGCCAGCCGCGTGCCGGTGTTGAGCGCCTCCCTCCGCACCTCCCAGACGAACCGTCCTTCGTCGGCGGCACCCCGCGTGCCGCCGATGGATCGAGAGGAGTAAGCATGCCCCCCACCCATGCGTCCGGTCCTCGGAGGATCAGCCGAAGGACCCTGCTCAGGGCTACCACCGCCACCGCCGGAGCGATCGCCACCGCTGCCGCGTTCGCCGAGCTCGCCACGCCGGCCGGAGCCGCGGCCGGTTTCGTCAAGGGCGTCGACATCAGCTGGGCGCCGCAGATGGAGGCGCATGGATACTCCTGGAAGAACGCGAGCGGGCAGACGCAGGACCTGCTGACCATCCTCAAGGGGTACGGCATCACGGCGGTCCGGCTGCGCACCTTCGTCAACCCGTCCGGCGACCCGGCCAACGGACACTGCAGCATCAGCGAGGTCGCCGCCTTCGCCAGGCGGATCAAGGCCGCCGGCATGTCGATCATGCTCGACTACATGTTCGGCGACACCTGGAACTCCGTCGGCGTGCAGAACCCGCCCGCCGCCTGGCGGAACATGAGCTACAGCCAGATGCTCTCCGCGCTGGGCACGTACGTGACCCAGACCATGACGGTCATGAAGAACAACGATGTCCTGCCCACCTGGGTGCAGATCGGCAACGAGATCAACAGCGGCATCTGCCGCCCGGTCGGCAGCGTCTCCAGTCCGGCGCAGATGGCCGGGCTGCTCAACGCGGCGTACACGCAGGTCAAGGCGGTCTCGCCGAGCTCCACGGTGTGCATCCACCTGGCCCAGCCGCAGAAGTACGACGCGATGACGACGTTCTTCACCCGCTACGCGGCGAACGGCGGCAAGTGGGACATGTCGGTGTTCTCCTCCTACGGCAGCGCGGACCTGGCGCCCGGCATCGTGGCGAACATGCAGAAGATCTCCGCCGCCTACGGCAAGCCGTTCCTGCAGAGTGAATTCGGCGGCCGGGTGGACCGGGCGTCCGCCACCCAGGCCTCGCTCGTCGCCTACATCAAGGCGCTGAAGGCCACCGGCGGCCAGGGCGTCTTCTACTGGGAGCCGGAAGGCATGTCCCCGTTCACCGGCTACAACATGGGCGCCTGGGACTCCTCCACCAAGCGGCCCACCGTCATCATGAACGGCTTCACCCAGGCCTGAACGACGCGCCTTCGCAGCATGCGCAGAACGGACCGGCGACTTCAATGCACACAACACTTTCTCTGCCCGGGCGTCGCAGGACATGCGCGGCCGTGGCCACCGTCCTGGCCCTGGCGGCTCTGACCGGCACCAGCGCGGCACACGCCGGCGCCGCCGGAAGCCAGGCCCTGCCCAACGGTTGTTCCGGCACTTCCCCGATCGTCTGCCATTACTCCGTCGCACCCGGCAACTACGACGTGAGCGTCTCCCTGGGCGGCGCCACCGCGGCCGGCCAGACCGACGTGTGGGCGGAAGCCCGGCGCCTGTTACTGCCGACCACCAAGACTGCGGCCGGTACCAGCGCCACATACGGTTTCACGGTCAACGTTCGCCAGCCCGAGGGGCAGCCCACCGGTCAGGGCGGCACCGGGACTGCCGGCTTGGACCTGCGCTTCAGCGGAACCAGCCCTCAAGTGGCAGCCGTTTCCGTCAAACCGGCACCGCACTCGCTCGCCGCCTACCTGGCCGGCGACTCCACCGTCTGCGACCAACCCGCGGCCCCCTACACCGGGTGGGGCCAGATGATCACCACGGCGGTCGGTCCCGGTGCGGTCGTGGCCAACTACGGCGACTCGGGAGAGAGTTCGGGAAGTTTCCTGTCCAACGCGGCTCTCTTCCCGGCCCTGCTGGCGAAGGTCGCAGCCGACGACCTGGTTTTCATCCAGTTCGGCCACAACGACAAACAGACCGCCGCTTCCGACTACCGCAACAACCTCACCACCATGATCACGCGGGTAAGGGCCAAGGGCGCTCTGCCCGTCCTGGTGACCCCGCCCGTGCGCCGTCTCTTCAACGGCAACGTGCTCACTCCCACAGCCCTGCACGTCAACGGCGCCGGCGTCAACCTCCCCGCCGAGATGCGCGCCGTCGCCACCGCAGAGAACACACCCCTGATCGACCTCACCGCCAAGAGCAAGGCACTGGTCGAATCCCTCGGTCCCTCCGCCTCCGCCCAGCTCTACCTGCGCTCCTCCGCCGATGGCGTCACGGACAACACCCACTTCTCGCAGTACGGCGCCGGCCGGATCGCCGGGCTCGTCCTCCAGGGGATCCGAGAACAACACCTTTCCCTGACCTCATACCTCCGCTGACGAAGTCACCCCAGCCGCGGCACCTGCCGTGCGGGCGGCGAACAGAGAGGACCGACCGTGTCGCCCTTGTCCCCTCCGAGAGGCTCTCGGTGCATCAGCCGCCGCAGCATGGTCGGCCTCCACACCACGGTCGGTGGCGCCACGGCCCGGAGAATCCGACTCTGCGTGCTCGCGCTCATGCTGGCGGTGCCGCTGGTGGTGCCCTTCACGACCGACAGCGCCTCGGCCGACGCCATTCCCGCAACAGCAACAGCAACAGCAACAGCAACAGCAACAGCAACAGCAACAGCAACCGGTAAACCCGTGAGCGGCGCCAACCGGTTCCGGACGGTCACGGACTTCGATCCGGGGTGGCTGTTCGACTACGGTGACGCGAGCGGCGCCGGCGCCGCATCCTACGACGACGGCGGCTGGCGCAAGGTCACCGTGCCGCACGACTGGAGCATCGAGGGCGAGAACCCGCCCGCCAGCCCCTTCTCGCAGTCGGCGGCGAGCACCGGCCGCGGAGGCTACCTGCCCTCGGGCATCGGCTGGTACCGCAAGCACTTCTCGCTCGTCGGGGTGCCCGCCGCACGCAAGGTGTACATCGACTTCGACGGCGTAATGGCCAATGCCGGCGTGTACGTGAACGGCACGCTCATCGGTACCCACCCGTACGGGGCCACCAGTTTCCGCTACGACATCACCTCGGCCGCGAAGTTCGGCGGCACCGACAACGTGATCGCCGTGAAGACCGACACCAGCCGGCAGCCGGCCTCGCGGTTCTACACCGGTGCGGGGATCTACCGCGACGTCCGCCTCATCGCTACGGACCCCGTGCACATCGACCAGTGGGCCACCCATGTCACCACTGCGAACGTCACCGGCTCCGCCGCCACGGTCCACGCGCAGACGACCGTGGTCAACAGCGGCAGCACGGCGGCGAGCGTGAGCGCCCAGGGCGTGCTCAGCGATCCGGGCGGGACGATCCTGCCCGGAACCGCCACCGGCCGGAAGACCGTTGCGGCCGGCGCCTCGGCCACCTTCACCTATGACATACCGGTCACCAACCCCGAGCTCTGGGACCTCAAGAGCCCCGACCTGTACTCGCTCGCGACCAAGGTCGACGTCGGCGGCATCACCGTCGACGACGACATCACATCGGTGGGCATCCGCAGCCTTGCCTTCAGCCCCTCCACGGGGATGAGCCTGAACGGCCACAGCGTCAAGTTCCAGGGTGTGGCGATCCACCAGGACTACCACGGGCTCGGAACGGCCGCACCGCAGCGCGCCGTGCAGCGCCGGCTCGCGCAGCTCAAGGCCCTTGGCGTGAACGCGATCCGGACGGCGCACGAACCCCCGAGCCCCGCCTTCCTCGATCTCACCGACCGGATGGGCTTCCTGGTGCTGGACGAGTTCTTCGACGTGTGGACTCAGCACAAGTACTCCGACGTCGGCGACTACGCCACCTACTTCAACCGGAGTTCCGTCTCGCCCACCGGCGCACCGGCCGTGCCGGGCGCTTCAGGACCGGCGCCCTGGTACCAGGTGGACACCACCAGTACCGTCCTGCGCGATCGCAACCATCCCAGCGTGGCGATGTGGAGCGCCGGCAACGAGATCCGCGACCCGCTGTCCACCCGTACGTCCCTGCTGAACAGGATCGTGTCGATCTCGCACGCACTGGATCCGACCCGCCCGGTCACCCAGGCGCTCTTCCGGCCGGGCGACAACGGCGACGTCACCGGCGCCACCCGGACCGCCCTGGACGTCTTCGGCGGCAACTACCGGCCCGACGACGTGATCAAGGCGATGGGCATGTCGCCGGTGCGGCCCGGGCTGTTCACCGAGATGGGCACGGCAACCTCGTCGTGGACGACGGTGAGGAACAACCCCGGCGTCACCGGCGAGTTCCTCTGGACCGGCGTCGACTACCTCGGTGAGGCCGACGGACTGTGGCCCACCGTCGGAAGCACCGCCGGCCTGATGGACGCGGTCGGGACGGTACGGCCCATCGGATACTCGTGGCAGACCACATGGGGCGCACCGCGGACGCCGTCGCCGGCCACCGGCACCGCAGCGAGCCAGGTGCTGCTCGCACCCGACCACCCCACGGTGTCCACGGACGGGGACGACATCTCGTACGTGAAGGCGACCGTCGCCGACTCGGCGGGCCGAGTCGTGACCGGCTCCTCGGCTGCGGTCGCTTTTACCATCAGCGGACCAGGCGTGATCGTGGCGGTCGACAGCGGCAGCCAGACACAGGAGAGCTTCCGCGGCACCGTGCGCAAGGCCTACCAGGGTGTCGCCTATGCACTCGTGCGGGCTACCGGAGCGGGCAGCATCACCGTGACCGCGAGCGTCAACGGCCTGGCTTCGGGCACGACCGGTCTGACCGGCACCACGGTCCCCTTCGTGCCGTGCGCGGGCAGCTGCGACTGACGGCGGACGCCTTGCCGCCTCGCTTGAATCAATGCCATCCATCCCAATGAAGTGGAGTCGGTCGCATGAGGCTTTCAAGGGTTGTGAAGCCCGTCGTCCTGGTCTCGACGGTCGTGGCGGGTCTCACCGCGCTCGTCGTGGGCCCGGCGGCGGTGGGCACCGCGGCCGCCGGAAGGGTCTACTACGTCTCCCCTACAGGGACGGACAGCGCCGCGGGAACGCAGGCGGCTCCGTGGGCGACGATCGCCCACGCGCAGTCCGTCGTGCAGGCCGGTGACACGGTGTATTTCCGGGGCGGCGCCTACACCTACACCCGTGCGGCAAGCAGTTGTCGGAGCCAGACGGACAGGGTCGACGCCATCACCCTGAACAAGGGGGGCAGTGCGGGGAACCCGATTCGCTACATGGCGTATCCGGGAGAAAGGCCGATCTTCGACTTCTCCCGCGTGAAGGACGACTGCCGGATCAAGGGGTTCGACGTCACCGGCAGCTGGATTCATCTCAAAGGGCTTGAAGTCACCGGCGCTCCCCAGAACAACAACCTCAACCACGAGTCCTGGGGGATCTGGGTGTCCGGGAGCAACAACACCTTCGAACAGCTCGATCTTCACCACAACATGGGACCCGGCTTGTTCCTCCAGGACGGCGGCGGCAACCTCGTCCTCAACTCGGACTCCCACGACAACTACGACCCGCACACCTCGAACGGGGCCGGCGAAAGCGCCGACGGCTTCGGGGCGCACATCTCGGCCAACCACCCCGGAAACGTGTTCCGCGGCTGTCGCGCGTGGTGGAACTCGGACGACGGGTTCGACCTCATCAACGCCTTCTCGCCGGTGACCATCGAGAATTCATGGGCCTGGCTGAACGGGTACCTGCCAGGCACGACCACCGCGTCCGGCAACGGGAACGGCTTCAAGGCGGGCGGCTACGGCGGAAAGTACGTCTCCAACGGTGTGAAGCACACCGTCCGTTCCTCGGTGGCGTTCAACAACAGGTCGTCGGGCTTCTACGCCAATCACCACACCGTGGCGGACGACTTCTTCAACAACACCAGCTACAGCAACCACCCCGACTTCAACATGCTCGGAATCTCCTCGAGCGGTGCCGCCATCGGCCTGGGCAAGCTGCGCAACAACATCGCCTACGGCGGCACGCTGCTGTCGAACATGACCGGGACGAACGCCGCGAACAACTCCTGGGACCTCGGAGTCACCCTCCCGAACGCAGGATTCCAGAGCGTCTCGACCTCCGGATGGGACGCGCCCCGGCGGTCGGACGGCGGCCTGCCGGTGCTGCCGCACCTGCACTTGGCCCCGAACAGCGCCTTGATCGACAAGGGAGTCGACGTCGGACTGCCGTACAGCGGGGCGACCCCGGATCTAGGCGCCTTCGAATCCCCCGGTCGGGGCGCAGGAAGCTCGTCCCGCCACTCGGGGTGAGCCTCGAACCGGCAGGCTGAGCCTCGCGCGCCGTCCCGGTTCGCCTTCCTCACCAGCGCCGACGCCGCCTCCTCGTGGGCTTCAGAGGACCCGGGACTGCACGTGGTCGCCGATGACAGCGTCGCTGCCCCGGCCCGGCACACCGGCAGCGACGCTAACGCAGTGTTCGACAGCGGTGATGTCAGTGGAGGCCACGTCAGCCATGAGGGTGGGCATACACCTAACCCACAGATGAGTAAGAAGCAGAGGCAACGTACCGGCGCGGCGCGGCGCGAGGACGAACGGAGGAACACCGCTCGTCGGCATGGAGGCGCAGCCGGCCCCGGACAGCGAGCCCGGCTCCCTTCTCTCGCGGCGGCTTCGGCTTGCTGCGCACCGACGCGTGCCCGCCCGGCCGGTCGCCAAATGCCCCGCTCGGCGAAGGGCTCGACGAGGGCGCGCCAGCGAACGCCCCCCGAACCAGGGCTTCGGCGTAGTCGGCTGGCGTCCGGTTCATGACGGTCTGTCAGGTTGATCGGCCGGAAAAGCGGGACAGGCACGGCATCCAAGATCATGGAGTTCTCGACGCCCCGTGACCTGCCTGGAAGACCGTGCCTGCCGACGCGTCATCGCTGATCCCGCCTGGCCTTGACCAACTCCGCGAGCATCCCGCGGTCACGCCGGAAGACGTGCCCGGGCTGCTGGAGCGCCTCGCCCAGGTGCCCGATCCGCGTGATCCCCGCGGAGTGCGCCACGCTGTGGTCGTCGTCCTCGCCTTGGCCGCCTGCGCCGTGCTGGCGGGGGCAACGTCAATACTGGCGGTCGACGAGTGAATCACCGACGCTCCGCCGTCGCATGGCGTATGCGGCTTGCTCATGTGAGCCCGAGGGCGTAGACGGTTTTGGTGGTGGTCTTGCCGGCCTTGCGGTTGGTGCGGCGGCGCTTGATCGGGACGGCCTGCCGGGCCCCGGGCCACCCAGTGTGCCCTCCAAGATGAATCGTCAATCGTTGAAGTAGTGGTCTTCCTTGATGTCCGCGATCAGCGTGGGACGCGTCGGCCGCCATCCCAGGCGTTCCAGCGTCACCGCGCTCGACGTCGGGCTGTCGATCGACACCAGGGGACCGAGAAAACCGAAGTGGTTGCCTGCGTCCTCGGCCGCGACGCTGACGACCGGCACCTTCAGCTGACGGCCGATGGCCTCAGCGATCTCCCGGAACGGCACCCCCTCATCGCCGACTGCGTGCAGACGCGAACCGGCAGGGGCGGCCTCCACAGCCAGCCGGTACAGGTGCGCCGCGTCCAGTCGGTGCACCGCAGGCCACCGGTTCGATCCGTCGCCGACATAGGCGGACACGCCCTTCGCGCGGGCGATGCCGATGAGAGTCGGGGTGAAACCCTTCAGGTCTCCCTCGCCGTGCACCAGCGGCGCGAGCCGTAGCGCAGCCGAGCGCACGCCGCGCTCTCCCATCGCGATCACGGCGTGCTCGGTCGGAACCCGCAGGGCCCACGCCCCCAGCCTTTCTACATCGGGAGTATCCGCTTCCGTGCCCAGTCGGCCGAACGTCAGGCCCAGGGTTCCCGAGGTCACCACGAATGGTTTGTCGGAGCCTTCAAGTGCTGCCCCGATCGCCTCGACGGCGCTCAGTTCGACCCGGGCGCGAGCGGCCGGATCCGTGGTCTCGGTAATGTGCTGGTTGGCCGCGTAAATGACCCCGTCCGCTGCAGTGGCGCCAGCACGCAAGCTGCCGAGGTCTTCCAGTTCGCCGCGGCGCACATCTGCGCCGACCGCTGACAACGTTGCGGCGGCCGAGTCTGAGCGGGCGAGGCCGATGACCTGATGGCCTGCTCCGAGGAGCTCGCGGACAACCGCGGATCCGATGTACCCGGTGGCACCGGTGACAAAAATGCGCACGATGACAATCCTCTTGTGGCGTCGAGTCAGCCCGGCCTATGGAGAGGGGTGGGCTTGTGCCTCAACGCTAAGAACCGCAGGCACTCCGCGTCCAAGTCCTGTTCCGCACCACGTGATGCGAAAGGGGTATCACGAGTATCCTGGCGGTGTGCCCGGCCATCCCTCCTCCTCGGCGGACCTCGACCTGCGCCTGGTGCGGTACTTCACGGTCGTCGCCGAGCACCGCAACTTCCACCGCGCGGCCGACGCCCTGCACCTCGCCCAGCCGTCGCTGAGCCGACAGATTCAGCGTCTCGAAGAACGAATGGGCGTCCGCCTGCTCGATCGCACGAAACAGGGCAGCCACCTCACCGAGGCGGGCCGGATCTTCCTGCCCCAGGCGCACGCACTCCTGCACTCCGCCCGGCAAGCCGTGGCGACGACCCGCGCCGCCGTTGGCCCCGCCGAATTCACCATCGGATACACGGGCGGCCTCATCGTGACCACCGCGGCGCGCGAACTGCGCAACCGGCGTCCCGACGCCGAGGTGCGCACCCTGCATCTGGACTTCAGCCAGGTAAAGGCGGCCCTCCTGGACTACCGGGTCGACGTGGTCCTCGCCCGAGAACCGTTCCCGACCGACCAACTGCGCGTGACGGACCTCTACGAGGAGCCCCGGGTGCTGCTGGTGCCCACCTTCCATCGCCTCGCCGGCCGCACGTCGGTCACCATTGACGACTTTGCGGACGAAGCCCTGGTCCGGTACACCGACGCGGCCTATGACGCATTCTGGCGTCTCGACCCACGCCCGAATGGACGTCCGGCACCCGAAGGCCCACTCGTCGCATCCGCGGCAGACAAACTCGAACTCATCGCCAGCGGCCAGGCCCTCGCCCTCGCGCCGGCCCGCGGCGAGCACACCTCCCTTCGACACGACCTCACGACCATTCCCGTTGAAGGAATCGAACCGTGCCGAGTCGTGCTTGCGACCAGGGCCGAAGACCGTGGACCGCTCGTCGAGGACTTCCTCGACATTGCTGTGAACCAGCTCATCAGGAGGGGCGCGACGCGCTCCCCAGACCTCGGGAAAATGCACTGACAGAGACCGACAACGGCTTGCAACCTCAATGGTTGGCGCAGTTAAGGATCAAGTCGACCGGCGCAGGTGCGAAGCCTGCCCCCAGCGCCGCGCACTCTTCATCGAACAATGCCTGGTGATCCGCAACAGGAGCCCACCCAGACCCACCCCGACCGCCGCGCGAGACCACCTTCGCCGAGGACGCCTCCCAACGCGGCCTGGCAACGCCCCCGCGCGATGGCGGCCTGGTGCAACGTCGCCATCGGAGCCCTGCGCCTGGCTGGGGCGACGCAACGCCCGCAACGCGGACCGCCCCCTCGCCCTCCTCGGACTTACCTGATCACGAAACGGACCTCACGCGACAACGCCGAAGCCCTGCCCCCCCCGAACCAGTCTGGATCGAACCCACAAGAGGTAGACATGTCCGCATCAGTGCTCGACATGTCGATGTCACTCGACGGAACACCTGGTTCGGAGAAGCCAGCCCGGATTGTCAGTCGGCAGGAACGTCCCGAAGAGGGAGTCGTACTCATCGCCCGACGCGGTCACCACCACCTGACGCCGGTTCGGTGCTGGTCACCGCATCCCGCAGTCGAGCGATGAGTTCAGGTACGGGCACCTGTCGCAACGACAATGCCGCAGCAACGCGAGCCCGGTGTTTGGCGATCTCGGGTTCGTCACGCATCAGGTCCCGCTCAAGGAGAGCAGCAGCGGCCTCCATGGCCTCCAAGCTGGGATGAGGTCACGGCGCGGACCCTGACAGGAGCCACTGACACGGCTCCGGGCCACCTCGTCGAGCCGGTTCAGAGAAGACTCCCAGAGCGCGAAAGCCGCAGAGGCCGCCTCCAAGGCCATCTGCGGCTACGACGCAGGCAGGAAGCTCAACGGCCACAAGCGCCACCTGGTCGTCGACACCCGTGGACTGCCAGCCACTGATCACCTGGGCCGCCATCACGTTCATGACCCGGCGTCCTGCCCGCAAGGGCGTCATCCCCGGCCGACCGGGGAAAGCAGCGTCGACTGCTGCCTGAATGAGGGCTGGGATACGCGGTCAGGGGGCCGCGCCAACTGGGCGCCGCAAGTCATTCAGCGAGGGTGCGCGAACGAAGGTCGGCATCCAGCATGCGAATCAGTTCACCCACCCGTCCACCGCCACCTGGCGCCGCTGGATACCGTTTGAGCACCTCCACGACGACCGGCGTCGCACGATGCACCGCTCGCTCAACGTGTTCGACACCAATGCCCGGATCGTGCCCAGCGACGAGTTCGGCTGCTCTTGCCGCGTGAGCGCCGGCTCCGAGAATGTGCTTGACCTGGGTTGCCTTGGCCAGCGGATGCAAGTAGGCGGCGCCTGCCGCAGACATCGCTGCCCGAGCTGCCTCACGCGCAGCCGCAGTGTCCGCGCTCCTGGCTGCCTTGAGGGCCGCCCACGCCGTGTCGCGCAAAGACTTCCCTCGCTCACCTCCCCGGGCGAACTCCCATGCGGCGCCGATGGCGTCTCGAGGCCGCGAGTCGCTCGGCTGATCGGCCTCGAATACCTCGAGCACCACCTCCGCGCACGCCGCAGCGAACGCGGTGACCTCACGAAGGTCTTGCTTGCTGAGAGCAATCTCAATCTCGTCCCCTGCCATAGGTCCATCCTCGACCACTGCGAAGGACAGCAAGGCGGCAGGGGAGTTCCGGGCTGCTGATCGTGGTCAGTCCTCTTCGATCAATCGGTGCGGACGTCTTTCGCTCCGGCTGGGAGACGGTCGTGCTCGCGGCTCGGGAGCGTGCCCGCTCGCGACAGGCACTCATGGTCGAGCGCTTCGGCTTGTCAGGAGCCGTGCAATACGACTGCTCGATGTGCCGCCGGTTGATCAGCAGGACGCCGGTCGGAGCGTACCTGCCGGGCAGCTGGCCACCACGCTCGCGCAGCCGGTCCGGACAGGCGGTCAGCCTGCGGGCGATGCTCGCGAAAGCGAGAAAGTGATCAGCCCTGCGTTCGTAACGACGGCGAGTCGGCGCAGCCGGCAAGCCAGTCCATCGCTCGTTCGATCGTCCAGCGGTGTCGAACGAGTCGCTGTGAGGTCTCGATGCCCTTATGTGCGATGCGGTGCTGAATGCCACGCTGTGCCTGCCACTGCCGCAGGTGACGGTAGTCGTAGCCCTTGTCCGCGTGGAGCTTGCCGGGCCTTCGTCGGCGTGGTCCTCGGCGGGACCGGATCGGAGGGATACCGCTTCACGAGCGGGATCAGGGCCTGACTGTCGTGGACATTGGCACCGGAGGTGCCGACGGACAGGGGCAGACCGGTCCGCTCGGTGCGGCCTACCAGGCCAGTCCCGAAGTCGGTCCTCAAGGACCAGGTTGTCGCCGCGGGCCCGGGGCTGAAGCAGGTCGATTCGGCGGCGAGGCCAGCCGGATTTCCCAGCGCGGGCGTGGAACGGTCCGAAGCCCGGGCCAAGGCCAATGCCGAGAAGCTCGGATCAGCGTCGGGGAGTTGCAGGCAGACTTTGCGGCGGGCCCGCACCAGTTGTGGAAGATGATCAGGCAGCAGGCAGGCCCACCCTATGGGCGATGACCGCAGCCGGTTCGCCCAGCAGCTCACAGGCCAGGTCCAGCAGCGGGGGGCGCCAGTTCGGGGTGATCGTCCCTGCTCTCCGCCATCACCAGCTCGGCTGTCGTCAGCCGTCTCTCACGGTCAGGGTGGGCTGCTGTCAGTCCTCCTCCGCGGTCCTGTCCGGTGCCTGCGGCATCCGCCAGGACAGTTCGACCTCCAGGTCGATCTCGCCGTCCTCCAGCTCGACCTCGATCTCGGTGTGGAGTTCGTCCGGGATCCGCACCGTGAGTCGGCCGGGGCCGAGTTCCAGTTCGGCTTGCCCACCACGCCTGACGGCGGCTGCCAAGGCCTCGAGTTGATCAGCCGCCTCGGCGCGCGACAGCGTCCGCTTCTGTTCGAATTCGAGATCGCTCACGGCAGCCTCCCGGGACCGTCGGTCGGAAACAGCGGGCGTCTCCCATTGTTCCCCCGCTCCCCCACGTCGGCCCGGCGAGGCCACCCCTGGCACCCGGTCCCGTCTTATGAGGTGCGACGGCTCGAAGTGGCGGCTCTCGCCGGGCATGGGACGCTGGAAGCGACACCCGCGAACAGGCACATGGCCGACGACAGACCCACTGACCGAGTTCCGGAACACGGGCGCCGGCCGACAGGAGCACCATCGCGCGGGCGGCCGGGCATCTTCGCACAGCGACGGGCTCCGGCACTGCGACTTCGTCCGGCGGGGGACGAGCGTGCCGACCACAGCGCCACGCCTCACCCGAGGCCCACCCCCTACAGGAGTCACCCCGTGGCCACGACCTCCCGCTCCCTCGACGAGCCCCCTGCGTTCGACGACTCCCCTGACACAGGACGGGCGGCGCGTGAACGCCTCCCCCTGTTCCTGCACGGTGAGTGGACTTCCTCGCCGCAGCGACGTGACCTGGTGAAGATCCTCCAGGAGGAGGCCGGGCCGCGGATCCCCGAGCTGATGCCGATCCGCTACAACAGGATGGCCGGGTCGCTGTCCGCCTTCTACCGCGGTACGCCCGCCGTCATGGCCGCCGACCTCGCCGGTGTCCCGGATTCCGGGTTGACCGTTCAGCTCTCGGGGGACGCGCATCTGTCCAACTTCGGGTTGTTCGCTTCCCCGGAGCGCCGGTTGCTCTTCGACCTGGACGACTTCGACGAGACGTTGCCGGGGCCCTTCGAGTGGGACGTCAAGCGCCTGGCCGCCAGCATCGTCGTGGCCGCCCTCGACAACGGCTCACCCGAGCAGGCCGCGGCAACCGCCGCGACCGAGGCGGTCCGGGGCTACCGTACGCATCTGGCCGAACTCGCCGCTGCCACCGAACTCGCCGTCTGGTACGAGCACATCGCGGCCGACGGCCTGCTCCAGGAGGTCGGCGACTTGCTGGAGCGGGCTCGGCTGCACAGCAGCCTGGACCATGCGCGGGAGACGGACAGCAGCAAGGCCATCGCCAAGCTCACCGCGCCCGGTTCTGACGGCCGGCCCCGTTTCGTCCACGATCCTCCCCTGGTGGAACCAGTGGCGGAGAAGGACCGTGCCGTGGTGAAGCACGTCTTCGAGGACTATCGCGCCACTCTGCCGCCTGCGCAGGCGAGGTTGCTGGACCGCTTCCGGTTCGTGGACGCGGCGCGCAAGGTGGTCGGTATCGGCAGCGTCGGTACCCGCTGCTACCTCCTGCTGCTGGAGGGACGGGTGGCGGGTGACCTCCTGCTGCTGCAGGCCAAGGAGGCGGAACCCTCCGTCCTCGCTCCGCACGTGCAGGTGCCCGTCTCCCACGAGGGGCGGCGCGTGGTGGAAGGCCAGCGGCTGCTCCAGGCCTTCGGTGACATCTTCCTCGGCTGGTCGACCGGACCCACCGGACGTCACTTCTACTGGCGCCAACTGCTCGACATGAAGGGCTCCGCGTCCCTCCAGGGCATGTCGGACAGCCTGATGCGCCAGTACGCCGCTCTGTGCGGCCGGGCGCTGGCACGCGGCCACGCACGCTCCGGGCACCGCGCCGCCGTCGCGGCCTACCTCGGCGACGACGACTCCTTCGACCGGGCCATCACCGCGTTCGCCCTCGCCTACGCCCGGCAGACCGTCGCCGACCACGCCGTCTTCACCCGGGCCATCAGCGACGGCCGGCTGCCCTCGGTCCGTTCCTGAGGCCCGTCTCCCTGCCCGTCACCGGCCCTGGGCCACCGCGGAGCGGAATCGGCGCGCCGGAGCCGGCTTCGAGAACGGTCACCTCGTCGAACGCCCCGGGGAACCCGCGCAGCGTGACCCGCCTCGGCCGACTCGCAACTCACTGGCGCTACTCTCGTCGGCGCGTGCGATGCATGGTCACTGAGGCGGGAAGAGCGCCAGCGATCGCTCGGACCCTGCTCAGGCGGCAAGATGTCCCCCCGCTATGAAGGCGGCGAGCACGAGATAGATCGAGTTCAGCATGACGAGCTTGGACTGGCCGAGGCGGCCATGGGTGACCATCGCGCCGACCATCAGAAGGATCCAGCACAGAGCGGTCACCGGCACCATGACCGGTGCGATGCCCAGCGTGGTGGGCAGGATCAGGCCCGCCGAGGCGAACAATTCCAGGATCCCGAGAGCCTTGACGAATCCGTCGCTGGCATGTGCGGTCCACTCGCCGCCATGCTGCGCGGCCAGCTTCTCCTTGGGAATGAACGTCTTGGTGATGCCGCCGAGCAGGGCGACGGCGGCCAGCAGCCCGGCAGTGATCCACAGTGCGAGGTCCATGAGGTACTCCTGATCTGGGTGGAATGAAGGAGGTCGGATCGTTCGGTTCCGGGCCGGTCGTGCGTCGCGCCCGGCCTCGGGGAGCTGCGGTCAGCGCCGAGCCCGCCGACGGAGTGGAGGCCGGGTACCTGACCTCGTAGAGGCGTTCGTTGAACCACCAGCCGTCCGGGGTGCGCTGGTCGTGGTCGTGGTCGTGGTCGTGGTACATGGCGCGGCGCAGGTGGGAAGCGCCGTCGCGCCTCCGCCCGGATTCCTGGATGCAGGCGCGGCCGGTCGCGGTGTCACCGTCCAGCCGAATGACGCCTGGGTGAACGTCCCGCACGAAGGACTGCCAACACCCTTGCCCCCCCCACGCGGCCCCGGCACGGATCTGCTCCCGGCTGACGACCTCCTGGTCGACGTGCGTCCACCGCATCACGCCCCGAGGTGTGAACAGCGAGGCATCACGGTCGAAGTCACGCATCATCACGGCGTCGGTGAGCTCGGCGCGCAGCGCCTCGATCTCGACTCGATCGGCGATCGCCTGCATGGCGCTCATCGTTTTCCCTGCCTTATCGATGCGTTCGTCAGGCACGTGCCGCCTGTCAGGTGGTGGTGTACTCAGCATCGATGCAGGTCAGCGGCGGATCAATGTAGAGTTCACGCAGAGACCCATAACATGGGGGTTATCCATGGAGCTGCGCGACATCGAGATCTTCCTGACGCTGGCCGAGGAACTGCACTTCGGCCGCACCGCCGAACGGCTCCACGTGTCCCAGGCCCGCGTCAGCCAGGCCATCGGCAGACAAGAACGGCGTCTCGGCGTGGCCCTGTTCGATCGCACCAGCCGGCGCGTGAGCCTGACTCCTGTCGGCCGACGCCTCCGTGAAGACCTCCAGCAGGCCCTCGACCTCCTCCAAGCGGGCCTGGCCCGCGCCGAAGCGGCCTCCCTGGGCGCCGGCCATACCCTGAAAGTGGGCGTCTTCGGCCACGCTGGACACGAACTACGGCCACTCGTCGACGCGTTCCTCGCTCGTCACCCCGGCTGCGACGTCCAGTTCGGCGAGATCAACGGCAGCGACCCATTCACCGCCCTGCGCACCGGGGACCATGACGTTCATGTGCTGTGGCTGCCCGTTGCCGAACCGGACCTCACCGTCGGTCCCACCGTGCTCACCGGAGGCCGCGTGCTGGCCCTGTCGACCGGCCATCCGCTGGCCGATCGCGACAGCGTGTCCCTGGAGGATCTCGCCGACAATTACGTCGTCGACCTCGGCCCCGAGGCCCCCGAGTACTGGGTATCGGCCATGGTTCCCACGCGCACACCGCTCGGCCGTCGCATCCCCCGCGGGCCCGCCGCACGGACCTTCCACGAGATTCTCTCCCTGGTGACCGCCGGACGCTGCGTCCATCCGCTCGGCGAAATCGTCGCCCGCTACAACAACCCCCCTGGCATCGCGTTTCTGCCCATCCACGACGCCCCCACCATCCAATTCGCCCTGACATGGCGCTCCAACCACGACAGCCCTGTCATCCGTGCGCTGGCCCAGACCGCCGCCGACCTCGGCCCCATCTCCTTGTGACCGAGGGGACTCCTCCAACCCCACCGCGCCGGTGGCGGCTGGGGTTGCCCCCAGATCTGTTCGCGGACGTGTCGGAGAAGCTGGTGGATGCCTGGCGTACGCGGGCGTCTCGAAGGAGTACCCGGCGAACCTGGAAGGATGGAAGCCGCCACGACGGCCGACGCTGGCCACGCATCGGGATTGTGGACTTGGACGTCGGGCGAGTGTGGTGCTCGGGGCGGAGACCGCCGGGAGCCGGGCGGATGCTCCATGTCCGGCAACGCGCACAGCTGCCGCGCGGGCTCGGAAGGTGTTCTTCAGGGCGCGCAGGGCCGGATCCCAGCCGCTCCATCTCCGCTCATCTCCGCTCTATCTCCGGCCTGTGTTGTTCATAGAATGGCCGAGTGGAGGACATCGAAGCGATCGCGGCGTTGCAAGATCCGGTGCGGCGCCGCCTGTACGAGTTCGTGGTGGGACAGGGTCGCGAGGTCGGCCGCAATGAAGCCGCGGAGGCGGTCGGCGTCGCGCGCACGCTCGCCGCGCACCATCTGGACAGGCTGGCCGAGGTGGGGCTGCTGGAGAGCGGCAGCCGACGCCTGACGGGCCGCTCGGGACCGGGGGCGGGCCGTCCCGCCAAGGTGTACACGCGGGCGCAGGCCGAGCGAACGGTGTCACTGCCCGCCCGGGACTACCGCACCGCCGCCGAGCTGCTCGCGGAGGCCGCCGAGCACGCCGGGCTGGATGCCGGGCTCACGGCGGCCGCGCGCCGCCGTGGCGAGTCCCTGCGCGGCTCGACGGCGCCCTGCGGCGGTCTCGAAGACGCCATGGAGATGCTGGCCGCCCGTGGCTACGAACCGCGCCTGGAAGAGGACGAAGGCGCCGGGGGGTCATCCGGGGCGGCCGTGCGCGTCGTCCGGATGCGCAACTGTCCCTTCCATGCCGTCGCCGAACGCTTTCCACCGCTGGTCTGCGGCATGAATCTCGCGCTGCTGGAGGGGCTGATCGGCACGGACGGTCCCGTCCGAGCCCGCATGGACGCCCAGCCGGGGAAGTGCTGCGTGGTGGTTGAGAATTCTAAAAACAACAGTGATTGACATAGAAATGCGGGCCGTGCTGGGATGACGTCATGACCGCATCCACGCATGCCGCCCACCTCGCCCAACTCAACGTCGCCACGCTCCGCCACCCGCTGGACGACCCGCGCACGGCCTCGTTCGTCGAGATGCTCGACCCGGTCAACGCCGCCGCCGACGACGCGCCCGGCTTCGTGTGGCGGCTCGTGGAGGAGGGGGCGCCCGACGCCACCGGCCTGCGCCCGGCGGGCGCGAACGTCATCGTCAACCTGACGGTGTGGCAGACCCAGGAAGCCCTGTGGGACTTCACCTACCGCAGCGGACACCTTGGGGCGATGCAGCGGCGCCGGGAATGGTTCGAGCGGCACGCCGAGGCGCATCTGGTGCTCTGGTGGGTCACCGCCGGTCACCTCCCGACCGTCAACGAGGCTCTGGAGCGGCTGGCGGACCTGCGGGCGCACGGGCCGTCTCCCCGCGCGTTCACTTTCGCCACCTCGTACACCGCGGCCGAGGCCGCCCAGCATCTTCAGACCGTGCCGTCGGCACAGCCTGAGCAGGCCGCACGCAGCGCGCGGCCGACACCGACCGGGGACGCGGCGGCGGTGTAGGGCGGCGGACAGTGCCTGAGGGCCGGGCAAGGACCGAGCCGGTGGATCCGGGCTCAGTCGGGGCGTCCGACGACTGCGGGGCCACCCCGTGTGCAGGGGGTGGCCCCGAAGGTGAGCGTCAGATCGATTCACGGGCGCCTGGGGCGTCGTCGGATACCGCGCCGCCCCTGTCTCAGCTGGATCCGCAGCCGCGCGGCAGGCAGGCGCGGAAGGCCAGGTTCTTGAGACCCGAATACGGGGTGTGGTCGTGCGTGCCGACAGCCACCTCGTAGCCCGCGTCCCCGGTGGCCCGCCAGGTGTTCGGGCTCACCCGCGCCTGGAGATACATGATGCCGTTCGTACGTGACTGGTCGTTCCACTCGGCGTCGATGACGCCGTTGTACGCGCCGTGACCATCCGAGGTCCAGTTCCAGCACACGTAGGCGGAGGCCCGGTACCCCGAGACCGCCGGAGTGTAGAACGTCATGCACTTGCGGCCGTCGGCCGCCGCTGCGGGCCCGGCCGTCGTCGCGCCGATCCCGATGGTGAGCAGAGCAGCCGCGACTACGCCGCCGACGGTTTTTCCCAGAGCCATGGTCGATCCTCCCGCAGGTTCTCGCATCGCCTTCCGGCGAGCCCGGTCGATCCGAGCGTCGCAGAGGCCCCAATTCCCGTCGTACGGCGCTCGGTTGGCCTTCCCGGTAAACTTGCGCGGTAGCACCTGCCACCCCGCTCCACCCAGGGCGGTACCTCGGTTCCACGGTCTTCCCGCCGCCGACACGGGCGGCTCCCTCGGAGCGGCCACCGGCTGACCCGCCGTCTCTGGCGGCCGCCGCGCGCAGTACGCCGCTGAACTGAGCCGCCGCTCAAAGGGCGAATCCCGCCAACAGCAGGAACCGAGTGCCTGCGACGTCGAAGGCAAAGGGTGTGGAGCCGGCACGGAGAACCAACTCGGTCGATGGACCAGGGCCCGTCCGGTCGGCGGGGAGGACACCGGACGGGCCCTGGTGGATTCAGGCGGTGCGCAGCCAGACCGTGGTGTCCTGGGGCAGTAGTCCGTCGTGGTCCAGGGGCCCGGAAGCGAGGAGCACGTCGTGGGCTTCGGGGAGAGCCATGGGCCGGTGGGAGAGGTTGACGGCGCACAGCAGTCCGTGGCCGCGTTCGAAGAGGAGTGTGCCGTCGGGGCTGTCGAGCCAGCGGAAGTCCTCGCCGCCCAGGGCCGGGGTGCTGCGGCGCAGGCGCAGGGCGTCGCGGTAGAGGCGGAGCATGGAGGCGGGGTCGGCCTGGTTGGCTTCGGCGGTGTACGACTTCCAGTTCTCGGGCTGAGGGAGCCAGGGGGTGGTGCCGGGTGGGCCGAAGCCGAAGGGTGGGGCGTCGCCGCTCCAGGGCAGGGGAACGCGGCAGCCGTCGCGGCCGCGGGCCGTGTGGCCGGAGCGTTCCCAGGTGGGGTCCTGGAGGACGTCGTCGGGGAGGTCCTCGACTTCGGGGAGACCGAGTTCCTCGCCCTGGTAGATGTACGCGCCGCCGGGCAGGGCCAGCATGAGCAGGGCTGCGGCGCGGGCGCGGCGGGTGCCCAGGTCCAGGTCGCAGGGCTGGGTGTGGTCGCGCAGCGGGGCGGTCACTCCGGTGTGGGCGCGGCCGTAGCGGGTGACGTGGCGGGTCTCGTCGTGGTTGGACAGGACCCAGGTGGCCGGGGCGCCGACGCCCGCGAGGTCGGTGATGCTGCGGTTGATGACCGTGCGCAACTCGTCGGCCTGCAGGGGGCATTTGAGGAAGTCGAAGTTGAAGGCCGTGTGGAGTTCGTCCGGGCGGAGGTAGCGTGCCAGGCGTCCGGGGCGGACATGGGCCTCGGCGACGAAGACGCGGGGGTCGGGGTAGCTGTCGGCGATGGCGCGCCAGTCGCGGAAGATGTCGTGGACGCCGTCGCGGTCCCAGTGCGGGTGGTTCGGCCGGTCTTCGTGGGCGATGACGGAGAACTCCGGCAGGCCGAGGTCGGGCAGTGCAGGGTCCTTGGCCATGCCGTGGGCGACGTCGATGCGGAAGCCGTCGACGCCGAGGTCGAACCAGAAGCGCAGGATCGACTCGAACTCGGCGCGGACCTCGGGGTTGTCCCAGTTCAGGTCGGGCTGTTCGGGGGCGAACAGGTGCAGGTACCACTGGCCGTCGGCGGTGCGGGTCCAGGTGGGTCCGCCGAAGGCCGCGTGCCAGTCGTTGGGGGGCTCGGATCCGTCTTCGCCCCTGCCGTCACGGAAGACGTACCTGTCCCGCTCGGGGGAGCCGGGGCCGGCGGCGAGCGCCTCCTTGAACCAGGTGTGCTGGTCGGAGGTGTGGTTGGGGACGATGTCCAGGATGACGCGCAGACCGAGTCCGTGGGCCTCGGCGATGGCCTGCCGGGCCTGGTCGAGGGTGCCGTAGGCGGGGTGGATGTCACGGTAGTCGGCGACGTCGTAGCCGCCGTCGGCCAGCGGGGAGGGGTACCAGGGGTTGATCCAGATCGCGTCGATGCCGAGGTCGGCCAGGTAGGGCAGGCGGGAGCGGAGGCCGGCGAGGTCCCCGGTGCCGTCGCCGTTCCCGTCGGCGAAGCTGCGTATGTAGACCTGGTAGATCACGGCGGAACGCCACCAGGTGTCGGGTGTTGTGCTCACGGTGTGCCGGGTCCTGACTGTTCGTTGTGCAGGTGGGGGCGGTGTCGCCGGTGAGGGCCGCGCGGACCGGGTCAGCCCTTGACGGCGCCGCTGGTCAGGCCGCGGACGAAGTACCTCTGCAGGAGCAGGAAGACGGCGAGCGGTACGAGGACGGAGAACAGGCCGGCGGCCGTGACGAGTTCCCAGCCGGTGCCCTGCTGGTTCAGCAGGTTGCTGACGGCGATGGTGACCGGCTGCTTGTCGCCGGGGCCCACGAAGACCAGGGCGACCAGGAGGTCGTTCCACACCCAGAGGAACTGGAAGATCGCGAAGGAGGCCAGCGCGGGGGCCGACATCGGCAGGATCAGCCGGTAGAAGGTCTGGAAGTGGCTCGCGCCGTCGATCTTCGCGGACTCGATGACGTCCCTGGGGAGGGTCGCCATGTAGTTGCGCAGCAGGTATACCGCGAGCGACATGCCGAACCCGATGTGGGCGAGCCAGGCGGCAGGGAAGGTGCCGTTGAGTTGCACGGAGGCGTACAGCTTGATGATCGGGACGAATGCGACGTAGTTCGGTACGACGAGCAGGCTCACGATGACGATGAAGAGGGTGTCGCGTCCCTTGAACGTCATGAAGGTGAAGGCATAGGCGGCGAAGGCGGCGATGAGCAGCGGCAGGAACACCGCCGGGAGGGTGATGGCCATGCTGTTGAGGAAGGCCGTGCCCAGGTCGGCCTGTTCGATGGCCTTGGAGTAGTTGCCGGTGGTCAGGTGGGTGAAGCCGCCGGGGTGGGCCAGCAGGGTCCACCAACCGCTGGAGCCCGCGTCGTCGACGCTGCGGAAGGACGTGACGACCACCCCGAGGGTGGGCACCGTCCACAGGGCGCACACCAGGAGCACGCTCAGCTTGGTGGGCAGCCTGCGCCCTGCGCCCCTGCCGCGGGGTGTCCGGGCGCGGCGCGGCCGCGCCGGGGCGGAGACCTTCTGCGTCGTCTGCGTGGTCTGGGTGCTCATGCCGACTCCTCCGCCCTGAACTGGCGAATCTGGTAGATCATGATCGGCACGATGGCGATGAGCAGCATGACGACGATCGCCGACGCGTAGCCGTAGTTGTAGTTCGTGTAGAGCTGGTTGAAGAACTCCAGGCCCACGACGTTGGTGTTGAACGATCCGTTGGTCATCACGTACACCACGTCGAAGACCTTCATCACGGTGATGAGGACCGTGACGAAGACGGTGATGATCGTTCCGCGGATCTGCGGGATGATGATCCGCCAGAAGATCCGGCCCTCGCCCGCGCCGTCCAGCCGGGCCGCCTCCAAGGTCTCCATAGGGACGCCCTTGATGGCGGCGGACAGCAAGACCATGGAGAAGCCCGCCTGTCCCCACAGCAGCATGATCATGAGCAGCATGCTGTTGGCGTGCGCGGTGCTCTGCTGGAGCCACGGCACGGGGTCATGGCCGAAGGCGGTGACGACCCCGTTCAGCAGGCCGGTCTGCTCGGTGCCGGCGGGCTGGGCGGCGTACATGAAGCGCCACACCGTCGCGGAGCCGACGGCGCTGATGGCCATGGGCAGGAAGACGATGGTCTTGGCGGCGTTCTCCGCGGAGGAGGACAGTCGGTCGGCGAGCAGGGCGACGAGCAGGCCCACCGCGATGCAGGCGGCTGGGACCAGGGCTATCCACAGCAGCGAGTTGAGGAGGGTCTGCCGGAAGGCCGGCGTGCCGAGGAGGCTGCTGAAGTTGTCCAGTCCGACGAAGCGGGTGCCGTCGCTGCTCTTGAGACTGTCGACGACGGTGACGACCGTGGGGTAGACCAGGTAGACGCCGATCGCCGCGATGGCCGGCGCGATGTAGAGATAGGGCTTGATCCGGTCTTCCCAGCGGCCCGGGAGGACTTCGGCGAGTTTGTTGAGCACCCAATAGACGGCCAGGGCGGCGGCGATGCCCGCCAGCACCGTGAGTACCGTCGAGAGTACTTGGCTGACCACGGCGGTTCCTTCCTCGAACACGGGGGTATCGGGCGGGGCGGCGGGGCGCCGGGAGTGCGTCCCGCCGCCCCGCCGTGCGTGGTCAGCCGGCGGGCCAGCTGGCGTCGATGTTCTTCAGGGCCGTGTCCAGCGACTCCCCGCCCGTGATCCAGGCCGTCATGTCCTTCCAGAAGGTGCCGGTGCCGACTGCGGTGGGCATCGCGTCGGAGCCGTCGAAGACGAAGCCGGTGGAGTCGTAGGCGACCTTGGCGACCGACTGGGTCGTCTTGAGCGGGTAGGCCGAGAGCGGGAAGTCCTTGTGCGGGGAGATGAAGGACGAACCGTTGCCCGCTGCCGTGGTGCCGAGGTCGGTGGCCGCGAGCAGTTTCATGACCTTGCGGGCGGCGGGGCTGTCCTTGTAGATGGAGGCGGTGTCGCCGCCGCCCTCGACCGGGTTCCCACCGTTCGCGGTGGCCGGCGGCAGACCGAAGACGCCGACCTCGGAGTCCAGGTTCTTCTGGACCGTCTTGGGGAAGAAGCCGGTGATGAAACTGCCCTGCTGGTACATGTAGCAGCCGGGCTTGCTCTTGAACATCGCGTTGCCGGCGGTGCCGAAGGCGTTGCTGGCGATGGATTTACGGCCGCCGAGCACGTTGCCGTCGGTGAAGGCGATCTTCTCGAACTGGGCGGCGGCCTTGCGGACCAGCGGCGAGTCGAACGTGACCTTGTGCGAGATCCACTCGTTGTACTTGTCGACGCCGCCGTACTTCAGGACCAGGTTCTCGATCCAGTCCGTGGCGGGCCAGCCGGTCGCCGTGCCGGACTCGATGCCCAGACACCAGGGCGTGTTCCCGTCGGCCTTGATCTTCGCCGTGAGGGTGTTGAGTTCGTCGAGGGACTTCGGCGCGGTGTACCCGGCCGACTCGAACGCCTTCTTCGGGTAGAAGACCAGGCCCTTGACGTTCATGCTGACCATCAGGCCGTAGGTCTTGCCGCCGGCCTTGGCCACGTCCAGCGTGCCCGCCGTCATGCTCTTGCTCAGCGCGGGAAGGTCGAGGACGTCGTCCAGCGGGGTGATCTTGCCCTTGGACGCGAGGTCCTTGACGATGCCCGGCTGCGGCAGCAGCGCGATGTCCGGCGCGTCGCCCGCCTGCACCTTCTGCACGAGCAGCTGATTGATGTTGTCCACCCGGCGCCACTCGACGGTGAGGCCCTGGGCCTTGGCCTCGGGGGCGAGCTTGGCCTTGAGACCGTCGATGATCGGCTGGTCCATGCCCGTCCAGATCGTGATGGTCTTCTTGTCGCTCGCGCTGCCGGAGCCGGACGCGCAACCGGTGGCGAGCAGGGCGAGCGCGCTGAGCGCACTGACACCCACAACCAGCTTCCGTGTGGACATGTGTTCCTCCTTGGCCGGTGCGCCGGCGGTCGGGGAGCCGCCGTCATGCACCTGAGGTGACCTGGTCTGCCGGGGCGGGTCTTGCACCAGGCCACCGCGGCGGGTTACTAATTCGGGTTAGTGGCCGAAAGCTAGCCGCCAGCCGTTTCGTGCGTCAAGGACTTGTTACGAGGGAGTTATCCGTGGATGACCATCCGTATCCGCGGGGCCGGCCCGGCTCAGGCCCCGGCGGGCCCGCCGGCCGGCGGAGCTGTGGAGGCGCGCAGCACGAGCGGGCAGTGCACCACGGTACGGCCGCCCTGCAGGGCAGGACCGCCCGCGGCCAGCTGCTCGGCGGCCAGTCGGCCCATCGCGTCGTACGGCAGCCGTACGGTGCTCAGCGCAGGGTGGATCTCGGCGGCGAGCTCGAACTGGTCGTCGTAGCCCATGACCGAGATGTCCTCGGGCACCCGGACCCCTGCCTCCAGGAGCGCGAGGAGCGCGCCGAACGCCATCCGGTCGTTGCCGCACATGATCGCGGTCGGCCGGGGACTGCGCTGCAGCAGTTTGCGGGACAGTTCGTACCCGGAGTCGGCGTGGTAGTTCCCGGACAGGACGGTGGACCGGCGGGGGTCGAGGCCCGCACCGCGCAGCGCCTCGCGGAATCCGCGCAGCCGGGCCTTGGTGGCCCAGACGCTGGCCGTACCGGTGAGGTAGGCGATGTCCCGGTGTCCGAGATCGAGCAGCGCCTGGGTGGCCTCCCGTCCGCCGCGCACCTCGTCGGGCAGGATCGTCGGGAAGGGGTCACCCGGGACGAAACAGTTCAGAAGAACCGTCGGCACCCGCGCGGCGTCGTCCGGGAGCGTCACCGATCTGGTGCCGGCCACGGCGAAGATCAGGGCGTCGGCCTGCCGGTCGAGGAGCTCGCCGACCAGCTGCGCGGCCTGGCGGTTCGAGCCGCCGGTGTTGACCAGGACCAGCAGGTTGCCGTGACGTACCGACGCTTCGTGCGCCCCCTTGATCGCGGCGGCCGCGAACACGCCGAAGTCGATGTCATGGCTGACGAAGCCGATGGTCGCGCTGCGCCCCTGGCGCAGCCCCTGCGCGGCCCGGTTGGGGCGGTAGTCGAGTTCGGCGGCCGCCTGCAGAACCCGTTGCCGGGTCTCGTCGCTGATCGTCTGGCCGGCTGTCCGGTTGAGGACGAAGGAGACGGTCGCCGGCGAGACGCCGGCCAGCCGCGCGACGTCGGCTCGGCGGGTCCTTCTGTCCCTGGGTGGGTGATCTTCATGGGTTGACACGCGGCAAGAGTACGAGATGCCCCGCCCGTGAGGATCGGTCACCGCACCGGCCGGTCTGATCTGCTCAACAGCGCATTCCATCATGATGAGAGGTATCTGCGATATGCCCACATGGCTGCACTACGCACCCGCGAAGGGCTGGATGAACGACCCCAACGGGCTGATCCACTGGCGGGGCCGACACCACCTGTTCTACCAGTACAATCCGGACGGAACGGAATTCTCCAACCAACACTGGGGCCATGCCAGCTCCCCGGATCTGCTCACGTGGACCGAGCATGAGACGGCGCTCTTCCCGGGCCCACCCGAAACCGCGCCGTACGACGCCACGGCCTGCTTCTCCGGCTGCGCCGTCGCCCACGACGGCGGCGTCTCGATCCTCTACACCGGTGTCCTCGGCGACGCCCAGCTTCCCTGCCTGGCACATGCCACCGACGACGGGCTGTCGGGCTTCGTCAAGGATCCGGCCAACCCCCTCGTCCCCGCACCGCCCGCCGCCGACATCACCGAGTTCCGCGATCACAGCGTGTGGCGCGAGGCCGGGGAGAACGGCGGGGCCGGCCGGTGGCGGCAGCTGGTCGCCGGCGCGCGCCGCGCGCACGGGGGCTCGGTGTTCGCCCTGTCATCGGCGGACCTGCGGGCGTGGGACTACGACGGCGTCTTCGTCGACCGGGCCGCCGCGAAGGTACCGGGAGCGGTGTGGGAGTGCCCGGACCACTTCACCGTGGAGGGCACGGGGGCGCTGCTCGTCTCGGTCATCCACGAGGACGGTGAGGAGGGGCCCGCGGTCTGGTGGATGACCGGCCCCGCGTCGGACAACGGTTTCGAGGTGCGCGAGAGGGGCGTCGCGGACGTCGGCGACCGCCTCTACGCCCCTCAATCCTACTGGGCCGCCGACGGCCGCCGGATCCAGTTCGGCTGGATCCGCACGCACGAGGACCCGGCCGGCCTCGTCGGTCCGGCGGTGGGTTTCATGTCCCTGCCGCGCGAGCTCTCGGTACGGCAGGGCCGCCTGCACTGCGAGCCGGCGGCCGAGCTGACGCAACTCCGACGGGCAGCGACACCCCTGCCGGAGACCGGCGCGGTCCGCCTTGATGAGGGAAGGGTCGCGGGTGAGCTGGTACTCGACTCCAAGGCAGCGGACGGCGTACGGAGCGTCGTCCTGCGTTCCGGGGACGGAGCCGAGATGACCGTGAGCCTGGCGGGGTTCGCCGCAGCCGACGGAGAACTGCGTTTGTTCTGGGACGCCGGCATCGTCGAGGTCTACCGCGGAGGCATCGCGGGGACCTGGTCGGATCTGCGGGTCGCCGAGGTCGCCGAGCTGCGGCTGGACGGCGGCCCGGGTGCGGCGGGCGGCCGGGCCCAGCTCTGGGAACTCGCCCGGCCGGACCGCCATACCGGTCCGGCCGCCGGGCACGCCGTCGGATGACGACACCTCCAGCAGCACATGGCAACGAACGGGGCGCACGCCACGCCCCGTCATCCCGGCGTCCAGCGGGTCCCGGTGACCGGACGGCCGAGGCTCTCCTCAACCTCCCGCACGCGGCAGACCCAAATGGAGAATTCTCGGCACGGGTCTGATCGACGCGGCTCCGTCATCGTGGCCGATGCCTGGAACTCGGTGTGGTGCAGGGCCGGAACGTCGGCTCCGGCCCTGCGGGGCCGACTCGGATGAGCGGCCCCTGGTCGCCGACTCGGGCGGTCAGCTGATCGTCAGCGTCGTCCTGGCCGTCGCGGTCGAGCTGTGTCCCACGTAGATGTCGATGTCACCTGTTTCGAGTTCGAACCGTCCCTGCGTGTCGTGTGTCCAGAAGCCGAGGTCCTCGGCGCCGAGGCGGAAGCGGACGGCGGTGCTCTTGCCCGGGGCCAGGCTCACCCTGCGGAAGCCACGCAGTCTGCGGACCGGTTGCACGATGCTCGCGACGGGATCGTGGAGGTAGAGCTGGACGACCTCGTCGCCCGCGCGCTCGCCGGTGTTGCGTACGGTGACCGCCACCTCGACCGTGTCGCCCTTGCGCAGGGCCCCCGCCGAGATCCGTCGCTTGCTCAGGGCGGGATCGCTGATGGTGAACGTCGTGTAGCTCAGGCCGTGTCCGAAGGGGAACTGCGGTCCGTCGGGCAGGTCGAGGTACTTGGAGGTGTATTTGTTGTCGGCGTCGTAGGGGCGGCCGGTGTTCTCGTGGTTGTAGTGGATCGGGATCTGTCCGACGGTGCGGGGGAAGCTCACCGGGAGCTTGCCGCCGGGGTTGACGGTGCCGAACAGCACGTCCGCGACGGCGTTGCCCGCCTCCATGCCGGAGTGCCAGGCCTCCAGGACGGCGGGGGCGGCATCCAGCCAGCTCCCCATGGTGAGGGGGCGCCCGTTGACCAGGACCACGACGAACGGCTTGCCGGTGGCCGCGATCGCGGTGATCAGATCCTCCTGCGCCCCGGGCAGCGTGATGTCGCTGCGGGCACTGGCCTCGCCGCTCATGGCCGGGGGCTCGCCGACCACGACGACGGTGACGTCCGCGGCCTGGGCCGCCGCGACCGCGTCCTTGATCCCCGAGGTGTCCGTACCGTCCGCGTTCACCCCCGCGACGGAGGTGACCTTGGCCTGCGGGGCCGCCGCCTTGATGCCCGCCAGCACGGTCACCGCGGGAAACTTCCCCGCCCCGGGGCCGGACCAAGTCCCTTGCAGGTCCGTGGAGTCGGCGAAGGGGCCGACCACGGCGATGGAGTGGGCCCCCGGGTGGAGGGGCAGGGCGTTCTCGTCGTTCTTCAGCAGCACCATGGAACGCGCGGCGGTCGCCCGTGCCGCGGCGCGGGTCCGCTTCGTCGGCTCCGTGATCGCCGCGGCCTCGTCGGCGTAGGGGTCGTCGAAGAGCCCGAGGCGGAACTTCAGGCGCAGGATGCGGGAGACCGCGTCGTCGAGGCGGCGGGCCGTGATCCGGCCGCTCTTGAGGAGTCGTCTGCCGTGGTCGGCGAGGTGGGTGCTGACCATTTCCATGTCCACCCCGGCGTTCAGGGCGAGCCGGCCGGCGTCGGCCCCGTCGGCGGCGAAGCCATGGACGATCAGTTCCTGAACGCCGGTGTAGTCGCTGACGACGAACCCGTCGAAGCCCCACTCGTCCTTGAGGATGTCGGTCAGTGTGTGCCGGTTGCCGTGGGCGGGGACGCCGCTGACGGTGTTGAAGGAGGCCATCACGGTGGCCACTCCGGCGTCCAGGGCCGCCTTGAAGGGCGGGAGGTAGTGGTTGCGCAGGTGGGCCTCGGAGGTGTCCACGGTGTTGTAGTCACGCCCGCCCTCCGCGCCTCCGTAGGCGACGAAGTGCTTGGCACAGGCCGCGAGCCGGTTGCCGGCGTCCAGGTGGGTGCCGTCGCCCTGGTATCCGCGGGTCTTGGCCGCGGCGAAGGCCGCCGCGAGGTAGGGGTCTTCTCCACTGCCCTCCGCGATGCGGCCCCAGCGCGGCTCGTGGGTGACGTCCATCATCGGCGAGAACGTCCAGCGCACGCCGTTGGAGCGCGCCTCCGCGGCCGAGACCTCGGCGTCTCGCTCGGTCACCGACGGGTCGAAGCTGGACGCCTGCGCGAGCGGGACGGGGAACGTGGTCCAGAAGCCGTGGATGACGTCCAGGCCGAACAGGAGCGGGATGCCCAGCCGCGATTCCTCGACGGCGAGGCGCTGGAGCTCGTTGGTGGATTTGGCGCCGTAGATGTTGAGCACGGACCCGAGCCTGCCGGTGCGGGCGGCCTTCTCCGCCTGATCGGTCTGCCCGCCGCCGGGACCGGTGTCGCCCGTCCAGGACAGCTGCTGCAGTTGCCCCAGCTTCTCCTCGACGGTCATCCGGCCCAACAAGGCCTTGATCTTCGCCTCGTAAGGGCCGGCCTCGTGCTTTGCGGCCGCGATCGAAGCGGACTGCTCGGCTCGTGCGGTTCCCGTGGCGGCTGCGGCAGCGACCGTACCGCCGAGTGCCGTGATGACCGTACGCCTGCGTACAACACCCATGCCTTCATCCTTTGAATAGGAGGGGCGGATAAGGGGTGACTCCTGAGCGCGTGTCTTTCAACAATTGCATTACGTTACGGAATGGTTGCGTCCACGTCAACGCCTTCTCCGGTGGTGACCCTGCAGCAATACCCCTTGGGAGTCGGTGAGTTATCCGCACTGGGATTGATCGGCGGCAGTGACCCGCATCGCCGAAGACGCCTGCGGACATCGGCGTCGGGTTTCGCTTATGAAACCCCTGCTGCGACTGCGGTGGGATATCTGTGCGGGTGGTTTCATCCGCCGGGCGGTGCTCGTCGCACGCGGTCGCCAGGGCGCCGAGCAGTTCGGTGCGTTGCTGGAGTTTGCTGGCTGTTGACGGTGAGGGCGTGGGCGCCGGCCATTGGGCGTACCGGTCGATGGATTCGCGGACGCCCGCCGCCAGCGTCGGCCAGGGCATTCTCCAACCGGCGAGGTGACCGGAAAGGGCCTGCCGATCGGCGGACGTGGGGGCGGTGTTTGCGGCAGGCCAGCGGCTGACAGTCGGCCACGACGGGCTGATCCGCGCGAACCTCGGGACTGCGGAATCAGGGCCCGGTCGGGGTTGTAGACGCAGGTGATCTTGGACTGGAAGGCCCACTGCCGGTTCGATTGGCCCGTGTCGGGCCACTGGATCACGTCGGCGCCGTCCGCGGTCGAGGCGCCCGAGACGCCGTCCGCCAGGGACGTGACGCAGACAGTGGGCCGAGGTCGCCGGGGCCGTACGACCCCGGTGCCGTCGTAGAGGAGGCGGCCTCGGCCACGCGGCCGGTCAGTGCAGGATGCTGACAGCCCGGGCGATCACGAGG
This sequence comes from Streptomyces sp. LUP30, assembly GCF_001746365.1. GTDB lineage: Bacteria > Actinomycetota > Actinomycetes > Streptomycetales > Streptomycetaceae > Streptomyces. The sequence continues at coordinate 200,683 of NZ_MJAJ01000002.1, forward strand.
AGGGAGGTGAACAGAGCGGAGACGCTCTGGATGCTCATCAGGAGCTTCGCGCGGGTCGACAGCGGCATCGTGTCGGTCGGACTGAACGCCGTGGAGTTCGTGACGGACATGTAGAGGTAGTCCACGAGGGTGGGGACCCAGTCCGACGTGCCGCTGGCGCCGTCGGCCACTTCCTCGATGGCGTCGTCATTCTCGTCCTGCGAGAAACGGAAATCCGCCAGGGGCAGCGCCGAGCGGGGCAACTGAGTGCGGCTGACGGGGCCGCCGCGGTCCAGCTCCCAGTAGGCCAGGCCGAAGACGATGATGTTGGTGAGCCACACCTGCAGGGCCGCCAACAACAGGGACCGACCGTCCTTCACCCCGGCGTACACCAGCTCGTGGACCAGGATGGCCAGCGCCACCAGATTACTGACGGCGATGACCGCCACGAGCGTGAGGGAAAGCACCCGGAATGCCTTCGTCTGCCGGGTCAGACGCTTCGGGTTGATCGCAATCAGCGGAATGAGCAGCAGGCACTCCAGGACGGGCAGCACGTAGCGCGGAGCGACCAGCAGCCGTTGCGGCAGGAACAGGTACAGGGCGATCGCGGCGAGCGTCGCGACGACCGCCGGCAGCCGCACTTCGCCCCTGCGTTCGTGCCGGGGATGCCTGGTGCTCGCCTCCGCACGCGTACGTGCCATATCGACTGGTCCTTCCGGTCGCCGCCACTGACAGCGCCACGACGCCTGCGTCCTTCAGCGGTGCAGGCCATCGGGCACCCCCAGCATCTACCCCGAGTATGGCTCTCCCCCGCCTGCCCGGTCCGGCGCGCGCGGCGCCGGCGTGACCGTCCGCGAGGGCCAGGCCGCGGGAAGGCAGGACGGCCTTCACGTGTAGGCCACGCCCTGTCGAGCGAGTGTGGAGGGGGGCGAGGGCGGCCAGGAGTTCCACGGCCTCGGTGACGTAGCGGCAGACAATGGTGGTTCCGACTCCGAACAGACGGGCACCCAGGCATGCGCAGCCTCTGGGAGACGGTTCTCTTGGTCGAAAACCCGTCTACCAGGGGCTCCACCACTGTGTCAGACCAACTATCAGACTGTCGGGGCAGGTTGAGCCCCTCATTGACCACCGGTCTGACACATGCGAACTCTGGACATCATTCGGTCAGCTGGTTGCCCTGACAGGCGCACTGCTGCGTCCGTGGGCTTGACCGCTGAGCTCGGCGTCCAGCGTCTCCTGAGCCACGCGCATGGCCTCGGCGTGCACGGGGTCCCGCAGCCTCTTCCACATCTCGGCCTCAGAGACGTCCTCAACGTGGCTGACCACCCACCAGATGTTGCCGATGTTGCCGCAGCGACACTGCCGTCCTGCGCCGCGCCGTCGTCGACAAGGCGGGCCGGCGGCCGTGGGGCAGGCCCGTCCCAGGACGGCGGCATGCCGTCCGACCACTCCTTGCCGTGCTCGCCCGAGGGCGTACGACGGGTGCGCACCAGGGGACCGGCCGCCTCGGCGATCGCATCGGGCGTCGCGAGGACACGGCGGAGCGGGGCACCGGTCCGGGAGGGAGCACGCGTCCTCGCTCCCCGAGGAAGGTGTACGACCACGTTCAGTTCACGAGACCACCGTCAGCACGATCTTGCCTTGGATGTGGCCCTGCGCGGCTCGCGTGTGTGCGCTGCCCGCTTCGGACAGCGGGTAGGTGCTGTCCACCCCGACCTGGAGCTTGCCCTCGTCGAACAGGCCTCCGATCCGGGCGAGCTGGGAGCCGTTGGAACGCACCTGAATGTTCGAGACCGTGATGCCCAGACGCGCCGTCTCTTCCGGGTCGTACTCGGCGAAGAACACCGGAAGCATGGTGCCTCCGCGCTTGAGCACGGTCAGGAAGCGTGAGCTGTCCGGGCCGCCGACGGCGTCGATCACGAGGTCGACACCGCTGACCACGTCCGCGGCCTGCGTCCTGGTGTAGTCGATGAACTCATCGCTGCCGAGCTTGCGCAGGAACTGCTCGTGCCGGCCTGAGGCCACCGCGATGACGTGTGCTCCCTTCCACTTGGCCAGTTGCACCGCGAAGTGACCCACTCCCCCGGCGGCCCCGTTGACCAGCACGGTCGTCCCCGGTGTGATCGGCACCGGCCGGTGCACCTGGCCGGTGAAAGGAGACGGCACGTCGTGGCCGAGGTCGACCAGGTACTGCCAGGCCGTGAGCACGGCCATCGGCGCCCCGGCCGCCTGCACGTGGTCGATACCGGCCGGCTTGCGAGCCAGGTCCGAAGCCTGCGCAGCCACGTACTCGGCGTACGTCCGGCCGTCGAATCCGGGGAACCGCAGCATGCCGAAGACCTCGTCACCGACGGCGAACCCGCGTACGTCCGGAGCAACCGCCTGGACCACACCCGACATATCCGTTCCGGGGATCAGAGGGAAGTCCAGCGCGGGCCTCATCTCTGCAGGCATGACCTTCATCCCCTCACGCAGATACCAGTCCGGCGGGTTGACGCCCACGGCGTGCACCCGGACCAGCACCTCGCCCGGGCCGATCTCGGGAACCGGCACCTCGTCATACTGCAGAACTTCCGGCCCGCCCGCTTCGTGGAACTGGATCGCCTTCATCGCGCCCGTCGCTCTCTTGAGGAAACATTGCTCCTCCAGTCAAAACCCAGTACGGCGGGGCCGTCCAAGACCGGTTCGGCAACCTGCCCATTCCGAAACGGCATGACACGTACGCTGGAAAGCGTGAACGATCTCGGACAGGACCTGGAACTGCGGCTGGTGCGCTACTTCACCGTGGTGGCGGCGCACCGCCACTTCGGTCGGGCCGCCGCCGAATTGCACGTGGCCCAGCCGGCGCTGAGCCGCCAGATCCAACGGCTCGAGAAGTATCTGGGCACACGACTGCTGGACCGCACCCCCCAGGGCGCCCACCTCACTCCGGCCGGCCAGACGTTCCTCCCCCAGGCCCAAGCCCTGCTGCAGGCCGCCCGCCAGGCCGAGCTGACCGTGCGTGAACAGGCCCAGACCGAACGAATCACCATCGGCTACGTCGAAGATCTGGTGATCACTGCCGCCGTACGGGAACTGCGCCGCCGTCACCCGGCCGCCGAGATCGCCACCCGGCATCTGAGCTGCCGCGACGTCCGGGCGCTGTCCGACAAGCGCGTCGACGCCCTGATCGCGCGACTCCCGCTGCCGCTCGCCGACGACGACTTGCTCACCACCCCGCTGTACGAGGAGCCACGGATGCTCGTGGTCCCGCACGGCCACCCCTTGGCCGACCGCGCATGGGTGACCGCGGAAGAACTGGCCGGCGAAGTGGCGGCCCCTTGCGCGTACGAGACCGCGGACTGGGCTTCCTACCGGATCCTCGGGGCCGACGTGCCGCCTGTCGAGAGTTACGAGGACAAGCTCGAACTCGTCGCAAGCGGCAGGGCGATCGCGGTGCTACCGGTCGGTGACCGGCGTAGCTCACTGCGCCCTGACCTCGTCACCGTTCCGATCGAGGGCGCTCCCGCCAGCCAGGTCGTCCTGGTCAGCCGCAAGGAGGACCCGAATCCGATGGTCAGAAATCTCCGGCTGGCGGCCGAGGCCGTCCTGACCACCTCGGCAGTCTGACCGGGACCAGGTCGCGATGACCACGGGCATCAGGTCTGCCGGGGCGTCGTCCGGCCCGAGGAGTACGGCCCAGAGCTCGACGTCAGCTTCGTCCCGCCGCACGAGCAGGACGCAACCACGGGTGCGACCGGGATGCCGACCCGGCTCGGGCCAGGTCGGCATCCAACCCCGTCCAGGAGGTGCACGCAGAGATCGCCTCCCTCGACGGGCCCCTGCGAGGGCGGCTGCGGATCGGCTCGGTCACCCGCACGGCCGGGAACTTCGACCAGCTCGGCCTGCTGCGGGGCTACCAGGAGGCGTACCCCGCGGTCGAGATCACCCTGTCCGGCTCCGGCGGTACGGACGCCGCCGCCCAGCTCCTGACCGGAGAACTGGAGGTCGCCGTCGCCGACCTGCACGAGCATCAGCCGCCCCCGGGCATCGCGTACCACCTGCTGCGCCCGGTACCGCTCGTGGCCGTTGCGGGCCGCCGGCACCGGCTGCGCGGGACCGGCGTCACGGATATGGGCAAGCCGGCCGACGCACGCTTCCTCGAGTGCGTGCCTCCCGATGCGGGTCTGCGCGCACAGGTGGATGCCGCGTCCGACCGGGCGCGGGCCCGCCGCCGGAGTGTCTGCTCACGGCGCAGCGCGGGAGATCTCGCCTCCTGAAGAGGCGGCCCCTGCACAGGCCTTGACACCGTCTGGCGCGGCGGCAAAGAATTCCCGCTGCAAACACCCGACTGAAACGTTTCAAACCTCTGGTGTCCCACGAGACCCCTCCTCCCCGGTCTCCAGGACGTCTCTCCTCCCCACGCTCACCGCACATCGACAGCAGGAGCCCGCATGTCCTCGGTAACGCGTCGGTCTGTCCTGCGCTCGGCCATAGCCGTGGCGCTCGCGCCCACCCTCGGCTCGGCACTTCTGCCGGGGCTCGCTCCCGCGGCGTCGGCCGCCGTCTCCTGGTCCGCAAAGTGGATCTGGGCTCCGTCCAGCTCGACCAACCAGTGGGTGGCCTTCCGCAGATCGTTCACCCTGGGCTCCGCGCCGTCGCAGGCGCTGACGCAGATCGCGGCGGACTCCAAGTACTGGCTGTGGGTCAACGGCACGCTGATCGTCTTCGACGGGCAGCTCAAGCGCGGCCCCAACCGCACCGGCACCTACTACGACGAGATCGACCTCGCCCCCTACCTCAGGAGCGGCAGCAACACGGTGGCGCTGCTGGTGTGGTACTTCGGCAAGCAGGGCTTCTCGCACAGCAGCAGCGGCAGCGGCGGCCTGCTGTTCCAGTCCGACATCACCACCGGTTCCACCACCACCCGGGTCGTCAGCGACGCCGGCTGGAAGCACACCGTCCACCCCGGCTACTCCAACAACACCAGCGGCACCCAGGTCAACAGCCGCCTGCCCGAGTCGAACGTCTACTACGACGCCCGCAGCGCCACCGCCATGACCGCCTGGGAGTCGACCGGCTTCGACGACAGCGCGTGGAGTGCCCCGACCGACTTCGGAGCCGCCGGCGCCGCGCCCTGGAACGATCTCGTCCAGCGGCCGGTCCCGCAGTTCCGGTACTCGGGCCTGAAGTCCTACGGGAACGCGTCCTCACTGCCGCCCACAGGACAGGGCACCACCGCCATCACGGCCACCTTGCCCTCGAACCTGCAGGTCACGCCGTACCTGAAGGTCGACGCTCCACCCGGCGCGGTGATCGGGATGCAGACCGACCACTACGCCGACGGTGACGGCCTGACCGGCCTCACCCGCGGGGCGGAGAACAACGTTCGGGCCACCTACGTCTGCGCGGGCGGGGTCCAGGAGTTCGAGGCGCTGGCCTGGATGAGCGGCACGGCGGTGAAGTACACGATCCCGGCCGGCGTCACCATCCTGGACCTGAAGTACCGGGAGTCCGGCTACGACACCGATTTCGCCGGATCGTTCAGCAGCAGCGAGGCCTTCTTCGACACCCTGTGGGGCAAGGCGGCGCGCACGATGTACGTCAACATGCGCGACAACTACATGGACTGCCCCACCCGCGAGCGCGCCCAGTGGTGGGGTGACGTGGTCAACCAGCTCAAAGAGGGCTTCTACACGTTCGACACCCGCTCCCACGCGCTCGGCGCCAAGGCCATCGCCCAGCTGGCCGCCTGGCAGAAGCCGGGCGGGGTGCTCTACTCGCCGATGCCGTCCACCATCTGGACCGCGGAACTGCCCGTCCAGATGCTCGCGTCGGTGTGGGCCTTCGGCACGTACCACCTCTACACGGGCAACTCCGACGCCGTCTCCGGCACCTACCCGGCGGTGAAGGCGTACCTGAACCTGTGGAGCCTGGACTCGGCCGGTCTGGTCAGCCACCGCGCCGGGGACTGGGACTGGGAGGACTGGGGCACCGACATCGACGCCCGCGTCCTGGACAACTGCTGGTACTACCTGGCCCTCGGCACGGCCATCACGCTCGCCGGCCTCAGCGGCAACAGCGGCGACGTCGCCGCCTGGCAGGCCAAGCGCGACAGCATCAAGGCCAACTTCGACCGCGTCCTGTGGGACACCTCCAAGAACGAGTACCGCTCCCCCGGCTACACCAAGGACACCGACGACCGTGCCAACGGCCTCGCCGTCGTCGCCGGCCTCGCGCCCGACTCCCGTCACCGGGCGATCACCGAGGTGCTGCGCACCCACCTCAACGCCAGCCCCTACATGGAGTTCTACGTCCTGGAGGCGCTCTACCTGATGGGCGCGGCCACCGTCGCCGAGGAGCGGATGCGCAACCGCTACGCAGCCCAGGTCGCCGACCCCGCCTGCTACACCCTGTGGGAGATCTGGGACAAGTCGGGTGGAACAGACAACCATGCCTGGAACGGCGGCCCCCTGTACACCATGTCCGCCTATGCCGCCGGCGTCCGTCCCACCAAGCCCGGCTGGACGACGTACGACGTCATCCCGCAGACCGGCACCCTCACGAAGATCAACACGGTCACGCCGACCGTCAAGGGCGACATCCGCTTCGGCATCACCCGCGACGGTTCCCAGGTCACCCTGACCCTCACCTCGCCGAGCGCAACGACGGCGCGAGTGGGCGTGCCGACCTATGGCGGCGCCTCACCGGTCGTCAAGGCCAACGGAACCACCGTCTTCACGGGCGGCGCCGCCACCGGCGGCGTCTCGGGCCTCAGCTACGCGAGCAAGGACGCCTCGTACGTCTACTTCACCCTCCAGCCGGGCACCTGGACGTTCACGGTCACCGGCGCGGGGCGCCTGGACGACCTCGCCCTCGGCCGACCGGTCACCGGCAACAGCAGCCTGGAGAACGGCGACTGGGGCAAGAACCGGCTCACCGACGGCAGGCTCACCAGCGTGACCGGCGCCAAGGGCTACACCAGCGTCGACTTCCCTTCCGCCGACGTCAGCGCAAACCCCGTCTGGGTGGAGATCGACCTCGGCGCCGACACCGACCTCGACGCCGTACGGCTCTTCCCGCGCACCGACACCCCGGCGGTCGGCGGCGGCACAGCCGGCTTCCCCGTCGACTTCACGATCCAGACCCGGCCCGACGGAGCCGGCGCCTACACCACCGCCCGCACGGTAACGGCCGAGCCCAACCCCGGCGGGCTCGCGCAGACATACGGCTTCAAGACCACCACCGCCCGCTACGTACGCCTGCAGGCCACCAGGCTCGGCACGCCTCCCGTCGACGAGACCACCAAGTACCGCCTCCAACTCGCCGAACTCACCGTCCCCACCGCCGCGACCGCCGTCACCGCCAACTACACGCTGGAGAACGGTGACTGGGGCAAGACACGGCTCCTCGACGGCACCCTCACCAGCGTGACCGGCGCGAAGGGCTTCACCAGCATCGACTTCCCGTCCGCCGACGTCAGCGCCACCCCGGTGTGGATCGAGATCGACCTCGGCGCGGACCGGGCCATCGGCTCCGTCACCCTGCACCCCCGCACGGACGCCGCCGCTGCCGGGGGCGGCACACCGGGCTTCCCCGTCGACTTCACGATCCAGACCCGCGCCGACGGAGCCGGCGCCTACACCACCGCCCGCACCATCACCGCCGAACCCAACCCGGGCGGAGCCGCTCAGACCTACACCCTCACCGCCGCGACAGGCCGCTACCTACGCCTCACCGCCACGAAGCTCGGCAAGCCCGCCTCTGACGAGAGCACCAGGTACCGCCTCCAGCTCGCCGAGATCCGTATCAAGTAACAACCCATGCGGAAACGGGGGCCCGTCATGCACCATGACCGGCCCCCCATCGCCATCGCCATCGCCATCGCCAACCAGTCTCTGTTCCCGCCGCCGGCTGAGCCCCGACCGGCTTTCCGGCGCTTCTCCAGACAGATCCACCGTGTCCCCGGTACGTCGTCCTCGTGTGTTCCCGCTTGACCTTCCGGCGGGGGCCCGGCATGGCCTACGGTGCGGATCAAGGACCGCCCCGATCGAGCCGGGGCGGGGCGGGGAGGACAGATGCGCGGGCAACCTAGCGGACACGGCACTGCGGCGGACGTCAGGGAGCCGACCGGGGACATGGTGGTGGTCGAGGACCTGCGCCGCACCTACGGCGGCGGCGACACCGCCGTACACGCCCTGCGCGGCGTGTCCTTCACCGTCCCGCGCGGCGAACTCGTCGCTCTCAGAGGGCGTTCCGGCTCAGGCAAGACCACCGTGCTCAACCTGATCGGTGGGCTCGACTCTCCCGACGGCGGGCGGATCACCGTGGACGGCACCGACCTGGCCGGTCTCGGTGAAGACGGCCTGCTGGCGTTGCGCCGCGACCGCATCGGCTTCGTCTTCCAGTCCTTCGGTCTCATCCCCGTGCTGACAGCTGCCGAGAACATCGGGGTTCCGTTGCGACTGCGGAAGGTCCCGGTCCGCGAACGCGAGGCCCGCGTCGACCTGTTGCTCTCCCTCGTCGGCCTCTCCGACCATGCCGACCAGCGTCCCGGCGAGCTTTCCGGCGGCCAGCAGCAGCGGGTGGCGGTGGCCCGGGCACTGGCGAACAACCCGGCCCTGATCATCGCCGACGAACCCACCGGCCAGCTCGACGCCGACACCGGCCTCACGGTGATGAACCTGCTGCGCGCCGTCGTCCGCAGTGAATCCGTCACCGCCCTGGTCGCCACCCATGACACGCAACTCCTGGCGCTGGCTGACCGCGTGCTCGAACTCCGCGACGGCCGCATCGTCGAGGACGCCTGACGGCGTGCCCGTCGACGGGCGACGGGAGCCGGGGCCCTTGCCCGGACCGGCCACCGGCCGGATGCCGCCTGGTGTTTCTGCGTCGGCGCCAGTCCTGCGCGCCACCCTGATCGGCGCGGCCACCGACCTGCCGGATCCCACTCCTCGTGGACACTTTCGCAATATCCTGGCGACTGCCTGACAGCGTTGTCCGCAGTCACTTTCTCGGGGGACCGTGTGCGAGTTCACGAACAGCAGACAGGGGCACCGGACCTGGACGAGCTGCGTCGGCGGGCCGTGGCCGCCGCCCCGCAGCGCGAGGCGGGGCTGGTCGTGTGCGAGAACCTGGTGCGGATCTACCAGAGCGAGGGCGTCGAGGTGCAGGCCCTGCAGGGCCTCGACCTCACGGTGGCCGAGGGCGAGATGATCGCGGTGGTCGGCGCCTCCGGGTCGGGCAAGTCGACCCTGCTGGGCATACTCTCCGGCCAGGACGTGCCCACCGCGGGTGGTGCCGAGGTCGCCGGGCACGATCTGCTGGCGATGAAGCGCCGCGAGCGGCTCGGTTACCGGCGTCGCACGGTGGGCTTCGTCTGGCAGCAGACCTCCCGCAACCTCCTGCCGTACCTCTCGGCGGCCGAGAACGTGATGCTTCCGATGACATACGCGGGGATCAAACGCTCCCGGCGTCGGGCCCGGGCGGAGGAACTGCTCGACCTGCTGTCCGTCGGCCACTGCCGGGACCGCACTCCCGACACGCTCTCGGGCGGGGAGCAGCAGCGGGTCGCCATCGCCGTCGCCAACGCCAACGAGCCGCGGGTGCTGTTCGCCGACGAACCCACCGGTGAACTCGACACCGCCACCAGCGACGAGGTCTTCGCCGCGCTGCGTCGGGCCAACGAGGAGCTGGGTGTCACCGTGGTCGTGGTCACCCATGACGCGCTGGTGTCCGAGCAGGTGCAGCGCACCGTACGGATCCGTGACGGGCGCACATCGACCGAGGTGCTGCGCCGGGTCGCCACCGGTGAGGACGGCGTCGAGGTGCACACCGCGGAGGAGTACGCGGTGCTGGACGGCAGTGGCCGGCTGCAGCTGCCGGGCGAGTTCACCGAGCGTCTGCACCTACGCAAGCGGGTGCGGCTCGTGCTGGAGAGCGACCACGTGGGTGTGTGGCCCGACGAGGCCGCGCGGCGCGCGCGGGCGGACGCGCACGACGCGGCGGGCGGTCCCTCCGAACGCTGAGCGAGCCGAGGGCGGTCGGCAGGGCGGGCGTCGTCACGGCGCGGGCTTCAGGCGAGGCGCAGTACGGCTCCCAGTCCGCGCCGGCGGGCGACGACGGCTTCGGCGACCGCGGCGGCAAGGATCAGCGCGGTCACGCCGACGACGAGGGCCACGGTCAGTGAGTTGTCGGTGTGCAGTGCGGGCTGGGTGGGGCCTCCGGTGAACTGCCGCAGGTCCAACGTCTGCGCCATCAGCCGTGGTTCCAGCAGCCCGAGCAGGGTGCCGCCCACCGCTGAGGCGAGTGCCAGTGGCAGCAGTTGCAGCAAGTGCAGGGCCCCCGCTTCTGTGCCGCCGAGTCCGAGTGTGCGCAGGAAGGAGGTCGTACGGCTGCGCTCGTGCGAGGTGAGGGTCAGTTCCAGGACGAGCGCGAGCAGGCCCGACAGGGCGGCCAGGAGCGAGGTGGTGGTGTAGATCGTGCCGAGTCCCCGGGTCAGGCCGTCGGTACGCAGAGCACTCAGCGTCTCGGAGCGGACGCGGATGCGGGCCAGTGGCCCCAACGTCCTGGCCGCCGCCGACCGCAGTGCGGCGGGTTCCGCGGTGGCGGGTGCGTCGCTTTTGAGGAGCAGGACGGTGCTGCCCGAGGGCTGCGGGGGCATCAAGCGGGCGGCTCTGGCGGTGGTGATCAGCAGGGGTGTCCCGGCGGCGATCTGCGCCGTGACCGGCCCCAGCAGCGGGTCGCGCAGTTCGGCGGCGGTGAGGGTGCCGGCCGGTGTGAAGACCAGGTCCTTCGGGCGCTGTCCGTCGCGTACGACCGTGCCGGTGAAGCCGCCGGTGCGCTCTCTCGCCCGCAGGTCGGGCGACAGGAGGGAGGGCAGGGGGGCGTTCGCGTCGGCCCGGGAATCCGTGGACGTGGTCAGCCGGGCCAGCAGGGTGGCGGCCAGCGGTGACTTCGGGGCGACGGCGGCCAGTTGCTCCGGGTCCACGGTGATGACGGCGACCGGCGAGATCACCGCGCCGTCGGCCTGTCCTGCCAGGTCGAGGGTGTACAGATGCTGGAGGGCGGTCCGTGTTCCGGTGGCACGGGTGTCCGATGCGGGCGTGACGGTCCCGGCCACGGTCGCACTCGCGTCGGCGCCGGTGGTCCAGGCCGCACCCGTGACCAGACCGTCGTCGATCGTACGGTGCACGAGGCCGCCGAACACGGCCGTTCCCAGGGTCAGGACCAGCACGAAGAGGGCCATCCCGGTCGCCGGGGCGTCGTGGGCGGCCCGGGCGGCCCCGATGAAGCCCACCGTTCCCCGGCTGCGCCGGCCCTGCCGCAGCACCAGGCGCAGCATGAACGGGTAGCACCGCAGCAGGATGAGTACGACGGTGAGCGCCACAAGCGCCGGCACGGCGCCGAGAATGCCGTCGGGGCCCTGTGAGCGCAGCGCGACCACGCCCGCTCCCGTCGCGATCAGTACCGTCAGCTCCAGGACCACGCGCCGGCCGACGGCGAGGTTCCGGCGTGAGCGCCGCAGTCGGACGGTTCTGCGTGGTTCACGGACCGCGAGCCAGGTCATCAGCAACACCGTCAGCGCCACGGCCGAGGCGGCGAGCGCGGCGGTCATCGGTTGTGGCGATCCGGACGTCCCGCTGGGAGCGAGGGGCTCTGCGGCCGCCCAGCCGAGCAGTGCGGCGACCGCCACCACCGGCCAGGCAACGGCGCAGCGCATCAGCACCAGTCGCCCGGTGGACGCGCCCCGCGCGCGCTGCAACCGCAGATGCGCCTGCCTCCGGCGCAGCAGCAGCCGTACCGCGACGGTGACAGTGGCCAGGGCGACCGCGGCCAGCGCGTCGACGGCGAACGTCGCCAGCTGTCTTGCCTGTTGGTCCTGAGCGGTGAAGGCGGCGAGGAGCGGCGTCAGGGAGTCGATCACCAGCAGGGGGCCGGTGGCCTGGCCGCCGACATGGCAGCCGAGGTCGCCGGTGATCGGGTCGGCTCCCTGGCACAGGGCCGTGCTCAGGTCCGCGCTGTAGTGGGACAGTGGGCCGGTCAGCGCGCGGGCCCGGTCGAGCGCCGCCCCGGACAGGTCGACGCGCAGTTGCCAGGTCATCCGGGGGCCGCCGACGCCGGCGCCGGCCAGCAGGTCGGCCGCGTCGAGGCCGATGAGGCCACGGACGGCGAGCACGGTGCCGGCGGAGTGCTCGGCCGGGTAGCGTGACGGCTGGTCCAGTGTCTCGCGGCCCGACCAGAAGTCGTCGCTCGCGGCCGTGGTGCGGTAGACGCCGCTCACGAGCAGCTTCGCGTGGGGTGGTGCGTCCTGCACGCCGAGCGTCTTGGCGAACTCGAGGGTCAGCAGGCTGCCGGCGCGGACCCCGAGCGCCTGCGCGGTGCTCTGCGACAACCCGATCTGGGGCGCCGTGCCCAACGGCGTGTGGTCAGCGGGCGGTCGGCCGCTGACGTAGTGCAGGTGGGCCCGCGCGGACGGCAGATAGCTGAGCGCCAGCTGGGTGCTGGTGTTCGCCGGGCCCGGGGGCCGCGGTGAGATCAGGGACGCCTGGTCGTAGTCGTAGCTGCCGCCGGTGACGGTCACATGATGTGCGGCGGGGCCGGTGAGCTGCTCGGTGAGAGTGCGGCCGGCGCGGAGCAGGCCGGCCGCGTCCACCGCGGGCGGCACCGTGTCGAATACCTCGGGTGTGGTGCTCAGGCTGATCAGGGGCGCTTGTGCCTGTGAGGCGTCGACACGTTGCCGCAGTGCGCGGTCCTCCTGGCCGCCCGCGAAGGCCGGGGCCCACGCGCAGAGCGCCGTGAACACCAGGACGACGGCCGCCAGGCAGGCCAGCAACGGCAGATCGCCGCGGGTCTCCTTGCGTATCAGACGCCGCGTCACCGCCGCTCCCGCTCCCACGGTTCGCGTCACGGTCCGTCCTTTCCGGTCGTGTCCCGGGCCGTCCCCGTCCGTCGTGCCGGGCCGCGGGCTCACCGGTCCTCACCCGCTCGCAGCACCCGTACCAGGTCCACCCGTGACAGCAGCCGGGCCAGCGCCAGCACCACCGCGCTGATGACGACAGCGGTGGCCACCGTGAAGAGCGCCACGGTCGCCCAGGGGATGACCAGTGGCAGCGGCGGATAGGGAGCCTGTCCGCTGTCGTCCACGGTGACCAGTGGCAGCACCGCCGACGCGAGGGCCATGCCCATCAGCGCCCCGGGAACCACCGCGAACAGGGCCAGCGCAAGTTGCTCGACGCCGAGCAGCGCGGACAGGTTTCCGGTGCGGACGCCGATCGCCCGCAGCAGGGCGAACTCCCTGCGGCGCTGCCGGGTGGAGACCACGGCGTGCACGGTGAAGGCGATGACCGCGAAACCGGGGGCCAGATAGCGGACCAGTTCCAGCACCCGGCGCAGCCCACTGCGGAACGGGTCTGCCTTGAGGGAGGCAGCGGTACGCGCTGTGGTGGCGACGCGGCCCAGCGCGGGCTCTGCCTCGGCGGCGGCGGCCGTGCGCGCGCTGTCGGTGCTGCTGAGCCACCAGAACGCCGGATCCGCCTGGTCGGCACCGGCCTGCGTCATCGCGGAGGCGAGTCGGCGCTGGTCGGCGATCAGATGCCCTTGTCCGCGGCCCAGTCCGGGCAGCGAGTCGAACCGGCCCACCACCTTGGCCGTGATCCGGGCGCCTCCCAGATCCAGCGTCGTGGTGCCGCCCACGCTCAGGCGCGCGGCGTTCAGCGTCGAGGCGTCGGCGCGCACCGGAAGCGGCGCGGGACGGCCGACCGGGCCCACGACGAGTCGCACCCGGCCGGCGGGTCGGGTCTCGTAGTCGCTGTCGGACAGGTAGCCGCCGAGGACGCCGTCGACGGCCTGGGAGGGCTGGATACCGGTGCTGACGGTGGTGCGGAGTACGTCGGTGCCGCCGGGAACGATGGAACACACCCCGGGGGTGCCGGGCTCGTACGCGCCGGCGGGTTTTCCCGCGCACGCGCCCGCGGTGGAATCCGAGGCGTGGTCCGTGCCGTCGGCCCAGGCCTGCCCACGGGGCAGCCGGGTCTCCCAGGTGTCCCCGGTGCCGCGCGCGCCCACCCGGATCAGTTCCAGGTCCAGTCGCGCGGGGCGCGTGCCCGGCTGAGGGAGGAGGTCGACGGCGGTCACCGTCAGCGGGTACTGCCTCGGGTGGCCGCCGCTCAGCGCCACCTCGAGTGGGACGACGACGGTGTGGCGGGCTCCGTCGGCGGCGGGCAGGTGGGTGGTCACCGTGCTGACGAGACCGGAGGCGTCCTGCAGGGTCAGCTGCACGCCCGGCGCCGCCCGGCTGCCATCGCTGCTCAGCCGCTCGTCCAGGAGCAGCGCGGTCGGCCGCCCGGGCAGCCGTATCCCGTGGACGTCCGGTGACGGGCTACGGGGAGCGGGGCCGCCGATCGTCCCGATCAGCTCCTCGGTGGCGCCGCCGGGCAGGTTCACCGTCGACCGCGTCACCGGCGTCACGGCGGCGACCGCCGGCAGCGCGCGGTAGGCGGCGCCCAGTACGGAGGAGGGGTAGTTGCCGGCTGTGGACGGGGAGATCCGCACGTCCGCGCCGACCGTGAACGCGGCCTCTTCGGAGGCCAGGGCGCCGAGGCAGGCCAGCGCGGTCGTCGCGAAGGCGCTCACCGACACGGCCAAGCACATCAGCACCACCGGTCCCGCGTTGCGCGCAGCCCGCCGGCCCAGCTGCCAGCCGGCCAGCGCGAGGACGACGCCCCGGCTACGACGGCCGACGGCGTCCAGCACGAGCGAGGCCGGCGGCAGCAGTCGTAGCAGCAGAAGCGCTGCGGCGCCCGCCACCAGGGTCGGCACCAGAACCAGCACCGGATCCGCGGACGCGCCGCCGGTACCCAGACCGGCCAGCAGTGAGTGGTGACGCCGCAGTTCCAGAAAGCCCAGGACGGCGACGGCCGCCAGGGCCAGGTCTGCGCCCAGCCGCTGCGCGGCGGCGGCCCGTGCGCCCCGGGCCGACCGCGTCCGCGTCGACGGCAGTACGGGCAGCAGCACCGCCGCGGCGTGCACCAGCAGGGTCAGACCCACCGCCGCCCATGCGCCGGTGCCCCGGTCGCCGGGGTGCAGCAGTCCGGCCAGGAAGGGCGCGGCGACAGCGGCCGGGACGCCGGTGAGCGCCCACTCCGCCGCGGCACCTGCCAGCAGCCGCGGGGTGCCGGCGCCTCTCGCCCGTTGCAGAGCCAGCTCGACCCGCCGACGCACCGTCAACTGCCGTGCGGCCAGGACCAGAGTGGCGAGGGCGAGGGCCGCCAGCATCACGCTCGGCAGGTACAGCGAGGACCGGGCCGCCACCATGGGCACCGTCAGGTCGTCGATCGCACCCGGCAGGCCGGAGACCACGGTCAGGTCGTCCAGCGACGGCTGCCGCCCGCCGAACACCGACACGCGACTCCGGCTCCCGGAGAATGCGCGCAGCCGTTCGCGCAGCCCGGCGAGGCTGCCCGCGTCGATCCGGGAGAAGTCGGGCTGCACACTCCAGTGGGCCGTCAGATGCCCGTTCAGGACGGCACTGCCATTGAGGGCCGACGCCGACACCACGAGCAGACTCTGGTCGGCGGTTTCCCCGGGGGCGAGGTCGCCGGCCATGGCCGGCCAGAATCCGACGGCGCCACGGGCCCGGAAGACACCGGTGATCCGTACGGTCATGGCGCGTCCGAAGGCGTCCTCCACCTGCAGGCGGGTGCCGGGTCCGACGCCCAGACGCCGGGCCAGTGCGTCGGGCACCGCAGCGTCGAGAGGGGCGGTGGATCCGGTGGCGACCCGGACGTCGGGGAGGGAGGTGAACGCGGCGGCCGGCGCGGCGGCCGTGCCGGCAGGCCACCGCCCGGCGACCAACTGCCCGAATTCGCCCCCGTTTTGAACAGCGACCGGGTGCAGCCCACCGGCTCCGGGAACGCGCGGTGGGCCGGCCGCTTCGCCGATCCCTGTCACCGAGACCGGCGACACGCCCAGCAGGCCGACGTAGGTCCGCTGCGGCACGCCGGCGAACACCCGCTCGACGGCGGCCCGCACCTCTCGATCGGCGGCGGCCATTCCGCCGGCCCGGAAGGACGCGCTGACGTTCACCTGCGCGTCGAGGCGGCCGGCAAGCCTCCGCACGGCGCCGTCCTGCACGGAACTCCCCGCCAGCGCCGCGAGCGCGGCCAGCGCCGTCGCACACAGCAGCACGGTCACCGCGACAGCGGCCAGCGCCGGCCCGTGCCGGGTGGCCCGCCTGACCACGGCGGGAAGCCGCCGCCGAGGAGGACGCGGGGCACCCGGGCGTGGCCGAGGTGAAGAAGTCAAGGCCGTGGCGGCCACATGCAACCCCCGCAGAATCGAACATGTGACGGTGACGGCGTGTCACAGTCCTACCAGGCATCCCCAAGACCGCACAAGAATCGCCGGTGCCATTTGGAGTTGCCGGGTGGTGCCAACCTTCCCAAAACGTCCAACTTCGTTTCCCCAAGCGGGCGTTGGCGCTCGTCGGCGTGGGGGGTGGTCGGCGGCAGCTCGGTCCTCGATGGCTGCGGAGACCCCGGCGCCCCAGGGGGCCGGGGGGATCGTTCCCGCTGCCGGCGGCCCCTCCCCCGGGCAGCCGCGTGCAGCCCCGCGCACGGCCCACCACCCTCCTCCCCCCCAACACGCCACAACCCGGGTGTCGCCTCAGCCCGGGACTCGGGGCCGCGATGTGACTCGCGGGGCTCAGGGGCGCCGGGCGATCCAGGTCGTACGGGTGGTCCGCACGCCCAGGTCGTTGCGCCGTGCGACGCCGTGCGGCCCGGAATCGTCCAGCAGGTCGTCCAGGGCAGTGAGATCGTCGTCGGAGAGGGCGCCTCTGCCATGGGAACGCAGCCTGGCCAGGCAGACCCGGGCGTACTCGTTCAGGGCCGCTCCCGCCTGATCGTGGGCGACGCGGATGTCGAAGGCGCGTCGTTCCTCGACGGTGAAGCCCGCGCCCGTCAGCGCTCCGGTCCAGTCGCCTCTTCGCCTGTGATGGGGCAACCTGCACCGCCGTCAGTCAGGTCACGCGACGGCGCGTTCCGGAGCGCGGGAGGGCGCATGCAGCGCGTGACGGCACGTGGAGTGCGCATGGTTGCGTCCTCTCGGTCCGCGCGCCCCCTGCCCTGGCGCGGGCTCCCGAGGCAGGGTGGGCGGTTGCCGGAGCAGAGCTGCCGTTCCGGCGCGTCGTCTGGGAGGGCTGGGTGGACCAGGTGGACGAGGGCCGTGACGAGCGCCGTGACGAGGTCCATTTCGACGGCCGTGTGGTCGTGGTGACCGGCGGGGGCCGGGGACTGGGCAGGGAGTACGCGGTGCTCCTCGCGGCGCGTGGCGCCAAGGTCCTGGTCAACGACGTGGGGACCGCAACAGACGGACACGGGGCGTCGCCCGCACCCGCGCGGGCCGTGGTGGAGGAGATCCGGGCGGCGGGCGGGGAAGCGCTGGCGGACGGGCACGACGTGGCCACCGTGGACGGCGCCCGGGCCGTCGCCGCGGCCGCACTGGAGCGGTGGGGGCGACTGGACGCCCTGGTCAACAACGCGGGCATCTCGATCCTGCGCCCGTTGGCCGAGCTCACCGACGACGAGTGCCGACGCGTGCTGGACACGCACGCGGGCGGGACGCTGAACATGCTGCGGGCCGTCTGGCCGCACATGGCCGCCGCCGGGTACGGGCGGATCGTCAACACGTGCTCCGACGCCCTGTTCGGCGACACCGGGCTCAGCGCGTACGCCGCAGGCAAGGGCGCCGTGCTGGGGCTGACCACCTCCTCGGCGGCGGAAGGCGCCGCGAGGGGCATCAAGGTCAACGCGGTCGTGCCCGTCGCCGCGACCCGCATGTCCCTGGAGGCGGTCCGGGACGACGAACGGACGACCGCGCTGCTCACCGAACTGTTCCCCGCCCGGCACGTCGCCCCGGTGGTGGCGTTGCTTGCCCACGAGAGCGCCCCCTGCACCGGGGAGCTCCTCCACGCGGCCGGCCGTCGCACCGCCCGGATCTTCCTGGGCGCCACCGAAGGCGTCGTCTGGACGCAGGACCCCACACCGGAGATGGTCCGGGACGGCTTCGCGCGGATCCACGACACCGGAGCGTTCCGCACACCGGGGAGCGTCAGCGAGTCCATGGGCTTCTCCCTCGCCCGGCTGGGCGCCGGGGCCGCCGGGCCGCCGACCCTCGACCTCACGACGCCGGCCGCCCGGGAATGACGTGTGCACACCCGCCCCACGCCGCCCCCTACAGCTCCGGGAGGACCCGTGCCGCAGGACATGGACTTCGACCTCCCCGCCGCCACGGAGATCAGCCCCGACCTCGAAGCCGCCGGCCGGCACAACCTGGACTGGGTGCGCCGCACCGGCCTGGCCGCTGACGACCGGTCACTGGCCTGGTACGTCTCCTGGGGCATGCCGCGCCTGGCCGCGCTCGGCTTCCCGCACGCCCGGGGTCCGGCCCTGGACCTGTTGGCGGACGCGATGGGGTTCTTCTTCGTCTTCGACGACCAGTTCGACGGTCCCCTCGGCCGGGATCCCGCCGAGACCGCCCGGGTCTGCCAGGCGCTGATCGACATCGCGCACGGCGCCCCGCCGCCGCCCGGCGCGGACGCCTGCATGACGGCGTTCGCCGACATCCGGGCCCGCAGCACCGAGGGCGCCCACCCGGCCTGGACCGCCCGCACGGCACACGAATGGGAGTACTACTTCGCCGCGCAGGCCCACGAAGCGCGGGGCCGTCTCCGCGGCACGCCGGCGGACCTCGACGCCTACCTCCAGGTCCGGCGCGGTATCGCCGCCACCGACCTGCCCCTCTCACTCGGAGAACGCGCGGCCGGCCTCACCGTCCCCGCGTCCGCCTTCCACAGTCCCGAGCTGCGCATCATGCGCCAGGTCGCCATCGACGTCACCCTGATGTGCAACGACGTCTACTCCCTGGAGAAGGAGGAGGCCCGCGGCGACATGGACAACCTCGTCCTCGTCCTCGAACAGGCCCGGCGCCTCACCCGCGGCGAAGCCCTCATCGCGGCCCGCAACGAGGTGGACCAGCGCGTCCTGCGGTTCCAGGAGCTGGCCGGACAGGTGCCCGCCGTCTGCGCGCAACTCGCCCTCTGCGAGCGGGAGCAGGCCGACGTCGCCGGTTACGTCCGCGTCATGACCGCGTGGATGAGCGGCTACCACGCCTGGCAGACCGGAACCCAGCGCTACCGGAACGCACCCCGGGTCGTTCCGCCCTCGGGCCCCGGCCACTTCGGCCAGATCCTGCGCACCGGCGAGCGCCGACCGCCGCGTCCTGGGCCGAGATCATTCCCGGCTCAGTGATCGACCAGCTCCCTGCAACAGTGGACGGGGCTGTGGGAGTCGGCCGAGTCATGGGCCGACCTGCTGCGCGACTGCCGCCGCCGCGGCATGCGCGATCCCGGGTTGATCGCCACCGGCAGCTGAGACAGCACCGCCCGGCTGTGGAACCTGCAATCCCACCTCTCGACCGTCTTGGACGGGCATGTGGGACACGTCAACTCCGTGGCCTTCCGGCCGGACGGGAAGGCTGTGGCCACGGCCTCCTCGGACGGCACCGTCCGGCTGTGGGGCACCATCGCTCAGAGCGCTACGAAAGTGCTGACCGGCCACAGCGACTACGTCGACACCGCGGGCCTTCGGATCCAACGGCCACACGCTCGCCAGGGATGGGTCACGTCAGTGGCCTTCAGCCCGGGCGGCTACCTGTGCGACATGGCCGCGTGAGAACGCCGCGGAAGCCGGTCAGGTCAGCAGGGTCACCGAGTAGTCGAAGGTGGTCCCGGTGACGGTGTAGGTGGCCGTCTGACCGTTGTCGCAGTAGGACACGTAGGAGCTGCCGAAGTCCTTGGTTCCGCCGACCGCATCGACGTACGGGCGGACGTCGGTGCCTTCCGGCCATGAGGTGGTGGACAGGTCGATGACCCTGGTCTGGTTGATCGGGTACTCGTCGGTCGGGGCGGACTGTTCGCCGGTGCGGGCGGTGACGGCCCAGGAAAGGACGAAGCCGGCGTTGTTGACGACGGCCATCTTCTGCACGCAGGGCCGGGCCTGCGCGGGCGTCGCCGCCGCGGTGACCGAGGGCAGGACGGCCAGTGCCGTCGCGCCCGCCAGGATCGCGGCCGACCTGTGACGTATCCGGGTCCGGTTCATGATCGAAACTCCTTCCCGGCCGGGGCCGTCCCGGCCGACGACCGCCCGAGTAGCCCGACGTTCCATCAGGAAACCTCTGTGGTGCATGAGTTGGGAGTTTCTCGCTACCTGACGTCTTCGCGAAGCAGACGTACAGCAGTCCACCACCACTGGGTGCCACCAGAGCCAGAGCCGGGCTCGCAGGCGGGTGTCTTCGCATCTGCCTCGGGAGGCGGCGCCGGGATCGACCGCGTTGGCCTTCGCCGCTTTCCACTCCATGAGGCACCGGGCGGCCGACCCCACGCCGGTCGCTCACGCGGATGGCGGCGGGGGCAAGGTGGACGCTGCCCTTGCCTGCCCGCTCGAAGGAACCCTCGTACGGTGAGCCGCTCGACGGCTTAGCCGAACCGTCGTCGACGCCGGGCCGCGGTCGACGTCGCCGAGCTGCCGGTGGATCAAGACCCCCCGACCCCGGAGTACGTCTCTTTTCGGCCATGCCCCCCTGACGTCCCTGCACGGAAAGGTACTTCCGTACAGGAGCACGCGCCTGACATCTTGCATCCACCACTCGTTTCGTACGGCCCGGCCGGTGCCCTCAGCACGGCCGGGCCGTCTCCGGAGGACGCATTGATATCCCAGATATCCCGCCGCCCCAGACGCACGCTGGTGCTCGCGGCCACGCTCGGCGCCGCCCTCGCGTTCGGCGCCCCGGGCGCCCTCGCGGGCACACTCCCCGTCCCCTCCTCTGCCGCGCCGGGCGTCAAGGCCCATGCTCCGGTCG
This sequence comes from Streptomyces sp. LUP30, assembly GCF_001746365.1. GTDB lineage: Bacteria > Actinomycetota > Actinomycetes > Streptomycetales > Streptomycetaceae > Streptomyces. Next base: position 221,560 of record NZ_MJAJ01000002.1, read on the forward strand.
CCGCGCCGGCCTCCCGGAGTGCGGCCTGGGTGGCCGGCACGCGTGCCTACCTCGTGATCACTGCTCCGGGTGACAGTTCGGCGGTCCGCTCCGCGATCACGGCCAACGGCGGCACCGTCTTCTCGAACTTCGACGCCATCGGCGTGATCGTCGCCCACTCGGCGTCCAGCGGATTCGCCGCCACCATGCGCGCCGTCGCCGGCGTGCAGCAGGTCGGCGCCACGCGCACCTCGGACGTCCCGGCCGACGCGTACAACCCGGCGCTCCCGGCCAATCCGGCACAGGCCTCGACCCCGGCCGGCGAACCGGTCCGGGCCGACATGAGCCAGATCAAGGCCGACCAGGCCTGGGCCGTGAACCCGGGCTCCGCCTCCGTCACGGTCGGCATCCTGGACACCGGTGTGGACGACCAGCACCAGGACCTGGCTCCCAACTTCGACGCGGCCGACTCGGTGTCCTGCGCCTACGGCAAGCCCGACACCCGTGCCGGCGCCTGGCGGGACGTCGACACGCACGGCACCCACGTAGCGGGCACCATCGCCGCGGCCAAGAACGGCAAGGGCGTCGTCGGCGTGGCCCCCGGGGTGAAGATCGCCGCGGTCCGGGTCGCCGAGCCGGGAAACTCGTTCTTCTTCGCCGAGAACACCATCTGCGGCTTCGTCTGGGCCGGTGACCACGGCTTCAAGGTCACCAACAACAGCTACTACACGGACCCGTGGCAGTTCAACTGCCCGGACAACATCGACCAGGCCGCCATCATCGAGGGTGTCAAGCGCGCCCAGGATTACGCTGAGGGCAAGGGCTCCCTCCAGATCGCCGCCGCGGGCAACGAGAACTACGACCTCGCCCACAAGACGACCGATTCCGCGAGCCCGAACGACTCGACGCCGGTCACCCGCACCATCACCAACGCCTGCCTCGACATCCCGACCGAGCTGCCGGGCGTGGTCACGGTCGCGGCCAACGGCACGGGCGTCACCAAGGCCTCGTTCTCGAACTACGGGCAGGGCGTCATCGACGTCGCGGCGCCGGGCAGCAACGTGTACTCCACCGTCCCCGGCGGCGGCTACGGCAGCAAGAGCGGCACGTCGATGGCCACCCCGCACGTGGTCGGCGTGGCGGCGCTCATCGCCAGCGCCGATCCGGGCATCACCCCGGCGCAGATCCGCGCCAAGCTGGCCGCCCAGGCCAACGACGTCGCCTGCCCCTCGGACAGCCGCTGCACGGGCACGACGGCCGACAACTCGTTCTTCGGCGAGGGACAGGTCGACGCCCTCAAGGCCGTCGGGACCACCCCGCCGCCCGGCAAGTACTTCGAGAACCTCGCGGACTTCGCCATCAACGACAACGCGACCGTGGAAAGCGCGATCGCCGTCACCGGCGTGAGCGGCAACGCCCCGGCCACCCTCAAGGTGGGCGTGGACATCAAGCACACCTACATCGGCGACCTGAAGGTCGACCTGGTGGCACCGGACGGCACCGTCTACACGCTGCACAACCACACCGGCGGCAGCGCCGACAACATCGCCCAGACCTACACCGTGAACGCCTCCTCGGAGGTCGCGAACGGCACCTGGAAGCTGCGCGTCAACGACAACGCCGCCTCCGACACAGGCAAGATCGACGCCTGGAACCTGACCTTCTAGGACAGGTCCGGCCGATCATGTTCGGAGCCTGACGACCAGGGCGGCCGCTTCGGCGGTGCCGAGGAAGGCCGCAACGGCGCTCATCGTGGCGAGTCGCGGCCGCCCTCTGCTGCTTCAAGCGGTTGATCGCTCGTTCGGCGGTGCTGCGTTTCCTGTACCGCTCTTCGTCGAGGCCTGGTGGCCGCCCGCCGCGTGAGCCCTTGCGCAGGCGGGCGGCCCGGCTGTCGGTCTTCTCCGGGAACGTGTGCCCGATGCCGCGTCTCCGCCACGCGGTTTCACCCTGATGACCTGGCGGTTCGGCCCCTCGCGGTCACTCGTCGTTCACCCACCGCATGAGCCGTTGCAGCGGGTAGAAGCCGTCGTGCGAGAGGCCCGGTGGCATGCCGCCCGCCCTGCCGAGGGAGACCACGCGTTGCACGCCGGCGCAGGCGAGAGCGTCGCGCAGCTCCGCCTTGCGGGTGTCGGGGTACACGCCGACCGTCTGGGTGGCGACCCCGGCATGGGTGACGGCGTCGGACAGGGCGGCGACCGCGACGACGTCCACGATCTTCCCGTCGGGGTGGAAGTCCACCGGTTCGGGAGAGCGGATGACCAGGCCCCGGCCGTCGTAGCCGCCCCACACGCGGTACTCCGGCTCCATGGACCGCAGGACGTCGATCTCCTCCCGCAGTTCCGCGGCGACCCGTGGACCGCCGGCCGAGCTGAACTCCCGTGCCACGCCAAGGCGTTCGCACAGCAGGGCGGCGTAACGGTCGGCGTCTTCCCAGGATCCCTCGACGAACTGGAAGCGACTGGCCACGCAGGCCTGCTGGTTGAAGAAGGTGGCGTCGGCAGCGCCCGCGTCGGCAGCCCGGGCCAGGCTGTCCTCGGACGCGAAGGCCTCGCGACCGATCATCGAGATGGAGGTCTTGGGGTCGAAGGAGACAAGCTCGAACCCCGGGCCGACGTACTTCAACGCGCTGCGGATGGTGGACTCACCGCCCCAGGCGACCAGCTTGTCGAAGAACTGCGGGCGGAAGAGCACGCTCTCCACCGCCTCGTCGCCGCCGCGCCAGTACACCGCGGAGAACGACCGCACCACCGGGTGCCCGGGGGCGACCGCGGCCATGGTGCGCAGGATCGCGGTCGCGGTGAACAGGTCGTTCGAGGGCAGTTTCAGGAGGTTGACGCCCTTGGTGAGCGCGCCGCGCACCACGGACATCGCCGCGACTCCGGGTGCGTTGCCCGCGATGATGTGCACCAGGCGGGGCGGGAACGCGCGGGTGGCCGCGATCCGATCGTCGGGCAGGCGTACCTCGCGCCAGCCGTCGAGCACGTCCGCGCCGCCGAGTTCGTGGTCGATCTGGGCGTACAGGCCGGGGCGCTGGAAGCTGCGCCACAGCACGGCGTAGGCGCGCTCCAGCACCTCCGCGGGCAGCGGGCTGACCGGGACCATCCGCTCCAGGGCTTCGGCGAGCAGGCCCGCACGGTCCGCCTTGAGGGCCTCGCCGGTCTCCACGAGCAGGTCGACGATCTCCGCCACGGGCACGTGGAAGGCGGGGCCGGGTTCGGTGCGGGGCCACACGAGGCGGTCGAGGTCGAGGGCCGGTGCGGTGAACCGGCCGAGGTCGACGGGGGTGCTCGGGTCGGCCTCGCCCCGGATCACATGGACGACGTTCACGGGGGCGGCCGCGGCGCCGTCGAGTGTCGTACGGCTCATCAGTGGATCATCCCTCGCACGTAGGAGTCGAGTGTCGCGGCACAGGTGATCTTGTCGTCGCCGCCGAGGTCGCCGTAGCGCCGGATGTCCGGCAGGACCGCCGGTCCCGGGCGGCCGCAGGCGCAGGGCGAGAAGTCGACGAAGACCCGGTCGCCGCTGATCAGGCCGCCCCAGCGGCCCTCCAGGGAGACGTCGAGGAACGCGAACCGGCCCTCGACGACGCCGTGTCCGGGGTTGAGCAGCTTTTCGCCCGGTTCGTCGAGCACCAGGGGGATCACCCAGGGCGGCACGTGGTAGGCGCCCTGCTCACAGGCGAGGCAGGAGCCCTGGAGCTCGGTCATGCCGTAGCTGCGTACGCGGCGGACACCGTCGTAGAAAGCGGTCAGTTGCTGCTGGTAGTCGTCGGGCAGGGCGCGGCCCTTGTTGCCGCCGCCGCTGAGCACCAGCGTGTCCGGGTGCAGGCTGCCGTCGGTCAGGCCGCGGGCGCGCAGGGCCTGGATGAGGGTGAACTGCTGGTTGTTCATGCCGGCGATCAGCAGCGGTTCGTCGCGGTGGGCGACGATGTCGTCGACGATCTCGGCCATGGCCGCGCCCAGTTCCCGCTGGCGGGACTCGGAGACGGTCTCGAAGGAGCTGATCTCCTGTGGAGTGGCGGCGCCCTCGGCGATCCGGCGGCGCAGCAGGGCGCTGCTCATCAGCTCGGACACGCGCATCGGGTCGTCGGTGAGCAGCCTGGTCCCGCCGGGCTGCGCGAAGACCTCGGCGTGCCAGCGGAAGCCGTCGATGGAGCGCATCGGTCCGCTCGCGGGTGCGAGCAGATAGCCGCGGCGGGTGGGTTTCGCCGGCAGGGGGTCGGGCCAGCAGGTGAGGTGCTCCAGGACGTCGTGCAGGAAAGTCAGGTCGCTGGCATCGCAGTTGAGGAAGGAGACCTTCCCGGAGGTGCCGCTGGTGATGTACGGGCGGTGGCCGGCGGCGGTGATGCGGTCGGTCCACTCGTCGATGTCGCGGACGCCGTCCATGTCGACGTCACCGGGTTCGACCGCGGAGACGGTGGTGTACCAGCGCAGGAGCCGGTCCCAGCGGCCGGCGGTGATGAGGGAGACGGGGTAGGACTTGTAGCTGGTGTGCGAGAAGAGCAGCGGCACGAGGTCGTCGAGGCCGGTGATCTCGTCGACGCCGGTCTCCGCCGCCCGGGTGCGCAGCAGCGGAACCCGCTGGCGGTGGGCGGTGAAGGTCTCCCGGGCCGCCTCCAGCTGCAACTCCTGCAGTTCGCCGACTGGTTGGTCGAACGTGTCGCCGGAAAGGACGAGGGATCGGATCTGCTCGCGTGCGCCTGGCACAGCGTTCACCTCAATCAGTTGCGTACGTTGTCTTTTCCGCGGGGGTGCGCGCGAGGTACGAGGACTCGATCGCGTCGAGGTCGCCGCGCAGTTCTGCCGGGGTGCCGGTCATGGTGACGCGGCCGCGATGCAGGACGTACACGCGGTCGGCGACGTCCAGCACCTTGCGCACGTGCTGTTCGACCAGCAGTGCGCCGAGGCCGCGGTCGGCCGCCTCGCGTACCGCGCGCAGGAGGCGGTCGACCACCAACGGGGCCAGGCCGAGGGAGAGTTCGTCCGCGAGGAGCAGTTTGGGCGTGCGGCACAGGGCGCGGGCCAGTGACAGCATCTGCTGCTCGCCTCCGGACAGCTCGCCCGCGCTGGTGCTGAGGCGCTTTTCGAGCTCGGGGAAGAGTTCCAGCGCGTGCTGGGATCTCACCCGGCCGACCCGCAGGTTGTCCGCGGTGTCGAGCCGGGTGAAGACCGCCCGCTCACCGACATACGCCAGGCCCTGGCGGGCGCGGCGGTGCAGCGGTGTCCGGCCGGGTTCGCCCAGCCAGCGCACCTCGCCGCCCATCGGGGCCAGGCTTCCGGAGAGCGCCCGCAGGGTGGTGGTCTTGCCTGCGCCGTTGGGACCGAGCAGGGCGACGACCTCGCCGGGGCGGACCTCCAGCTCGAGGTCGCGTACGACGGGCCGGCTGCCGTATCCGACGGACAGAGAGCGTGCTTCGATCAGGGGTGGGTCGGTGTCGTGCACGGGCCTGCTCCTCAGCCCGACGACATGGCCGTCAGGACCTTGCGGACGTCGACGAAGGTCGATCCGGGCTTGGCCCACTCGATCTTCCCGTCGCGGATGGTCAGTTCGGTGGCGGTGGTGTTGTGGATGCGGTCGAGCCCCTTGATCGGCAGGGCCGTGGACGCCTTCCAGCTCAGCGGCGGGGTCAGGCCGCCGGTGCTGATGCCCGGGCTGGTGTCGAGCTCCTGCACGAGGGCCTTCGCGGTGATCGTCGGGAGCGTCTTGGCGGCCTCGGTGAAGACCTTGAAGGCCACCCAGGTCGTCTCGTTGGCGCCGTTGCTGGTGTCGATGTCCTTGTCGCCCTTGGTGGCTGCGACGAAGTCCTTCCATGCGGCGTCGGAGGTCGGCGGGAAGTAGCCGGTGATCGCGGCGCCCTCCAGCGGCCCGCCGGCCCCGCCGGTGCTCTCGGCGAGCTGCGGGGTCAGGTTGCCGACGACGCTGCCGAGCTTCGTCTTGGCGCCGGACTGCACGTACGACTTCACGAACAGGCCGGAGGCGGTGCCCATGATGACGCTCACGCAGTCGCTTCCCTTGGTCGCGGCGGCGACCTGCGGGGCGAGGTCGCTGGCGGTGAGCGGCACCTTGATGTCCTTGGGCGCCGCGCCTCCGGCGGAGAGCGCGCCGACGGTGAGGAACTGCGAGACGACGGCGGCGGCCGCCACGTCGTAGCGCACGCCTGAGATCTTGTTGCAGCCGCTCTGCACCAGTTGCCGGCCGTGGGCCGCGAACACCACCGGGGTGCCGCCGTTGACCGGGAACGACAGCGGGTTGGAGAACTCGGCCGCCGAGACTCCGGTGCCGCCGATGTACGGGATGGCGGCCTTCTGCAGGATGGGCATGTAGCGATCACCGGCGAGGCTGTAGGAGCCCACCACCGCGACCACCTTCTCGGCCACCGCCTGCTGGGCGCACTTCTCGGCCTCGTCGGGGTTGTTCTTCTCGTTGCAGGTGAGGACCTTCAGCGGCGCGCCCTTGATCCCGCCGTTGGCGTTGATCCACTTCTCGTAGGCCTGGGCGGTGAGCCGGACCCCGGGCTGGGCGCTGCCCTGGGTGTCCTCCGGCGTCCAGACCATCACCTTGACGGGTGTGCCCTTCAGGGCGGAGGTCTCCTCTTTCGAACTCCCGGACGCCTCTCCCCCGCAACCGGCGGCGAGCAGGGCTCCGGTGACCGCGAGGCAGCCTGCTGCGGCGGTTCTGCGTCGGCGTGAGTGGTTCATGGTTCCTCCGCTGGGCTCGTCGTCGAGATGCCGAACAGCATGGGGTGCGTTTTGTGGTTAGTGAAGTACTCTCGGCACAATTATTTAAATGAATGTGCTGTCTCGCTCCTGCCCTCGGGAGGTTCCTCGATGGACGACGTCCTACGTTTCGCGCTGCTCGGCCTCGCGCTCGGCGCCCTGTACGCGCTCACCGCGCACGGCATCGTGCTGGTCTACCGGGGCTCCGGCGTCCTGAACTTCGCGCACGGCGCGATCGGTATGGCCGGGGCCTATGTCCAATGGGAACTCGCAGCCCAGCACGGCGTGCCGTACTGGCCCGCCACCGCGTGCGGTGTGCTCTTCTCCGCGGCGCTGGGCGTGCTCACCCACCTGTTGGTGCTCCGCCCGCTGCGCAGAGCGTCCTCGCTGGCCCGCCTGGTCGGCACCCTGGCGGTCTTCATCGTGCTCACCGCGATCGCCGTCAAGCGCTACGGCGACGGCCTCGAGTTGCTGCCGGGCAAACTGCCCACCAAGCTGCTGACGATCGCCGGGGCCACGGTCTCCGAGGACCGCATGTGGCTGATCGGCATCGCGGTCGCGGTGACCGTGCTCCTCCACCTCCTCTACAAGCGCACCCTGTTCGGCCTGGGCACCAGCGCGGTCGCTGAGAACGAGGGCGTGGCCGCCTCGCTCGGCTGGTCCCCGGACCTGATCGCCACCGCCAACTGGGCCCTGGGATCGGCGCTCGCGGGGCTGACGGGCATCCTGATCGTGCCGGTCATCGGTCTGTCGGTGACCGGGCTGACCACCCTCCTGCTCAGCGCCCTGGCCGCCGCCCTGGTCGGCAGGTTCTCCTCGTTCCCCGTCACGCTGGCAGGTGGCCTGGTCATCGGCGTCGTACAGTCCGAACTGACCCGCTTCGGCTCCGGCGTCACCGGACTCGCCGCCTCGGTCCCCTTCCTCTTCATCGCCCTGGTGCTGGTCGCACGCGGCCGGGCGCTGCCGCTGCGCGGCACGTTCCTGGACCGGCTGCCCGGTCTGGGCACCGGAAAGGTCCGACCCCTGCCGTCGGCGCTCGCCGTCGTGGCCGGGCTGACGCTGGTCAGCCTGGCGACACCGCTGTGGGCCGACGCGATCACCACCACCCTGGTGCTGTCGCTGATCATCCTGTCGATCGTCGTGGTCACCGGGTACGCGGGACAGGTCTCCCTCGCGGCCTACGCACTGGCCGGGACGGGCGCCTTCCTCGCCGGGCACGCGGCGGCGGACTGGGGTTGGCCTTTCGAACTCGCCCTGCTGGCAGGGGTGTTGGGCACAGTGCCGATCGGTCTGCTGTTCGCGCTCCCCGCGGTCCGCACCCGTGGCGTCAATCTCGCGATCATCACTCTCGGCCTCGGCACCACCCTGGAGGCGATGGTCTTCCAGAACACCGACCTGGCGACGACCCCAGGCAGCGACGGCATCGCGGTGGGCAAGCAGACACTCTTCGGCATCGGCATCTCGGGCGTCGACCATCCGCAGCGGTACGCCGCCGTGGTGCTCGTGCTGTTCGTCGCCGCCACACTCGTGGTCGCCAACGTGCGGCGCAGCCGGACCGGTCGCCGGCTGATCGCCGTACGGGCGAACGAGCGGGCCGCCGCCGCCCTCGGCATCGACGTCCGCGCCGCCAAGCTCTACGCCTTCGGCCTGTCCGCGGCCATCGCGGCGCTCGCCGGAGTGCTCACCGGCTTCCGCTCGACCTCGGTCGTCCTGTCCGACTTCGCGAGCTTCGGCTCCATCACCGCGCTCGGCCTCGCGGTCATCGGCGGGGTCGGTTTCCTCGTCGGTCCGCTGTTCGGCGCGACCTTCGCCGCGGGCACGGTGGGTGCCCGGTTCGGAGACCTGGTGCTGCCCGGACTCAGCGAGTGGATGCCGCTGATCGGCGGAATCATCCTGGTGCTGACGCTGGTGAGCAACCAGGACGGCATCGGAAAGGGGCTCGGCACACGGGCGGCGAGGAGCCGGCGCAAGCTGCCCACGCAGCGGCCGGTGACCGTCCCGAAGGACGAGCCGTCGGCCGCCCCGGCCGTGACCCGGGCGGCCCCACTCCCCCTCCAGGTACGGGACCTCACCGTCCGCTACGGCGGTGTCGTCGCCGTCGACGGGCTCTCCCTGGACGTCGGACCGGGCCAGGTCGTGGGGCTCATCGGTCCCAACGGCGCCGGCAAGACCTCCGCCATCGACGCCGTCACCGGCTTCACCCGGGCCGCGTCGGGCAGTGTGCGCCTCGGGGACCGGGACGCGACCCGGCTGCCGGTCCACCGGCGGGCCGCCGCCGGTCTGAGCCGGTCCTTCCAGTCCCTGGAGCTGTTCGAGGACATGACCGTCCTGGACAACCTGTACGCGGCCTGCGACCGGCCCGGCCGCTGGGCGTACCTCACGGACCTGGTCCGTCCCGGCAGCCGCCCACTGCCCGCCCATGTGCTCGTCGCGGTGGAGGAGTTCGGTCTCCAGGACAGTCTGGCCCGGCCGGTGGGCGACCTGTCGTACGGAGAGCGTCGGCTGCTGGCCATCGCCCGCGCCGTCGCCGCCTCGCCGTCCGTGCTGCTCCTCGACGAACCGGCGGCGGGCCTGTCGGACGACGAGACCGGGGAACTGGCCCACCTGGTACGGCGGCTCGCCGAGGACTGGGGCATGGGGGTGCTGCTCGTCGAGCACGACGTCGACATGGTGATGAGCGTCTGCGACCAGGTCGTCGTCCTGGATTTCGGCCGCCGCATCTGCGCCGGTACGCCGGAGGAGGTACGGCGCGATCCGGCAGTGCGGGCGGCCTACCTGGGCGACCTGGAGCCGGAGACGCTGGTCTGAGCGTCCCGGGCGACGCCGAGAACCGGAGGCGCTGATCTCAGTGCCTCCGGCGGCAGCCACAGGGGCCGTGTCAGGCGTCGCGCAGATCCGCGACATACGGCTGATGGGACAGCAGGCCGCCGTCCACGCGCAGGGTGTGGCCGGTGATGAACGCCGACTCGTCGGAGGCGAGGAAGACGACCGCCGACGCGACGTCCTCCGGGCGCCCCAGGCGCGGCGTGAGGTGATGGCGCAGCATCGCCTCGCGGATCGCCCCGTGGGCCGAACCGGAGCTGGCCGGCGTGACGATGAACCCCGGCGCGATGGCATTACAGCGCACGCCCTGCTTGCCGTACTGGGTGGCGACGTACTGCGTGAGGTTGACGAGGGCGGCCTTCGAGGCACCGTACGCCGGGTTGCGCAGGTCGCCCGAGAGCCCGGCCCCGGACGAGGTGTTGATGATGGAGCCGCCGCCGCGCGCGATCAGGTGCGGGACGGCGGCCTGGACGGCGACCATGGTTCCGCGCAGGTTGATGCGCATGGTGTCGTCCCACACCGCCGGGTCGGCCTCGACGACGGCGAGGTCCTGACGGGCGGCCAGGTGGGTGGCCGCCGCGTTGTTGTGCAGGACGTCGAGACCGCCGTACGTCTCGACCGCCGCGGCCACCATGGCCCGTACGCTCTCGATGTCGCCGAGGTCGACCTGGACCGCCGTCGCGGAGCCGCCGGCGGCGCGGATCTCCTCCGTCACCGCCCTGGCACCGTCGAGGTTCAGGTCGGCGGCCACCGTGTGCGCGCCCTCGGCCGCCAGCCGGCGTGCGGTGGCCGCGCCGATGCCGGACGCGGCCCCGGTGACGACGGCGATCTTGCCCTGGAGTCGCGTCATCGCGAACCGCCCGTTCTCCTAAGTGAGTTGACTGCCGACGACCGACACGAACGAGACACACTCGCCGGGTCCGCCGCCGAGGTTGTGGGTCAGGGCGAGCGAGCGTCCCTCGGCCACGGACTTCACCGTCCGCTCGGCCGGCGCCTCGCCGCGCAGCTGGAGCCAGGCCTCGAACATCATGCGCAGGCCGGAGGCGCCGATGGGGTGGCCGAACGCCTTCAGGCCGCCGTCCGGGTTGACCGGCAGCGAGCCGTCCAGGTCGAACGCCCCGCTGGTGACGTCCTTCCATCCCTGACCGCGCTCGGAGAAGCCCAGGTCCTCCATCAGCACCAACTCCGTGGGCGTGAAGCAGTCGTGGACCTCGGCGAGGGCGAGTTCGGCGCGCGGGTCGGTGATGCCCGCCTGCCGGTAGGCCTCCCGTGCGGAGGCGACGACCTCGGGGAAGGTGGTGAAGTCGTACTCCGGGTCGAGGAGCCCGTCCGCCGGACCGGCGACGAAGGACAGCGCCTTCACGAAGATCGGCTTGTCCGTGTACTTGTAGGCGTCCTCGGCGCGCACCACGATGGCGGCGGCCGAGCCGTCCGAGACGCCCGAGCAGTCGAACACGCCCAGCATGCCCGCGACGATCGGGGCCGACCGGATGCGCTCCAGCGGCACCTCCTTGCGGAACTGCGCGCGCGGGTTGCGGGCCCCGTTGACGTGGTTCTTCCAGGCGATACGGGTGATGACGTCCTTCATCTCCTCCCCCGCCAGGCCGTACTTGGCGGCATAGGCGGGGGCCAGGAGGGAGAAGTTGGCCGGGGCGGTGATCTCCCCGCGGCTGTCGTCGCCCGCGCCCGGGATGGCCGTACCGGACAGTCCGGACATGCCGGAGTCCTTGAGCTTCTCCACGCCGACGGCCATCGCCACGTCGTACGCCCCCGAAGCGACGGCGTAACAGGCGTTGCGCAGGGCCTCGGAGCCGGTCGCGCACATGTTCTCGACGCGGGTGACCGGCTTGTGGGGCAGGTGGAGCGCCCGGCTCAGGGTCAGTCCGGACACGCCGGACGCCTGGGTGCCGAACCAGTACGCGTCGATGTCGTCGAGGGTGATGCCGGCCGAGGTGACGGCCTCGCCGACGGCGTCGATCAGCAGGTCGTCCGCCGAGCGGGTCCAGTGCTCGCCGAAGGGTGTGCAGCCCATGCCGACGATCGCGACCCGGTCCCGTATTCCGTGCGAGCCCATCAGCGTGTCCCCTCGGTCTCGCCCGTGCGCACCGGCCGGGCCTTCCAGAAGTAGTTGTGGACGCCGGCCGCCGTGACCGTGCGCCGGAACGTCATCTCGACCCGCGCCCCGATGACGGCGTCGGCCTCGGTGGCGTCGGTCAGCTGGCAGCGGAACCGGCCGCCGCCGTCGTAGTCGACGACCACGACGAGCATCGGCGGGCTCGGCGTGGCCGCCAGGCGGTCGACGGTGAACGTGGCGACCGTGCCGCGCACGTGCGCCATCGGCTCGTCGGCCATGGCGTCGACGCTCCGGCAGGAGGTGCACACCCGGTCGGGCGGCAGATGCCGGGTGGCGCACTTCTCGCAACGGGAGGCCACGAAGCCGTACTTCCAGCCGGTGCGGCGGTGTGCGGGCGGCGCGTACGGCGGCTCGGGGTCCGGCCGACGGGGCGGTTCACGGTCGAGGAGGCCGCGCCAGGACAGGTAGGTGGCGTACGGCATCGGGGCGCTGCCCGCCGCGATCTGAGAGGCGACCGGGCGGGCCGCGCGGTGGGCCGGGAGCGCGTCGGTGGCGCGCAGCAGGAGGACTCCGGCGCCGTCGCCGAGCACGACGAGGGCGATGGTCTCGCCGGGCCGGGCCCGGTCGAGGACGTCGGCGAGGAGCAGACCGGGCTGCGCGGTGCCGGCGTTGCCGATCTCCCCGGCCAGGTCCGGGGTCACCGCCTCGGGGCGGACACCGGCGGTGCGCCGCACCGACGCGCACGCGCGCGTGTGCAGGCCCGCGACCACGAAGTGGTCTATCGAGCCGAGGTCGACCGCCGCGTGGTCGAGGGCCGCGGTGAGCGCCTTGTCCGCGAGGGACACGTAGATCTCCTCGGCGAAGCGCTCCTCCCAGACCCGGGAGACGGGCGCACCCGGCAGCCGCCAGCGGTCGAGGAGCTCGTCGCTGACCGTGTCGTGGGCGAGCAACTCCGCGATGACGGGGGCGCCGTTGCGGTGGCCGCCGAAGACGAACGCCGCCGCTCCGTCGCCGCCCGCGACCTCGTCGGCGCCGCCGGGCAGGCCGGTACGCAGGTCCGACAGGACCGTCAGGGTCGGGACCGGGGACCGGGCGGCCGTGACCAGGGCGCCGAGGCCGGAGCGCACGGAGCCGGCCATGTCGGCGGCGAGCACGTGCGGGTCGAGGCCGAGCGCGGCATGGACGGCGGCCGCGTTGGTCTTGTCGAGGTAGGCGGGTGCGGCGGTGGCGAGGAAGAGCTGGCTGACGCGGGCGCGCAGGCCGTCGCGGGCCAGGGCGCCGCGCGCCGCCTCGACGGCCATGGACGTGGTGTCCTCGTCATAGCCCGCGACCGTGCGGGTTCCCTTGCCTCCCCTGCCGCCCAGGGCGGCTGCCACATCCGTCCTCGCGAGGCGGTGGTACGGCACGTAGGCGCCGTACGCGATCAGTCCGGCCATGTCAGCGTCCTCCATGAACGTGGGTTGCGTCGGTCGGCCGTTCGAAGACGGCCGCCAGGCCCTGGCCCCCGCCGAGGCACATGGTCTCGAGGCCGTAGCGGGCCTGGCGGCGGTCGAGTTCGCGCAGCAGGGTGGCGAGGATGCGGCCTCCGGTGGCGCCGACGGGGTGGCCCAGCGAGATGCCGGAGCCGTTGACGTTGAACCGATCGAAGTCGGTCCCGGTCAGGCCCCATACGCGGGTGCAGGCCAGTACCTGGGCGGCGAAGGCCTCGTTGAGTTCGATCAGGTCGATGTCGGCGAGCTTCAGTCCGGCTCGCTCCAGGGCCCGAGCGGTGGCGGGTACCGGGCCGATGCCCATCGTCTCGGGCGGTACGCCGACGACGGCCCAGGAGACCAGCCGGCCCAGCGGACGCAGTCCGAGTTCGGCGGCACGCTCGGGGTGGGTCACGACGCACAGCGCGGCGCCGTCGTTCTGGCCGCTGGCGTTTCCCGCGGTGACGGTGGCCTCCGGGACCTGGCGGCCGAGCACGGGACGCAGCGCCGCGAGCTTCTCCAACGAGGAGTCGGGGCGCGGGTGTTCGTCCGTGTCGACGACCGTGACGCCCTTCCGGGACCATACGGCGACGGGCACGATCTCATCGGCGAAGCGGCCCTCCCGCTGGGCCGCCACGGCCTTCTCGTGGGAGCGCAGGGCGAGTCGGTCCTGTTCCTCGCGGGGGATGGCGTACTCGCGCCGAAGGTTCTCGGCGGTCTCCAGCATGCCCCCGGGGACCGGGTGGTTGGCGCCTCCCGACGTGACGCGCCCACGCGCCAGCCGGTCGTGCAGGGTGGCGCCGGCTCCGCGCACCCCCCAGCGCACACCGGTCGTGTAGAACTCGGCCTGGCTCATGGACTCGACGCCCCCGGCCAGCACGAGGTCGCTCGCACCGGTCTGCACCTGCATCGCCGCAGTGATGATCGCCTGCAGTCCGGAGCCGCAGCGGCGGTCGATCTGCAGTCCCGGCACGTCCACGGGCAGACCGGCGTCCAGGGCGGCCACGCGGCCGATGGCCGGGGCCTCGCCGTTGGGGTAGCACTGGCCCAGCAGGACGTCGTCCACGGCCGCGGGCGGTATGCCGGTGCGTTCCAGTACGGCGCGTACGACCGTGGCGGCGAGTTCGGCCGCCGTCACGTCCCGGAGGGCGCCGCCGTAGCCGCCGACGGGGGTACGCACGGGTTCGCAGATCACCGCGTCACGCAGGAGGGCGGGCATCAGCAGTTGCCTTTCATGAGGGGTCACATGTACCGGCCGCCGGTCACCTCGACCACCGCGCCGGTGACGTAGCCGGCCAGGTCGGAGGCGAGGAACAGGACGACCTGGGCGACCTCGGCGGGCTCTCCGGCACGTCCCATGGGGATCTCCGCGAGCTTCGCCTCCCAGGCGGCCCTGGGCATCGCCTCGGTCATGGCGGTACGGATCAGACCGGGCTGGACGGCGTTCACGCGGATCCCGGCCCGGGCGAGTTCCTTGGCGGAGGCCTTGGTGAGGCCGACGAGTCCCGCCTTGGCCGCGCTGTAGTTCGTCTGACCGAAGTTGCCGACCTTGCCGGCGATGGAGGAGATGTTGACGATGCTGCCGCCCAGACCGTGCGCGCGCATCGCCTCCGCGGCGTACCGGGTGCCGTTCCAGGCACCGGTCAGATGTACGTCGACCACGGCCCGGAAGTCGGCGACTGCCATCTTGCGCAGGGTCGCGTCCCGGGTGATCCCGGCGTTGTTGACCATCACGCCGACCGGTCCGAAGCTGTCGGTGCAGTGGGCGACGAGGGCGGCGACCTCGTCCTCGTCGGTGACGTCACAGCGCAGCGAGGTGGCGGCCACACCGTTCTCGGCCAGGCGTTGGGCGGCTTCCGCCGCCGCGTCCTCGTTGATGTCCCCGAGGACGACGGACGCCCCCTCGGCGCCGAGGACACCGGCGATCTCGAAGCCGATGCCCTGTGCGCCGCCGGTGATCACCGCGTTCCGGCCGTCCAGCAGTCCCATGTCAGCCCGCCCTGGCTCGACGCTATTCCTCTTAAATAGATAACCTATTATGCTGAAACAATCAATACAGCGACGGAGCCGTGCGCGCCGGACCGGACGAGGAGAGTACGCAGGTGGACATCAGCTATCCCCCCGAGACCGAAGCGTTCCGCACCGAGGTCAGGGCGTTCCTCGCCGAGACACTGCCGCCGGACTGGAACGGGATCGGGGCCCTCGACGAGGACGCGGCCTGGGCCTTCGCCCGCGACTGGCGTCGGCTGCTCGCAGAGCGCCGCTACCTCTCGCTGACCTGGCCCGAGCAGTACGGCGGCAGGGGCCTGACCAAGCTCCACCAGGTGGTGCTGATGGAGGAACTGGCGCTGGCAGGTGTGCCGTTCGGGCTGCCGCAGGACACCTTCGGCGTGAAGATGCTGGCCAACACGCTGCTGCGCTGGGGCACGGACGAGCAGAAGGCCCATTTCCTCCCTCGCATCCTCAGCGGTGAGGACACCTGGTGCCAGGGGTACTCGGAGCCGGACGCGGGCTCGGACCTCGCCTCGCTGCGGACGCGTGCGGTGCGCGACGGCGAGGAGTGGGTGATCGACGGCCAGAAGGTCTGGACCTCCGGCGCCCATCACAGCGACTGGATCTTCATGCTGGTCCGCACGAACCCCGACGCCCCCAGTCACCGCGGCATCTCCTTCCTCCTCGTCCCCCTCGGCCGGCCCGGCGTCGAGGTCCGGCCGTTCCGCATGATGAGCGGGCAGCTGCACTTCAACGAGGTGTTCTTCCAGGGCGCCCGCACCCGCGCGGATCTGGTCGTAGGCGGCGTCGACAACGGCTGGACGGTCGCCCAGAGCCTGCTGGGCGTGGAGCGCGGAGAGGAGGCGGCGACCAACCCGATCCTCTTCAAGGCGGAGGTGGAGCGTCTCGTCGAGCTGGCACGGCTGTACGGCAAGGACCGGGACCCGGTGATCCGCCAGCGGATCGCCTGGTGCTGGTCCAAGGTCGAGATCATGCGCTATCTCGGGTACCGGATCCTCACCGGCTGGCTCAAGGGCGCCGAGCCCGGACCCGAGTCGTCGATCGCCAAGCTGTACTGGAGCGAATACCACAACAAGGTCACCGACCTGGCGATGGACATCATGGGCCTGCACGGCCAGGTGCCGGTCGGCCGCCCGCCCCTGCGCACCTACCGCACCGACGACCCCGGCGCCGCGAACTCCTCGGCGTCGTGGTCGACGACCTATCTCATCGCCCGCTCCGGCACCCTCTACGCGGGGACCTCCCAGGTGCAGCGGAACATCCTTGCGGAGAAGGTGCTGGGGCTGCCGCGCGAACGGCGGGCAGCGGCGGGTTAGAGCCGGTCGGGGGCCGTGCCGGCGACGGCGGCGGGCCGCGTCGCGGGCGGGCGGGCGGCACCCGGTGGGCCCCGGCACCGCCGGCCTGGTGTCGCCGGGCCTGACGATCCTCGACCCGCTCAGGCGTCGGACGCCCCCGGGCCCCGTCGCTCGAAGGTCCTGAGCAGCGGCACCGGACGCGGCCCGGTCCCCGGGACCCAGCCCGTGTCCAGCTTGCGCAGGCCCACTCCGTCCGGCGCCCAGATGTGGCAGCTGTTCAGCACACCGGCCGTGGAGCGCGGGTCGTGGGCCTGCTCGCCGGCGTACCGCAGGCCCGCGTTCGCCGAGATGGCCGCCTGCACCACCGCGGGGCCCAGGGCGCGGGCCAGCTCGTGCAGGTGTGAACAGCCGGACACCCCGCGGAACCGCTCCTGGATGGCCCGGTTGTATCCGGCGGCGACGCTGAGCCCGACGAGCCCGTCGAACACCGGGGTGATCAACGGGCACTCGGCGTGCGGGAAGGTCCGCATGTCCGCGTCGGCGTGCACGACGACCATGTCGGCAAGGCGGACGCGCACGGCGAGCGCCATCCGGTGGACGACGCCGGCCGACGGCTCCGCCCAAGGGCGCACGTCGCTCAGTTCCGCCTCGACCGAGATCTCGTCGCCGCCTTCCGCGTACGCGGTGACGGTGATCGTGCGCCGGTGCAGCGGGAGTTCGGAGCGGGTCATGACGACGCCTCCTGCGCAAGCGTCGGCGCCACGGCCGCGGCATCCCCCAGCCCCGCGAACTCCGGCGGCCGGCGCTCGATGAAACTCCGCACGCCCTCGCGGTAGTCCGGGGCGCGCTTCGCCGTGGCCAGAAGGGCGGCAGCGTGGTCGCGGCTCTCGGTGAAGGTCCTCGCCTGGTCGTCGGCGAGCTGCCGCTTGATGAGGGACATCGCGTACGGGCTGGCCGAGCGAGCCAGCTCGCTCGCATAGGCGAGCGCCGCCGGGAGCAGGTCCCGCGGTTCGACCAGGCGGTTGACCAGTCCCATGGCCAGAGCCTCCGTCCCGTTGATCCGGCGCGAGGACAGCAGCAGGTCGGCGGCGTTGCCGTGGCCGACCACCCGGGGCAGGAGCCAGGACACGCCGTCCTCGGCCACCAGTCCGCGGGCGCTGAAGGCGGCGGCGAACCTGGCGTGCGGCACGGCGAACCGCACATCGCACATCAACGCCTGGTTGAACCCGATGCCGGCGCACGAACCGTTGACCGCCGCCACCACGGGCTTCGGGAAGGACATGGGGCGGGTGCGCGGGGGCAGCCGGTCGGTCGGCCAGGGGCGGGCGCCCGACGAGGCGGCGTCCAGGACGCTCATGTCCATTCCCGGGCAGAAGCTGCGCCCGGCGCCGGTGAGCACCACGGCCCGCACCCGTGGATCATGCTCCGCCCGGTCGAACAGTTCGTTGTAGAGCAGCTCCATCTCCAGCGTCCAGGCGTTGTGCCGCTCGGGCCGGTTCAGGGTCAGCAGCATGACTCCGTCATCGGTGAGATCGTTGAGGATCTCCGGGGCCGGGTTCTCGGTCATCGAGGTCACTCCCGCGGTATCCGTCGGCTGGACCGGCTTTATAGATAGATGAATCATCTATATACCAAAGGGCCGTCAGGACGCCAGATCAGGTCGCGCACGAGAAGGTCACCGAGGGCTTGACCTGGTACCCTCGATGCACTAAGACGATTCATTTAGCTATACGAGGAGCCCACCGTGGCCGAGGCAGCCCGCACCGCAGAAACGGCGACCGTGCCGGTCCCCGCCCGCAGTCGCGTAGGACGTCAGGTGCGGGTGCCGAAGACCGCCGAACTGGTCGCCGCGCACCTGCGTCGCCAGATCGTACGGGGCGAGCTGAAGCCCGACGACGCGCTGCCCCCGGAGTCGGGCCTGATGGAGCAGTTCGGCATCTCGCGGCCCACACTGCGCGAGGCGTTCAGGGTGCTGGAGTCGGAGTCCCTGATCACGGTGCGCCGCGGCGCCCACGGCGGAGCCCGGGTGAGTGCTCCGGACTCGGACGTCGCCGCGCGCTTCGCCGGCCTGATCCTCGAGTACCGCGGCGCCACCCTGGGTGACATCTACCGCGCCGCGGCCCTCATCGAGCCGCCCTGCGCCCGCCAGCTCGCCACCAAGCACACGGCCGACGACATCAAGCGGCTGCGCGACGCGGTGGCGACCGAGAAGGCCGCCCTCGACGACCCGCTCGCCCTGGTCGACGCGCAGGACGCCTTCCACGCCCTGCTGGTCGAACTCACCGGCAACCAGACCCTGATCCTGCTGTGCGGCATGCTGCGCAACATCATCGACCGGGCCAACGCCTCGTACACGGCGGGCGCGGCAGACGCCGAAGCCCAGAAGGCGCAAGCCCTCAAGGGACACCGGGCGCACGTGCGGATGGTCGGCCTGATCGAGTCCGGGAAGGCGGACGAGGCCGAGAAGCTGTGGCAGCGGCACATCTCCAGCGCGGACGACGTCGTGAACGCCGCGGGACCCAAGACGGTGCTCGAACTCCTCGACTGACCGGATCCACCTCGCGGCGGACCCGCCTCCGCTCCCCCCTTGCGCTCTCTAATCAGTTAGATAATTATAGAAGGCGTACTGAATAGTTCCTGGGGCCCGGAGGCGACGCCATGGCCGAACAGCGCAAGCCCATCTTCGACTGCGACCAGCACATGTACGAGGAGCGTGACTCCTTCACCCGCTACCTTCCGAAGGAGTTCCTCGGTGCGGCCGTCGCCCCGGTGACCCTGCCGGACGGGAGGGAGGTGATCCTCGCCGGGGACCGCATCGTCGTATGCCTGGAACCGGAGTTCGGGCAGGTGTACCGCCCCGGTTCGCTGAAGGAGATGCTCAAGGCGATGGCCTCGGGCAATCCCGAGGAGACGTACCAGTTCGAGCCGATGCACGAGTCGTACCAGAACCGCGACGCCCGGCTGCGCGTCATGGACGAACAGGGCCTGGACCAGACCATCATCTACCCGGGCGGCTGGGCGCTGGTCGCCGAGGAGTACGTGAAGGGCGTGGAGCCGCTCTACGCCAACTACCACTCCTTCAACCGGTACATGAACGAGGTCTGGGGCTTCGACCACCAGGGCCGCATCTACGCCCCCGCGCTGCTGTCCCTGCGCGACCTGCCCAGCGCGGTCAAGGAGTTGGAGTACGTCCTCGACCAGGGCGCCCGCTTCATCCTGCTGCCGACCGGCCCCGTGTACGGCCGCTCGCCGGGCGACCCGTACTTCGACCCGTTCTGGAAGCTGGTCAACGAGGCCAAGGCGAGCGTCTGCTACCACATCAGCGAGTTCTACTACAACTCGCAGGTGGCGCCCTCCTGGGGCTACGACCCGAACCCCATCCACTTCCGGATGTCGGCCTGGCAGTGGCAGAACACCTACGGCCAGCGCCCCGTCGAGGAGACGCTGTCCGCGCTGATCTTCGACAACCTTTTCGGCCGTTTCCCCGACATCAACGTCCTGGTGTCCGAGTTCGGCTCCGAATGGGTGCCGCACTTCGTGCGCCACATGGACAAGAGTCGCGGCATGGGCCGCAACGGCCCCTGGCTCGGCGGGCAGTTGGACGAGCGCCCCAGCCAGGTCTTCCGCAAGCACGTCCGCGTGGTGCCCTATCCGGAGGACGACATCGTGAACGTCGTCAGGCGCCTCGGTTATCACGAGTCCATCGTCATGGGCTCCGACTTCCCGCACGCCGAGGGCCTGGCCAATCCGGCCGACTTCCGCAAGCTCATCGCGGAACTCGACGAGTCCGCGCAGGACGACATCATGTTCAACAACGCTCAGCAGCTGATCAGCCGCTGAGCGGCAGGTTTCGAGCGGGGAGCCCGGTACCGGGATTCGGTACCGGGCTCAGATCCGTCCGGTCGGTGAGATCCGCCGCGAGATTCGCGATGTTGGTGAGCAGCGCCGTGCCACGCCGGGAGTGGTCGTAGCCGGCGAGCGGATAGCCGTTGCTCAGGCAGGCGAAGGACAGACCGGTCTCCGGGTCCATGAAGCCGAGTTGGTAGGCGGCTCCGGCGCTGCCGAAGAGGGCGGACGAACCGGTGGACGGCAGGTTGCTGCCCGCGTCCGGGCCGGCCACGGTGACGAAGAGGCCCATGCTGGTACGGCGGCCGGAGCCGCCCCCGTAGATCTGCTCGCCGTGCGGGTGGTCCGTCAGACGGATCCGGGTGCCCTGCGCCACCGCCTCCGGCTTCCACAGTCCCGAGTGCTCCAGCGCCTGGAAGTACAGGGCGACGTCGGCGGCCGTGGCCACCAGCGCGTGGCTGGGCTCCCCGGCCGCCAGCACCCGGGGGTCGGACAGGTACCAGGGGCCCCAGGGGTCGGGCTCCTGCTCGTCGCTCGTGCGGTCGGTGGCGGTCATCGGGGCGACGGTGCCGGGCTGCCGGTCCACCGGGACGCCGAGTTCGAGCGAGGACAGCCCGAGCGGCCCGGCGATCCGGTCGCGCAGATAGCCGGCGAACGCCAGGCCCGTACGCCGCTCCACGATCTCGGCGACCAGCCAGGCCGCCGAGGTGAGGTGGAACTGGAAGCGGCTGCCCGGCGGGTGGTCGAGCCGCCAGCGGCCGAAGGCGGCGAGACGCTGCTCGCGGTCGAGCATCTTCGGGTACCCGAGCGGTGCGAAGGGGAAGCCGGCGGTGTGGGTGAGCACCTGCTCGACCGTCACCTTCTCCTTCCCGTTGGGCGCGAACTCCGGGATGATCGCGGCGACTTCCTCGGCCACGTCCAGAAGGCCGTCGCCGATCAGCTTCCACACCGCTCCCGCGACGATCGACCGCCCGACGGACTGCAGGACGTATCGCGTGTCCGGTGCGGCGTCCCCCCAGGTCTCGAAGGCGACCAGCCTTCCGCCCCTCGCCACGGCGACCTGCACGGACGGCAACGGTCCGTGCTCGACCTCCAGACGGATCCGGCGCAGGAGCACGTCCAGCCGGTGCGGGTCGACGCCGACGGCCTGCGGGGCGACGACCGAGTGGTCAAGCGTCAC
Organism: Streptomyces sp. LUP30; assembly: GCF_001746365.1. Classification (GTDB taxonomy): domain Bacteria; phylum Actinomycetota; class Actinomycetes; order Streptomycetales; family Streptomycetaceae; genus Streptomyces. The sequence continues at coordinate 242,955 of NZ_MJAJ01000002.1, forward strand.
GTGGTTCTCCTTCGAGCGCGATGGGTTCCCTGAGGCTTCGGCGTACGACCTTGCCGTTCGCGTTGCGTGGCAGGTCGTCCACGAACCACCAGCGGACGGGGACCTTGAACCCGGACAGCCGAGCGCGGGTGTGGCTGCTGAGTGCCGCGGGCTGCGGTGGGGCGTCGGGACAGGCGGGGACGACGAAGGCCACGACGGTCTGACCGAGCCGCTCGTCCGGAACTCCGGTGACCGCGGCGTCCGCCACCCCGGGGTGCGCGGACAGGACCGTCTCCACCTCCAGCGGGTGGACGTTCTCGCCACCACGGATGATCATGTCGGTGCGGCGGCCGAGCAGGTAGAGATACCCGTCCTCCGCCACGCGGCCCAGGTCGCCGCTGTGCAGCCAGCCCTCGGCGTCGATCCTGAAGAGGTGATCGGCGCGGGCGTGGATCTCTCCGACGCCGTCCGGGCCGGGATCGTGGACCCTGATCTCGACACCTGGTGCGGGCCGCCCCACCGACCGCAACAGCTCGGTGCGTCCGGCCACCGCCTCCCGGTGGTCCTCCGGAGTGAGCACGCTGATCGGCGAGCCCTCCGTCTGTCCGAACATGTTGAGCATGCGGACGCCGGGCATCGCCTCGTACGTCCGCCGAAGGGTGCCCGGACGTACAGGCGCGCCGCCGTACTGGAGGGTCCGCAGCGTCTCGTGGCGGGCCTGTCCGGCCGCCAGCAGCGTCTCCAGCATCGCGGGGACCATGCTGGTGTGCGTGGTGCCGAGGTCCCGCAGCAGGGCCCAGCCCTCGACGGTGAACCGGGGCAGGCCGGTGATCAGGGCGCCCGCGGCGAGGGCGACGGCGATGTTGCCGAGGCCCGCGATGTGATGGAAGGGGGCGCTGCCGCCGTAGAAGCTGTCGGGGTCCAGCCCGCACAGCCGCCCGTTCACCCGGGCCCGGGCGGCCAGGCGCAGCTGGCTCATGGGGACGGGCTTGGGCAGGCCCGTCGTCCCGGAGGTGTGCAGGACGGCGGCGAGGTCTCCGGGTCCGGCAGTCAACTGCCTTGCACCAGAGACGAGTTCGGGAACGACGGCCATCCGCCGACCGGAGAGTTCGGCGACCTGCCTGCCGAGGTCGGCGAACTCGGGCTGCGCCAGCAGGACGTGAGCCCGCGTCTGCTTGACCACCGCGGCGATCTCGTACGCCGTCATGCGGACGCCGAGCGGTGCGAGCGGGTGGCCGGATCCGGCACCGCCGATCACCAGCGCGAGGGCGTCGGCGGAGGTGGCGACCAGCGCGGGCACCGGTTCACCGGGCTTCAGGCCGAGGGTGTCCAGCCAGTCGGCCGCGCCGGCCGCACGGTCGAGGAGTTCGCGTCCGGTCCAGGTCAGGTCACCGAACCGGACGGCGGGACGGGCGTGGTCGTAGGCGCGGCTCACCAGGGCGGTCCAGGTGGCCGTCGTCCCGGCCTCCAGCGCGGCGGCCATCGGATCAGGGCTCCAGGCGGGCCGCCGCGGTGCCGGTGACCACCTCGGCGCCGTCCTGGTTGACGGTGCGCAGGCTGAAGTGCGCGACCGGGCCGGTCGTCGTGTCCTCGATCGAATCGACGGTGACCGTGGCGGTGAGGGTGTCGCCGGGCCAGACCTGAGCCTTGAAGCGCACGCCGTAGCGCAGCAGTGCCTCGGGGCCGACCCAGTCGGTCAGGACCCGGCCGGTCATGCCCATCGTCAGCATGCCGTGGGCGAACACGCCGGGGTAGCCCGCGGCCTCGACGGCGAACCGCTCGTCGGTGTGCAGCGGGTTGAAGTCGCCGGAGGCGCCCGCGTACTGCACGATCCGGGTGCGCCTGAGGTCGTCGACGAGGACGCTCTCGCGGGTCTCGCCGACCTTGATGCCGTCCGGGCTCGGGCTCATCGGGCGTCCTTCGGGGTCGCCGGGCCCTCGGGGACGACGGCCACGGTCACGGCGCTGACGACCGGTTCGCCGTCGGCGTCCCGGTACTCGGTGATGCGCTCGCTGAACAGCAGGCGGCCGGTGCGGCCCTGCTTCTCCCAGCTGCGACCGGTGCTGTTGTGCGCATAGAGGGTCTCGCCGGCGCGCACCGGGCGGTGGTACTCGAAGTGCTGCTCGGCGTGGAGCCCGCCACCGCCCTCGGCCATGACGCCGGCGTCACGCCCCGACCCGAACCACTCCTCGTCCGGCCTGGGACGCAGGTGGTAGTCGGAGTCGTAGTGGGCGCTCGCCATGGTGAAGGTGGGCGGTGCGAGTGCGGACTCACCCTCGTAGGCCGCGTTCTCGTCTCCGATGGCGCGGGCGAACATCATGATGTGCCCGGCCTCGACGGGGAAGGGTTGCCCTGTCATCTGCGTGTGCTCCTCGCATCGGTTCAGTACGGCAGAAACGCGTCGCGCGTGGCCTCGTCCGGGTCGAAGTCCGGGGGCAGTCCCTCGAACTCGGGCTCCCGCTTCTCCACGAAGCTCGACACGCCCTCACGGAAGTCGGGCGAGCCCGCGAAGAACTCCATGGCGGAGTAGGAGCGGGCGAGGGCGTCGGTGAAGGTGCGGTCCAGGTCGCCGTACACCTGGTGACGCAGGACGGCCATGGCCCGCGGCGAGCAGTTGCGGGCGATGTCCCGGGCGTAGGCGCGGGCGGCGTCGAGCAGGTCCTCGGGCTCCACGACGCGGCTGACCAGGCCGAGGCTCTGCGCCTCGTCGGCGTCGAAGACGCGGCCGGACAGCAGCAGGTCGAGCGCGTTCTCCAGACCGATGACACGCGGCAGCACGTACGGCAGGTTGTACTCGCCGGCCAGCCCGCGGCGGGTGAACGCGGTGGTGAAGCGGGCCCCGCGGGCGGCGAAGCGGACGTCGCAGATGAGGGCCTGGACCAGGCCGATGCCCGCGCAGGCGCCGTTGACGGCGGCGATCAGCGGCTTCGGCATGTTCCGCCTGCTGTACATGGGGACGCGGGCCTGGAGGTTGAGGGACTCCCCCGGCTGCGAGTTCTGCTCCAGGCGCTGCATGTCCATCCCTGGGCAGAAGGCCCTGCCCGCACCGGTGATGATCACGACTCTGACGGCGGGGTCCTGTGCGGCCTGGTCGAGGAGCGCGAAGAAGCGGCGCTCCATCGGCAGGCTCCACGCGTTCTTGCGCTCGGGCCGGTTGAGGGTGACGGTGGCGACGCCGTCCTCGTCGACCTCGTACAGGACCAGGTCCAGGTCCAGGTCCTCGGGGGCCATGGTCTCCTCGGGCATCACGTCACTCCTCGTCCAGCGGTTCGATCGGGTCGCCGACGCCGGGCCGTTCCCCGGAGATGGTCACCACCACCTGCCCGCGGGCGCAGACCCGTCCGTCGGCCCGCACGTCGACGTCGGCGAAGTGCACCCGGCCGCCCCGCCGCACACAGCGCGCGTACGCCACCGCCTCACGGCCGCGGGCGGGTGCGAGGTACTGCACCGACATCGACACGGTGCTGAGCCGGCTGCCCTTGGTGAAGTCGTGCCCGGCGATCACGGCTCCGGCGCCGGCCGTGTCGATGAGCGCGGAGATGACTCCGCCGTGGAAGACGTCCTCATGGGCCGAGAGGGACTCGGCGTAGGGGAGCACGATCTCGACCCCGTCCGCGTCCCAGCGCGTCACCCGTATGCGGCAGCGCCGGTTGAAGGCGACCCCGCGCTCCCAGCGGACCCGGAACCAGGCCCGGCGTTCGCGCTGTTGCTGATCGGTGAGGGTCCTCGCCGCGACGGTCATCAGCCCGCCCTCCGGTCCCGGCCTGGCGGCCGATCCATATAGTTACATGAATTGAACAGATGAGGCAATCGCCCGAGCCCGAAGCCGGACGCTAGATGTATTATTTATATAACTGATTCGCTGTCCGTGAACAGAGGGAGGCCCAGATGCCGTCGACCGCACTGGCCGGGATCCGCGTGCTCGATCTGTCCCGCATCCTCGCCGCGCCCCTGGCGACCCAGATGCTCGCCGATCTGGGCGCCGAGGTGATCAAGGTCGAGCGGCCCGGATCGGGGGACGACTCCCGGACGTACGGCCCTCCCTTCGCCCCCGGCCCCGGGGGCGAACGGACCGACACCGCCGCCTTCTACCTCTCCTGCAACCGCAACAAGCGGTCGGTCACCGTCAACCACGCCTCTCCCGAGGGACAGGAGCTGATCCGCGCCCTAGCCGCGCGGTCGGACGTGCTGGTGGAGAACTTCCGGACGGGCACGCTGGCCAAGTACGGCCTCGACCACAAGAGCCTGCGCGCGATCGACCCGCGCCTCGTCTACCTCTCGGTCACCGGCTTCGGCCAGACCGGCCCGTACGCCGACCGACCCGGCTACGACGGCATCTTCCAGGCCATGTCCGGGATGATGAGCGTCTCCGGGCACCCCGAGGAGCCGATGAAGGTCGGCGTCAGCATGATCGACATCCTCACCGGGCTCTACGCCTCCACGGCCGTCCTCGCGGCCCTGCGCCACCGGGACCGCACCGGCGAGGGGCAGTTCATCGACCTGTCCCTGCTGGACTGCGGCCTGGCCTCGCTGTCCCACTTCGCGATGAACTACCTGGTCTCCGGCGAGGTTCCGCAGCGGCGCGGCAACGGCGGGTACGGCGGGATCCCCTCTCAGGCCTTCCCCTGCAAGGACCGGCCGATCTTCCTGGTCGCGGGCAACGACAAGCAGTTCGCCGCGTTCTGCGCCGCGGCCGACCGCACCGACCTCCTCCAGGACGAACGGTTCGCCACGACCCCGGCCCGGATCGCGCACCGCGAGGAGATCCTGCCGGTGCTGGCGGCGATCCTTCGCACCCGCACCCGGGACGAGTGGCTGACCGTACTCGACGCACACGACGTCCCCGCGGGCCCGTACAACGAGCTGCCCGAGGTCTTCGCCGACCCGCAGATACAGCACCGGGGAATGCTGATCGAGGTCGAGGACCCGGCCTCCGGACAGCTCCCGATGCTCGCCAACCCCATCAGGTTCACGGCGACGCCGGTCGAGGGGTACACCCCGCCGCCGGCGCTGGGTGAACACACCGACGAAGTGCTCACCGCTCTTGCGGGGGTGACGGAAAGTCAGCTGGCTGCCCTGCGGGGCCGGGGTGTCGTGTAGCGGCGTCAGCCGATCAGGGTCCGGCCGCCCTCCAGCATCAGCGTCGCGCCGGTCAGATAGGCCATATCGTCGCTGACCAGCGCGACCACCGCCCGGCCGATGTCGGCCTCCGGGTCCCCGAGCCGGCCCAACGGGATCTGCCGGGCGAGCTCGTCCGCCTTGTGCGGGTGCGCCGCCAGATAGTCCTCGGCGGCCGGGCTGAGCGCGGCCGGACAGATGACGTTCACCCGGATCCCGTACGCGCCCCACTCGCGCGCGGCGACCCGGCTCAGGCCGCGGATCGCCTCCTTGGCCATCGCGTACGCCGCGAAGGTCGCCTCGCCCTGCACGGCGGCCGACGAGCCGAGGTTCACGACGCTGCCGCGGCTCTCCTTGAGATGGGGCAGGGCGGCCCGCATGGCGTGGAAGGCGGCCAACGGACCGCTCCGATAGGCGAGTTCGACATCCTCGTACGTCGTCTCCGCCAGCCGGCGCTGCACCGAGGACTGCGCGTTGTTGACGAGCACATCGAGACCGCCGAACTCCCGTACCGTCTCGGCCACCATGCGGTCGACGTCCTCCCGCTCCCCCACGTCCCCGACCACGGAGTACGCCCGTCCCCCGCGCTCGGCGATCACCCCGGCCGTGTCCGCCAGCTTGCCCTCGGTGCGACCGGTGATCACCACGGCCGCCCCTTCGGCGGCCAGCGCGAGCGCGATGCCGCGGCCCACGCCCTGCCCGCCGCCGGTGACCAGCGCCGTCCTCCCCGACAACCGTGCCATCACGTCTCCTTCCAGAAGCCCGTCCAGGCGGGGAAGGCCTCGGGCAGCGCCGGCTCTCCGGCACCCTCCCAGCCCTGGAATCCCACCGCCTGGGGGCGCTCGGTCACGTCCGCCGCGTACCAGTGCCGCTCGCGGCGCCGGGAGAAGTACCACTCGCCGTCCACGCGCGCGTAGTCGTCCCGGTAGCAGATCGCCATCACGATCCACCGCTCCCCCACCTCGTGTTCGGCCCGGCAGTACACCGCGCCGGTCGCCGTGTCACGGCCGGTGAACTCGATGCGGTGCCCGCAGATCTGGTGGACCGACCGGTGGAAGCCGCGCACCTGGGGTTCGATGTGTCGCCGCAGGACGTCCCGCCCGCGGCCGTGGCGCCCCATGTCCACGTCGGGCCGGAAGCAGCCGACCCACGCGTCCAGGTCGCGGCCGTCCACGGCGAGCGCGTAGCGGACGGGCAGCTGCTGGATGGCGAGCTGCGACTCGACGCGGTCGAGACGGTCCTCGACCGGCGTCACGGGCGCGGCTCCTTCGGCAGGCCCAGGACCTGTTCTCCGATGATGTTGCGCTGGATCTCGCTCGACCCGCCGTAGATCGTCTCCGCGAGGGCCAGCAGGAAGGAGCGCTGCCTGCGGTCCAGGGCGTAGTCTTCGCCGACGATCTGCCCGGCCGGACCAGCCAACTCCGTGGCCAGCTGGCCGAGTTGCTGGTGCCGGGTCGACGCGTACAGCTTCGCGGTGGTGGCCTGTGCTCCCGGCGTGCGGCCAGCGGTCAGTTCGGCGATGGTACGCAGGTTGGTGGTGCGCATGATGCGTACGGAGATCCAGGCGTCGACGATACGGCGGCGCAGCATCGGGTCGTCGAGCGCGCCCCGCTCCCGGGCCAGGTCGATCAGCGCCTCGGCCTCCCGCTCGAAGGTGAGCTGCTGGGGCAGGAGCGTGGTGCCGCGCTCGATGCCGAGCGTGGCCATCGCGGTGCGCCAGCCCTGACCGACCTCGCCGACGACCATGTCGGCGCCGGTACGGGCGTCGGAGAGGAAGACCTCGGCGAACTCGTCCTGGCCGGCGAGGTTGCGGATGGGACGGATCTCCACGCCGGGCTGGTCGGTGGGCACCAGCAGCAGGCTCAGGCCCTTGTGCCGCGCGGACTGCGGGTCCGTCCGGGTGAGGACGTAGAGCCAGTCGGCGTGCACACCGAACGAGGTCCACACCTTCTGTCCGCTGACCACCCACTCGTCGCCGTCCCGTTCGGCCCGGGTGCGCACGGACGCCAGGTCGGAGCCTGCGCCCGGCTCGCTGAAGCCCTGGCCCCACAGTTCCTCGACGGCGAGGATCGGCGGCAGGAAACGCTTCTTCTGCGCCTCGCTGCCCATCGTGAGGAGCATCGGGCCGAGCAGGTCGAGGGCGTTGACGGTGGCCCGGTACGGGGCGTTCACGCGGGCGTACTCGTACTCGAAGACGATCTCCTCGAGCAGCCCGAGCCCGCGTCCGCCGTACTCCCGGGGCCAGCCGATGCCCAGCCAGCCGCCTGCGGACAGTTCACGGTCCCAGGCGAGGCGGACCTCCCAGGCGGCTCCGTCGGTGGGGCCGCCCACGCCCCGGTGCTCGGCGAACTCCCCCACCAGGTGGTCCGCCAGCCAGTCCCGCACCTCGTCGCGGAAGTCGCGTGCCGCGGGCCCGAAGTCCAGCTCCATGTCAGCTTCTCCCTGAGGTCTCAGATGCCGAGCCGGGTGGCGAGCAGTTCCCGGTGGTACGACGGTGTGCCGAGCAGGACTTCGGAGCTCTTGGCCCGCTTGAGGTACAGGTGCGCGGGGTGCTCCCAGGTGAAGCCGATGCCGCCGTGGACCTGGATGTTGTCGGCGGCGACCTTGGTGAACGCCTCCGAGCAGAAGGTTTGGGCGAGCGCGGCGGCGAGGGCGATGTCCGTCCCGTCGTCCGCGTCCAGCGCCCACAGTCCGCCGTAGGCGGCCGAGCGGGCGGACTCGATCTCCACGAGCATGTCGGCGCACTTGTGCTTGATCCCCTGGAACGAGCCGATGGGACGGCCGTACTGCTCGCGGATCTTGGCGTACTCGACCGCGGCGTCCAGGGCGGCCGCGGCTCCTCCGACCTGTTCGGCGGACAGGAGTACGGCGGCGGTCGCGAGGGTGCGCTCCAGGGCGGGCCACGCCGTGCCCTCGGCGCCCAGGAGACGGGCAGGGGTGTCCGTGAACTCGAGCCGGGCCTGTTTGCGGGTCTGGTCGAGGGTGGGGAGAGGGGTGCGGGCGAGGCCTGGCGCGTCGGCGGTCTCGACCGCCAGGAGGCTGATGCCACCGGGCGTGCGGCCGGCGACCAGGAGCAGGTCTGCCAGGTGTCCGTCCGGGACGTACGTCTTCACGCCGTTCAGTCGCCAGCCGCCTGTCTCGTCGTGGGCGGCGGTGAGCCCGATGCCCTGCTCGTCCCAGCGGCCGCCGTCCTCGGTGAGCGCCAGGGTGGCCACCGTCCCGCCGGACGTGATGCCCGGCAGGAAGTCGTGCCGCGCCTGCTCGTCGGCGCAGCGCAGCAGGGCCTCGGCGGCGAGGGCGACGGTGGCGAAGTACGGCCCGCCGAGCAGCGCGCGGCCCGACTCCTCGAACACGATGCCGAGATCGACGTAGCCGAAGCCCGAGCCGCCGTACTTCTCCGGGACGGCGAGCCCCTGGAGGCCGAGTTCGCCGGCCATCCGCCGCCAGACGACGGGGTCGTGCCCCTGGGGGTCGGCGGCCAGGCGGCGCACGTTGGCCTCGTCGGAGTGCTTGGCGAGGAACGAGCGGACGACCTTGCGCAGTTCGTCCTGTTCCTCGCTGAAGGTGAGATCCATCCCGAACTTCCCGTCCTCCGCGCAACGTCCCGTGCGGCCCGCTTGCCGCCCAACCTTCGATACAGTTAGATAATTATAGTATCCACACTGAATACACCAGGAGCGCGACGTGACCGATCCCTACGCCCCGTTCACGAGCCTGACCTTCGAGCGGCCCGCGCCCGGTGTGCTGCGGATCGTGCTCGACGCCCCGAACCTGAACGCCGTGGATCCGCGGATGCACGGCGAACTCGCCGACGTCTGGTCCGTCGTGGACCGCGACCAGGAGACCCGTGCGGTGCTCGTCCAGGGGGCGGGCCGGGCGTTCTCGGCGGGCGGGACCTTCGACTCCATCGAGGCCATGACCGAGGACTACACGGTGCGCGCCCGGGTGATGCGGGAGGCACGCGACATGGTCTACGGCGTGCTCGACTGCTCCAAGCCGGTGGTCTCCGCGATCCACGGCCCGGCGGTCGGGGCGGGTCTGGTCATCGGCATGCTGGCGGACATCTCCGTCGCCGCCCGCACCGCGAAGATCGTCGACGGGCACACACGGCTCGGTGTCGCGGCCGGTGACCATGCCGCCATCTGCTGGCCCTTGCTGTGCGGCATGGCCAAGGCCAAGTACTACCTGCTCACCTGCGAGACCCTCACCGGCGAGGAGGCCGAGCGGATCGGGCTGGTGTCGAAGTGCGTGGACGACGCCGACGTGCACACCGAGGCGCTGCAGGTGGCGACCGCCCTGGCAGCCGGACCGGCCAGCGCGATCAGCTGGACGAAACGGTCCCTCAACCACTGGTACCGCACCGCCCAGCCCATCTTCGAGGCCTCGCTGGGGCTGGAGTTCTTCGGGTTCGGCGGGCACGAGGTCGTCGAGGGACTCGCCGCGCACCGCGAGAAGCGGACCGCGGACTTCGAGGGCGTCGGCGGCAAGCACCCGCTCGACCTGTGACCACCGTACGAGAGGAACCGATCGACCATGGCACCACAGCAGACCAGCACCGAGGTCCCCCTTCTGGTCAAGGGGCTGACCTATGAGGAGATGCCGGTCGGGCAGGTCTTCCGGACCGCTCGCCGCACCATCACGGAGACCGATCTGGTCAATTTCGTCACCTGGGGCGGCTTCACCGAGCCCCTTTTCTGGGACGCCTCGCACGCCGCGGACGGCGGCTACTCGGGGCGACTCGTCCCGGGGGGACTGACCTACTGCATCGCCGAAGGCCTCGTCCTCCAGACGAACGTGCTGCACGGCACGGGCCTCGCCTTCCTGCACATGGAGCTCACCGTGCGGGGTCCGGTGTACGTCGGCGACACCGTGCACGCCGTCGTGGAGACCACGGAGTGCCGGCCCTCCAGCAAGCCCGGCCGGGGCGTGGTGACCAGCCGGATCACCGTACGCAACCAGCGGGACGAGGACGTCCTCGTCTACACGCCGGTGCGACTGATCCGCGGCCGGGACTACGAGGCTCCGGCGTCCTGAGTCCGGGGAAGGGACGGCACCAGGCTCAGTCCTGTGGGCCGCCCCGCTTCGGGTACGGCGGCGCCGGCGAAGGCGCCGTGGTGCAGCCAGTCGGAGGGGATCGAGGGACGCGGCGGGGCCTCGTGGTCCGGGACCGCCATCGCGTACAGGCGGGTGTAGCGGAACTTGGCCTCCAGGTTGTCCAGGACCGACCAGTACTCGTAGCCGCACACCTGCACACCGGCCGCGGTGAGTCCGGCCAGCCAGGTGAGCCTGGCGCGCAGCAGGGCCCGGCGCCGGTCGTCGTCGCTGTGTCCCGTGGCGTCGACGAGGTCCAGGTCGCCCATGCCGTTGTCGATGACGGACAGCGGCGGCAGCACGTCGCCGTAGAGCTCGTAGAGGCCGGCGACGGCGTCGGCGAGCCCTTCGGGGATGATCGGCCAGCCGTAGGCGGTGGTCTCCACGTCGTCGAACGGGACGATCGCGAAGCCCAGGCCCACGAGCAGGCGGTTCACCTCGTTGAGGGCGCTCTGGCAGGTTCTCGTCGGCAGCACGCGGGGCAGGTTCTCGGGCGCGGTGACGCGGAACGGGGTGTGCCAGGACAGGCCCAGCAGGTCCTGCTCGGTGGTGATGGTCTCCAGGTCGCCGGGGCGCACGCAGCCGGTGTCCTCGACCGGTGAGTCGCCGTCCTCGGTCACCATGTGCTCGCCGAGCAGCAGGGGGTCGAGGAAGAGTCGGTTGGTCCAGCTCTCCAGGCGTTCCAGGGCGAGACGGTCGTATGGGTCCTCGGTGGCCGGGTAGCCGCCCACGAGGGTGACCGTGGTGCCGATCCGGCCTCGCGCGCCGGTGGCCCTCAGGGCCCGGGTGGCGAGCCCGTTGGCCAGCAGGATGTGGTGGACCGCGGGCAGTCCCGCCCGGCCCGCACCCCGGCTCGGGGGGTACATTCCGGCCACGTGGTCCGCGAGCGTGGGGCCTGCGAGGTCGGTGGAGGTGATCCAGCGTTCCACCCGGTCGCCGAAACGGCGGCCCAGCTCGGCTGCGTAGGCGGCGAAGTGCTCGGCGGTGTCGCGGGCGAGCCAGCCGCCGGCGGCGTCCACCCAAGGCGGCAGTGAGCGGTCGAGCAGGGTGAGGGCGGGGCGGCTGCCGTGCGCGAGCAGTGCGTCGAGCGCGCGGTCACAGCGGTCCAGGGCGTCCCGGTCCCAGCTGCCGGGGCCGTCGGGCTGGAGCTGCGGCCATCCGGCGACCATGCGGTGGGTGTCCGCGACGACACCGGTCAGCTGCTTCAGGTCGTCGGTCCACTGGCGGAAGTGCCCGCCGCGTTCCGGCAGGGGCGGCAAGGGCGCCGCGATGGTGTCCGCCGTGGCGACCCCCCAGTCGGCACGGCGAAGGGATTCATGCAGGAAACCATCGCTCATGGTTACCGTCCAGGCGGTGAATGGTTTAGCGCATTCAACTGAATGTCCGCCGACTGGACGCTAACAGGTCAAACACACCACGACAATGTTTCGGCCAGATCTACCGATATGGCATCCGGCCGTCCCCAGGACGAGGTCGGCCGCCCTCCACGCCATGGCCGGTGGGTCGAGGCCGAACCGGCTGGCCGAGCAGGCTGGCCGAGCAGGCTGGCCGAGCAGAACACCGCGACTTCGGGCCCGGGCCGCGGTGAACGCCTCATGTCCTCTCTCGGCTCCCGACCGGATCGGGCGGGGCGCGGCTCCTAGTGGCCCAGGCGGCGAGCGGTCGGCATGGTTCTCGCCCCGGCGGCGCCGACGCACGGCCGCTGTGCCCGTGTCGTGACCTGCTGGTCGTCCGAGCGGGGTGTGCCGTCCGTCTCGTACCGAGCCCGGCGGCGGATCTCGCAGGAGACGGTTCACCGATCGGACGGGCCGGCTCCGGCGATCCGTCGCCGAATTCGTCAAAGGGTTGAGCGCTTGTGGCCGACTGTTCACGATTTGCCTGTCAGGTGCCCGATGGCATGACCTCGGGCCCAGCGCTGCAGAAGCGAGTCCAGCATGGTGCGTGTCCGTGCGTCCCTGTCTCAACTGCCCGCCTACGTCCCGGGGCGCACACCACCCGGGGCCATCGTTCTGGCAAGCAACGAATCACCCCACGGGCTGCTGCCCGGGGTGGCCGGCACCCTCGCGGAGGCGGCGGGCGGAATCTCCAGGTACCCCGACCTCGATGCCACCGACCTCGTCCAGGTCCTGGCCGCGCACCACGGTGTCGAACGCCGTCAAGGTGCCCCTGCGCGATCACGCTCTCGACCTCGACGCCATGGCGGGAGCGATCACGGCCCGGACCCGGCTGGTGTTCGTGTGCAATCCCAACAACCCCACCTCGACCGCGGTCGGTGAGCGCCGTCTGTCCGACCGTGGTGGCCCTGCCGTCGAGGACCACGGTGACCTCGCTCGCCGGGCCGCGGTCGGTGGCGCCGTCGCGGTCATCGGTGGGCGTCGCGGGAGGGCCCTCGTCCGCGTGGAACAGTCTCCGCCCCGCCTCACCGCACCGTCCTCGACGGCGCGCAGCAGGTCCGCCCCGACCTGCCGTTCGCGTGCAGGGGCGGTGTGTGCGGAACCTGTCGCGCCCTCGTCACCCACGGCCGGGCCGACATGCGCCGCAACTACGCGCTCGAACCGGCGGAGGTCTCCGCGGGTTACGTCCTGACCTGCCAGACCTTCGCCGCCTCCGACACCCTCACGGTCGACTTCGACAGCTGAGGTACGACTGGCGCCTTTGCACGAATGTCGGCCCGTGGACCCCGCGCGCACCACGGGATGTGGTCGTCGTCAGCCCTCGCCCTCCGATGCCGGCGCCCGCTCCTCCAGGGGGCGGAACTCCTCCTCCCGCCACCAGGGATACAGGGGTGGCATGTCCTTGCTGACCCGGCCCGGGAACGCGGGCGGCCGTTTGGCGAGGAACGACTGGACGCCCTCCACCGGGTCCGGGCCGCCGCCGATCTGGCTCATGATCCGGGAGTCGAGCCGGTGGGCGGCCATCGGGTGGGGTTCGCCCAGCATCCGCCACATCATCTGGCGGGACAGGGCGACGGAGATCGCGGAGGTGTTGTCGGCGATCTCCCGGGCGAGTGCGTACGCCGCCGGCAGCAGTTCCTCCGGCGGGTGCACGGAGCGGACCAGCCCGGCCGCCAGTGCCTCGTCGGGGCCGAAGACGCGGCCCGTGGCCACCCACTCCATGGCCCGCTGCATGCCGACGGCCCGGGGCAGGAACCAGCTCGCCGCCGATTCCGGCACGATGCCGCGGCGGGCGAAGACGAAGCCGAACTTCGCCGAGGTCGACGCCAGGCGGATGTCCATGGGCAGGGTCATGCTGGCCCCGACGCCCGCGGCCGGGCCGTTGATCGCCGCGATCACGGGTTTGGTGCTGGAGAAGATCCGCAGGGCGACCCGGCCGCCGGTGTCCCGGTGCCAGGCGCCCGCCGTGCGGTGGTCGAAGGAGGAGCCGCCCGAGCTGACGTCGGCGCCCGCACAGAAGCCGCGCCCGGCGCCGGTCACCACGATCACCCGGATCTCGTCGTCGGCGTCGGCCGCGTCCAGGACGTCGAGCACGTCGGCCATCATCTGAGGATTGAAGGCATTCAGCTTCTCGGGCCGGTCGAGGGTGACGGTGAGGATCCGGTCCGCCACCTCGGTCCGCACGGTGTCGTACTCCTGCTCCTGCATACGCGTCCTCCGTCACTCCGGTGAGCCGTTTCCAGAAAGCTTAATTAGTTATAGCATTCAACTCTAACGACTCGTTCCTGGCTGATGGATGAACTGACGGCGGTGGAGATGACCGACCTGGTGGTGACGGCTGTCGGCCCGATCCGGCTCATCGAGCTGAACCGGCCCGACCAGCTCAACTCGATGAGCGAGGAGCTGCACTCCGGGCTCGCGTCCCTCTGGGACTCGCTCGCGGCGGACCCGGAGGCCCGGGTGGTCGTCCTCACCGGGCGCGGCCGGGCGTTCAGCGCCGGGGGCGACTTCGACATCATGACCCGGGTGCAGCGCGACCGCGCCTTCCGGGAACAGAACGTCGACGAGGCCCGGCGGATCATCACCGGCATGGTGCGCTGCCCGCTGCCGGTGATCGCGGCCGTCAACGGACCCGCGGTGGGCCTGGGATGCAGCCTGGCCCTGCTGAGCGACCTCGTCCTGATCGCGGACGACGCCCATCTCGCCGACCCGCACGTCCAGGTCGGGCTCGTCGCCGGTGACGGCGGCGCTCTCGTCCTGCCGTTGCTGGTCGGCCTGACCCGCGCGAAGGAACTGCTGTTCCTCGGCGACCGGGTGGGCGCCGAGGATGCGGTCCGGCTGGGCATCGCCAACCGCGCCGTGCCCAGGGACAAGCTCCTGGCCGAGGCCATGGCCCTCGCCGGACGACTGGCCGCCCTTCCCGCGCAGGCACTGCGCGAGACCAAGCGCGCGGTGAACCTGCATCTGGAGCAGGCGCTCGCCACCGTGCTCGAACCCGCCCTGCTCGCCGAGCAGGAGACCATGCACTCGCCGGACCACATCGCCGTCGTCGAGATGATCATCGCGTCCCGCGCCCGTCGCCGGACCCCCGGAGAGGGCTGAGACATGGACTTCGCGTTCAGCGAGGAGCAGGAGGAACTGGGGCGCACCGTACGGGCGTTCCTGACCCACACCTCACCCGAGACCGAGACGCGTCGCCTGATGGAGACGCCCGAGGGCTTCGACCGGGCGCTGTGGCTCCGGATGGGGAGGGAGCTCGGACTGCAGGGCCTCGCGGTCCCCGAGGAGTACGGCGGCGCCGGGTGCGGGCCGGTCGAAGTGGGCGTGGTGATGGAGGAGATGGGCCGCGCGTTGGTGTGTGCACCGTTCCTGTCCTCGGCCGTGCTGGCGACGACCACGCTGCTGCGCTGCGCCGACGAGGACGCCCGCAAGCTCCTGTTGCCGGGCCTGGCCTCCGGTGAACTCGTCGGGACATTCGCCCTGACCGAGGACTCCGCCCGCTGGGACGCGGCGGGGGTCCGGCTCACCGCCCGCGAGAGCAACGGGCGGTGGCTGCTGACCGGGCACAAGACGTTCGTGCTGGACGGCGCCACCGCCGATGTCGTCCTCACCGTCGCCCGCACCGGCGACGGCATCGGAGTGTTCTGCGTGGAGGGCGACGCGGTCGGCCTGACCCGCGCACCGCTGCCCACGCTGGACCCGACCCGCCGCCAGGCCCGCCTCGACTACCAGGACGTACCGGCGACCCGGTTGCGTACGCACGGCGACGGCTGGGAACTGGTCTCGGAGGTGCTCGACCGGGCCGCGGTGGCGCTGGCCGCCGAGCAGGTCGGGGTGGCCTCCCGCGCGCTCGACATGGCGGTGGAGTACGCCAAGGTGCGCCACCAGTTCGGGCGGCCCATCGGCTCCTTCCAGGCCGTCAAGCATCTGCTGGCCGACGTCCTACTGGAGGTGGAGTCGGCACGCGCCGCCGCCCACTACGCCCTTCTCGCCGCCGAGAACGCCGAGAACGCCGCCGACGCCGATCCGGAGCTGCCCGCCGTGGCCAGTCTCGCCAAGGCGTTCTGTTCCGACGCGTGCGTACAGGCGGCGCAGGAGAACATCCAGGTGCACGGCGGCATCGGCTTCACCTGGGAGCATCCGGCCCACCTGTATCTGAAGCGGGCCAAGACGTCACAGCTGCTGTTCGGGGACCCGGCTCACCACCGGGAGCTGCTCGCACGGCGCATCGGCATGGAAACGGAACAGGACGAGGGAGCGGCATGAAGGTCGACGGCAAGCTCAACGTGTGGCGGACCACGGAGGTCGTGGAGGAGGCCCGGCACCACGAGAAGGCCGGCTACGACGCCCTGTGGGCGTCGGAGTCCAAGCACGACCCCTTCCTGCCGCTGGTGCTGGCGGCCGAGCACACCGACCGGCTGGAGGTCGGCACGGCCATCGCGGTCGCCTTCGCCCGCTCCCCCATGCAGCTCGCGTACACCGCGCACGACCTGCAGACCTACTCCGGCGGACGGTTCTCGCTCGGCCTCGGCAGCCAGATCAAGGCGCACATCGAGCGGCGCTTCGACATGCCGTGGAGCCGGCCCGCGGCCCGCATGCGGGAGTACGTGAGCGCACTGCACGCGATCTGGGCCGCCTGGAACGAGGGCGAGAAGCTCAACTTCCGCGGCGACTTCTACTCGCACACCCTGATGTCGCCCTTCTTCTCTCCCCCGCCCGCCCCCGGCGGCGCGCCCAAGGTGTTCGTGGCCGCGGTCGGCCAGGCGATGACCAAAGTGGCCGGCGAGGTCGCCGACGGGCTCCTGGCGCACGGCTTCACCACCGAGCGGTATCTGCGGGAGATGACCCTGCCGACCGTGGAGGCGGGTCTGGCCGCGTCCGGCCGCACGCGGGCCGACTTCGCCGTCTCCCATCTGCTGCTGACCGCGACCGGCCGCACGGAGGAGGAGATGACCCGCGCGGTCGACGGCACCCGCGCCCAGATCGCCTTCTACGGCAGCACACCCGCCTACCGCGGGGTGCTGGAGCTGCACGGGTGGGGCGAACTCGGCGACGAGCTGCACGCGTTGTCGACGTCCCGGCGCGAGGACAAGTGGGAGGCGATGAGCCGCCTCGTCGACGACGAGGTCCTGCACACCTTCGCGGTCGTGGCGGAACCGGAGCGGGTCGCGGGCGAGATCCGTCGCCGGTACGGGGCACTGGTCGACCGGGTGTCCTTCTACACGGCGTACGAGATCGACGCCGAGGTGTGGGAGCCCATCGTGCAGGAGCTGCGCACACCCGAGTGACGGTCAGCCGAGCAGGTCCAGGACGGTGGTCATGGACCTGTTCTGCAGCAGGTAGTCCTCGGCCTCCTGGAGATGGAGGCGCCACAGCTCCTCGGCGGCCTCGGCCCGGCGCTCGGCGACCAGTTCGACGAGCGCGCCGTGGGCGCGGAATCCCCGGCGGTTGGCCCTGATGTTCTCGGGGCTGCCTGCGTCCAGGTCGACGTGGGACCAGTTCGCCTGGTCGATGATGTGCCGGACCATGCCGTTGAGGACGCTCAGCGTCTCGTTGCCCGCCAGTTCGACGACCAGGGCGTGGAACTCCATGTGGGCACGGATGAAGGCCGACGGGTCGTCCATCAGGGCCTCGGCCTCGGCGACGGCGGCCCGCAGCCGCTCCAGGTCCGCGTCCGTCCGCCCCTCGGCCAGCAGTCCGGCGCACGGTGCCTCGATGACCGTACGGGCGTCGTAGACGTCCTTGAGGGTCGTGCCCCGGTATTCCAGGACCACGCCGGCGTACCGGGCCGCGACCGTGCCCTCCGGGGTCTGCACCCGCGCGCCACCCCGGGCGCCCCGGCGCACGCTGATCAGCGACTCCGACTCCAGCACCCGGAACGCCTCGCGCAGCGTCGGCCGCGACACGGCGAACTCCGCCATCAGCGCCGACTCGGCCGGCAGCGCCTCGCCCTCCGCCAGTTCCCCGCGCACGATCTTCCGGCGCAGCTGTGCCGCCACCAGTTCGGCCATCTTGGGGACGCGGACCTTGACACCGTTCACACCGCCACCGCCCCGTCGCCCCGCCGCACTCATCACCGGTCCCACCTCCGTCCGCCCACAGGTGCGGGACACGGCCCGAGCACCGGGTAGACGGTTCACTCTACTAGATAACTGATTTGACTAGGTTATCGAGTTCTCACATTCCCCCGCATCGGTGTCCACCGATACGGTCAACGCTCCGGTACGAAACAGGGCAGTGTGATCTCGTCCGTGAGGGGCCGGAAGTCGACGCGCACGCGCATGCCGATGCCGACGGCCTCCGGATCGCCCGCGTCGACGTGGGAGAGCAGGGTGCCGCCTTCGTCGAGGTCGATCACGGCCAGCGCGAAGGGCGTGTCGAAGCCGGGGCCGGGCGCGCGGTGCACCACGGTCACCGAGTAGACGGTCCCCCGGCCCGCGCTCGGCGCGTAGTGCCAGTCCGGGGCCAGGCACCCGGGGCAGGCGGGCTCGGGGACGAAGAAGCGCAGGTCACAGCTCGGGCAGTAGGGGACGACCAGCTCGCCGCGCCGGGCCGCCTCCCAGAACGGTTCGGACAGTTCACCGGGGACGGGTACGGGCCGGCTCATCGCGCTCTCCCCAGCAGGCTCATCTCGTAGTGCTGCGCACCGGACCCGGCGTTCCCGACGACGGCGAGCTCGGCGCCCTCGACCTGGTGCACGGCGGTGCCGCGCAACTGCCGTACGGCCTCGACGACTTTGAGCGTCATCTGCTGGGTCCCGTTCCAGGCGTAGGACAGGCATCCCCCGTCGGGGTTGACGGGATGCTTGCCACCGACTGCGATGGCGCCACTGGCCGCGAGCGGTCCGCCCTCGCCCTCCCCGCACAGACCGAGTGCCTCCAACTGCCGGATGACCTCGAAGGAGTTGGGGTCGTACAGGGAGAACACGTCCACGTCATGGGGACCGACGCCGGCCATCGCGTAGGCGCGGGTGGCCGCGTCCCGGCCGAGTTGGCCGACCTCCCGGTACAGCGCCGGGTTGGCGTACGCGGCCTGGTGGTACTCCATGCCGCCGCCGAGGACGGCGACGGCCGGGTGCGGCAGGTCGCGGGCCCGTTCGGCGGTGGTGACCACCAGTGCGGCGCCGCCCTCGCCGACGATGCAGCAGTCCAGCAGGTGGAAGGGCGTGGCCACCGTCCGGGAGGCGAGGACGTCGTCGGCGGTGTAGGGCCCGCGCCCGTACATCATCGCCTCCGGGTTGGTGCTTCCGTTGTTGCGGATCGTGGCGGCGACCTCGGCCAGCTGGCGGGAGGTCGTGCCGTACTCGTGCATGTGCCGTGCCGCGACCAGCGCGAACTGGGCGACGACATAGCTGCCCCACACGTCGGCGAACTCCAGGGCCACCCCGGCTCCCACGGGACCGGCTCCGCGCGAGACCAGCTTGCAGCCGCCGACGACGACGGTGTCCGCGTATCCGGCGCTGATGGCGGCGGCCGCCTTCAGCAGGCCTCGTGAGCCGGCGTTGTCGAGCATCGAGTCGCTGGTCCAGCGCAGGTCCCGGCCGAGCATCCGCGCCCAGGAGCTGCCCTCGCCGGGTACGCCGCCGGGGCCGGGCCAGTCGACCTGGGCGCCGTCCACGTCGGCCGGGGTCAGTCCGGCGTCGGCGATCGCGCCGCGTACCGCTTCGAGGGCGAGGTCCATGGCGTCGCGGTCGGGCAGCGTCAGCGCCTGTTCGGTGGCGTGGACGCCGACGACCACGGGTTGGCGGCCGTTCACGAGGTCACCGTCCCGCGCCGAGGGTGTCGCCGCCGGGATAGCCGCCCCCGCCGAAGCGCTCGTCGAGCACCTCGTAGTCCTTGGCGTGGTCCTTCGTGCGCGGCAGGGCCTCGACGAACTCGACCGTCTTCGGCTTCTTGTACGAGGCGATCCGCGCCCGGCAGTGCTCGATGACGTCCGCCGCGGTGACCGGCTCGACGCCCGCCCGGAGCACCACCACGGCCTTCACGTCCTGCGCCCAGCGCTCGTTCGGCACGCCGATCACGGCGGCCTCCTTGACCGCGGGGTGGGACTCGATGCAGTTCTCCACCTCGGCGGGGAAGATGTTCTCCGCGGCCGACTTGAGCATGCGGGTCGTCGTCCCGAGGAAGCTGATCGTGCCGTCGGGCTCGCGCCGGCCGAGGTCGGTGGTGTGCCACCAGCCGAAGCGGAAGCGTTCCTCGTTGATCTCGGGCCGGTTCCAGTAGCCGAGATGCACGAGTTCCCCGCGGACACAGATCTCGCCGGCCTCGCCGACCGCGCACTCCCGGCCGGTGCCGTCCAGGACGCGTACGGCGGTGAAGGGGCCGGGCCGTCCCGCGTTGCCTGCGCCCGCGTCGCCGTAGGCGCCGGTCACCGCGAAGCCGGTCACCTCGGTCTGCCCGTACCCGCGGCCCATGCCGCCGCCGTTGCGGGTGAAGCGGCTCTGATCGGTGGGGACGGTGCCCTCCCAGAGCTGCGCGGCGACGCTCGCGCGCAGGTGGGAGAGGTCGTGGCCGGCCTCGCGGTTGAGGGCGACGAGCTGCGCGATGGTCGGGGGCATCAGGTAGGCGTGGGTGCACTTCTCGCCCGCCAGCAGCGGGAGCAGTTCCTCGGCGACCACGCGGCGCACGACCACGTTCTTGCCGCCGTGGACGAAGGCCGGGACGCCCCAGAACTGGTAGTTGCCGATGTGGAACATGGGGCCGGCGCCGAGGAAGGACGTCTCCGTGCCGATGTCCCCCATCCAGGCGGCGCTCGCGCCCATGGCGAGCAGGTTGCGGTGCGAGAGCATCGAGCCGGACTGCCGGCCGGAGATCGCCGCGGTGTAGATGACCAGCAGGGCCGCGTCGGGGTCGACGTCGGCGACGGGGTCCTCCGCCGAGCCGGAGGCCAGGAAGGACTCGTAGGAGTCGGCGCCGTCGGAGTCGTGCCGCAGCCACAACGCCCGGTGGTCGTCGCCGAGTTCGGCCCGGGCCTTGGCGACCGTGTCCCCGATCTCCTCGTCCTGCCAGACGACGACCGCGGGGTCGAAGTCCTCGACGGCGAAGGCCATCTCGGGCGCTGCCCAGCGCCAGTAGCCGGGGCAGACCATGGCGCCGATCTTCCCGGCGGCGCCGAGCAGCTCCCAGATGCGGAAGGAGTTCTGGCCCAGCCACAGGATGCGGTCGCCGGAGCCGACGCCCGCGTCCGCTAGGGCGCCTGCGAGTCGGTTGGTGCGCTCGTCCAACTGGGGCCAGGTCAGCCGGACGTCGCCGTCGACGAGGGCGACGCGGTCGGGGAAGGACCTTCGGTGCTCACGGATGATGTCGCCGAACGTCAGGCGACGGGCGGAATGCATGCTGTTGGCTCCAAAGGCTCCGGAGAGGTGGGGGCCGTCAGACGCGGCCGATACCCACACCCTTGACGTTGATGAACTCGTCCAGGCCGGCCTTGCCGCCTTCCCGCCCGAACCCGCTCATGCCGACGCCGCCGAACGGTGTGGCAGGCGAAGTGATGGGATTGGGCCCGGGGTTGACGTAGACCGTCCCGGCCCTCAGGCGCGGTACCAGACGGTTGACGCGCGCGATGTCACGGGACTGGATGTAGGCGGACAGGCCGTACGCGCTGTCGTTGGCCAGGGCGACGGCCTGGTCCTCGGTGTCGAACGGGGTGATGGCCAGGACCGGGCCGAAGATCTCCTGCTGGGCGAGATCGCTGCGGTTGTCGACGTCCGCGAAGACGGTCGGCGAGACGAAGTAGCCGTCGGCCGCGAGGTGTTCGCCGCCGAACACGAGCCGGCCCGCACCGTCCTCGACCGCTTTGTCTACCATGCCCCTGACCCGGTCGCGGGCGGCTTCGCTGATGAGGGGCCCGATGTACGTCGTGGGGTCGAGCGGGTCGCCCACGGGCAGGTGGGCGACCACCTCGGCGACCCGCGCGACGACCTCGTCGTAGACCGGGCGCTCCACCAGGAGCCGGGTGGGCAGTGCGCAGCCCTGTCCGGTGTTGCTCATGGCGAAGGCGGCACAGTAGGGGACGACGGTGTCCAGGTCGGTGTCGGCGAAGAGCAGGTTGGCGGACTTGCCGCCGAGCTCGAAGACGACCGGCTTGAGGCTGAGGGCCGCGTCGGCCATGATGCGGCGCGCGGTGGCGGGACCGCCGGTGAAGGACATCTTGTCGACGCCGGGGTGGGTCACCAGGGCCGATCCGGCGTCGCCGAGCCCGGTGACGACGTTGACCACGCCGTCGGGAATGCCCGCTTCGCGGGCCAGGTCGGCGAAGAGCAGCGCGGAGAACGGTGTGGACTCGGCCGGTTTGATGACCACGGTGTTGCCGGCCGCGAGCGACGGGGGGACTTTCATCGCCAGGGACAGGGCGGGAGAGTTCCAGGTGATGATGTGGCCGATGACGCCGTACGGCTCGGCGATGGTGTACTCGACGTTCTCGTGCGGGCTGTAGGCCGCGCCGACCATGCCTTCGGTCTTGTCGGCCCAGCCCGCGTAGTACTCGGTCCACTCGGCGACGTGCGCTCCGACGTTCTCCGCCCAGCCGCCGATGCACACGCCGTTCTCCAGCGGGCAGATCGCCGCGAAGTCGGGGATGTGGTCGCGCAGCAGCCCGGCGAAGCGGGTGAGCAGCCGGCGGCGCTCGGCGGGGCGCATGGTGCCCCATACCTCGAAGGCCTGGCGGGCGGCCGCGACCGCCTGGTCCACCTCGGTGGGGCCGGCCAGCGGGATGGAGGCCTGGACGAGGCCGGTGGCCGGGTTGCGGTGCTCGTAGTGGCCGCCGCTGGTGTCGGTGACGTCCTTGCCGCCGATGACCAGACGCGGCTGCGGCAGGTCGTGCTCGGCTCTGTCCTGGTGCAGCTCCACGTCGACCGTGACCACGGGTACCTCCTAGAGACCGCGCAACACTGCGCACATCCAGGCTAAATAGCTAACCTATTCAGCCAAGCTAGTCAATAAGTTCAGAAGACTCCGGGGCGGGGACCTACAGGCCCAGCGACCGCCCGATGATCTCCAGCATGATCTCCGAGGTTCCGCCGAAGACCCGCTGGACCCGGGTGTCGCGCCAGATGCGCGCGATCTCGTACTCGTTGACGTAGCCGTAGCCGCCGAAGAGCTGCATGCACCGGTCGATGACCTCCCAGCCGGTCTCGGAGGTCCAGTACTTGGCGGCGGCGGCCTCCTCGGCCGTCAGCTCGCCCTGGATCAGGGCCATGATGCAGCCGTCCACGTAGATGCGGGCGGCGTTCAACTTGGCCCTGATGCCGGCGAGCGCGAACCTGTTGGCCTGGAACTCTCCGATGGGCTGCCCGAAGGCGGTGCGGGTCTTGGCGTAGTCGAGCGCCAGCACGTAGGCCCGCTCCGCGGCCGCCAGCGAGGAGACGGCGATGGCCAGCCGTTCGGTGGGGAGGTTGCCCATCATGTGGTAGAAGCCGCGACCCTCCTGCCCGATGAGGTTGTCGGCCGGGACGCGGACCTCGTGGAAGAAGAGTTCGGCGGTGTCCTGGGCCTTCATGCCGACCTTGTCGAGCTTGCGTCCGCGCTCGAAGCCCTCGGCGCCGCGCTCGACGACGATCAGGCTGATGCCCTTGTGGCCGGCCTCCGGGTCGGTCTTGCAGGCGACGATCACCAGGTCCGCCAGGATGCCGTTGGTGATGAACGTCTTGGAGCCGTCGATCACCCACGCGTCGCCGTCCCGGCGGGCGGTGGTGCGGATGCCCTTGAGATCGGACCCGGCGGACGGCTCCGACAGTGCGAGCGCGCAGATCGTCTCGCCGCTGATGACACCGGGCAGCCAGCGGGCCTTCTGCTCAGGTGTGGTGAGGTTCGCCAGATAGGGCGGGAGGACGTCGTTCTGCAGCCCGAGTCCGATGCCGACCGAGCTGGTGGCCGCCATCTCCTCGGCCATGATGGCGTTGTAGCGGAAGTCCCGGACGCCCTGGCCGCCGTACTCCTCGGGGAACTGCCAGCCGATGAGTCCGGCCTTGCCCGCCGCCGCCCACGCGGCCCTGCTCACCTGGCCGTCGCGCTCCCACTGCTCGGCGTGCGGGGCGCATTCGCGCAGGTAGAAGGTGCGGGCGGTCTCGCGGAACAGCTCGTGCTCCTCGGTGAAGATCGTTCGGCGCATGCTCGACTCCACTCAGGCATCTCGCTTATTTAGCTGAAGTAGTTATACGATAGCGCTGTATCGAGGCCTGGGCGAGGGAGGGCGCGTGAGCGTACGGGACAAGGTGGCGCTCGTCACCGGAGCGGGACGCGGTATCGGCGAGGCGATCGCCGACCGACTCGCCGCCCAGGGAGCCGCGGTCGCCGTCTGCGACCTGGACCCGGAGGCCGCCGCCGAGGTCGCCGGCCGACTCGTCGAGCGGTACGCGGTGCGGGCGACGGCGGTCGGCGCGGACATCTCCGACAGCGCGGCCGTGCATGCGGCCGTGAAGCGGGTGACCGTCGAGCTCGGTCCGGTGGACGTCCTCGTCAACAACGCGGCCGTCGACGTCATCGGCCGCTTCGTCGACAGCACCGAGGACACCTGGGACCGGATCATCGACGTCAATCTGCGCGGCACGATCACGATGACCCGGGCCGTGCTGGACTCGATGATCGGGAGCGGGGGCGGCCGGATCGTGCACATCGCCTCGGACGCCGGCCGCGTCGGCTCGTCCGGCGAGGTGGTCTACTCCGCGACGAAGGGCGGGGTCATCGCCTTCGGCAAGGCGCTGGCCCGCGAGGTCGCCCGGCACGGCATCACCGTCAACAGCGTCTGCCCGGGCCCGACCGACACCGCACTGCTCGGACAGGTCGCCGACTACAGCCAGAAGATGTACGACGCGACGGTGCGGGCCATCCCGCTGCGCCGCGTCGCCCGGCCCGACGAGATCGCCTGTGTGGTGGCCTTCCTCGCGTCCGACGACGCCGCCTACATGACCGGGCAGACGCTCTCGGTCAGCGGCGGCCTCACGATGGTCTGAGGTGAACACCGTGCTGCGTGTCGAACTCCGGGACAGAATCGCCGTGTTGACGCTCGACCGGCCGGGGCAGCTCAACGCCCTCGGTTCCGAGACCGCTGAACAGCTGAAACGAGCTCTCGACGACCTCCGCGACAACGACGACGTGCGCGCCCTGGTCATCACCGGCGCGGGACGGGCCTTCTCGGCCGGCGCCGACCTCGGTGAGATCGAGTCGTTCACGGCGCCCGGGGAGTTCCGTGCCTTCGTGGGGCGCCTGACCGAGGCGTTCGCGCTGCTGGAGGACTTCCCCAAGCCGTCGGTGGCGGCCGTCCACGGGTTCGCCTTCGGCGGCGGCCTGGAACTGGCCCTCGCCTGCGACCTGCGGGTGGCCGAGCGCGGCACCCGGCTGGGCCTGCCCGAGATGAAACTCGGCGTGCTTCCGGGCGCGGGCGGCACCCAGCGGCTGCCCCGCCTCCTGCCGCCGGCGATCGCCAAGCAGATGATCCTCACCGGCGAGCCGATCGACGCGGAGCGGGCCCACGCGCTCGGGCTCGTCAACGAACTCGCCGAGCCCGGCGGCGCGCTCAAGACCGCCGAAGCCCTGGCCGCGAAGCTGAGCGCCGGCGCCCCGCTCGCGCTCGCGGCGGGAAAACGGCTGATCGACTACGGGCTCGGCATGGACCTGGAGGCGGCGATCGCGTACGAGCGCGAAACCGTCGCGGTGCTGTTCAGCACCGAGGACCGGTCCGAGGGACTCAAGGCCTTCCGGGAACGCCGACCGGGCGACTTCCGCGGCGTGTAGCAGGCGTGCAAGCGCCCGAGTGATCTGGAGGTGGGCCGTGCGGCCACTGGAGGGCTGTTCCGTGGTGGAGTTGGGCATGTGGGTGGCGGCACCGGCCGCGGCCACCATGCTCGCCGACTGGGGCGCGGACGTGGTGAAGGTGGAGGCGCCGACCGGCGACCCCAACCGCTACACGCTCAAGCACGTCGGCCAGGACATCGACAGCGCGCCCCCGTTCGAGACCGACAACCGCGGCAAACGCGGGATCGTCCTCGACCTGCGCTCGCCGGAAGGCAAGGACGTACTGGAGCGGCTGCTGGATCGCGCCGACGTGTTCGTCACCAACCTCCGGCCGGGTGCCCTGGAACGGCTGGGCCTGTCCCCGGACGAGCTGTGCACCCGCCATCCCCGCCTGGTCGTCGGCACGTTGACGGGCTACGGCTGGACGGGCGCCGAGCGTGACCGCGCCGGGTACGACGTCTCCGCGTTCTGGGCCCGGCCCGGCATCGCCGCCATGCTCAACCCGGCCGGGGAGCCGCCGCCCGGCATCCGGCCCGGACTCGGCGACCGTACGGCTGCGGCCAACCTGGTCGCCGGCGTACTGGCCGCGCTGCTGCGACGCGAACGCACCGGCGAAGGCGGCGTGGTGGACGTGTCCCTGCTGCGGTCCGGCACCTACGCCAACGGGAACGACCTCGCCCTGCAGAACTTCTTCGGCAAGCGCGGCCGTACCCGCCACCGCACCGAGCACGAGTCGCCGCTCTACAACTCCTACCGGGCCGCCGACGACCGCTGGTTCTGGCTGGTCGGCCTCGAGGGCAACCGGCACTGGCCCGGTGTCGTCAAGGCACTCGGGCGCGAGGACCTGGAGACGGACGAACGGTTCGCCACCGGCAAGGCCCGGCGCGGCCACGTACGCGAACTGATCGCCGTGTTCGACGAGGAGTTCGCCGAGCGGCCGCTGGACGAGTGGGCCGAGCGTTTCGACGCCGAGGGGGTGTGGTGGGCGCCCGTGCAGACCCTGGCGGAGGTGGCGGCCGATCCGCAGGCGGAGGCGGTCGGGGCGTTCGTCGAACAGCCAGGCATGGGTGACGCGCCGCCGCTGCGGACGGTGGCGACCCCGGTCGCCTTCTGGGGCGTCGACGAGAAGCCCCGCGGCGGCGCACCGACGCTCGGCGAGCACACCGACGAAGTGCTCCGCGAACTCAACTGAACTCTCAACCCTGGAGGTACGGCGTGGGCATCCTCGACGACAAGGTCGCCATCGTCACCGGCGGCGGAAGAGGCCTTGGCCGGGCGCACTGTCTGGCGCTCGCCGAGGCCGGCGCGACCGTGGTGGTGAACGACCTCGGCTCCGGCATACACGGCGAGCAGACCGGTGACTCCCCCGCCGACGAGGTCGTCGCCGAGATCACCAAGCTCGGTGGCCGGGCGATCGCCAACCACTCCTCGGTGACGGACTGGGCGGCGACCGAGACCATGGTCGCGGACACCGTCGACGAGTTCGGCCGCCTCGACATCGTCGTGAACAACGCGGGCATCGTGCGCGACCGCATGCTGTTCTCGATGACCGAAGCCGAGTTCGACACCGTCATCGCGGTGCATCTCAAGGGCACGTTCGCGCTCACCCGGCACGCGTGTGCGTACTGGCGTGAGGCGTCCAAGCGAGGCGAGCGCGTGGCAGGCCGCGTGATCAACACGACCTCCGGAACCGGCCTGTTCGGCAACCAGGGCCAGTCCAACTACGGGGCCGCGAAGGCCGGGATCGCCGGACTCACCGTTCTCACGGCCCTGGAGATGCGCAAGTACGGTGTCACCGCGAACGCCATCTCACCGATCGCCGCGACGCGGATGACGGACGGGCTGGCCGTCGGCGAGTCCCTCCAGGCCACCGAGGGCTTCGACCCGCGCGACCCGGCCAACGCCTCCGGAGTCGTCGTCTACCTGGCCTCCGACAGCGCGGCCTGGCTGACCGGCCAGGTCCTGCGCATCGAGGGCAACCGCCTCAACCGCCTCCAGGGCTGGACCGTCGCCGCCGTCCACCCCAGCCGGTCAGGACAGGCCCTCACCTACGACGAACTCGTCGACGCCGTACCGCAGTTGTACGGCGCCGTTCCCGTGGGCCGGGCGACGGGCGTCGGCCAGTGAAGGGCCACGACACCGCCGCCCTCGTGCTGCGCGCGACCCTCGGACCGATGCTCTTCGCGCACGGCTGGAACAAGGTCGCCGGACCGGGCGGGCTCAAGGGCACCACGGGCTGGTTCGAGGCGCTGGGCCTCCGGCCGGCCGAGGTGCACGCCCGTATGGCGGCCGGCACCGAGATGGCGGCGGGCGTCGGCATCACGCTCGGCGCCGCCAACCCCCTCCCCGCAGCGGCGGCCGTCGGCCTGATGACCGTGGCCGCGCGCACCGACCACCGCGGCAAGGGCTTCTTCGTCTTCAAGGGTGGCTGGGAGTACGCCGGCGTCGTGGGCGGCGCGGCCGTCGCACTGGCCGCGCTGGGCAACGGCCGGTACTCGCTGGACGGCCTGCTGCACCGCCGACGCGCCGACACGCGGCACGCGTTGCTGGCGGCCGGGATCGGCACCGCGAGCGCGGCGGCACTGCTGGCACTGTGCTACCGGCCGGAGCGCGAGCCGGACGAGACAGATCGATGAGACCGATGAGGGCAACAAGGGAGAGTCGACATGGACGCGGCTGACTTCAGCGCGGTGCTGTCCGAGGTCCGGCGTTTCGTGCGGGACCGTGTCGTGCCGCTCGAGGCGGAGATCGACGAGAAGGACGAGATGCCCCCGGACATCCGCGAGGCGGCCAAGAAGATGGGTCTGTTCGGTTTCGCGCTCCCCGAGGAGTACGGCGGACTGGGTCTGTCGATGCTCGAAGAGGCCCGGTTGATGTTCGAGCTGGGCTACACGACCCCGTCGCTGCGCTCGATGTTCGGCACCAACAACGGCATCGCGGGTCATGTCCTCATGGTCGGCGGTACGGAGGAACAGAAGGCTCAGTGGCTGCCGAGGATCGCGTCGGGTGAGGTTCTGGCGTCGTTCGCGCTCACCGAGCCGGAGGCCGGTTCCGACCCCTCGACGCTCACCACGAAGGCACATCTCGACGGCGACGACTGGGTGATCAACGGCGCGAAGCGCTACATCACCAACGCCCCGCTCGCCGACGTGTTCATGGTCTTCGCCCGCACCGACCCCGACGCACCGCGCACCCGCGGCATCTCCACCTTCCTGGTCCCGGCCGGCGCCGCCGGTCTCACCGTGGCTCCCAAGGACCACAAGATGGGCCAGTTCGGCGCCTGGACCGCGGACGTGTACTTCGACGACGTCCGCGTGCCGGCCTCCGCGCTCGTCGGCGGCGAGGACGGCCTGAACCGCGGCTTCGGCACCGCGATGGGCTGTATCGCGCACGGACGGGTCCACATCTCCGCGCTGATGGTCGGCATGGCCGAGCGCCTGGTCGACGAGTCCGTGGCGTACGCGAGCACCCGCAAGCAGGCCGGGAGGACCATCGGCTCCTTCCAGCTCGTCCAGGGCTTGATCGCGGACTCGCAGACCGACTACTACGCGGGCCGCGCCACCGTCCTGGAGGCCGCCCGCGCCTTCGACGCCGACACGGACACCAAGATCGGGCCGTCCTGCACGAAGTACTTCGCCAGCGAGATGGTGTGGCGGGTCGCGGACCGCGCCGTGCAGATCCACGGCGGCGCGGGCTACATGCGCGGAGTCGCCGTCGAGCGCTTCTACCGCGATGCCCGGCTGTTCCGCATCTACGAGGGCACCAGCCAGATCCAGCAGGTCATCATCGCGAAGGCACTGCTGGGGGAGGCGGCGCGCGGCTGAGCGCCACATGGGTGAGGGGCTCCGGGTCACCCGGAGCCCCTCACCCATGTGGCGTCTGTCAGATCCCGAGCCTGTCCAGCAACCGCTCGTGGTACACCGCCGGGCCCCCGAACAGCAGCTGCGAGGACTTGGCCCGTCGGAAGTACAGATGGGCCGGATGCTCCCAGGTGAACCCGATGCCACCGTGGACCTGGATGTTCTCCGTAGCGGCGACCATGTACGCCCGTGAGCAGGAAGCGTGCGCCACGGCCGCGGCAACGGGGAAGTCCGGGGAACCCTCGTCGGCCAGCCGCGCCGCCTCACGGGAGGACGCTTCGGCCAGCTCCACCTGGACGAGCATGTCGGCGCACTTGTGCTTGACCGCCTGGAAGGAGCCGATCGGCCGGCCGAACTGATGACGGACGCGGGCGTGGTCCGCGCTCGCCTCCAGGCACCGCCGTGCCCCGCCCGCCTGTTCGGCGGCCAGCCCGACCGAGGCGATGTCGAGGACCCTGGCCATGATGCGGCCGCCCACCCCCTCCGACCCCACGAGGGTCGCGGGCACGGCGTCCAGGGTCACCCGGGCCATGGCCCGGGTGGCGTCCAGCGTCTCCATCGGTTCCGCCGTGAGTCCCGCGGCGTCCCGCTCCACCGCGAAGAGCGTGGGGCCTGCCACGGTACGGGCGACGACGAGGATCAGGTCTGCCGTCGTACCGTCGACGACGAAGCACTTGCGGCCCCGTACGGTCCAACCGCCGCCGTCGCCGTCCGGCACGGCGCGCGCGGAGACCATGGCGGGGTCCCAGGAGCCGTGGTCCTCGGCGACGGCGAGGGTGGCCGTGGTGCGTCCGGCGGCGATGCCGGGGAGGAGGCGTGCGCAGGCCTCTTCGTCCCCCGAGGCCAGCAGGGCGTGGGCAGCCAGGAGGACGGTGGCGAAGAAGGGCGCGCAGAACAGCGCGCGGCCCATCTCCTCCAGGACGACGCCGAGTTCGACAAGGCCGAAGCCGTCACCGCCGTACTCCTCCGGGATCGCAAGGGCCGGCAGCCGCAGTTGGTCGGCCGCCTGGGACCACACGGCCGGGTCGAAGCGAGGTTCGCTCTCCATGAGCTTGCGCACGGCATCCTCCGGCGACTTGGCATCCATGAACTCCCGTACGGATGCCCGCAGTTCCCGCAATTCGCTCTCGTCGGCGGTCACGGCCGCACCTCCTTGGCAGCGGCGGTCACCGGTTCCTTGGGCAGGCCCAGGATCCGTTCCGCGAGGATGTTCTTCATGATCTCCTCGGTGCCGCCGAGGATGCGCAACGCCGGTGTGGCGAGGAGGAGTTCGGTCCAGGCGTACGTGCCCCACTGGCCGGTGTCGGCGATCGCGCGCGGGCCGAGGGCGTCCGCCACGAAGTGGGCGGCACGGGTGAGGTTCTGGGCGTACATCAGCTTGGACACGGACATCTCGGGGCCCGGCGCCACCCCGCCGCGCAGCTTGCGCAGGGCGCGTTCGTTGAGATGCCGGGTGGCCATGACGTCCACGAGGAGTTCGGCGAGGCGGGCGCGCAGGGCGCGGTCGTCCCACGTCCAGGTGGCGCGCATGAGCGCGGAGAGCCGGTCCGGGGACAGGGCGGCGGCCACCGGACCGACTCCCTCGCTGCCGACGGTCGCGCGCTCGTTCATCAGGGTGGTCAGGGCGACGGTCCAGCCGCCGTCGACCTCGCCGAGCCGGTGGTCGTCGGGGACCCGTACGTCGGTGAGGAAGACCTCGTTGAAGTCCGCGCCGCCGGTCATCTGCCGCAGCGGCCGGACCTCGACTCCGGGGGCGTCCATGGGGACGAGGAACGCCGTGATGCCGCGGTGCTTGGGCGCGTCCGGGTTCGTCCGGGTGAGGGCGAGGCCGATCTGGCTGTGCTGGGCGACCGAGGTCCACACCTTCTGCCCGTTCAGCACCCAGTCCTCGCCCTCGCGGACGGCCCGGGTCGCCACGCTCGCCAGGTCGGATCCTGCCCCGGGCTCGCTGAACAGCTGGCAGGCGATGGCGTCTCCGCGGTACATCGCGGGCAGCCAGCGGTCCTTGACGTGCGGTTGGGCGTGGGCGAGGAGCGTCGGCCCGATCATGCCGAGGCCCACCACGCTCAGCACGCCGGTGTCGGCCACGTCGTACTCGGATTCGACGGCGTCGTACAGCAGGTCGTGGACCGGGGTCAGGCCCCGGCCGCCGTACTCCACCGGTCCCGTGATCCAGCCGAAGCCGTTCTCGTGGCGGATCCGCTGCCACAGGCGTGCCCGGCGGACGTGCTCGTGCTCCTCCTCGGGCGGGAGGCTGCTGAAGTACGCCATCGAGTCGTCGCCCTCGCCCCAGGTGAAGGCGGTGCGGTCGGGGGCCTTCGCCGCGTGCGCGTCGAGGAAGCGGCGCGCCTCGGCGGCGAAGTCCTGCATGTCCTGTTCCATGGCGGGTCCCTGCTGCTCTCAGGTCGATCTCAGGCCGGTCTCAGGTCGAGAGGATCGTCACCGCCGACGCGCCGGGCGCGCCGTACAGGTGGGTGTAGCCGACGCGCGGTGTGCCGGGGATCTGGCGGGTGCCCGCCGTGCCGCGCAGCTGGAGGACGATCTCGTGGATCTGGCGCAGTCCGGACGCGCCGATCGGTTCCCCGTTGCCGAGCAGTCCGCCGTCGGTGTTGACCGGGAGCCAGCCGCCGATCTCGGTGGCGCCCTCGGCGATGAGGCGTTCCTGCTCGCCGTCCTTGCAGAGGCCGTTCTCCGCCATGTGGATGATCTCCGAACCGGCGTCGGTGTCCTGGAGCTGGGCGACGTCGACGTCCTCGGGGCCGATGCCCGCGCGCTCGTACGCGTCCCGCGAGGCGTCCACGCTCGGGCTGTCCACGGCCTCGCCGACCGGGAACGACGGGCTCTGCACCTCGAACGCGCCGAGCCTGCGGCTGCGCAGGGCGGTGGCGCGTACCCGTACGGGTGTGGAGGTGTACTTGTGGGCCTGGTCGGCCCGGCACATCACGATCGCCGCCGCGCCCTCGTTCGGGCCGCAGTACATGAACTGACGCAGGGGGTGGTTGAGGACCGGGGAGGCGAGGACCTCCTCCGCCGACAGGGGCGTGCGGCGCCAGGCCTTCTCGTTCCCGGCCGCGTTGCGGAAGTTCTTGGAGGCCACGCGGGCGAGCGACTCGTGGGAGATGCCGTGCTCGTGCATGTAGCGGTTGATCTTCATGCCGAAGAAGTGGGTGGTGAGGAAGAGCCCGGTCTGCCCGTACCAGGAGGGGATGCCGGCCACGGACGGGTCGGCGGCGAACGCGCCGCGTGGGTGCTTGTCCAGGCCGATGGCGATGGTCAGGTCGTGCTCGCCGGTCTCGATGGCGCGGGCGGCCAGCGCCACCGCCGTACCGGCCGTCGCGCAACCGTTGAAGACACCGCGCAGGGGTACCCCGGTCAGGCCGAGCCGGCCGACGATCGCGTCCGGGTTGGCGACCTCGTAACTGCCGATGTAACCACCCTGGATCTGCGGCCAGTTCACGCCCGCGTCGGCCAGGGCCAGCCGTACCGCGTCCGCGCCCATGTCCAGCGCGGGCTTGCCGGGGAAGCGCCCGAAGGGGTGCAGGCCCACCCCGATGATGACGGCCTCGGTCATGACGCCTCCTCCTCGGTCCCGGTGGGTTCCTCGATCTCCGTGAGTTCCTCGGCCGGGGCGAACGCGAACGTCATGACCTCCGTGCCGTCGTCCTGCACCGTGTAGGGCACCAGCGTCAGCCGCATGGCCTGCCCGATCCACAGCTTGTCGGGGTCGGGTTCGGTCAGTCGCGCCTCGACGAGCAGCTCGCCGGGGAGCTCGATGTATCCGACGGAGTACGGCTCGAAGGCCTCGGGGCCGTCGTACGGCGGGGACGGCGGGCGGAAGTCCTGCGTCGTGTACGTCCACAGCGTGCCGCGGTCCGCCAGGAGCCGCTCCTTCGACTCGTCGCTCGCGCACCGGACGCAGGTCGCGGCCGCCGGGAAGCTCACCAGGCCGCACACCCTGCACTCGGAGCCGATCAGCCGGAGGGGTGCGGCGGCAGGCGGCCAGGTGAACAGGCCCTCCGCGACGGGGCGTTGTGCCGTGGCCATCTCAGGCTCCGTTCCGGTTGCCCAGGACGTCGGCGTTCGGAGCCGCCTTGGCCACCAGGTTCGGGACGACGGAGGACAGCTCCTCCGGCGCCCAGCGGGTGTCGGCACTCGCGGTGGGCCCGTTGACCCAGCCCTCCAGTACCGTGATGCGGTTGCCGACGACGCCGAACACCCGGCCGGTGACCTCGCGCGAGACGGACGAGCCCAGCCACACCACGAGCGGCGAGATGGCTTCGGGGGTCAGGTCCTGGCTCTCGGCGGCCTGCTTCATCATCTCGATGTCGTCGGTGAGCCGGGTCAGTGCGGTGGGCGCGATGGCGTTCACCGTCACGCCGTAGCGGGCGAGTTCGGCGGCGGCGATGAGGGTGAGACTGGCGATGCCGGCCTTCGCCGAGCCGTAGTTGGACTGGCCGGGGTTGCCGAAGATGCCGGACGGGGAGGTCGTGTTGATCACCCGGGCGTCGTTGTCCCTTCCGGACTTGGCGCGCTCGCGCCAGTACGCGGCCGCGTGGTGCAGGGTGGCGAAGCTGCCCTTGAGGTGGACGGCGATCACGCTGTCGAAGTCCCGCTCGGTCATCGACACGATCATCCGGTCGCGCAGGATGCCGGCGTTGTTGACCAGTACGTCGAGACCGCCGTAGGTGTCCACGGCCTGCCGGACGAGCCGGCCGGCGCCCTCCCAGGTGGAGATGTCGTCCGTGTTGGCCACCGCCTCGCCGCCGGCCGCGACGATCTCGTCGACCACGCTCTGGGCGGGTCCGGCGGAGGCGCCCGCGCCGTCCCGTCCGCCGCCCAGGTCGTTGACGACGACCTTCGCCCCGTGCGCGGCGAACGCCAGGGCGTGCGCCCGGCCGATCCCGTTGCCGGCGCCGGTGACGACCGCGATCCGGCCTTCGACCACTCCTTCAGACATGCTCGATTCCTCCATCGGAAAGGTCAGTTGGCCTGGGCGAGCAGGACTCGCGGGTTGTCGCTGCCGCAGCCGCAGCGGCCCGCGACGACGCGTCCGGTGACGCCGAGCGGTGTCTCGGGCAGGGGCGAGGTGCGGCCCTCCCCCGCGGCCACGGTCAGCTGTCCGTCCCGCTCGCCGAACCGCCATTCGGCGGCGTTGACATGGGCGCCGCTCCGCTCGGGGCACTCCAGCGCGAGAGCCGGTCCCACCGCCGAGATCACGGAGGCGGCCACCCCCACCGCCCGCAGCAGGGGTACGGCGGCGGGCCGGGCCAGCACGACGGGCGTGGACCGGAACATCTCACCGATGTCGGCCGTGCCGGCGAGCCCTTCCAGCGTCTCCGCCGACAGGCCGATGACCGCGTGCGGGGTCAGTTCGCGGTGGAAGACGGCGGTGCGGCGGTGGTCCCAGCCCATCGCCTCGGCGATGCCGTACGGCACCTTCAGCGTGCGCAGGGCGCCGATGACCGCGAGTCCCCAGAAGCCCTCGAAGCCGGAGGCGGTGAGCAGGGCCCGCTGCCCGGCGGCGAGGCCGTGTTCGCGCAGCCGTGCGGTGGCCCACTCGGTGTCGCGGGCGAGTTCCGCCCAGGTCAGCTCCAGGTCCCGCATGCCGTCGGCGGTGGGGAAGCGCAGGAGGTACGCGAGTTCGGGCCGGTCGAGCGTCCTGGCACGGGCCAGGGTGTCGGCGCGGGCCATCAGGTCTTCACCACCCGGGGGAATTTGGCGACGCTGGTCATGGTCTTCAACAGGTCCTCCTCGGTGCGCATGTCGAGCACCGGTTTGACTCCGGTCCGTTCGCGCACGGCCTCGCTCAGACGTCCGGCCAGGGCGTCGACGTCGCCGGTGAGATGGGGGTCGTAGCCGACGCGCAGCCGCAGTTCGTCGACCTCGCGCCGGTCCCGGACGATCTGGAAGACGCCCGCGACGGTCTCCGGCTGGTCCTCGACCGCCTGCCAGACGTCCCGCAGGACGACGGAGCGCCCCTGGACCACCGTCTCGTCGCCGCGCCGTCCGGCCACCCACATGCGTGCGTGGGTGCGCCCGCAGCCGCAGGTGTCGCGGGAGAGGCGGACGAGGTCCTCGCTGCGGTAGCGGATCAGCGGCGCGGCCCGGTTGTCCAGGTCGGTGGCGACCAGTTCGCCGAGGTCGCTCTCGGGGACGTCGTGCCAGCCGTGCTCGTCGACCTCGACGCACTCGGCGAAGACGGTGTCCTCCCAGAGGTGGAAGCCGTCGTGCTCGCGGCACTCCCACGCGGTGCCGGTGTCGGCGGCGCTGGTGTACTCGTAGACGTCGATGCCCCAGTCGCCGCGGATCCGCTCGCGCATCTTCCGGCTGAGGGGCTGGCCGGCGCAGGAGGCTCCCTTGAGGGAGGAGAAGGCTTCCCTCAGGTCGGTCGTCTCGGACAGGTGTTCCAGCTCCACCATCTGCGGATACATCATCTGCAGGTAGGCGGGTCGGTAGGTGCGCAGCGCCTCGACGACCTCGGTCATGTTGCCCATCCAGGTGTCGACCTCGATGACCACCGCACCCAGCGCCTGGAAGCCGGCGTCCATGAAGTTGCGGAAGGTGCCGGGCGGGCTCAGGACCCGGTCGCCGGGTCTCAGGCCCAGCTCCCACAGGTCCCTTACCTGTGCGGTCACCAGGGGCGGGGCGTCCTGCCAGATCTCGGCGAAGAACTCCGGGTCGCCGGTGGTGCCGGAACTGGAGGAGACCGAGGTCAGTTCCTCGACCGGGACGCAGAGCAGGCCGGCGAAGGGATCGCCGGTACGGCTGCGGCAGGCGCGGATCATGTCCTTGGTGATGAACGGGATGCGTGCCCGGAAGTCCGCCAGGGACTGGATGTCGCGGGGGTGGACCCCGTGCTCGTCCCACAGCTCGCGGTAGAACACCGAGTTGGCGTAGGCGTACTCCACGAGCTCCAGGAGTCGTTCCTCCTGCCGCGCGCGCAGTTCCTGGCGCGGCATGGTCTCCACCTGGGGCTCGAAGTACCTGTCAGCGGTGTCCCTGTCACCGACCATGGCGCCTCCTCGCGGCTCAGTGCCCAGATCTTCCAGCTATCAGCGCAATCAGTCAACCAATTGGACGGATTAGACGCGAGACTCGCGCTCCATCGATCTATATAGTTAACTATTAGAACTCATTCAACCACAGGAGGGCTGTCGTGAAGATCGTTGTCTGCGTGAAGCACGTGCCCGACGCCACGGCGGACCGCACCTTCACCGAGGACGGCACCACCGACCGGACGTCGGTCGACTCACTGCTGTCCGAACTCGACGAGTACGCCGTCGAGCAGGCACTGCGCCTGGCCGAGTCGGACGCCGACGCGGAGATCAGCTATCTCACCGTCGGACCGGACGACGCGCGTGACGCCCTGCGCAAGGCCCTGGCCATGGGCGGTGACTCGGCGATCCATGTCAGCGACGAGGGCATCGAGGGCAGCGACGCGTTCGGTACGTCACTGGTGCTGGCCAGGGCGATCGAGCGGCACGGCTTCGATCTCGTGCTGTGCGGGATGGCCTCGACGGACGGCACCATGGGCGTGCTGCCCGCGCTGCTGGCCGAGCGGCTCGGCGTCCCGGCCGTCACCCATCTCGAAGACCTGGAGATCGAGGACGGAACCGTCACCGGGCGCCGCGAGGGAGACAGCGCGACCGTACGGATCCAGGGCGCCCTGCCCGCCGTCGTCTCGGTGACCGACCGCTCAGGGGACGCCCGCTACCCCTCCTTCAAGGGGATCATGGCCGCGAAGAAGAAGCCGGTCGAGACTCTCGGCCTCGCCGAGCTCGGCATCGAGGCCGCACAGGTCGGCGCGGCCGGAGCCCGGTCGGCCGTGGACACCGCGACCCGGCGCCCGCCGCGCACCAAGGGCGAGATCGTCGCCGACGAGGGAACGGGCGGCATCGCACTGGCCGCGTTCCTCACGGTCAAGAAGTTCATCTGACCCCCCGCCCCGAAATATCTGCCGAAGGAGTTGCATCACCGTGGCCGAGATCCTCGTCCTCGTCGACCACGTCGACGGTGCCGTACGCAAGCCGACCCTCGAACTGCTCACCCTGGCCCGCCGCCTGGGCGAACCCTCGGCCGTCTTCCTGGGGCCGGGCGCGGACCGCGCGACCGAGGTTCTCGGCCGGTACGGCGCCCGGAAGATCCATGTCGTGGACGCCCCCGAGGTCGACGAGTACCTCGTCACCCCGGTCGTGGACGCCCTCACACAGCTCGCCGAGCGCACCGGCCCGGCCGCGATCCTGCTGCCGTCCGGGCCGGACGGCAAGGAGATCGCCGCACGGGTCGCGCTGCGGCTCGGCTCCGGACTCATCACCGATGCCGTCGATGTCACCGCGGGACCCGGCGGGCCGGTCACCGAGCAGTCGGCGTTCGCCGCGACGTACCAGGTCACCGCGCACGTCACCCAGGGCGTGCCGGTGATCACGGTCAAGCCGAACGCCACCGCCCCCGAGGCCGCCCCCGCCGAACCCGTCACAGAGAAACAGGACGTCACCTTCGGGCCGCCCTCGCAGGCCGTCCGGGTCCTGTCCCGCACACCGCGGGAACGCGGCGACCGGCCCGAGCTGGCCGAGGCCGACATCGTGGTGTCCGGCGGTCGCGGAGTGAACGGCGCCGAGAACTTCGCCCTCATCGAGCGGGTCGCGGACGCGCTCGGTGCGGCCGTCGGGGCGTCCCGCGCGGCCGTGGACGCGGGCTGGTACCCGCACAGCCACCAGGTCGGCCAGACAGGCACCCAGGTCTCCCCCCAGCTCTACCTCGCCGCCGGCATCTCCGGCGCGATCCAGCACCGGGCGGGCATGCAGACGTCCAAGACCATCGTCGCCGTCAACAAGGACGCCGACGCACCGATCTTCGAGCTCGCCGACCACGGCGTTGTCGGGGACCTGTTCGCGGTGCTGCCGCAGTTGGCGGACGAGATCGAGCGGCGCCGGAGCTGATCTTTCACGGCCCGGCCTTCCCTTCAGCCGACCATACAACTAAAATCGCTAACTGATTGCATCCATTGATGCGTGCAGCCTTGACCCGAAGGAGTGTCATGACGAAGATCTGGGTCAACTCCGGGGACTCCCATGTGATGGAGCCCGCCGACGTGTGGACCGCGCGGTTGTCCGCGCGGCTGGGCACACGGGCGCCGCGCAGCGAGCGCGGCGAGAAGTACGAGATGCTCTACATCGACGGCGAGCGCATCGACCGGCAGCTCGGCGACTTCATGGACGCGATGCGTCCGCCGGGCGCCTGGGACCTGAAGGTCCGGCTCAAGGACCTCGACCAGGAGGGCGTGTGGGGTCAACTGGCCTTCCCCTCCATGGGGTTCTGGCTCGTGTCGATCACCGACCGGGAGCTCGCCCGGGAGACGGTGCGGGCCTGGAACGACTGGGCCCACGAGGAGATCCTCAGCAAGAACAAGCGCGTCATCACCACCGCGTGCGTCTCGACGGCCGACATCGACGACGCGGTCGCCGAGGTCGAGCGGGTGGCGGAGCTGGGCTTCAAGGCGGTCTTCCTGCCGTGTTCGACACGACCGGGCGAGGAGTACGCCCTGGACCGCTGGGAGCCGTTGTGGACCGCGGTCGAGCGGGCGGGACTGGTGCTCGGCTTCCACATCGGCACCGGCGCGCAGAACGTCGTCTTCCGCGGACCCGGCGGCGCGGTCGTCAACTACATGGAGACCACGTACCCGGGCATGCGCGTCGTGTCCCACATGGTCGCCGGCGGCGCGCTGGACCGCCACCCCGACCTGAGGATCCTCATCGCGGAGGGCGGCGCGGGCTGGATGCCGGCCATCGGCGACCGGATGGACGAGGCCTACCGCCAGCACGGCATGTTCGTCCGGCCGAAGCTGAGCCGGCTGCCCAGCGAGATCATCAGGCAGCAGGTGTACGCCTCCTTCCAGCACGACAAGAGCTCGGTGGAGATCGTCGAGTCGACCGGCTACCGCAACGTGATGTGGGGCGACGACTACCCCCACCTGGAAGGCACTTACGGCCACACCCAGTCCACGCTCCACGACCTGTTCGACGGCGTGCCGGACGACATCCGCGAGCGCGTCACACGCGGCACCTTCAACGAACTCTTCCGCCTGCCGGAGCAGACTCCCCAGGAGGCGGCCGTCTGAGCGGCGCCGGCGGAACCACTGCGGTGACCACTCCCCCGTACCCCTCGTATCCCGAAGACCTGGAACGGCCCGGACTCGTCAGGACCGGGCGGTCGACCTTCGTCCGGCCCATCCGGCCGGAGGACGCCGACCGCCTGGTCGCCTTCGTCGGCACCCTGTCCCGGGCCACCCTGGCCTACCGCTCCCTCGGCCCGGTGGTCCGCGCCCGCGACGACGTCATCCGGCGCGGCGCCCACGTGGACTACCTCAACGAGCTGGCACTCGTCGCCCTGGCCGGTGACGAGATCGCCGGCCTGGTGCGCTACGTCCGCGACCCGGAGGAACCGGAACACGCCGAGGTCACGTTCACCATCCGGGACGACCACCAGAGCGAGGGATTCGGCAGGCTGCTCCTGGAGCACATCGCCGCCGCCGCGCGAGCACGGGGCATCCGGGTGCTGGAAGCCGACGTCCTCGCCGACAACGCCCGGATGATCAACGTGTTCCTGGGCTCCGGCTACCGGACACAAGCCGGTCCGCCCGGCCAGATCATCCATTTCGAGATCGCCGTCGACCCGCAGGCCCAGGCCGTGGCGCGGGCCGAGCGTCGCGAGCAGACGGCCGTACGGCGCTCGCTCAGACCCCTGCTCGAACCGCGCTCCGTCGCCGTCATCGGCGCCAACCGCGACCCGCTGACGATCGGCCACGAGATCGTCGCCAACCTGCTGCGGGGCGGCTTCGCCGGCAGTGTCTTCCCCGTCAACCCGCGGGCCGCGGAGATCGCCGGGGCGCGGGCGTACGCAAGCGTGCGGGACCTGCCCGAGCCGCCGGACCTGGCGCTGGTGGCCGTGCGCGCCGAGGCCGTGCCCGGTGTCGTGAGGGAGTGCGCGGAGGTCGGGGTCAAAGCGGTGGTCGTCGTCTCGACGGGCTTCGGAGAGACCGGAGTCGAAGGACGAGCCGGCGAGCTGGAGCTGGCGCGTTTCGCCCGCGCCTCCGGAATGCGGCTGGTGGGCCCGAACTGCATGGGCGTGGTCAACACGACCCCCGCGGCGCGGCTGGCCGCGACCTTCTCGCCCGCCCTGCCGACGCCCGGCCGGGTGGCGATGTCCAGCCAGTCCGGGCCGCTCGGGCTGGCGGTGCTCGACTTCGCCCGGCGGCTGCGGCTCGGCTTCTCGGGCTTCGTGTCGGTGGGCCACGCCGTCGACGTCTCCACCGACGAACTGCTCCAGTGGTGGGAGGAGGACCCGGGGACGTCGGTGATCCTGCTGCACGTCGAGACCTTCGGCGACCCGCGCCGGTTCGCCCGCGTCGCCCGCCGGGTCGCACCGCGCAAACCCATCGTCGCGGTTCATCCGGGCCACGCGGATTCGGCCGTGAGCTCGCTGTTCGCCCAGTCCGGTGTGATCCGTACCCGCAGCCTCCAAGAGCTGTTCGACGTCGCCCTGTTGCTCGCCCACCAGCCTCCCCCGCCCGGCGACCGGGTCGCCGTGATCACCAACGCGGGCGGCCCGGCGGCGCTGACGGTCGGCGCGTGCGCGGCGAGCGGCCTGTGCGTGCCCGCGCTCGGTGAGCGCACCCGGCAGACGCTCCGTCCGGCCCTCGCGCCCCACGCCGACGTCTCCAACCCGATCGACCTGACACCCACCGCCACCGCCGCCCACTACCGGCAGGCGCTGGACGCCGCCCTGGCGGACGACGGCATCGACGCGGCCGTCGTCCTGTTCATGCCACCGCTGGCGGACAAGCCCGACGAGGTGGCGTCGGCGATCCTGGACGCGGCCGCGGCCCGGCCCGACAAGCCCGTGCTGGCCAGCTTCCTGGGCGGTGCGGGCGTCGCCGACCTCCTGCACCGGGGCGACCTGGTGGTACCGACGTACACGTTCCCCGAGGCCGCTGCCACCTCGCTCGGACATGCGGCGGCCTACCAGACCTGGCGCAGCACCCCCGCGGGCGTCGTACCCGACCTCGCGGGAGTCGACGCCGAGCGGGCCCGCACGCTGATCGCCTCCTGTGCCCCAGGGCCGGTCCCGGCGACGGCCGCCGCCGAACTGCTCGCCTCGTACGGGATCCTCGTACGCGGGAGCGAACCGGGCCCCGGATCGGATGGTGGACCGGACGCGTTCCTCACCGTCCGTGCCGACCCCGTCTTCGGCCCGGTGGTCGCCTTCGGCCTCACCGGGGACTACGCCGACCTCATGGCGGACGTCGCCCACCGCGTCACCCCCCTCAGCGACCGCGACGCCCGGGAGATGGTCCGCTCGCTGCGGGCCGCCCCACTGCTGGACGGCCGGACCGGGGGCCCGGGAGTGGACCTCACGGCCCTGGAGGAGACCGTCCTGCGCATCTCGGCGATGGTCGAGGACCACCCCGAGATCGAGGCGCTGGAACTGCGCCCGGTACGGCTCCTGGCACCCGGGGACGGAGTGGACGTCGCGCACGCGACGATCCGGCTGGCCGACACCACAGCAGCGGGAGGTTCCTCGTGAAGGTGGGCATCTACTTCGACCTGCGCAACCCGCCGCCATGGCGGCAGAGTTGGTCGCGGGTGTACGGGTTCGCCCTGGAGATGTGCGAGGAGGCGGACCGCCTCGGCCTCGACTCGGTCTGGTTCTCCGAACACCACGGCTTCGAGGACGGCTATCTCCCCCAGCCGCTCACCATGGCAGCCGCGGCCGCCGCCCGCACCCGCCGCGTCCGCCTGGGCACCGCGGTCATCCCCGCACCGCTGCACGCGGCCCCCGAGATCGCCGAACAGGCCGCGCTCGTGGACATCATCAGCGACGGCCGTCTGGACCTCGGGCTCGGCACCGGCTACCGGGTGCCCGAGTACCGGCTGTACGACGCCGATCTCTCCAGGCGCTACACCACCACCGATCGGCGGGTACGGGAGATCCGCGGCCTGTGGGCCGAATCCCTGGTCACCCCGGGCCCGGTCCAGGATCCGCTCCCGATCTGGCTCGGCTACCAGGGCCCGCAGGGCGCCCGCCGGGCCGGCCGACTCGGCACAGGGCTGCTGTCGCTCGACCCGGCCCTGCTGACGCCGTACCGGGAAGGGCTCGCCGAGAGCGGGTACGACGTGGCGGCGGGCCGGATGCAGGGCTCGTTCACCACGTTCGTCACCGAGGACCCCGACGGCGACTGGCCGGTGGTGCGCAGGCACCTGGCGTACCAGTGGGACAGCTACCGCCGGTACATGGTGGAGGGCACCGACCAGCCGCTCCCCCGCCCCATCGACCCCGAGAAGTGGCGGGAGACGGGACTGAGCGCGACCGGGGTGGGTCGGTTCCTGTACGGCACCCCGCAGGACGTCGCCGGTGCCGTCAAGGCGTACGTGGCAGGGTTGCCGGTGGAGGGCGTGTTCCTGTGGGCCTCGCTGGCCGGGATGCCCGAGGACATGGTGGCCCGGCAGGTTCAGCTCATCGCCGGGAAGCTGCGCCCGCTGCTCGCCGATGTCTGACACCTCGATCTCCGACACCCGAAGTACCCGAAGTCTGAGCCCTCATGTCTGAGCCCTCATGTCCGAACCCCCTGTCTGACACTCCGACGCACGACAAGAGGAGTCACACCATGTCCACCACGCCACCGACCGGGCCTTGGCCGGGGGCCGACTTCCATGAGCCGCCCCGGACCCCCGGCGGGGTGGCCCTCTGCGGGGCGTGCCGCGCCGCCGGTTCCTGCCGGCTGGGAGTGGAGAAGGAGCGGCTGGACGAGGACGGGTCGGCGCGGTTCGAGCTGTCCTGCCCGCGAGACCAGGAGGGCGGGCCCGAAGTGGCGCACGGCGGCTGGACCGCGGCCGTGCTGGACGACTGCCTCGGCCATCTGCCGTTGCTGCACCGGGTGTTGAGCGTGACGGCGGAACTGACCGTGAGCTTCGTGAAGCCGGTGCCGGTACAGCGGCCGCTGGAGGTCCGGGCCTGGGTGGAGAAGCGGGAGGGCAGGCGCTGGTACATCGCCGGCGAGATGGTGCTGCTGCCGACGCGGGCGGTGCTGGCCCGGGTCTCGGGGATCTGGGTGACCCGGGACCGGGGCCACTTCGCACGGCACCAGGAGTGGCTGGCCGGTCAGGACGGCGAGGCGCGGTAGGAACAGCCGGCAGGCCGGGGCGGCGGGACCAGCAGGACCTGAACCAGGTCGGGCGGCGGGGCTCAGTACGACCTGAGCCCCATGCTGCGCGCTATGCCGTTGCGCTGGATCTGACTCGTGCCCCCGGAGATCGTGGCCACGATCGACTCCCGGTACCGGAAGCTCATCACGCTCTCCGTCGAGAAACCGTGCCCCGCGCAGACCTGCATCCCGAGCCGGGCGGCCGCCACGTACGTCTCCGATCCCTTCAGCTTCGCCATCGACCCTTCCCGCGTGCAGGGCTTGCCCTGGGCGAGCAGCCAGGCCGCCCGGTGAGCGAGCAGCCGGGCGGAGTCGATCTCGGTCTGCAGGTCGGCCATGGCGTGCGCGAGGGCCTGGAAGTTGCCGATCGGCCGGCCGAAGGCATGCCGG
The DNA here is from genome assembly GCF_001746365.1 of Streptomyces sp. LUP30. Taxonomy (GTDB): domain Bacteria; phylum Actinomycetota; class Actinomycetes; order Streptomycetales; family Streptomycetaceae; genus Streptomyces. Next base: position 286,717 of record NZ_MJAJ01000002.1, read on the forward strand.
TTGCGGGCGTAGTCGAGCATCTCGTCGAGCGTGGCCTGCGCGGCGCCGAGATAGCCCCCGCTGATGATCACCTTCTCCAGCTCGATGTTGGAGAGCATCACCTTCCAGCCCTCGTCACGCGGGCCGACGAGGTTCTCCTTCGGCACCAGGACGTCGTTGAAGAAGACCTCGTTGGTGCCGAGGATGTGCCGGGCCAGGGTCGGGGTCCGGCGGACCTCGACGCCCTCGGTCGCGGGATCGACGAGCAGCAGGCTGATGCCGCCGTGCTTGGGCTCGCGGGGCCCGGTCCGCACGTACGTGGCGATGGTCGTGTCCGGCAGGCCGCCGCCCGTGCACCAGGCCTTCTGGCCGCGGACGAGGAAGTCGTCCCCGTGGTCCTCGGCGGTGGTCCGCAGCGCCGCGGCGTCGGACCCGCTGTCCGGCTCGCTGAGGCCGACGGCGAGCCGGTGGCGGCCCGTCATCACCTGCTCGCGGATGAAGTCGCGCTGTGCCTCGCTGCCCCAGCGGAACACCGTGATGCCGGGGATGAGCACCCCGATGTAGCACATGGCCACGTCGAAGCTGGCCCGCCCGAGCTCCTCGGCGATGAGGACGAGCTCCAGCGGTCCGCCACCGTCACCGCCCTCGTCCTCGGCGAACGGGAGCGAGAACCACCCCAGCTCGGCCATACCTCGAAACAGCTCGGGCGGTACGACGCCCTCCTCGTCCCACTGCTTGGCCTTCTCGGCCGGGCACACGTCGGCGACGAACTTCTGAGCCGTCGCACGCAACAGCTCCTGCTCATCGGTCAGCCCGAAGTCCACGGCCACTCCTCGCCATTACTAGGCTATTCATCTATCTAATTGTTCTATGTTAGCGGATACAGGGCAGTGGCGGTACTGCCTCACTGCGTGCGGGGGTGTCGGCGGCGGTGACCGTCGCCACGCGTGACGCCCGGAGCGGCCCGGATGCCGGTGATCAGCGGCACGGCGAAGGTCGGCAGGACGCCGAGGGCCGCCGACGGGCAAGAAGATCACTGCGAAGGGGGTCGCGCGCCGCACCGGGCATGTGGACGGTTCGGCGGCGGGCAAGGCGTCCGGCACGGTCGCCCGTCAGGACGTCCGCGGCGAGTCTGCCGGGGCCGGATGCCGTCAGCCCACCGACTCCGGTACGGCTGATTCCGCCGGGGCACGCCTCGGAGGGCCGGTGGTGACCATCAGACCCGCCACCAGGCCGGCCAGCAGCATGATGCCGGCGGCCCACCAGATGGCCACCGTGTAGCCGTGCACGGTGCCCTCGGCCGCGACCTGGGCCCGGCGCGCGGGGCCGGTCAGATGGGCAGAGAGGTAGGCGGCGCTGCTGGTGGTGGCGATCGTGTTGAGCAGCGCCGTACCGATGGACCCACCCACCTGCTGTGAGGTGTTGACGGTGGCAGAGGTGACGCCCGCGTCCTGCGGAGCAACCCCGGCGGTGGCCGTGGCGAAGACCGGCATGAAGGTCAGGCCCATGCCGAGGCCCATCAGCAGCAGCGCGGGCAGGATCTCGCCGGTGTAGGAGGAGTGGACGGTCATTTGGGTGAGGATCACCATGCCGCCCGAGGCGAGGAGCATGCCGGGGACCATCAGCATGCGCGGCGCCACGCGGTTCATCAGCCGGGCGGAGATCTGGGTGGAGCCGATGATGATCGCCACGGTGAGCGGGAGGAAGGCGAGGCCCGTCTTCACGGGGGAATAGCCGAGGATGACCTGGAGGTAGTAGGTCATGAACAGGAACAGGCCGAACATCCCGATGATGGCCAGGCCCATGGTCAGGAAGCAGCCCGCGCGGTTGCGGTCCTTGATGATGTGCAAGGGCAGCAGCGGCACCCGCGCCTTCGTCTGCCACCACACGAAGACGGTGAGCAGGACGATCCCGCCCGCGAAGAGCCCCAGCACCAGGGGGTCGGTCCAGCCGCGCGGCTGGGCCTCGCTGAAGCCGTAGACGATCGCCACCAGGCCGCCGCAGCCCAGCACCGCGCCGGGCACGTCGAGCCGGACGTCCGCGTGGCCGGGGCGGTCGTGGAGCAGTACGAGGCCGCCGACCACGGCGATGACGGCGATGGGCACGTTGACGTACAGGCACCAGCGCCAGTCGAGGTACTCGGTGAGCAGACCGCCGACGATGAAGCCGATCGCGGCGCCGCTGCCGGCGAGTGCGCCGTAGATCCCGAAGGCTTTGCCGCGCTCCTTGGGGTCGGTGAACGTCGTGGTCAGGAGGCTGAGCGCGGAGGGGGCGAGTACGGCCGCGAAGGCGCCCTGAAGGGCGCGGGCGCCGAACAGCATGCCCGATCCGGTGGCCGCCCCACCGAGCGCGGAGGCCGCCGCGAAGCCGACCAGACCGATCACGAAGGTGCGTTTGCGGCCCACCAGGTCGGCGATACGGCCGCCGAGCAGCAGAAGCCCGCCGAAGGCCAGGGTGTAGGCGGTGATCACCCACTGACGGTCGCCGTCGGAGATGCCCAGGTCCTCCTGCGCGGAGGGCAGCGCGATGTTCACGATCGTCGCGTCCAGGACGACCATGAGCTGGGCGAGGGCGATGATCACCAGGCCCCACCAGCGGCGGGGGTCGGGTGCGGTGTCGGCGGAAGATTCACCTGTCCGGGTGACACTCATTCCGACAGAACACCATGAATCGCCCGGCATCGCATCCTTAGGCCGATCGGCGGCGCTTGGGGGGCGCGTCAGCGGGTGCGTTCGTAGTGGCGGCGCGCTTTTTCGCGGTTGCCGCACACCGCCATCGAGCACCAGCGGGCACGGTTGGCACGGCTGCGGTCGAGCAGGAACAACTGGCACGCGCCGTTGGCGCAGGGGCGCAGCCGGCCGGGCATGTGCTTCTCGGTGGCGGCCCAGGCGAGAACCACCTCGACGGCCAGCCGGGCGTGCGGCGGAGCCTCGACCGTCCACTGAAGGCCTTCCGAAGTGATCTCCGGAATCTGATGGACCCCTTCGAGCAGCGGGCTCAGCCCGGCGGGCGAGCGTTCTCCGCGCACTACGTCCCGCAGGATGTCCCGCGTCTCGCGCAGCAGCGCCAGTTCCGCGAGGCTGCCTTCGCCGCCGTGCTCCCGCGCCCAGCGTCTGCCTCCGGCAGGGTCGCCGAGCGCGTCCTGTTCCTCGCCGTCGACCAGTGGCCGGCTGTTGAGCAGGTCCAGCAGCGTGTCCATCGAGGTCACTCCCTTCTAACCGGATTACGTCGTTTGACAGGTTAGCCCACCCCGTGCTTGCATGACGAGGAACTAACCAGATCAATGACTTGAAAGGGTTAGACATGAGCTCGGTGCACCACCGGACCGCCACCGTCGACGGCCACGAGACCTTCTACCGTGAAGCCGGCCCCGCCGACGCCCCCGCGATCGTCCTGCTGCACGGCTACCCGACCAGCTCGTTCATGTTCCGCGAGCTCATCCCGCTGCTCGCCGACGACTACCACGTCATAGCGCCGGACCACCTCGGCTTCGGCCACTCCGACGCCCCCCTCGTGGGAGAGTTCACCTACACCTTCGACGCCCTCGCCGAACTCACCTCCGGACTGCTCGACCACCTGGGCCTGGACCGCTACGCCCTCTACGTCCAGGACTACGGCGCCCCCATCGGCTGGCGCCTCGCGCTCCAGCACCCCGAACGGATCTCCGCCCTCGTCACCCAGAACGGCAACGGCTACGAGGACGGCTTCGTCGAGTCGTTCTGGACCGATGTCTGGGCGTACGGGGCGAATCCCGGTCCCGACACCGAACCCGCCGTCCGCGCCGCGCTGAGCGTCGACGCCATCCGCTGGCAGTACGTTCACGGCGTGCCCGATCCGAGCCTGGTCAGCCCGGACACCTGGGAGCACGACTTCGCTCTCGTCTCCCGCGAGGGCAACGACGAGGTCCAGTTGGCGCTGTTCCGCGACTACCAGAACAATCGCCCGCTCTACCCCCTGCTGCACGAATTCCTGCGCACCAGCGAGGTCCCCGTGCTCGCCGTCTGGGGCCGCAACGACGAAATCTTCGGCCCGGCCGGCGCGCGAGCCTTCGCCCGCGACGCCAAGGACGCGGAAGTGCACCTGATCAACGGCGGCCACTTCCTGCTGGAGAGCCACCTGGACGTCGTCGCGGGGTACCTGCGCGGCTTCCTCGGGCGGGTGCTGGGGGGAGGCGCTACGCCCGCACCGAGCGTCTGAACCGGTACGCCCCGTGTCATGCTCCACGAGCGCGAAGTCGATCTCGTCGAGGTCGAGTTGCCCGCAGTCGTCCATGACCTGGGCGACGTCGCCGGGCACCCGGGCAAGGCACCCGGGAGGCCCGACGGAGGGAGCGCGACGGTCAGTAGCCACAGTCGGTGACCCACTTGTGGGAGGAGATGCGGTCGTTCCGCGGCGACGCGTGCGCGCACACCGACCCCGGCATCACCCTGTGGGCCGCCCACCTGTCGTATATCCCGTGCGCGCCCCCGTGCGGTCCGCGGTGCGGCCTTCGTCCTCCAGGTGAGTCATGGCGTAGCCGCGCTCGTCAGGGTGACGGCCCAGGCGCGCCATCACCCACGCGGTCCTGGCGTCCATCCCCTCACCGAAGTCGGCGGCCAGGCGCCGCGCGTGCCACGTCGTGCGCGGGGCGAGTGCCCAACGCACCAGCGGGAAGCGGACCCGGCCGGTACCGGCAGCCGTCCTGCCTGCTCCGCCGGTCGAGCCCTCAGGATCGCGGTCATGGGTGTTCGGGTCGGCCACGACCGCGAGTCTGGCGTCGGGCACACCTTCCTGGAGGCCACCGGGCCGGAGATCACCGGGATAGGCGTAGGCGGCGGCGACGTTGACGACAGCCCGACCGTCGGCGGCTTCACGAGAGAGCCGTCGGCCTACGAGGCGGAGGGACGGCGCGGAGCAGCTCCCACAGCGGGCGTGAGCCGGATGCCCAGATTCCGAGCGTCTGGCGGTCGACGACGTGGAGACGCTGCTGCTCGGCGAAGTTCACGGCGGGTGCGGTGACCCGGCCGTTGGTCACGATGACCGCCACGTCGGCACCGTGGACCTGACGGGCGGTGCCGTTGAGGACCTGGAGGTCCGGCGTGCCCACGGCGGAGCCGGCGAGACCGTTGCGCCGGTGTTTGCACTGGATCACCCAGCGCCGCCCGTAGGGGTCCGTGGCTTTCACGTCGGCGCCCAGGTCGCCGCCACCACCCACACGGGTCGCGTCCCGGCAGCCGTCGCGACGCAGCAGGTCGCGCACCGCGTCTTCGAACTGCGTGTGATGGAGGGCGTCCAGCTGGGACAGGCCGTAACGCAGGCCCTGCGTGCGGACCGCTGCCCACCGCGCCTCCTGCTGCCTGTGGTACAGCCGGCCGCCGCCGGCCAACGCCGCGAGCGCGCCGACGACGGCCAGGATCCACCAGTGAGCCAGCAGCCAGTTCACCACGGTCACCACGAGGGCGGCCGCGAAGAGGGCGGCCACCACGATGCCGATCAGACGGTCATCCGCGCGCTGCCGCCCCCTGCCCGGCCTGCGGGTGCGCCGCCGCGCGGACGCACGCCTGGTCGCCGTCCGGCGCTTGCCCGTGTGGGGGCTCACCGGCTGGCCTGCGTGACGCCGCTCGCGAGCTGCCCCAGGACGTTCAAGATCCCCTGACCCGCCCTGGTGGGTGCGATCAGGACCCCCAGCGCCAAGACGATGACGACCGTCAGCTTCTCGTCGAAACGGCTGCGGGCCTCCGTACGCCGCCGCAGCCGCCAGACCACGATGACTGCGAGCAGCACCGCCACATTGATGGTCAGCAACCGTCCAGACCTCCCCCACCGACCGGCCACCAGTACACGGCAACGGCACTTCGCCGCCCCAGCACTCTTGTGTAGCCGGACCCCGGTGATGTGGGAGATGGGTTGCCGACGAATGGCACAAAGCCATCGGACCTGGCCGAATACCGCGTGACCTACTCCCAGCCAGCGATGTGCACGGGGGTGACGAGGTCACGGCGTCGATCAGCTCGGACACCGGCTCGATCAGATAGACGAGGCACAGCAGGAAGGCGATCAGGGTGGACGGCGGGTGCCGGCAGTGGCTCGCCTGGTCGAGCCGACCCCGTGTGTCTCGCCGAGCGCAACGTGGCTGCTCGGGCGTTCAGCCTCAGGCCGGATCCCGTGAGGATCGTCCAGGGAACGCGAAAGGGCCCGGATCGTGTGGATCCGGGCCCTCTTCGACAGTAGCGGGGACAGGATTTGAACCTGCGACCTCTGGGTTATGAGCCCAGCGAGCTACCGAGCTGCTCCACCCCGCGTCGTTGTCCCCTACCGTACGCCATCCCAGCAGGCGCCGAAGACCACTTTTCGGCGCAGGGCTCCGCGCGGCGAAGCCGACGTCGGTCGCGTACTCGCACCGGCCGATCCGGCCCGGGCCGCGGAGCGGGCAGCCGCGACCGGCGTGGACCTCCTGATCGAGCCGATCAACGGCCCTGACGCGCCCGGATACTTCCTGAGCACCCAGACGCAGGCGCACGCCATGGCGCACGCCGGCACCACCACCGTGGCGGCGACGGACGGACCGCACCACGGCGGTGACGAACATCTCCATCCCCGTATGACGCCGCGGTGCGTTTCGCAGCCGTGGTGCCCCACCTGGCAGCACGGGTTCCGCCGCCTGCTCACCCTTGTCTACGGCGGCGCCCCGTTCCGTATCGGGACGGGGAAGGCGTCAGCGGTCGCACGGCCGGCCGTGTGAGGGCTTCCGGTCCCGCGAAGGCGTAGAGCGCCGTGCCGAACACCGCGAGGCACAGTGCCGTCCAGGTCGCCGCGGGGGCGCCGGTCGGCAGCAACATCCAGGTCGCCGCCCTCGCGGGCACACCGGTCGCCGAGGGCGGAGCGAGGAACGCGAACGCGAGCCAGGTGAAGGGGAACGCCCAGGCGTACCGTCCGCCCGCGACCGCCGCGCCGAGAGCGGCCAGCCCCGCCAGTCCCGCGCAGTCCCTGGCGACGAACGCGGCGGTGGCCAGGTCCTGGCCCACCGCCTGCACGGTCAGGAACACGGCGCCGACGATCGCGCCGCCGAGCAGCACATGCGCCGCCCTGCGCGGCCCCCAGCGGATCGCGGCGGTGCGGTCCAGGTCGAGATCCTGCCCGCCGAGTCCGATCGAGAGGGCCATGGCGCCCGCGGTGAGAACGACCGCGGGCAGTTGCGACCCACCGGGCGCGGCGCTGCCGTCCCCAGTGAGCGCCCACACGCCCGCCGCGCTGATCAGCACCGTGGCGAGCGATGCGGGCACCTGGCGCGAGTATGCGTACAGCATCAGCCATCTCATCGCGAAGGACCGCCTTTGAGCACCTCGAACGCGTCGCCCTCGCAGGAGAGGGCGGCGGCGCGCATCGCGTTGATGCGCGCGAGCTGTTGCGCCCGTGGCAACGCCATGAGCTCCTTCCACACCGGGCGGACCCTGGCGACGACGGCGCGGTTCAACGCCGCCGACCCGGTGCCGGGCAGCGGTTCGAGATCCCCCAGCACCCAGCCCAGCGCGACGGTCTGCGCGAATTGGTCGCCGCCGAACGTGCTCCAGCCGACGGGACTGCATCCCGGCACCATGCCCTGGGCGACCAGAGCCTTGGTCACCTCCTCGCCCTTCGCGGCGGCGAACATGTCGTCGTCGAAGTCGAAGAGCACGGTCGTGCGGGACCACCGTGGCGTGGCGCCGTCCGGCAGCACGGCGGCGTTCTCGCGGACCGTCACCGGTGCGGACGAGCTGATGGTGCGTCAGGAGACTTGTCCCGGTGGCGGAGCCGTACCTCGAGAAGGCAGCAGACCGTCACGGCCTGCGCGCTCGGCGGTGGCAGCGCCGTGGACACGGGCGCAAGGCGCCCGCTCCTCACGCCGCGTCCGCGTCGGACAGGCTCGTCAGCCAGGGACAACCTGTCCCCGGTTAGAACTACCCTTCATCCGGTTCCCGGTTCGCGCCAAGATTGCCTTGTCGAACAAAGGAGGCCGGACGATGGACCGGGCGTTGCTGGCAGATTTTCTCCGAGCGCGTCGTGAGACGTTGCAGCCGGAGGATGTCGGGCTCCCCCGCGGGCAGCGGCGCCGCACCGGCGGGCTGCGGCGAGAGGAGGTGGCGGCGCTGGCCGAGATGTCGGCCGACTACTACAGCCGAATCGAACAGCAGCGAGGTCCGGCGCCGTCGGAGCGGATGCTCGTCGCGCTCGCCCGGGCGCTGCGCCTCAACCAGAGCGAGCGCGACCACCTCTTCGTCCTGGGCGGGATCCCGGCGCCGCGGCGGATCCTGCGGGACGACTACATCGGTCCCACGATGATGCGGATCGTCGCCGGCCTCTCGGACGTGCCGGCGATCGTGCTGTCACGGCTCGGCGAGGCGTTGCTGCAGACGCCACCGGCGGTCGCCCTGCTCGGTGACTACACCCGATACTCGGGCATGTCCCGTTACCTGGTCTATCGCTGGTTCACCGGTGACGCGCGGGTCCGTGGCCTGTATCCCGTCGAGGACCATCCGATACGGGGCAGGGTCTTCGCCGCGGAGATCCGGGACGCGTACACGGCGGATCCCACCGGGAAGGCCGGCGAGATCGTCGCGGCGCTGCTGGAGGTCAGTGCCGAGTTCGCGAACATCTGGCGGTTGCACGAGGTGGGAGTGACCCATCATCACGACCTCAAGCGCTACCTGCACCCCGAGTTGGGGGAGCTGGAGCTGTACGCCGAGATGCTGTTGGATCCGGAGCAGTTTCAGACGCTGCTGGTCTTCACCGCCGTGCCCGGTTCCCCGAGCCACGGCAAGCTTCGGCTCCTGACCGCCGTCTAGCGGCCGTCGTCCCTCACACCTGAAGGCATTGTCTCGAAGCCGAGGCATGCCGGGTCCCACGATGATTCAAATTCGAAGCATCTTCTCCGTCACGAAAGGGTGGTATTCGCCATGAAAGCAGTGCGTTTCCATGAGTACGGCACTCCGGACGTCTTGCGTTACGAGGACGTGGAACAACCGGTCCCCGCGGCCGGGGAGGTCCGGATCCGCGTGGCCGCGACGTCGTTCAACCCGGTCGACGGCAACATCCGCGCGGGCTTCATGCAGGGCCCCATCCCGGTGACCCTGCCGCACACACCCGGCATCGACGTCGCGGGCACGGTCGACGCACTGGGTCAGGGCGCGGACAAGGTCAGGGCGGGTGACCAGGTTGTCGGCTTCCTGCCGATGACCGCCCCCGGCGCGGCGGCGGAGTACGTGCTCGCACCGGCCGACCTGCTGACGGCGGCACCCGCGAGCATCCCGCTGACCGATGCGGGCGGGCTGCCGCTGGTCGGGCTCACCGCCTGGCAGGCCCTCTTCGACCACGCCGAACTGACCGCCGGCCAGCGGGTGCTGATCAACGGTGCGGGCGGCGCGGTCGGCGGTTACGCCGTCCAACTGGCCAAGCACGCCGGCGCACACGTGATCGCCACGGCCGGGCCGCGCAGCGGCGAACGCGTCAGGAGGGCGGGCGCCGACGAGGTGTTCGGCCACGGGGTCCCCGAACTGTCCGCGCTGGTCGACGTCGTGCTCAACCTCGCGCCCGTCGACCCGATGCAACTGGCCGCGCTGACGTCGGTGGTCCGCGATGGCGGCATCGTGGTGAACACGACGGTGTGGATGCCTGCGCCCACCGACGAGGAACGCGGCGTGCGCGGCGTCGACCTCTTCGTCAACAGCGACGCCGCGCAGCTGGCGAGACTGGTGACGCTGGTCGACTCCGGAGCGCTGCACGTCGACATCGCTCGACGGGTGCCGCTGGCCGAGCTGCCGGCGCTGCACGCGGAGGCCGCAGAAGGCGCGCTCTCCGGCAAGGTCCTCGTCCTTCCCCCCGCCGCCTCCCTCACCTAGGCGACCTCTCCGGCACGGCGATCGCGTCGCGCCCTCCCCACGAGCAGTCGAGCCGTCGCGGGGGCTGCACTCTGCCGGGTCTCGCAGAGCGCGGCCCCAGGACCCACTTTGGCGGTGGCGACGACGCCGGGACGGAGGCCGCGACGACGGAGGCGGTGACCAGGCCTGTTGCGGGCGTCCGGGGTCTGCCTGGTAGCGCTCGGGACGACGACGGGAACGGTCGGGCGGCTAGCATCTGCGCATGCTCTTACGTCGCAGTCATGACAACTTGGCCGCCCTGCCGCGCGATCCCCGAGCCGACCAGTATCCGATGCCGACCGTGCCGTACGGCTGGTACGCGGTGCTGCGCAGCCGTGAACTGCGACCGGGCAAGGTGGTCAGCCTGCACTACTTCGGGCGGGCTCTCATCGCCTTCCGGGGCGGCGACGGCCGGGCAGCCGTACGGGACGCGCACTGCCCGCACTACGGCGCGCATCTCGGGGCGGGCGGGAAGGTCGTGGACGGCACGGTGGAGTGCCCCTTCCACGGGTGGCGGTTCGGCGTCGACGGGCGGTGCGTGAAAGCCCCGTTCGCGGTGCGCACACCCAATGTGTCCCTCGCCGGGTTCCCCGTCCGCGAGCACAGCGGGCTCGTCTTCGTGTACGCCGGGCCGGGCGAGCCGTCGTGGGAGGTTCCGGAGATCCCCGAGACGGGAGCGAAGGAGTACGCCGCACCCATCGACGACACGTGCCGGGCACGCGTCCACATCCAGGAAATGCGCGAGAACATCGTCGACGAGTCCCACTTCCACTTCATCCACGGCCAGAGCGAACCCCCTGTCCAGGACTGGCGGGCGGACGGTCCGTTCGCCGAGGCCCGTGGCCGGATCTCCCGCCGCGTCCTCGGCCGGGTCATCGACAACACCTTCGACGCGTTCATGTACGGGCCCGGCGTCATGGTGGTGCGTACCCACGGCCCCGTCCTGTCGGTGACCGCCATCGCCCTCAGCACGCCCGTCGACGACAGCATCAGCGAACTGCGGATGCTCTACTACATCCGCAAACCGGCCCGGCTGCCGTTCCTGACGCCCCTGGCCAAACTCGTCTTCCGCATGGAGGCTTTGGGCGAGGTGCGCGAAGAGGTCGGGATCTGGGACCACAAGGTCCACCGGGCCCGCCCCGTCCTGCTTCCGCACGAGAAGGGCATCAAGGCGCTGCGCCGCTGGTACGCGCAGTTCTATCCGGCCGACTGACGGATCGCTCGATCGATCGATCGGCCAGGGGTGACGCGCCGAGCACGCGACCGGACGGGCCGCCTCCTCGCTCCGTCCGTCGGTGCAGCGGCCCGCACGGCATGCTTCATCCGGGTCACCGGTCCGTGCCGCCGTCGCCCCCCCGGACGCGTCGTCCTCCCGCTGTGACAGAGGCGGCGCCAGACCGGCGACCAGCGGACGGTGGCCCGGACACAGCCCGACCTGGTTCACGTCCCTGTGATCTCCCAGGCGGCCATGCAGCTCACGCATCGCAGGTCAGGAACCGCCCCGGCCATATCGACGTGCACGTACGGGGAGCGCCCTGGATGCCGTGCGAATCGGGACGGGGTCGCAACGGTCGACGGACGGATGTGAGCACGGACCACATGGATGCACACGAGGACGACGTAATGGAGTTCGCGCTCCTGCTGACGCGTCTGAAGAAGCGCACGAACCACAGCTACGCGGCGCTGGCTCGCCCTCTGGGCATGACTGCCTCCACGGTGCATCGCTACTGCACCGGTGAGGCGGTCCCCCCGGACTTCACCGGGATCGCGCAGTTCGCCGCGCTGTGCCGAGCCACCCCCGAGGAACGCGCCGAGCTGCACCGCCGGTGGATCCTGGCAGCCGCGGCACGGCAACGCCTCCGGCCATCCCGTGCCCGGCGGGCTCAGACGCCCGGCGGCGCCCCTGGCTGCGCGGCGGCGGTGGCATACTCGCGCCCCAGCGGTCCGGCGGACGACGCACCCGAACCGATGCCGCCGTCCACCCCGCGCCCGGGGCCGGCGTCGCCGAGCGAAGCGAGCCCGCGCCTCGAGCAGCGCCGACGACGGCCCGGGCGAGCTGTGGCACTGGCGGCGTCGCTCGCCGTCGCCCTCGGCGGCCTCACCGGGTCCGCGGCCGGCCCTCCTGCCGACGGTGCCGAGCCGTCGGCTTCCGCCCGCGTCACCATGCCGGACACCTCCGCACCGGTCCCGCACAGCGACGGCGACAGGCAGGAGAGCCGAGCGACCGCCGATGCGGTCCCACCGTCGGCTTCCGCCCGCATCACCACGACCGAACCCTCCGCGCCGGCCACGCACAGCGCCGACGGCGCGCAGGAGAACGAACGGGACGCTGGTACGACCCCGATGTCGCCCCCGCTCACCTGGACCGCCGACTCCCACGTCTGGGGGGAACTCGGGTGTGACCACGACTACGTCATCGCCAAGCCACCTCAGCAGGTCCCGCCACCGCCGCTCCCGGCCGACGCCGGGCCGTGGGCCGCGTCCCAGGGCGCCGTGCACGGGCGTGACACCAATGTGCGGATCACGGTGCAGGGACGCGGCTTCGCCGCCGCCTTCCTGGAGGCACTGCATGTGCGTGTGGTCAACCGGGCCGTCCCTGCCGGCCGGCCCGGGGACATCGCCTACTCCATGGCCGACGGTTGCGGCGCCACCCTTCAGCCCCGCTACTTCGCCGTCGACCTCGACGCGCGCAGACCCCTGCCCCGTGTCATGCCGGCCGGCCGCCCCGACTCACCCAGCTTCGCGGTTGACTTCCCCTACCGCGTGTCCCTGCAGAAGCCGGAGGTTCTGCTGGTCTTCGCAGGCACCGAGTCGTGCACCTGCGACTGGTACCTCGAACTCGACTGGTCCTCGCAGGGCCGAAGCGGCACGGTGCGCATCGACGACCACGGCCGCCCGTTTCGTACGACCAGCATCAAGGGACTGCCTCACTACTGGTTCCGCAGACCCGCCGGCTGGGTCCCCATGACCACTGCCGACGGCGACGCGGAGACGGGCTGACGAGCGGTGTCGGCCGCGCCCGATGACCGGCCGACACGGCGCGCGTGGTCCACGCGTCCCGGAACGGCATCCCAGGGACTCCTGTTTCCCCAGGTCAACAGGGGTGGGATGGTCCCGCCGTCCCGGCTTCGGCGGCGACTGTTGGCGGGGGTGTCCGGTCTCCTGGAGTCTGTGGACGTCGCACCGGCCGAGGCGGCACGACCGCCGGGCCGGCAGGACGGAACAACCACCCTGCGCCTGTTCACCGGGACACCTTTGTGCCCGGACCGTGTTCGGCGTCTCGCACCACGCGCCGTCCCGCGACGCAGGGATTCACCCGCGTTCGGATTTCAGAGAAGGAAGTCACCACATGAACACCAGCACTCCCGCACGCCGTCGTCCGGGCCGCCGCGTGGCCGTCGCCGCCGGCCTCGTCCTGGTTCTCGGGCTCGGTGCGGCGGCGCAGGCCTCAGCCGCCGAACCGCGGACCGTCAACGCCGGTGCCGGGGCCTCGTCCCCGTCCGTCGCGCTCTCGGACTCCGACGCGTCGCTCTCCGGCCGGCAGATGATCCGGGTGCTCAAGTCCCTGCTGCCCAGGGGCGGGAAGATCTCCGACCAGCAGAGCCAGGAAGGCTACGGCGCGCTGGTCTGGGACGACGGCCGTGGAAAGAGCATGATCGGGGTGAATGCCCAGGACGACATGGGCGACGTCCTCGAAGGACGTATGGGCTGCGACGGCCAGTACATCGAGTGCCAGGCCGTGACCCTGGCCGACGGCACCCAGGTGAAGCGGGCCAAGCGGGCGTCGGAGAAGGGCGGCTCCGCCGTAGTGTGGCTGGTCGACACCCTCCACCCCGACGGCCGCCGGGTCATCGTCCAGGAAGTGAACTCCTACGCCGAGGGCGGCCCCGTGACGCGACCGCAGCCCCCGCTCACGCTCGACCGCCTGCAGGCCATCGCCCTCGACTCCCGGTGGGCCGGCTGACCGAATCGCTGTTCGGCCGAGAAGCTCGCACGAGGTCATCGGATGAACGAAGGACGACGCACCGCATGCGGCAGCTCCGCGAGATCCACCGTGCGCCGGTCCGCCGGGTGTCGTCCGGACGTCGAGGAGCCTTCGACCGAAGCCCCACCGTGCGAGGTCCGGTCCGGGCGGGCCTTGGGCCACTTCACCGCGGTTTCGGGCGGTCGGAGTAGTCCTCGGCGGTACAACCGTGCGGTCGGCCGGGTGTCCGGCCGACCGCACGCCGGGGTTCCGCAGCCGTCAGGATGTTGACGACGGGCGGGAACGGATCGCATCGGCACCAGCTGCCATCGCTGGTCGGGGCCACTGCCCGGCACCCGCTGTTGAAGCTGGAGTCCGGGGTCGAGGAGCAGCCGTCGACGTCGAACGCCGTACCGCCTGCTGCGCGACTGCCGCCGCGGCGTGCGCGGTCGCGATGGCTTCCTCAAGGGCTCTCTACGCTCAGGCGGCCGACTGCCCACGGTAGGAGCTCCTTGGCCAACGCAAGGCTGAACGGCCTGACCAAGGAGCACAGTTCGGCGCAGGCCGTAGGGCCGAGCGTGAGGTAGGGGAGGGCGGCCAGCCTGTCGGTGGTGTGCTCGATCTCCGCCCTGCGCCGCGCACCGTCCTCGGACAACGCCAAGTGCGGCCCGTCGTCGAGCCATCCACGCTCACGCAGGTTCTGCACGGCCTCGCCCCACTGCTGTGCAGTCCATGCCCGCGAGTCGCGCAGCACCCCTGCGTCGACGTCGCCTGCGGCGGCGTGCGTGACGAGAGCTTCGATCCCGCTCAGTCCGGCGGTCAGCAGTGCCGCCACGTGACCGTCGCCACGGAACTCCCTCAGTAGAGTCTGCGCGTGCCAGAGCACGAGGTGGGGTTCGCTCGGCCACGGCAGCGCGGCGTGCGCGGCGAAGAGGGGGCGGCCCTGCGGGTGACTGACCATCACTTCAGCCGCGGTACGGGCGAGTTCCGCCGCGCGGACCATCTCCGGTGAGGAGACGATCTCCGCGCCGAGGATGCGGCGGAGCGTGGCGTCGATCCCTGTGAGCCGGGCAGCGGCGAACCGCTGCGGCGCGGCGACGTCCCACGCCGAGGGTATCGCCCGGCGCACCAATTGCGGATTGAAATTGTAGAACGTGGCGATCACCACGTCCGCCGAAACGGCGCCGAGCGCGGCCGAGCGGGACGCGAAGTACCCCGTCCTGGCGTCCACGCCCAACTCGGCGTACTGGGCGGCGGCTTCGGGCGAGAAGTAGACCGCCCCGTGGTAGGGCTCGACGGTTCTCCAGGTCTCGCGCGCGAGGGCGAGGCTGTCGCGGTCCGTGTCATGCGTCATGAGCGGCTCTCCGTCCTGTGGCGGATGAATCGACAGTGTTCATCGATCACATGACGGTGCGTCAGGCGCATAGTCGTACCGTCCAGTCGGTACGGTACCGGAGAGCGGCTGCGACGACTACGGCCCCGCAGCCCACTCTCCGCGCCGGTCCGCATGATCACGCCGCCCCACTCTCCTGGAAGACCGCCCCGGCAGTGGTGCACGTCATGGTCGATGCCTGCGTCATCCGCAAGGTTCACGCAGACCACGCAGCACTGGCGCGTGCCCGTCATGGCGGCGCCGGGGATCCCCTGCAAGCAGCCGATCGGCCGGACGTCACCCAGTGCTAGAACGCGGAGTTGGCGAACCAGTGAGTCAGCAGGTCCTTGTCCCCGTCTTGCGTGAAGGCCGCCGCATTGTGGTGCAGTCGGCCGTAGACGAGCAGCAGCAGATCGGCCGCGATTCCATGAACGGTCGCGTCGGCGGTTTCGGCAGCACCGGCGTTCGCGTCGAGCCCGAAGCCGTCGGGCCGCAGACGCACGAGCCAGCTTCCCTCACCGTCGGTCGCGTCGAAGCGGATCGTCTGGTCGGGGCCGCGCAGCTTGGCGACGTCGGGGGCGAAGGAAGTGGCGAAGGGCAGATTGACGAGGAACTCGTCGATCCCGTCGACCGCCAGTGCCCGGTCGACGGTGGCCCGGCGGCCCAGGGCCAGTTCGGCGTCGACCCGGTGCAACAGGGTCTCGAAGAGCATCCGGCGCGCCCAGAAGCGGGCGTGCTGATCCACGCCCCATGCCCACATGGGCAGGTCCGGGTCCGTGGCCGCGAAGGCCTGCGCGGCCACGGTCGCACTGTCGGCCAGCCAGTCGGGGTAATCTTCCTGCCGCTCCGGGAGCCGCAGGTCCACGTCCCGCCGGCGCGGCGGCTCCTGGATGCGCGCGTGCAGAAGCCCTGAGAACCAGCGCTGGACGCTGCCGGTGTGCTTGACCAGGTCCGCCAGCGTCCAACCGGGGCAGCTCGGCACGGCGGCCGTCAGATCGGCATCCTTGAGGGCGGCGACGAATCGGGCGGTCTCCGCCGCGACCGCGGCACGGTGGTCGACCGGAGCGGGTTCATATGCGGAGTGGTCCGACGAGTTCATCGTGGGGTCCTTTCTCTGGGGGACGGCTTGGGGTGACGGTACGGGGTGGCGGCGGGGCGGACGCGGTCGGGCGGTCGGCTTGTCGCGCCGCGGCAGGCACTCAGCGGCAGGCTGACCTGGCCGCCTCCGACCTCGCGCCCCTCGATGACGGAGGGATCATCGGACTTCGACAACCAAGAGCAGGGCTGGCGAGACTGGGACCTGTGACGATGCGGACCGGCTGCCGCTCGCTCAGCTCTGCGCCCGCCACCCCCGCACTGCCTGGTGCGGTGAGCCCGTGGGATCCCACTGGACCCGGGAGCGCCGGTGAGCCGGCCTGCGCCTGCTCCCGGGATCCGGCCCGCGCACCTCCGGCGACACCGCCAAGCGCCCGGTGGAGCGTCAGCGCGCCGCGAGGTTTGCGAGCAGCTGGGCGGCGGGCTTCGGGTGGACGAGCCAGCGCAGGTGACTCCCCTCGAGTGTCCGGACGTCGAAGGGGTTGTCGGGTGTGAGCGCGTCGGCCTCGCGGATCATGCGGTCCTGCACGGCGAGCGGAAGGCTGGCATCGGCGGCCAAGCGCACATAGGTCTTGGGAATCCGGCCCCAGGTCGTGGCCTGTGCCCGGTCGGCGGACGTACCGGCGTCGAGGTTCTCGTCGGGCTGGAAGGTGTTCAGGAAGGTCCGGAACTCGTCATCGGTCAGATCGGCGGCGAACGCTCGCTTGAACGCCGCGAGGGCCGCCGGCTCGGCGGTGCGGAAGTTGGTCCGGAGCAGACCGAGTTCGGTCGGGTTTCCGACGAGCGTGGCAGCGAAGGCTCCCGCGTCGACGTCCGCCATCTCCGGCTGGGCGTAGTAGCCGCTCACGTCCAGATCGACGGGGCACCAGGCGGAGACGTAAACGATCCGGTCGATCAGCTCGGGCCGGGCGTTGGCGACGGCCGTGGCCGTGATGCCGCCCCTGCTGTGAGCGACGAGGATGCTTGGCCCGTTCCTCTTGGCCCGCTCGAGGACTTCGATCACGCGGGCGGCGTTGTCGGCGAGCGTGACCCCCTTGATGCTTCCCGGTTCTGCGGCGAGTGCCTCGAGAAGCTGGGGAGCCTGGTAGGCCGCGGGGAAGGTCGCCTCGAATCCGTGCCCCGGAAGGTCGACCGCGGCCGAGCGGTGCCCGAGCAAGGCGAGCTCGGCCTGCAGCGGCGCGAACGAGAACGAGTTCGCGAAGGCCCCGTGAACAAGAACGAATGTCGGCAGATTCTGCATGCCTCAGCCTCCAACAGAACGATCTTCAGGACAAGATCAAGGGTTCGGGAGGGCTGCGATCCTTCTGGCTGTGGCTTCGACAGTGGTGCTGAGCCGTGTTCGGCTCGTGTCTCGCAGGGCACCTGCGTGGGGAAGCGGGGGTGGTGTCCGGCGAGAGCCTGTGGGCCGACGTGCTTCCCGCCGGGTCCGTCGACACAGCATCTGAGCGCGGCGCGACGGGCCGAGTCGCGTGCTGTGGGGTCACAGGCTGTGGGCGATGGGATGCAGCGGTTCGTAGAGCGGAAGTTCGGCGCCGCTGGGGAGCCGGATGGCGGTCAGTCTGCCCCACCGTTGTTCGCTGACCGGGCGGGTGATCTCAACGCCCTTGGCGCGGAACTCGCCGAGCTGGGAATCAAGGTCGTCGCACATCAGGTAGAACTCGTGCTGAGGCGGGCCATCGGTCGGGTGCACGGCGATTTCGGCCGGGGGCAGCTTGAAGATGAGCCAGCCGCCGCCCGCCTCGACGCCGGGAAAGTCAAGGACGTCACGGATGAAGGCGCGGTCCGCCTCGGCGTCCTGGCTGTAGAGGATGACATGCGCGCCGCTGATCATGGCTGGCTCCGGTCGTTCGACGTCATGGCGGTCGTGTCCCCGGCATCCTGACACGCCAAGGTCGCGAAGACCTTCGACCGGGTTCGATGACACGGCGGCCGATTGGAATGTCGACGGACACCAGTGGCCCTGGGTTCGGATCCTTCGGCAGTCGGCAGGCGGCAAGGCGTCGACAACCGGCTACGGGTGCGAGCCGTCGCGGCACCCGGGAGCGGGTCTTCACCGCTCTGCGGTCCTCGGCGTCCCTGCGCACTCCGCTCCCTCCCCCGTACCGCTGACTGCCTTCCCTCCCCCGTACCGCTCACGGCCTTCGGAATCGCGTCGTGCCGGGCCTCAGCCGCCGCTCGCTTCCCGGACGTGTCCGTCCGCTGCATCGGTCGATGCCAGTGGTGGCAGGCAGGATGACGGGCATGACAACGCCTGCAGCTGTGATCACGGATGCCGCCGTGTACGGAGCACGGGTCCCGACAGTGACTGCGGTCCACCGAGCTCACCGTGGTGGCGCACCGCGCACGGGGCAGAATGCCGCACGCCGGCATTACCCCCCGGAATGAGACGGGGGGGCCGCTACCCGGGAATTTATTTCCAGGGGACGATTCCTTCCCCCCATAGCGAGTGGACATCATCTCGACACCGGCGAATCATGGTGTGCGGACCGCCGATTGGCGGATCGCGGCCGACAAAGGGACAGGCGCCATGGTCGAGACTGTTTCATTCAGGAACAAGGCCGTAGAGATCGCGGGACACCTCCACCTTCCGGACAATTTCGACGAGGATAAAAAATACCCGGCCCTTGTCGGAATTCATCCGGCCGGCGGTGTGAAGGAACAGACCATCGGCGAGTACGCGAAGCGGCTGGCTTCCGAGGGCTTCGTCACCGTGGTCTACGACTCCTCCTGTCAGGGAGAGAGCGGCGGCGAACCGCGCCTTCTGGAGGACCCGACGGCCCGAGTGGAGGACGCCCGCTGCGCGGCGGACTTCCTCGCCACTCGCCCGTACGTGGACACCGAGCGGATGGGCGTCTTCGGCATCTGCGCCGGTGGCGGTTACGCGATCGGCGTGGCGCAGACCGAACGCCGTTTCAAGGCGGTCGCCACCGTCAGCGCGGCTCCGATGGGCGAAGGTTCCAGGGGCTTCCTGGGGCATCTGTCTCCGGTGTCCGAGCAGATCAAGACCCTGGAGACGGTCGCTCAACAGCGCACAGCGGAGGCGAGGGGAGCAGAGCCCGTCTACGCCCCGTTCGTCCCGGAAACGCTGGAGGAGATCGACGACAACACGCCGGACCTTCTCCGCGAGGGATACGACTACTACCGGACCCCACGTGGTCAGCATCCCCGTTCGAAGGGCCGTTTCCTGCTGACCAGCATGGACAAGATGTACGCGTTCTCGGCGTTCGATCAAATTCCGGAACTGCTGACCCAGCCGCTGCTCCTCATCGCGGGGAGCAAGGCGGACACAAAGGTGTTCAGCGACCAGGCTTACGAGCTTTCCAAGGGCCCGAAGGAACTGTTCGTCGTCGACGGCGCGACTCACATCGCCATGTACGACGTTCCCGAGTACATGGATCAGGCGCTCACCAAGATGGTGAAGTTCTTCGCCGTCCTTCAGTAGCAGGCTCCCCAAGGAAAACGCCCGGAGAGCCGAGCCCGCCGTAGAAATCATTCGAGAAGCACGTTTGCGATCGCCTCCGGCGCCCCCGCATACATGGGTACCGCCTCCGGGGCCTTCCACACGTTCGCCGAGGCCAGCAGCAGGCGGTGGTTCTCCCGGGCCCGGGTGGACAAGCTCGCCGCGGGTTTCCCCAACTCCGGCGCCAAGAACGGCGACGAGTCGTCCGTCCTGGGCTACTTCGCCACGATGGCCGCCCAGCACGGCATGCACGGGCTCAGCCTGGGCCGCAGCCGGGTTGGGACTCCACCACGGGCAGCGAGGACGGCATCAACCGGTTGCGCTTTTTTTCCTGGGCGCCGGCGCACAGAGCCCGACCGACGCCGGCCCGGAGGCGGACCACAAGTCGGACATCGCCACCGCGGAGACCTGGGCGTCCGCGTCGCACGTCAGGCCGCGATCTTGCGCGCCGGTCGGACCGCCCTCGCCGCCTGATCCCCGAGCCCACTCCCCCCTCCACCCATCACCCACCCCCCGCAAGGAGTACGTCATGTCCGATTCCCCGAGCCTCGCCCTCATCCGCAGGCTGTACGAGTCCGGGATGGCCCCCGAAGTCACCGGTGAGGTCATGGCGCCGGACCTCATCTGGGACATCACCCCCGGCTTCCCGAACAGCGGTGTCTACCACGGGTGGGACGACGCGGCCAAGAACTTCTTCGGCGGGACGATGCCGAACTACGACTCCTTCGGCGCGGTGCCCGAGGAGTTCTACGCCGACGACGAAGGCCACGTCTTCGTGTTCGGCCACTACCACGCCGAGACGAAGACCGGGAACAAGGCCGACGTCCGGTTCATCCACCTGTGGACCGTCCGCGACGGCAAGGCCGTGAGCATGCGGCAGGCCGCCGACAGCCACATCCTCCAGGAAGCCCTCAAGGGCTGACACCCTCACCAGGAGACGACAACCATGGCGAAGATCCTCTTCGTGATCACCGCGTCCGACCACTGGACGCTGGCCGACGGCACCCGCCAACCGGCCGGCTTCTGGGCCGAGGAAGCGATCGGCCCCTACCAGGTCTTCAAGGAGGCCGGATACGAGATCGCGGCGGCGACGCCGGCCGGTGTGCCGCCGACCGCGGACGCGCTCAGCCTCACCGCGGACTTCAACGGCGGCGAGGAAGGCGCCGAGCGCATGCGGACAGCCCTGCGCGAGGCCACCGAACTGGCGCACCCGATGCGCATCGAGGACGTGAACATCGACGACTACGTGGCCGTCTTCTACCCCGGCGGCTGGGGCCCGATGGAGGACCTGCCCGAGGACGCCGCCTCCGGCAAGCTGCTGACCGAGTGGCTCGCCACCGGCAGGCCGGTCTCCCTGGTGTGCCACGGCCCCGCGGCCCTGCTGGCGACGATCGGCCCGGACGGAACATCCCCGTTCCACGGTTACCGCCTCACCGGCCTGTCGAACGCCGAGGAGAAGCTGAACGGTCTCGCCGACCGCGCGAAGTGGCTGCTCCAGGACCGCCTCATGGGCGAACTCGGGGCGGACTACCGCGAGGCCGACCCGTTCACCCCGCACGTCCAGGTCGACCGCACCCTGTACACCGGTCAGAACCCGGTCTCGGCCGTCGCCCTCGCCCAGGAACTGGTCAAGGCACTGAGCTGACCACTCGGAAAGCGCCCGCCGGTGGCCCGGGCGTGCTCGCGCCCCGGGCCCTCTGTCCTGCCGCGGGCCTGACCGCCATCGAGGGGATCGTGTCCCCTGGCCGATCAGCCAGGGGACGGATCCGTCCCCCTCACAAGATGCGACGTTTGTGCCAGGCTGAAGGTCATGAACCGCAACCCGCATCTGAACGAGCTGGGTGAGTTCCTCAAGGCCCGTCGAGCTGAGCTCACCCCCTCCGAGGTCGGCCTCCGCGGCGGGCCACGGAGGCGCGTGAAGGGACTGCGCCGTGAGGAAGTGGCACTCCTCGCCGCGATCAGCACCGAGTA
Source organism: Streptomyces sp. LUP30 (assembly GCF_001746365.1). Taxonomy (GTDB): domain Bacteria; phylum Actinomycetota; class Actinomycetes; order Streptomycetales; family Streptomycetaceae; genus Streptomyces. The sequence goes on from NZ_MJAJ01000002.1 coordinate 308,430, forward strand.
CTACACCCGGATCGAGCAGGGACGACTCCAGGCGTCAGCTCCCCTCCTCGACGAGATCGCCCAGGTGCTCCGTCTGAACGACGCCCAGCGCACCTATCTCTTCGACCTCGCGGCGAAGGAGCGGGTGCGCCCGACCGCGTACCGCGAGCGCCAGCAGGTGGACCCGCAGCTGCAACGCATGCTGGACGACCTCAGCGCCTCCCCGGCCTTCGTCATCGGCCGGCGCACCGACATCCTGGGCTGGAACCGACTCGCCGCCGCCCTGTGGACCGATTTCGGGCGCTACCCCGAGCTGGAGCGGGTGTTCGTGCGGCTGCTGTTCACCGAACCCTGGATGCGTGAGCTGTACGCCGACTGGGAGGAGGTCACCCGGCTGGCCATCGCCCAGCTGCGCATGGAGAGCGCGCGCTACCCCGACGACCGGCCTCTCACCGCACTGGTCGAGGAACTCTCCGCCCGTGACCCGCAGTTCCGGCAGTGGTGGGCCGAACACGACGTCGCGATGCGGGGCAATGGCGTCAAGAAGCTGCGTCACCCTGTGGTGGGCGAGCTGACGCTCGACTGGAACACGCTCACCTGCGGTACGGATCCCGACCAGCACATCATCGTGTGGAACGCGGAACCCGGCACCCCCTCCCACGACGGGCTACGCCTGCTCGCTTCCTGGACCGCCGAGCAGAAACCGTCGGCGTCCGACGCGGCTACCTGAGCCTTCCCTCCCGTGCGCCCACAAGAGCTGACCAGGAACCTTCCCCTTTTCCGGGCGTACGCGAAACGGCATGGCCGGACACCTCAACGACCGCATGTCAGACAATGAGGTGCTTCGCATGAAGGCTGTAGGTTTCACGGAATTCGGTGGGCCCACCTGACCTCCTGAGGCCTCAGGCTGCCGCGTCCTGTGCGGGCCGGTCCGAGTCCGCAGTCCATGACGCCAGGAACAGAAGCCCGTCGTGGGACGGGGCCCCGGGATCGGCGGTCGCGATGACCAGTTTCTGTGTGGGATCGGCGGTGCAGGTCAGGGTGTCCCAGTCGAGGGTGAGGTCGCCGACGATCGGGTGGCGCAGCCTCTTGGTGCCCATCCACAGGCCGTTCATCTGTCGGCCCGCCCACCACTGCCGGAAGTCGGCGTCGGCGACCGACAACGCGCCGACGAGTGCGGCCAGCTTCGGGTCGCCGGGGTACCGGGCGGCCTCCAGCCGCAGATGGGTCACGCAGATGCGGGCGTTCGTCCTCCAGTCGAGGCAGAGCTCACGGAAGGCGGGGTCGGTGAACATCAGCCGCGCGTAGTTGCGCCTGTTCGCGGGGAGCTTGTCGAAGTCGGTGAGCAGAGCGGCTGCGAGAGGATTCCAGGCGAGGATGTCCAGGTGTCGGCCGAGGACGAGTGCGGGGGTCGTGGACAGTTCGTCCAGGATGCGTCTGAGCTGCTGATGGACCTTCCGCGCCGGCCGGCGACGCGGTTCGCACATGCCCTTTGCCGACAGCTCGAACAGGTGGGCGCGCTGGGCGTCGTCGAGGTGCAGGACGCGGGCCAGCGTGGCGAGCACCGTCCTCGGCACGGGGGTGCGCCCCTGTTCCATCCGCGCGTAGGCGCGGGCGCTGATCCCCACGAGGTGAGCGACCTCCTCACGGCGCAGCCCGGGCACTCGCCGGGGCGCCGCCCCGGACTCGGGCAGACCGACGGTCCTCGGGGTGAGCTGGGCCCGGCACACCTTGAGAAATTCTCCCAGTTCAGGCACATGGGCTTCGGTGTACATAGCAGCGAGTGTCGCAGTATCCAGTCGAAATGTGAGGGGGAGAGTTCTGTCCCAGGTCTGTCGCCTGTCGAATCGCAGGGGACGGGGAGACCTTCGTATCAGCCGGTCTCGCCGGCCTGACAGATCGTGAGCCCGCCGGGCCGACCGGTGGCCCGCGAGGCGAGGGCGCTCAGTCCGTCGTACGACGGACTGCCTGGCTCCGCCGTCCAGACGACGAGTTCCTGATCGGGGTCGCCGCCGCAGATGAGGGTGTCACAGTCCAGGACGAGTTCGCCCACGACGGGATGGTGGAACCTCTTGACGCCCGCCCTGCGCGGCGGCGCGTGACGGCCTCCCCACCATCGACCGAAGTCACTGTCCTCCACGGAGAGTTCCCCGACCATGCTGATCAGCTGCGGATCCTCGGGATGTTTGGCGGTCTCCACGCGCAGGTGGGACACGCAGTCACGGGCGACGGCCCGCCAGTCCGCGTAGAGCGTCCGCATGGAGGGATCGGTGAAGAGGATGCGGACGCAGTTCCGCCTGCCTTCCGGCACCTTCGCGAAATCGGTGAACAAGGCGGCGGCGAGCGGATTCCAGGCCAGGATGTCCATGCGGCGACCGATCACCACAGCGGGACTCACGGTGAGATCGTCGAGCAGGCGGAGCAGCTGTGGGTGCGCCTTCTGTGCGGCTGGTCGGCGGTGTCGTGCCCGCTGCCGGCCGGCCAGTTCGAACAGGTGGTCACGTTGGCGATCCGACAAGCGCAGGACATGGGCGAGAGCGGCCAGCACCGACGCGGACGGCTGGATGCGGCCCTGCTCCAGCCGTGTGTAGTAGTCGCTGCTGACAGCGGCTAGCAGGGCGACCTCCTCTCTGCGCAGACCGGGCACACGCCGACCACCGGTGTCGGGCAGACCGACGGTTCGCGGGCTCAGCTCGGCCCTCCGCAGTTTGAGGAATTTTCCCAGCTCGTTCAGATGCGGCTCGCTGGTCATGCCAGCCAGTGTCACACCGCTCGGTCCGCACGAGGGGGGTAGGAATCCCTCCCCTGGATAAGGGATACCCAGGGCGGAATTCTCCCCTTTGCGGATTCCCGTGGAGGTGGCAGGGTCAATGGCGTGTTCGGCGATCAGAGGGCGGCGTACGGAGAGTATCCACCCGAACAAGCGGGACGGCCCGCCCCCGGGTCGGAATTGCTTTCACACGTCACCGATTTCGCGTATTTCCATTCCGCAGGCGGAGGAGACGGGTGAGAACAGTGCGGACGGATGTCACCTTCGTCAGCAAGGGCCTGACGCCGACCGTCGGCAGGGTCGGCGCCGCCTGCCTCGGGCAGCCCGACCAGATCGCCCGGTCGGACTCCTTCGCCGGCATCGATTTCCTCGCACCGCGCCCGCTGCTGATGATCGCGGGCAGCGGGGCCGTCACGGCCCACGCCGGCCGAACGGCCGTCGAGCGCGCCGGGGCGCCGGCCGAGTTGTTCTGGATCGACGGTACGTCCCGCTTCGACCTGCACGGCGAGGACGAAGCGGACGAATACGCCTCCCCGCCCTGGCCGAGCTCATCTCGTTCTTCGGTGAGCACCTGCCCCGCCCCCCGGTTCAAGACCGAGCGGCCTGATCCCCCCACATGCTAGGAGCACCACCTCATGTCCGAACGGAAGAAGTTCGCGCCGCCGGCGATCCAGGAGTTCGCCCCCAAGCTCGCGGAGGTGACCGACACGGTCCTGTTCGGCGACGTCTGGGAGCGGCCGGGTCTGTCTCCGCGCGACCGCAGCCTCGTCACCGTCACCGCTCTCGCCGCCTTGTACCGAACCGACCAGCTCGCCTTCCACCTCGGCAAGGCGCTGGAGAACGGCGTGACCAAGGACGAGCTGGTCGAGGCCATCACCCATCTGGCCTTCTACGCCGGATGGCCCAACGCCATGACCGCGATGACCCAGCTCAAGGAGATCGTGGAGAAGTCCGACCGGTCCGGCTGATACTCCTCCGCCCGCACACACCCCGCATTCCGGGGTCTCGGCGCATCCCGGCGACGTCATCCACACACCGCCGGGTGAGGAGCACTGGCACGGTGCCTCGCCCGACCAGTTCATGGTCCATCTCGCGCTGTGGGAGACGGACGACACCACCTGGCTCGAACACGTCCCGGACGACGACTACAACGGCCCGCGCGTCCGTACGCGTACCCACCCCTGACGCCACGACAGACCCAGAGGAACCGGGAAGCCATCATGCGAGCAACCATCATTCATGCGCCTGGGGACATCCGGGTGGAGAACGCCCCCGAGCCGAAGATCGTGGCGCCCACGGACGCGGTCATCCGCACCGTCGCCACCTGTGTGTGCGGCTCCGACCTGTGGAGCTACCGCGGCATCAATCCGGTCAACGAGCCGCAGCCGATCGGCCACGAGTACGTCGGCATCGTCGAAGAGGTCGGCAGCGGCGTCTCGGCTGTGAAGCCCGGTCAGTTCGTCATCGGCTCCTTCATCGCCTCCGACAACACCTGCCCGGTCTGCCGGGCCGGCTATCACACCTCCTGTCTGCACCGGGACTTCCCCAACGGCTGCCAGGCCGAGTACGTCCGCATCCCCCTCGCCGACGGCACCCTGGTCGCCACCCCGGAACAGCCGGCCGAGGAGCTGATCCCCAGCCTGCTGACGCTCTCCGACGTCATGGGCACCGGCTGGTACGCCGCCACGGCGGCCGAGGTCAGGCCAGGGTCGACGGCCGTGGTCGTCGGTGACGGCGCGGTGGGCCTGTGCGGTGTCATCGCCGCCAAGGAGCTGGGGGCCGAGCGCATCATCGCGATGAGCCGGCACGAGTCCCGGCAGAAGCTGGCCCTGGAATTCGGAGCGACCGACATCGTCGCCGAACGCGGCGAGGAAGGCGTCGCACGCGTCAAGGAACTGACCGACGGCATCGGCGCCGAGTCCGTCCTCGAATGCGTAGGCACCCAGCAGTCCATGCACCAGGCCCTGCAGTCCACGCGTCCCGGCGGCAACGTCGGCTTCGTCGGCATGCCGCACGACGTGCAGATCGACGGCCAGGAGCTCTTCTTCTCCCACGTCGGCCTGCGCGGTGGTCCCGCCCCCGTGCGCGCCTATCTTCCCGACCTGATCGAGCGCGTCGTCGGCGGCCGCATCAACCCGGGCAAGGTCTTCGACCTCACCCTGCCCCTGGACGAGGTCGCAGAAGGTTACAAGGCCATGGACGAGCGCCGCGCCATCAAGGCATTGCTCCGCCCGTGACCTGAAGCCCGAACGGTGGTGAGCGCCGGTCGACGGCTCCCACAACCCTCCGCCCCGTCGAGCGGCGGATCGGCCGCCCGCCCGTCACGGCCGCCGGACAGAACGGACCGACATCGACGACCCGCGAGGCGATCGCCACCGTCGAGGCGTACTTCGAAGCCTTCGGCACGCGTGACAGGAAGCGCGTGCCCTCCTAGGACTCACCAGGACTCGCTCCGAATCACCCGTACCCACCTCGGTGACCCGCTCACCAGCACTCCTGGCCGACCACGAGTCCTCCGGGACCCTCCACCACAGCCGCGCCGCCTTACGCCTGGCCCCGCCTCAGGAGTTCGCGCCTCCACGCCCCGCCCGCCGCCTCCCCGACCGGAGAACACCGATGACTACATGGACGAACGACGAGCTCGACCGCATCGCCGCGGCCGACGAGTTGGAGATGGCGCCGCGCCGCGACGACGGCACGCTGCGGGGTCCGGTGCCGGTCTGGGTCGTCCGCGACGGCGACGAGCTGTACGTCCGTTCCTTCCGCGGCACGGACGGCGGCTGGTGGCGCACGGCCCGCGCCGGCCACGAGGGACACATCCGCTCCGGAGGCGTCGACAAGGACGTCACCTTCGTCCAGGTGGCGGACTCCGAGGTCGACGACCGCGTCGACACCGCGTACCGCACCAAGTACGGCCGCTTCGGCGACGCGTACGTGGCCCCCTTGGTCGCGGCCCGCTCCACGACACTGCGACTCGTGCCCCGATGACCGACACGATCCCGCCGGCAGCCGCTGAACCACCACCGACAGCCGGTCCCGCACAGGAGTGAGCACCATGCTCGGTCTCGAACTCGTCGTCGTCCTGGGTGCGGCCGTGCTGGTGGGCAACGTCCTGGGAGAGCGCTTCCACGTCGCGCCGCCTGTCGTTCTGCTCGTCGTGGGCGCACTCATCGGCCTCGTCCCGGCCGTCCGCCAGACCCAACTCCCCCCCGGCGTCGTGTTGTTGCTCTTCCTTCCCGTACTGCTCTACTGGGAGAGTCTGACCACCTCGATGCGGGAGATCCGGACCAACCTGCGCGGCATCGTCCTGCTCAGCACGGTCCTGGTCATCCTCACCGCGGGGGCTGTGGCGGTCGCCGGACACGCGCTCGGGCTGCCGTGGGGGCCGGCGTGGGCCCTGGGCGCGGCGGTGGCGCCCACCGACGCCACCGCCGTGAGTGCCCTCGCGGGCTCCCTGCCGCGCCGTCAGATCACCGTGCTGCGTGCGGAAAGCCTCGTCAACGACGGCACCGCACTGGTCGTCTACGGCCTGGCGGTCGGTATCACCGTCGGCGAGGAACACCTGGCACTGCCGCACGTCGGTGCGTTGTTCCTGCTGGCCTACGGCGGAGGGGCCGCGGTCGGAGTGGCGGTCGCCTGGGTCAACATGAACCTGCGGCGCCGACTGGACGACCCGCTGCTCGGCAACCTGGTCATGATCCTCGCTCCGTTCACGGCGTACCTGCTGGCCGAGTTGATCCACGCCTCAGGCGTCCTCGCGGTCGTCGTGAGCGGCCTGATCATGGCCCAGGTGGCGCCCAGCCTCATCCGCGCCGATCACCGTCGTCAGGCACTGGCCTTCTGGCCGCTGGCCACCTTCATCATCAACGGCGCGCTGTTCGTCCTGGTCGGAGTGGAACTGCAGTACGCGCTGCGCCACCTGAGCCGATCCGACCTCAGATCGGCCCTCATCGCGACAGGGGCCGTCAGCGTGGTCCTGGTCGCGGTCCGGTTCGCCTTCCTGTTCTCCTCCGCCCACCTGATCCGCGCGATCGACCGGCGCCCCGAGCAGCGCCTGCGGAGAATGAGCGACCGGGCACGAGTGGTCAGCGGGCTGGCGGGTTTCCGGGGCGCGGTGTCACTGGCCGTGGCACTGTCCGTGCCGCAGAACCTCGACTCGGGCGAGCCGTTCCCCGGCCGCGCGTTCATCGTCTTCGTCACCTCCGGCGTCATCGTGGTGACCCTCGTCGTGCAGGGCCTGCTGCTGCCGGGCGTGGTGCGCTGGGCCCGGCTGCCCCGCGACACCTCCGTCGACGAGGAGCAGGTCCTCGCCGAGAGCAAGGCGACCGAGGAGGCCATCAAGGCGCTGCCGCAGCTCGCCGCCGAACAGGGGACCACTCCGAAGGTCGTGGAGTGGCTGCGCCAGGAGTACGAGGCCAACCTGGCGACCGTACGGGCGAGGGGCGCGGGCGCCGACGACGATCCGGCCCTGCTCCACAACCGCCACTACACCGACCTACGCCTCGCCCTCATCGCCACAAAGCGCGCCACCGTCGTCCGCCTGAGGGACGAATCGCAGATCGACGACACCGTGCTCCGCCGTCTCCAGGCCGCCCTGGACAACGAAGAGGTCCGGCTGGCCGGAGGCGAGCAGGTGGAGTAGGCCGCTTGCGCTCTGTGCACTGACGACGTGAGCCCCACGACAAGGAATCCCGCTGCCATGTCCTCCAGCCTCATCGATGTTCACGCCCACCTGCTTCCCGACTTCTACGTCCGGCAGGCCACGGCGGCCGGCCACGCCCACCCCGACGGCATGGGCGGCTGGCCGTCATGGTCCGTGCAGGCCCATCTCGATCTGATGGACCGCAACGGCATCGAGACCGCGATGCTCTCCATGTCCTCCCCCGGTGTGCACTTCGGCGACGACAAGGCGGCCCGCCTCCTTGCCCGGCGCGTCAACGAGCACACCGCCGAACTGACCCGGGACCACCCGGGCCGTTTCGGCAACCTCGCGTCACTTCCGCTGCCGGACGTCGACGGTGCGCTCGAGGAGATCGCCTTCTCCTTCGACGAACTGGGCGCCGACGGCGTGACGTTGCTGACTCACACCCACGGGGTGTACCTGGGCGACCAGCGCCTCGACCCGGTCTTCGCGGAGCTCGACCGGCGGCGGGCGGTGGTCTTCCTGCACCCCACGTCCCCCGTGTGCTGGGAGCAGTCCGCTCTCGGCCGGCCGCGCCCGATGGTCGAGTACATCTTCGACACCGCCCGTACCGTCACGGACCTGGTGATGGCGGGCGTCCTGACGCGTCACCCGGACATGCGGGTGATCGTCCCGCACTGCGGCGGCGTGATTCCCGTCCTGGCCGACCGCATCGACGAGTGCATGAGCCTGTTCCTGCATGCACGGCAGCCGCCCGGCCCCGACGCGGTGCGGCAACTCCGCGGTCTGTACTACGACATGGCGGGCACGGCCTTCCCACGCCAGGTTCCCGCACTGCTGAGGCTCGTCGACCCGGACCGCGTGCTCTTCGGCAGCGACTACTGCTGGACTCCTGCACCGCTGGCCGACGCCCACATCGCGGCGATCGACGCGGCCGAACCACCGGCGCAGGACACGACATGGCGATCGCTCACGACGGCGAACGCCAAGCGCGTGTTTCCGCGGACAACGCGGTGAACCGCAGTACGCGGGCCCTCAACGCGATGACGCGAAGGAAAAGCGCCTCGCGACGACACCGGACGCGGCGGCGGGCCTGCCTATGGCCTGAGCGGGCCTGCCTACGGCCTGAGACCACCCACCGGAATTGACAGCACCGAGTTGGCAGCAACGAGGAGGAACAATGCACACCCGAACGCTCGGACGCGACCTGCAAGTCTCCGCCATCGGTCTCGGCGTCATGGGAATGTCCCAGAGCTACGGCCCCAATCCCGGCGATCGCACCGACATGATCGCCGTACTGCGTGGAGCCGTAGACCGCGGAGTCACGTTCTTCGACACCGCGGAGGTGTACGGCCCCTACGTCAACGAAGAGCTCCTCGGAGAAGCCCTCGCCCCGGTGCGAGACCAGGCGGTGATCGCCACCAAGTTCGGATTCCGCATCGAGAACGGCGCCCCCGCCGGACTCGACAGCCGGCCCGAGCGGATCCGAGCCGTCGCTACGGCCTCCCTCAAACGGCTCAGGGTCGAAACGCTGGACCTTTTCTACCAGCACCGCGTCGATCCGGACGTGCCGATCGAAGACGTCGCCGGAGCCGTGGGTGAGCTCGTACAGGAAGGCAAGGTGCGCCGCTTCGGGCTTTCCGAGGCGAGTGCGCAGACCATCCGCCGGGCCCACGCGGTCCACCCGGTGACGGCAGTACAGAGCGAGTACTCGCTGTGGACCCGGGACCCCGAACACGAGGTTCTGCCGACCTGCTCCGAGCTCGGCATCGGATTCGTACCCTTCAGCCCGCTCGGCAAGGGGTTCCTGACCGGGACGGTGGACGCCACGACGCCATTCACCGCCGGCGACGTCCGCACGGACATCCCACGGTTCACAGCCGAGAACCGGGCAGCGAACCAAGCGCTCGTCGATCACGTCACCCGGCTCGCGCAGGCCAAGGACGCCACACCGGGCCAGGTCGCGCTCGCCTGGCTGCTCGCACGGCATCCGTCGGTCGTTCCGATCCCCGGAACCCGGCGCACCGCACGCATCGAGGAGAACATCGGCGCCACCCAACTGCCCCTCTCCGCCGACGAACTCGCCGACCTCAACGGACTGGTCGGCCGCGTCGGGGTACAGGGGAACCGCTACAACGAGCACCACATGTCCCTGGTCGACAAGTAGCCCGGCCTATCCGTTTCGCCTGGCTGTTGTCCTTCCCCTTCCCCTTCCCCTGGGAAGGGGCGCCAAGGCCTCCCTGCGAAGCCCACCCGGATCACACCACTCCGGAGTCCGCACCACGCAGATCCTGCGGCGGCAAGGCATCAGGATTGAGCTCGGCAAGCACGCGGAGCAGCAAGGAATGAATCGCCGCCTGCTCGACGGGGGCGAGGACCGCGAGCGCCTCCGTGTCCAGTCGCTCCACCAGTTCCCGCGCCCGATCGGCGAGCTTCGCGCCGCTGTCGGTGATGGCCAGCTGCACGGTTCGCCGGTTCGAAGGATGCTCGCGGCGCACCATCAGGCCGCGGTCGACCAGCGCGTTGACGGCGGCACCCATGGACTGGGGAGTCAAGCCGGTCCGACGCGCGATCTCCGCCGCGGAGGTTCCCGGCGTCCAGCCGACGTGCTGCAACGCGTTGTGCTGCGCCGCCGTGAGGTCGAGCGAACGCAACGCTCTCTCGAGCCGCGCTCCCATCACATGGACCACCTGCCACGCCAGGTAGCCGACGCGCGTGGACGGATCTGCATGCGTACGGCTCACGAGAGCACTCCGACAGTAAGGTACCTGATATTTCTATGATAGAACTATAAGGCACCTTCCAGTAAGAGATGGAGAACCTTCTCCCATGTCCACATCACCCACCGCTTCCGGCGAGGCACGCCCTGCGCCCCATCACCACGCGATGGACGCCGCTCCAGCGCCGCAAGGTGCCACCGGAGCCAAGGGAGTTCTGCTACCGGTCGCGATCGTGCTGGTCATCGGCTCGATCTTCGTCAGCGTGTTCCTGGCCGCCTTCCACGCCCCCCGTCCGCACGACCTTCCGGTAGCCGTCGTAGGGACGTCCCAACGGCTCGAACAGGTCACCGGAGGGCTGGAGCTCGGGCTGTCGGGCGGCTTCGAGGTGAAGCGCTACGCCGACGAGAACACGGCCCGCCGCGCGCTTCAGGACCGCAAGGTGTACGCCGCCTATGTCACCGGGCCCGGGAAGTCCGCCACACTGCTGTACGCCGGAGCCAACGGCCCTTCGGTGACCGCTACGGTCACCGGCGCGTTCTCCGGTGTCGCCAAGGCGAACAACGACCGGCTGACCGTGCGCGACCTCGTGCCGGCCTCGTCGGGCGACACCCGCGGAATGTCGGTGTTCTACGCCGGGTTCGGCGTCGTGCTGGCCGGATTCCTGTTCGGCATGATGACCTACCAGATGGCTCCGCGACTGGAGTACCGGTGGAGGTTGGCCAGCCTGGCGTCCTTCAGCATCCTCGCCGGCGTCCTCGTGGCGGCGATGGCCGGAAGCCTCGGCTTCGCGGCACTCCCCGGGCCCTTCCTGGGCATCGCGGGGGTCATCGCCCTGATGGCCGCGGCCGTCGGCAGCGCGACCATGACGTTCATGCGCGTCTTCGGCCGCGCCGGGATGTCACTGGCCGCCGTGGTCCTGCTGACCTTCGGCAACAGCACGAGCGGTGGCACGCTGCCCACCCCCTACCTGCCGGGCTGGCTGCATCCGCTCTCGGAGATCCTCCCGGTGGGAGTCGGCGTACGAGCCGTCCAGGGCTTGTCCCACTTCAACAACGACGGTCTCACCGCGGGCATCGTCGTCCTGGTGGCATGGATCCTCGTTGCCGCCGTGGTGCTCTTCTGCCTCGATGCCCGCGGACCTCGCCGCGCAGCCGTCGACTGACCCGGCTCCTGCCCTGCCCCGCAGCCAGGAACCATCCGTGGGGAACGTCAGTGATATTGGTCCATGACACGGGGACGCAGCTCAACTGCCCGGCAACACCGCCGCGAGCAGCGCACCTCGTTCTCGTAGACTGCGGCCGTGACCGACGCCGCGTTTCCCACCACCGGATACCTCGCCTGGCAGTTCTCCCAGATCATCGCCGGACGGCTGGAGCGGGCACTGCGCGCGGAAGACCTCACACTGGCGCAGCACAACGCTCTGCAGCAGGTCCTCTGGACGCCGGGTGTGTCCGCCGCCGAGATCGCGCGCCGCTCGGGTATCACGGCCCAGTCCATGGGAGCCGCAGTGGGTCAGCTCGTCGAGAGAGGACTACTACGGCGTGAGCCGCACCCGACCAGCCGCCGCAGCGTGCGCCTGTTCGCGACCACCGAGGGAGAGGCGACCGCCGCTCGTGCCGCTTCGATCGCCCGGCGGATCGAACAGGAGACGACCTCACCACTCTCCCCGGACGACAAGGACAGCATTCACCGGCTGCTCTACCGTTTGGTCGAGGGCCTGAACCCCGATGCTCTCGCCATCGGCAGTCGCCCCTCGAACTAGCCCTGGAGCCCTGGTCGTCCAGCGATGCCGCTGTTGATGAACGAGCTCATCGTCGTACAGGGTCCACGGCCTTGACCTGATCCGCGTCCACGATGACCAGCCAGCGGCTCCACCACCGACGTCACGGCCGGCCCCACGGCGGCGGCCCCCGTGTCGTCAGTGGCCTGCGGCATGATGCACGGCACGTGACGACCTCGAGTCGGAACGCACAAGGCTGGTGCAGTGGGACGGCGAGACAGAGCGGGATCTGGGTCTCAGCCGGACCGACTACCGCGTCCGGTACTGCGCCCGGAGGATGGACGAGGGGCAGAAACTCCCACCAGGGTGGCCGGGGAGCCCCAGGCAGCCAGCTACCTCCCGCAGTTCTGGCCTGCCCCTCCCGGCCCCGGACCGTGTGATCCGCCATACCTCCTGGACAGCCGGGCACCTGCACGACTGTGCGCGCGATCTGCGGACTGGACGGTTGGTGCTGGGGCAGTCGTCGGACCCGCAGCGCGAGAACAGCCGGACGATCGCGGGACCGGTCGGGAATTCGACCCCGCGCGGCATGCAGCACCTGCTGCGCCGCCGACCACGGCAGCAGTGGGAAGGCGGCCGAGAGGACGTGTCTCCCGAACCGCGATCAGGTGCCCGTGATGAAGTCTTCCGGTCGTTCTTGCCGGAGGCGCATGGAGCGGTTGTTCAGTAGGTCGAGCGCCTCGGGAATACCGCCGCCGAACTCGTCACGAATGCTCTGCAGGGCCTGGATCCTGCGCCCCTCCAGGATCAGGTAATCGATCCGCGACCAGCGCAGGTCCGTGCCGTCGGTGGGTTGCTTGAGAGCATCGATCTCGGCTCGCAGCCGAGCAACTGCGGCGACGATCTCCTCGTCCGACGCGACACTCCTGAAGGCCTGTTCTTCGGGTCCCGGTTCCCGGCTCAGGATTCCAAGTTCTCGACAGAGCCACGCGCGCAGATCGCCGAGCTCGCGCCGAGTCGCGTCGCGCTGCGCGAGCGCCTCGTCCAACTCGGCTCGTAGTGGATCCGTCTCATCCTCAGGCATGTGGCTGGTTCTCTCTGCTGGAGGCAAGGGTCTGAACGCGTGACAGGACAATACGACGGCGCACGGGATCGACATCGATGATCTTTACGGTGAGGATGTCACCGGGACTGGTGTACGCCAGCGAGCCGGATGATTCGCCCCAAGACGCCGTCGCGGTCCAGTGCAGGCAACCCGGCAGACGGTGTTGCCGCTGCGGGGGCTGCGTTCGGTCAGCCGGTGTGGCCGACCCGTAGGCCGGCCACACCGGCAGGCGTTGGGTCAGGGGCAGAGGCCCCGGTCCGAGTTGTAGTAGATGTCGATCGAACCGCTCCAGGTCATGCACCGGCCGGGCTCGGGGAGGTCCTTGTACACCGGGCCGGCGAAGGTCGTGTAGGAGCCGGCATCCCTGGCCGGGTTGCTGCTGGCCGGCCAGGTGTCCAGCGTGACCTCCATGAACACGCGGGCACCGGGCTTGTTGCGCACCGTCACGGCGCACCACTTGCGGTCCTGTCACCGGTGTCACGAGGGCAGTTACGTCTCCGGACCGGACCGCACCAGCGGTCCCGGCCTCCCATGGCTGGGCACTCCGGATGTCAAAAATGGACGAACCAGCCATAATGTCGTTCAAAGCGCTATACGCTCCCGCTGCACTCGCTCACCTCGACGAGGGAGACCCATTGCGCGCACGACTCATCGCCCCAGCCGTCGCTGTTGTTCTCACCAGCGTCATCTACGGTGCACCGGTCGCGTCGGCGGCCACACTGCCTGCCACCAACACCTCCCACCACTGCATCCACCACACCACAGGCCTGTGCGGCTGGACGCATCACCAAAAGCCCAGAGACAAGTACGAGTCGGCCAAGTGCAAGGACGCCACGCTCTCGTACTCGAAGCACGCTCAGGGCACCTGCTCCTACCACCACGGCGTCAGGTATTGGTTCAAGTAAGCGGCCACCACCTGACCTCTCCCTGAACCCCCGGGCCGAAATCAAGAATGCGAGTTGGTTCCAACGTGACGGTCCGGCTCGTGCGACCACGCAATACCGGCGCCCGGGATCGACGTGCCGCAGTGGGAGGATCGGTGAATGGCTCACGACCGCGACGCCCAAGGTGATCGCACGGCATCCGGTGCTGCGTCACCGGGTAGGTCGCCCTCGCGACGCATGAACTCGATGCCGGCCACGCGAACTCAGAACCTGCGCGTACTCGAGGGCCGCTTCGTTCTTGAGCGGGTGTCCGACGCCCGCACGGTCGCTCCCGGACCCGATGTGCTCGCACTCGTACTCGGTCCGGACGGAGGCGCAGTGATGCGGCGCGACGACGGGGCCGAGGACGGGTGGGTGGCGCTGTGGAACGGCGACGACGCGCACGACCCTGAAGCGACGGGAATGCTCAGCGCCATCGTCGCACCGCTCGCCGCGGGCGCACTTCCGGTATGGACCGCCGCAAGCTACGACGGAGATCTCGTGCTCGTCCCGGCCGGCCGACTCGAGGAAGCCGCCGCCGTGCTTCGCCGGGCCGGCCATCAGGTGGCCCTATGACTCGGCCAAGGCAGGGGTAGCACCGGCCGCGTCGCCGCCCCGGACGAGGTCGCCGCACTGGTCGCCTTCCTCCTCAGCGACGAAGCCTCCTTCATCACCGGTGCGGCGCTGCCCGGGCGGGACCCGGGCGGCGGGTCACGTCCCCCGGGCCTGCCCCCACCGGTCTCCGAGTGCTCGGGTCACTTCGCCGTCGTACTGATCCGCATCGAAATGAAACGTCGGGGGGCGCACCTGATCAACGGGCACCCGCCAATCCGACCACTCGACAACGCCACCGTGCCGCTGCACGAACACTGACAGATGGCCGCAGCAGCCACCCGTGCACTCGGGCTCCCCCAGCACAACCCGACGCCCCTCGAAGGTCGCCCACAGCGGGCTGTGACCGTCGGCGGGCAACGCCTCCGCCGCAAGCGGCCCGCGGCCTCCCTCACCGACCGCCCCCGCCACCACTTCCCGGCCGTCGACCCAGAACTGCAGTTGGGCAGCCCATCGAGGACCCGGCGGCAACACGATGACCTCAAGGCGATCGAACACACGGCCACCCTACGTGGGAGCCCAGAGTGGGTCATGACGACAGGCTCGAGGGACGGGGACGGTCAGCACCGCCACCACATGGAGTGTCAGCAGTGACCGCAGTCGTGCCCGACAGTGAGGAGGTGGCCCGCGGCGCTGCGGGGCCACCTCGTCCGCCCGGCGCCGCCGTCACATGTCGGAGAACGGCACGGAGAACAACACCCTTTCGGGAACCGCCGGTTGGGTCCACCCTCCGTCGGAGTTCGCGGCCCACTCGGTCTGCGACCACAGTTGCTGGGTGCTCCACCACAGCGACATGCCCTCGCTGTGCTGGGCCCAGCATGCGTTCGCCTGGACTTGTCCGCTGCAGGTGCGCGACGTGGCGACGCCGGTGTTGCTCATCTTCCACATGATGCCGTGCACCCCTGGCCCCCACAGGGCGTCGGCGGCGTAGTACTTGTCGTGGTTCGCGAGCACCGCCTGCAACCCGGCCGCGTTGTTGGTCACGTAGCTCTTGGTCGGGTCGGCGTAGGCCTTCCCCCCGCTGGTGACGAGCGGCATGTCACTCTCGGGAGCGGCGAGGGCGTAGCGGAAGATCCGGGCGGGCTGGGCGTCACCGCCGGTGCTGCGCCATTCGTTGGCGACGATGCTGTACGGGCTGGTGCTGCGGTCCATGGTGAGCCCGTCGAAGCACGGGTAGCCGGTGACGGAAGTGCCGCTGCACGCGCCGCCCAGGCTGTAGGAACCGACCGCGGGCATGATGTATTGGTATCCGCGCGCCGAGTAGCCCCCGCTGACCTGGCCGATCTCGTGGGAGTTCACGGTCGTTTGCAGGATGTGGGTGAAGTCGAAGACGAACAGCGCGTTGTCGCTGTCGTCGCCGCGGGACGCGGTGACCAGAAGCTTGTTGCCGTACCAGACCATGCCGCCGAGGTGTGAGCCCAGTTTGTCGAAGTCGTCGCCGCCCTTGGTGGGCACGACCAGCAGCACCCAACGGTACTTGAAGGCGCCGGGGGTGTTGGCGTCGATGAACGCCACCCGCGCCAGACCGTCGTCATCGGGGGTGGAGCTCGCGAGGTCGTTGTTGTTGGTCCACCCCGAGAGGATCACCTTGTTCGTGCCCCACAAGCCGTCGGCGTCGGCGTCGCCGGACGAGGTCAGTCCCTGGGGTACGAACTGTTGGGTGACGGCGTCCCCGGTGTCCCAGCAGTAGGCCGATGACGCCGAAGGGTTGATCGGCCGCGCGGCCAGCTCGGTACTCGTGCATCCGGAACCGGAGCTGTTGAACATGGGGTGGTTGGCGGACTTGAGGACGGCGTCCACCCCGACATTGGGCAGATGGCTGTCCAGCTTGCTGATCGTCGTGGGGGACACACGATGCTGGGTCAGCTCCAGCTTGCTCATCGCTTCACTGGTCCCGTTCGTGAGCAGCGCCCCGGGTGTGGGCACCGGGGTCGCGGCTTGCGCCGGTGTTCCCCACGCCAGCACGGCCATGGCGGCCGCCGCCAGCGCTCCTGCGACCTTACGTCTCTTGCTCATCCCGCTCCCCGTTCGACAACAAATGAAACATCAGCCCGAATGCTGCCATGGCCTCGTGAAGTAGGTGGAGTTTCAACCGAATCGTTGAGGATCCACCTCTCAGGCCGCGCAGGAGGTAGCCCCGTATACACCGTCGAGGAGAGGGGATTCGCGCCTGGGCCGGTGCGGCGGCGGCTCGATCAATGCGCGGGCGAGCACGCCCATGGAGGTAGTGGGTCGGCATGTTGACGCGGAGATGACAGCACTCGCCCGACCAAAGGGGCCGCGGGAACCGAGGTCGTCGTTCCCGAGCTCCACCGGGGCTCATTGCCCGCTGACACAGTCACGGTCCGGTGCCGCCGGCCCGGTCAGCCGTATCGTTGCAGCAGTCCGTCCATGTACGCCTCCAGTCGGTCTCCCAGCAGGTCGGGCGTCAGGTCGTGCCGCCCCAGGTCGCGCCACGGGCCGGCGAGCTTCGTCGCATCGGGGCAGTAGTGCAGGGCGTCGAGCAGCCGCCAGTACAGGTGGTCGGCGCCGTCGGCGAGGTCGCGGCCGCCGTGTGCCTCGTACCGCTCTCGGAAGTCCAGCCCGTGCCTCGGCCCGTGCAGCAGCGCGAGCGCGGTCGAGCAGTGCGCCACGTCCAGGTCGGCGGGTCCGCACGAGGCCTCCACCCAGTCCACGACACCGGTGATCCGCAGACCCGGCCCGGCTCCGGTGAAGAGCACGTTTCCGGGGTGGAAGTCGCGGTGCAGAAAGCAGCCTTCGTACGACGGCGGATCGCGGCGGATCATGTCCACGGCCCGCTCCCCCAGGCGGCCCACCGGGGGCCGGATGTGCTCCGGGGAGGTCCACGCCTGGTACGTGCGCGGTCTGTCGTCCGGTACGACGCCGTGGATGCGGACGAGCTGGGCCGCGAGCAGGTCCAGGCGCCGGTCGAGGTCGTCCTCGTCCACGCGGACGCGGCCCGGCAGTGCGGACATCAACAGGGTGGGGTGGTCGCAGTGTTCGGCGGTTGCGTCCACGGCAACGAACTCGGGTGCCGGGACGCCTTCCTGCCCTTCGAGCAGGGTCAGGACGGACGCCTCGCGGGCCAGGAGCCCGGACCCTGCGTGGCGGAAGAACGGTTTCACGAGGGTCCGTTGCACCAGGTCCGAGCCGTCGTCGAGGGTCAGCCGGCGCATCTGGGAGCTCCAACCGCCGGACAGCAGCCGGGAGTCGGCGACGGACCGGTCGTTCCCGATGTGCTTGGCCACCCATGCACGCGTTGCCGTCCAGCCGCGGTCGTCGAGGCCGGTCAGCACCTCCTCCACGAACTTCCGCCGGTCTTCCGCGTGATCACGGAACCACGTTCCCAACTGGTGCTGCGCGTCCGGAAGGTCGAACCGTGAGTACTGGGCGCGCGCGGCCAGCGCGTCCTGTACGGCCTCGGTCACCGCGGCCGGGATCACCGTGTCAGTGCCCGGCACGGCGAGCACCGCCCGTCCCTCGTACGCCCTCAGTACCTCGAGCGCGGGCGTCTGCCGCCAGCTGCCGGGCTGCCGGATGGTCTCACTGAACCGGCCGTTCCCGTCCCCGAAGGGGACGTCCCACGCCTGGGCGGTGTACACGGCGGGGGCACACAGGCCCAGGGCTGTCACTCGGTGCCCGTAGTGCCGGACGAGATCCGCCACCGTCTGCCCGCTCATGCTGAACCCCACCAGGACCAGCGGCCCGTCCGCCGGCGCGTACGCGTCGATCACCGCGACGGCCTGCTCGAACCGTCGCCGCAGGCTTGACTCGCTCAGTCTGCCGGTGCTGCCGCCGTGCCCGGAGAAGTCGAAGGCGATGCCGCGACAGCCGTGGGCCACGAACTCCCTTGCCAGCGGCAGCAATCGCTCCGTGCTGCTGGTGCCTGCGCCGTGCAGCACGACGGCGGTGACCCCGGACGGATCACCGCCGTACACACCGCTGAGCCGTTCACCGCCGTGGTCGTGCGTGAAGTCGAAGATCATGCCCTCCATTCACCCACGTCACTCACGCCGTGGCCTCCGTTCTCCGAAGGCGTCGTCGCAACCGCCCGGCCCCGGTCTCGGGTCACAGCGTGCGCGCGGCGTCAGCGGCCGAAGTGCACATGGGCTGCCCACAGGCCGGGGGACAGCGGATGCCGGGCCCGCACGGCGACCACCGCTGAATGCAGCGCCCGGGCCGACCCGGCGGCGTGCGGTGGCCTGGTGCCCGCCGCCGTCAACTGCGTGTAGAAGGCTTCGGCGATGCGTGTGCCGAGGGTTCCCTGAACCTTCCACAGGCTGCCGACGACGCTGCGATACCCGGCGGTCTGGAAGGCCGCGGTGATGTGCAGTGCCTCGTCGGCGAACCTCGGCGCGGTGTCGGTTGTCTCGCAGGCGGAGAGATAGGCCAGGTCCGCGTGCGGGATGTCGAGCCGGGACACGTCGGCCACCGTGAACGCCCGCTCCTGGTGGTCGTGGAGCAGCAGTCTGCTGTAGCCCCGGCCGCGCAGGTCGCTGACCCCGTGGCAGACGAAGTGGGCGACGGAGCTGTGACGCATGGCCTCCGTCACCGCGACATGGGTGGCATCCGGCCCGTACAGGACGGTGGCATCGGGAACGAGGCGCTGCAGTGCCTCGCACTCCCCCTCGGCCGAGCGCAGGGCGGGTGCGCCCGGTGTCTCCGGAAGCCCGACGATCAGGGTCCGGTCTGCCGGACGTCCGTCCGCGGCAGGTTCGTCCGCGGGAGGTTCGTCCAC
Source organism: Streptomyces sp. LUP30 (assembly GCF_001746365.1). Lineage (GTDB taxonomy): Bacteria > Actinomycetota > Actinomycetes > Streptomycetales > Streptomycetaceae > Streptomyces. The sequence continues at coordinate 327,639 of NZ_MJAJ01000002.1, forward strand.
GCCCGGCCCTTCGTCAGGGCCCGTCGCACGGCGTACGTACGCCAGCGCCCCGACGGTGGAGGTGTAGGAGGTCACCGCGTGATCGAGGACGGACGGCCCGCGGCCGGTCTGGTCGTACCGCTCGGCCACGTGCAACGGGAGGAAGGCCATGATTCCCACCGGGCACCACCACAGCCTGGGCAGCGTTGTTCCCTCAGGCGGTGGAACGCCCAGGCCGCAGGCGTTCAGCACGGGAGAGGCGACCATGTCCCACAGGTCGCCGAGCACCTTGCCCAGGTCCTGCTGGGCCGTCTTGCGGCCGCCGTAGCTCGGCTCGCCGTAGATTCGCGTACAGGCCGACCGCAGCCGCACCACCAGGTCCAGCGCGCGGTCCCAAGAGAGTCCGCTCAGTTCGACGACGTCGACCGGTCGATCGCCTTCCGGATGCAGGACGAGCGCGTCGCTGCGGAAGGGGCCCGCGTAGACCGTGACGACGGGTCCCTCGGCGGCTTGCCCACGCAGTTCGTCGAGCGTGGGCGGCAGCAGAAAGCGTGAGAAGTCGTCGTGGGACCGCCTGACACGGGTCAGGAGATCCGTCCAGTCGTCCGCGCGTTCCTTGCGGCGCCGGGCGTCGGCGCGGTCGGAGAGGGCGGGGCCGAGGCCGGGGGTGGGGCCGGTGGTCGCAGGCAGAAGGGCTTCCGCCGCCCGGGTCCGGGAGCGCAGCGCGATGAACTCCTCTGCGAGGCCCGGTTCGCGGTCCGCCAGCACGTCCAACGCAGTCCGGGTACCCACCAGTTCCGATTGGAGCAGCGCGCGAGACTGTTCCAGCAGTTCCAGGGCACGTCCGGGCCGTCCCGCGGCGGTGGCGGCCCCCGCCGCCTCCGCCGCCAGCCCGGCCACCGCGCCGAGACCGGACTCGCGGTCCTCTCGCAGGAGTTCTCGTGGCGCCATCCTCGGCAGCAGACCCACGGCCCGTTCGAAGGCGGCGAGGGCGTCCGTGTGGTTGCCGGCCAGCCCGGCCGCCCGGCCGGCCAGCCGCGCGGCCGCGATGCGGTCCTTCGCCCGCGCCTCATGACGTGCGGCGATGCGCTCGGTCAGCTCGTCATGGGCCTCTTCGAGTGCCGCGCGCCCTCGCTTCCGGTCGCGATGGGCGCCGCCGAGGGCGAAGAGCGCCTGCCCGAGCGTACGTACCGCCGCGGGCATCAAGGTGGATTCCGCGGGCAGCATCGTCACCGCTCCGCGGGCCAGATCGACCGCCTCCTCGAGGTGCGTCACGCTGCCCGGCCGTTCCGTCTCCTCCTCCGGTGCTGCCTCGCACAGGGACTGGGACAGGATGAGCAGGGCAGCGGCCCTGTCCGGGGTGTCCTCGTCCAGCGCGGCGACGGCCGACCGGCAGATGTCGACGGCCTCCCGTGTGGCCGCAGGATCCCGGCTGGTCCGAGCCGTCTCCAGCAGCAGGCGGGCGAGGTCGTACAGGTTGGGGGTCGGGGGACGCGCTTGCCGCTGGCGGCATCGCGCGGTGAACGGCGGCGAGGTGCGGCTGGGCTCGCACGTCGGCTGGTTCGTCCTTCTGGTACCGGCCGGCTGCCACGAGGTTCACGTCACGGCCAGGGCCGGCTACGCGCTCACCGAGGAGGCGGCGATGGGGATGCAACCCCATGCCGGCACGGACGGGTTCACCGTAGAACTTCCGGTCCCGGAGGTGTCCGAGCCGTCGGCGCCGCCCCCACCGGGGGCGGCGGGACAGCTCGGCCGCGGGGCGCAGGTCCCCGGCAGCCCGACGCAGATGCGCATGGGCTTCGGTGTGGACGTCGTCGGGTACTCCGACCGGGACGTCGTGGGAAGGGCGGCGCTGCAGACGCGTCTGGACCAGCTCGTACGCGTGGTCCTCGGCGACATCGGCCTCGACCTGACGCGCCTCCATCACCAGCGCAGCGGGGACGGGATGAACATCGTCCTGCCGCTGGACACCGACATCACCCAGGCTCTCCCGGGGCTGGCCAACGCGATGGGGGCCCGGCTCCGCGAGGACAACGAGCGTCACGTCGACCGGATGCGGCTACGGATGGCCTGCGACGTCGGCACCTTCAGGGCGGGGGCCAACGGGTACGAAGGCGAGGCGGTCCTGAGCTTCTGCCGCCTGCTGGAAAGCCTCCCGCTGCGCGAGGCCCTCAAGCCCCACAGGAGGGCCGAACTGGGCGTGTTGATCAGCCAGTTCCTCTATGGACAGGTCCTCTCCCCGGGCTGTCCCGGACTGAACCGGGAGGAGTTCACCCGGGTGACCGCGGTGGTGAAGCATTACCAGGCGGACGCCTGGCTGTACACGTCCCCCGGTGCCGGGAGCGTGGAATGAGCCGCCCGCCCGCCGAACGCGCCGGTCTGCTCGCGGCCGTTCACGCGTACACCGACGCCGCCGTCGACGAGCACGGAGTCGGTGGGCCCACCGGGACCGGTTCCCTCGCGGCTCTCGGCCGCCTGCTGGCCCAGGTCGACGACCTCTTCGACGACGTGGAAGCGGCTGTCGCGGCGGGGCGGTTGCATCTCCGGCGCGCAGCCGTGCGGGGCACGGACGAGCAGGCAGCGGAAGCGGACCTCAGGGCGGCCGCCTGGTACTTCCTGCCGGTGATCGCGGCGGGCGTGGAGCTCCCGCCCCGGGCCGTCAACGACTTCTACGGTCGGGCCGCCGCCACGAATGTGCCGGGCGCCGGGCCCCCGGCCGCACCCGGGCTCTCCCTTCGCGCATGCCACGACCGGATGGTGACGGCGATCGACCGGCAGGGTCCGGGCTCGCGGGGCGGCACAGCCCTGCGGCCGGCCATCTTCGTCCTGCGGCACATCGCGGCCACGCCCACAGCCGACACCGACCGGCGTGCGGCATGGCTGTCCAATCTGTCGGGCGCTCTGCTCACGCTCCACCGCCAGGAGGGCGGGGCGGAGCTGCTGGATGACGCCGTCGCGGCGGCACGCGAAGCCGTCCGTACGACCGAGCCCTCTGCCACGAACCCGGAGACGGACACGGAGGGCACCGGTACGGCCACGGCCACCGGCTCCGCCTCGCAGGACAAATCCTTCGCCGGCCGGTCGGACCACGACCTGGCGGACCGCCTGATGAACCTCGTCGGAGCGCTGCACGCCCGCTACGGCCGCACCGGCTCCGCGGAGGATCTGCGGGACGCTCTGGAAGCCGGCCGCAGGGCTGTCTCCCTCGATTCGGTACCTGCCGAGAGCCGGGCACGCAATCTCAGTAATCTCGCCCTGGCCCTCCTGTCGCACTTCGAGAGGACGGAGGCCGAGGCGGCGCTCGTCGAGGCGGCCGGCTACGCGCGGCAGGCCGTCGCCCTCGTGCCCGAGGGCCCCCGGGCCGCACTGCTCCTGGCCAATCTCTCCGCCGTTCTGGGCTCGTTGGGGTCCTGGACCGCGGACGCCGAACTGGTCCGGGAGTCCGTCGACACGGCCAGAAGGGCCGTGCTGTGCGGTGGCGACGCCCACGACGGTCCGGAGGAGTTCGCGTTGGCGCTCGCCCAGTCCCTCTTCGAGCTTTACCAGACGACCGGCGACACGACGGTTCTCGACGAGTGCGAGGCGGTCTGCCGCGCGGCGCTCGTCCCTCTGCCCGCGCACCACCCCGAGCGGTACCGCTACCTGTTGCGGCTCGGACGGACCTTGCGCGCACGGGCGCATTCCGCGACCGGCGACGCCTCGGCGCCGTCCGACGCGGTCGGCACCCTCAGGAACGCGGCGGCCGCCACACCGCCCGGTCACCCGGGCAGGGCGAACACCCTCGGGAACCTCATGCTCGCCCTGCAGGACATCTACGACGACACCGGTGATGCACTGGCTCTGGACGAAGCGATCGACACCGGTCGACTCGCCGCGGCGGCCGCCGCATGCGACCCGGCACGTCTCAAGGTGGAGGGCAATCTCGCCAACTCCCTGCTGGACCGCTACCGTCTGGCCGGCCACGGCGGAGATCTCGCCGAAGCGGAGGAGATCGGCCGCCGCGCGGTCGCCTCGACCCCTCCCGGCCACCCCGACGAGGCCGCCCATCTCACCTCGTGGGCGCACCAGTTGCTCGTCCGCCATCAGGCGAGGGGAGCCCTGCCGGACCTGACGGAGAGCATCGCCGCCGGGCGACGGGCGGTGGACACGGCGGCCCCGGGCGGTACCACCGCCGTCGCCGCACAGTCCAACCTGTCCATCGCGCTGGCGACCCTCTTCGAACGGACGGCTTCGCTGGAGGCCCTCGACGAAGCGGTGACTCTCAGGCGAGAGACGGTCCGCGCGACACCCGACGGCTCACCGATGCTCGCGGGACAGCTCTCCAATTTCGCCGGAGTGCTCCGTATGCGTTACGACCACACCGGGGACCGTGGCGCGTTGGAGGAAGCCGCGGACTGTGCGCGCCGGCTCATGTCCACGATCACGCCGGGGCAGTCGGAATACCCCCTGCGCATGGCGAACGCGGCCACCGCGCTGTACCAGTGGAGCGAACTCACTCATGACGACGAGGCCGGCGAAGAAGCCGTGACCGCCGCCCGCCTGGCGGCGGACTCGGTGCCGGAGAAGCACTCAATGCGACCGGCTCTGCTGAGCAACCTTTGCGGGATCCTTCTCGCCCGCTACCGGCGGACCGGTGTTCTCACCCAGCTCACCGACGCCTGGGGCGCGGCCGACGCAGCGGTCCGCACGGCGCACCGCGACGACCCGGACCGGCCGCTGTATCTGCTGAACCTCACCATGGCGTTACGCGCCCGGCACGAGCGCACCGGCGATCCTGACGTACTGAGCGACGGCCTGCGCGCGGCCGAGCAAGCACTGCGCCTCGCTCCTGACGGCCATCCTCTCAGGCCGCAGCTGCTGTCCCAGCTCAGCCTGGGGCTGCGGGCCCGCTACCAGCGGAGCAGCGAGCTGCGGCATCTGACACGGTCGGTCGAGACGGCACGCCAGGCCGTCCTCTCGTGCCCGTCCGGCCATCCGGACCACGCCATGTACCAGTCGAACCTCTCCGCGGTCCTGCAGATGCTGCACCAGCGGCAGGACGTGCCGGACGCCGCGCGCACGATCGGCGAAGCAGTCTTCGCCGCCCGCGCGGCTGTCGTCGTCACCGAGCCCGGCCATCCCGACCTGCCCGCCCTCCTCTCCCATCTCTGCGGGGCGTTGATGTCCCAGTACGCCGTGACCGGCGGCCGGCGGGAGCTGGCCGCCGCCGTCACCGCCGGCCGCCGGGCCGTCTCCCTCTCCCCGCCCGGCCACCCCGACCACACGCACCGGCTCGCGAATCTCACGGCCGCATGGCGACTGCGGTATCGCCACGACCCGTCACCGGAGGCGCTCCGCGAGGCGTTGGCCACCGCCCGCCGCGCTGTTGCCTCCCTCGCCGCCGACCATCCTGACGAGGCCGCCGTGCTGACCGGCTGCGCCGCCGCGCTGCGGACAGCGTTCCGGGCCGACGGGTGTCGACCAGAGCTGGACGAAGCCCTGCGTCTCCTCGACCGGGCGGCGGGTTCCACGGTCAGCCCGGTCGGGGACCGGGTCAGGGCGGCCCGTGCCCTCGGCCGTGCCGCTCTCGAGGCCGGCGAGACCGGCCGGGCCCTGAAGGCCTACGAGACCGCGGTCGAGATGCTCGGGCAGCTCGCTCCCTGGCGGCTGGCACGCGGGGACAGGGAGTTCGGTCTCGGGGAGATGGAGGGACTGGGCAGCGAGGCCGCCGGAGCGGCCCTGAGCTGCGGTGAAGCGGGACGGGCCGTCGAACTCCTGGAGCAGGCACGCGGTGTGATGCTCAACCAGACCCTCGACATGCGGGGCGACCTCCATGTCCTGCGGTCCACCTGTCCGGAGCTGGCCGACGAGTTCGAAGCACTTCGAACGAGGCGGGACGCTGCCGACCACATCAGCCTCGCCGAGCAGTTCGACGAAGCGTCCACAGCACGGGACGGCGGATCCGGCGACCCCGGCCGGTCCGATGACCCCGGCGACTCCGGCGACCCCGGCGACCCCGACGACTCCGGCAACCCCGGCAGTGTGAACAGCCCGGGTCGCGCCCTGAGGCGCATCGCCGCGGAACGGACAGCGATGGACTCGCAATGGCACGCGCTGCTCCTCCGCATCCGGGCCCTTCCCGGCCTGGAGGGCTTTCTCGGCCGCCCCCACCTGGAAGCACTGCGCCGGCAGGCCGAACACGGCTTCGTGATCATGCTGGCGGTGGGCAGGCACCGAGGTGACGCCCTGGTACTCACCTCTGATCCGCACTCCCCCGTCACCGTCGTCGGCCTCCCCGGCGTGACCGAGAACCGAGTGATCGACTGGGCTGAGCGGCTCCTCGCGGGACGCGTGCCGGGCTCCGCGCCGGTGACCGACTACCAGCAGGCCAGGCGCCGCATGCAAGATCTCGTCGAGCTGCTGGAGTGGCAGTGGGACCACGTGGCGGAGCCGGTGCTGGAGCGGATCGGCCTCACCCGCTCCCTCCGGCCGGACGACGACCCCGGTGAGTGGCCGAGGATCTGGTGGTGCCCGGCAGGCGTCACGGCCTTCCTGCCCTGGCACGCCTCGGGCCACCACCACGAGGGCGGAGGGGAAGGCACGACCGGGCGAACCGTCATGGACCGCGCGGTCTCCTCCTGGACGCCGACCGTTCGGGCTCTGGGCCACGCGAGGCGCCCGCGCCCCGCCGCCGTGTCCAGGGACGGAGATGGCGCCCTGCTGGTCGAGATGGCGCGGCCGGCCGGCACGAGCAGGGCGCTCCGGTTCGTGGAGACCGAGACCGAACACATCGCCGCACTGCTGCCAGGTGCCACCCGGGTCGGGCCTCCGGACAACACTCCGCAGACCGTGCTCGACGCGCTGCCCGCCCACCCGGTGGTCCACTTCGCCTGCCACGCCATCAGCGAATGGGGCGCTCCGGGGCGCAGCGGACTGCTGTTGAGCGACGCGGGTGGCGGCGGGACGGCTCGCCTCACCGTCGACGCGATCTCGTCACGGCACATCGCGGATGCCGAACTCGCCTATCTCTCGGCCTGCAGCACCACGCTGACCAACCAGCGGCTGGCGGACGAGTCCGTTCACATCACGGCCGGATTCATGCTCTGCGGCTACCGCCATGTGATCGGCACCCTCTGGCCCGTCGACGACACGGCAGCCCAGGAGGTCGCCGTCGACTTCCACACCCACCTGGCGGGCTACGGCGGCACGGGGCCGCGCACGGAGGGCTCGGCGTACGCGCTGCACCTCGCTCAGCACCGCGGGAGGGCGAAGCGCCCGTGGGCCCCGTCGCTCTGGGCGGCACATCTGCACACCGGGGCCTAGCGACCTGAGCACCCACGGCGGGCTGACAGAGTCCTCTCAACGAGGCCAACGGGACGCAGTGGCCCGCCTATGCCTGGGCCCGGAACGTGCAGACTGCGCTCGTGACGGCGCCGGCTGCGGCTGCGGCTGCGGCTGCGGCTGCGGCTGCGGCGTGAGGTTGCGGGCCAGCACCTGCAACGCTTCCATGACCTCGGCCAGCCGCCGGGGATACCATGCGGGCGCTGCCCGCAAGCCACGCGGCCCCGCCCGGAGGCTCGGGCAGGGCGTCCTCGCCGATCTTCATCAGGGCACGTCCCAGCAGGAACAGCACGACTCCGTTCACAACTTCTTCATCCGGCACGACTTCACGGCGGTGGCCGGGGACACGACATCAGCCACCATCGGCGGCTCCGGCTACGACCCGCTGCGCACCCAGACCTGGAACCTCGCCGCACATCTGCACCACCAGGGCGCGGACGGGCCACTTTCTTGCCGTGGAAGAGCGGGCCGCCGATCCGGTAGACGCTGACCCAGTAGCCCTTGGGCATGGAACATCCGGTTCCGGTTGGGGAGGTGAGTGCTCTGATCTACGGGTTGGTCTCGGACGAGCGTCGGCGGGCGAGAGCGAGGCTTGTCAGCGTCGTGATCGCCATGGCGCCGATGCCGACCAGCGCCGCGGTCGTGTAGGCGCTGTCGTCGGGGAAGAGGTGGCCGGGGCCGGTGCCCGCGGCGAGGATCAGGCCGCCGACGGCGCTGCCCAAGGAGTATCCGACGCTGCGGACGACGTAGTTGAAGCTCATGGCGCTCGACGTCTCGCTCTTGGGAGTGACGGCCAGGATGACGCCGGGCATCGCGGCCGAGAAGCCGCCGACGCCGAAGCCGAGCACGCCCATCGCCGCGAACAGTTCGGCCAGGTCCGACCGGGCCGCCGCGAACAGGGCGAACCCGCCGCCGACCACGACGGCGCTGCCGGCCAGGAGCATGGGGTCGGCGATCCGCGTCCGGACCCGCGGCGTGAGCTTGCCGGCGACGAACCCCAGGACCGAGAACGGGATGAGGACCAGCCCGGCGACGAAGGTAGTCAGCCCGAAGCCATAGCCGGCGCCGTGCGGCGTCTGCGCGTACCGGGTGATGAGCGTGAGCAGGAGGTACATGCCGATCCCGCCGACGAACATGGCGAGGTTCGCCCCGGCGACCGCCGGGTGCCGCACCGCCCGCACATCGACCAGGGGCATCGTGCTGCGCAGCTCGATGACGGCCCAGACGCAGAGCAGCACCACCGCGAAGACGGCGAGGCCCGCCGCCAGGGCGAGGTGCCGGCTCCACAGATTCCGTTCACCGGCGAGGAACAGCACCAGGAGCAGCGCAGCGGCCAGGACGACCGCGCCTGCCACGTCCACGTGGGCGGAGCGGCCTTCGGGCGCTTCGGGCATGGAGCGCCACGCGGTCAGCAGGGCGGCGGCGGTGACGACCAGACCGAGGCCGTACGCGGCCCGTACCCCGCCGAGCTCGGCGAGCAGTGCGGCCAGCGGGTAGCCGACGCCGGCCCCGATGATCGAGACCACCGAGATCAGGGCGATCACGGCCGCGCTGCGCTCCTCGGGGAGATGGTCCCGGGCCACGCCCATCATCAGCGCCGTCAGCCCGAGCCCCACGCCCTGGGCCGCCCTGCCGGCCAGCAGCCACGCGAACGGCAGCGGCAGCACGGTGAGCGCGCTGCCGGCGACGACGACCGCCAGCGTGGCGAGGACCGTGGCCCGCCGGTGCGGACCGGCTCCGAGCCGGCCCAGGACCGGCGTGGCGACGGCGCCGCTGAGCAGCGCGACGGTCAGCGTCCACTGCGCGCTGCCGAGCGAGACGTGGAACGAGGTCGCCACGCTGGTGATGAGCGGCGTCCCGAGGCTGGCGACCGCCGCCACGACCAGAGCGATGAACATCAGGGCGGGGACCAGCAGCCGCGCCTCGGCACGCGCCCCAGGAAACGCCTTCACCGTGGCCCCGCCGACCGGCTGCCCGGTCACTGCTTCGGCCCTTCGCGGTCCTGGCTTTCGAGCTCTGCCAGATGCTTCAGCGCGGGAAGGGCCGCCACCAGCGCCTCCACCTCGTCGCCGGTGAGCTCGCCGATCAACCGCTCGAACGCGTGGACGCCCGCTTGGCGCCGCGTCCGGACGTAGGAGGCGCCCGCCTCGGTCAGGCACACCAGTGTGACCCGCTTGTCGGACGCGTCACCCCGCCGCTCGACCAGGCCGGACGCCTCCATCACCCGGACCAGGGCGGTCATCGCGGGCTGGGTGACGCCCTCGACCGCGGCCAGATCGGTGATGCGCCGCGGGCCGGTCCGGTCCAGGGTGGCCAGGGTGGCGGCGGACGTCAGGCTCATGTCCCGGGGCAGGCGTCTCGCGGCCCTGGTCGCCAGGCCGTAGAGGGCTGCCCCGATGGCGGCGGACGCGCCAGGTGCGGTGTCTTGACGACTCATGCCAGAAGCATAGCGTATTTATATTCATGGTTTATGTATATGGGTGGTCTGCGCGGGCGGCCTCGACCGCTGAGAGCCGGTGACGTCGCGGTGCGCTGCCGCATCGACTTCACGTACGCCCTCGGCCTGGAGCCGGCAGACCCCGGCCTTCCACCACAGCGTCCTGTCCGACTTCCGCGACCGGCTCGCCGACGGCTGCCGCGCGACCGGCTGTTGGGCTTCGCGCCGATCCGCAGGACACGGTCTGGACTAGGCGTCGAGGTAGTGGTAGTCACCGTCCGGGATCCTGATCACCAGGCCGCCGTTGCAGACCCTCCACTCGCTCATGCCGTCGACGTCATGGCTGACCAGAAACAGCCCCCGGGGTCTGTCGTCATACTCGTCATCCTGGTCGGAGGCCGGGATCCGGGCGATCTGACGCAGCCTCTCCTCGAACCAGGCGAGGGACACCGCGCGGATGTCACCCCCGTAGAAGACCCAGTTGACGGCGTTGTACTGCCGAGCGGGGAAGGCCCAGCCCCCGCTGTAGGTGCGCCTCGGATCGTCTGCTTCCACGATCTCCTTGATCTGGGCCAGCTGTCCGTCGTCACACTGCAGCCAGCCCCTGACCGCGACCATGGTTCCCACGGCGGTTGCTCCTCATTCATCTGGCGCGCTTCCCCGACGCACGATTCCTGTGCGCGTGCAGGCTAGGGGCGGCCTGCCGGGTCGCGCAAAGGGATTCCCGGGCGGATCAGCCGTCTCGGGTGAGAGCGCGCCACCCTCATTCAGTCGGCTCCCGCGGGGGTGGCCGGTCGTGTCGGGGAGGGAGCGGTCATCGTCGTCGGGTCAGGCGAGTACTGCGGCGACGGCCACGAGAGCCAAGCCGAACGCGAAGAAGGCGAGCGACATCTGGACGTGGCGGTGCTTGCTCCAGGCGATCTTGCTCATGACGACGAGCTGACGGCTGAGCACGGGGAGCAGGGCATCGGTGCGCCTCAGGGACTCCGCCAGGTCGGTCGCCTCACGGTGCATCAGGTGGCCGAAGTAGATGAAGTTCTCGGCGGCCTCGGCCTGGATGCCGGGGGCGCGAAGACGGGGGGCGACGACGAGCACCGCGAACACCGCCGCGATCAGGATGAGCGTGACGCCGGCCCACAACAGGCAACGGGATGCCCAACCATGCGGGTCGGCGAAGACGTTGCCGCTCCCGGAGAGTGCGATGATCCCGGCCACGGCGGCCGATTCGAGAGTCAGCGCGAACGAGGCCTTGGCATCGACCCGGGCCGTCCAGTCCCCGACTGCCGCGTGAATCCGCCAGGCCGTCTCCACGGCCTTCTCCTCGGTCTCGGGGCTCTCTCCGCTCGATCGGGACATCAGTTTTCCCGCCGGTGAGAAGCTCGGCAGATCATCGTCGGGTGCCCCCTCACGAACGTCGCCGGGCCCGGCCCGCGATGTCCGCAGCCCGGTCGGCGTGTCCCCATGTCGTGTGCTCCTGCAGGCATACCCACTTCCGGGCGGCTGGGAACTGCCCGGGCGATCATGCGCGGAGCCGGACGAACCGGCGGCTCCTTCATCGCCGACAGGCCACTGACGCAAAGTCCAGGCGCTTCCGTCGTCCGCCATCGCCTCGAGGTTCGGCGACGGCCGGCTCACCGCCGATCAGTCGGCATCAGCAGCGCGATCCGACCCCACATCGCTTCGGTGATCAATAATGGCGGACCGTATCGTGGAGGTGATCGGTTGTCGTACTGGAACTCCGAGGGAGGAGCGGAGTCAGTGTTCTCCGTCGTGGTCGGCATCTGCGAACAGGCGGCCGGGGTCGCCGTCGTGGACTTCGCTGCGGACGTGCGTGACGTCGGTGTCAGGCCGCCGTGCGCGGCCCGCCCTCGAGTTCACGAACGCCCCCGGGTCTCAGCTCTTCCTCCTCCCCGCCGTCCGGGCGCAGTGCGTCCCGTACGCCGCTCAGGGCTGGCTCCGGCGTGATCGGAACGGTCTTCCAGAGCGACGACGTACCGAAGGAGCACCGGTTCGAATACTGGTGCGAGTTGATGCACCAGGCGATCGCCCCCAGCCACATGAGCAGCCGGTTCGCGGGAGACTTCTGGGCGCGGCAGCGGCTGTTGGAGCTGGGGCCGGTGCTGGCGTGGCCGACGTCGCACCTGCCGACGGGGTTCCGTCGTACCGAGAAGCTGGTGCGGCGGTCCGATCCGGAGATGTACCACCTGTCGCTGGTGCTCGGCGGCGGACTGGGCTTCGAGCATGTGGGGCGAGCCGAGGCATACGGTCCGCGCGATCTGTGGGTGAGCGACACGGCGCGGCCGTACGAAGTGCATGTGCCGGCCGGCCTCGGCCGTCAAGTGCTCACAGGGGTGGGCGTGGACTTTCCCAAGGCGTTGTTGCCACTCCCGGCCGCCCGTGTCCAACGGCTGCTGGGGCGGCGGCTGTCGGGGCGGGAAGGGGTGGGCGCCCTGCTGACGGGGTTCCTCACCGGGCTGGAACAGCAGGCCGACGTCCTTCAGCCGTCCGATGCACCCCGTCTCGGCAGCGTGCTGATCGACCTGCTGTCGGCCTGGTTCGCCCAGGTACTGGAGGCGGAGGATACGCTGACGCCGGAGACCCGCCGACAGGCTCTGACGACGCGCATCCGGGCGTTCATCCGCCAGAACCTGCACGACCCGGAGCTGACCCCACCGGTGGTAGCCGCCGCGCACCACATCTCGCTGAGCTACCTCCACCAGCTCTTCCAAGAGGACGCCCGCGGCGAGACGGTCGCGGCTTGGATCCGCGCCCAGCGCCTCGAAGGCGCCCGCCGCGACCTTGCCGACCCCCACCTCAGCTCTACACCCGTCCATACCATCGCGACCCGCTGGGGCATGGTCCGCGCCTCCGATTTCACACGTGCCTTCCGCGGCGCGTACGGCATGTCGCCCACGGAGTACCGGGTACGGGAACAGACGGGGGCCGCGCCGCGGTCGGGGGAACCGGGGTAAGCGCAGCGACAACGCATCCGGAGGCAGCGGGGGACAACCCGAGTTCGTCACCTGCCGGGATTCCGCCGAGCGGTCTCACCATCGGCGTCGGCGAGTACCGTGCGATGCAGGACCAGATGCAGGACCAGATGCAGGACCAAGGGGGGGAGCTGTTGCGACCAGCGTTGTTGGTGGACGTGGACGGACCACTGAATCCGTATGCCGCGAAGGCGCACCGACGACCTGAGGGCTATGCGACGCACCGACTGCTGACGCCTCGCTGGGAGGCCGCCGAGCGGCGTCGGCTGACTGCGTGGGGGCTGCCGAGAAAGCCGGTGAAACCGTTGCGCGTGTGGCTCAACGCCGATCACGGCCCGGCATTGCGTGCGCTTCCCTTCGACTTGGTGTGGGCAACGACGTGGGAGGAGGACGCCAACGCTTTCATCGCGCCGGTTCTGGGACTGCCCGAGCTGCCCTTCATTGCCTGGTCCACACCGCGGGCCGTACCCGGCGGCGGTGTGTTGTGGAAGACGCCGGAGATCGTCGCGTGGGCCAAGGGCCGGGCGTTCGCCTGGATCGACGACGAGATCACGGAGCCGGATCGCACCTGGGTGAAGGACCACCACGATGGTCCCGCCCTACTGCACCGGGTCGACCCTCGATGCGGCCTCGCCGCGGACGACTTCGCGGCGCTGACGACATGGGCGAACGGCCTGGACTGACTCCACGGCAAATCGAGGACCGCCACTACGCCGTTCCACGCGATCATTGCAGGCCGGCTCTTGTCTGACTCCGCGGGTGATTCATCAGACCAGGCGATGGCAAGGGGCGCAGATCGCTTCGATCGGCGCCCCGGGGTGCTCACGCGGCCCCTCCCCCGCATACGACCACCACGCACGGCTCCTCTGCACGGGTGTACCGGCGTACCGGCGTACCGGCGCCCATCGCCAGCGCTTGTCATGCAGGCCCAGACGTAGCTTCTTCTCAGGCGGGCTGCGGGGCGGGCGTTGTCGGAGCGGCCGCGGCCTTGCGGGTTTCGCGCATGATCAGCAGGCCGTTGAGCACCATCAGTGTCGCGGTCAGGCAGTGGACGCCGAGCGCGGTCGCCGCGGAGCCGTGGTGGGCCAGCACCGTGGCCATGTCGCCGTACGCGGCCATGGCCTCCACCAGCAGCACCCAGCCCAGCGCACGGCGGTGGCCCGTCACCAGGAGGACGCCCAGGACCAGGGCCAAGACGACGTCGCGGATCCCCTTGACGATCAGGAAGCCGCCGCCGTCGCCGGATGGCCAGCTCGGCAGGCCGAAGCCCGGCGCCGTCGTCTCCGGGCTCAGGATGAACTCCGTCCCGAACCAGAGGATGAAGAGGATGAAGGCGGCGGCGAGGACGGTGTTGAACTTCTTCAGCGACATTGTTCTTCTCTCCAGGAGTCTGCTTCAGCTTGGTGAGCTTCGTGGAGCCTGCCGAGTCACGGGGGGCCGGAGCAGGCCCGTTGACGCGACTGATCGAGGAGCGTGGTCTGCCGGGATCGCAGCTGTGAAATCCGCGACGACTGCGTCCCGGGTGCCGGGGCTTTCGGTGGCCCCGCTGACGTACGGGGAGCGGGGACTGTGCGCCTGCGCGGCGCCAGTCCGGGGCTCAGGTCAGGGCGGTGGCCGGCAGGGCGAAGGAGGCGATGTACCGGAACGGCACACGGCGCCCTGCGACCGGTCTCCGTGCGCGCGGCCGAGTTGGCCGCTGTTCTCGGGGAGCGCGTCGAGGATCGGGCCGATGACGAAGACGACGGACAACTCCACCCCCACCCCCACCATCACGCCGACGTCCACGGTGGTGACGACCTTGCATGCGTTGACCATGGCGCCCTCCCGGCTACTAGCGTCGCTAGGTGCTGATGCAACGCTAGTACTACTGCCGCTTGATTGTCTAGCGATGCTAGGATCGAATCATGTCGGTACAAGAACGCAAGGCCCGCGAACGGGCGGAGCGCGAGCGCCTCATCGTGGCGACGGCCCGTGAACTCGCCGAGCACCAGGGGTGGGACGCCGTCACCACCCGCCGGCTCGCCGAGCGCATCGAATACAGCCAGCCCGTCCTCTACAGCCACTTCCGCGGCAAACGCGAGATCATCGGCGCCGTCGCCCTGGAGGGCGCCACCGAGCTGGCCGTCGCGGTGCGGGCCGCGGCCGCCACCGCGGACGGTCCGCGCGCGCGGGTCGCCGCCCTGGCCCGCGGCTACCTGGACTTCGCCGAGCGCAACCCGGCGGTCTACGACGCCCTGTTCCAGCTCGACGGCGGCCTGGCGTACGCGCAGGACGACACCCCGGAGCAACTGAAGGACGCCTTCGCCGCATTGCTGGAAAGCCTGGGCGAGGTCGCCGGGGACGGCGTCCACCCAGGGCTGTTCACCGAGGTGTTCTGGGCGGCTCTGCACGGGCTGGCGACCCTGACCCGGGCGGGACGGCTGCCACGGCAGGACGCCGAGTGGAGGGTGGAGTTGTTGGTGGACCGGCTCGCCATCGTCTGACGCGACACCCCGGCGGGCGCGCAGCCGACACCCGCGGTCGGCCTTCCTCGTCCTGAAGAGGTCGACCGTCAGGTGTTCTTCTGGGTTGGACGTCGAGCGCTGACACACGATCAACCGCCCACTGTCGCGCGGCTGCGCTTTTCCCCCTGGCACAGCAGGACTTGGCGCAGTGCCCAGCCGTTCGCAACGCCATCGCCTCGCCCCCGGGCGGCTGTGCGGGCCTCGGCCGGGGGTGTGGTGGGAGCAGGATGGCATTCCGGATGACCTCGGCGGACGTCCGGCCGCACGAGTCCTTGATCACCGTCTGGGCGTGCCGGCCGAGGGACAGGGGTAGGAGATGATGCAGGGAGGAGGAGGGCCGATGAGTGGACGTCAGGATCGTGAGTGGCCGGCGATGACGCCGGCGGACTTCGACCGGGAGGTCCCGCTGCGTCTCAACGTGGCGACAGGCCCCACCCCCGTGCCCGCCGAACCCGACGAGTACGGCACGCTCCCCCTCTTCGGTCATGAGCCGCCCGCCCGGCAACCGAACCGGCGCACCAGGCCTCGCACCGCCCTCGTGGTGCAGGACGAGCTGTTCTGACCAGACCAATCAGCGCCGGATCTCCGAACTGTGCGGCCACGCTGAAAGGTTGACCCCGATCAGAAGCGCGGGCGGATGCGGGACGGACTGTGGAGGCGATCGTGCGCCCTGACTCACCCCCTGCCCCGCCCCCACCTCCCGCGTACCCGACCGCACTACGCGCCCCTCTCAGTCCGCAGTCGCCCTCGCCCTCGCCCTCGCCCGAGCCAGCACATCAACGTTCAAGCGGCACAAGCGGCATCGGAGTCGGCAAGACTTCGCCTGTCCGGACATCACAGGCGCCATCACATGACCCCGTCGCCCTGGTAATACAGGCCGAACTACGCAAAAGGAGGCCGGGCATCACTCCTCGGTCTGCCGCGCCGACTCCCTTCGCTCCTCTCAGACTTGGGCGCGAACACGACGCCCGGCCGCCACGCGGAAGCACGTGCGTAAACCCCGGTGAAGAGGGTCGCCACGACTGCTAGTCTTCGGCGTCTTGTCGCACACTCGTGCGCACAGATCAAGCCACTCGTTGCATCAGCCCGTGGGGGGACTCTGCCATGACCCAGCCGACTCAGCCGCCGTCCGAGGGTAATCCGTTCGCCCAGCAGTCCACCGCCGCCGTCCCGCTTGCCGCCGACGGCAACCCTTACGCCCAGCAGCCCGGTGCCGCCGTTCCTCCCACGGCCCCATTCGCGCCCGCGGCCGTGCCGGCCCGCGGCAACGTGGCTCTGGGGCTGGTGGTCGCCGTCGTCGTGGCCCTGGTCACCGCCGGCGTCTACGGCGGGATCGTCGGCGCGACCGAGTACGAGATCGGCTACGCGGCCGTCGGCGTCGGCTTCCTCATCGGTTTCGCGGCGGGCAAGGTCGGTGGCACGAACCCGGTACTCCCCGTGCTGAGCGCCGTGCTGTCGCTGGGTGCGGTCTACCTCGGCCAGCTCATCGGCATCGCGATGATCGGCGCTGACGATCTCGGCGTCTCGGCGACCTCGCTGTTCACCGAGCACTTCGACGTGCTGACCAAGGGCTGGAACGAGACCGCCGACCCGATGACCTTCCTGTTCCTCGCCATCGGCGCGTTCGCGGCGTTCTCCGGCGCCAAGAAAGCCGCCGTGTAATCACGCAGGTGTTGCGTGACCAGATGCCTGCGCAAGAGCATGTGTCGCGCGACGGGGCTCGTCCACCTCAGGGTGTGCGGGCCCCTTTCATTCCGTACGCCCCGCAGCCGGCCCCCCACGCTGGAGCCGCATACACCCGGGCATCCGGTCGCCGCTCTCGTGATCACGTAGCCGTGGGGACGCGGGGCAGACAGCGCGGGTGGCTACGGCCGGGTGAGACCGGCCCCGATCGCCCCCCGAGTCAAGGGCACGTTACCCCCGGAGCCGGTCTCCCCCACCGCCGAGGCCGAGGCAGCCGTGCTGTCTCCGGCCTCGCCGGATGCCGCTTGCATGGTCGGCAGCGACCTGGTCATCGACGGCGGCGGCTCTCCCTGACGGCGATCCCCGGCGTACACCGATCCCTTGCTGAGTGCCGCTGAGAACGCCGTCACCGGTCCTGCCGACTTATCGTGCGGTCGCCTCGACGGTGTCCTCCGACTCGCGGTTCAGCTTCGACTTGCGGTCGTTGAAACCTGTTCTTGACGTGCGGCGTGGCTATTGGACGCCGGAGTCGACTTATGACAGTGGGGGGCTGGCCCCACCACCGATCAACCGGACACCTGGATGGCCCGATGAATGCCGTGTCGGCAACCGTAGAGCTGTCCCGTGCAAGTCGCCTACAGAGAAGGCAAGATCGTGCGCATTGTCACGGCCATCGCCGCCGCCCTGACCCTCGCCGGCCAAGCCGCGCCAGCCGCCACCGCCACCGCCACCGCCACCGCCACCGCTCACCAGCAGACCACCGCCGGGATCTGGCGCATGGACGGCTACGGCACAGTCCTATCCATCCGGAACGGAATTTTCCAGGAGTACCAGACCACCGCCGTCAGCTGTCTCAAGGGCGATTCCGCGCGGCGGACCGGCCCCGGCACCTACACCATGCCCGACGGCACTGTCCTCACTGTGCGTGCCCACGGAGGCCGCGACCGCGCGTCCCTACAGGTGGACGGTTCCGTCGGCGACCGGCACCTGCGCCGGATCCCGGAATTGCCCGAGGCCTGCACGCGTCCGGCCTCCAAGGGTCCGCGCGCTGCCTTTGACGTCTTCTGGCAGTCCTTCGAGGAGAACTACCCCTTCTTTTCCGCCAAGGGCATCGATTGGCACGCCGTACGCGACCAATACCGTCCCCAAGTACACGCTGGGACAACGAGGGACGAGCTCTACGCCGTGTTCAGCGAGATGGTCAAGCCGCTCTACGACGCCCACGTTGCCGTTCAGGACGGCGATCGCGTCTTCGCACAGGGTCGCCCCGGCACCGTCGTGCCCACCGAGGGGTTGGACACCAAGGTGAAGAAGTTCACCGTGGCGCGTGACCTCAAGAACGCCCGGAACCTCCAGGACTTCGCCAACGGGCGGATCACCTACGCCGACCTCCCCGGCGGACAGGGCTACCTGCGGATCTCCGGCTTCGGCGGATACGCGGGCAACGGCGCTCCCTACGCCGCCCAGTTGGCCGAGCTCGACAGGGCGCTGGATACGATCCTCAGCCAGGAGCGCACCTGGCGACTGAAGGGTCTGATCATCGACCTGCGAATCAATGGCGGCGGCTCCGACGCGTTGGGAATCCAGATCGCCCAGCGCCTCACCGACACCCCCTACCTGGCCTACTCCAAGCGGGCCCGCAACGACCCTGCCGATGCCACCCGGCACACGCACCCCCAGCCCGTGTACGTCACGCCTGCCCAAGGCCCTCGTTACGCCGGGCCGGTCGCCGTGCTGACCGGCGGCTCGACCGTCAGCGCGGGTGAGACCTTCACTCAGGCCCTGATGGACCGGCCCGGTAGGACGGTCCGGATCGGGCAGCCCACACAGGGTGTCTTCTCGGACGTCATGCTGCGCCGTCTCCCCAACGGCATGTCGGCATGGCTGCCGAACGAGGAGTTCCTGACACACTCGGGCAGGACCTTCGACGGCACCGGTGTTCCGCCGCACCTCACTGAGCCGGTCTTCACCGAGGAGGAGTTCGACGAGGGAAGGGACTCGGCCTTCGACAGAGCTCTGAACGTCCTGCGGCGTTATGACGGGTCCACGACCTGACGCGGGTGCCGCCGAGCGAGTGACCGTTCCACCAAGCATCGAGCGAACGAGGTTGAGTGCTGTGCAAACCACCGCCTACGCGGATGGTCTGAGGGCTCACATCCACACACAGCACGAAGCATCGATCGCTCCGGCAGGAAGTGCTCGGAGGGACAACGGATGGTGAATCCACGCACGTCGGCGTAGTCGATGCCGGGCCCGTGTCCACCGCCGTCTTGCGCCTCACACAACGAACTGCCCTGGACGGCTTTTAGGCTTCACCCATGTTGACCAGTGAGGACGAGTCGTACGAAGCCGTCGGACGGCTGGCCGCCGGAGTGGCTCTGAACCAGGCGCTCGATGTGACGGACCCGGGCTCCTGGATCGGCCTTGACCTCGGGGTGCGTGAACTGGCAGCGCGACAGCCGGAGTTGTTCCACTCGAACGCCTCGCCGTCCGGGCGCCGGATGAAGTGGGGCCCGGATCCATCGCCGCCCACCGTCGCCTGGCTGCATGAGCCCGGTGACGGCGAACTCGCCCTCGCCCTCTGCCACCCAGACGGCCGGATCCGCGAGACCGCCCTGGACCATACCGAGGAGCGACCGGCGCTGCTCGGGCTGGTCGTGGTCCGCTGCGCGGACTGGGCGGGGCCGGTGCGTGAACGGGCTCGTGTGCTTCTGGCCGAGACGCCCCCGCATCGGCTGGCCGCGCACGCCGCGCTGATCCTGCGGGTGGGCCGGCGCCCCCGGGGCGGCTTCGCCCAGGAGTTGCTGACCCGGGCGCTGTGCTCGGGTCCGGCCGCGCAAGCCGAGGCACTGCTCGACAGCAGCGACCGGCCCACCGCCCGCCTTGCGCACCGGATCGCCGTCGAGCGGCAGTTGCTTCCCGTGGTGCGGCTGGCTGAGACCGCCGCCCGCCACCGCGACGTCGTCGTGCAGAACCTGTGCGCTGAAGCGGCCGTGGCCGCCCTGGGCGTGGGCGCCTTCGACGAGTTCACCGAAGTCGTGGTGCCGCTGCTCGCGTCCCGGCAGCCCCGGATCAGGTCGGCGGGGGTGACCGCGCTGCGCCGGGTCGGGCGGCATGCCGACGCCGAGCCGTATCTCACCGACCGCTCGGCCGTGGTGCGGGCGTGCGCCCGGTGGGTGCTACGTCAGGGAGGCACTGACCCGACACCCCTGTATCGCGCACTGTGCGCTGACCCCGCGATCCGGCCCGCCGCCGCGGTGGGACTCGGTGAGTGCGGAGCTCGCGAGGACGTGGACCTGGTCCGGGCACTGCTCGCCCACCCAGTTCCCCGGGTCCGCGCCTGCGCGGTGGCGGGACTTCGGGCGTTGGAGGCGGTGCGCATCGACGACCTGCAACCGCTTTGGGACGACGCGTCGGCGGCAGTGGTCCAGCAGGCGACCGCGGCTCTGCTGCCGTGGGCCGACCGCGTGCCGCAAGGGCTGCTGCACGCTCTCCTGGCCGAGGATCGTCCGCGCCACCAGCGGGTCGCCGCGATCCGGCTGCTGCGGGCGGCGGCAGTGCTCAGCTAACAAGGGCTGACACAATGAGCCGAGTCATCGGTGAGTGATGAGACAGCAGGCGAGTTTGAGGAACGCTTCATGGATGTCGGCCCTGCGTTCCCATCGGATGCGCAGACGGTGGAAGCCGTGCAGCCACGCGAAACTCCTCTCCACGACCCAGCGGTAGGTGCCTGGTCCCGTGCCGTGCAGGGTGCCGCGTCTGGCGATCGCGGGCACGATGCCCCGGGCGCGGACCTGGTCACGGTAGATGTCATGGTCGTAGCCCCGGTCAGCGAACAGCGAGTCCGGCTTGCGTCGTGGGTTCGCCAGGACCGTGACGACCGGCCGGTGCGCTGCCGTTGTGCCTCCCCAGCCGGCCGGTGACTGAGCTACGGCCGCAGGATGAGCTTCCCGGCGGCGTGACCGCTCGCGCTCAGCTCCTGCGCCTTCGCGGCGTCCTCCAGCGGAAGGCTCTGCGCGATGCGCACCGTGAGCTTGCCGTCGGCTGCGAGGCGGGCGTACTCGCCGAGGCGGGAACCGAACGGGGCGCCCGGGCCGGAGAAGGTGATACCGAGCTCGGCGGCCTTCGGATCGGCGATGGTGATGATCCGGTCGGTGCCGCCGCGCAGGTCGATCGACACCTCCAGGTCGCCCGCCCCCGCGGCGTCGTACACGGCGTCGATGCCCCGCGGCGCGGCCTCGCGGACCCGGTCGGCGAGGCCGGCGCCGTAGGCGACCGGGATCGCGCCCAGCGAGCGCAGGTAGCCGTGGTTGCCGGGGGAGGCGGTGCCGATGACCGTGGCGCCGCGGGCGACCGCGAACTGAACACCGACGGCGCCGGCCACACCCGCGGCTCCGTGCAGCAGGAGCGCGTCGCCTTCCCCGACGCCGAGAGCGTCGAGCACGCGGACCGAGGTCTCGACGGCGACGGGCAGTGCCGCGGCGAGGTCCCAGTCGAGGTCCGCGGGCTTCGGGCCGAAGTCGACGGCCAGCGCGCGCTCGGCGTATGCGCCGGTGACGGTCCAGCCCAGGACCTCGTCGCCCACCGCGACGCCGGTCACGCCTTCGCCGACCTCCTCGACGACGCCGGCCGCCTCCACGCCGGGGATCACCGGGAACGGCGGGGCGATTTGCGGCCTCCACCCGTTGCGGATCTTGGAGTCGAGCGGGTTGACCCCTGCCGCCACGACCTTCAGCAGCACCTGCCCGGGTCCGGCGTGCGGCACGTCGACCTCTTCGAGGCGGAGGACTTCCGGGCCGCCGAACTCGGTGTAGGTGATCGCCTTCATGTCCTGCTCCAATTCTCGTCGCTCTAGGTGAAAGATCAACCTTGGCCTGGACCTGCGGCGGCCGCACCGGCACTTCGACAAGTTCCGGCGGGGCCGTTCATCGCGGCTGGAGGCTCAGGAACCAGCCATGTTTGTGGGCGCGGTCCAGCCGGTGGATCGGATCCACTCGACCAGGTCCAGGGTGGCCGGCTCGATCGAGCGCACCACCGCGAGGTCCGACGGGTATTCCGCCGCCTCCGCGAACTGGCGGAACATCGCCTTGTCGAGGTCGCTGGGCAGCACGCTCAACGGCAGGGCCTCGTACCGTGCCGGGAGTCCGGCGTGCGCGCCGAAGGCCGCGGCGATCTGGGGGCCTGTCAGCTCGTCACCGACGAGCTCGACGGCTCCGCCGGGCGCCTCCGCGGTGTCGAGCAGGAGCGCGGCGGCGACCCGGCCGATGTCCCTGATCGAGATCATCTTCAGGGCAGCGTCCTCCGGCATAGGCAGCCTCAGCACGATCTCTCCGTGCTCCAGGCTCGGTGCCATCACCTCCATGAAGGGGGCCGGGCGAACCATCGCGGCCCGCAGGCCGGACTTCTTCAGGTGCTCCTCGATCCAGTGTTTGGAGTCGTGGTGCGGCACACCCCTCTCCCGGTCCGCTCCGATGACCGAGTTGAACACGACGTGCGGGACGCGTGCCGCGACCGCCGCGTCGACGAGCGAGGTACCGACGCGGATCTCCGCCTCGACTTCTTCGAGGCTGTTCGCCTCCGGGGTCATGAAGTAGAACGCCTCGACCGCCGTCAGCGCGGTGGCCAGCGACGCCGGGTCGTCGGTCCGGATGGCCGCCAGCTCGACGCCGCGGGCGGCCAGCGCCTGAGCCCGGTCGGACTGCGGGTTGCGGACCAAAGCCCGCACCCGTGCCCTGCGGTCCAGTAGCGCGTCGACCACCGCCCCGCCCTGTCGCCCCGTCGCGCCGAAGACTGCGATCGTGCCGGTCGTCTGTGTGGCGGTGGGGGAGGACGACGCGGGCACGGCGTCCTCGAGTTTGATCTGTTGTGACATGTCTCCACGATGTGGTCTGCGGTGCCAGGCGCACCACCGGTATCCCGCCAGGTTCTCCCGATAACCCGCCAGTGGCGGGTAGCCTAGATCGCGTGTCCGACCCCAGCGGCGAGCCGACCTTCTGCACCGACGATGCGCCGTTGTCGGCGCCGCTGGCCCATGGCGCCGACGTGGCCGCGCACTTCCACGACTACGGCCAGCTCCGCTATGCCGCGCGGGGGGCCCTGGTCACGGTGACCCAGGTGGGCACCTGGGTGGCGCCGGCCAGTCGGATCATGTGGGTGCCGCCTTTCGCGGTGCACGGCAGCAAGGCGTACGGCGAGACGGACATCCGGGTGCTGTCGCTGCCCGTGGCGCTGACCGGACAGCTGTCGGCCGAGCCGTCGGTCTTCGTGGCGAGCGCGTTGCTGCGCGAGGCCTATCTGGCGCTGATGAGCGAGGGCGAGCCGCTGGAGAGCCCCCGTGCGCGGCTGCTGATCGACGTCGTACTCGCCGAGCTCGCCCGCGCCGCACAGGAGCCGATGCGCCTCCCGGAGCCGAGCGACCGGCGTCTCAAGGCGGTCACCGACCTGCTCCACGTGGACCCAGCAAGCTCGGCGACCCTGGCACAGCTAGGCCACCGCACCGGCACCAGCGAACGCACCCTGAGCCGGCTGTTCGGCAGCGAGCTGTCGATGAGCTTCCACCAGTGGCGCACCCTGCTGCGCACCCAACGGGCGCTGATCGAGCTCAGCGACGGTGCCTCGGTCACCGACACGGCGACCCGGCTGGGCTGGTCGAACCCCAGCAGCTTCATCGACGCCTTCACCGAGCTGGTCGGTCAGACACCCGGCCGCTATCGCTCGTCGGCTCGCTCCTCCCACAGCTCCCATGGGTGAGAGGTTGGCGGGGTAGCCGTAGTTCCTGGCGGAACATCGGTGGCAGCCCAATGGTGCGGGTGCCCACGCTGCAAGGGTGACTCCCTCCGTCACCACCCAGAGCTCCTCGCCGGCATCGCCGGCATCGGCCGGTGCGACCCTGAGCGACCCTATCGTCCAGTCGCTGACCCGGCACAGCTCGTCGGAGGCGTTCGTCGCGGGCGACCGACGACTGACCTACGCCCAGGTGCGGGACCTGGTCTCGCAGTACATGGGCGCGCTCAGTCGGCGCGGCGTTGGCCTACGGGTGGGCGTCACCATGCTCAGCCCGAACATGCCTGAGTCCTGGATTGTCAGGCCGCGACGTACCTCCTCGGAGGCCGCTTCACACGGGACTCCAGGCCCTGGCCTCGGTGCAAAGGATGAGTTGTGGGACCGCGTGGAACCGCTGCTGCCGCAGCGTGAGCGCAGGTTCCGGTATCCCGGCCGCAGGCCGTTGCCGGACCGGGATGTGCTGTCCTGTGCGGGATCTTGTACGTGCTGCATACGGGGATCCAGTGGGAGTACCTGCCGCAGAACCTCGGCTTCGGGTGGGGCATGACGTGCCGGCGACGGCTGACGGACTGGAACGAGGCCGAAGTGTGGCAGCGGCTGCACGAAGTCCTGCTGGCCGAGTTGAATGCGGCCTCCCGGGCTGGACTGATCAAGGTGCGTGGTCGATTCCTCCCACGTCAGGGCGCTAAAAAGGGGATTCACACGGGCCCCTCGCCGGTCGACCGGAGCCGGGCCGGCTCGAAGCACCATCTGATCACCGACGACCACGGCACCCAGCTCGCGGTCCTGCTGACCGGCGGCAACCGCAACGACGTCACGCAACTGCTGCCACTGCTCGACGCGATCCCACCGGTCCGCGGCCGCATCGGCCGTCCCCGACGCAAACCGGACTCGCTGTTCGCTGACCGGGGCTACGACCATGACATCTACCGTGGCCGTCCGGCGCGTTGGACTATTTCGAGGTCGATAGCAAGACAGGCCGCTTGTTCCACGGTTTTGGTCCTGTAGCCGTTGCTAGTTCAGACTTTGATGACGGTGGAGTGGCGCTCGCGGAATTTTCGCAGCAGTGGCCCTATTTTTTTCACCGGTCGCGCGCGCCGGTGGTGGAGCGTTCGCACCGAACCAGCACGGCCAGCACGTCGAGGGCGGCGCCATGACGGAGGTGGACCAACGTGGTCAGGAGTCGATCGACGAAGACAAGCTTGCCGCTTGGCACCGGTGCCCACGTGCCACCGCTGTCCAAGCATGAACTCGCAAGGGCGTGGACGGGAGTGGTTTGAGGAGCTGTTGGGTTGTCAGTCCCGGTACTGGGTGGAAATCCAGCGGTCGTCCTGGAACTCGGCTGGGATTTCGTCCTCCCAGGGATCGATCCCGCGGCGTTCCAGTTCGTCGAACCATCGGTCCCGCTGCGATTCGGGGAGACGCCGTCCGCACCAGGGGCAGAAGTCGATGACGACGCTCGATGTGCCGCCATCGTGGATGATCAGCCCGTACTCCTGGAACCTGGCGCTGAACTTGATCAGCGAGTCCGGGCAGGCGAAGGGGTCGCTGTGCTGATCGCAGTCCACGTTCAGGCGGCGGCTCATCGCCTCGCAACAGTGGTTGGTCATGACCTCGGGTCCTCGTTCATCGGCGCTGTGTCCACAAGTAGATCACGGTCCATGGTGATCACCGGATGGCACGTGAAGACCTGACGGATACGCAGGGACCCGACCTGGAGCCGGTGTTACCCAGAGGCAAGACGCCGAGGCGAGCAAGGGGGGTCTGCAGGTCGTCCAGTTGCCAGACGACGTGGGATCGGGCGAAGACGGCGAGTCGAGGATGTTGTTCGTTCTGGCGTGGGCCGAACCGCAGGGCGGTGTGGCATTGAAGCCAGGACGCCGCGATGGCGGGCAGAGAGTGTGACTGAGCGAGCATTTGCGCCCAGGACAACAGAATCGCAACCTTTTGAGCCCCCTCCTGTCACGGCAATGGCAAACCCGGCTGTATGCAGCGAAAGTCCCTGTTCACGCGACTCGTTCAAGTACGGTGTCGGTCTACTGCCGAGGGGTGGCGCCGGGGGGAAGCACGGTGACTGATCGTGGTCGCGCACTACCGGACCCGGAGCACGTGACGTCTGCACTGCAGCTGGTGCTCCGGGATGCGGGCGCAGGGCGATCGTGTGGGCTACGTGGCGAAATACAGCGGGCCGCGAATGTCTGCCCGGTCGGGCTGGTGCAGGAATAGCAGCACGAGGTCAGCAGCGACGCAGAAGCGCAGGGCACAGGCGCCCCGTCGCAGCTCCTGACAGCCACACCGGCTCTTCGTTCCGCTCCTGCCCGGATCTCGATCACTGGATGATCCGTCACCTTCCCGAATGACAAGGAGACCTATGCGCAAGGAAAATGGACGTCCGCACGGCAACGGCCATTCGGCGAGGTCGGACGGGAGAGACGCCGGCCGATCCAAGCGCGCGTCCGGCAAGTTGGTGCGCATGTACCGTCGCTACCACGCGTGGCGCGCTCCGTTCCCGCTGTGGGCGCGGATCATCTGCGACATCCTGTTCTGGGCCGTCATCGCCGCCGTGGCGTACGTGGCGATCGGCAGCCTGTGCGGAGCAATCCTCATCGCAGCTCCCCTTCTCGGGTTCTTCGGGCTCGCGTTCAGCAAGGATCATGACGACGGAATCGACTGGAGCGACCACCGAATGGGAGGGCAGCCCAGGAACCCCGGGCCAAAAATCTAGGGTTTCCCCGCGCCCGTAGACACCATCCTCGCGGGCAAGGTGCTTCAGCGGTCAAGCGGCTGTCCAGCTGAGGATGGCGGCGAGGTGAAGCCCCGGACCGGGCCGAACCTGACGATCACGCTGTCGGTCGCTGCGGCGGGTAGGCGACGGCGAGCACGGGTCAGGAGCCAGGAGTCAGGAGTCAGGAGTTGAACGGTTTGGATCCGTCGTCTGTGACGATGCGCCAGAGATGGTCGGCGGTGCCGTTGTCGTCCCACTGCAGGGCCGGGGCCCCGGACGCGGTCGACATGCTCTGGACGCCCAGGACCAGGCCGCTGTTCTTGTTGACGATCTTGCAGTAGCCGCCGCCCGCGTCCACCACCGACCAGAGGTGGTCGGAGGTGAGGTTGTCGCCCCACTGCAGTGCGACCGCGCCGGCCGTCCTGGAGGCGCCGCTGATGCCGAGGACCTGGCCGCTGTTGGCGTTGAAGATCTTGTAGTAGCCGTCCTCTGCGGGGACGATCTTCCACTGGTGGTTGGGGGTGGTGTCGGCCGTCTGCTGCTGGGCGGCGCCACCGGCGTTGATCGACGAGCCGGCGATGCCGAGCTCCAGGTTGCTGTTCTTGTTGACGATCTTCACGGCCGGGGTCTCCGGGTACCAGGACTCCAGCTCCGTGACACCGACGAACTTGCCGGCCTGCGGAGTGAAGACGACCCGGAACTGGGAGGTGGTGATCGTCGGGAACGTCACCTCGTTGGCGTTGTCGGCCACCGGCGTGGCCGGGCTCCTGGTCTGGTTCGGGACGTTCACCCACGAGCCGTTGTCGAGGTACTGCACGGAGTAGCTCGCCGGGACGCGGATGTTCGTGCCGTCGTCGTAGGTGTAGAACTTCACCTCGTTGATCTTCCGCGGCGCGCCGAAGTCGACGCCGAGGTGGTCGGTGGCGTTCGGCGAGCCGGAGTTGGTCCACCGGTCGTCGGGCGTCTTGTCGTAGCGGATCCAGCCGTCGGTGGCCCGTAGCGGGGCGTCGAACGTGGTGGGCTTGCAGGCCTGCCCGCTGTGGCAGTGCGGGCCGTTGGAGATGGTGTTGGTGTAGGAGGCGAAGGCCTTCGGGAAGGGCTGGGTGATGGCGCGGCCCAGCCAGTCCTGCTCGGCGGTCAGCGGGTTCGCCGCCACGTTCATCATCCGCGCGGGCTGCGTCGGGGTGACCGGGGCGGCCACGTTGACGGTGGTGTCACCGGCGGTCGCGGACTGGAGGATGCGCCGGCCGTCCTGGAAGATCTGCAGGCCGCTGCCCTTGCCGTAGTGGGTGCCGTCCTTGTCCCAGCGGATCGAGTAGGTGTGTCCGTGGTAGGGCAGGCTCTCCACCGCGAAATAGTCCCAGCTCGACGGGATCAGCGGCTTCAGCACCAGCGTGTTGTCCGCCTGCGGCTTGATGCCCAGCAGACCGGTGAGCACCAGGTCGTTGAAGCTGGAGTGGTTGTAGTTCTCGCTGAAGTTGGTTCCGTCGTAGATCCAGTCGCCGGTGTCGCCGTTGGCGGCCTCGGCGATGTAGGGCTTGCCGTCCTTGTGCTGGAGGTCGGCGAACTGGGCGAGCATGGCCGCGTAGTCGGCCTTGGTGACGTAGCTCTGCGCCGGGTAGTCCTGGAGCAGGTTCGCCATGCCGGTGAGGACCTGGCTCGTCTGGAAGGGCCAGCTCGGGCCGTCCCAGTGGCAGCAGTTGGCGTCGTCGTGCTTCTGCACGGCGGGTATCGCCTGGTAGTTGAAGTACGGGTTCGCCGTGATCCGGTCGAGCTCGGCGAAGCTCGTGCCCTTGGCGAACTTCAGCGTGTTGGCCCCGGCCTTCATCGGGACCTGCACGGTGACGGCCTGCGACTCCGAGAACTTCTGCCAGGCGCCGGTGGGGGCGTAGCTGACCGTGATCGGGTTGGCGGTGTCGTCGTTGACGACGAGCTTGTGGGTCGACGTGCCGGTGGTGCCGTTGGCGTAGTACACGGTCACCGGGTACGTACCGGCGCCGGGCGCGTCGACGGTGAAGGTGACGTCACTGTCGTCGAAGTCGATCTGCCCGACGTACTGGCCGTTGGAGGCCGTCGACGAGCTGAACAGGTTGGCGTGGTTGCGGGTGGCCTGCTCAGCTTCGAAGTCGTGCACCCGCTCCAGGGTCGTGGGCCCGAACGGCGCCTTGAACCGCTTGGCGTCCGTCAGGTACTTCCACGCCGAGGAGTACTGGGCGTCGGGCAGGTTGAACGCCCAGGGGGCGTAGCCCATCAGCTCCCGCCAGGTCGTTCTGGTCTGCTTCAGCGTGCCGTTGGTGCTGTCCGTGTTGTAGACCTGCATGAAGAAGTTGCGCTGCGGGTCCCAGAGCGAGTTCTGGACGGCGGACTTGAGGGCGGCGGCCTTGTCGCTGTACTGGGTCGCGGTCGCGCTGTCACCGGTCATGGCGGCGATCTTGCTGATCGCCTGGGCGGCGCTGAACATGTACGCGTTGACCGTGGGCCGGTAACCCGCTCCGCCGCCGAACCAGTTGCTGCTGTGCATCGACGTCTCGGTGTACTCCGTGGCGTCGGACACCGGCGTCTGGTGGTACAGGTCGCTGGTCGACTGGGTGCCGTTCACCGTGATGTCGTCGGTGAAGTTCGAATCCCACCGCTGGTACAGCGCGATGAGGTGGGGAAGCGCCGACTTGATCTGCGCCGCGTCCCCGGTGGCGAGATAACGCTGGTACGCGGCGCTCGTGATCCATTCGCTGAAGTTGCGGGCGCCCGGGTTGCCCGCACCACGCAGCCAGAAGTCCAGGTAGTCACCGGCGTAGTCCTGGTTGTGCAGCCAGCGCCCGTCCAGCAGGTGGTAGCCGGTCGCGTCCGGGAGCGCGGTGTACGGGTTCCCGGCGTAGCCGATGGGCACGTCGTACTCGGTCGACACGTAGCCGGTGCCCGGCACGGTGTAGCGGAGGGCCCGCTTGTAGGTGCTCCACCGGTAGTAGTAGACGTCGTCGATGTCGTTGTCGGGGGTGTCGACGAAGGGGATGTTGTCCTTGTACCACTGCGGCTCGTCGAGCTGGTTGGCGGCGAGGATCGCGTCCTTGTCGAGGGCGACCGCGTTGGGGTCGTCGGCCGCCTGGGCGGCAGTGGCCCCAGGCCCTACGGTCAACAGGGTCGTGGACAGCATCGAGCCGCACACTGCGGCCACCAGGCGGTTGCTGAAGCTGAGCCGGTAACGCATCGAGGTGTCCTCCGTTGGGCACTCATGCGGCGGTCGGGGTGCGGGGCGGTGCGTGCGGGGCGGTGCGGTACTCGGGCAGGGGGGACGCCGACGGCTGCGTTCGAGTCGGAGTTCGTGGGCGTGGTGGCGGAGGTGGCGGAGGTAGCGGCCCGGACGGCTGCGCGACGGGAAGAGGTCCAGGTGGTGTGGGCGAGGCCGGGGACCTGATGGATTCACTTGTTCGACCCTTCGAACGTCGTTCGTAGGGTCGGGCAGACGTTAAGTGCGCGCAGCGGGACGCGTCAAGACTCCTGACACGGGTGCGAAACCCCCTTGCGCAATGGTCAAGAAACGTTGACCATTGGGGGCATGCCTACCGACGATCTCCCCGAGACGTTCCACGTCACCACTGACGAGCAGCTCCGCGCCGTTTCCAACCTCACGCGTCACCGGATCATGGCCGTGCTCCGCTTCGAGCCCGCGACGATCACACAGATCGCCGAGCGAGTGGGCATGGCGAAGGGGAGTTCCAGCTACCACGTACGACTGCTCGAACGGGCCGGCCTGGTGAAGGTGGTACGCACGCGAAAGGTCCGGGGGGTCACCGAGCGGTACTACGCAATGGCCGCGCGGGCGATCGTGCTGCCGGATCCGGGCGAGGGAGGGCCGGATGTGCTGATGCGGCATGCGGTGGCGGACCTGGAGGCGGCGCCGGCGGAAGGCGAGCGACACGTACGGATGGCGCATCTGCGGCTCACCGAGGAGCACTTCGCGCAGTTGGGGGCGCGGTTGCAGGCACTGGCGGACGAGTACCGGGAACTGTCCGATCCGTCGCTGCCGGACGCGTCACTCGTCTTCGCACTGTTCCACCCGGCACCGCGCGACCAGGCGGAAGGGGGCGCCAAGTGACCTCGACTGTCAGGAAGTTGCCTACCGTCTTCGGACGGCTGTGGACTGCGCAGACGGTGTCCTCGCTCGGTGACGGGGTGTCGCATGCCGCGCTGCCGCTGCTCGCGTTGACGCTGACGCGGGATCCGATGGCACTCGCCGTCGTCACGGCCGCCGGAACACTGCCATGGCTGCTCTTCGGGGTGCTCGGCGGTGCGCTGGTGGACCGCTGGGACCGTCGGCGCACGATGTGGGTCACGGACGCTGCACGTGCGGTGCTGCTCGCGATACCGGCGGCAGCGGCCGCGCTCGAGGTACTGAGCATTCCCCTGCTCGCGGCCGTCGCCTTCCTGCTCGGCCTCGGCGGACTCTTCTTCGACACGGCCGCCACGGCCTATCTGCCAGATCTGCTCGGCCGCGATCCCGCGCTCCTGGAGCGCGCCAACTCCCGTCTGCGCGGCGCCCAGACCGCCGCTTCCGGCTTCGCGGGCCCGCCTGCGGGCAGTGCCCTGCTCTCGCTCGGGCAGGCGTTTCCGTTGCTCGCAGACGCGGTGTCGTTCGCCGTCTCCGCGCTCCTCGTACGGTCGCTGCCTGCCGCACCCCGACCCGTACCGCAGGCCCGCGAGTCGCTGCTGCGGCAGGCGCGGGCCGGCGCCTCGTACGTGTTCCAGGATCGGCTGCTGCTCGGGCTCGCGCTGCGTCCGGCGGTCGGGAACATCGCCTTCCTCGCCGTGGAGACCGTGCTCGCCCTCTTCGCGCACGATCGTCTCGGCATCGGCACCTTCGGCTTCGGCCTACTGCTCACGGCGGAGGCCACCGGCGGTCTGCTCGGCGCGGGCATCGCCTCTTTCCTCGGCCGGCGACTCGGCACCGGCACCGCACTGACCTGCACGGCCGCAGTCGAGGGGCTGGCCATCCTGGGCCTTGCCTCCGCCCCGAACCCGTACGTAGCCGGCCTCGCGCTCGCCGTCTGCGGAGCGGGCATGGGCGCCACGATGGTGCTCGGCCCCTCCCTCCGACAGGCGATCGTCCCCGCCCACCTGATGGGCAGGGTCGCCTCCACCTCCCGCATGCTCGCCATGTGCGCCGCCCCGTTCGGCGCCTTCCTCGGCGGCTGGCTGGCCACCACCTACGACGTACGCACCCCGCTTTACACCGCCGCCGGCCTCCTCCTCACCATGACTGCCGTCACGGCGACGATGACCAGCAACCGCAGGGTTGAGGCCGCGCTGCGTGCCGCCGCCCCGGCCGATGATCCAGAACACCCGGAATCCCGGAATCCCGTGCAGACGAGTGCCAGTTAGGGTTCGGCGAGGACGTCGGGCCCGTGGCGAGCCCAGCTCGACGTCTCCTCGCCTCGGCCCTGGAGCTTCGGGCGCCTGGCCTCCACGGGCGGCAACGAGTGGCCCGACGGGCTGGATCGGCACAGGGATCACGAGCGCATGGTGGCCGGGCTCGCGACTGCGCTCCGGGCCGGCGCTCTGACCATGACACGGTCGCCCGGGAAGCCCGTAGACGGGAAGAGGCCGGCCAGGCAGCGGAGCCAAGGGCTGCCGTAAGGGGCGGTGTCCCGTCTCAGTGGGATTCAGTCGATGCCGTTGAGAGCGGCAAGGCCCAGCGGCAAACCAGGTCGACGTGGATCAGTGCGGTACACGATCATGCGTTCATGCCCCTGAGTGAGACCCTTGCCCGAGTCGATGCAGATCTGGCCGCCGGCCGCGTTCCTGTCGCGCGCCAGCGTCTGCGAGGTCTCGTCTCGTCCTTTCCGTACGACCTGACGCTCCGTCGGCGTCTGGCCGAGGTGTACCGGCTCTACGGCGACGCCGCCGAGGCCGGACGCTGGATGTACCTCGAAGAGGACCGCAACGTCGACGAGACCGCCGCCTTCGAGGCGCGGTACGGGTCTCCCGCGTGGCGGATGAAGGCCCTTGACTGGCGCGGCCCCGAGGCGATGGCTGCCACCTCCTTCGCGGAGAAGCAGCTGGTCACGGTGCGGACTGCCTGTGCCGAGGAGCTGGGGCACCCCGTCGGCTGGGACGACCCCGCCTCCTACCGGGACGACCTGGAGGAGAAGGACGGGGCGGCGCCCTCCGGGCCGTGGACGGTCGGCGGTGTGCTGGCAGGCGTCGGCTGCCTGGTGGGGGCCCTTGCGTTCGTGGCGATCTGGGTGACGGGAGTCGTTGCCCTCTTCGACTGACCCAGGTCGCCGAAGGGCCGGTGGAGAGCGCCGCTCAAGGTTCGGCGGTACGCCGGGTCCTGCCGTGAGCGGGACGCCTGGCGATGAGTGCGACCTCCGTCGACGGCTCGTGCCGCATGCTTCAGCTGCCCACCATGGGCATGGGGACCGAGTCGCAGCCCCCGACGCCCGTGGGGGTCAGCTCGCGCCAGGGCAGGTCGATGTCAGCCGACGGTTCACCTCAGCGCGAGTGTGCACCGGTGATCCCCGGTCAGCGGCGGCCGGTGGACAGGACGACGAGGAACTGGCCGCCGCCCGCCTCGATGTCGGCGGTAACCGGCAGGCCCGGTACCAGTCGGGAGAACCTGTCCACCAGCCAATCCGCCGTTTCCTGGGCGTCCTGTCTGGTCGGACAACGGCCCACCATCTCGCGGCCGCCCTTGCGTTCCAGCCGCGCGGCAACGGTGATCAGCGGCGCGGGTTCGATCACGTACAGGCGGTCCGGCCAGGCGATGACCACTTTGACCGCGCCCTTGCGGGTGTTGCACCCGCGGTGCGCGAGCCGCTCGGCGACCTTGGCCTTCCGGTCGGCGGTCCGGCTGTCGACGCTGGGCCCCCGCGGGTCGTTCACCGACTTGTCGGGGTCGACCGGTTCATCGCACACCCAGCAGCGCCAGCCGTCGCGCTCAGCCACATCATCAAGGAGACTCATCCGAGCAAACTAGCCTGCCCGTCCGCCACCTCCCGCACCAGGGCCAGGGCGACCGGGTGAGCCGTGGTCGGCGCCGGGACTCACCCGGCCGCGGACCGGGTGAGCACAGTTGAACGGGTGCGTCAGACCGTCGTGACCACCTGGTCATAGGCGAGGCGGGGGGAACGGTCGAACCATGCGTTCTCACCCGGCCTGCCGATGTTGACCACGACGAGAACCGAGTGCTCGCCATCGGCGAAGAACTCCTTGTTGATGCCGTCGGCGTCGAATCCGGTCATGGGGCCTGCCGCCAGGCCCGCGGCTCGAACCCCGAGAATGAAATAGCCGACCTGCAGAGCCGCATTGAATTTCGCGGACTCTTCCCGCACGCTCCGGTCGGAGAACATCAGATCCTTGGCCTGCGGAAAATGCGGGAGCTGCTCCGGAAGCTCCTCGTGGAACTCGTTGTCCGCAGCGAGAATCGCGACCAGCGGCGCCTTCTCTGCCTTCGTGTTGTTCCCTTCGGCGAGGTGCTGGACCAGACTCCGTCGAGCCCCGCCCGAACGAACCAGGACGATGCGGAGCGGCTGCTGGTTCAGCGACGTAGGCGCGTACTTGACCAGGTCATAAATGGCCTGAACCTGCTCGTCGGTCACCGGTTCCTCGGTGAACGTGTTGGCGGTACGGGCCTGCCGGAAGAGCAGGTCCTGCGCCGTGGGGTCGAGACTGAGAGACATATATGCATTCCTTGCTGACGAGGGCAACGGTCAATCCATGGGTGAATTTCGCGTCTATTTCCATACGGCCGGCAGAATACTCACATCATGAGGAGGTGGCTCAGGCTCGTCAGTCGTCGGTTCGGGGCACGCCCAGTCCGAAGAACGTGCGGTAGGAATCCACCTGGCCGGTGAGCATGTGCATTCCGTGGTGCACGTGGTGGCCCAGCGCGGCCGCCTCCCGCAGGAGGGGTGTTTCTCTCGGTTTCATGATGATGTCTGCCACCACGCTGCCGGAAGGCAGGGCCCGGGGCGCGAACGGCAACGGGTCGTCGGGGCGCAGCCCGAGCGGCGTGGCGTTGACGGCGATGTCACTGTCGTGCAGCGTCGGTTCGGGGACGGCGCGGACGCGGCCCGGCCAGTGTTCGGCTAGCCGGTCGACGAGCGCGGTCAGGCGAGGCCCGTCCGGATCCGAGACGGACAGACTGTCCACACCCGCGGTGAGCAGGGCCGCCGCGATGGCGCTGCCCGCTCCGCCCGCGCCGACCAGTGTCACTTTCCTTCCCCGAGGCGAGTGACCGGACCCGACAAGGCCCGCCACGAAACCCGAACCGTCGAAGTTCGCGGCGAGCCAGGTGCCGTCGGGCTCGCGCCGCAGGGCGTTCGCACTGCCGGTTATCTCCACCGTGCGGGTGCGCCGGTCGGCCAGGTGCGCGACGGCCGTCTTGTGCGGCACGGTGACGAACAGGCCGTCCAGGTTGCCGACGCACTGCAGCCCACGGACCACCTCGACGAGGTCGTCGGGCCGCACGTGTACGGGCACCAGCACCGCGTCGATACCCAGCCCGGCGAAGACCGGGTTGAGCAGCCCGGGCGACTGGACCTGGGTGACCGGGTCGCCCAGGACGGCGTACAGACGGGTGGTTCCGCTGATGGCTCCCGTGTGCGGACTGTCGGTCATCATGGCCCTTCCTCGTGCTGGAGGTGCTGCGTGAACGGCAGTTGTCGGCAGACGCGGCGGCGCCCCGACACCAGATGCGGGAGCTCAGCCGGCGAGCATCAGATCTTCTTGGCCACGTAATGGCGGTAGCTGTCCACCGGCGGCATGAACTGCGACGGCAGCACGCCCATCTTCTTCAGCAGCCGGGTGGAGCCGCTGTCGGTGTAGCCGGCGAAGGAACCGCCCACGGCCTCCGGGCCGACCCGCTTGGCCATGTGCCGCTGGATGGCGCCGACCCGCTGCTCCCGCAGCGCCTTGTGGAAGGAGCCCTCGGGGGACAGCCGCCCGTGGATCGCGGCCTGCACCTGGGGCGAGATGTCACGGTCGAGCACCCACTCCAGGCCCAGGTCCTTCTCCTGGAGCTCCTTCAGGAAGGTGTGGCGCTGCGTGGTGTAGAGGTCGACGTGGGTGAAGTAGCCGCCCGGCTTGAGCACACGCGCCACCTCCTTCAGGAACTTCTCCAGGCTCGGGTAGTTGTGCGCGCTCTCTATGTTGACCAGGACGTCGACCTCGCCGTCCTCGAACGGCAGGTTCTCCGCGTCGCCCTGGACGTAGCGCAGGCCCTTGCGGGAGAGCGAGGCGTTGGCCCGCTTCACGGCCTGGTCCGACAGGTCGAGGCCGATCATGCTCTTCGCGTCGACGACGCGGGAGAGGAAGTTCAGACCCTCACCCAGTCCGCAGCCGACCTCGAGAACGGACTTGTCCGCGTAGTCGTCCAGGTCGACCGGCACCTCCCGGAGGGCGGCGAAGTACAGCTCCTCGGAGAAGCCGTCGGTGTCGTAGTCGAGGAAGCCGGGAATACGGGCGCTGATCTCCTTGGCCACCTGGTCGTCGTGGTAGCCCCAGTTCCACAGGATGCCCTTCTTCGACATCCGGGCCTGCAGGTCGTAACTGGTCGAGATGTTCTTCTTGTGCGTGCCCTCCTTGGCGCTCTGAGCCCCCTGATCATTCGTCAGGTTGATCTCGTTGACGCTCGTGAACAGGCCGTACATGTCTTCGCGCGCACCCATGTGCGTGTCCTTTCTCATGGTCTCCCGCAGAGCGGGAAATTCTTCGGAGTCGGGGCTTCTCAGTCGGCGGACGGGAGCGACGCCCCCAGCCGGCGGGCGAGTTCGTCCACCAGCGCGCCGAGCTCACCGGGGCCGTCCGCCGCACCGAAGACGGTGAAGTCGGGGCGCACCAGCACGGCTGTCGCGCCGTGTTCGGCCAGGTACGGCAGATAGCGGTCCTCGATGTCGACCACCGAGCCGGGGCCGGGCACCCCCGGTTCCGTGGTCGCGGGCAGAACGTGCGCGAAGCGCGTGCCGAGACCGTCGAGGAAGGCCCGCCGCCGGTCGTCGAGCAGCGCCGCCGGATCGTCGGCGGCCAGCAGGACGAAGCCCAGGCCGACGATCTCGTCGAGCAGCCCCTCCCCTTCGGCGTCCGCCACCCGGGACTGCGGGAACAGGGTGCCGGCGGGGCCCGCCGGTGTGCCGTCGCCGGTCTGCAGGAACAGGCCTTCGTCGAGGGGGATCACGGTCGACATGGGCAGTGCGGCGGCGCCGTCGCGGTCACGGGCGGCCAGCATGATCGCGTCCCGGTCGGCGGCTGCCGCGGGATCGGTCACACAGATGACCTTGCCGAGTCTGACCGACGTGGTGATGGCGTTCCGTACGTGCGCCCGGCGTTCGGCGGTGTAGGTGTCGAGCACCGACTCGTCGGCGAGACCGCGCAGGGCCAGGTCGAGTTTCCACGACAGGTTGGCCACGTCCCGGAAGCCCGAGCACATGCCCTGCCCGGCGAAAGGCGGCATGAGGTGTGCGGCGTCCCCCGCGATCAGCAGCCGGCCCTTGCGCCACTCCCCCGCCCAGCGGGCCTGGAAGGTGTACACGGCGTGCCGTTCGAGCGTCGCGTTGTCCGGGCGCACGGAGAACATCTCCAGCATGCGCCACAGGGTGTCGTCGCGCTTCAGCTCCTCGATGTTCTCGCCGGGCAGCCGCATGAACTCGAAGCGGCGGTGCCCCGGTCCGGCCGACACGGCGGTCCGCGGCCGCAGCGGGTCGCAGATCTGCAGGTTGTTGGGGCGGAAGTCGCGCGGCTCGTCCAGGACGACGTCGCAGATCAGCCAGTCGTAGAAGAACCCGAGGTCGGTGAGGGAGCTCTCCATGGACTCCCGGACGAAGCTGTTGGCCCCGTCGCACCCGACGACGTACCGCGCGGTGAAGCTGTGCTCCCGCTCGTCGGTGTCCTCGGAGATCACCTCGACCAGGTCGCCGCGGTCATCGAGTTCGACGACCTCCTGCCCGCGGACGACCCGCAGGTTCGGGAATTCGGTGCCCCGCTCGATGAGCGTCGCCTCAAGACCGGGCTGGTACATGGCTGTCGCCTGGGGCCAGCCGCAGTGGCCGTCGGCGGCGCTCTCCATGTGCAGCAGGGTGTCGCCCGCGGCGTTGCGCCAGGCGTAGTCCCGTGAGTTCTCCCCGAACTTGTCGAGGAAGGGCCCGATGCCGGCGGTCGCCAGGATGCGGGCGGCCTCGTCGTCGAAGCCGACGGCACGCGGCATGGGGTAGGGCTGCGCCCACCGCTCCACGACCGTGACCCGCCAGCCGCGCCGGGCCAGCAGGATCGCCAGCAGCTGTCCCACCGGGCCGTAGCCGACGACGGCCACGTCCGTGTCGGTGACGGCGTCCGTCCCGGTTGCGGCGTCGGCCGTCCGTGTCTGCACTGTCATTTCCGTCCGGTCCCGTCTCAGCAGTTGCCCGTGCCGGCGAGGATGTCCTTCACCACGCGCTCGAATTCGGCCTTGTCGATCAGGGTGCGGATCGTTTCGTGACCGTTCTCCACCGTCAGCAGCCGCCTGCCGGTGAGGACGAGCTGACCGTTGTCGGTGGCCCGGCCGCGCAGCACGGTCCCGGCGAACAGCGAGTCCTTCACGATCTGCTCGGCGGCGGAGTCCCGCGGGCTGTCCCAGTCGGAGACGGCGCGGGCGGTCAGCTCGAACCGGTACACCGACCGCCAGTCGCCGGCCGCGGCCCTGCGTTCCAGCACGTGGTGGGCGCCGTCCGCCGTGAGCCGGTAGGAGCATCCGAACTGGTGCTGCACCTCGCCGGTCATCCGCAACGGCTCGAGGTACGACGGTCCGGCGAAGCCCACGTCGACCAGCCAGGTCTCCCCGTCCAGCCGCACACAGGCGAAGGTGTGCTCGAAGTCCGGTCCGAACTGCCCGTTCGGCCAGCGCTGGGACGCGGCCAGGATCGAGACGGCGTAACCGAGTTCGGTCAGGAGCCTGCGGAAGAGGCCGCTCAGGTCGTGGCACACGCCGCCCGCGCCCTCGACGACGATCGCCCGGAACGTGTCGTCGACGTCGATGTCGACGACGTTGCGGAAGCCCGTGAAGCTCTTGATGAAGTGGCTGCTGTCGTAGGCCAGCGACATCAGGTGCCGCTTGTGCAGCAGGCGCAGTGTCTCGGCACTCGGCTCGGGTACCTCCGTGAAACCCAGACGGTGCAAGTAGGTCTCGACCTCGAACATCCGGTCACTTCCCCTTCTCGATGTGGTCCCACTCGGCCAGCAGCTCACGCAACCGTGAGACGGCCCGCGTACGCGTCGCTTCGTCGTGCAGTGCCGGAGCCAGCGCCGACTCCAACTTGCCGATCTCCTCGGCGACCGCCTCCGGTGTGACGGCGAGTCCGGGTTCGAGGGCCTCCAGCACCAGCTCCGCGATCATGCCCGCGGTGGGGAAGTCGAAGATCAGGCCCTGCGGCAGGTCGAGTCCCGACACCCGGTTGAGGCGGTTGCGCAGTTCGAGACCGGTCAGTGAGTCGAAGCCGATGTCGAGGAAGGCGACTCCGTCCTCGACGGCCGCCGAGCCGGTGGCGTGACCGAGCACCTGTCCGGCTTCCACCAGCACCAGGTCGGTCAGCGCCGTCAATCGTTCCGGTGGGGACAGAGTCAGCAGCCGCGCCCGCAGCGCCTCCCCGTCGTCGCCCGAGCCGGCACCGTTCCCCTTACCGGTGGCAGCACCGGTGCCGGCAGCCGTGACAGCGGCCGCCTCGGGCAGTTCGCGCAGCAGCGGACGCTGCCTGGCGACCGTGTAGGCCGGCACGAACCGCGACCAGTCGATACCCGCGACCACGAGGTGCCCCTCGCCACTCGCCATCGCCTGGCCGAGGGCCTCTACGGCCAGGTCGGGCCGCATCAGCTCGACCCCGACCTCGGCGAACTCCGAGGCCACCCTCTCGTCGACCATGCCGCCGCCCGCCCAGGCGCCCCAGGCCACGGCGGTCGCCGCACGGCCCTGGGCGCGCCTTCGGTGCGCGAGGCCTTCGACGAAGGCGTTTGCGGCGGCGTAACCGCTCTGCCCCGCACCGCCCCATACGGCGGCGCCGGAGGAGAACACCACGAAGGCGTCCAGCGGACGATCGGCGAGCAGAGCGTCCAGGTGGACGGCACCGGCGATCTTCGCCCGGCCCACCTCGGCGAACTCCGCGACGCTGCTGTCCGGCAGTTGCGCAGGTTCCTGTGCGGCGCCTGCCGTGTGGAAGACGGCGGAGACAGGCACATCGGACGGTACCGCCGCGATGACCTCGGCGAGCGCCGTCCGGTCGGTGACGTCGCAGGCCACGACGGTGACGCGGGCACCGAGCGCGGTCAGCTCCGCCTCCAGCGCGTCCGCCCCTTCGGCGGCCCGGCCGCGGCGGCTGAGCAGCAGCAGGTGCTCGGCGCCCCGGCCCGCGGCCCACCGCGCCACATGCGCGCCGATGCCACCCGTACCACCGGTGATCAGGACCGTACCGCGCGGCGTCCAGGGCTCCCCGGCCACCGTGCCACCGGCGGACTCGGCACGGACCATACGGCGCGCGTACACGCCCGTGGCCCGGACAGCCACCTGGTCCTCGCCGTGCCCTCCGCTGAGCACGGCCACCAGTCGGCCCAGCGCCGTCTCGTCCGGCCCGGCGGCCATATCGACGAGTCCGCCCCAGGACCTGGGGTGGTCGAGGGCCAGTACGGTGCCGAGCCCCCAGACCATGGGCTGCGTCGCGCTGTCCGCCTCATCGTCCTCCCGGACCGCGACGGCCCCGGAGGTCAGGCACCACAGGGGGGCGGTGACGTCCAGATCCTTGAGCGACTGGACGAGGGTGACGGTGGCGGCGGTGCCCCGCGACAGCGTGGGGTGCTCATCGTCCGGCCGCTCGTCCAGGGGCAGCAGGGACAGCACTCCGACCGGTGTGCTCCCCACCGTGTCGAGACCGGCCCGGACGAGTGCCGCCCGGATCAGTTCCGCCAGGCCCTTCCGGTCCTCACCGTCCACGTCCACCCGTAGGACACGACCGCCGTGCGCGGTCAGCGCGCCGCCCGTGGCCTCCGCCATCGCGTCGGCCTGCCCCGCGGGCACCAGCATCAGCCAAGTGCCGACGGCGACGACCGTGGCCGGCGTCAACGCGTCGGACACCGGCCGCCAGTCGATCCGGTACCGCCAGCCGTCCAGCACGGCCCGGTCCCGGTGACGGCGGCGCCACGAGGACAGGGCGGGCAGGACACCGTCCAGGACGGACGCGTCAAGCCGCAGGGAGCGGGCCAGCGAGTTCGCGTCGCCGCTGTCCACGATGTCCCAGAACGCCGCGTCGACCGGATCGGCCACCGTCTCGGGAACGGCCGGTCCGTCGCCCTCGATCCAGTAGCGCTGGTGTTGGAAGGCGTAGGTGGGCAGGTCCACACGCCGGACGTCCGTTCCGGCGAACACCTTCTCCCAGTCCACCTCCACACCACGGGCATGCAGCCGGCCAAGGCTGTTCATCAAGGCCCGGTCCTCGGGCACGTCCCGTCGCAGGGAGGGCACGCAGTCCTGGGCCACCATCGCCGACAGCACACCGTCAGGACCCAGCTCCAAGAACGTGGAGACCTTCAACTCCCGCAACGCCAAGACCCCGTCGTGGAAACGGACCGTGCCGCGTACGTGCTCCACCCAATACTCCGGCGAACACAACCGGCCCGCCTCCGCCACCTGGCCGGTCAGGTTCGACACCACCGGCAGCACGGGCTCGTGAAACGTCAGCCCCGCCACGACCCGACGGAACTCCTCCAGCATCGGATCCATCAACGACGAATGGAAAGCGTGCGACACCCGC
Organism: Streptomyces sp. LUP30; assembly: GCF_001746365.1. Classification (GTDB taxonomy): domain Bacteria; phylum Actinomycetota; class Actinomycetes; order Streptomycetales; family Streptomycetaceae; genus Streptomyces. Next base: position 368,822 of record NZ_MJAJ01000002.1, read on the forward strand.
AACCGTTTCGTGCGCCGGCCCTCGAGACGGGCTACCACCCCCGCGACCGCGTCCTCAGCACCCGACAGCACCACCGAGGACGGGCCGTTGACCGCGGCGATGCTCACCCCCTCCGACAGCAAGGGTGTGACCTCGTCCTCGGTCGCCTCGACCGCGTACATCACCCCGCCTGATGGAAGGGCCTGCATGAGTCGGCCTCGTGCGACCACCAGGGCCGCCGCGTCCTGCAACGACCACACACCCGCCACAAACGCCGCCGTCACCTCACCGATCGAATGACCGGCAAGACAGTCGGGACGCACGCCCCACGACTCCACCAGCCGGAACAACGCCACCTCGACCGCGAACAGCGCCGGCTGCGCATACCGCGTCTCGTCCAGCAGGTCCCCGCCCTCGAAGACCAGCTGCTTGAGCGAGCGACCGAGCTCCTTGTCCACGGCCGCACACACCTCGTCGAAGGCCTCCGCGAACACCGGGAACACGGCGTGCAGTTCACGCCCCATCCCGACCCGCTGAGAACCCTGACCCGTGAACAACACACCCAGACGCCCCGGAACCACCGCCTGCGACTCCACCGACGCGAGATGCTCACGCGCCTCAGCCACCGAACCCGCCACCACCACCGCACGATGATCGAAATGGGCTCGGGTCGTCGCCAGCGAATACGCCACATCCGTGAGATCCAGTTCGGACTGCTCCTGCAGGAGATCGGCCAGCCGTGCCGTCTGCGCACGCACCGCCTCCGGCGACCTGCCCGACACCACCAACGGCACCACACCACCCGGCGCCACACCACCCGGCACCACCGCACGCTCCACCGGAGACTCCGTCTGGACGGCCTCCAGAATCACGTGCGCATTCGTCCCGCTCAGACCGAAGGAGGAGACGGCGGCCCGGCGGGGGCGGTCGTGGCTCTCGGGCCATTCCCGCGATTCAGTCAGCAGTTCCACCGCGCCCGCCGACCAGTCCACCTTGGGCGACGGCTCGTCCACGTGCAGCGTCTTCGGCAGCACACCGTGCCGCATCGCCTGCACCATCTTGATCACACCCGCCACACCGGCCGCAGCCTGAGCATGACCGATGTTCGACTTCAACGACCCTAGCCACAAAGGCCGATCACCGCCAGGGCGCTCCTGACCGTACGTCGCGATCAACGCCTGCGCCTCGATCGGGTCACCGAGGGAGGTACCCGTGCCATGCGCCTCGACCGCGTCGACGTCGGCCGCCGACAGACCGGCGTTCGCCAGCGCCTGCCGGATCACACGCTGCTGGGAAGGACCGTTCGGAGCCGTGATGCCGTTCGAGGCGCCGTCCTGGTTGATCGCCGCACCGCGGACGAGGGCCAGCACCTCATGGCCGTTGCGGCGGGCGTCCGACAGACGCTCCAGCAGGACCAGGCCCACGCCCTCGGCCCACGACGTACCGTCCGCACCGGCCGCGAACGACTTGCACCGCCCGTCCGCAGCAAGACCGCGCTGACGCGAGAACTCCACGAAGCTGCCGGGTGTGGCCATCACGGCTACGCCGCCGGCCAGAGCGAGCGAGCACTCACCGCTGCGCAGGGCCTGCATCGCGGAATGCATCGCCACCAGCGACGACGAACACGCCGTATCCATCGTCACGGCGGGTCCTTCGAAACCGAAGGTGTAGGCCACCCGGCCCGAGATGAAGCTGCCCGCGTTGCCGTTGCCGAGGAAGCCTTCCAGTTCCTCCGGCACGCGGGTGAGGTTGGTGGCGTAGTCGTGGTACATGGCGCCGGCGAAGACGCCCGTGCGGCTGCCCTTCAACGACGTCGGATCGATCCCCGCCCGCTCCAGCACCTCCCACGACGTCTCCAGCAACAACCGCTGCTGCGGATCCATCGCCAACGCCTCACGCGGACTGACCCCGAAGAACCCCGGATCGAACTCCCCCGCATTATGCAAAAACCCACCATGACGAACCATCGACTTACCCACCGCATCCGGATCAGGATCGAACAACCGCCTCACATCCCAGCCCCGGTCCTCCGGAAACGCCGAGATGCCATCACGCCCCTCAACCACCAGACGCCACAAATCCTCCGGCGACGAAACCCCACCCGGCAGCCGACACCCCATCGCCACAATCGCAATCGGATCCTCCGCACCCGACAACCCCGACCCCGACGCCACCGCAACAGCAGACGTNCGATCTTCAGTCCGCGTGAGGCGTTGGCGATGGATCAGCAGCAGCCGCTGCTGCGGATCCATCGCCAACGCCTCACGCGGACTGACCCCGAAGAACCCCGGATCGAACTCCCCCGCATCATGCAAAAACCCACCATGACGAACCATCGACTTACCCACCGCATCCGGATCAGGATCGAACAACCGCCTCACATCCCAGCCCCGGTCCTCCGGAAACGCCGAGATGCCATCACGCCCCTCAACCACCAGACGCCACAAATCCTCCGGCGACGAAACCCCACCCGGCAGCCGACACCCCATCGCCACAATCGCAATCGGATCCTCCGCACCCGACAACCCCGACCCCGACGCCACCGCAACAGCAGACGTCCGCCCGCCCGCCGACCCCGACGACACCGCCTCCTCGCCCACCAACTCCACACGCAAGAACTCCGCCAGCACACCCGGCGACGGATAATCGAAGATCAACGTCGCCGGCAACCGCAGACCCGTCACAGCGTTCAAACGGTTCCGCAACTCCACCGCCGTCAACGAATCAAAACCCAGATCGTTGAACGCCTGACCCGCACCGATATCCCCCGCACCCGCATGCCCCAACACCACCGCCACCTCACCCGACACCAACTCCACGAGGTGACGCCTCTGTTCGTCGAGGGTCAGCGTGGCGAGGCGGTGCGCCAAGGTGTCACCGGTGGTCGTGCCGTTGCCCGCGGCCGCGGTTCGGGCGGTGCGGCGCGGTCGGCGGACCAGGCCGCGCAGCATCGGTGGCAAGTGCCCGGATCGTGCCTGTTCGGTCAGAGCGGTGAAGTCGAACTTCACCGGCACCAGCGTGGAGACCGCGCCCGGCAGGGTCGTGTCGAGGAGGACCGTGTCGAGCAGGGCCATGCCCTCCTCGGTGGCCAGCGGGAGCACTCCGCCCCGGCCCATACGGGCCTGGTCCGACTCGCTCATCGTCGAGATCATGCCGCCGGACTCGGCCCAGAGGCCCCAGGCCAGGGAGACTGCGGGCAGCCCCTGCGCCCGCCGCCACTGCGCGAAGGCGTCCAGGAACGCGTTCGCCGCCGAGTAGTTGCCCTGCCCCGGCCCTCCGATCACACCGGCCGCCGAGGAGAACAGGACGAACGCCGAGAGATCCATGTCGCGTGTCAGCTCGTGCAGCGTGAGCGCGGCATCGACCTTGGGCCGGAAGGCGGCCCCGATCCGCTCCTGCGTCAGGCTCGCGATCACCCCGTCGTCGAGCACTCCCGCCGCGTGCACGACGGCGGTCAGCGGCGCGTCGGGCGACACCGCGGCGAGAAGCTTTTTCACCGCTCTGCGCTTGGACATGTCGCATGCCACCACGGTGACGCTCGCTCCGGCGGCTTCGAGTTCTGCCGTCAGTTCCGCGGCGCCGGGCGCCTCCGGTCCGCGACGGCTGCTCAGCAGCAGATGGCGTACGCCATGTGCGGCGACGAGATGCCGGGCGACGAGGCCGCCCAGCGTTCCGGTCCCGCCGGTGACCAACACGGTTCCCGCGACATCCAGCGCGCGCCCGGACTCCGCCGAATCCCGTGCGGTTGCGGGGGCGGGGTCGACCGCGGCCCGTACCAGCCTGGGCGTGTGGACGACGTCGGCGCGCACCGCCACCTGGGCTTCTCCAGTGGCCAGTACACCCGCCAGCGCCGACCGGGACGCCTGCACCTCGTCCACGTCCATCAGCAGCACACGGTCCGGGTTCTCGGCCTGCGCAGCGCGCACCAGTCCCCAGACCGCGGCGCCCGCCGGGTCGGTCACCTCGGTGTCGCCGACGACACCGACCGCGCCCCGCGTCACGACGAGAAGGCGGGTCGACTCGAGTTCCGGCGCGGCGAGGAAGGCCTGAAGGATGCCGAGGACACGGCCCACGAGACCGCGGACCCGCTCGGCGCTGACGACGCCGTCGACGGCGTCGACGACCAGCACGTCCGGCATCGACGCGCCGGACCGCACCAACTCCTCGACGTCCAGGGCCATGGAGACCGGGTGCGGGACGACCGCAGTCGTCCCGCCGGCCGTCGCGCCGGACGGCATCGCGGTCCATTCGACGGCGAACAGGGCATCCGTGCCGGGACCCGTCCGTCCGGCAGCCCGGACCTGCTCGTCGGCGACCGCGCGCAGCACGAGCGACTCCACCGACGCGACGGGGGCGCCGTCGCCGTCGGCGAGTTCCAGCGCCACCGACTCGGGTCCGGTGGGAGTCATGCGTACCCGCAGGCTGGTGGCACCCGAGGCGTGCAGCGTCATGCCGTTCCACGCGAACGGCAGGATGAGCTTCCCCTCCTCGGCCTTCCGCTCGGTGAAGGCGCCGCAGTGCAGGACCGCGTCGAGGAGTGCGGGATGCAGACCGAAGCCGGCCGCCGCCTCGGCGTCGTCCGCCGGGAGCGTGACCTCGGCGTAGATCTCCTCTTCCAGGGTCCACAGCGTGCTGAGGCCCTGGAACAGGGGCCCGTACGCGTATCCGGCACTCGCCTGGTCCGCATAGAAGTTGGTCAGGTCTACGGGCTGCGCACCCTCGGGGGGCCAGACACCGAGGGTGCTGTCGGGTGCCGGTGCCTCGTCGTCGAGCTGGCCGTTGGCGTGGCGGACCCACGGGGTTCCGGGCCTGGCGTCGTCGGGCCGCGAGTACACCGCGACTGGCCGTACACCGCCTGTGTCCTCGCCTACCGAGACCTGGATCCGGACCGCACCCTTGTCGGGGATCACCAGGGGGGCTTCGATGATCAATTCGCGCAGGGACCGCGCACCCACCTCGTCCCCGGCGCGGACGGCGAGCTCCACGAGGGCCGTACCCGGCAGGAGGACCGTGCCGGACACGGCGTGGTCCGCGAGCCAGGGCTGGGCGGCCAGCGAGAGCCGGCCGGTGCCCAGCACACCACCGGTGTCGGGCACGCTGATCACCGAGTCGAGCAGCGGATGCTCCACCGCGAACGCCGGATCACCGGCCGGCACATTCGAGTTCAGCCAGAACCGCTGCCGCTGGAAGGCGTAAGTAGGCAGGTCCACCCGCCGGGCACCGGTCCCGGCGAACACCCTCTCCCAGTCCACCTCAACACCACGGGCATGCAGCTGCCCGAGGCTGTTCATCAAGGCTCGGTCCTCGGGCACGTCCCGTCGCAGGGAAGGCACGCAGTCCTGGGCCACCATCCCCGACAGCACACCATCGGGACCCAGCTCCAAGAACGTGGAGACCTTCAACTCCCGCAACGCCAAGACCCCGTCATGGAAACGGACCGTGCCGCGCACGTGCTCCACCCAATACTCCGGCGAACACAACCGGCCCGCCTCCGCCACCTGGCCGGTCAGGTTCGACACCACCGGCAGCACGGGCTCGTGAAACGTCAGCCCCGCCACGACCTGGCGGAACTCCTCCAGCATCGGATCCATCAACGACGAATGGAAAGCGTGCGACACCCGCAACCGCTTCGTCCGGCGGCCCTCGAAACGAGCCACCACCCCCGCGACCGCGTCCTCGGCACCCGACAGCACCAGGGAGGACGGGCCGTTGACCGCGGCGATGCTCACCCCCTCCGACAGCAAGGGTGTGACCTCGTCCTCGGTCGCCTCGACCGCGTACATCACCCCGCCTGATGGAAGGGCCTGCATGAGTCGGCCTCGTGCGACCACCAGGGCCGCCGCGTCCTGCAACGACCACACACCCGCCACATACGCGGCCGTCACCTCACCGATCGAATGACCGGCGAGATAGTGGGGGCGCACGCCCCAGGACCGCACGAGACGAAAGAGCGCGACCTCGACGGCGAACAGCGCCGGCTGCGCATACCGCGTCTCGTCCAGCAGGTCCCCGCCCTCGAAGACCAGCTGCTTGAGCGAGCGACCGAGCTCCTTGTCCACGGCCGCGCACACCTCGTCGAAGGCCTCAGCGAACACCGGGAACACCGCATGCAGTTCACGCCCCATCCCGACCCGCTGAGAACCCTGACCCGTGAACAACACACCCAGACGTCCCGGAACGACCGCCTTCGACTCCACCGACGCGAGATGCTCACGCGCCTCAGCCACCGAACCCGCCACCACCACCGCACGATGATCGAAACGAGCACGAGCCGTAGCCAACGAATACGCCACATCCGTCAGACTCAGTTCGCGGTGCGCTTCCAGATGGTCGGCCAGGCGCCGAGCCTGTGCGCTGACGGCCTCAGCCGTCCTGCCCGACAGGACGAGGGGCACGAGCCCCCGTGTCATGGTCGGTTCGGGGGCGTCCTCCTCGACGGCCTCCAGGATCACGTGCGCATTCGTCCCACTGATACCGAAAGAGGAGACCGCCGCGCGGCGCACACGGCCCGGCTCAGTCGGCCATTCCCGCGCCTCGGTCAGCAGTTCCACCGCGCCCGCCGACCAGTCCACCTTGGGCGACGGCTCGTCCACGTGCAGCGTCTTCGGCAGCACACCGTGCCGCATCGCCTGCACCATCTTGATCACACCCGCCACACCGGCCGCAGCCTGCGCATGACCGATGTTCGACTTCAACGACCCCAGCCACAAAGGCCGATCACCGCCAGGGCGCTCCTGACCGTACGTAGCGATCAACGCCTGCGCCTCGATCGGATCGCCGAGAGACGTACCCGTGCCATGCGCCTCCACCACATCGACGTCAGCAGCCGACAACCCCGCACTCGCCAGCGCCTGGCGGATCACACGCTGCTGGGAAGGACCGTTGGGCGCGGTCAGTCCATTGGACGCGCCGTCCTGGTTGACCGCACTGCCCCGCACCAGGGCCAGCACCTCATGACCGTTGCGCCGCGCGTCCGACAGACGCTCCAGCAGGACCAGGCCCACGCCCTCGGCCCATGCCGTACCGTCCGCACCGGCCGCGAACGACTTGCACCGCCCGTCCGGGGCCAGACCCTGCTGACGCGAGAACTCGATGAAGCTGCCGGGGCGGGCCATCACGGCCACGCCGCCGGCCAGAGCGAGCGAGCATTCACCGTTCCGCAGGGCCTGGACCGCGGAGTGCATCGCCACCAGCGACGACGAACACGCCGTGTCCACCGTCACCGCGGGTCCCTCGAAGCCGAACGTGTACGCCACCCGGCCCGAGACGATGCTCCCCGCGGCCACGGCCGCTTCGTAGTCGTGGTACATCAAGCCGGCGAAGACGCCCGTGCGGCTGCCCTTCAACGACGTCGGATCGATCCCCGCCCGCTCCAGCACCTCCCACGACGTCTCCAGCAGCAACCGCTGCTGCGGATCCATCGCCAGCGCCTCACGCGGGCTGATCCCGAAGAACGCCGGGTCGAACTCCCCAGCGTCGTGCAAAAAGCCGCCCTCGCGAACGTAGGACTTGTCGGCCAGGCCGGGCGTGGGGTCGTAGATCCCCTCGACGTCCCAGCCCCGGTCCTCGGGAAACGGCGTGACGCCGTCGCGTTCCTCGGCCACCAGACGCCACAGGTCCTCGGGCGAGGAGACGCCGCCGGGCAGTCGGCACGCGGCCGACACGATCGCGATCGGCTCGGACGAGGCCGCAAGGACCCGGTCGCGCTCCTCCTTGAGCTGCTCGTTCTCCACGAGCGAGGCGCGCAGTGCCGCGACAAGCTTGTCCTCGGACACAGACATTCTTGAGTTCCTCCGTAGGCCGCGACGGGCTCAGTTGGTGGTGTTGCCCATCGCGCGTTCGATGAGGTCGGCGACGTCCATGTCGGCGATGAGGTGTGCGGCGCTCTGTTGCGTCTCCGAGGCCACGGGAGTGGTCGCGCCAGGAACCGCGGAACTGGATGCGGCAGCTGTGAGACGCAGCAACTGCTGGAGCACGCCCAGTTCCTGGAGCCGTTCGAGGGGGACGGAGGCGAGGGCCTTGCGCAGCCCGGCCTCGTCCACGTCGGCGAGCTCCATCGTTCCGCTTGCGACGTCCGGGATCAGCTCCGCACGCAGGTGCTCGGTGATCGCGACGGGTGACGGGTAGTCGAAGATCAGAGTGGCCGGCAACGCGATGTCCGCCGCCCTCATCAGCCGGTTACGCAGCTCGACCGCGGTGAGCGAGTCGAAGCCCATCTCGCTGAACGCCTGTCCCGGAACGATGTTCTCGGCATCGGTGTGGCCGAGCACCACGGCGACTTCCTCGCGGACCAGGTCGAGCAGCATCTCGGTCTGCTCTTCCTCCGGGAGCCCGGCCAGCCGGTCCGAGAGGGAGACGACGGGAACAGGTCCGCCGGCAGCGGCGGCACGCCGGGGTCGGCGCACCAATCCCTGCAACATGGAAGGCAGTTGGTCGGCTCCCGCCTGTGCGGCCAGTGCGGCGAGATCGAACTTGACCGGTACCAGGGCCGGTTCGCCGGTAGTGAGGCCGGTGTCGAAGAGAGCCATGCCCTCCTCGACGGACAACGGGCGAATTCCGCTGCGCCGCATACGTGCCTGGTCCGTCCGGTCGAGAGCACCGGCCATGCCTCCGGTGTCACCCCACAGGCCCCATGCCAGCGACACGGCGGGCAGCCCCTGCGAGCGGCGCCACTGAGCGAACGCGTCCAGGAACGCATTCGCCGCCGAGTAGTTGCCCTGGCCCGGACCACCCAGCACACCCGACGCGGAGGAGTACATGACGAAGGTATCCAGGTCCAGGTCCCGCGTCGCCTCGTGCAACGCCAGCACCGCATCCACCTTCGGACGCAACACCGCCGCCAACCGCTGCGGCGTCAACGAAGCGATCACACCGTCATCCAGCACACCAGCCGTATGCACCACCCCCGACAAGGGAGCACCATCAGGCACCTCCCTCAACAACCCGGCCAGCGCCTCACGGTCGGCCACATCACACGCCGCCACGACCACCCGCGCACCCAACCCCTCCAACTCCGCCTACCTCCCTCAACAACCCGGCCAGCGCCTCACGGTCGGCCACATCACACGCCGCCACGACCACCCGCGCACCCAACCCCTCCAACTCCGCCTTCAACGCCACCGCACCCGCAGCCCCCACACCACTCCGACTCGTCAACACCAGACTGCGCACCCCATGCACCACCACCAGATGCCGCGCCACCACAGCACCCAACGTCCCCGTACCACCCGTCACCAACACCGTCCCACCCGAACGAAACACCCGCCCACCCGACGACGGGACCACGGCACGCGCCAGCCTCGGCACGAACACCTCACCCGAACGCACCGCGACCTGCGGCTCGCCCGAAGCCCTCACACCCCCCAACACGCCACCGACAGGCGCCGATTCACCCACCCCCACATCCACCAACACCACCCGGCCCGGCTCCTCCGCCTGCGCCGAACGCACCAACCCCCACACCGCAGCCGCCACCGGATCCACCCCACCAGACCCACCCCCGACACCGACACCGACGTCCACCGCACCCCGCGTCACCACCACCAGACAACCCGAACCCGACTCCGACTCCGAAGACGTCAAGAACGACTGCACCGCAGACAGAACACCAGCCGTCACCTCACGCACCGCCCCGGCATCCAGCACCGCCGACGGCACCTCCAACACCTCCACACCAACCGCAGCCTCCGCGTCCTCACCCACCGGCAGAGACGACCACTCCACCCGGAACAACGCATCACCACCACCGCCACCGGCCGCCCTCAACTGCTCCTCGGCGGCCGCCCGCAACACCAGCGACTCCACCGACGCCACCGGAACACCCTCACCGTCGGCCAGGTCCAGCGACAGCGACTCCGCCCCCGTCGACCTCAACCGCACACGCAACGACGAAGCACCCGAAGCATGCAGGGACACACCACTCCACGCGAACGGCAGCCGCACCCCTCCACCCTCGCCGTCGGAACCGTGTGACTCCGCGAAGGCTCCGGCGTGCAGCGCGGCGTCCAGGAGCGCCGGGTGCAGACCGAAACCGGCAGCCGAGTCCGCCTCTCCCGCCGGCAACGCGACCTCGGCGAACACCTCGTCGTCCCTGCGCCACACCGCACGCAGGCCCTGAAACACCGGCCCATAGCCGTATCCGCGGTCGGACAGCTCCTCATACAGGTCCGTCACGTCCACGGCTGTCGCATCCTTCGGTGGCCACACGCCGAACTTCGTTGCAGGAGCGGGAGGTTGGGCACTGAGCTGGCCACTCGCGTGACGCACCCAGGGGCTGCCGGGTTCCGCGTCGTCTGGCCGCGAGTACACCGCGACCGGTCGGACTCGGCTGCCGGTGTCCTCACCGACCGACACCTGGACACGGACCGCACCCTCGTCGGGGATCACCAGCGGAGCCTCGATCACCAGCTCCCGCAAAGTGCCCGTGTCCGCCTCGTCCCCGGTGCGGACGGCCAACTCGACCAGTGCGGCGCCCGGCAGCAGGACCGTGCCGGACACGGCGTGGTCCGCGAGCCAGGGCTGGGCGGCCAGCGAGAGCCGGCCGGTGCCCAGCACACCACCGGTGTCGGGCACGCTGATCACCGAGTCGAGCAGCGGATGCTCCACCGCGAACGCCGGATCACCGGCCGGCACATTCGAGTTCAGCCAGAACCGCTGCCGCTGGAAGGCGTAGGTAGGCAGGGCCACCCGCCGGGCACCGGTCCCGGCGAACACCCTCTCCCAGTCCACCTCGACACCACGGGCATGCAGCTGCCCGAGGCTGTTCATCAAGGCACAGTCCTCAGGCACGTCCCGCCGCATGGAAGGCACGCAGTCCTGGGCCACCATCGCCGACAGCACACCGTCAGGACCCAGCTCCAAGAACGTGGAGACCTTCAACTCCCGCAACGCCTGAACCCCGTCATGGAAACGGACCGTGCCGCGTACGTGCTCCACCCAGTACTCCGGCGAACACAACCGACCCGCCTCCGCCACCTCACCGGTCAGGTTCGACACCACCGGCAGCACAGGCTCGTGAAACGTCAGCCCCGCCACAACCCGACGGAACTCCTCCAGCATCGGATCCATCAACGACGAATGGAAAGCGTGCGACACCCGCAACCGCTTCATCCGCCGGCCCTCGAAACCAGCCACCACCCCCGCGNAAACGTCAGCCCCGCCACAACCCGACGGAACTCCTCCAGCATCGGATCCATCAACGACGAATGGAAAGCGTGCGACACCCGCAACCGCTTCATCCGCCGGCCCTCGAAACCAGCCACCACCCCCGCGACCGCATCCTCAACACCCGACAGCACCACCGAGGACGGACCGTTCACCGCGGCGATGCTCACACCCTCCGACAGCAGAGGCGTGACCTCGTCCTCGGTCGCCTCGACCGCGAACATCACCCCACCCGACGGCAGAGCCTGCATGAGTCGGCCTCGTGCGACCACCAGAGCCGCCGCGTCCTCCAACGACCACACACCCGCCACAAACGCAGCCGTCACCTCACCGATCGAATGACCCGCCAGATAGTCGGGACGCACACCCCACGACTCCACCAGCCGGAACAACGCCACCTCGACCGCGAACAGCGCCGGCTGCGCATACCGCGTCTCCTCCAACAACGCCGACCCATCACCGAAGACCAGATCCTTCAGCGAACAGCCCAGACCCTCATCGACAACCGCGCACACCTCATTGAACGCCTCCGCGTCACCTCACCGATCGAATGACCCGCCAGATAGTCGGGACGCACACCCCACGACTCCACCAGCCGGAACAACGCCACCTCGACCGCGAACAGCGCCGGCTGCGCATACCGCGTCTCCTCCAACAACGCCGACCCATCACCGAAGACCAGATCCTTCAGCGAACAGCCCAGACCCTCATCGACAACCGCGCACACCTCATTGAACGCCTCCGCGAACACCGGGAACGCCCCATACAACTCACGCCCCATCCCGACCCGCTGAGACCCCTGACCCGTGAACAACACACCCAGACGCCCCGGAACCACCATCTGCGGCTCTACCGACGCGAGATGCTCACGCGCCTCACCCACCGAACCCGCCACCACCACCGCACGATGATCGAAATGGGCTCGGGTCGTCGCCAGCGAGTACGCCACGTCCGTGAGATCCAGTTCGGGCTGCTCCTGCAAGAGATCGGCCAGCCGTGCCGTCTGCGCACGCACCGCCTCCGGCGACCTGCCCGACACCACCAACGGCACCACACCACCCGGCGCCACACCGTCAGGTGCCACCGCACGCTCCACCGGAACCGCAGACTCAACGCCCTCCAGAATCACGTGCGCATTCGTCCCGCTGATACCGAAGGAGGAGACCGCCGCGCGGCGCACACGGCCCGGCTCAGTCGGCCATTCCCGCGCCTCGGTCAGCAGTTCCACCGCGCCCGCCGACCAGTCCACCTTCGGCGACGGCTCGTCCACGTGCAGCGTCTTCGGCAGCACACCGTGCCGCATCGCCTGCACCATCTTGATCACACCCGCCACACCGGCCGCAGCCTGCGCATGACCGATGTTCGACTTCAACGACCCCAGCCACAAAGGCCGATCACCGCCAGACCGCTCCTGACCGTACGTCGCGATCAACGCCTGCGCCTCGATCGGGTCGCCGAGGGAGGTACCCGTGCCATGCGCCTCGACCGCGTCGACGTCGGCCGCCGACAGACCGGCGTTCGCCAGCGCCTGGCGGATCACACGCTGCTGGGAAGGACCGTTCGGAGCCGTGATGCCGTTCGAAGCGCCGTCCTGGTTGACCGCACTGCCCCGCACCAGGGCCAGCACCTCATGACCGTTGCGCCGCGCGTCCGACAGACGCTCCAGCAGGACGAGGCCCACGCCCTCGGCCCACGACGTACCGTCCGCACCGGCCGCGAACGACTTGCACCGCCCGTCCGCAGCAAGACCGCGCTGACGCGAGAACTGCACGAACGCGATGGGTGTGGACATCACCGCCACGCCGCCGGCCAGAGCGAGCGAGCATTCACCGCTGCGCAAGGCCTGCATCGCGGAGTGCATCGCCACCAGCGACGACGAACACGCCGTGTCCACCGTGACGGAGGGACCTTCGAGCCCGAGAGTGTACGAGATCCGGCCGGAGGCCAGGCTGCCGGCAGCGACAGCCTCGCTGTAGTCGTGGTACATGGCGCCGGCGAAGACGCCCGTGCGGCTGCCCTTCAACGACGTCGGATCGATCCCCGCCCGCTCCAGCACCTCCCACGACGTCTCCAGCAGCAGCCGCTGCTGCGGATCCATCGCCAACGCCTCACGCGGACTGACCCCGAAGAACCCCGGATCGAACTCCCCCGCATCATGCAAAAACCCACCATGACGAACCATCGACTTACCCACCGCATCCGGATCAGGATCGAACAACCGCCTCACATCCCAGCCCCGGTCCTCCGGAAACGCCGAGATGCCATCACGCCCCTCAACCACCAGACGCCACAAATCCTCCGGCGACGAAACCCCACCCGGCAGCCGACACCCCATCGCCACAATCGCAATCGGATCCTCCGCACCCGACAACCCCGACCCCGACGCCACCGCAACAGCAGACGTCCACCGCATCCGGATCAGGATCGAACAACCGCCTCACATCCCAGCCCCGGTCCTCCGGAAACGCCGAGATGCCATCACGCCCCTCAACCACCAGACGCCACAAATCCTCCGGCGACGAAACCCCACCCGGCAGCCGACACCCCATCGCCACAATCGCAATCGGATCCTCCGCACCCGACAACCCCGACCCCGACGCCACCGCAACAGCAGACGTCCGCCCGCCCGCCGACCCCGACGACACCGCCTCCTCACCCACCAACTCCACACGCAAGAACTCCGCCAGCACACCCGGCGACGGATAATCGAAAATCAACGTCGCCGGCAACCGCAGACCCGTCACAGCGTTCAAACGGTTCCGCAACTCCACCGCCGTCAACGAATCAAAACCCAGATCGTTGAACGCCTGACCCGCACCGATATCCCCCGCACCCGCATGCCCCAACACCACCGCCACCTCACCCGACACCAACTCCACGAGGTGACGCCTCTGTTCGTCGACCGTGAGGGCCGTCAAGCGACTGGTCAGAGAGTCGCCGGCGGTCCTGTCCGTACCAGCGAGCGCGGTTCGGCGTGGCCTGCGGACCAGGCCCCGCAGCATGGACGGCACCTGGCCGGCGGCCGCCTGCTCAGCGAGCGTCGCGAAGTCGAACTTGACCGGTACCAAAGCCGGTTCACCAACGCGCAGGCCGGCGTCGAAGAGCGCCATACCCTCCTCGATCGACAACGCACGAATACCGCCACGGCTCATACGAGCCTGGTCCGACTCCCCCAGCGACCCCGTCATCGCACTCGACGCACCCCACAGGCCCCATGCCAGCGACACAGCAGACAGCCCCTGCGAGCGGCGCCACTGAGCGAACGCGTCCAGGAACGCATTCGCCGCCGAGTAGTTGCCCTGGCCCGGACCACCCAGCACACCCGACGCGGAGGAGTACATGACGAAGGCGTCCAGGTCCAGGTCCCGCGTCGCCTCGTGCAACGCCAGCACCGCATCCACCTTCGGACGCAACACCGCCGCCAACCGCTGCGGCGTCAACGAAGCGATCACACCGTCATCCAGCACACCAGCCGTATGCACCACCCCCGACAAGGGAGCACCATCAGGCACCTCCCTCAACAACCCGGCCAGCGCCTCACGGTCGGCCACATCACACGCCGCCACGACCACCCGCGCACCCAACCCCTCCAACTCCGCCTTCAACGCCACCGCACCCGCAGCCCCCACACCACTCCGACTCGTCAACACCAGACTGCGCACCCCATGCACCACCACCAGATGCCGCGCCACCACAGCACCCAACGTCCCCGTACCACCCGTCACCAACACCGTCCCACCCGAACGAAACACCCGCCCAGCCACATCACCGGAAGTCGGCGCCGTTGCACGTGCCAGCCTCGGCACGAACACCTCACCCGAACGCACCGCAACCTGCGGCTCGCCCGAAGCCCTCACACCCCCCAACACCCCACCGACAGGCGCCGATTCACCCACCCCCACATCCACCAACACCACCCGGCCCGGCTCCTCCGCCTGCGCCGAACGCACCAACCCCCACACCGCAGCCGCCACCGGATCCACCCCACCAGACCCACCCCCGACACCGACGTCCACCGCACCCCGCGTCACCACCACCAGACAACCCGAACCCGAACCCGAAGACGTCAAGAACGACTGCACCGC
>NZ_MJAJ01000020.1 GCF_001746365.1 Streptomyces sp. LUP30
CGGGCGGGTGCCGCCGGTACCGGTGGCGCGGCCCGTCGGCGCGGCGGGCGGGGCCCTGTCGGGCACGGCGCGCCGGGCGCTCGGACTGCGGCTGCCGCCCGCGCTGGTGCTCGGCTGGCACAAGGCGTTCTCACGGCGCCCTCGGTCACTGGCGTCGGTGGCCCGGCTGACGCTGCCGCTGCTGCTGATCGTGGTCGCGATGAGCGCCTGGACCACCATCGACCGTTTCCACAGCAGCCCCGAGCAGGTCGGCCTCCCGGCCGCGCTCAGCGTCCGCGTGGACTCCGGCCCGAGCGGCCGGAACGCCCTCGCCGTGCTGGAGCGCGACCCGCAGGTGGCCGCCGCCTACCCCGGCGCGCAGGTGGCGGCCCTGGTCCCGGGGCAGACGGCGACCATCGCCCTGCGCGGCCTGGGCACCGGCCGGGAACCGTACCCGTTCGTCCTGGCGGAGGGCGATCGCCCCCGCGGCCGCGACGAGGCGGTGGCCGGACAGGGCCTGCTCGACCTGCTCGACGCGCGGGTGGGCGACTGGGTGCGGGTGACCGTCGGCGAGCAGCCGCAGATCCTGCACATCGTGGGCCGCAGCATCGAACCGGAGAACGCCGGACGGGTCATCTCCACCTCGCTGGACACCCTCCGGGAGAACGACCCCGTCCTCGGCCCCACCCTCTACCAGCTCCGGCTGCGCCCCGGCGCGGACCCGCGGGAGGTCGCCGGCCGGCTGACCGCCGCCGGGCAGGGCCACCTGGACGTGCACACCGTGGCCAACCCTGCCGACGGGCTCTCCCCGCTGCGCGCGGTGATCACGGGACTGATCGCCGTCCTCGCCCTGATCGGGCTCATCGAGCTGCTCACCGTGATCGGCGGAACGGTGCGCGAGGGCGAGCGGGACCTGCTCGCCCTCAAGGCCATCGGCCTGTCCCCCCGGCAGATCACCGCGGTCACCGTCACGGCCACCGGCTGTACCGTCCTGGCCGCGGCCCTCGCCGCGACCGCCGTCGGCACACCGTTCGCACGGTGGCTGATCGACGCCCAGGGCGCGTCGAGCGGCATCGGCGCCGGGATCGCCCGGGGCCCCTCCCCGGCCCTGCTGGCGCTGTTCGCCGCCGCCGCGGTGCTGGGCGCGTCCGCCCTCGCCGCCCTGCCGGCGTCCCGCGCGGCCCGGCGCCGGCTCGCGGACACCCTGAGCGCGGTGGCCTGACCCCGCGGCCCCGCCGGTCAACCGCCGCGCGAGAGGGCGCAGCCCGGCAGGGCTGCCGCCTCCCGCAGCGGGCTCTTGCCCCCGCCCCGCTACCGGCCGCGCAGTTCCCGGTACTTGGCGACCAGGGCCCGGGTCGAGGCGTCCAGGCCGGGCACCTGCGCCCCCTCGGTGAGCGCGGGCTCGACGCGCTTGGCGAGGACCTTGCCGAGCTCCACGCCCCACTGGTCGAAGGAGTCGATGTTCCACACCGCGCCCTGGACGAACACCTTGTGCTCGTAGAGCGCGACGAGCTGGCCGAGGACCGAGGGGGTCAGCCGGCGGGCGAGGACCGTGGTCGTGGGGTGGTCGCCCTTGAACGTCTTGTGGGCCACCAGTTCCTCCGGCACGCCCTCCGCGCGCACCTCCTGCGGCGTCTTGCCGAAGGCCAACGCCTGCGTCTGGGCGAAGAAGTTGGCCATCAGCAGGTCGTGCTGCGCCCGGAGTCCGTCGCCGAGCTCGGCGAGCGGCTCGGCGAAGCCGATGAAGTCCGCCGGGATGAGCTTCGTGCCCTGGTGGATCAACTGGTAGTAGGCGTGCTGCCCGTTGGTGCCCGGCGTGCCCCAGACGACGGGGCCGGTCTGCCATTCGACCTCCTTGCCGTCGCGGCCGACGGACTTGCCGTTGGACTCCATGTCCAGCTGCTGGAGATAGGCCGCGAACTTGGAGAGGTAGTGGCTGTAGGGCAGCACGGCGTGCGACTGGGCGTCGTGGAAGTTGCCGTACCAGATGCCGAGCAGACCCAGCAGCAGGGGGACGTTGGACTCGGGGGGCGCGGTCCTGAAGTGCTCGTCGACCAGGTGGAAGCCGTCGAGCATCTCACGGAAGCGGTCCGGCCCGATCGCGATCATCAGGGAGAGGCCGATGGCCGAGTCGTAGGAGTAGCGGCCGCCGACCCAGTCCCAGAACTCGAACATGTTGGCGGTGTCGATGCCGAATTCGGCGACCTTCTCGGCGTTGGTCGACAGGGCGACGAAATGCCGGGCGACGGCCCCTTCCCCGGCCCCCGCGTCCAGCAGCCAACTGCGGGCCGAGGTCGCGTTGGTGATGGTCTCGATGGTGGTGAACGTCTTGGAGGCGATGATGAACAGCGTCTCGGCCGGGTCCAGGTCGCGGATGGCCTCGTGCAGGTCGGCGCCGTCCACATTGGACACGAAGCGGACCGTGAGGCCGCGGTCGGTGTAACCGCGCATCGCCTCGTAGGCCATGGCGGGGCCCAGATCGGAGCCGCCGATGCCGATGTTGACGACGTTGCGGATGCGCCGCCCGGTGTGGCCGGTCCAGGCGCCGGAGCGCACGCGCTCGGCGAAGTCGGCCATCTTGTCCAGCACGGCGTGCACCGCGGGGACGACGTTCTCCCCGTCGACCTCGATCACCGCGTCGCGCGGGGCGCGCAGGGCGGTGTGCAGGACCGCGCGGTCCTCGGTGGTGTTGATCTTCTCGCCGCGGAACATGGCGTCCCTGAGGCCGAAGACGTCGGCGGCGGCGGCCAGCTCCCGCAGGAGCCGCAGCGTCTCGCCGGTGACGAGATGCTTGGAGTAGTCGATGTGCAGGTCGCCGACCTGCAGCGTGTACCCGGCGGCACGCTCGGGGTCGGCGTCGAACAGGTCGCGCAGCCGCACCTCTCCGAGTTTCGCGCGGTGTTCGGCCAGAGCGGTCCACTCGGGCGTCTGGTCGAGCCTCGTACGGCCGTCTGCGTTCATGTCGGACTTCAGCCCTTCCTCACCTGTCCGTGCTGCCTCGCACGGCTTGCCCCGCCGGTCCCAACCTAGTTGATCAGGGGGCGACGCGAGCTGTCGCGGCGCCGTCCTGCGGCACACCGACAGGTACGTCCGCCCGGCCCGCGGGTATCAAGGCGGCGACGGCGAGTGCGAAGAGCAGGGCGGCGAGCAGCGCGGGCGCGTTCAGGCCGAACGCCTGGGCCGCCGCTCCGCCGAGCAGGGCTCCCGCCGGGGCGCCGGAGGTGGAGGCCGTCCGGAACGCGGAGGAGATGCGGCCCACCATGGGCGCCGGGCTGCGCTGCTGCATCAGCGTGATCTGGTTGACGTTCCACACCATGCCCATGGAGCCGAGCAGCAGCATGCCCGCGAACAGGGCGACCAGGTGCTGGACGGCGCCCATGAGCAGCAGTGACGCCGTCTGGACCGTCCCGGCGAGCAGCAGGGACCGGGCCCGGCCGACGTGGCGGGCGATCCGCTGGGCGAGGAGGCCGCCGGCGAGGCTGCCGAGCGCGTACACCGTCATCGCGGCGGCGAACGCGGTGTCTCCCGCGTGCAGCCAGCGCGTCACGTGCAGCACCAGGGTGGCGATCAGGGCACCCATCCCGATGTTGCACGACAGAGTGGCCAGACAGATCGGCCGCAGAACGCGGTCGCGCCACAGATGACGCAGGCCGTCGCCGATCTCGGCGCGCAGGGTGCTGCCCGCCGGGCGCGGCTCCCGCTCGGGCGGCCGCACCCGCAGGGACGCCACCAGCGCCGCGGCCAGCAGATAGGTGCCCGCGTCGGCCGCGAACGGCACGGACACGCCGACGCCGAGCAGCAGCGGCACCACGGGGCCGGCCAGCAGTCCGCCCGCGAGCTGCTGGCCGGTCATCAGACGGGCGTTGGCCCCGCCGAGGGCCTCCGCGTCCACCAGCGAGGGCAACAGAGCTGTGGACGCGTTGTCGAAGAGGGTCTGCAGCGCGGTCAGCAGGAAGGCGAGGGCCAGCAACAGGAGGACGGAGGCGTGGCCGAGCCCCACCGCGAGCGCGAAGGCGGCGACGAGCAGACCGCGCACGGTGTCCACGGCCCACATCGCACGCCGTTGGTCGACCCGGTCGGCGACGGCTCCGCCGAGCAGCCCGAACAGCAGCCAGGGAAGGTAGGCGCAGGCGGTGACGGAGGCGATGACCACAGGGTCGTCCGTGAGCCGCACGGCGAGCAGGGGCAGCGCGGTCGTGCGCAGCGCGTCCCCGAAGCGCGAGACCACCGCGGCGCTCCACAGTCGCCCGAACCCGCCGCGCCACGCCGGCGCGCACACTCCCGCGGTTCCGACCGTCGCCACAACTCCCCCTCACGGCTGACCGGTTCGCCGCAGAGACGGGAACCGCTGGGAAAACCGTAGAGGGCGCCACTGACAATCGGCTCGCGGACGAGCAGCCGTCCGGACCCGGAACGAGTGCGGCCAGGCTCCCTGAGGCGCCCGGCCGGTCCCGACTTCTAGATCTCGCCCCGCAGTTTGGCGAGCGCCTCGGCGAGGATCGCCTCGCCGTCCGCGTCGCTGCGCCGCTCCCGCACGTACGCGAGGTGCGTCTTGTAGGGCTCGGTGCGGGGCGGGTCCGGGGGGTTGTCCCGGTCCTGTCCGGCCGGGAACCCGCAGCGGGGGCAGTCCCAGGTGTCGGGGACCTGCGCGTCGCTGGCGAAGCTGGGCTGCGTCTCGTGTCCGTTGGAGCACCAGAAGGAGATGCGCAGACGGGGCGCGGACTCGCCCCGCTCGGCCTCGCCCATCGGCCCCGCCCCGACCCGGCTTCCTCGGATCGCGTTGCCACTTGCCACGGTCGTAACTCCCTGCGTGATGGTGCCGCAAAGCGAGTCGGCGTTTCGCTTCGCTGCGAGCGCCTCAGTCTACGTAAGGCCCAACGCGCGTCCAGTGATTGGAGTTACAGCTTCCACACCTAGACGCAAGCCCCATGATAGGCCGCGCTCAGCTGCGCGTACCGAACATGGGGCCTTACGTACCGGAATGTGCGTGCCTGTGAGAGGCTGATCAGTTGTTCGTCTTCATCACGATGCAGAGGACGATGATGCAGGTGAACCACAGCAGAGCGATGACCACGGTGATGCGGTCGAGGTTGCGCTCGGCGACCGAGGAGCCGCCGACGGAGGACTGCATGCCGCCACCGAACATGTCGGAGAGGCCGCCGCCCTTCCCCTTGTGCATCAGCACCAGCAGCATCAGCAGCAGGCTGAAGACGATCAGGGCGATCGAGAACCCCAAAACCACGGCTGGACCAACTTCCTCGGATTCGGATGACGACTCGGACGAACGGTGCGGACAACGGGGGCACAGCGTCGTTGTCCAGGTGCGGCTCCGCCGCGTGGCGCTGTGCCCCCGCAAGGGTACGACGGATCGCCGCTACCGCATACTCACAGCTCGGATCACCAGCGGATCACCGCAGGATCACTGATCGCGGAACCGCACGATCTTGACGAACTCGTCGGCGTCCAGCGAGGCGCCGCCGACCAGCGCGCCGTCGATGTCGGGCTGCGCCATGATCTCGGCGACGTTGCCGGACTTCACGGAGCCGCCGTACTGGATGCGGACCCGGTCGGCCAGCTCCTGGGTGTACAGCTCGGCGATCTTGGCGCGGATCGCGGCGCACACCTCCTGCGCGTCCTCGGCGCCGCAGACCTTGCCGGTGCCGATGGCCCACACGGGCTCGTAGGCGATCACGACCGTCTCGGCCTGCTCGGCCGGGAGGTCCTTCAGACCGCCCTCGACCTGGGCGAGGGTGTGGGAGACGTGGTTGCCCGCCTCGCGGACGGGCAGCTCCTCGCCCACACACAGGATCGGGGTCAGACCGTGCTTGTAGGCGGCCTTGACCTTGGCGTTCACCAGCTCGTCGGTCTCGTTGTGGTACTGGCGGCGCTCGGAGTGGCCGATCGCCACGAACGTGCACTTCAGCTTGGCGAGCATGGCGCCGGAGATCTCACCGGTGTAGGCGCCGGAGTCCTGCGCCGAGATGTCCTGGGCGCCGTACTTGATCTTGAGCTTGTCGCCGTCGACCAGGGTCTGCACGGAGCGCAGGTCGGTGAACGGCGGAAGGACGGCGACCTCGACGGCCTCGTAGTCCTTGTCGGCCAGGGCGAAGGCGAGCTTCTGGACGTGGGCGATGGCCTCGAGGTGGTTGAGGTTCATCTTCCAGTTGCCCGCCATCAGCGGCGTACGAGTGGTCATGCGGGGTCAGTCCTCCAGTGCGGCGAGGCCGGGGAGCGTCTTGCCCTCGAGGTATTCGAGGGAGGCGCCGCCGCCGGTCGAGATGTGGCCGAATGCGTTCTCGTCGAAGCCCAGGAGGCGGACGGCCGCGGCGGAGTCGCCGCCGCCGACGACCGTGAAGGCCGGGGAGTCGACGAGGGCCTGGGCGACCGCCTTGGTGCCCTCGGCGTAGTCGGGGTGCTCGAAAACGCCCATGGGACCGTTCCAGAAGACGGTGGCGGCGTCGGCGAGCTTCGAGGCGTACAGCTTGCGGGTCTCGGGACCGATGTCCAGGCCCAGCTGGTCGCCGGGCATGGCGTCCGCGGCGACGGTGTTCGGGTGCGCCGGCGCCTTGGTCTTCAGATCCGGGAAGTCGGTGGACGTCAGCACGTCGACGGGGAGGACCAGCTCGACGCCGGTCTTCTCCGCGCGCTCGATGTACTCCTGGACGACCGGGATCTGGTCCTCCTGCAGGAGCGAGGCGCCCACCTCGTATCCCTTGGCCTTCAGGAAGGTGAACACCATGCCGCCGCCGATGAGGAGGCGGTCCGCCTTGCCCAGCAGCTGGTCGATGACGGCGAGCTTGTCGGAGACCTTGGAACCGCCGAGGGCGACGACGTAGGGCCGCTTGACGTCCTCGGTGAGCTTCTTCAGGACGCCGACCTCGGTGGCGATCAGGAATCCGGCCGCGTGCGGCAGCCGGGACGGGAGGTCGTAGACCGACGCGTGCTTACGGTGCACCGCGCCGAAGCCGTCGCCGACGTAGACGTCCGCGAGTTCGGCGAGCCGGTCGGCGAAGTCGCCGCGCTCGGCGTCGTCCTTGCTGGTCTCGCCCGCGTTGAAGCGCAGGTTCTCGATGACGGCGACCGCGCCGTCGGCCAGGGAGGCGACCGTCGACTTCGCGGACTCGCCGACCGTGTCGGTCGCGAAGGCCACGGGAGCGCCGAGCAGCTCGCCCAGTCGGGAGGCGGCGGGGGCGAGGGAGAACGCCGGGTCCGGGGCGCCCTTGGGGCGGCCCAGGTGCGAGGCGACGACCACCTTGGCGCCCGCGTCCGCGAGGGCCTTGACGGTGGGCAGGACGGCGCGGATCCGGCCGTCGTCGGTGATGGCGCCGCCGTCGAGCGGCACGTTGAGGTCGGCGCGGACGAAGACCCGCTTGCCTGCGACGCCTTCGGCGAGAAGTTCGTCGATCGTCTTCATTACGGGGGCTCCTGGGAAGGGCTCGTGGTGCTCGTGATCGCTCGTGATCGTGAGAGGGCTGATCGGTACGTGCCGCAGGGCTCGGGCGGCGCGTCCCTGCGCCGCCCGAGCCCTGCGCTCACATCGAGGTGCCTGATCCGTGGATCAGAGCCGGTCGCCGACGAAGACCGTCAGGTCCACGAGGCGGTTGGAGTAGCCCCACTCGTTGTCGTACCAGCCGAGGATCTTCACCGAGGTGCCCTCCTGGACCATGGTCAGGGAGGAGTCGAAGGTGCAGGAAGCCGGGTCGCCGACGATGTCCGAGGACACGATCGGGTCCTCGGTGTAGGTCAGGTAGCCCTTGAGGTCGCCGTCCTCGGAGGCCTTCTTGAACGCGGCGTTGACCTCGTCCTTGGTGACCTCGCGCTGGAGGGTCACGACCAGGTCGGTGGCCGAGCCGGTGGGAACCGGGACGCGCATCGCGATGCCGTCGAGCTTGCCCTTGAGCTGCGGCAGGACCAGGGCGGTGGCCTTCGCGGCGCCCGTCGTGGTCGGGATGATGTTCTCGGCGGCGGCGCGGGCGCGGCGCAGGTCCGAGTGCGGGAAGTCCAGGATGCGCTGGTCGTTGGTGTACGCGTGGACCGTCGTCATCAGACCCTTGACGATGCCGAAGTTCTCGTCGAGGACCTTGGCCATGGGCGCCACACAGTTGGTGGTGCAGGAGGCGTTGGAGATGACGTGGTGGTTCGCCGCGTCGTACTTGTCCTGGTTGACGCCCATCACGATGGTGATGTCCTCGTCCTTGGCCGGAGCCGAGATCAGGACCTTCTTGGCGCCGCCCGCGATGTGCTTCTCGGCGTCGGCCTTCTTGGTGAAGATGCCGGTCGACTCGATGACGATGTCGACGCCGAGGTCGCCCCACGGGATGTCGGCGGGGTTGCGCTCGGACAGCACCTTGATGGTGTGCCCGTCCACGGTGATGGTGTCCGCCGTGTGCGACACCTCGGCCTTGAGACGGCCCAGGATGGTGTCGTACTTCAGCAGGTGGGCGGTGGTCGCGGTGTCACCGAGGTCGTTGACAGCCACGATCTCGATGGCAGCACCCTGCTCCAGCAGCGCGCGGAAGTAGTTACGACCGATGCGGCCAAAGCCGTTGATGCCTACGCGGATCGTCACGAACCGATCTCCTCGTTGGTACGCCGGCCCATGCAGTGCCGGCGAGCTGTATTTGGGATGTCCCCGACCACCACCGACCCTACCTCTCCGAGGCCGCCGGAGTGACATCGAGTTCGCCCATACACGGCACGGCGGTCCGTACCCGCCAGTAGGGGTACGGACCGCCCGGGCCGGACGGGCCCGATCACTCGATCCGGTCACGAACCTTCACGCCGAGTTGACTTCGGCGTGTCAGCCCTCAAGTGAGTCGAGTGCCTTGCCGATGAGCGTCTTGCGGTCGGCCGCCGAGGTGAGGTGTTCCAGGCCGAAGCCCAGCAGCACGGTGTCGTCGGTGGTGACCGCGCCGTAGGTCCGGAAGAGCACGCCCGTGCGCGTCCAGTCCTTCAGCACGGCCGGGCTGCCCGCCGGCGGACCGCTCGCCCGCCACGCGCCCAGCGACGTCTCGAAGCCCTCGGTCTCGGTGGCGGTGCCGCCGACGACCAGCGACGCGTCGTCCGCGAGGACGCCGTGGCCGCCGGTGCCGGGGTCGGTGACATAGGCGATCGAGACCTCGACCTTCTTGCCCGCATACGCGCTCAGGTCGAAGTTCACCTGCTGCCAGCCGCTGGACGCACCGGTGAGCGCGTTCCAGGATCCGGTGGAGCCGGTCGCCGTGCAGTCGCCCGACGTGAGGGTGAGGTAGTGCCGCAGCCACGGGTGCTCGCCGACGTAGAACCCGCCCCCGCACTCCGCGGGCACGGCGGTGCCGGTGGCGCCGCCCGCCTCGGGAAGCGTGGTCCAGTCGTCGGCGCCGACCGTGTGGATCTCGACGATGGCGTTGTCGTAGCCGGGCTCGGTGTCCCACAGCAGCCGGGTGCGCAGCGCCGGCTTGCTCGCCGCGCCGACGGCGCTGAGGTCGATGGTGCGGGTGAGGCGCTTGTAGGCGTCGTCGGTGTGCACGGCCGCGGCCATGTACGAGCCGGCGTACGGCCCGTAAGGGTTGACCGTCCCGGCGAACTGGCCGGAGCCGGAGCTGGCGAACTGCGGGTACGCGGCGGCCGGCAGCTCGTCCGAGGTGACCCCGTAGGTGCCGGCCTTGTCCAGCGGGTTGCCGGCGGCGGCCCCGAGGGCCCCGGTGAACCCGCCCAGCTCACCCGAACCGGTGAAGCCGGTGGCGCCGGGGGTGGACGTACGGGAGTAGGCGCCCAGGTAGTACTGGCTGAAGTCGTTCGACAGGGTGCCGTCGGCGAGGGAGACGTTGCCGCCGGCGAGCTCGCCCGCCTCGATCAGCTTGCCGCCCTCGTTGAGGAAGGCGCGCAGTTCGAGCTGGGTCGGGTTGCCCGGGGCGCTCGCGCCCGTGTAGTGGACGACCGTGCGGAAGTGGCTCAGCACG
Organism: Streptomyces sp. LUP30; assembly: GCF_001746365.1. Taxonomy (GTDB): domain Bacteria; phylum Actinomycetota; class Actinomycetes; order Streptomycetales; family Streptomycetaceae; genus Streptomyces. The sequence continues at coordinate 9,921 of NZ_MJAJ01000020.1, forward strand.
CCGAGCGCGTCGGGCACGCCCTGGGTGGCGACGTCCCAGACGACCGCCCTGCGGCCGTTGGCCTTCAGCGCGTCGACGTAGGTCTGCGCCTGCGTGGCCGCCGCGCCCTCCTCGGCCACGACGAGCGTGTCGGCCTGGGGCCGCTGCGCGATCGAGTACGTGAAGTGCGAGCTGGAGACCTTCTTGCCGGCCTTGGTCTCGCCGGTGAACCACACCTCGACCTTGTCGCCCGGCTTGCCGTCCCGCACGGTGGCCCGGTACTCGTCGTAGTGGAGGTTGTCGTCCCCGCCGTAGGTCTCGCCGCCCTTCCAGGCCCTGAGCGCCCGGTCCCGCGTGCGGCCGCCGTTGACGCGGTACTTGAGCTCCTTGTCGCGGATCGCCTTCCGTACGACGACGGAGACCTCCTGGCCCGTGCCGCGCGCGTACGAGGTGGTGAACGGCGCCGGGGTGAAGTCCGCGGCGGACAGGCCGACCGAGGACTTCGGCTGGTCGGGGTGGGCGACGGACTCGGCGACGGAGAGCGCGAACGGGACGTTCTTGGCGAACTCGCCCTGGATCAGCTTCTCGTCGTCCGGGAAGTTGAAGACCGACTGGCAGTCGGCCGCGTTCCACCGGTCGTTCGGGTCGATGTTCGACGCGGTCTGGCAGGTCGACATCTCGGGGGTGAACATCCCCATGCCGTTGACGTTCGCAGCGTGGCCGTCGGCCTCGCCGTTGGTGGTGTACAGCTCCGAGGAGACCTGCGGGTGGTAGCCCGGGACCGCGGACTTGTCGGGGGTGCCGGCGAGCGCCTTGTAGGCGACGTCGTCCGGGGTGTCGGTGGCGACCTGCCAGCCGACGCCGTAGAGCAGCAGCTCGGCGGCGGAGTGGTAGTTGATGCCGTACGTGAAGTCGATCCGCTTCTCGAAGGCGTCGAGCGCCTTGGTCTCGGGCTCGGAGGCGGGGCTCGCGCCGCGGTAGGTCTCACTGGTCGGGTTGGGTGACGAACCCTCGTTGTCGTAGCCCCACTTGTAGGCGAAGTTGCGGTTGAGGTCGACGCCGTCGCCGGCGGAGATCACGCCGTCGCCGTTGACGTCCCGCAGGTTCTTGCGCCAGAGCCGGTTGGCGGGGTCCTGGAAGGTGTAGTCGTAGCCGTCGGGGTTCGCCGACAGGACGAACCACAGCTCGCTGGAGTCGACGATCTTCCTGACCCGCCGGTCGGTCCTGTAGTGGTCCAGGTAGTAGTGCATCAGCCGCCGGGTCATCTCCGGGGTGATCCACTCCCGCGCGTGCTGGTTGGACATGTACAGCACCGACGGCTTGGAGCCGTCCTTGGACTTCTTCGCGTCCCTGGTCAGTTTGAGCGCGAGGATGTCCTGGCCGCGGACGGTTTTGCCGATGGAGACGACCTTGGTGAGGCTCGGGTTCTCCCTGGCGGTGCGGAGGATCTCCTCCTTCAGGCCGCCGCTGCCGCTGTAGGGGCGGAACACCCCGCCGGCGGCCGCGTCGAGGCGGTTCTCCGCCGTGGCCGACAGAGTGTGCTCGGTGAGCCGGACGCCCTGCTTGCCGAGCTTCTTCGCCTGCTTGTCGGTGAGGTAGACCTCGACCGTCGCGGTGCCCTTGCGGGGCACCTGCTCGCTGAGTTCCTGACCGTCCTGGCCGGCCGCCAGCAGCAGGGGTACCTGCTGCTGGGTGACGTCGGCGCGGAAGACCTTGACCTCGTCGGTGTCGGGCTTCGGTGTGGCGCCGGGCTGCGCCTGGGCGACGGGTGCGAGTGCCGCTCCACCGAGCAGCAGCGCGCCGACAGCGAGGATCGATCTCGCTCTTCGTCTCATGAACCCCCCTTGCCTGAGTTCGCCCCAGCAGCGAACCCTGCCAGGCTCATGACAGTTCATGATCCAGTCAAGAGCGCCTCGGCGTCACGGAAAACGCCGGTGGCGTCGCCCGATCGGGCGACGCCACCGGCGTTCTGAGGGTGCGTCAGCCGACCAGGTTGTCGGCGAGTTCGTCACTGAGGTTGGCGTCCGTGCCCGGAATGCCGAGGTCGGAGGCGCGCTTGTCGGCCATCGCCAGCAGCCGGCGGATCCGGCCGGCGACCGCGTCCTTCGTCAGCGGCGGGTCGGCGAGCGCGCCCAGCTCCTCCAGGGAGGCCTGCTTGTGGTCCATGCGCAGCCGCCCGGCCGCCGCGAGGTGCTCGGGCACGTCGTCCGCGAGGATCTCCAGGGCGCGCTGGACGCGGGCCCCGGCGGCGACGGCCGCGCGCGCCGAGCGGCGCAGGTTGGCGTCGTCGAAGTTCGCGAGCCGGTTCGCCGTGGCGCGCACCTCGCGCCGCATCCGGCGCTCCTCCCAGGCCAGCACCGACTCGTGCGCGCCCAGCCGGGTGAGGAGCGCGCCGATCGCGTCGCCGTCGCGGACGACGACCCGGTCGACCCCGCGCACCTCGCGGGCCTTGGCCGCGATGGACAGCCGGCGGGCCGCCCCGACCAGCGCGAGCGCGGCCTCCGGGCCCGGGCAGGTCACCTCCAGGGAGGACGAGCGGCCGGGCTCGGTGAGCGAGCCGTGTGCCAGGAAGGCGCCGCGCCAGGCCGCCTCCGCGTCACAGGTCGCGCCGGAGACCACCTGCGGGGGCAGGCCCCGGATCGGGCGGCCGCGGCCGTCCACGAGTCCCGTCTGCCGGGCCAGCTGGTCGCCGCCCGCGACCACGCGCACGACGTAGCGCGAGCCGCGGCGGATGCCGCTGGGCGCCATCACGATCAGCTCCGAGCCGTGGCCGAAGATCTCCAGAATGTCCCGCTTGAGCCGACGGGCCGCCATCGCGGTGTCCAGCTCCGCCTCGATCACGATGCGCCCGCTCACCAGGTGGAGGCCGCCGGCGAACCGCAGAAGGGCGGAGACCTCCGCCTTTCTGCAGCAGGTCCGGGTGACGGGGAGCCGGGAGATCTCGTCCTTCACCGCTGCCGTCATCGCCATGGGCCGATCCTTCCATGCATCCGAAAAATACGGTCGTACGCGGCGGCCAACAGCTCCGGGTCGTGCCTCGGGGTTCCGTCGGGCCGGGCCACCGGCGCCAGTTCGACCGCCGCCCCGAACCGTTCGGCGGCTTCGGCCAGCGAGTCGCGGTCGGGCACGGCGGCCTCGTCGGCCAGCACCACGTCCAGGGCGAGTTTAGGGGCGTGTCGTCCCAAAACCTCCAAATGACGCTGCGGGGAGAAGCCATCGGTTTCTCCCGGCTGCGGCGCGAGGTTCAGCGAGAGCACCCGGCGCGCCTTCGTCGCCATGAGGGCGTCCAGCAGGTCGGGCACCAGCAGATGCGGCATGACCGAGGAGAACCAGGAGCCGGGCCCGAGCACCACCCAGTCGGCGTCCAGGACGGCGTCGACGGCCTCCGGGACGGCCGGCGGGTCGTGCGGGACCAGATGCACGGACTGCACCTCGCCGCGCGTCAGCGCCACGGTCGCCTGTCCGCGGACGGTGTCCACGTCGTCCGGCCGCAGCGGATCATGTCCCTTGACCAGTGCCTGGAGTTCCAGCGGCACGGCGGACATGGGCAGCACCCGCCCCTGCGCGCCGAGCAGCTTGCCGACCAGGTCCAGGGCCTGGACGTGGTCGCCGAGCTGCTCCCACAGGGCGACGATCAGCAGGTTTCCGACGGCGTGCCCGTTGATCTCGCCCTGCGACTGGAAACGGTGCTGGATGACCCGGGCCCAGGTCTGGCCCCAGTCGTCGTCGCCGCACAGCGCGGCCAGGGCCTTGCGCAGGTCGCCCGGCGGCAGCACGCCCAGCTCGTCGCGCAGGCGGCCGCTGGAGCCGCCGTCGTCGGCCACCGTGACGACCCCGGTGAGGTCGCCGGTGATCCGGCGCAGCGCGGTGAGCGAGGCGGACAGGCCCATGCCGCCGCCGAGGGCGACGACCTTGGGCTGGGTGCCGCGACGGCGTGGTTTACCGCCGCGGGCCTCGACCGGCCGGCTCACGCGCCCGTCGGGTGCGGTCCTGCGCAGACGGCCGAGCCGTGGAGAACGTCCGGTCATTCCCGTCCCATGTCCCGGTGCACGACCACCGTCTCCACGCCCTCGGCCGCGAGGCGCGCGGCGAGCTTCTCCGACATGGCCACCGACCGGTGCTTGCCGCCGGTGCAGCCGACCGCGATGGTCACATAGCGCTTGCCCTCCCGGCGGTAGCCCGCGGCGACCAGCTGGAGAAGCTCCGCGTACCGGTCGAGGAACTCCTTCGCGCCGGGCTGGTTGAGGACGTACGCGGAGACCTCCTCGTTGAGGCCGGTGTAGGGGCGCAGCTCAGGGACCCAGTGCGGGTTGGGCAGGAAGCGCATGTCCACCACGAGGTCGGCGTCGACCGGCAGGCCGTACTTGAAGCCGAACGACATGACGGTGGCCCGCAGCTCGGGCTCCTCCTCGCCGGCGAACTGGGCGTCCATCTTGGCCCGCAGCTCGTGCACGTTCAGGCTGGAGGTGTCGATCACCAGGTCGGCGTCGCCGCGCAGCTCGCGCAGGAGTTCGCGCTCGGCGGCGATGCCGTCGACGATGCGGCCGTCGCCCTGGAGGGGGTGCGGCCGGCGCACCGACTCGAAGCGGCGCACCAGCGCGTCGTCGGACGACTCCAGGAAGACGATGCGCCGGGTGACGCTCCTCGACTCGAGGTCGGCGAGGGACTCGCGGAGGTTGTCGAAGAAGCGCCGTCCGCGGACGTCGACGACGACCGCGATGCGGGCCACATTGCCCTGGGAGCGGGCGCCGAGCTCCACCATGGTGGGGATCAGGGCGGGCGGGAGGTTGTCGACCACGAACCAGCCGAGGTCCTCCAGACACTTGGCCGCCGTCGAACGGCCGGCTCCGGACATGCCGGAGATGATCACCAGCTCGGGAATGGCCGCGTCGGGGATCCCGGGCGGCGTGACGTCCGTACTCACCTGTGCTCCGTCTTCGTGGCGTGCTTCTTGCCCAGGGCTGTCGGCGACCGCGGGGGGCGGTGCGGCAGCCTCGCCGGGCCCTTGGGGGTCGGGCCGGGAATCGGCTGTGGGCACAGTAGTGGGCGTCTGTTGCGGCTGGGCCGTGGGGTGTGCGTCGTGGTCGGTCATGTCTCCTGCCCCCGTCGTTGCTCCGGGGCGCCCGACGTGACGGGGGCTCCGGGGGAACCCGTCGTGGTGTCGGGTTCCTCATCATCAATGATCTCTCCGGTCGCCGTGTTCACGGCGGGGGCGGGCGGCGCCGCCAGGGCAAGGGCCGCGACGATGGTCTCCGCCGTCTTGCGGCCTATGCCCGGGACCTCGCAGATCTGGTCGAGGGTGGCGGCCCGCAGCCTCTTCACCGAGCCGAAGTGTTTGATCAGCGCCTGCTTGCGCGTCTCGCCGAGGCCCGGCACCTCATCCAGCGGACCGGCCCGGAAGCGCTTGGCCCGCTTGGTGCGCTGGTAGGTGATCGCGAACCGGTGTGCCTCGTCGCGGACGCGCTGAAGCAGATAGAGGCCCTCGCTGCTGCGGGGCAGGACGACCGGATCGTCGTCGTCCGGCAGCCAGACCTCCTCCAGCCGCTTGGCCAGACCGCAGACGGCGATGTCGTCGATGCCCAGCTCGTCCAGCGCCCTCCTGGCCGCCGCGACCTGCGGCTGACCGCCGTCGACGACGACGAGCTGGGGCGGGTAGGCGAAGCGTCTGGGACGGCCGTCGTCGTCCTTGAGGCTGTTGAGGCTGCTGGTGAGAGGCGCTTCGCCCGCGTCGGCGACGACGGCCGGCGTGCCGCCGGAGAGGGCCGGCCCGGTCCCGTCGAGCGCCGTCCCGGTCCCGTCGAGCGGCGTGCCGGTCCCGTCGAGCGGCGTGCCGGTCCCGTCGAGGGCGGCTCCCGTCCCGTCCGCGAGGGCGTCCGCGCCGTCGGTCCACTCGCCCGTCCTCTCCTTCTCGGCGAGGTAGCGCCGGAAGCGGCGGGTGATCACCTCGTGCATGGAGCGGACGTCGTCCTGGCCCTCGAAGCCCTTGATCTGGAAGCGGCGGTACTCGCTCTTGCGCTGCAGACCGTCCTCGAAGACGACCATGGAGGCCACGACGTCGTCACCCTGGAGGTGGGAGATGTCGTAGCACTCGATCCGCAGCGGGGCGCTGTCCAGGTCGAGGGCCTCGGCGATCTCCTCCAGGGCGCGCGAGCGGGTGGTCAGGTCGGAGGCGCGCTTGGTCTTGTGCAGGACGAGCGCCTGCTGCGCGTTGCGGGCGACGGTCGCCATCAGGTCCTTCTTGTCGCCCCGCTGCGGGATGCGCAGCGACACGTTGGATCCGCGGCGCTCGGTGAGCCACTCCTGCACGGGCTCCACCGGATCGGGCAGCGCGGGGACCAGGACCTCCTTGGGGACGGAGTCGCCGCGCTCCTCGCCGTACAGCTGCTGCAGAGCGTGTTCGACGAGTGCGCCGGTCGTGACGTCCTCGACCTTGTCCGTCACCCAGCCGCGCTGACCGCGCACGCGCCCGCCGCGGACGTGGAAGATCTGGACGGCCGCCTCCAGCTCGTCCTCGGCGACCGCGATCAGGTCGGCGTCGGTCGCGTCGGCGAGCACGACCGCGTTCTTCTCCATGGCCTTCTTCAGCGCCTCGATGTCGTCGCGCAGGCGGGCGGCCCGCTCGTACTCCATCTCCTCGGCCGCCTCCATCATCTGCTTCTCCAGGCGGCGGAGGTAGGTGCCGGTGCGGCCGGCCATGAAGTCGCAGAAGTCGTCGGCCAGTTCCCGGTGGTCGTCGGGGGAGATCCGGCCCACGCAGGGCGCGGAGCACTTGCCGATGTAGCCGAGCAGACAGGGGCGGCCGGTGCGGGCGGCGTTCTTGAACACGCCGGCGGAGCAGGTGCGCACGGGGAAGACGCGCAGGAGCAGGTCGACGGTGTCCCGGATCGCCCACGCGTGCGCGTACGGGCCGAAATACCTGACGCCCTTCTTCTTGTGGCCGCGCATCACCTGCACGCGCGGGTACTGCTCGTTCATCGTCACCGCGAGGTAGGGGTAGCTCTTGTCGTCGCGGTACTTGACGTTGAACCGGGGGTCGTACTCCTTGATCCAGGAGTACTCCAGCTGCAGCGCCTCGACCTCCGTGGACACCACCGTCCACTCCACCGACGCGGCCGTGGTGACCATCGTGCGGGTGCGCGGATGCAGGCCCGCCAGGTCCTGGAAGTAGTTCGCCAGGCGCTGGCGCAGGCTCTTCGCCTTTCCCACGTAGATCACCCTGCGGTGCTCGTCGCGGAATCGGTACACCCCCGGAGAGTCCGGGATCTGTCCCGGCTCGGGGCGGTAGCTGGAGGGGTCGGCCATGTCTCACACCCTACTGGCGTGGGGTGACACTCCGGCGGGCCTGTGGACAACGCCCGGCGTCCGCGGCGCGACCTCGCACGAGCCGGATCCGGAGGACGGGGGTCCGCAGGCGCGGACTGAGCCACCCGCACGTGCCACTCGGACATCAGGTGTTGTCGGGACTAGGTCAACACGCTTCAATGCGGGGGAACTCGGGGCGCTGAAGGCCGCCTTACGGATGTGAAGGAGTTCCGGCGGCCCGGTAGAGGCCCCGACCACCCCACGCACGGTCCGACCAGCCGTCGTGAGCATTCACAGAGAGGCCCCTGCATGCCGCACGCCACACAGCACGCGGACGCCGCCGACGCCGTCACCGAGGACCTGGACACGGCCCTGCGCGGCGGGCCCTTCCACGTGGCGCTGCGGGCCGCGATCGCGGCCCGTGGACTGCCGTTGCAGCGTGTCCAGCACCACCTGTCGCGCCACGGGGTCAAGGTCGGCGTGACCAGCCTGAGCTACTGGCAGCAGGGCGCCCGACGGCCCCAGCGCCCCGAGTCGCTGCGCGCGGTACGCGCGCTGGAGGAGATCCTGCGGCTGCCGGACGAGTCCCTGATCCGGCTGCTCGCCGAGTCGGACGAGGCGCACGGCGGACACGTCGGGCAGCCCGGCGCGGCGGGCGGGCGGACCGCGGGACGTTCCTACCGCTCGCTCCTCCAGGCCTCCGGCATCCTCGAACAACTGCTCGGCGAACTGGAGTGCCCGCTGGACGGCGGACTGCACACGCTGGGCCATCACGAGCGGGTCCGCATCGGGGCCCGCCGCGAGCTGCTCGGACGGGAGTCGCAGCACATCGTGCGCGCCCATCGCGACGGCGTCGACCGTTTCGTGGCCGTCCATCACGGCGACCCGGGGTGCGCGCCGGAGGGGATGACGGTGCACGCCCTGGAGAACTGCCGGGCCGGGCGCGTCCGGCGCCACCACGGCGCCGGTGTGCTCGTGGCCGAGCTCCTCTTCGACACCCGCCTGCGGGCCGGCGACACCTTCCTCTTCCGCTACGGCTTCGAGGACGGCACCGCCGACGCCTCCACCGAGTACGTCCGCGGCTTCGGCGCGGCGGGCGGCCAGTACGCCCTGCAGATCCGCTTCGACGAACTCGCCGTGCCCGTGCGCTGCCACCGGTTCACCCAGCACTCGGCCGCGGCCCCGCGCGGCGGCCGCCAGGAACTGCCGCTCAGCGGGCGGCACCGTTCGGTGCACCTGGTCGAGCCGCGGGTGCGCTCGGGCATGGTGGGCATCGGCTGGGACTGGGAGTGACCGACGGCCGTCGGTGGGCCCGGGCCGCGCTTCGCGGACCGTCCGACCGTCTCGGCCCGACCCGGCCGGACGCTCGCCCTCCTCTGCCGGAGTCCGCTGCCGGAGTCCGCGAACGCCCGTGCCCTCCTGCCGTGGTCGGTGACCGCCCCTCGTACGGCGCGCGGTCCGTGACGCGCGCCCCTGGGCTGCGCTCCAGGCCGGCTTTTGGGGCGCGACGGTGAAATGGGGTAGCTTCCCGGCCGGCGGCTCACCTGCCCCTTCGTCCGTCGCACCTCGTGCGGCCGGGTCGCGGGCAGCGGTCCGAGCGGTCGCAGACAGCCGGAGAGAGGAACCGCCCCGTGATCGTCGTCGCCGGTGAGGCCCTGATCGACCTGGTGCCGCAGGGAACGGGCGCCCTCGCGGCTCTGCGGCCGGCGCTCGGCGGCGGCCCGTACAACACGGCGGTCGCTCTGGCCCGCCTCGGCTCCCCCACGGCCTTCGCCTCCCGAGTCTCCCGGGACGCCTTCGGCGACGCGCTGCTCGAAAGGCTGCGGGAATCCGGCGTGGACCTGTCCGCGGTGCAGCGCGGCCCCGAACCGACCACGCTCGCGGTCGCCTCGGTCGATGCGAACGGTTCGGCCGCCTACTCCTTCTACGTCGACGGCACCGCCGACCGGCTGTTCGCCGCCCCGGACGCGCTGCCCGCGGGGACCCGTGCGGTGTCCTTCGGGACCTGCTCGCTCGTGCTGGAGCCGGGCGCGAGCGCGTACGAGGAGTTGATGCGCACCGCCGCCTCGCAGGGCCTGTTCACGGCGCTCGACCCGAACATCCGCTCCGGGCTGATACCGGACGCCGACGCGTATCGCGCCCGCTTCAAGAGCTGGCTGCCCTCGGTGTCGCTGCTGAAGCTCTCCGAGGAGGACGCCGCATGGCTGGGCGGCACCCCGCACGAGTGGCTGTCCGCGGGCCCCTCGGCCGTCGTGATCACCCAGGGCGGCGACGGACTGACCGCGTTCACCCGGGACGGAGCCGTGTACTCGGTGCCGGGCGAGCAGGTGGACGTCGTGGACACCATCGGCGCCGGGGACACCGTGAACGCGGCTCTTCTGCACGGGCTTTCGCTGCGGGACGCGCTGTCCCCGGCCGCGCCGGCCGCTCTGGGCGCCACCAGCTGGCAGGAGCTGCTGCGGTTCGCAGCGCGCGCGGCGGCGATCACCTGCTCCCGGGCGGGCGCGGAACCCCCGTACGCCGCCGAACTGGGGGCGTACGGGGACCGCTAGGGGCCGCGTCGACTGCGGCTGCGGCGCGGCTCCGGTTGCGGCTGCGGCTGCGGCTGCGGCTGCGGCTCCGGTTGCGGCTGCGGCTCCGGTTGCGGCTGCGGCTCCGGTTGCGGCTGCCGGACGAACGGGCGGCGCTGCACGGGGAGTCCCCGTGCAGCGCCGCCCGTTGTGGGTGCCCTCAGGCCTTACGGGCCCGCGTCGTCTTCTTCGCGGGGGTCGCCTTGGCCGACCCGGCGGCCTTCTTGGCGGTCGCCGTCTTGGCCGTCGCCGTCTTGGCCGCGACGGTCTTCTTGGCGGCGGCCGTCTTCTTCGCCGCCGCCCGGCGCGGGGCGGGGACGGACGCCGCGTCGCTGATCCGGTCGGCGTCGAGGATCTCGCGCAGGAACTTGCCGGTGTGGCTGGTCGACACCCCGGCGACCTCCTCCGGCGTGCCCTCGGCGATGACGAGACCGCCGCCCGCGCCGCCCTCCGGGCCCATGTCCACGACCCAGTCGGCGGTCTTGATCACGTCGAGGTTGTGCTCGATGACGATGACCGTGTTGCCCTTGTCGACGAGGCCGGAGAGGACCGTGAGGAGCTTGCTGATGTCCTCGAAGTGCAGGCCCGTGGTCGGCTCGTCCAGGACGTAGACCGTGCGGCCGGTGGAGCGCTTCTGCAGCTCGCTGGCGAGCTTCACGCGCTGGGCCTCACCGCCGGAGAGCGTGGTCGCGGCCTGGCCGAGGCGGACGTAGCCGAGGCCGACGTCCTTCAGGGTGTTGAGATGCCGGGCGATCGAGGGGACGGCCTCGAAGAAGCCCGTCGCCTCCTCGATCGGCATGTTCAGGACGTCGGCGATGGACTTGCCCTTGTAGTGGACCTCCAGGGTCTCCCGGTTGTAGCGGGCGCCGTGGCAGACCTCGCACGGGACGTAGACGTCCGGGAGGAAGTTCATCTCGATCTTGATCGTGCCGTCGCCCGCGCAGTTCTCGCAGCGGCCGCCCTTGACGTTGAACGAGAAGCGGCCGGGCAGATAGCCGCGGACCTTCGCCTCGGTCGTCTCCGCGAACAGCTTGCGGACGTGGTCGAAGACACCGGTGTACGTGGCCGGGTTGGAGCGCGGGGTGCGGCCGATGGGCGACTGGTCGACGTGCACGACCTTGTCGACGAGGTCGTCGCCCTCCACGCGCGTGTGCCGTCCCGGGACGTTCCTCGCACCGTTCAGCTCGCGGGCCAGGTGCGTGTACAGGATGTCGTTGACCAGCGTGGACTTGCCGGAACCGGACACGCCGGTGACCGCGGTGAACACGCCCAGCGGGAAGGACACGTCGATGTCCTGCAGGTTGTTCTCGCGGGCGCCGCGCACGGTGAGCCGACGGGAGGGGTCCTGCGGACGCCGTATGTCGGGCAACGGGATCGCCTTCTTGCCGGACAGGTACTGCCCGGTCTGCGACTCGTCGTTGGCGAGCAACTCCTTCAGGGAACCGCTGTGCACGACCTTGCCGCCGTGCTCGCCGGCGCCGGGACCGATGTCGACGATCCAGTCGGCGACCTTGATGGTGTCCTCGTCGTGCTCGACGACGATGAGCGTGTTGCCCATGTCGCGAAGGCGGACGAGGGTCTCGATCAGCCGGTGGTTGTCGCGCTGGTGGAGGCCGATGGACGGCTCGTCGAGGACGTACAGGACGCCGACGAGGCCGGAACCGATCTGGGTGGCCAGCCGGATGCGCTGGGCCTCGCCGCCGGAGAGCGTGCCGGCCGCGCGGTTGAGCGAGAGGTAGTCCAGGCCGACGTCGACCAGGAACCGCAGCCGCTCGTTGACCTCCTTCAGGACCCGCTCGGCGATCTTCTTGTCGCGGGCGTTGAGCTTGAGCTCGCCCAGGAAGTCCGCGCAGTCGCTGATGGACATGCCGGAGACCTCGGCGATGGACTTGCCCATCACGGTGACCGCGAGGACGAGCGGCTTCAGACGGGTGCCGCCACAGGTGGGACAGTGCACCTCGCGCATGTAGCCCTCGAAGCGCTCCCGGCTGGCGTCGCTCTCGGCCTCGCTGTGCCGGCGCTTCACGAACGGGACGGCGCCCTCGAAGGGGGTCGTGTAGACCCGCTCGCGGCCGTACCGGTTGCGGTAGCGGACCTCGATCTGCGTCTTGTGGCCGTGCAGCAATGCCTTGCGGGCGCGCTGCGGCAGGCCCGCGAAGGGGATGTCCGTGCGGAAGCCCAGGGCGTCGGCGAGGGCGCCGATCAGACGGCTGAAGTAGTCCTTGGTGTGGCCGTGCGACCAGGGGTGGATGGCGCCCTCGTCCAGGGACTTGTCCTCGTCCGGGACGATCAGTTCGGGGTCGACCTCCATGCGCGTGCCGATGCCAGTGCACTCGGGGCAGGCGCCGAAGGGCGAGTTGAAGGAGAAGGAGCGCGGCTCCAGCTCCTCGAAGGACAGGTCGTCGTACGGGCAGTACAGGTGCTCCGAGTACATGCGCTCGCGCTCGGGGTCGTCCTCGGGGAGGTCGACGAAGTCGAGCACGACCATGCCGCCGGACAGTCCGAGGGCGGTCTCCACGGAGTCGGTGAGACGACGCTTGGCGGTGTCCTTGACCGTGAGGCGGTCGATGACCACCTCGATGGTGTGCTTCTCCTGCTTCTTCAGGGCGGGTGCGCTGGACAGCTGCACCGTCTCGCCGTCCACCCTTGCGCGGCTGTAGCCCTTGGTCTGGAGCTCGGCGAACAGGTCGACGAACTCCCCCTTGCGCTCACGCACCAGCGGCGACAGCACCTGGAAGCGGCTGCCCTCGGGCAGCTCCAGCACCTTGTCGACGATGGCCTGCGGCGACTGGCGCGTGATCGGCCGGCCGCACTCGGGGCAGTGCGGCTTGCCGATGCGCGCGAAGAGCAGACGCAGGTAGTCGTAGACCTCGGTGATGGTGCCGACCGTGGAGCGCGGGTTGCGCGAGGTCGACTTCTGGTCGATCGAGACGGCCGGGGAGAGGCCCTCGATGAAGTCGACGTCCGGCTTGTCCATCTGGCCGAGGAACTGGCGGGCGTACGAGGAGAGCGACTCGACGTAGCGCCGCTGACCCTCGGCGAAGATGGTGTCGAAGGCCAGCGAGGACTTGCCCGACCCCGACAGGCCCGTGAAGACGATGAGCGAGTCGCGTGGCAGGTCGAGCGAGACATTCTTGAGGTTGTGCTCGCGCGCGCCACGGACGATGAGACGGTCGGCCACGCCGGTCCGCACCTTTCTTGAGAGAAGTGACAGGGGCGAGGCCCCCGTCTTTCCCAGACTAGGGGGAGCCACTGACAACGCCGGTCGAGATGGATCCCGGATTCACCGGTTCACAACAATCCCCGGCCTTCCAGCATGCCCGACGCCGTCACCGACCTTATAGCACGTGCATTCGATTTGCGGGCTCCGTCGGCCGCCTTCACCCGAAGGGGTGGCGGGGCTAGGGTCATGACCATGATTGATCACGCTCATGACCTGGAGTCTGTACGTGAGGCGACCGAGCGGCTCCTCAACGCAGTCGCCGAACTGGACAACGCGTCCGCGGCCGAACCGTCACGCCTGCCCGGCTGGAGCCGCGGCCATGTCCTGGCTCACATCGCCCGCAACGCCGACGCGCTCGTGAACGTCCTCGAAGGCCGCCCCATGTACGCCGACGCGCACGTCCGCGACGCGGACATCGAGCGCGACGCCCCGCGTCCGCTGGACGTCCAGCTCGCGGACGTACGGGAGAGCGCGGCCCGCTTCCAGTCGGCGGGGGCAGCTCCCGCGGACTGGTCGCGCACGGTGGAGCTGCGCAACGGGGTCGTCGACGCGGCGGCCCGGCTGCCCTTCCGCCGGTGGGTGGAGGTCGAGCTGCACCACGTGGACCTCGGCATCGGCCATGAGCTGGAGGATCTGTCCGAGGAGTTCACCGAGCGGGAGATCGAGTTCCTCGCGGAGCGCTTCGAGGGGCATCCCGAGGTACCGCCGACCCGCCTGACGGACGGCACGCGCGCGTGGCACACCGGCCGGAAGGCCGAGGGTCCCGAGGTGACCGTCACGGGCGCCCCGGCGGACCTCCTGGGCTGGCTCTCGGGCCGCCGCGACGGATCCGGGCTGGCGGTCGACGGCGGGCCGCTGCCGGCGCTCCCCCCGCTATAGGCTGCGGCCATGACGTACAGCGGACAGGTGACGGTCGGCGGCCCGGCGGACGTGCACGAGCTCAAGGACCTGATGATCACCAAGATCGCGGTCGGCCCGATGAACAACAACGCCTATCTGCTGCGCTGCCGGGCCACGGACGAGCAGCTGCTCATCGACGCGGCGAACGACGCGCACGCCCTGCTCGGCACGATCGGCGACGACGGCATCGCGTCCGTGGTCACCACGCATCGGCACGGCGACCACTGGCAGGCGCTGGCCGAGGTCGTGGCGGCCACGCACGCGCGTACCCACGCCGGCCGCGAGGACGCCGAGGGCATCCCGGTGCCGACCGATGTCCCGGTCGACGACGGCGACGTCATCCGGGTGGGCAACGTCGAGCTCACCGCGCGCCACCTGGTCGGGCACACACCCGGTTCGATCGCCCTGGTCTACGACGACCCGCACGGCCATCCCCACGTGTTCACCGGCGACTGTCTGTTCCCGGGCGGTCCTGGTAGGACAACACGTCCGGAAGAGTTCAACTCCCTGATGGACGGCCTGGAGACCAAGCTCTTCGACGTCCTGCCCGACGAGACGTGGATCTACCCCGGCCACGGCAACGACACCACCATCGGCACGGAGCGGCCCCACCTCGCGGAGTGGCGCGCACGAGGCTGGTAACCGTCCGACGACGACCGCCCCTGTTTCGAAACCGAAGCGGGGGCGGTCGCGCATTCAGGCCCGTTCCGCGCTCGGGAGGGTCATGCCCCACGGACGGTGGCCTCCAGAGCACCGTCACCGACGCCAGCAGCGGTGACCGCCATGACCAGGGGAACTGGTGCATGGACTGCGGTCTGCCGGGCCGGGTTCACACCTGGCAGGCAGCGGGACCTCCCACTTCTCCGCAGTCCATCCCTTCGGCTCCCAGCCGTACTACGGGCTCGAAACACCCGCACCCAGCTGGAGGCCGCGCTCAAGCGGGCTGCGACCGCCGCTGTCACCTCACGGCCCTTGGCCTCCGGGCCGCCCCGGGGCTCTCCTGCGGAGCGGCCCGGAGGCCGAGGACGGTGAGGTGTTCCGGCAGAGGATCCGCGTGGCCGTGGGCCGTGGACCACGCCCGCGCCCTGCGCGTCTCGCGCCGCCGGGCTCCTGCCCGACGCACCTGGCGGGCGCCCCGGCGAAGGCGGTGCCCGTCGCTCGGGCGGGCGCGTCCCCGGCGATCCGGTGAACGCCCCGCCGGCGATCTAGCGGGTGGACCCGGTGTGCTCCGGCACAGTCGCCGCCTCGTTCGCCGTCGTCGCGGACCCCGGCTCGGAGGCCTTCTTCGCGAACCCGCGCCGGCCCGGCATGATCGCGAGGACGATCAGTGTTCCGGCGGCCATGATGATCCCGCCGATGAGGCTGGCCTGGGCGACGCCGTGGGCGAAGGCCTGGTGGACGGCGTCCACGGCGACCTGGGCCTGCTGGGGCCCTGCGGAGGGATCCTGCGCGACCCGCTGCGCGACGGCCAGGCCGGCGCCGACCGAGTCCTTGGCGGTCTCCATCGCCTCCGCCGGGAGCCGGTTGCCCACCAGGTCGGTCAGCTCGTCCCGGTAGGCCGTGCCCAGCAGCGAGCCCAGCACCGCGATACCCAGCGCTCCGCCCAGCTCCAGCGCGGTGTCGTTGACACCGCCGCCGACGCCCAGCTCGGACTCGGGGAAGGAGCCCATGATCGTGTCGGTCGCCGGGGAGATGCTCAGTCCGAGCGCGAGGCCCAGCATCATCAGCGGTGTCAGGAAGTCCCCGTACGTCGACCCCTTGTCGATCTGGGTGAGCAGGAACATGCCCGTCGTGCCGATGGTCATGCCGGTCACCACCATCGCCTTCACCCCCAGCTTCGGGGTGAGCGCCCCGGTCACCGCGGACCCGAGGAACACCGCACCGCCCAGCGGCAGCAGCCGTAGGCCCGTGTCCAGGGCGTCGTAGCCGAGGACGAACTGCAGGAACTGCGTCGAGTAGTAGAGCACGGCGAACATGCCGAAGAAGAAGAACATCACCGCGAGCATCGAGCCGGTGAAGGGGCGCAGCACGAACTTTCGGACGTTCAGCATCGGGTGCGGGTGGCGCAGCTCCCAGGCGACGAAGGCGACCAGACCGGCACCGGCGATCACTGCGGCGGTGACGGGGCCGGCGCCCCAGCCGAAGTGCGGGCCCTCGATGGCGGCGTAGATCAGGGAGCCGACGGAGACGATCGACAGCAGACCACCGACGTAGTCGATCCGGCCCATGCCCTCCGCCTTCGACGGCGGTACCAGGGTGAGCGCGCCGAACACGGCGACGAGGGCGATCGGCACGTTGATCAGGAAGGTCGAGCCCCAGGCGTGGTCCTCCAGCAGCCAGCCGGAGACCAGCGGGCCGACTGCTACCGCCACCCCGGAGGTCGCGGCCCAGGCGGTGATGGCCTTGGCCCGCTCGCTCCGGGGGAAGGTCGCGACCACCAGGGACAGCGTGGCCGGCATCACGACCGCGGCACCGACACCCATGATCGCGCGGGCCACGATGACCAGCGAGGTCTCGTCGACCATGCTCCCCATCACCGAACCGCCGGCGAAGATCAGCAGACCCAGCACCAGCGCGCCGCGCCGGCTGTACTTGTCGCCGATCGCGCCCAGCACCAGCATCAGCGCCGCGTACGGAACGGTGTAGCTGTCGACGACCCACTGCAGATCACTGCTGCTCAGGCCCAGCTCGGTGGTCATGTCGGGGGCGGCGACGATCAGCGACGTATTCGCCATCACCGTGATCAGCAGGCTCAGACACAGCACGAGCAGCGCCCACCAGCGCCGCGCGTAAGGCCCGGCCATCTTCTCCACCGGGGTGTTCGCAAGGAAGGACATCAGTAGCTCCTGAGGGGGACGCGGCGGACGAGCGGCATCACTTGATCGCCCGTGAGGCGAGCGAGCGACGAGCTGAGATCTCCGGGCTTCAAGATCATCCTGTGGCCCCTTGCGGGCTTCCCTCGGTGATCCCCTGGAGGGCCGCGTCGGCGTCCGCGATGGCCAGCATCCTGTTGATGTCGGCGCCGGCCAGTGCGCCGGCCGCTGCGGAGGCCCCGACCTGGGCGACCAGATCGGTGACGTTGCCGGCCACCCACACACCCGGCACCTCGGTGGTGCCGGCCGTGCCGGAGGCGAAAGCGCGGCCCATGTTCGGCACGTCCCGCACCGGCAAGCCCAGACCTTCCAGGCCCTGCGTGCGGGCCTGCATCGGCGCGGCGACCGCGAGGACGCGGCGGGCCACGACCTGGCCGTCGGCCAGGCGCACCCCGGCGAGGGCACCGTCCTCGTCGTTGACGACCTCGGTGACCGGGGTGTCGATGACGCGGATGCCGCGGGCGGCGAAGCGGACGCGGCTGTCCTCGTCCAGGTCGGTGCCGTGGGTGAAGTAGGTCAGGTCCTCGGTCAGCTGACGGAACAGATACGCGTGACCGATGGAAGGCAGCCCGGTGGCAAGGATGCCGATGGGCTCGTCGCGCACCTCCCAGCCGTGGCAGTACGGGCAGTGCACCACACTGTGCCCCCAGTGCTCGGCGAGCCCGGGCACCTCCGGGAGCACATCCTTCAGTCCGGTGGCCACCAGGATGCGGCGGGCGGTGATGCGGCGGCCGTCGGCCAGGGTGACGGTGAACCGCAGGTCCCCGTCCGCCGACGGGGCGGCGGACTCGGCCGAGACCACCTCGCCGGACACGACGTGTCCGCCGTACTGGCGCACCTGCTCCCGGCCCCGTCGCAGGATCTCGGGCGGCGGGGTGCCGTCCAGGGCGATGAGGCCGTGCACGGCCTCCGCGGGCGCGTTGCGCGGGGAGCCGCTGTCGATCACGACGACCGAGCGGCGGGAGCGGGCGAGGATCAGTGCACCGTTCAGTCCCGCGGCGCCCCCGCCGATCACCACCGCGTCGACGGTCCCCTCGGCCAGTGCGTCGCTCGCGTACGGAGGAGTCGTCACAGCCATGACCTCCTGCCTTTCCTTGTCAGTCATGGTTCGGTCGACCTTTCGAGTTCTGGGTGGTCGGAGGGTGGCCAGCTGTTCAGGAGGCCCAGGATGTGATCGGCGACCGTCCAGGGCTGTTCGAGGTGCGGGAAGTGCCCCGCGCCGAGGACAGCCCGACGTTCGTGATGCACAGATCCAGTCCGGCGATGAAACTCGCCGTCGCCGGGATCGCGAGGATCCGACCGGGCCGTGGCGGCCTGGACGACGTCGCAATGCCGGGCGGCGCGGAGGAGTGCAAAGGCATGGGTTGCTCTCCATCGCGCCAGACGTGCACGCACCCTGTCCGGTGAGCTCGGGATGGTTGTGTACTGAACAGTCAGAAACGTAGGTAGTTCTGTACTGAGTTGTCAAGTACGGCGGGTCGGCTTTACCTTCGGCGTATGGCGAGACCACGAAGCTTTGACCGCGACCACGTCCTCCATGCCGCCGAGCGGCAGTTCCGCGCCTCGGGCTACAACGGCACGAGCGTCGACGACATCAGCTCGGCCACCGGCCTGGGCCGCGGCAGCCTCTATGCCGCGTTCGACGGCAAGCACGGCGTGCTGCTGCAGGCGATGGCCGGTTACTTCGCCCGGCTGGCGCAGGGTCCGCGGAATGCGCTCGCCGGACCGGACGAGGGCGCCCTGGAACGACTGCACGCATACCTGCTCCGCGCCGTCCACGGGGTGCCACTCGCCGCCGACGTACCCCCCGCCTCTGACCGGGCGGGGGCGGCCTGCTTCGCCGCCAAGATGGCCCTGGAGATCGGCGCCTCCGACGCCGAGGTGAAACGCCTGGCCAACGACTGCTTCTCCGTGGTCGCCACGGCGGTGGCCGAGTGCGTGCGAGCGGCGCAGCGCAACGGCGACCTCGACCCCGACGCGGATCCCGACGACCTTGCCTACCTGCTGCTGACCATCATCCGCGGGACCGATGTCGTAGGCGCGTACGGCCACAGTCCCGCCCGCCTGACCTCGATAGCGGAGAGCGCGTTCGCCTTGCTGCCTCGCCCGCGCCACCGCTGAGAAGGGCACGGCCGGCCGCAGTGCACAGGCATCTGATGCCGTCGGCCCACTTCGACGCCGCGGAGGCACGGCCCGCAGGTTTACGCGCCGCCGTGACCTCGTGTGTTGGCGCGTGCTGTGGTGTTCCCGGGAGGCGTGGGCAACACCCGCAAGGACCCCGAGGCGTTCGCCCCTCCGATCCACGACGTCGAGACGAAGATCTTCGACGTCCTGCCGGACGAGACCTGGGTCTACCCCGGGCACGGCGACGACACCACGCTGGGCGCCGAGCGGCCGCACCTGCCGGAGTGGCACGCGCGCGGGTGGTGAGGTCCGTCCGGACAGGCCACGGGGCGCACGTCGTCCGACGCGCGCCCCGTGTGAACCGTACGCACGCGCCCATGCCGTGAGCACGCTCCCGGCGCACCTGGTTGCGCGGTCAACTGGTGGCAGCCCCGCGCGGGATGACGGCTCCGGCGCGGAAGGGCCGCCGGTCTACGATCCCCGCCCTCGGCCGGCGGCCCGGGCCTCTCTCCCGCCGTGTTCACGAGAACGCAACACCCGTTCCCAGAATGCGGACAGATGATGGTGTGACCTCGACAAACAGGCGTTTCGCTGCCACTCTCCCGCCATGCACCTCGCCCCTCGTGTACTGCGCCGCGCCGTCGCCGGCGCCACCGTGGCCTTTCTCGCCACCGCCGTGGGCTGCGCCCCGCAGCCGGAGGAGAAGGCGGCTTCCACGCCTTCCGGTTCGCGCGCGAGCGCCTGCGTCAAGGGCAAGCTGGCGACCGGGACCTCGGGGAAGCTGACGATCGCCACCGACGAGCCGGCGTACGAGCCGTGGTTCAAGGACGGCAAGCCGTCCGACGGCAAGGGCTTCGAGTCCGCGGTGGCCTACGCGGTGGCCCGGCAGCTCGGTTACGACAAGAGCGCCGTCGTCTGGCAGAGCGTGCCGTTCAACAAGGCCTTCGCGCCGGGTGCGAAGACCTTCGACTTCGACATCAACCAGGTCTCGATCAGCGACGAGCGCAAGAAGGCCGTGGACTTCTCGTCCGGTTACTACGACGTGCGCCAGGCCGTCGTCGCCCTGAAGGGCTCCAAGGCCGCCAGGGCGAAGACCGTCGCGGACCTCAAGGGCCTGAAGCTCGGCGCCCAGGTCGGCACGACGAGCCTCGACTACATCGACGACGTGGTGAAGCCGACCCGGGACGCGGCCGTCTACGCCAAGAACGACCAGGCCAAGTCGGCGCTGAAGAACGGGCAGGTCGACGCCATCGTGGTCGATCTGCCGACCGCCTTCTACATCACCGCCGCCGAGGTCACCGACGCCGAGATCGTCGGCCAGTTCGAGAACCAGGGGGCCGCGCCCGAGCAGTTCGGGCTGGTCCTCGACAAGGGCAGCGCCCTCACGCCCTGTGTGACCGCCGCCGTCGACGCGCTCCGCGAGAACGGCGCCCTGGCGAAGCTCGAACAGCAGTGGCTCTCCGACGCCGTCGACGCCCCGGTGCTCAAGTGACGGTCACGGAACAGGAGTCCGGACCGGAGGGCTCGGACGACGACGGCGACATGCCGGGGGCCGGCGGCGCGGCCTACACCCCGTCGCCGCGGCGGCTGGAGCGCGAGCGCCACCGCCGCGCGCGGGCCCGCCGTGCCACCGCGATCGCCGCGCTGTCGACCCTGGTCACCGGCGTCGTCCTGTACTTCGTCGTCGTCAGCGCACCTGGCTGGCCGCGCACCAAGGAGACGTTCTTCAACGGGCAGTACGCGCGCGAGGCGCTCCCGAAGGTCCTCGAAGGGCTGTGGCTGAACGTCCGGCTGCTGTTGGTGTGCGGCGTCGCCGTGCTGGTGCTCGGCATGCTCATCGCCGTCGCCCGTACGCTGCGCGGCCCCGTGTTCTTCCCGCTGCGGGCGCTGGCGGCGGCGTACACGGACTTCTTCCGCGGTCTGCCGCTGATCATCAACCTGATGATCGTGGTCCTGGGCGTCCCGGCGCTGCGTCTGCAGGGCGTGACGGTCGACCCGGTGTGGCTCGGCGGCACGGCGCTGACGCTGACGTACTCGGCGTACGTCGCCGAGGTGTTCCGCGCCGGAATCGAGTCCGTGCACCCCTCGCAGCGCGCTGCGGCCCGCTCGCTGGGCCTGTCCAACCGGCAGGCGCTGCGGTACGTGGTGCTCCCCCAGGCGGTGCGCCGACAAGTGCCGCCGCTGCTCAACGACCTGGTGTCGCTGCAGAAGGACACCGGTCTCGTCTCGATCGGCGGCGCGATCGACGCCGTCCGCGCGGCGGACATCATCGTGGGCCGCAGCCTCAACTACACGCCGTACATCGTGGCGGGGCTGGTCTTCGTCGCCCTCACCATTCCGATGACGCGCTTCACGGACTGGGTGACGGCCCGGATGGACCGCCGGCGCACACAGGGAGGAACGACATGAGCGACGCCCCGGTGCTGCGGATGGAGTCCGTCCGCAAGACCTTCGGCGACTCCGTCGTCCTGCGCGACGTCGATCTGGAGGTCGCCCCGCACACGGTGACCGCGCTGATCGGCGCCTCCGGCTCCGGCAAGTCCACCCTGCTGCGCTGCGCCAACCTGCTGGAGGACGTCGACGACGGCGCGATCTGGCTGGACGGCGAGGAGATCACCGACCCGCGCGTGGACCAGGACGCGGTACGGCGGAGGATCGGCGTCGTCTTCCAGGCCTACAACCTGTTCCCGCACATGACGGTGCTGGAGAACATCACGCTCGCCCCGCGCCGGGTGCACGGCGTCCCGCGCGCGGAGGCGGAGGAACATGCCGGAGAGCTTCTGGAGCGGCTCGGGCTGGGCGGCAGGGCGGGCGAGTACCCCGACCGGCTCAGCGGCGGCCAGCAGCAGCGTGTGGCCCTGGTGCGCGCCCTCGCCGTGCGCCCACGGCTGCTGCTGCTCGACGAGATCACCGCGGCCCTCGACCCGGAGCTGGTGGGCGAGGTCCTCGACGTGGTCCGCGACCTGAAGGGGGACGGCATGACCATGGTGCTGGCCACCCATGAGATGGGCTTCGCACGCGAGGTCGCCGACCAGGTGTGCTTCCTGGACGCGGGCGTCGTGCTGGAGCGCGGCACCGCCGAGCAGGTCTTCGCAGACCCGCAGCAGGAGCGCACCCGGCGCTTCCTGCGGCGGATCGTGAAGGCCGGACGTCTGTGACCGGCGACGGGCAAGGCTTGGTAAGGCCCGTCGTCCCTGGAGGCGGTCCTTACGCCTCGGTCTTCCCCGCCCCGGCCAGCGCCGCGACGCGCTCCACGCCGAACACGTAGCCCTGCACGCCGCAGCCGGCGATGACGCCGTCGGCGCGCAGCGACACGTACGAGTGGTGCCGGAACGACTCGCGCTGATGGATGTTGGAGATGTGGACCTCCAGCACCGGAAGGCCGTCGCAGGCGTTGAGCGCGTCCAGGATCGCCACCGAGGTGTGCGAGTAGGCGCCCGGGTTGATCACGACGCCGCAGTGGTGCAGCCGTGCCTCGTGGATCCAGTCGACCAGTTCGCCCTCGTGGTTGGACTGGCGGAAGTCCACCGTGCCGCCGTGCGCGGCCGCCGCCTTGACGCACATCGCCTCGACGTCGGCGAGCGTGTCGGTACCGTAGATCTCCGGCTGGCGGCGGCCCAGGAGGTTCAGGTTGGGCCCGTTGAGGATCATGATCGGGGCGTTGGCCAGGGTGCGGGGCACGGTTCCTCCGGTCCGTTCGGGAGCGGCCCGTCGAGGACCGCCGCTCGGACCGGTTTATCACGGTGAACCAGCAGGGCAGCAGCCGTATCCTCCCGGAACTGCCGAGCGCCGCGGAGGACTTCCGCATCCTGCGCTGCATGGGCGAGCGCGGCCTGCTGCGGCGCTCCCCCGCGCTGCTGGCGGCCGCGCCAGGAGCCGGCCCTTCGGGCGCCCCAACAGCCCGCAGGAGGCCGCGCGTTACGCCGCCGACCGGAGGGCGGCGGTGGGGCGTGCGCTGCGGGCGTACGCCCCCGACACCCTGGCCGTCTTCGGCGTGGAATTCGGTCACACGGACCCGCAACTGGTCACCCCCTACGGCGGAGCGGTCCGCGTCGACGGTCCCGCGCGGCGCGTGATCGTGACCTACCGAGCTCCCGCGCGGCGGTCCGTGCTCCGTACGCCCCCGTAACCCGCGATCGCCGTGGCTGGTTGACGCGGCATGCACGACGTACGCACCGTGAACGCGCCCTCCATGCCGCGTCTCGCGGCCGCCTCGCTCGCCGGGACGGCCATCGAGTTCTACGACTTCTTCGTCTACGGGACCGCGGCCGCGCTGGTCCTGGGTCCGCTGTTCTTCCCGACGTTCTCGCCGCCGGCGGCGACGCTGGCCGCGTTCGCGACGTTCGGCGTGGGGTTCGTGGCGCGGCCCCTGGGCGCGGTGCTGTTCGGGCACCTCGGGGACCGGCGCGGACGGCGGCCGGTCCTCGTCGTCTCGCTGCTGCTGACCGGCGCCTCGACGGTCGCGGTGGGCTGTGTGCCGACGTACGACACGATCGGGACGGCCGCCCCCGTGCTGCTGCTCGTGCTGCGTTTCCTGCAGGGGCTGGGGCTGGGCGGGGAGTGGGGCGGAGCGGTGCTGCTGACCGCGGAGCACGCTCCCGCCGAGCGGCGCGCGCTGTGGTCGAGCTTTCCCCAGGTCGGTCCAGCGGTGGGGTTCCTGCTCGCCAACGGAACGGTGCTGGCCCTGTCGGCCGCGCTGACCGAGACGCAGTTCGCGCGATGGGGGTGGCGGGTGCCGTTCTGGGCCGCCGGAGTCCTCGCCGTGTGCGGGCTGTGGCTGCGTACGTCGCTGCCGGAGAGCCCCCGGTTCCTGGAGATCGACGACCACGCGCGCGTGCCGCTCGCCGAGGTCGCGCGCGAGCACTGGCGGCTCGTCCTGCTGACCGCGGGCGCGCTCGCCGTCGGGTACGCGATCTTCTACGCCGTGACGACCTGGTCCCTGGCGTACGCGACCGAACGGCTGGGGGTCAGCCGCACGGTGATGCTGGCCTGCATCATGGGCGCCGTGGTGGTGAAGGGGTCGCTGACACCGGTGATGGCGCTGCTCGGCGACCGCTTCGGCCGGAGGCCGCTGTGTCTGGCGGGCTGCGCGGGGGCCGCGTTGTGGATGCTGCCGATGGTCGCGCTGCTCGCGACAGGTGAGCCGCTGCCGATGTTCCTGGGGATCCTGGGCGCGCTGGTCACGTTCGTCACGATGTTCGCGGTGATCGCGGCCTATCTGCCGGAGTTGTACCCGCCGCGCGTGCGCTGCACCGGTGCGGCGGTCGGCTACAACCTGGGCGGGGTCCTCGGAGGGGCGCTCACGCCGATCGTGGCGACGGCGCTCGCGGAGCGCTCGGGCCCGGTTCCCTGGGGTGTGGGCGCGTATCTGACCGGGGTGGCCCTGCTCAGCCTGGGCTGCTTTGCGCTGCTCCCGGAGACCCGTCCGGTGCCGGTGGCCGGGGCGCAGCCGGCTACGGATTGACCGCCAGCTCCAGGTAGGCCGCGAACAGCACGAGGTGGACGCCGCCTTGCAGCGGCGTGGCCCGGCCGGGGACCACGGTCAGCGAGCTGACCACGACCGTCAGCGCGAGCAGCACCGTGTAGGTGGAGCCGAGGCCGAGGACGAGCGGCCCGGAGAGCCAGAGGGAGGCCAGCGCGACGGCGGGGACGGTCAGTCCGATGCTGGCCATCGCGGAGCCGAGTGCGAGGTTGAGGCTGGTCTGCACCCGGTCGCGGCGGGCGGAGCGCAGAGCGGCGATGGTCTCGGGGAGCAGCACGAGCAGCGCGATGATCACGCCGACGACGGCGTGGTGGAGGCCGGCGCTCTCCACGGCCGACTCGATCGTGGGCGAGACGCCCTTGGCGAGGCCCACCACGCCGATCAGGGCGAGGCCGAGCAGACCGAGACTGACCAGCGCGGTCCGGGAGGTGGGGACGTCGGCGTGGTCCTCCACGGTGATCACCTCCCCCTGGCGGGTGATCGGCAGGAAGTAGTCGCGGTGCCGGACGGTCTGCGTCGTGACGAACAGGCCGTACAGGATCAGCGAGGACACGGCGGCGAAGGTGAGTTGGACGTCGGAGAACTCCGGGCCCGGTCTGCTGGTGGTGAAGGTCGGCAGGACCAGGCTCAGGGTGGCAAGGGTCGCTACGGTGGCCAGGGCGGCACCGGTGCCCTCCGGGTTGAAGACCGCCGTGCCGTGGCGCAGGGAGGCGACCAGCAGGCACAAGCCGACGATGCCGTTACAGGTGATCATCACGGCGGCGAAGACGGTGTCCCTGGCCAGCGTGGCACTCTTGTCACCGCCGTCCGCCATCAGGGTGACGATCAGGGCGACTTCGATGATCGTCACGGCGACTGCGAGGACGAGGGAGCCGAACGGCTCCCCCACCCGGTGGGCCACGACCTCGGCGTGGTGCACGGCGGCCAGAACGGCTGCGGCGAGCACCAGCGTCACCAGGGCGACGACCGCGCCGGGCAGGTCGCGTCCCCAGGTCAGGGCCAGCAGGACGACCGCGAGCGCCGGCACGAGGGACGTCCACCGGGCCGCGACCGACGTGAGCCGAGCGATCATGCAGTGATCGTCGCAGAGCCGTACGGGCTCCGCATTCCGGCCCCTGGGGCTGGTGCGGCCTGCCTGACCGGTGACTCCGGTGCGCCTGCTGCGACCGATGCGGCAGGCGCGGGCCGGGCGGCGGTCTGCGTCACCTGAAGTCTGTCGCGTCCACCACGTCGCAGTCGGTGAAGGACGGAGGTGTGGTGCACAGCGCGGCCATCGCGTGCGCGAACTTGCCCGTCTCGGGGTCGTCGCTGTTGCGCATGGCCTCCTCGTAGGAGTCGAACTCGACCAACATCAGGTAGCGGTCGGGCCTGCTCCTGTCCTTGAGGACGAGGCGGCGGACCGGGCCGCCGGGGCGGCCGGCAAGACGCTGGTCCCCCTCCTCGCCCAGCGCCCGCATGTCGTCGATGCGGTCGGTCTCGAACTCCAGGATCTGCACGAACCTCTGCGGTGTACTCATGGCGCCTCCGGACGGTCCGGCGCCCCCCGACGGGGACGCCCACCCCCAACGAAGCACCGGGAGCGGTGCTCGGCAATTCGCCGCGCACCGCCCCCGGGGGTGGTTGTTCCTACGTCGTCCGTGGTCAGGCCTCGATGCTGTCCTTCGGAGCGCCTTCGTTCGTGCCCTGCGCCGCCTCGTCCGCCGCCTTCTTCTTAGAGGCGCGCAGACTGGTGATCGTGGTGACGATCAGGACGGAGCAGATCACGCCCAGGGACACCGGGATGCTGATCTCCGGGACATGGACCCCGGACTCGTGCAGCGCGTGCAGCACCAGCTTCACGCCGATGAATCCGAGGATGATCGACAGGCCGTAGCTGAGGTGGACCAGCTTCCGCAGCAGACCGCCGATGAGGAAGTACAGCTGCCGCAGACCCATCAGCGCGAACGCGTTGGCCGTGAAGACGATGTACGGGTCCTGCGTCAGGCCGAAGATCGCGGGGATCGAGTCGAGGGCGAAGAGCACGTCGGTCGTGCCGATCGCGAGCATGACGACCAGCATCGGGGTCATGACCCGCTTGCCGTTCTGCTCGATCCACAGCTTCGTGCCGTGGTAGCGGTCGGCGACTCCGAAGCGCTTCTCCACCGCCTTGAGCAGCTTGTTCTCCTCGAACTCCTCGTCCTCCTCGTCGGCGCGGGCTTCCTGGATGAGCTTCCAGGCGGTCCAGATCAGGAAGGCGCCGAAGAGGTAGAACACCCAGGCGAAGCTGGCGAGGATCGCGGCGCCGGCGGCGATGAAGATCGCCCGCAGGACGAGCGCTATGAGGACGCCGATGAGCAGAACCCGCTGCTGGTACTGCGACGGGACCGCGAACTTCGCCATGATCAGGACGAAGACAAAGAGGTTGTCGACGCTGAGCGACTTCTCGGTGATGAAGCCGGCGAAGAACTCCCCGGCGGGCTCACCGCCGCCGAAGAGGAGCAGCCCGACCCCGAAGAGCCCGGCCAGGGCGATCCAGACGACGGTCCAGATCCCGGCTTCCTTGATGGACACGTCGTGCGGCTTGCGACCGATGAAGAAGTCGACCGCGATGAGGGCGGCAAGGCCCACGATGGTGAGGACCCATAGGGTCACGGAAACATCCACTGCGCCTCCGGCAGTACGTAACGGCAGGTGATCAGCGTCGTTGCGCTGCCGGAGGTCTCTTCCACCCGTTCCGCTCGGGAACGGGCCGACGCCCCGGGATCATCGGTGATCCGTATTGACGGGTACGTCGCAGCAGGAGTACTCCCCTCCGTGAGGAAAACAGTACCCCAACCACCAAGAAAAGGTAAAGCGATTGGCAAAAGAAATACCAAGTTGCCTGGTCAAGAGCCTTTACGAGTACTTGGTGCGCGCCCTGGCCACCTGCGCGAGGACCTGCTGGAGCACCTGGCTGCCGGGCGGCACGAGCGCAGGTTCGTACGTCCAGGCATGACCGACCCAGGGGTCGGCGAGATGATCCTCGGCCACCGGCGTCAGCCGCAGCAGCCCGCGCCACAGCGGATCCAGCAACGGACCGTAACCGCCGGCGTCCTCGCGGTCGGCGACCATCATCAGGTGCACGCCCACGGCGGGCCCCTCGTCCGCGAGGTAGCGCAGCTGCGTCACCGCCCGGTCGTCGAAACCGTGCGGAAAGTCGTTGACGACCAAGAGCTGCTGCGAGGTGTCGAAGCCGGGCGGCAATGAGTCGGCCGCCCCTCCGCGCACCGCCATCTGCACCAGGTCGACCCGCTCGGTGAGCTGCCCGAGGACCGCCGCCACGCCTGCCGCGCCCCCTGCGGGCGGGGCCGCGAGCACCCCGCTCTGCACCAGCGGCGCGAGCTCCCTGGCGCCCGAACCGGCCGGATCGACGACGTGCACGGTGAACTCGTCCGCCGGGTGCACCGCCAGCAGACGGGCGATGTGCGCCACGGCCGACTCCATCGCGAG
The DNA here is from genome assembly GCF_001746365.1 of Streptomyces sp. LUP30. Taxonomy (GTDB): domain Bacteria; phylum Actinomycetota; class Actinomycetes; order Streptomycetales; family Streptomycetaceae; genus Streptomyces. Next base: position 37,842 of record NZ_MJAJ01000020.1, read on the forward strand.
GCGTCGCAGCTCGTGCGAGTCGGCCATCGCCCCGTCGAACGAGCCCGGCCGGCCGCTGTCGATCCACAGGCCGCGTTCGAGCGGGAGCCGGACCAGCATCGGGATCCGCAGCGGATCGCTCTCCGGCAGGTGGAGGTCGCCCAGCCGCAGGGCCATGGGCATCTCCATGGGCGCCCGGTAGGCGTGCCACACGGGGTTGTCCCAGCGCGCGAACGCCGCCGGCAGTGCCGGTTCGACCACGTCGGCCTCGGCGCCGAGCTGGACGAGATCCCGCTCCAGCGCCTCGCGGGCCTGGTCGACGAGCTGGATGCGCCTGGTCTGCGCCGCCTCCCGGGCCGCGTCGCCCTGTCCGCCGATCCTGCTGCGCGGGTCGGACAGGACCTGGTCGAGTTCCTTCTCCAACCGCGCGTCGGCGAAGTCGACGGCGCTGCGGTATGCGGCCGTGCTGCGGGCCAGGTCCTCGAACATGCCCCAGACCTGGTTGTACAGCCGCTCCTCCATCGACCAGCCGGTCGCGTCGCCCGCGACGGGAGGTGCGGGCTGTCCGGGCTGCGCCGGGGGCGCGGTGGGCGGGGGCGGAGGCGGCGCCGCGTTCTGCCGACGCGGGTGGCTGTAGTCGATCGGTCCACCGGGGGGCGCCGTCGGCGTCGGCCGGGTGGCGTCCGGATCCACCGACGGGGAACCCGCCGGACTGCTGTCCTGCCCTGGGGAGCCCTGCGGGTTCTGGACCGCCCCGTACGGGCCGACCGCACCGTGACCGCCCTGCGGGGCGCCGCCCTGTTGCGTGCCGCCCTGCTGGACGCTGTACGGCGAGCCGCTCTGATCCGGGCCGAGCGCGGACGCGGCCGCCTGACGGGAGCGTTCGCCGTCGGCTGTGCGCGGCCCCGGCGCGGGAATCGAGCGGGCCAGGCCCTGGGCGACGGCGTCGTCGATGGCGGCCGCGAGCTGGTGGGCCTGCGGCAGCCCCTGGTCGGTGAGGAGTTCGGCCAGGCCGCCCGCGTAGCCCTGGCCGACGGCGCGCACCTTCCAGGCGCCCTGCCGTCGGTACAGCTCCAGCGCGACGACCGCCGACTCCGCGTCCAGGCCGGTGATGGTGTACGAGGCGACCTCGGCGCCGTCGAGCCCGGTGACCGCGACGAAGGGAGCCGAGAGCGAGCCGAAGCTGACCGGCCCGCCGGCACCGGGGGGCAGCGCGAGCAGGACGTCGACCCGGTGCACGGTCGCCGGCATGGCGTCCAGGTCCACCGCGAGGCGGTGGTCGGCGGCCGCCTGCCGGGAGACCTCCAGGCCGGGCAGTGTGGGCACCCCCGGGTGGGCCACCCATTCGACGCCGTGGATCCTGCCGCTCTCGTCCCCGAGCGTGGCAGCCGCCACGACCGGCCGGCCGGCCGAGACCCGGATCTCGAGCCGGACCTGGGAGAGCGGGTGGTTCTGCCCCCGCACCAGTTCGGCCACCATCGCCTGTCGTCCCCCTGCGTCGCGTGTGGTGTCGTCGTGTGCCGCTTGCCGGGGCCTGCTACAGCGCCGGCAGGATCGCGGGCATCAGGTCCTGGAAGGTGCGGCCGTTGGCGGGCGTGCCGAGGGCCGTCATGTTCCAGCCGCTGCCCACGCGGTGCACCTTCGCCATGATCTGGGCCGTGTAGGCGCCGCCGCCCGCGAGCGTGTAGCGCGCGAGCTCCTGGCCGTTGGTCTCGTCGACCAGACGGCAGAAGGCGTTCTGCACCTCCTGGAACGTCTGTCCGGTGAAGGAGTTCACGGTGAAGACGATCTGGTCGATGTGGACCGGCACGCGCGCGAGGTCCACGAGGATCGCCTCGTCGTCACCGCCCTGGCCGACACCGCCGACGAGGTTGTCGCCGGTGTGACGGACGGAGCCGTCGTCGCTCACCAGGTGGCGGAAGAAGACGACGTCGACCGGCTGCTTGTCCGCGAACAGAACGGCGGAAGCGTCGAGGTCGATCTCCCGGGTGCGGGAGCCGAACAGGCCGCGCCGCGGGGCCGCCTGCCAGCCGAGACCCATGCGCACCGCGGTCAGGCTGCCCCCGTCGTTCTTCTGCAGACTGATGGCCTGACCCTTGGTCATGTTGACGGTCACGCGCTGATTCCCCTCTCGGACTGTCCCCTGTTGCCGCGGCCCCCGCGGTTGACCGAAACACTACGCAAAGGCACCGACACTGCCGTAGCCAGGCCCGCACTTTGTGTCGGTCTTGCAACACAGCACGTGCCCGGCCCGGCCACAGCGACCGCACCCGCCCCGCTGGGCCGGTCCGGCCTCTCCGTCAGGCGAGTCCGGCCTCTCTCATCTGGCGCAGTTCCTTCTTCATCTCGGAGACCTCGTCGCGGATCCGGGCGGCGACCTCGAACTGGAGGTCCGCGGCGGCGGCCCGCATACGCTCGGTCATCTCCTCGATCTGCTCGGCGAGTTCGGCCGCGGGACGATCGGTCGGGACGGTCTCCTTGGCCTTGCCCCTGGCCGCCTTGGACTTCGCGCCCTTGGCCGCCTTGTCGCCGAGGGAGGGCACCGGGGCCTTCGTCCCGCGGCCGTCCTTCTTCGCCCGGTAGCCGGAGCCCAGCAGCTGCTCGGTGTCGACCTCCTCGCGGGCGATCTGGGCGACGATGTCGTTGATCTTCTTGCGGAGCGGCTGCGGGTCGATGCCACGCGCCGTGTTGTAGGCGACCTGCTTCTCCCGGCGGCGGTTGGTCTCCTCGATGGCCCGCTCCATGCCCGGGGTGATCTTGTCGGCGTACATGTGGACCTGACCGGAGACGTTGCGCGCCGCGCGGCCGATGGTCTGGATCAGCGAGGTGCCCGAGCGCAGGAAGCCCTCCTTGTCGGCGTCGAGGATCGCCACCAGGGACACCTCGGGCAGGTCCAGGCCCTCACGCAGGAGGTTGATGCCGACCAGGACGTCGAACTCGCCGGCGCGCAGTTCGCGCAGCAGCTCGATACGGCGCAGCGTGTCGACGTCGCTGTGCAGGTAGCGCACCTGGATGCCGAGTTCCAGGAAGTAGTCCGTGAGGTCCTCGGCCATCTTCTTGGTGAGCGTGGTGACCAGGACGCGCTCGTCCTTCTCCACGCGTGTGCGGATCTCGTGCACCAGGTCGTCGATCTGACCCTCGGTCGGCTTGACGACGACTTCCGGGTCGATGAGGCCGGTGGGGCGGATGATCTGCTCCACGACGCCGTCCCCGCGCGAGAGCTCGTACTTGCCGGGCGTGGCCGACAGGTAGACGGTCTGCCCGATGCGCTCCTGGAACTCCTCCCACTTCAGCGGGCGGTTGTCGAGGGCGGAGGGCAGCCGGAAGCCGTGGTCGACGAGGGTGCGCTTACGGGAGGCGTCGCCCTCGTACATGGCGCCGATCTGGGGGACGGTGACGTGGGACTCGTCGATGACGAGCAGGAAGTCGTCCGGGAAGTAGTCGAGCAGGGTGTTCGGCGGAGAGCCCGGCAGTCGGCCGTCGAAGTGCATCGAGTAGTTCTCGACGCCGGAGCAGGAGCCGATCTGGCGGAGCATCTCCAGGTCGTACGTGGTGCGCATCCGCAGCCGCTGGGCCTCCAGCAGTTTGCCCTGCTTCTCCAGTTCGGCCAGGCGCTCGCCCAGTTCCTTCTCGATGTCGTTCGCGGCCCGCTCCAGGCGCTCGGGGCCCGCGACGTAGTGGGTGGCCGGGAAGATGTACAGCTGCCGGTCGTCGCTGATGATCTCGCCGGTGAGCGGGTGCAGGGTGGACAGCGCCTCGATCTCGTCGCCGAACATCTCGATGCGGACGGCGAGCTCCTCGTAGACCGGGAAGATCTCGATGGTGTCGCCGCGCACCCGGAAAGTGCCGCGGGTGAAGGCCAGGTCGTTGCGCGTGTACTGGATGTCGACGAAGCGTCGCAGCAGCTCGTCCCGGTCGAGCTCGTCACCGACCCGGAGGGGGACCATCCGGTCCACGTACTCCTGCGGGGTGCCGAGGCCGTAGATGCAGGAGACCGAGGCGACCACCACGACGTCACGCCGGGTGAGCAGCGAGTTGGTCGCGGAGTGACGCAGACGCTCGACCTCCTCGTTGATCGAGGAGTCCTTCTCGATGTAGGTGTCCGACTGCGGTACGTACGCCTCGGGCTGGTAGTAGTCGTAGTACGAGACGAAGTATTCGACCGCGTTGTTCGGCAGCAGTTCGCGGAACTCGTTCGCCAGCTGGGCGGCCAGGGTCTTGTTCGGCGCCATCACCAGGGTGGGGCGCTGGAGCTTCTCGATCATCCACGCGGTGGTCGCGGACTTTCCGGTGCCGGTCGCGCCGAGCAGGACGACGTCCTTCTCGCCTGCTTCGACGCGCTTGGCCAGCTCGGCGATGGCCGCCGGCTGGTCGCCGCTGGGCTGATAGGGACTGACGACCTCGAAAGGCGCCACCGTGCGTTCGATGTGGGAAACGGGCCGCATGCCATCCACCGTACGACTCCCCACTGACAACGGGGCCCGATCAGGGCTTTCGCGGACTTCGCCCCCGTCCGGGGGCGGGGCCGGCCGGGGCTCAGCGGTTCCGCGGGGCACGGCGGCGGGTCGGCGGTCGGCGCGGCGGTCGGCGGCCGGCGGTCGGCGGTCGGCGGCCGGCGGCCGGCGGTCGGCGGTCGGCGGTCGGCGGTCGGCAACGCTGCCGGGTCCGGGGCTCAGCGGTTCTGCGGGGCGCGGGACGACTCGCGGTGGGCCACCCTCCGGCGGCTGCGGAGCTGGGAACGGCGCGAGGAGTGCGGAGCGGGCGGGTGCGCGGGCACGCCGGGCTTGTGCTCGGCGGGGGTCCAGTCGGGTTTGCCCATGACCATCAGCGGGTCGAACATCACGACGACCCCGGCGAGGCAGAGGAAGGCGAGGGGGCCGATCAGCATCGGCGCGAGGAGGGCGGCCGGCGAGTCGCCCGCGGTCGGCGTCTCGGTGGTGTGCAGGTGGACGCTCAGGGCGGTCATGCCGGTGTAGTGCATGCCGGTGACGGCCAGTCCCATGACGAGGCTGGCGCCCACGCTCCACAGAAAGCCCCTGACCTGGCCCGCGGCCCACAGGGCGGCGGTGGCGGCGACCATCGCTATGACGACGGAGGCGCTCACGGTGAACGTGTCGTATTCGAAGTCGCCGTTGAAGCGCATCCCCGCCATGCCCAGGTAGTGCATCGAGGCGATGCCCAGACCGGTGATCGTGCCTCCTGTGAAGAGCGCGGTCCCCGTCGCGCCCTTGTAGCCGACGATGAAGATCCCGACGCCCACCATGAGGATGGCGACGCCCAGGCTGGCATACGTCGTCGGTTTGTCGTAGTGGATCGGGGCGCCTTCGACCGTGAAGCCGATCATCGCGATGAAGTGCATGGTCCAGATGCCGGAGCCGATGGCCGCCGAGCCGAGAGCGAGCCATCCCGGGCGCCAGGAATGGGCGACGAGCATGGCTCTGGTGGTGCAGCGCAGACCGAGAGCACCGCCGAGGCAGGCCATGAGGTAGGCCACCACCGGTGTGACGAGTCCGTAGCTGAAACCGTCGACCGTGCCTTGCATGCGCGGTTGCCCTTCGCCCTGATGCTGGATCTTCGAATACGCGCCCGCCCGCGACCGCCGAGCGCGGTCAAGGCCGAGAGAGAAGTATGACTCCCACCGGAATGGTCGAACGATTTTCCGGCAAAGAAACACGGCCTTGCCGCACATGTGCGGCACTGGTGAGGGGCCTCGGACGTCCCCCTGCCTCCTGTGGTCGTTCTGCGCTCCTCCGCCGTCGACTCTCTGCTGTCACAGTGGGGCTGTAGGTGATCGCTCGACGCGAGGAGTAGGCATGCACGCGCGCGTAGTCGCCGCCACGGCCGCCGCGGTCCTGGGCTGCGTCGCCCTTCTGTCACCCGTTCGCGACGCCAGGGCGGGCACAGCCGTGCGGCCCGCGGTGATCGCCCACCGGGGCGCGTCCGCCTACGCCCCGGAGAACACCCTGGACGCCGTCGACAAGGCCGCCTCCCTGGGTGCCCTCTGGGTGGAGAACGACGTCCAGCGCACCGAGGACGGCGAGCTCGTGGTGATCCACGACGACACTCTCCGCCGCACGACCGACGCCGAGGACGTCTTTCCCGGCCGCGCTCCGTGGAAGGTGAAGGACTTCACCGGGGCCGAGATCGCGCGGCTCGACGCGGGCAGCTGGTTCGGCGCCGCCTACAGGGGCGCGCGCGTGCCGACGCTCGAGGCGTACCTCGACCGGGTCGAGCACCACCATCAGAAGCTGCTCCTGGAGGTCAAGAACCCGGAGCTGTATCCGGGCATCGAGCAGCAGATCCTCAAGGCACTGGGCAACGAGGGCTGGCTGGACCGACGGCATCTCGCCAACCGGCTCATCGTGCAGAGCTTCAGCGCCGCGAGCCTGCGCACCGTGCACCGGCTGAAGCCGGGGGTGCGGACGGGGCTGCTCGGCACGCCGCCCGTGCGGGACCTGCGTCAGTACGCCGGGTATGCCGATCTGATCAACCCCTCGCACACCGCTCTGTCCCCGGCCTACGTCGACGCCGTGCACGCGCTGAGCGGACCGCACGGCACGCCCATGAGGGTCTTCGCCTGGACCGTCGACGACGCCGCGACCGCCCGGACCGTCGCCGGTTACGGCGTGGACGGCGTCATCACCGACAAGGCGGACGTGGTGCGGCGCGCCCTGTACCGGTACTAGCCGGGCGCCGACGTCCCGGGGCGTTGTCGGTGGCTGGTCGTACGGTGGGCACATGGACAGCCATGGGCAGCACGAGCAGCAGGTGGTGTGGACCGTCGTCGGCACCGACATCGGTCCGCTGTTGCTGGCCGCGACCGGCGAGGGCCTGCTCACCGTCGTGTTCCACGCCACCGACGCGGTGCGCGACAGGGCGCTCGGCCGGCTGGCGGGCCGCATGGGCGCGGAGCCCGTCGAGGCGCCCGGCTCCCCCCTGCTGGCCGAGGCGATACGGCAGTTCGAGGCGTACTTCGCCGGCGAGCGGCGCGCTTTCGAGCTGCCGTTGGACTGGTCCCTGGTCTCGGGGATCTCGGGCTTCAACGGGCAGGTGCTGCGCGAGCTCGCCTCCGGCGTTCCCTACGGTGCCGTCGTCGGCTACGGCGATCTGGCCAGGCGGGTGGGGCAGCCGGGCGCGGCGCAGGCGGTGGGGGTGGCGATGGGCTCCAATCCCCTGCCGGTCGTCGTGCCCTGCCACCGGGTGGTCGAGAGCAACGGCGGCATCGGCGGGTTCGGCGGAGGTCTGGAGACCAAGCGGAAGCTGCTCGCGCTGGAGGGCGTCCTGCCCGAGCCGCTGTTCTGAGCGGGGCGCTCGGGGGACGGTTCCTCGCCCGTGCGGTCCGTCATGCGCGGCAGGGCGGTGTCGTCCCCCACAGGCCGCCGGGGTTTGACCGGTCGCGCCGCTCGCCAGAGATGAGGGAAAGACCGACAGACAGGAGGCGGGCGCGTGGTGCTGGTGGTGTCGGAAGAGGTGCGGGACGCGGTCGACGCGCGTCGACCCGTGGTGGCCCTGGAGTCCACGATCATCTCGCACGGGCTGCCCCGCCCGCGCAACCTGCAGGTGGCGCTGGAGCTGGAGGCGGTCGTCCGCGCGGAGGGCGCCGTGCCCGCGACGATCGCGGTGCTGGACGGGCGGCCCCATGTGGGTCTGGACAAGGGGCAGTTGGAGCGGGTGGCCAACGAGGACGGCTTCCGCAAGCTGGGCCATCGGGACCTGCCGCTCGCGGTGGCCTCCGGGGCGAGCGGGGCGACCACGGTGTCGGCGACGGCCCTGCTGGCGGCGCTGGCGGGGGTACGGGTGTTCGCGACGGGCGGGCTCGGCGGGGTGCACCGGGAGTGGACGCTCACCCAGGACGAGTCGGCCGACCTCGGGCTGCTGGCGAGCACCCGGATCACGGTCGTGTGCGCGGGCGTCAAATCGATCCTGGACGTGCCGGCGACCCTGCAGCGGCTCGAGACCCTGGGCGTCGCCGTCGCCGGGTACGGCACCGACCGCTTCCCCGGGTTCTATCTCTCCGACTCGGGCCACCCCGTCGACTGGACACTGGAGACCCCGCGGCAGGCGGCCGAGGTGATGCGGGCTCAGGACGCGCTCGGGGTGCCGGAGTCGGCGCTGATCGTCGCGAACCCGGTGCCGGAGGACGAGCAGCTGGATCCCGAGCTGCACGCGCGTGTGCTCGCCGACGCGCTGCACGCGTGCGCCGAGGCGGGCGTGACCGGCCAGGGCGTCACACCGTTCCTGCTCGACTATCTGGTCAGGCACACCGACGGCGCGTCCCTGAGCGCCAACCTCGCGGCGGTGCGCGGCAATGTGCGGCTGGCGGCACGGATCGCGACGGCGTGGACCGAGGCATGACCGGCCGGCCGGGCGAAGCGGCCGGGGCGGAGGGGGCCGGCGTCCCGGGCGAAGCGGCCGGGGCGGACGGGGCGGACCGCGGTGACGGCGGCTCGGTCCGGGACCCGGGTGAGGGCGGGGAAAGCGGACCGGAGGGCTGCCGGGGACAGTCCCGGGGAAGGGGCACGGGCACGCGGTCCCTCACGAGGGCGGCTTCCGCGTCGGGGGTGGGAGGCGGCGGGGCGCTGCTGGTCGTCGGGGACGTCGTGACGGACGTCGTCGCGCGGCATCGGGGGCCGCTGGCCCCGGGCACGGACACGACCTCCGTGATCCGCACGCTGCCGGGGGGCGCGGGCGCCAACGTGGCGTGCTGGTCGGCGTATCGGGGGTGCCCGGACGTACGGCTGCTCGGGCGGGTGGGCGCGGAGTCGGCGGCCTGGCACGAGCAGGAGCTGATCGCCTGCGGGGTGCGGCCCCGCCTCGTCGTCGACCCGCACGCGGCCACCGGCACGGTGATCTGTCTGGTCGACACGGACGCCGCCGCCGAGCGGACGTTCCTCACCGACAGCGGCGCCTCCTTGAGGCTCGACCCCGAGGACTGGTCGGACGCCCTTCTCGACGGGGTGGGCCGACTGCATCTGTCGGGCTATCTGCTGTTCTCGCAGACCGGGCGGGCGCTGGTGCGCACGGCGGTGGCGTCGGCACGCGCGCGCGGGACGCCGGTGAGCCTCGATCCCGCGTCGGCGGGCTTCCTCAGGGAACTGGGCGTCGACCGCTTCCTGACCTTCGTCGAGGAAGTGGACGTCCTGCTGCCCAGCCGCGACGAGGCCACTCTGCTGACGGGGCTGTCCGATCCGCTGGACGCCGCGGCCGAGCTGAGCCGCCGCATCCCACTGGTGGTGGCCAAGCAAGGCGCGGACGGCGCGCTCGTGGCCCGGGACGGCGCCGTCCTCGCCCGCGTTCCCGCAGTCGCGGCGACCCCGAAGGACACGACGGGCGCGGGCGACGCATTCACCGGAGCGTTCCTCGCCGCGCTGCTCACGGGCGCCGACGCGGTGGCGGCCGCTGCGGAGGGCTGCCGGACCGGGGCCATGGCAGTGGAACGCGTCGGCGGCAGACCGCCCGCCCCGGGTGACGCCCCGGAGCCGACGACGACCCGGACGACCCACCGGCCCTGACACGAGCGGCAACCGAAGCGGCACCTCCCGACCGGCCGCCCGAGCGGCAGCCGGCCTCGCGCGCCGCGCAACGGCGAACGCACACCGCGAACGGCCGCCGGGCCGCCGGGCCGCCGAAAGCTATTCCTTTCGGCCCCAAGCCGAGATCATCGGTGCGGTCGCGAGGTCCATGCTGCCGGAGGCGACGTTCGCCAGGTGCTGATCGATCTCCTCGTCGGTCGCGAGCCCTGCCTTGACGAGCTCGTCGCGGATCTGGCGGACCGTCGCGGACTCCAGGGCGGTGCAGGCCGGGGAGGTGAGGGGGAAGCAGGCGTCGGCCTCGACCCGGACCAGCCCGGCCTCGCGGAGCAGACGCGGCAGCTTGCGGCCGTAGGAGAGGTCGGCGCCCCGGCCGGCGAGGAGCTGACGGAAGCCGTGTCGCAGACGGTTCGCCAACTGCTGTTCGGGGCCGTGCTCGTCGGGGCAGAGCAGGGGCTGCAGGGCGGGGTCGGCGTCCTCGATCAGGAGCCGTCCACCGGGGCGAAGAGCACTGACCATCGACCGCAACGCGCGTTCCCGGTCGGGCACATGGACCAGGACGAGCCGGGCGTGCACCAGGTCGAGCCCCTCCATCGGCGGCTCGTCGAGCCCGAGGTCATGGACGCGGACCTCCACCGGCGGGCGGGCGACGGGCCGCAGGCGGGAGGTATCGATGTCCGTCGCGAGGACCTTGCCCGTCGGACCGACCTTCTTCGCCAGCCAGGACACCACGGAGGCGCCGCCGGCGCCCGCCTCCCAGCAGCGCCAGCCGGGGCCGATCCCGAGCCCGTCGAGATGGCGGAACGTCGTCGGATCGAACAGGGCGGCGAAGGCGTCGAAGCGTTCCCCCGCCTCCGGCTGCCGGTTGTCGAGGAGGTATCCGTCGGATCGCGTCATGCGGCGATCATCCCAGTCGTCCGGCGTGCTGAACGTGGTCGACGCGGCCGGGCGCCCGACCCCGGAAGGCCCGCAGCCGCTCTCGGGAAGTGTCGGAAATGCCGTCGCCCGAAGGGTCCGACGGGTGCGAGGTCCCGTCGGGCGAAGGGTCCGAATCGTCCGAAGTCCCGTTGTCCACAGGCGGGAACAAAACGGAACCTTCCCTTTCCACAGGCTTACGCGCGAGATACCCGGGCCTGGCAGACTGGCGCGCCAGGGCGCAGGAATGCGGCACGAGGAGATTCACGCAAGGAGACCGGGATGACCATGGCGGGGAATCTGCGGAAGGTCGCCGACTTCGGAAAGGTCGGCGGCCTGCGCAGGGTGGCGCGGTTGGCCCGACGGCATCCGCGGGTCGACCTGAGTCACCATGCCCGCTCCCCATTGGGGTCGTCCGTGGTGAACTGCGTGACGTACCGGGACGGCGTCCGTGCTCCGCGCGGCGGGAATCTGGTCGACACCGTGGAGCGGGTCCGCAAGAGCGGCCACGGTTTCGTCTGGCTCGGCCTGCACGAGCCGACCAACGACGAGTTCGCGGGCATCGCCGAACTCTTCGACCTGCACCCGCTGGCGGTCGAGGACGCCGTCGAGGCCCATCAGCGGCCGAAGGTCGAGCGCTACGGCGAGACGTTGTTCGCGGTGTTCAAGACGGTCTGCTACGTCGAGCACGAGGAGCTCACCGCGACGAGCGAGGTCGTCGACACCGGGGAGATCATGGTGTTCGTCGGCCAGGATTTCGTCATCACGGTGCGCCACGGACGGCACGGTTCGCTGGGGCCGCTGCGCGAGGCGCTGGAGTCCGACACAGGCCAGTTGACGAAGGGCCCGTCGGCGGTGCTGCACGCCATCGCGGACCATGTGGTCGACGACTACCTCAACGTCATCGACGCGGTGCAGGCGGACATCGACCAGGTCGAGACGGATGTGTTCGCGGAGAACGGCGCGCGGGCGGACCCCGGGCGCATCTACCAGCTCAAGCGTGAACTCCTGGAGCTGAAGCGGGCGGTGGTGCCGCTCGGCCGGCCGCTGCTGGACCTGGCGGACCGGCCGGTCCGGGTGGTCGATCCGGAGATACAGGCCTATTTCCGGGACGTCTCCGACCACCTGCTGCGGGCCACGGAGCAGATCGCCGCCTTCGACGAACTGCTGAACTCGATCCTGCAGGCGCACCTGGCGCAGGTCACGGTGGCGCAGAACGAGGACATGCGCAAGATCACGGCTTGGGCGGCGGAGATCGCGGTGCCGACGATGGTCTGCGGGGTGTACGGCATGAACTTCGACCACATGCCGGAACTGCACTGGAGGTTCGGCTACCCGCTGGTCGTCGGCGTGATATCCGTCGCCTGCTGGGTCCTGCACCGCGGCTTCCGGCGCAACGGCTGGCTCTGAGCGGCCCTCGCGCCGCCGCTCCGCAGCCCCCGCTCCTTCCGCTCGACGCTCGACGCCCGGCTCTCGGTCTGCGGTCCTCAGGCGGAGAAGCCCACGATCTTCTGCGGGACGACGCGGATGATCACGCGGACCTCGTCGCCCCTTTCCGCGGGCGGATCGATGCCGAGGTACTTGTGCGACAGCTCGTGCGGGAGCCGCTTGTCGGGGTCCGGCAGGATCTCGGCGACGCCACGGATCTCGACCGAGTCGTAAGGGTTGGCGAGGTCGAAGACGGAGAGGCTGACGCGGGTGTCACGACGGAGGTTGCGCACCTTCTGACGGCCGTCCGTCGAGGAGAAGACCACGGTGTCGCCCTCGCGTTTGATCCAGACCACCGAGTTCTGCGGGGCTCCGCCGGGGCCGAGGGTGGCGACGGCGGCGAAGTTCTTGCCGTCGAGCAGGGCGCGAACGGGCCCGGTGAAGGAGACGGGCGCTGCGGAGTCCGCGGGGACCACGGACGCAGCGGGGAGGGAAGTGCCTTCGGAGATCGACATGACACCACCCTAGTTACATGCGTATGCATTTAAAAGCGGTGGGATGGGGCGGGAATCAGCCACTCCAGGCCGGATGGCGCGGGTCGTCCGCACGCACGAGGACGTCGGCCGTCGCCGCCGGATCGGTCTCCTGGTCGTAGCGCTCGAAGGCGGGCAGGGTCCAGTGGTCGGTTTCTGCGGTGCGCCGGCGCAGGGCGGCCGGAGAGAGCAGCACGTGGACGCTCAGGTCGAGGGGGAACCAGTGGCGCAGCAGGAACGGGCCGTGCAGCAACAGGAAGCCGCCCGGCGGCAGGGGGACATAGGAGCTGCGGGTGGCGCGGTCGGTGACGGGATCGCGGAGATCGGGCAGGATGCGTCCGGCGCCGCCCGCGTCGAGGGGATTGAAGACCTCGCGCCACAGCGCGCCGGTGTCGAACCAGCCGTCGTAATAGGCCTCGACGTCTTGCCGTCCGTACTCCAGGCGGAGGGAGGCGGGGCGCAGAAAGCCGTGCGTGTCCACCACCTGGGAGGGACGGCCGCGGGTGCGCAGGGCCTCGGCGACGCGCGACGCGAGATCTCCGGGGCGGGCCGCCGGGGCGCCGTCGAAGGCGACGCGCGGCCAGGGGCTCCCGTCGTCCGGCTTCAGGTCGAGCAGCCGCTCGGCGAGGAGGTCGCCGAGCCGTTCCCAAGTGATCGCTTCGAGTCGCACACGGCCCATGATGCGTCAGGCGCCGGTCGGCATGCGTCACGGTCGAAGGCCACGAAGGTCGGAGGCCATCGGGGTCGGAGGCCACTGGGGTCGGAGGCCATGGGGGTCGGCGCCCATGCGCCGGTGGTGTACGGCGGACAGGCATGCGGGGCGATCGGGCGGGCCGCGGTCGGTGGCCGGTTGCCTCCACGGCCACCAGAGGGAATGAAGCCGGTATGGCATCCGTAGCCCGCACCGTCTCCGCACCGCACAGCCGGTTCGTCGTCGTCCAACCGCTACGGCGGAAGCTGTGCGCAGGGTGTCGTCGCGGGCCACTGGCGATGCTGATCCTGGAGGACGCCGCGCCCCGCTGCCTCGACTGCGCGGATCTCGGTCACCTGGTGTTCCTGCCGCGCGGCGACACGGCGCTGACCCGCAGAGCGCGTGAGGAGAGCGGGCTGTCGGCGGTGGTGGTCCGGTTCAACCGGCGCAAGGGGCGTTACGAGCGGCAGGGCGTCCTCGTCGAGGAGGCTGCGCTCACGCGGGCGGAGGAGCGTTGCCTTGCGGACGCCGAGGCACGACGGCGGCGCCGGGTCCGGGACGCCCGACGGCGGGCCGCACAGGACAAGCGGTTCGCGGAGGCGTTCGCTGCGGAAATCCTGCGGTTGTTTCCCGGTTGTCCGCAGGACCGGGCGCACGGGATCGCCGGGCACGCCTCGCTCCGGGGCAGCGGTCGGGTCGGACGCAGCGCCGCCGGCCGGGCGCTGACCGAGGGAGCCGTCGTCTCGGCGGTCGTGGCGTCCGTACGTCATCTCGACACGCCGTACGACCGTCTGCTGATGAGCGGGCTGCCGCGGTACGAGGCACGCCGGCAGATCGCGGCCGGCGTGGAGGCGCGGTTACGGACGTGGCGAGAGGCGTCACCGCCGCACATGGAACCGCCGCACACGGAACCGACACGCACGGAACCGACACGCGTCGACGGGGACGAGGGTCGCGCGGCCGGGGCGGCGTCCTGTTGAGGACGCGCAGGCGGCCCGGCGGATGCGTGCCGGCGCGCGTTTCGGCCATGGTCACCGATCACGGACAGGATTTCACTTGAGGTGACGGAGCGTACCGGGCAAGATCTCCGCTCGACGAGTGGGAGTTGACGTTGTCATGATCGATGGACCGTACCCGGTGCTCGCGATGCTGGGCGCGCTGGCGACGGGGTTGATGGCCGGGGTCTTCTGCGCCTTCTCGGTCCTGGTGATGCGCGGGCTGGCCGCGCTGCCGGCCGCGCAGGGCGTGGCGGCGATGAACGCGATCAACTCCTCGGCGATGGCACCGGCCTTCATGGTCCTCTTCCTGGGCGTGGCCGTCCTGTGCGCGGTGATCGCCGTCGTGACGTTCGTGCTGTGGCCGGACCACGGGACGGTGCACCTGCTGCTGGGCAGCGCGCTGTATCTGTGCGGCGCGTTCGGGGTGACCGTGATGGCGAACGTGCCGCGCAACGAGGCACTGGCGCGGCCGGCGCCGGGCGCCCCGGAGGCCGTCGTCTACTGGCCGACCTATCTGCGCGAGTGGACGAGGTGGAACCATGTGCGGGCTTTCGCCTCCGCGGTCGCGGCACTCGTCTACGCCCTCGCCCTGATCTGATCGGGTCGGATCGGATCAGATCGGATCCATCCCGGCGGAAAGCGCTGTCCTCCCACTCTGCGTAGGCGGGCGACGGCACGTATCGTGGCCGGAAGAGTGCCGCCCGATGACGCTCGGCCTGTCGTACGCGTACGCGAGGAACACGCCCATGGCCGATCCCAAGGGATTCATGACCACACCGCGCCAGGACTGGCCCCGCCGGCCGGTCGAGGAGCGGGTCCGGGACTGGGACGAGGTGTACGTCCCCGGGGCGCTGCTGCCCTTGATCAGCAAGCAGGCCGACCGCTGCATGGACTGCGGGGTTCCGTTCTGCCACGAGGCCTGTCCGCTCGGCAATCTGATTCCCGAGTGGAACGACCTGGTCTCGCGGGAGGACTGGCGGGCGGCGAGCGACCGGCTGCACGCGACGAACAACTTCCCCGAGTTCACCGGGAGGTTGTGTCCGGCGCCGTGCGAGGCCGGGTGCGTGCTCGCCATCAACCAGCCGGCCGTCACCATCAAGAACGTCGAGGCGGCCATAGCCGACCGGGCCTGGGCCGACGGGCTGACGCCGCCACGGCCGCCGGACCGGCTGTCGGGGAAGACGGTCGCGGTGATCGGCTCCGGGCCCACGGGGCTGGCCGCGGCCCAGCAGTTGACCCGGGCCGGGCACACGGTCGCCGTCTACGAGAAGGACGACCGGATCGGCGGTCTGATGCGGTACGGCATCCCCGAGTTCAAGATGGAGAAGCGCCATCTGGAGCGGCGGATCGAGCAGATGCGGGCGGAGGGCACGAAGTTCCGCACGTCGACCACCGTCGGGCGGGACGTCATGGCCGGGGATCTGCGGACGCGCTACGACGCCGTCGTCATCGCCACCGGGGCGACCGAGTGGCGGGAACTGCACGTTCCCGGACGTGAGTTGACCGGGATCCAGCAGGCGATGGAGTACCTGCCGCTGGCCAACCGGGTGTGCGAGGGCGACCTGGAGGCGTCTCCGATGTCCGCCGCGGGCAAGCATGTCGTCATCGTCGGCGGCGGTGACACGGGGGCCGACTGTCTGGGCACGGCGGTGCGCGAGGGCGCCGCGTCCGTCACGCAGCTGGACATCTACGCACAGCCCGGAACGGAGCGCGACGAGGACGCCGACCCCTGGCCGACGTTTCCGAAGATCTACCGGCTCTCGGCGGCGCACGAGGAGGCGCGCGACCTGGAGTCCGCGCCGGCGGCGGACGCGGACGCGCGGTTGTTCGCGGCGTCCACGCTCCGCTTCACCGGCGACACGACCGGGCATGTGCGGTCGCTGCACCTCGTCGAGGTGGACGCGCGACGACGGCCGGTGGAGGGCACCGCTCGGGCGCTTCCCGCGGACCTCGTCCTGCTCGCCCTCGGCTTCTCGGGCCCCGACCGCGAGGACGGGCTCGTCGAGCAGCTAGGGCTGGCGCTGGAGCCACGGGGCACGATCGCGCGGGGCGGCGACTTCGAGACGAACGTGCCCGGTGTGTTCGCCGCGGGGGACGCGGCGCGCGGACAGTCGCTGATCGTGTGGGCGATCGCGGAGGGACGGGCGGTGGCGGCCGCCGTCGACCGCCATCTGACCGGGAGTTCACGGCTGCCGACGCCGATCGGGCCGTACGACCGGCCGATGAGCGTTTAGCCCCCGCCGGCCCTGTCGGACCGTCCGCGGCGCGCCCGGCCGCGCCGGATCGAACGGCTCGGGCCGTCTCCGCGCGACCGGCCCGGCCCGGACACCCGACCCGAACACCCGGCCCGGACACCCGGCCCGACCTGCGCACCCGGCCCTCGGACCCGGGAGACCGCCTGTAGGGTGCGTTTCCATGGGGGATTCGTGGGTCGATTCCGCGGAGCGGATCGGCGCCGACCTGCACCTGGAGCCGGCCGGTCCGGGCGGGCGGCGCGCGGCCCTGATCCGGGCGCTGCGTGAGGCGGTGCGCAGCGGGCGGCTCGCGCCGGGGACCCGGCTGCCGCCGTACCGTTCGCTCGCCGCCGACCTGGGCGTGGCCCGTAACACGGTGGCCGACGCGTACGCGGAGCTGGTCGCCGAGGGCTGGCTGACCGCCCGGCAGGGGTCCGGCACCCGGGTCGCCGACCGCGCCGCTCCCCTGCGCCACGCCGAGCGCCCGCCCGTCAGGGAGCCCGCACGCGCGCGTGGCCCCCGGCACGACCTGATGCAGGGAACCCCCGACGCGTCGTCGTTCCCGCGCGCGGCCTGGCTGGCCTCCTACCGGCGGGCCCTGCAGCAGGCGCCCAACGAGGTGTTCGGCCCCGGCGATCCCGCTGGTCGGCGGGAGCTCCGCGAGGCCCTGACGGAGTACCTCGCCCGCGCGCGAGGGGTGCGCACCGAACCCGGACGCATCGTGATCTGCTCCGGGTTCGCCCATGCGCTGCGTCTGCTGTTCGCCCCGGGCGGCGCGGTGCTGCGCGGCCCGCTGGCCGTGGAGGCGTACGGGTTGGGATTCCATCGCGAACTGCTGGCGGCCGCGGGCGTGCGCACGAACGCGCTGCCGCTGGACGAGGACGGGGCGCGCGTCGACCGCCTGGGGCGCGAGCGGGCCGTCCTCCTCACCCCCGCTCACCAGTTCCCGACCGGCGGCCCCCTGCACGCGAGCCGCCGGGCGGCCGTCGTGGACTGGGCACGCGCGCGGGGCGGGGTGCTCGTCGAGGACGACTACGACGGGGAGTTCCGTTACGACCGCAGGCCTGTCGGGGCCGTCCAGGGGCTCGATCCGGAGCGGGTGATCTACATCGGCTCGGTGAGCAAGAGCCTGTCCCCCGCGGTGCGCCTGGGCTGGATGGTGCTGCCCGGGCGGTACGTCGACGGCGTCCTGGCCGCCAAGGGCGAGCGGGAGGCCTGGGCGAGCGTCCTGGACCAGCTGAGCCTGGCCGATCTCCTCTCATCGGGGGCGTACGACCGTCATGTGCGGCGCATGCGACAGCGCTACCGGGCGCGCCGGGACCGGCTGGTCGAGGCACTCGCCGCCCGGGCGCCACACGTCGAGGTCACCGGCGTCGCGGCCGGTCTGCACGCGGTGCTGCGGCTGCCGACCGGCACCGAGCGATCCGTGCTCGGTGCGGCCGCCGAGCAGGGCGTCGCGCTGGACGGCCTGGCCGCCTTCCGGCATCCGGGGACGGACATGGCGGCGCAGGACGGCCTCGTCGTGGGGTACGCGACGCCGTCGGAGCACGCCTACGGCGCGGCGCTGGACGCCCTGTGCCGGGCCCTCTCACCCCCTGCGCGCCCCGCTCCCGCCTCCCGGTGAGGCGCCCCGCCCGGCCCTCCCCCGCGGCTTTGAGCGTGGGGGGCGGCCCCTCGCTCGTCGAGCGGGCGGCTGTCCCTGCCCGCGAGGTGTCGGTCGTCCATCCGTGTCAGGTAGGGCTTGCTCGTGTCGATCTCGACGGCGCCGGCCGGGTCGTGCCCGGTCATGAGGCGCTCCGTAACCATGTGACGCGATGAGTGATCAAGTCAGTGCCAAATCAAGGAATGCAGCGGAAGCAGCGCGTGGTGAACGCGAACGGAACACGAAGGTCAGCAGTAAAAGAAGGTCAGCAGTGAAAAAGGGGCCGGACTCCAGCGGGCCGGACAGGTCGTTCAGGAGAGCAGGAAGTCCGCCTCCCCCGCCTTGGCCCCCTGGATGAAGGCCGTCATCTCGTCGGAGGTGTAGATCAGGGCGGGGCCGTCGGGGTCGGTGGACTGGCGGACGGCGATCCGGCCGTCGGCGAGCTTCATGGCCTCCAGGCAGTTGCCTCCGTTGCCGCCGCTCCACGGCTTGTGCCAGCCCTCGCTGCCCAGGTCCCGGGCGGGCATGCCGTTGTAGATCCGCTGAGCGCGGACCCGCGGCCTGGACTGGGTCTTGATGCGGTCCATTCACAACTCCTTGCGGAGATCCCGGAGGATCTCCTTCGTGCGATGTGCTGTAGCGGCCTGCGCCGCCATTCGGTCCATGACCTCGAGGTGGGTCGCCACCTCGGTGCGGGCGTCGAGGTAGACGGCGCCGGTCAGGTACTCGCTGTAGACCATGTCCGGAAGCTCCGGCATGGCGAATCGGAACAGCACGAAGGGCCCGTACGTGCCCGGATGCGGCCCGTTGGCGAACGGGGCGATCTGCAGCGTGACGTTGGGCAGCTTCGCGGCCTCGAGCAGCTTGTCGATCTGCGCGCGCATCACCTCCGGGGCGCCGACCGGGCGGCGCAGCGCTGTCTCGTCCATCACGACCCACAGCCTGGGCGCGTCCTCGCGGGTGAGCAGGCCCTGGCGCTGTATGCGCAGGTCGACCAGGCGCTCGATGTCCTCCGGCCGGGTCTGGCCGATGGCGCCGGATGTGAGCACGCCACGCGCGTAGTCCTCGGTCTGCAGCAGGCCCGGGACGAAGTGGGGCTCGTACTGACGGATGAGGGCGGCGGCGCCTTCGAGGCTGACGTGCATGGAGAACCAGCCGGGCAGCACGTCGTGGAACCGCTGCCACCAGCCGGGCCTGTTCGCCTCCTCCGCGAGCTGGACGAATCCGTCGGCCTCCTCGTCGGTGATCCCGTAGGCCTTCAGCAGCAGCTGGAGGTAGGGGATCTTGAGGCTGACCTCGGCCATCTCCATGCGGCGGACCGTGGCGGGTGCGACACGCAGGATGCGGGCGGCTTCCTCGCGCTTGAGGCCGGCGCGTTCCCGCAGGTCCAGCAGACGCCGACCGAGGACGACCTGTCCGACCGTCGGCGCGGACCGCGGTTCGCTCACGCTCCACCTCCACGAAGAGCCCGGCCGGCCGCGCGCGGGGGCCTCACGAGCCCCGATCCGGCCGGTCACGAAAAGAATCCCGACAGCCCTACGGCGCCCGCCGGGGAGCGATCGGACGATCCGTACGAATGTGTACGGATCTCCGTTGATCCCGACTGGCGCCGTTCAACGTGCTGTTGCGAGCAGTGTGCCACGGCGCTTCACCGCGTCACACAGCACTCTGCAATTTTCAGAGTGACACTTGCCAAGTGTTCATGGCGGGGCGATAGTGGCAAGCGTGATTCCGTCCGCGCCCTTAGGAACAGACGCCGCCGCAGGCCGCCCCCAGGGTCTCGGTGCCAGCGCGGGAGCAGGCCCTGACCAGGCCGCTGCCGAGCGCCGGTTCCGATTCGAACTGGCCGCCCATCCGGGTTCCCCCGCCCAGGCCAGACGCCTGACGAGGGCCCGGCTGACCGGCTGGTCGGTGTGCGAGGACACCTGTGACACCGCCGCCCTGGTCGTCTCCGAGCTGGTCACCAACGCGATCGTGCACACCGCGAGCGACGTCGTCGTCTGCGAGCTGCACGACGGCGACGACCTGGTCCGCATAGCCGTGCGGGACCAGGGCTGCTCGCCGGACGAGCCCCACCCCTCGCCGCAGCGTCCCGAGGAGGAGCACGGAAGAGGGCTGCTGCTCGTCGAGGCGCTCTGTCACGCCTGGGGCGCCCAGGAGCACGGGCTCGGCCTGCTGGTCTGGGCCGACCTGCCCCGCAAGGCCGACGCCCCGCGCGATCCCGCCGAACCCTGCAACGACCTCGGCCTCGACCTCGACCCCGCCGTCGAGAGGCACCTCGCCGGCCACGGCGAACTCCTCGACACCCTGGACGAGTTCCCCGACGGCCCGGTCGCGTCGTACGGCGACTGCGACCAGCCTCGCAACGACCTCGGCTGGGGCGCTCGCCCCAAGCCCGGCCCCGCCGACGGCTCGGAAGACGAGGACGACCGCCCCGAGCAGCGGCGCCCGCGTGTCGGCGAGGCCGCCGTGCCCCGACCTCTCACCGCCACGGCCTCGGCGCCCGCGGACGGGCCGCTCCCGCGCGTCGCGCCGCAGTGGCACCGCGCAGCCGACCACGTTCGACACGAAGGCCGGGACGGATGGGCTCCCGGTCACCCCGCCCGCGCCCTGCCTCTCGGGTACGGCCGCGAGCGGGGGCGGACATGACCACCGTGCCCGGCCGGGCACCCCTTCTCACCCTGAACACGCTCGTACGCCTGAAGCGCGAGCTGGGCGGCGACGTCGTCGCCGAGCCGCCGCGCCGGCTCGCCGTGCCCGAGGGCATGACGGCCCCCCTGGGTTGCGACGCCGTCCTGGTCCCCGCCCGCCTCGGCCGGCTGCTCGTGCCGCGGCTGCCGCGCATGGGATGCGTCTACGCCGACCGCACGCACTGGTGGTGGCTGGTCCCGGCCGACTCCGACTACGCCCTGGAATGGCCCGCGCCCGCGCAGTACGTCACCGGCGCGATCCTCCCGGGCGCCTCGCGCGCCCCCGAGCTGTTCCACCGGCCGGACGGCACCCTCCCGTACACCCCGCCGATCCCCCTCTATCTGACCCTGTGCCGCCTCACCGGGGCGACGCCCACCTGGTCGCGGCCGATCAGCGCCTGATTCGCGCGCCTCCCAGGGTGATCGGCAGCGCGGCCCGGCGCACGCCCGCGCGTCCCGCCTCCCTCTTCCTGCGCCCTGCCCTCACCGGGCTCGTCCCGCGATAGTGGCCGTCGTCCGGCTATCGCGATCGGGGAGGCCGACGGTGGGGCAGGCACGGCAGCAGGGGCAGGCGGACGAGACAGGGCAGACGGACACACCACGGCCGGCGGGACAGACGCAGACGCCGCGGCCCGAGGGACAGACGGACATGCCACGGCAGGCGGGGAAGGCGCGCAAGCCGGGCGACGGCGACGAGCGTGACGTGTCCGAGTCGGAGCAACTGCTGTTCGGCGGCCCGCTGCGCTACGACATGGGCTGGAACCAGCACACGGACGCGTTCCTGGAGCTGAACCTCCGCGCCATGGTGACCCGGCTGCCCTCCCTGCTCACCGCCAGCCTCCGCCTGGCCCGGCAGGCCGACCCGGGGGCCGCCCGGATCGTCCTGTCCGCCGAGATCGCCCGGGGCGCGACGCAGGCGGTCGGCCTGCTCGCGATGAACACCGTGCTGGGCCGGCTCATCAGCGGCGGCCCGATCGACGAGCGGCTGCGCGGCGCCGTCCCCGCCCTGGCCGCGATGGCCGCCGTGCTCCTGGCCGGGACGCTGCTGCGGGCCGCGTCGACGTATGCCACCGGCCGGCTGGAGCCCAAGGTGGAGCGGGTGGCGACCGAGCTGTACCTGGAGCGGGCGGCCGCCGTGGAACTCGCCGCGATCGAGGACCACGCCTTCCACAAGCTGCTGGACACCGCGCAGTACGGAGCCCGGTCCAGCCGCTACATGATCAGCCATGGCACGCGCGTGGTGAACGCGATGATCTCGCTGGCCGCGTCGGCGGGCGTGCTCACCGTGCTGCACCCGCTGCTGCTCCCCCTGCTGGTGACGATGACCCTGCCGAGCGCCTGGAGCGCCCTGACGAACGCCCGGCGCCGCTACGAGTCCTTCCACACCTGGGTGCAGCACGCGCGCGCGGGGCACCTGATCGCCGGCCTGCTCACCGAGCCCGCGGCCGCGCCCGAGATCCGGGTGCACGGGGTCGGACCGTTCCTGCTGCGTCACTTCCGCGCGATGTCGGAGACCGCGGAGGCGGAGCAGGCCCGGCTGGCCCGGCTCGCCGCCCGCACCGGCCTGATCGCGGCGACCTGGACGGGACTGGCGACGCTGGCGACGTACGCCACGCTCGGTGGGCTGCTGCTCACCGGAACCATGGCGCTGGCGGTGGCGGGCACGGCCGTGATCGCGATCCGCGGCGGCTCGGCGAGCCTGAACACCCTCGTCCTGGAGGTCAACCAGCTGCACGAGGAGGCGCTGTTCGTGGGTGATCTGCAACGGCTCTACGTGGAGGCGGCCGAACGCGCGATCCCGGTCGGCGGGGCGGCCCTGCCCGAGGACCCGCGCCACATCCGCTTCGAGCACGTCACCTTCGGCTACCCGGGTGAGTCGGCACGGCCCGCCCTCGACGACGTCACGCTCTCCCTGCCCCTGGGCCGCATCATCGCGCTGGTCGGCGAGAACGGCTCTGGCAAGACGACCCTGGTGAAGCTGCTGGCCGGGCTGTACAAGCCGGACCGGGGGCGCATCCTGTGGGACGACGTCGACGCGGCGGGCGCGGACCGGCACGCGTTGGCCGAGCGCATCGCGATGGTGGCGCAGGACTTCAAGCGGTGGCCGTTCACGGCCCGGGTCAACGTGGCCGTGGGCCGTTCCGCCGCGCCGCTCACCGAGGAGCGGATGGCCTCCTCGATCGCCGAGGCGGGCGCCGAGGAGGTGGTCGCGGACCTGCCGCGCGGCCTGGACACCCTGCTGGCGCGGCATTTCAGCGGCGGCCACGAGCTCTCCGGCGGCCAGTGGCAGCGCCTCGGCATCGCCAGGGCGGCGTACCGGCGCGGGCGCATCCTCATCGTGGACGAGCCGACGGCGGCCCTGGACGCCCGGGCCGAGCTGGAGGTGTTCGAGAAGATCCGGGCGCTGGCCGACGGCGGTCAGACGGTCGTCCTGATCACCCACCGGCTGGCGTCGGTCCGGCACGCGGACCTGGTGCACGTCCTGGACCAGGGCCGGCTGGTGGAGTCCGGAACCCCGCAGGAGCTGCTGGCGGGCGGTGGCGTCTACGCCGAGCTGTACGCGCTGCAGGCCGAGCAGTTCACGGCGCAGGCGCCCGCCCCCTCACAGGCGGGCTGACCGCTCACCGCGGGGCGTCGCCGCCCCGCACGACCACCAGGAACGTGTCCGTGGCGAGGTCCATGACGACCTCCGCGGGCAGCCCCTCCAAGCGCCGGGCATGCGCGAACTCCTCCGCCGGCCACGAGCCGCGCGGCCCGCCCGCGGGAAAGCGTTCGAGCACCGTTCGCCCGTTCACCATCTGGCCACCTACCTCCGATAAGCATGGTGCTTGTAGGAGTTAACGCTCTTGGGAGGTGGAACGCCTCGGCCAGTTGCGGGACTGAGACGTAGTTGACACGGGTTCACCGCTGAGCGTGAGAATCCCGTCACCTTACGAACACCCCGGACACTCTTCGTGTCAGTAGTCGTACTCGTCGTGATATCGGACCGGCATGCCGGATGCGGCCCCCAGCGCCGTCAGATCCAGCAGGCCGACGGTCGAGCCGAGCCGCCCGAGACCCCCTTCAGGCACTCCGCCCGTCGCGGACGCCTGCCGCCCGACGCTTGCCTCCCGTCCGCCATACGTCTCGTATCCGTTGTTCGTCCCATGGTTCTCGTATGTCGAGTATGTATGGAATACGCGGTCGCCCTCGCGGAGGAAGCAGCTGATCCCGGCCCTCTCGACGAGCGTTCCGTCCCGCTCCAGCGTCGCCTCGAAGTCGTCGTTGAAGTCGTCCTCGTACGAGGAGTACCAGGGCAGCGCCCAGCCCATCCGCGCCTTGAACGGCAGGATTCTGGTGAACGGAGCGCGGGAGACCACGGCGAACGACGTGTCGCGCGCGTGCAGGTGCGCGAGATGGCCGACCTGGTCGAGGAAGGCCGCGCAGTCCCGGCAGCCGGCCTCCCACTCGGGCGCGAACATGAAGTGATGGACGACGAGTTGCCGCCGGCCGCGGAACAGGTCGAGGAGCCCGGCCCTGCCGTCGCCGCCCTCGAAGACGTGCGCCTCCTCGACCTCCACCATGGGCAACGCCCGCCGCTCGGCGTTCACGGCGTCCCGGGCGCGTGCCATCGCGTCCTCCTTGTCCTGCAGCTTCCCGCGCGCGATGCGCCACTCCTCGCGCGAGACGATCTGCGGAAGCTCCGGATACGCCATGGCTGCCCCTTCTGCGCAACGGTCCGTCGCGGGGGGAGACTTGCGGGCGGCGCGGAACTCATCGCCGCCCCGGAACGCATTTCGGACGACGCGGCCGCATGCGGCGGATGCGGTGCGGTCGGTCGGTCGGTCGGTGCGGTGCGTGCGGTGCGTGCGGTGCGTGCGGCGGGCCGGCCCGGCGTCATCCGGCCGGAGCCGGCCGCGGGTCGGGTGGGGGCAGTCCCACTTTTCTCCGGCCCTCGGCGAGTTCGTCGAGGAGTTCGGCGAGCCGCTCCCGGTGCCGGTCGGTGAGCCGCCCGGTGTCGTCGAGGTGGACGGCGCAGGCGGTGGTCGTGTCGACGAGCCGTTCGAGAGCGGCGGCGACCTCGTCGGTGCCCTCCGTGTGCCGGGCCAGGGCGGGCAGTTCGTGGGCGGCGAGTGCGCTGGCGGTGCGGGCCTCGGCGAGCGTGCGATAGGCCTCTCGGCGCAGGGTCCACCGGGTGACCCGGTCGTCGGAGCTGTTGACGCCGTCGGAGCCGTCGGAGCCGTCGGAGCCGTCGAGGACGTGTACGAGGTAGGCGTGCGCGGCGTCGGCGGCCGCGGCGAGTCGGGCGCGCACCTGCCCGCCCCGCTGCCCCGGCATCGGCAGATGTCCGACGATCAGGACGATCGCGCAGGCCAGCAGGGTTTCGGCGATCCGCGCGGCGGAGGCCTGGGGCTCCCCGCCGACCATCACCAAGGACAGCACCAGCACGGTGGCGACGGCGGTCTGCGCGGCGAAGTGCCGGGTCGACGCGGGGATGAGCGCCCCGCACAACGCCACCAGCGCCACCAGGCCCTCGGGCCGGGGCAGCACGGCTGCGCATCCGGCGAACACCAGCGCCCCGAGCACGGTCCCCGCGGCCCGGCACAGCACGCGCGACACCAGCGGCCCGAGGTCGGGCTTGACCAGGAAGACGGCGGTGGCGGGCAGCCAGTACCAGTGGGTGTGCCGGCCGTACCACTGGGAGTGGTACAGGGCCTGCGCGACAGCGGCGCTGGCCCCGAAGGAGAGCGCGACCCGTAGCCCGTACTCGCGTCCGCCCGGCCCGAAGGCGGCGCGCAGCAGGTCGCGTGCGCTGCGTCGGCGGGTGTGCAGGTCGCCTCCGTCGCCCTGGTCGAAGGCGTCGGCGGCGCGCAGCAGGGCGTCGTCGAGGGCGCGCAGGGCGGGCCCGGACCGCGACGGCGCGGGCAGCGGCCCGGGATGTGTGTTCTCGCGCACGGCGGCGGCGAGCCGTCGGGGGCCGACGGAGGACCGTTCGCAAAGCGGCTCCCCGGCCCAGGCGAGCGC
This sequence comes from Streptomyces sp. LUP30, assembly GCF_001746365.1. Taxonomy (GTDB): domain Bacteria; phylum Actinomycetota; class Actinomycetes; order Streptomycetales; family Streptomycetaceae; genus Streptomyces. The sequence goes on from NZ_MJAJ01000020.1 coordinate 63,486, forward strand.
GGTCGCCGCCTCGGCGAGCGGCAGCGCGGCGGCGTACTGGGCGTGCAGCCTCCGCTCGGCCGAGGAACTGGCGTAGCGCCGCAGCCGGGGCCCGGCCAGGGCGTCCTGGGCGTGGTCGAGGGCGGCGGTGAGGGCGGCACGGCGGGCGATCGCGTCCTCGGCGCCGGCCGCGTCGAGGAGTTCCGCGACGGCGTCGTACACGCGTGCCACCGCGTCCCGTTCCCCGTCGAACCGGAAGTCCCCGGTCATCCCACCGGGCGTGGGCAGGGCCAGCCGCAGCGCGAGCAGCCAGCCCGCCCCGGCGAGGAACGCCAGGGCGCGGATCCAGCCCGACCCGGGGACCGGCATCCCCGCGCCGATCGCCGCGCCCACCAGCAACTGCGTGCCCGCCCCGGAGGCGACCGGTCCGACCGCGCTCATCTTGCCGGCGAGGAGCCCCAGACCGGTGAGGACGGCGGTCAGCGCGACGGCTCCGACCCGGTCCCCCGCATACACCCCGACCAGCAGGCCTGCCGCTCCGGCGAGCGCGGGGACGCCGAGCCGCTTGACGGAGACGCGCCGGCTGCCGGGCCGGTCGTTGATCCCGGCCAGCATGGCGGCGACGGCGGCGACCACCCCGAGCGAGGTGCGGTCGACGAGCACGGCGACCAGCAGCAGGGGCCCCGCCGCCAGCGCCCCGCGGGTGACCGCGCTCCAGGGCACGGGCCCGCGCTGGGCGCGCAGGGCGTGCGCGAGCCAGGGCGGCAGAACGGAGCGTGCGCGAGCGGGAAGGTGCGGGCGCGGGGACACGGAGCTCCTGTCGTGACGAGGGCGGGGTGCGCCTTCGGGCGACGGTGGCCGGGGCGGTCAGCTGTGGGCTGGGTGTCCACGGTAGGCGGTGGGCCCGACCGGAACGGACCGGTTGCGTTGCGGCGAGGTGACGAGTGCGCCGAAACCCGCGTTCTTTATGAACGCAACCCCGCAAAAGGGAGCGGGACCGGGAGCGTAGCCTGCCCCCGGCCCCTGAAGAGCCACCCATGTCGCACACCGGCGCACTTGAGGACCCAGGTCAGTCGTGATGTCGTCGCGTCCTGCCTTTGGACCACCGCGCATCGAGCTGCGCGGGCCGGACTTGAACCGGCACTTCGACGTCGGGGGCCTGGGCCCGGTCGCTCCGGCGATCGGCGGCGAATGCTGAGTCTGGAGCAAGAGTCTGAGATTCATCGCGATCCGTCCCTGGATCGTTCCGCGGGTACGGTTCGCTCGTCACGACAAGCTTCAGCTTCAGCTTGCGCTCCTCGCGCACCCCGGTCACGAAGGACCGGGGAGTCTCGAAGGCTACCCGAACAGGTAGCCGAACACGGCGTCACCGACCCGCTGGTCGACGACCTCGGCGCCGTTCGCCTCCTCCCGGGCGAACTTCACCGCCTGCTGCACCTTCTCGAGGCGGGACAGCAGTTCGTTGACGCGGCGGGCGGGCAGGGCGCCGGAGAACTTCACGGTCGTCCAGTAACCGACCGGCACGTCCTCGTAGTAGACCTCGACCTGCGCCGGGTGCTTGTCGGTGGCCTCCGCCTTCACGTGGTTGCGGGGCACCTTCTTGGTGCGCAGCGTCCGTACCGGCTCGGTCTTCCACGCGTCGGTGGAGGGGTCCTGCACCCAGGACTCGGAGGCGTCGAGCACGGGCAGCCTGCGCACGAAGGCCCCGAGGTCGACCAGTTGCTTCTCCAGGAAGAGCAGATAGGACACGGGCACGTCGGCGACGAGGACCCGCCCGTCCACCTTCACGTCCGCGCGGGCCGAGCAGTTGGCCCAGTCCTTCGTGGCGGTCACGTCGAACAGCCGGGTCAGCGTGGCCGCGGTATCCCGCAGCACGTCCTCGGCCTTGACCTGCACCCTGGTCGACTCGGGCGGCAGCTGCTCGCCCTCCTCGTCCTTGGGCTGGTAGGTCCGCGAGATGCCGGCCAGCAGCGCGGGCTTCTGCAGTCCGTGCTGGGCGGCGGTCAGGTCCTGGTGAGCCTTGGACTTGACGCCCTTCTCGACTGCGATGATCTGATTGAGTTTCGCCACGAGAAGGACCGTAACAACGGCGGTCCCCCTCGCTCCAATGGTTATCGGCGACCGGTCAACGGCTGATGCCGCACCGGTCACCGGCCGGACGCGGGCGATCCGCACGCGGTCCGCACGCGGTCCGCGACCTTGTGCCGCCGACGCCGCGTGGCCGGTCCGGGCCGCGGCCGCGGCGAGCTGGCCGGCGACCTCGGCGCGGCGGCCGGCCACCGCGTGGTCGGCTTCGTGGGCGACGACGTCGAGCTCCCGGTCATGCACATCGACGCGCCGTCCGGCGAGGTCGGGGATCGCCCGGCGGACATCCGCCTCGGGGCGATTGTCAGTGGTGCGCGCTTCAATGGAGGGTGTCGTCACAGAGCGTCACGAGCCGAGCGTGGCGGGGGGAGCGAGTCATGGAGAGGTACGAGGAGGACGGGCGGCGGTACGTGTCGCTGGCCGGACTGCGGATGCGGGGCTGGACGGGCGCGCTGGTGCACCGGCTGCTGGGGCCGCCGGACCGGCTCAGCGTCGATCCCCGCGCGCGGGCCGCGCCGCACCTGCGTCTCTACCGCGTCGAACGGGTCGAAGCGGCCGAACGCGGCGAGGAGTTCCGGCAAGGGTGCGCCCCGAAGCCACACGGACCCGGGCAGGCCCCATGACCATCGGGAAGTCGCCGCCGCTCCCCTACCGGGCCCGCCACACCCTCCGCTTGGGCACCGGCCTGGCGAAGCTGCCCGCTCTGCTGGTGCTCAGCCCCAGCCCCACCAGTCCCTCTGCCAGCTTCACCGCCGCCCCGACCCCGTCGACCACCGGGAGCCCCAGCTTGTCCTCCACCGTGCGTTGCAGTCCCGTCATGCCCGCGCAGCCCAGGACCAGCACCTCGGCCCCCGCCTCCCGGGCCCGTCCGGCGGCGGCGAGGAAGGCCGTCCGGGTGCGGTCGGCGTCGGCCAGGTCGAGAACGCCCAGGCCGGTGCCGACGACGGCCGCGCAGTTGCGGCCCACTCCGGCCAGTTCCAGGCTGTCCTCGATCTGGCCGCAGGAGCGCTCCAGCGTGGTCACCACCCCGTATCGGCGCCCCAGCAGACACGCCAGATGGGCGGCGGCCTCGGTGATGTCGACGACGGGCACGTCCACCAGTTCCCGCACGCCCTCCCGCCCGTGCTCGCCGAAGCCTGCCATGACCACGGCGTCGTAGGTCGGCCCGTCGTAGGTGCGCAGGGCGTCCATGACCGCCGTCGCGGAAAGGTAGCTGTCCAGCCAGCCCTCCGCGGACTCCGGCCCCCAGGCGGGGGTCAGCCCGGTCACGGCGGTGCCCGGGCCGGCAGCGGCCCGGGCGCCTCGCACGATCTCCTCGGTCATCTCCTGCGTGGTGTTGCAGTTGGTGACGATGATCCGCACGTTCCGCACCTGCTCAGACCTCCGCGGGCTTCTCGACGCCGACCCTGGATCCGGTCGCCCGCTCACTGCGGCACAGCAGCAGGTACAGGACGGCGCCGAGCGCCGTCCCGATGAACCAGGAGTAAGGAGCCACATCGCTGAAGGACTTCACCAGCGCCAGCACCGCCGCGACGGCCGCCGAGGGCAGGAACGCCCACAGCGCCTTGGGGTTGACGCCCTTGCGGTAGTAGTAGCGGGATCCGGGAGTGGCGTCGAACAGTTCGTCGACGTCGACGCGGCCGCGCTTGACCCAGTGGTAATCGACCATGATCACGCCGAACAGCGGGCCGAGGAAGGCGCCGAGGCCGCCCAGGAAGTAGTTGACGACGGTCGGGTTGGAGAAGAGGTTCCAGGGGGTGACGACGAGTGCGGCGACCGTGCTGATCACGCCGCCGATCCTGAAAGTGATCTTCTGCGGCCACACGTTGGCGAGGTCGTACGCCGGCGACACGAAGTTGGCGACGATGTTGACGCCCATGGTGGCGATGGCGAAGGTGAGCGCGCCCAGGACCAGCACCCAGGTGTTGCCGACCTTGGCGACCAGCTCCGCCGGGTCGGTGATGGCCTCACCGAACACCTCCAGCGAGCCGGCCGTGACGATCACGGAGACGACCACGAAGGCCGTCGAGTTGAGGGGCAACCCCCAGAAGTTGCCGCGGCGCACGGTCCGGTAGTCGGGTGCGAAGCGGGAGAAGTCGCAGAAGTTGAGCATCAGCGTGCCGTAGGTGGCGAGGATCAGCCCGATCGCGCCGAACCACTGCCGCCACTGCTCACCCACCGGGACGGGGTGCGGGGTGCTCGTGAGCGAGATGGTCCAGCCGGCCTTGGCCAGCACCCAGACCGCGAGCGCGATCATCACCAGCCAGATCGCGGGGCCGCAGAAGTCCTGGAACTTGCGCACCGACTCCATGCCCTGGCTGATGATCAGCGCCTGGATCAGCCACAGGGACACGAAGGAGATCCAGCCCAGCGCGTCGAGCCCCAGGAATGAGCTGTGCGTCCAGGACTCCAGGCCCGGCCAGGCCGCCAGCAGCATCACGTTGACGGCGACGGAGGCGAGGTAGGTCTGGATGCCGTACCACATGATGGCGATCACGGCCCGGATGAGAGCCGGGATGTTCGCGCCCCAGACGCCGAAGCTGATGCGGCTGATCACCGGGAAGGGCACTCCGTGCCGCTGACCGATCTTTCCCATCCAGTTCATGCCGACGTAGATCAGCACGAAGCCGACGAGGAGGGCGGTGAAGATCTGCCACACGTTCATGCCGAGGACGAGCAGGCCGGCCGCGAAGGTGTAGTTGCCGAGGTTGTGGACGTCCGACATCCACATGGCGAAGAGGTCGAAGGCCTTCCAGTTCCGTTTCTGGGCGGGCGCGAGGTCTTCGTTGGTGAGCCGGGGATCGGGAACGAACGCTGGTGCGCCGGTGGCTCGGGCGCTGTCGGCGAGGGACACGGGGCCTCCCTGAGCAAGGGGACGGAGGAGGAGAACTGACCGGGCCGTTTGGTATACCAAACTGCGCTCATAGTCCCGCCGTCAAGCATTGCGACCGATGTCCGTCCCGTTACGGCTCCGTAAAAGCCCCCTCGCATCGGCGAAGATGAGCCCATGACGAAGATCGAACCGCTCGGAGCGGTGCGCGAGCGCGTCCTGGGAACCCTGCGGCAGGAGATCATCGCCGGCCGGCTGCGCCCCGGAGACCGACTCGTCGAACGAGAACTGGCAGAGCGCTTCGGCGTCTCCAGAGTTCCCGTCCGAGAGGCCATCCGCGCCCTGGTCGCCGAGGGCTTCGTCCACTTCGAAACTCCCCGACGCACCGTCGTACGGCCCCTCAGCCCCACGGACGTCGAGGAACTCTTCGAACTGCGCGAGGCGCTGGAGGTGTACGCCGCCGGGCTGGCCGCCACCCGCGCGACCCCCGAAGCCCTCGCCGAACTGCGCCAACTACTGGCCGACGCGGCCGACGCAACCGCAGCCGAAGACGCCGAGACCATCACCGACATCAACACCCGCTTCCACGACCGCCTCCTCGCCCTGGCCGGCAACACCCTGCTGATCTCGGTCATGGAACCCGTCGCGGGACGCCTGCAATGGCTGACCCGGCGCAACGAGGAATGGCCCCAACTCCTCACCGAACACCAGGAGCTCTACGACGCCATCGCCTCCGGCGACCCCGAGCGCGCCCGCACCCACGCCCTCAAGCACGTCCGGGCCAACCACCGCTCCACCGTACGGCAGTTGTTCGGCACCCCATCGGAAACACCGCCCGCCTGAACTGCCCCGACCCGTCGAAGGCCGTCCGCCCAGACTCTCCCGGCCCCTTGAAGGCCGTCCGCCCCGCCTCACTGCCTCACTGCCCGCCCCGGGCGTAACCGTCCGTGGCCGCCACCAGCGCCTCCGCCACGCCCCGCGCTTTCGCACCGTGTCCGGCGTGGTCGACGACGACCAACTCACTGCCCGGCCAGGCGTGATGAAGCCGCCACACGATGCCCAGAAGGTTCCCGAAGTCGAGACTGCCCTGCACGAGAGTGCCGGGCACACCGTCGAGGAGGTGAGCGTCGCGCAGAACGACATCCTCCCCGTCCAGAAAGTGACCGTTGCCCCAGTAGTGGGTGACCGTACGGGCGAAACCCGCCCGGAACACCGGGTCCTCGAACCGCTCGACGGACCGCGGCGGCGCCGGGATCATCGCCGTCTCCCAGTCCGTCCACGCCCGCGCGGCCCGCTCCCTCACACCGGGATCAGGCGACTCGAGCAACCTGTTGTACGCGGCGGCGAGATTGCCGTCCCGCACCGCGCCCTCCGGCAATCCCGCAAGAAACCGCTCGAACGCCTCCGGAAACACCTTCCCCAACCCGCGGGTCAACAACTCCACCTCGGCGTCGGACCCGGTCGCGACGCCGGTCAGCACCAACTCGCTCACCGCCGCGGTACACGTCTGCGCGTACCGCAATGCCAGCACCGACCCCCACGACACCCCCCACACCAACCACCGCTCGATCCCGAGACTCCGCCGCAGCAGTTCGAGATCGGCCACAAGGTGCGCCGTCGTGTTGACGCTCATATCGGTGCCGTAGACGCTCGCATGCGGGACGGACCGACCACAGCCGCGCTGGTCGAGCAGCACGATCCGGTACGCGGCGGGATCGAACAACCGCCGGAGATACGGGGTCGCTCCGGAACCCGGCCCGCCGTGCAGCACCAACGCGGGCTTGCCTCGCGGGTTCCCGCAGGTCTCCCAATACACGTGGTTGCCGTCCCCGACGTCCAGCATGCCGTGCTCGTACGGTTCGATCTCCGCATACAGGCCCATCGCGACACCGTACGATCCCGGCGCCCCCGCCGTCGCACGGATTACCCTCCATGGGCCTCGGCGCTCTCCGCCGCCGCGCGCAGCACGTCCCGCAGCATCTCCGGGGTGAGCCGACCGGTGAAGGTGTTGCGCTGGCTGACGTGGAAGCAGCCGAAGACGTCCAGACCGCCGCCGCCACCCGGGTCGTCGAGCGGCACCACTACCCCGTGCCCGAAGGCCGGCCGCGGCCGAGGCACACTCCAACCCGCCTCGGCGAACGCGGGCAGCGCGGCCTGCCAGCCGAAGCCGCCCAGCACGACCACCGACCGCAGGGTCGGCCTCAGCAGCCGGAGCTCCTGCACCAGCCAGGGCCGGCACGTGTCCCGTTCCCCGGGTGTCGGCTTGTTGGCCGGCGGCGCACAGTGCACGGGCGACGTGACGCGCACCCCGTACAGCTCCAGACCGTCGTCGGCGGCCACGGACGTGGGCTGCGAGGCAAGCCCCACGTCGTACAACGCCTGGTACAGCACGTCTCCGGAACGGTCGCCCGTGAACATGCGGCCCGTACGGTTCCCGCCGTGCGCCGCCGGAGCGAGCCCCACGATCAGCATCCGGGCGTCCGGCGGACCGAACCCCGGCACGGGCCGCCCCCAGTACGTCCAGTCCGCGAAGGCCGCCCGCTTCGTACGGGCCACCTCCTCACGCCAGTCCACCAACCGAGGACACGCCCTGCACCCCGCGACCCGCTTGTCGAGCACGTCCAGAGCGGATGGGGCGGAGGCGGGATCGCAGGCGGAGATGGCACGGGAGGTCGGGGCAGTGACGGGCGAGGTCGGGGCGGGGGAGGTCGGGGCGGTGGCGGGGGTGCCGGATGCTGAGGCAGCGGAGGCGGCGGAGGCGTCCATGTCTCCACCGTAAGACCGGGTCGGTTGAATTCAGGGGGCCTCCCCCCTCCCCCCCCCTCCCTCCCCACCCGCCTACTCCCCGGCCGGCTCCCCCGGCACAGCTCGCGCGGCCCGCACCGCCCGCACCCAGATCCGGTCCTGGGTCAGGTACCGGTCCACGCGCAGGCCTGCCTCCGCGAGCGCCTCTTCGAACTGTCCCTCGGTCAGTGGCCGGGTCCGGAAGGTCTGGGTCCACACCGCGTCGGGGAATTCGTACTCCGCGCGCACGGGGTGGACGCCGTTCTCGGCAGGCCCGGCCGAGGCTATGCGTACGGTGAAGCCGCTCGGGTCGACGCGTTCGCGGGGCAGGTCGGAGTGGTAGTCCTCGCCTTCGCGCTGGATCAGTACGCATCCGTGTTCTGCGAGGTGGCGTGTGCAGGCCTGGAGCATCCTTCGCCGTGTCTCGATGTCGCCGTTGTGCACGAGGAACGACGCGAGCATCACGGCGTCGAACGTCTCGCCCAGGTCGAGGTCCTCGATGGGGCTGCATATGGTGCGCGCGCCGTGGACCCGTTCCAGCATGTCGGTGGACTCGTCCACTGCTGTGACCGTGAATCCGCGCTGGAGCAGGGCGTGGGTCACGCGCCCGACGCCGCTGCCCAGTTCGAGGATGTGGGCGCCTGGGGGCACGGCTGCGGAGATGACGTCCGGCTCGTCGCCCACCGGCAGGCGTGAGTAGAACTCGACCGCGCAGCCGTCCGGAGTGATCGCACCGGGGCCGGTTCCGTTGTATCCGTCTCGCATGTGTGGCGTCATGTCTTGCGAACGGATGGGCTGTGGGCAACTGTTCCGGGTCCGGTGGGGGTTCACTCGTTCGAGGGAGTGACTGCTTGTTCGAGCCCCGGGTTGTGGGCAGCGGCAAGTGGCGGCTACAGCTCGAGCCATCCGCGGCCGACGTGCCAGTGGCCGCCCTCCCGGAGGTGGTCGAGGACGGCTCGTTCGAGGACGGTTCGGCGGGGAAGCCGGTCCAGGGGCACGTCGGTGGTGCCGAAGACGAAGCGGACGGGCTCCATGTCCTCGAGGTGCTCGGGAGCTTCGGGGGCCGTCAGCGGGCGGACGGGATGGAACCGTTCCTGGAAGCGGACGATGTTGGAGTCCTTCGGCAGGCGGCGCTTGAGTTGGGGGTCGAGCAGCCAGGATGCGCAGGTGGCCACCGAGTAGGTCTCTTCGGGGTAGTGACGGGTGAAGAACGCCTGGGCGAGAGCGAGGGATCGCTCGACGGCCTGCGGGGTCAGGGGTCCCATGAAGTCGGGGACGTGGACGGCGAGTGCCGGCTCTCCTGGTGTCTGGGGCAGTCCCGCCGCCGCGATCGAGGCGCCGGTCCGGCGTCCGATGCGGGTGCGCTGGAACTGCAGTCGTCCCAGTTGGTACAGCTCGCCGTGGAAGTGCAGGGTGAGCCATTCCGGGATGAGCAGCCCGCCGGTGCCGTGCCACCGCCGGTACCAGGCGACGCATCGGCCGACGTCGGCCAGGGTGTGTCGGCTGACGTCGTCGGGAATGCCCCGCTCTTGGTGGTGGGCCCAGACGTGGGGCAGCGCGGCGACGAAGACGTACAGGGGGAAGAAGCGGGCCGTCGCGCTGGAGGCGTCGGGGAGGCCGGGTAAGTCGAGGGTGGTCCCTCGGAGCTGACCCATGTCCTGGACGAGGTCTGTCACGGCCGTGTCCAGGATCCGCAGGGTCTCCGTGTCGCTCGTGATGTGCCGGCTCAGCCGGACGGCTTCGTCGATGTCCTGGTGCGGGACCGCGAGGTCGAGGAGTGCTTCGGCCAGTTCGTCGGTGTTCGGCAGCATGGAAGGGCGGCCCCCTGTTGGTCGTCAAGCGTCGGATCCCTGTGGAGAACGTCCGGGGCGAAGAGTACGTTTCAGGGAGGAGCGGTGTTTCACGATGCGTACGGGCAGTGAGCCGACGACCGCGCGCAGTGCGCTGCGGCTGCGTTTCGGGCTGGCCTTGTGGGGCGTGGTCTGGACGGTGTTCGGGACGGCCGCGTTCGCTCTGACGGGGCGCCCGGGGTGGGCGGCGGCGTGCGCGGCGCTGTGGGTGGTGACCACGGTCGATCTGACGGTGGTGATCCGGCACATCCGGCAGGGCCCCCACTATCAGCCGGGCCGCGACATTCCGCCGTACCGACCGCCGGAGCAGCGGCGCCCCTGAGACGGGGCGGGCCTCGGCTGCGGGGTGGGGTGGTGGTACGCGTGGGGCGGGACGGCGGCGGCCGTGGGAAGGGGCGCCGTCGGGACGGGGTGTCGTCGAGCCGTCGGGACGGGGCGCGGTCGGCCCGTCCTCAGGACTCGAAGCGGGCTGCCTTCACATACTGCGGGTTGGGGTCGAGTGCCGCGGCCAGTCGGAAGTGGCGCTTGGCCTGGTCGCCGCGTCCTTGTCGCTCGTAGGTGCGGGCGAGCGCGAAGTGGGCGAAGGCGTTGTCCGGTTCGCGTTCCAGCACCACGGTGAACTCGAGTTCGGCGGGGCGTAGTTGCGCTGCGGCGAAGAAGGCGCGTGCGCGCAGCAGGCGGGCGGCGGTGTTCTCGGGGTGGGCGGCGATGACCTGGTCGAGCAGTTTCACCGCGCCCCGCGGGTCCCGTGCGGCGAGCAGTTGCTCGGCGGCGCGGAAGTCGATGACGTGTGTCTCCGGAGTTCGTCCGGTCGAACCTGCGGTATCGGGCACGGAAAAATCCTTCCCTTGCTGGGAGGGTTCAACGCGCGGAGCCGGGGGCCCTATTCCGGGGAGGTCTCGCGGGGGGTGTGGGCTCTGCGGACGAGGTCGTTCCACACGTCTGTGACGCGCTGTCGCAGTTCGGGGAGGGGTACGTCGTTGTCGATCACGATGTCGGCGATCGCGCGGCGTTGTTCGCGGGTGGCCTGGGCGGCCATGCGGGCGCGGGCGTCCTGTTCCGTCATGCCGCGCAGGCGTACGAGGCGGTCGAGCTGGGTCTCGGGGCGGGCGTCCACGACGACGACGAGGTCGTAGAGGGGCGCGAGGCCGTTCTCGGTGAGGAGGGGGACGTCATGGATGACGACGGCGTCGTCGGGGGCGGAGGTCTCCAGTGCGCGGGAGCGGGCGCCGACGAGGGGGTGGACGATCGAGTTGAGGACGGCGAGTCTCTCGGGGTCGGCGAAGACGATGGAGCCGAGCCGGGGGCGGTCGAGGCTCCCGTCCTCGGTGAGGACGTCCTCGCCGAAGGCGTCGACGACGGCCGCGAGGCCTTCGGTGCCGGGCGCGACGACTTCGCGGGCGATGCGGTCCGCGTCGATCAGCACGGCCCCGCGTTCGACGAGCAGTCGGGACACTTCGCTCTTGCCGGCGCCGATCCCGCCGGTCAGGCCCACCTTCAGCATGACGGGAAGCTTAGGGCCTGCCGGTGACATCGCACTCGGCAGGCCCTGGGATGCTCCGGCAGACCTTGGCGGGGCCGCGCGGCGGACGGGTCAGCCCTCTCCTTCGCGTTCGGCGAGGAACCGCTCGAATTCCTGCCCGATCTCGTCCGCGGACGGGATGTCGACCGGTTCGGCGAGCATGTTACCGCGGCTTTCGGCGCCGGCCGCTGCGTCGTACTGGTGTTCCAGGCCCTGGACGAGGCTGGTGAGTTCCTCGTCGCCTTCCTGGACCTGACGGTCGATCTCGGTCTGCGTGCGGTGGGCGTCGGTGCGCAGGGAGTGGGCGATGCCGGGCAGGACGAGTCCGGTGGCCGCGGTGATCGCTTCCAGGACCGTCAGGGCCGCGTCCGGGTAGGTGGAGCGGGCGATGTAGTGGGGCACGTGCGCGGCGACGCCGAGGATGTCGTGGCCGGCTTCCATGAGGCGGTATTCGATGAGGGCTTCGGCGCTGCCGGGGACCTGGGCCTCGTCGAAGGGGCTGCGATGGCCGGGCATGAGGTCGGTGCGGTTGCCGTGGGGGGTGATGCCGACGGGGCGGGTGTGCGGGACGCCCATGGGGATGCCGTGGAAGTTCACCGAGAGGCGGACGCCGAGCCGTTCGACGATCTGCTTCACGGCGACGGCGAAGCGTTCCCACTCGACGTCCGGCTCGGGGCCGGAGAGCAGCAGGAAGGGGGCTCCGGTGGCGTCCTGTACGAGGCGCACTTCGATGGTCGGTTCTTCGTACTCGGTCCACCTGTCGCGCTTGAAGGTGAGCAGCGGGCGGCGGGCGCGGTAGTCGACGAGCCGGTCGTGGTCGAAGCGGGCGACGAGTTGGTGGGGCAGCGAGTCGAGGAGTCGGTCGACGATCTGGTCGCCGGTCTCGCCCGCGTCGATGTATCCGTCGAAGTGGTAGAGCATGACAAGTCCGGCCGATTCCTGGGCCAACGCCATGTCGACGACTGCCAGGCCTTTCGGCTCCCATGCGTACAAACCCTGCGGATCAAGCACTTGGACCGCTCCTCCTCGTGTTCTTAGAGGACAACGCGCCTTGCGGCGTGGGCATTCCCGCCGGGCGGTCAAGATCGGCGGAGTCTTGCGGATCCCCCGGCTCGTCGTCGTGCTGGTTCTCCCTGGCGGCGGGATCCTCCTGCCCGAGGGGCGTGGGGACCCGTACGCCGCCGGCCTCCGTCTCCGTCCGTCGACCGTCCGTCGAACTCCGTCGACCGTCGTCGGCCGTTGTCGGCCGTTGTCGGTGGTCGGCCGCACGACCGGAGCAGCGGTCGCGCAGCCCAGCCGTCGATGGCACAACCAGTCCGTACCCGGTCGACGGTCACGCAACCGGTCCGCGGCCGGTCGGTAGTCACGCAACCGGTCCGCAGCCGGTCGGTGGTCACGCAAAGGGTCCGTGGCCGGTAGGCGCTCAGGCTCCGGTCCGGCAGGCAGCCGGCCAGAGCCGGCGGGCAATGGCCCCAGCCGGCCGGCAGTCGTCCGTCCGGGTCGTGGGTCGCGCAGCGCGGCCGCGGCGCTCAGCGATGCGGGGGAACTGTTGCGTGGCAACGCGGAAGGCCCGCACCTCGAAAGGTGCGGGCCTTCGGCTACTGCCTGCCGAGCCTCAGCAGCTGGGGGTCTCCCGGCTGGGGGAGGTCAGCTCTGGCCGCCGGCCAGCTTCTCGCGCAGCGCGGCGAGCGCCTCGTCCGAGGCCAGCGCGCCGGAGGTGTCGGCGCCCTCGGAGGAGTACGAACCGCCACCGCCACTGCTCGCGGCCGGAGCCGCACCGGCGGCTTCGCCGCCTTCGGCGGCAGCGGCCTCGTCGGCCTCGCGGGACTTGATGACCTGGGCCTGGTGCTGCTCGAAGCGCTGCTGCGCCTCGGCGTACTGGCCCTCCCACGCCTCGCGCTGGGTCTCGTAGCCCTCGAGCCAGTCGTTGGTCTCGGGGTCGAAGCCCTCGGGGTAGATGTAGTTGCCCTGGTCGTCGTACGACGCGGCCATGCCGTACAGCGTCGGGTCGAACTCGACCGAGGCCGGGTCGGAGCCGAAGGACTCGTTGGCCTGCTTGAGGGACAGCGAGATCCGGCGACGCTCGAGGTCGATGTCGATGACCTTGACGAAGATCTCGTCGTTGACCTGGACGACCTGCTCCGGGATCTCCACGTGGCGCTCGGCCAGCTCGGAGATGTGGACCAGGCCCTCGATGCCCTCGTCGACGCGGACGAACGCACCGAACGGAACCAGCTTCGTGACCTTGCCGGGGACGACCTGGCCGATCTGGTGCGTGCGGGCGAACTGCTGCCACGGGTCTTCCTGGGTCGCCTTCAGCGACAGGGAGACGCGCTCGCGGTCCATGTCGACGTCGAGGACCTCGACCGTGACCTCCTGGCCGACCTCGACGACCTCGGAGGGGTGGTCGATGTGCTTCCAGGACAGTTCGGAGACGTGGACGAGACCGTCGACGCCGCCGAGGTCCACGAAGGCGCCGAAGTTGACGATCGAGGAGACGACGCCGGAGCGGACCTGGCCCTTCTGCAGGGTCGTGAGGAACGTCTGGCGGACCTCGGACTGGGTCTGCTCGAGCCAGGCGCGGCGGGACAGGACCACGTTGTTGCGGTTCTTGTCCAGCTCGATGATCTTCGCCTCGAGCTCCTTGCCCACGTAGGGCTGGAGGTCGCGGACGCGGCGCATCTCGACGAGGGAGGCCGGCAGGAAGCCACGGAGGCCGATGTCGAGGATGAGACCACCCTTGACGACCTCGATGACGGTACCGGTGACGATGCCGTCTTCTTCCTTGATCTTCTCGATCGTGCCCCAGGCACGCTCGTACTGAGCGCGCTTCTTGGACAGGATGAGACGGCCTTCCTTGTCCTCCTTCTGGAGAACGAGGGCCTCGATCTCATCGCCGACGGCGACGACCTCGTTGGGGTCGACGTCGTGCTTGATGGAGAGTTCGCGGCTCGGGATCACGCCTTCGGTCTTGTAACCGATGTCGAGCAGGACCTCGTCCCGGTCGACCTTCACGATGACGCCGTCGACGATGTCGCCGTCGTTGAAGTACTTGATCGTTTCGTCGATCGCGGCGAGGAAGGCTTCCTCGTTACCGATGTCGTTGACCGCAACCTGCGGGGTGGTGGCGGTGGTCTCGGTGCTGCTCGTCATGTGGGAAAGGGCTCCGGTTACGGACAGAAAGTCGTAGGTACTGCTACGCCGGGAGCCCGTATCGCTCTGAAGAAGCCGGACAGCCAAGGAAGCGTCCCACCAGGAAACTGGTGATGACACCTCGAGAACCGAGGGGACATACAACAGATGCGAGCGCAGCCTGCTAGGTCTGAGGTGCGCAGGCCCGCAGCGCAACTTGTAGCATACGGGGGCAGCCGGGCAGGGTCAATGCGCGAAGGCGCACACCCGGGGCGGATCGCCGCATACCCGGCACACAACCTTTCTCCCGAGGCCACGCAGGCCGCAGGAAGCCCCTTCGGTGACACCTGGGTGCCGCCGTCGGGCGGGTTGCACGGAAGAGTACGACGAGGGAGCCGATCATCCAAGAGCCCGCATCGTCCGAGACGGCCTTCGAGCCGGAAGCCACCCGACGTGACGCCGACGTCGCCGAGAGCACCCGGGCCAACCGGGGCTGGTGGGACCGCAACGCGGACGAATACCAGACCGAGCACGGCACTTTCCTGGGCGACGACCGCTTCGTGTGGGGCCCGGAGGGCCTGGACGAGGTGGAGGCGGAGCTGCTCGGCCCGCCGGAGGAGCTGAAGGGCCGGGCGGTCCTGGAGATCGGCGCCGGCGCGGCCCAGTGCGCGCGCTGGCTCGCCGCGCAGGGCGCGCTGCCGGTCGCCCTGGACATCTCCCACCGCCAGCTCCAGCACGCGCTGCGCATCGGCGGCCCGTTTCCGCTGGTGTGCGCCGACGCGGGCGCGCTGCCGTTCGCGGACGCCTCCTTCGACCTGGCGTGCTCGGCGTACGGGGCGCTGCCCTTCGTCGCCGATCCGGTGCTGGTGCTGAAGGAGGTGCGGCGGGTGCTGCGGCCGGGCGGCCGTTTCGTGTTCTCGGTGACGCATCCGATCCGGTGGGCGTTCCCGGACGAGCCGGGGCCGGAGGGGCTGACGGTGTCGTCGTCGTACTTCGACCGCACGCCGTACGTGGAGCAGGACGAGCAGGGCCGGGCGGTGTACGTGGAGCACCACCGCACGCTGGGCGACCGTGTCCGCGACGTCGTGGCGGGCGGTTTCCGGCTGGTGGACCTGGTCGAGCCGCAGTGGCCGTCGTGGAACTCGTCGGAGTGGGGCGGCTGGTCGCCGTTGCGCGGCAATCTGATCCCGGGGACCGCCGTCTTCGTGTGCGAGCGGGACTGAGCGGGGCCGAGGGGGCTGAGGGGGCGCAGTGGCGCCGGTCGTCGGAAGGCCGCTCCTGGCGGCGCCCGCGCGTGGGGCGCGCGTTCGGCCGCGTACGACACTGGGGGCGTGAGCCTTCGTGACGACGCCCTGGACGCGCTGCCCGTGCGGGCGGCCCTGCCCGCTCTGAACGACGCCCTGGACGGGCACGGGGCCGCCGTGCTCGCCGCGCCGCCCGGCACCGGCAAGACGACGCTGGTGCCGCTCGCGCTGGCCGGGCTGCTGGGGGCGGGGCCTGCCCGGCGGGTGGTGGTGGCCGAGCCTCGGCGGATCGCGGCGCGGGCGGCGGCCCGGCGGATGGCGTGGCTGCTGGGCGAGCGGGCCGGGGAGACCGTCGGGTACACGGTGCGCGGGGAGCGGGTCGTGGGGCGGCACACGCGTGTGGAGGTCGTCACAACCGGTGTGCTGCTGCAACGTCTTCAGCGTGACCAGGAGCTCACGGGTGTGGACGTGGTGGTGCTGGACGAGTGCCACGAGCGGCATCTGGACGCGGACACGTCGGCGGCGTTCCTGTGGGACGTGCGCGAGACCCTGCGGCCCGAGCTGCGGCTGGTGGCGGCCTCGGCGACGACCGACACGGCCGGGTGGGCGGGGTTGCTGGGCGGGGCGCCGGTGGTGGAGGCCCGGGGTGCGGCCTTCGAGGTGGAGGTGGTCTGGGCGCCGCCGGCGGGCGCGGTGCGGCCGCCGCACGGGATGCGGGTGGATCCGGCGTTGCTGTCGCATGTGGCGTCGGTGGTGCGGCGGGCGCTGGTGGAGCGGTCGGGGGACGTGCTGTGCTTCCTGCCGGGTGTCGGGGAGATCGCGCGGGTCGCGGGGTTGCTCGGGGCTCCGGACGGGGTGGATGTGCTCCAGGTGCACGGGCGGGCGCCGGCGGCCGTGCAGGACGCGGTGCTGGCGCCGGGGGCGCGGCGGCGGGTGGTGCTCGCGACGTCCGTGGCGGAGTCGTCGTTGACGGTGCCGGGGGTGCGGGTGGTCGTGGACTCGGGGCTGGCGCGGGAGCCGCGCGTGGATCACGCGCGCGGGTTGAGCGCGCTGGCGACCGTGCGGGCGTCGCGGGCCGCGGGCCGGCAGCGGGCGGGGCGGGCCGGGCGTGAGGCGCCGGGGGCGGTGTACCGGTGCTGGGCGGAGGCGGAGGACGCTCGGCTGCCGCTGTTTCCGGCGCCGGAGATCAAGGTTGCCGATCTGGCCTCGTTCGCCCTTCAGGCGGCGTGCTGGGGCGATCCGCGGGCGTCGGGGCTGGCGTTGCTGGATCGGCCGCCGGCGGGGGCGATGGCGGCGGCCCGGGAGTTGCTGACGGCGATCGGCGCGGTGGACGCGTCCGGCGCGGCCACCGGACGCGGGGTGCGGCTGGCCCGGCTGGGGCTGCATCCGCGGCTGGGGCGGGCGCTGCTGGACGGGGCGGCGGCGGTGGGTGCGGAGCGGGCCGCCGAGGTGGTGGCGCTGCTGAGCGAGGAGGCTCCGCGCGAGTACGGGGACGATCTGGCCGTCGCGTTGCGCGCCGCCCGGCGTGGGGGTGACGCGTATTCCGGGCGGTGGCGGGCCGAGGTGCGGCGGTTGCGGGCCGTCGTCGCCCAGGACGTCTCCGTGCCGTCCGGGCCGCTCCCGGCTGCGGCGGAGGGGGACGGGGAAGGGCTGGTGGGGCTCGTGGTGGCCCTCGCGTTCCCCGAGCGGCTCGCCAGGGCCGAGGGCGGTTCGTATCTCATGGTGTCCGGGACCCGGGCCGAGGCCGGTCGGGGCACCGGGCTGCGGGGGGCGCCCTGGTTGGCGGTGGCGGTCGCCGACCGGCCTGTCGGTCAGGTGCACGCGCGTGTGCAGCTCGCGGCGGTCGTGGACGAGGGGGTGGCCCGGCGCGCGGCCGGTGCGTTGCTCCGGGAGCGGGACGAGGTCCACTGGGCCGACGGCGACGTGGTGGCGCGGCGGGTCGAGCGGCTGGGGGCGGTGGAGCTGGCGGAGCGTCCGCTGCGCAAGCCCGACGCCTCGCTCGTGCGAGGTGCGCTGGTGGAGGGGCTGCGCCAGGAGGGGCTGCGGTTGTTGCGGTGGTCGCCCGAGGCGGACGCCTTGCGGGAGCGGCTCGCGTTCGTGCGGCTGCGTGTGGGGGATCCGTGGCCGGACGTGTGCGACGCGTCGCTGCACGCGCGCGTGGACGAATGGCTGGAGCCGGAGTTGAGCCGGGCCCGGCGGCGGGCCGATCTGGGGCGGATCGACGCCGGGCAGGCGCTGGGGCGGCTGTTGCCGTGGGCGTCCGGGGAGGCGGGCCGGCTGGACGAGCTGGCGCCGGAGCGGATCACCGTGCCGAGCGGGTCCAGGATCCGGGTCGACTACGGCGATCCGCAGCGTCCGGTGCTGGCGGTGAAGCTGCAGGAGATGTTCGGGTTGCAGGAGTCGCCGCGGGTGGCGGGGGCGCCGCTGGTCGTGCATCTGCTGTCGCCGGCCGGGCGGCCCGCGGCCGTCACGTCCGATCTCGCGTCGTTCTGGCGGGAGGGCTACCGGGCGGTGCGGGCGGAGTTGCGGGGCCGGTATCCGAAGCATCCGTGGCCGGAGGATCCGGCGGGCGCGGAGGCGACGCGGTACACCAACGCTCGGCTCCGACGGTGACCGGCGGGGGCTCGGGCGGGGACGGGGCCGTGGTTCAGGCGGGGACCGGCCGGGGTTCGGCGGGTTCGGCGGGGGCCGGGCCGCGCGGGCGGCGGGAGCGCGCCTCCAGGAAGAGGGAGAGGGACATCAGCACGACGCTGAGCAGGAGGAAGCCCCAGGGCAGGTAGGCGGTCAGGAGCAGGACCAGGGTGCGGTTGGACTTGACCATGGCCACGGTGTGCTCGACGTAGTCCTCGCGCATCTTCACGTGTCCGGCGAACGCCGTGACCTTGGCGCGGCCGCCGAGGAGGGTGCCGCCGCGCAGTTCCTCCCGGTGGATCTCCTCGCCGTAGACGGGCGCTCCGGTGACGGGTTCGACCCAGAACCTGCGGACGGTGGTGTACCAGCGGGTGGTGCCGGTCTTGGCGACGGTCTGGGGGGTGATGCCCTGGACGGGCATCACCTTGGGCATGGGGACTTCGGTCCATGGGACGGTCTGCTCGAAGTAGTAGACCTTCAGGCCGCGGAAGTCGCGGGTGCCCTGGTAGTGGATGGGGGCGGTGGTCCGGGTCTGGGCGTCGAAGTACTCGTAGTCCCGCTTCTGGGTGAGGAAGGGCCATTTGAACTCGATGCCCGTGCGGCGGACCGGGTCGCCGTCGACCATCTCGCCGGTGGCGTGGACGGGTTCCTGTGTGTGGGCGTCGAAGATGTAGCGCTCGGGGACCTTGGAGACCATCTTGCCGTCGGGTCCCTGGACGTAGGACAGACCGTCCCAGACGACGACGTCCCGGCCCGCGGTCTTCTCGATCCTCTCGGCGGCCTGCACATCGCCCTTGAGGGTCTGCACGATGGTGACCTGGGGGACCGTGCGGGCGGTCATGGTGCCGTAGTCGAGGAGGGTGGCGTTCTTCGCCTGCAGGACCATCGTCTGGTATTCGTCGGCCGGGATCTTGGCCAGGCGCGGGTAGGCGTACCAGCGCAGCAGCGGGGCGAGCGCCGCGAAGAACACGGCGAGGGCGAGCAGGACCAGGCCTGCGGTGCGGCGCATCTCGGCCTCCTTCGCGGACGGTGCCGCCGGGCGGGGGGCGGTCAGGGGTGAGCGGGGCGCTCAGGGGTGGGCCGGGACGGTCAGGGGTGCGCGGGGACGGTCGTCAGCAGGGGTTTCGGGGAGGTCTTGCCGGTGGGTGTGCCCAGCGCGGTGAGCGTGAGGACGAGGACGAGCGCGACGGCGAGACCGGTCGCGGCGGCGATGAGGGCGCGCATCGGGCCTCCCTGCGCAACGGCCACGGAATCGGCTGCCGGAACCGGCCGGGGGCCCGGCAGCGCAACTGACAGGTCGTCAGGTGCGGCACCGTAGCAACGGGCGCGCGAGATGAGAACACGTCGTACACGACGACGGCGCCCCCTGGTTCGCGGGGACGCCGTGGTCGTGGTGCGGAAAGGGGTTACTGGCCGGGGAGTTACGAGCCGGGGGCCGTGGACGGCGACTCGCTGGGCGACGGGCTCGGGGAGGGGGCCGCGGCGGCCGTGACGGCCAGTTCCACGGTGAGGGTCGCACCGCCCGCGGTGGTGATGCGCAGCAGGTACGTTCCGGCGGTGTCGTCGGCGTACAGCTTGGGCAGTTGCAGCAGGCCCTTCGCATCCGTCTGGAGGTCGAGGGTGCGCACGGCGTTGCCGGCGGCGTCCTTGAAGTAGGGGCCCCTGTCGTTCGCGGTCGGGTCGTCGGCCGACTTGGCCAGGGTGGCGGTGGCCGCGACCTTGTCCGCGACGGCCCCCTTGTAGGTGGCCTTGACCTCGACCTGGTCGGCGAACTCGCCGCCGGCGACGCAGGTGAGCGCGGTGTCGCCGGTGCGGGCGAGGGCGTCGGCGGCGCGGGCGGTGACGGTGGCCCGGTAGTCGAGGGCGGTGAGCGTGCGGCCGAGGAGCGTGGCGCGAACGGTGAAGTCGCCGGTCTTCTCGCCCGCCGTGAGCGCGGGCGCGAGGGCGACGCCCTTGCCGTCGGTGGCGATCACGGCGACGCTCTCGCCGCCGGCGAAGACGGCGTCGGTGTCGCCGACGATGGTGAAGCGGATCCTGACCTTGGCGACGGCCTTGCCGGCCGCGGTCTCCGCCCGGGTGCTGATCCGCTCGGTGTAGGCGTGGCCCGCCATGGCGGTGAGGCTCGCCGTGCCCGCGTCCTCCAGGTGGTCGACCGTGTCGGTCGGGGTGGGCGCCGGCGGGGTGGGCTTGCCGGGGGTCGGGGGCGTGGGGGCCGGCGGCTTGGGCGGGGCCGGCGGCTTGCTCGGCGTCGTCGGCTTGGCGGGCGTCGACGGGCCGCCGGGCCGGGCGGGCGTCGGCGGGGCGGACGGCGAGGCGGGCGTGCCGGGGTAGTCGTCGCTGCGGTTGGCGGGCACGCTGCCGGTGCCGTTCGGGATCTCGTGCGTGCCGTTGCGGTAGTACTCCAGCCACGACAGGACGGTGTTGAGGTAGTCCGTCGAGTTGTTGTAGCTGAGGATCGCGCTGCGCATGCCGGCCGTGGTGGCCATGTCCCAGTTGTAGCGGCACAGGTAGTGGCCGGCGGCGAGCGCGGCGTCGTAGACGTTGTTGGGGTCCTTCTTGCCGTCGCCGTTGCCGTCGCGGCCCGCCCACGCCCAGGTGGAGGGGATGAACTGCATGGGGCCCACGGCGCGGTCGTGGGTGCTGTCGCCGTCGTAGGAGCCGTGGTCGGTGTCCTTGATGTTGGCGAAGCCGACGCCGTTGAGGACCGGGCCGAGGATCGGCGTGATGGTCGTGCCGTCGGCGGTGACGTTGCCGCCGCCCGCCTGGCCCGACTCGACCTTGCCGATGGCGGCGAGGAGTTGCCAGGGCATGTTGCAGCCCGGCTTGGCCTGCGCGAGCGCCGCCTCGGCCTTCTTGTAGGCGTCGAGGACGGTCGCGGGGATGCCGGCCTCGGCGGTGCCGGCGGCGGCCGGGGCAGTGGGCGAGCCGGCGGTCGGGGCCGGGGCGGGGCTCTTCAGCGGCGGCAGGTCCGTGTAGTACGGCGAGTTGCCGGTGGCGCTGTCGGCGATACCGGTGCCGGCGTCGGCGGACGGGGTGTCGGCGGCGGTCTGTCTGCCGTGACCGTCGGCCGTGACGTCCGGTGCCTGGGACGCGGCCAGAGCCGCGACGGCGAGTGCGGCCACGGTCGTGTTGACCGCTCCCTTGCGCAGTCTCGTGCCGAAATGCGCCGACATGAAGTGAAACCCTCCCGTGGACGCCGAACGCCCGTCTTCGCCTGCACCGCTGTGACGTTGTCGTCGCCGTGCCGCCCGGTCGCCCGGACGCCCGGCTGCTCAGCCACCGTGTCGCTCGTGGTGCTGTATTGCCGTGTCGCTCGTGTGCCGTGTTGTTCGTGCTGTCTGATGCCTTCGTGCTGCTGTCGTGCTTGAGGCCGTTGCGGTTGCCGGTTTTCGTTGCGGTTGCCGGTTTCCGTTGCCCCTGGTGGGACGGTCCACCCGCCGCGAGGGTTGCACGCGCAAGCGATTTGCCCTCTTTTTTGTGCCTTCGTTCGACGCGTTCGGGTCGCGGCGACCCAGGCGACCCTACGACAACTTCTTTTCTACCGGCACCCGTTCGAGCGCCGTTTTCACCGGCCGGTCACGCGCCGTCAACCCGGAACCGTGCCCCGCATACTGGACGTCGTCGACCGCAGGGCCGCTCGGGCCCACAACGTCCGCCCCCGGGAGCCCCGTTGCCGTTCACCCTGAGTCACGCCGCGGCGGTGCTGCCCGCCGTGCGCGCCGACGGATCCGGCCGCGGGCGGCTGGCGCCGGCCGCTCTGGTGGCGGGATCGTTCGCTCCGGACATGACCTACTACGCGGCGAGTGTCCTGCCGGGGGCCATGGAGTTCGGGAACGTCACACATTCCTTCGCCGGCGTGTTCACGGTCGACGTGGGTGTCGCCTGGGCGCTGGTGGGGCTCTGGCTGCTGGTGCGCGAGCCGCTGGTGGCGCTGCTGCCGCGCGGACGGCAGGGCCGGACGGCCGCCCTGACCGGCTGCGGGCGCCCCCGCGCGCGGGTGCGGCCCCCGCTCCTCCTTCGGTGGTACGTCTCCGCGGCGCTGGGCGCGCTGACGCACGTGGTCTGGGACGCGTTCACGCACCTCGACCGCTGGGGCATGCGTCTGTTCCCCGTCCTCGGCGAGCAGATCGCCGGCTCGCCGCTGTACTGGTACCTGCAGTACGGGGGTTCGGCCGTGGCCGCGGTCGTCATCGCCGTGTTCGTCGCGTACGCGCTGCGCCGGGCGCCCGACGGCGAGCCGGCCGGGGTGGCGGTGCTCTCGGTGCGGGACCGGTGGTGGGCGAGCGGCCTGATCGTCGGGTGTGCGCTGGTTGCCGCGGTGCGGCGGGCGACGCGGTGGTGGGAGTACTGGGGGACGCGCGGGGCGAAGCCGTGGGAGCTCGTACCGACGGTGTGCTTCGGTGCGGGCGCGGGGCTGGCGCTGGGCGTGCTGCTGTACTCCGTGGGCGTGCGGCTGTGGCGGCCGACCGCCCCGGCCGGGCGTCCCGAACGGCCGGGCGCGGAGACGGGGGCGGGTGCGCAGGCGGGTGCGGGAGCGCGGGCGGTCAGTGTGCGGCGGGGCGGTCCGGGCGGTCCGTGAGGGGTCGCGCGGTCGCGACGAACACGGGGATCCGTCGGATTCCGCGGGGCCTGAGGAGCCGGCGGAGGACGCCGAGGGCGAGCGCCGGCCGGCCGTGGGCCACCGCGGCCCACAGACGCCGGGCGCCGTCCCGCGGCAGCGTCCGCAGGACGAGCGCGAGCAGCTCCGCGGGGACGAGCCGGGCCGGGTCCGGGCGGTGCAGGCGCGCGGCGGCCGTGCGCAGGATCCTCGCGGCTGTGCGCAGGACCGTGGCGGGCGTTCTCGGGACGCGGGCGGTGGCGGCGCGGGGCGCGAGGGCGGGGCGTGGACGCCTCCAGTGCGCCGTGCCGGGTTCGTCCCGGGTGCCGGCGGCGGCCGTGGCGTGAACGCGTGCGTGGGCCTTGCGGCGGTGAAGCATGCGTATACCCATGGCCGCATCCTGGCGGTCGGCGAGGGTCGGGGGCCTGTTCTCGACGGCCACGCGGGTGAGGGCCCTTCGGGGGATGACCGGCCGTGACGAAGGGCGTCGCCGCGGGCGGCGGCTCCGACGGAGGGACGCGAGGGCGGGAAGGGCCGGGAGGGGGCGAGGGGAGAAAAGCGCAGGGGGAAGGGGAAAGGGTGAAAGGGGAAATGGGTGAGGGGTCCTGTCCGGGCGGGCAGGACCCCTCATCCGTCCGAAGGCGCAGCGGGGGCGGTGACGGCGCCTCGGCTGCCGCGGGC
The DNA here is from genome assembly GCF_001746365.1 of Streptomyces sp. LUP30. GTDB lineage: Bacteria > Actinomycetota > Actinomycetes > Streptomycetales > Streptomycetaceae > Streptomyces. The sequence goes on from NZ_MJAJ01000020.1 coordinate 86,821, forward strand.
TAGTGCGCGGCCGACTCCCAGTCCGCGCCCGCGCCCACCGAGACGTCCAGCGGAGCCCTGAGGTGGACGGCGCCTGCCATCTCCCTGCGGACCAGTTCCTCCACGGCCACCCGCTCGCCGGGGGCGATCTCCAGGACGATTTCGTCGTGGACCTGGAGCAGCATGCGGGAGGCGAGGTCCGCCGTGCGCAGTGCCCCGTCCACCTTGAGCATGGCGATCTTGACGATGTCGGCCGCGGTGCCCTGGATGGGCGCGTTGAGGGCCATGCGCTCGGCCGCCTCCCGGCGCTGACGGTTGTCGCTGTTGAGGTCGGGCAGGTAGCGGCGGCGGCCGAACAGGGTGGCCGTGTAGCCCGTCGCGCGTGCCTCGTCGACGGCGCGCCGCAGGTAGTCCCGGACGCCGCCGAAGCGCTCGAAGTAGGCGTCCATCAGGGCACGGGCCTCGCCCGCGTCGATGTTCAGCTGCTGGGACAGGCCGAACGCCGACAGCCCGTACGCCAGGCCGTAGGACATGGCCTTGATCTTGCGGCGCATCTCCGCGTCCACCGCGCCGGGCTCCACGCCGAACACCTGGGAGGCGGCCGTGGTGTGCAGGTCCTCGCCGGAGGTGAACGCCTCGATGAGGCCGGCGTCCTCCGAGAGGTGGGCCATCACCCGCAGCTCGATCTGGCTGTAGTCGGCCGTCATCAGGGACTCGAAGCCCTCGCCGACGACGAAGCCGCGGCGGATGGCGCGGCCCTCGTCGGTGCGGACGGGGATGTTCTGCAGGTTGGGGTCCGTGGAGGACAGCCGGCCGGTCGCGGCGACCGTCTGGTTGAAGGTGGTGTGGATGCGGCCGTCGGCGGCGATCGTCTTGATCAGGCCCTCGACCGTGACGCGCAGTTTCGCCTGCTCGCGGTGGCGGAGCATGACGACCGGCAGCTCGTTGTCGGTCTGGCCGGCCAGCCAGGCCAGGGCGTCGGCGTCGGTGGTGTAGCCGGTCTTGGTCTTCTTCGTCCTGGGCAGGCCCAGCTCGCCGAAGAGGACTTCCTGGAGCTGCTTGGGCGAGCCCAGGTTGAACTCGTGCCCGGCCGCGGCGTGCGCCTCCTTCACGGCCTGCTGGACGGCGCCGGCGAACATCTGCTCCATGGCCTCCAGGTGGGCGCGGTCGGCCGCGATGCCATGGCGTTCCATGCGGGCCAGGAGGGCGGAGGTGGGCAGTTCCATGTCGCGCAGCAGGTCGGTGGCGCCGACCTCCTCCAGCCGGCCGCGGAAGGCCTCCCCGAGGTCGACGATGGTGCGGGCCTGCACCATGAGGGCTTCGGCCTCAGCGCCGTCGTCCGCGCCGAAGGCGAGCTGGCCGTCGGCCGTCGCGGCGGGGGCCAGTTCACGGCCCAGGTACTCCAGGGACAGCGCGTCCAGGTCGAAGGAGCGGCGGCCGGGCTTGACCAGGTACGCGGCGAGCGCGGTGTCCATGAGGACGCCGGCGACCGACCAGCCGTGCTCGGCGAACACCCGCATGGCGCCCTTGGCGTCGTGCAGGACCTTGGCGCGTTCCTCGGCGGCGAGCCAGGCCGCCCACGCGCTCTCGTCGGTCTCGTCCAGTTCTGTCGGGTCGAACCAGGCGGCGGCTCCGCCGGCCGCGGCGAGCGCGATCTCGGCGACCGAGCCCGCGCCCAGCGCCCAGGTGTCGACGGTGGCCACGCCCAGGGTCTGCGTGCCGTGCTCGGCGAGCCAGCCGGCCAGCTCGCCCGTGCCCAGCACCGTGCCGTCCAGCTCCACGCCGGCGGTGATCACCGGGGTCGCCTCGGCCTCCTCGCCGCCGGGGTCGACGGCGAACAGCCGCTCGCGCAGCGAGGGGTTCCTGATCTCCAGGGTGTCCAGGACCATCGCGACGGCCGTGCGGTCGTAGGGGGCGCGTTCCAGTTCGGCGACCGCCTTGGGCAGCTCGACGTCCCGGACCATCTCGGTGAGGCGACGGTTGAGCTTGACGGCCTCCAGGTGGTCGCGCAGGTTCTGCCCGGCCTTGCCCTTGACCTCCTCGACGCGCTCGACGAGTTCCGCGAACGAACCGAACTGGTTGATCCACTTCGCGGCCGTCTTCTCGCCGACGCCCGGGATGCCGGGCAGGTTGTCGGACGGGTCGCCGCGCAGCGCCGCGAAGTCGGGGTACTGCGCGGGCGTCAACGCGTACTTCTCGAAGACCTTCTCCGGGGTGAACCGGGTCAGCTCCGACACACCCTTCGTCGGGTACAGGACCGTGGTGTGCTCGGACACCAGCTGGAAGGAGTCGCGGTCGCCGGTGACGATCAGGACCTCGAAGCCTGCGGCCTCGGCCTGGGTGGCGAGCGTGGCGATGACATCGTCGGCCTCGAAGCCGTCCACCGCGAACCGCGAGACGTGCATCGCGTCGAGCAGCTCGCCGATCAGCTCGACCTGGCCCTTGAACTCGTCGGGCGTCTTGGAGCGGTTGGCCTTGTACTCGGTGAACTCCTCCGAGCGCCACGTCTTGCGGGAGACGTCGAAGGCGACCGCGAAGTGCGTGGGCGACTCGTCACGCAACGTGTTGGCGAGCATCGACGCGAAACCGTAGATCGCGTTCGTCGGCTGGCCCGTCGCGGTGGTGAAGTTCTCCGCGGGCAGCGCGAAGAACGCGCGGTACGCCAGCGAGTGCCCGTCCATGAGCATCAGGCGCGGGCGGCTTGCGCCGGTGGGGGTGTCGGTCTTCTTCGCTGCTGTCTCTGCCACGCCCCCGATCCTGCCACGCCCCACTGACAGTCGGCTCCGGCCGACTCCGCCCGACCGGCGCACCCGGCGCCCGCGGTCCCCGCCCGAACCTCTGCCCGCGGCACGAGCCCGCACTCCCCGGCTCCCGGCTCCCCGGCTCCCCGTGCCCCTTGCCCGTCCGCCGCCGCCGCCGTCCACCCAGCCCCGCGCCCCAGCCCGGCGTCCCCCGCACGCAGGCTTTGCCCGTATCCGTGTCAGTGACCAGTACCACACGGGATCGTTGTCGGCGCCGCGTGCGAGGATCCCGTGTGGCGGTGCGCACGGCACGACGTGCGCCACGCCCGCCGGACGGCACACACGGCACGCACGGCACACGGCACACACGGCAGGTCGAAGGAGAGCGCGCGATGGCATCGAAGCCGCCCAAAGCTGATCCGGTCCAGGACGCGCCGCGGGTCGCCGAGCCCCAGCACGCGGCAGCGGGCCTGCCGGCCGTCGGGCACTCCCTGCGTATCGCCAGGCAGCAGATGGGCGTGAAGCGCACGGCGCTGACGCTGCTGCGCGTCAACCAGAAGGACGGCTTCGACTGCCCGGGCTGTGCGTGGCCCGAGCCCGAGCACCGGCACGCCGCGGAGTTCTGCGAGAACGGCGCGAAGGCGGTCGCCGAGGAGGCGACCCTGCGGCGGGTCACCCCCGAGTTCTTCGCCGCGCACACCGTCGCCGACCTCGCCGGCCGCAGCGGCTACTGGCTGGGCCAGCAGGGCAGGCTCACCCACCCCATGTACCTGCCCGAAGGGGCCGACCGCTACGAGCCGGTCACCTGGGAGCGCGCCTTCGACATCATCGCCGAGGAGACGGCCGCCCTCGCCTCCCCCGACGAGGCCGTCTTCTACACCTCGGGCCGCACCAGCAACGAGGCCGCGTTCCTCTACCAGCTGTTCGCCCGCGAACTCGGCACGAACAACCTGCCGGACTGCTCCAACATGTGCCACGAGTCCTCCGGCTCGGCCCTGTCGGAGACCATCGGCATCGGCAAGGGCAGCGTCCTGCTGGAGGACCTCTACCAGGCCGACCTGATCATCGTCGCCGGACAGAACCCGGGCACCAACCACCCCCGGATGCTCTCCGCCCTGGAGAAGGCCAAGGCGGGCGGCGCGAAGATCATCAGCGTCAATCCGCTGCCCGAGGCGGGCCTGGAGCGCTTCAAGAACCCGCAGACCCCGCAGGGCATGGTCAAGGGCGCCGCGCTCACCGACCTGTTCCTGCAGATCCGCATCGGCGGCGACCAGGCGCTCTTCCGTCTCCTCAACAAGCTCGTCCTGGAGACCGAGGGTGCGCTCGACGAGGCGTTCATCGCCGAACACACCCACGGCTTCGAGGAGTTCGCCGAGACGGCGCGGGCCGCCGACTGGGACGAGACGCTCACCGCGACCGGTCTCGGCCGCGCACAGATCGAGGAAGCCCTGCGCATGGTCCTCGCCTCGCAGCGCACCATCGTCTGCTGGGCCATGGGCCTCACCCAGCACAAGCACTCCGTGCCCACCATCCGCGAGGTCGTCAACTTCCTCCTGCTGCGCGGGAACATCGGCCGCCCGGGCGCGGGCGTGTGCCCGGTGCGCGGCCACTCCAACGTGCAGGGCGACCGCACCATGGGCATCTTCGAGCGGCCCGCACCGGCCTTCCTGGACGCCCTGGAGAAGGAGTTCGGGTTCGCGCCGCCACGCGCGCACGGCTTCGACGTGGTGCGGGCCATCCGCGCGCTGCGCGACGGCGAGGCGAAGTTGTTCTTCGCCATGGGCGGCAATTTCGTGTCGGCCTCCCCCGACACCGACGTCACCGAGGCCGCCATGCGGCGCGCCCGGCTGACCGTGCACGTGTCGACCAAGCTGAACCGCTCGCACGTCGTCACCGGCGCACGCGCCCTGATCCTGCCCACCCTCGGGCGCACCGAGCGTGATCTGCAGGACGGCGGCGCGCAGTTCGTGACCGTCGAGGACTCCATGGGTATGGTGCACGCCTCCCGGGGCCGTCTCGCGCCCGCGAGCGCGCACCTGCTGTCCGAGCCGGCCATAGTGTGCCGGCTGGCCCGCCGGGTGCTGGGCGAGAACAGCGCGACGCCGTGGGAGGAGTTCGAGAAGGACTACGCGACGATCCGCGACCGCATCGCGCGGGTGATCCCCGGCTTCGAGGACTTCAACGCGCGCGTGAGCGACTCCGACGGTCGCCCGGGCGGCTTCACCCTCCCGCACGCCCCGCGTGACGAGCGGCGCTTCCCCACGGCCACCGGCAAGGCCAACTTCACCGCCGCGCCGGTCGAGTATCCGAAGCTGCCCGAGGGCCGGCTGCTGCTGCAGACGCTGCGCTCGCACGATCAGTACAACACCACGATCTACGGCCTCGACGACCGTTACCGCGGCATCAGGAACGGCCGCCGGGTCGTCCTGGTCAACGCCGAGGACGCGCGCGTCCTCGGGTTCGCCGAGGGGGCGTACGTGGACCTGGTGAGCGAGTGGGAGGACGGGGTGGAGCGGCGGGCGCCCGGCTTCCGGGTCGTGCTCTACCCGACCACGCGCGGGTGCGCCGCCGCGTACTACCCGGAGACCAACGTGCTGGTCCCGCTGGACGCCACCGCCGACACCAGCAACACCCCGGCCAGCAAGTCCGTCGTGGTCCGTCTGGAACAATCGGCCACCGACTGAGCGTTTGCTCAGTGACGCCGGATGTGATCGACGAACGGAGCAGGACCCCATGGGCGAGCAGCAGCACGTGAAGTTCCCGCAAGAGGTCATCGACGAGTACGCCGCCCTCGGCATCGACATCGCCGCCCTGTTCTCCGCCGGACATCTCGGCTCCCGCATGGGCGTGGAGATCGTCGAGGCGTCCGCGGACCGCGTCGTGGGCACCATGCCCGTCGAGGGCAACACCCAGCCCTACGGGCTGCTCCACGGCGGCGCCTCCGCGGTCCTCGCCGAGACCCTCGGCTCGGTCGGCTCGATGCTGCACGGCGGCAGCACCAAGATCGCCGTCGGCGTCGACCTGAACTGCACCCACCACCGCGGCGCCCGCTCCGGCCTGGTGACCGGAGTCGCCACCCCCGTGCACCGGGGGCGCTCCACGGCCACGTACGAGATCGTGATCAGCGACGAGGAGGGCCGGCGCGTGTGCACCGCCCGGCTCACCTGCCTGCTGCGCGACGCGCCCGCCGTCCGGAGCTGACGCCCGACACCCGGTGCGGCGTCACCCGTTGCCCGGCGCCGCCCCGGCGGCCTAGCGTCACAGGCATGACGACGGCGAGCGCCCCGGGGGCGAGAGCGACGGCACGGCTGCTCGGGCCGGCCCTTCTGGCGGCGACCCTGGCCGGGGCGACGGCGACCGCCTGCGACCGGGCCCCCCGGCCTGCGGACGCCGCGCCCACCGCCGCCTCCACACCCACCACGTCAGCCGCGCCCACCGCCGCCTCCACACCCACCACGTCAGCCGCGCCCACCGCGTCAGCCGCCCCCGAGGAGCTGTGCACACGGATCGTCGCCCACTGGTCGCACGTCATGCTCGACAGCGACACCTACGGCGACTACCAGTCCATGGGGCTCTCCAACGGCCAGTACGACATCCTGCGGACCGTCCTGGACTCCGCCCGCGCCGAGAAGAAGCAGCAAGGAGCGGCAGCCGCAGCGAAGTTGATCGACCGTCAGGCCCACAGGGGCTGCGTGGACTGGTACCGCTCCGGCGGCCCCGGCGAAGGCCCCTGGCAGTGAACGCCATCGGGCCGGTCGAGCCCGGCGAGGGCACCCAGGGCCATCCCCTCGCCACCCCCGAGCCCGCCGGACCCGCCACCCGGCCGCTCGCCCGCCTCTACACCGCCCACCGCCGCGCCGCACACGCCCTCCTCGCCGCGGCCCTCCTCGCCGCCGGCGGCGGCTACCTGTACGCGACCCGGCCGCCCGCCGCCCGGCCCGTCAGGGCCGAACTGCCGTTCCCCGCGCAGACGGTGGACGTCAGCTACCTCGGCGAGGTCACCGTGCCGCCCGGCACCCGACCGCGCACCTTCGCCTTCGAGGTACTGCTCGGCGTGGAGTCCGGACCGGCGGTCACCGTGACCGGAATGACGCAGCCATACGACGGCCTCTCCCTGACCTCGGCCCCGCGCGCCCCGTTCCGGACGAAGTCGGGCGCCGCCCGCAAGATCGTCGTCACCATGCACGTGACGGAATGCGGAAAAGTCCCCCGGGACGCCGGACTCCCTTTCATAGACGTAACTCTACGTAATGCGCGCGCAATGCAGGTGCAGAGTTTCATCCTGGGACCGCGCTATGCGCACGACCTCTCACACGCCCTACAGGTCGCCTGCAGCAACGATATTAGGTAATCACCAAAATACCCGAGACGCCTGACCACACCCAGGGTCGTCCTGCACATTCTCAGCATGCGGACAGGGCGAATCGGCCTGAATTCCGCCGTTCCACCCACCAAGTACCGCTCTGCATTACCTCGTGTCATAACAAGAGAGTCACAGCCTTCGTCAGACCCTCCTCCACGTTCCCTCCACCCGCTTAGAGTCACGCCCAGTCACCGCGCGGCTGGAATACCCCTCCAGGTCCGCGCTCGACTCGGCCTCTTCCAGGGGGGAGAGCCGCCCAGGGAAAGGACTGGAACGTGCGTCAACGTTCGCTCATCGCCATCACCGCCGCGCTGTCCGCGGGAGCACTCACCCTCACCGCCTGCGGCTCGCGCGACAGCGGCGACGACAAGGGCTCCGACAGCGGCGGCACCACCGTCACCATCGGCGTCGACGCCCCGCTGACCGGCGACCTGTCCGCGCTGGGCCTCGGCATCAAGAACTCCGTCGACCTCGCCGCCAAGACGGCCAACAAGCAGAAGCTCGTCGACGGCGTCACCTTCAAGATCGTCGCCAAGGACGACCAGGCGCAGCCCTCCGCCGGCCAGCAGAACGCCTCCGCCCTCGTCGCCGACAAGAGCGTCCTCGGCGTGGTCGGCCCGCTGAACTCCTCGGTCGCCGAGTCGATGCAGAAGGTCTTCGACGACGCCAAACTCGTCGAGGTCTCCCCGGCCAACACCAACCCCGCGCTCACCCAGGGCACCGACTGGGCCACCTCCAAGAAGCGCACCTACAAGTCGTACTTCCGCACCGCGACCACGGACGCCATCCAGGGCCCGTTCGCCGCCCAGTACGTCTTCAACGACGCCAAGAAGAAGAAGGTCTTCGTCATCGACGACAAGAAGACCTACGGAGCCGGCCTCGCCAGCACCTTCACCGCGGAGTTCAAGAAGCTCGGCGGCACCATCGCGGGCACCCAGCACATCAACCCCGACTCCAAGGACTTCTCCGCCGTCGCCACCCAGGTGAAGAACTCCGGCGCCGACGTCGTCTACTACGGCGGCGAATACCCGCAGGCCGGCCCCCTCAGCAAGCAGATCAAGGCCGCCGGCGCCAAGATCCCCGTGGTCGGCGGCGACGGCATCTTCGACCCGACCTTCATCAAGCTGGCCGGCTCCGACGCCACCGGCGACCTCGCCACCTCCGTCGGCGCCCCCGTCGAGCAGCTCCCCTCCGCCAAGGAGTTCGTCGCCAACTACAAGGCCGGCGGCTACAAGGAGGAGTACGCCGCCTACGGCGGTTACTCCTACGACTCCGCCTGGGCCATCATCGAGGCCGTCAAGAAGGTCGTCGACGACAACGGCGGCAAGCTCCCCGACGACGCCCGCGCCAAGGTCACCGCAGCCGTCCAGAACGTCTCCTTCGACGGCGTGACCGGCAAGGTCTCCTTCGACGAGTACGGCGACGCCACCAACAAGCAGCTCACCGTCTACGCCGTCGAGAACGGTGCCTGGAAGGCCGTCAAGTCCGGCACCTACTCCGGCTGACAACCACACCCGCACCACAGCCGAGCCGCGCGGGGCGCTGTTCCACAAGCGCCCCGCGCGGACTCGCATCCGGCCCCCCGTCGAAACATCCGAACCGTCTCGGAGGACATGCGGTGAACGAACTGCCGCAGCAGCTGGTCAACGGCCTGCTACTGGGATCCATGTACGGCCTTGTCGCCATCGGCTACACAATGGTCTATGGCATTGTCCAGCTCATCAACTTCGCCCACGGCGAGATCTTCATGACCGGAGCGTTCGGCGCTCTCACGGTCTACGCGTACGTACTGCCCGACGGCACCTCCATGGCGATCGCCCTGCCACTGATGCTCGTCGGAGCCGTGATGGTCTCCGTCACCGTCGCCGTGGGAGCGGAACGGTTCGCCTACCGTCCCCTCCGCAACGCACCGCGCCTCGCCCCGCTCATCACCGCCATCGGCCTCTCCCTCGCCCTCCAGCAGGCCGTCTGGGCCTGGTACCCCGAGGCCAAGTCCGCCCGCGTCTTCCCCCAGATCGACGGCGGCCCCTTCAACATCGGCAACGTCACCATCCAGACCGGCGACGTCTTCCTGCTCGTCGCCGCCCCCCTGAGCATGGCCTTCCTCGGCTACTTCGTCATGAAGACCCGCACCGGCCGCGGCATGCAGGCCACCGCCCAGGACCCCGACACCGCCAAACTCATGGGCGTCAACACCGACCGCATCATCGTGGTCGCCTTCGCCCTCGGCGCCGCCTTCGCCGCCATCGGAGGCGTCGCCTACGGCCTCAAGTACGGCCAGATCTCCTTCACCATGGGCTTCCTCCTCGGCCTCAAGGCCTTCACCGCGGCCGTCCTCGGCGGCATCGGCAACATCTACGGAGCCATGATCGGCGGCATCGTCCTCGGCATCGCCGAAACCCTCGCCACCGCCTACATCGCCGACATCCCCGGCATGGGCCAGTTCGGCAGCAACGCCTGGGCCGACGTCTGGGCCTTCGTACTCCTCATCCTCGTGCTCCTGCTGCGGCCACAAGGCCTGCTCGGCGAGCGCGTCGCGGACAGGGCGTGACACCGATGACGACACAGACCACCACCGCCGAAGCGTTCGACACCCCCGCTTCCGCCCAGGCCGGCCTCATCGGCATCCCCGCAGCAGCCGGCCGCGCCCTCGCCACCGGCGGCGCCGTCCTCACCCTCATCTCCACCTTCCTCGCCTGGACCTGGACCTCCGCCTTCCCCGGCGACCTCACCGTCTACGGCTACCCCGGCGGCCTCCAGGTCCTCGTCCTCATCGGCGCCGCCCTCACCACCCTCTTCGCCCTCGCCACCTACGGCATCAAGGGCCTCGGCTGGCTCGTCCCCGCCGGCGGCGACGGCGCCATCAAATTCGCCGCCCTCGCCACCTTCGCCACCAGCTGGTACACGGTCATCGCGATCAGCACCGAACTCGGCGGCATCGTCAACCTCGAACTCGGCGGCTACCTCGTCGCCATAGGCAGCCTCGCCGCCCTCATCGGCGCCCTCGCCCTGCCCTTCGAGCACCCCGAGGCCGACCCGATCGACCCCGACGACTCCGCGTGGGAGCACAACAAGCACAAGGCCGCCCACCAGTGGGAGACCATCAAGGCAGCCTTCGGCTCCGGCACCGCCAAGCCCGTCGGCAAGCTCCCCTCCTACGCCGAGATCCTCATCATCGTCGCCGTCCTCGCCATCGGCCTCACCGTCTTCACCTACGGCATCGGCACCGAGTACGACGAACTCTTCGTCGGCTTCCTCATCACCGCGGGCTTCGGCTTCACCGCCGTCAACAAGGCCGGCCTCGTCGCCCAGGCAGGCCAGATCACCGCCCGCCACCAGAACATCACCACCTGCGGCGCGTTCGTCGCCGCCGCACTCTTCCCCTTCACCCAGACCGACGACCAGTACGCCACCGTCGGCGTCTACATCCTCATCTTCGCCACCGTCGCCCTCGGCCTCAACATCGTCGTCGGCCTCGCCGGACTCCTCGACCTCGGCTACGTCGCCTTCCTCGGCGTCGGCGCCTACGCCGCCTCCCTCGTCTCCGGCTCCCCCAGCTCCCCCTTCGGCGTCCACTTCCCCTTCTGGGCCGCCGCCCTCGTCGGCACCGCCGCCTCCCTCGTCTTCGGCGTCCTCATCGGCGCCCCCACCCTGCGACTGCGCGGCGACTACCTCGCCATCGTCACCCTCGGCTTCGGAGAGATCTTCCGCATCACCGCCAACAACCTCGACGGCACCTCCGGACCCGACATCACCAACGGCTCCAACGGCATCTCCTCCATCCCGAACCTCGACATCCTCGGATTCGACTTCGGCGCCGTCCACGACATCGCCGGCTTCAGCATCGGCCGCTTCGCCAACTACTTCTTCCTGATGCTGATCATCACCGCCATCGTCGTGACCGTCTTCCGACGCAGCGGAGACTCCCGCATCGGCCGCGCCTGGGTCGCCATCCGCGAAGACGAGACCGCCGCCCTCGCCATGGGCATCAACGGCTTCCGCGTCAAACTCATCGCCTTCGCCGTCGGCGCCTCCCTCGCCGGACTCGCCGGCACCGTACAAGCCCACGTCACCTACACCGTGACCCCCGAGCAGTACGTCTTCGCCGGCCCCATCCCCCCCAACTCCGCCTTCCTCCTCGCCGCAGTCGTCCTCGGCGGCATGGGCACCATCGGCGGCCCCCTCATCGGCGCCTCCCTCCTCTTCCTCATCCCCAACAAACTCCAGTTCCTCGGCGACTACCAGCTCTTCGCCTTCGGCCTCGCACTCATCCTGCTGATGCGCTTCCGCCCGGAGGGCCTCATCCCCAACCGGCGACGTCAGCTCGAGTTCCACGAGGACGCGGAAGCTCCCACCGTCCTGACGAAGGCAGGGGCCTGACCACCATGACCACCGACACCACCACCACGGTCGCCCCCACCGGCGAAAGGGTCCTCGACGCCCGCGGCGTCACCATGCGCTTCGGCGGCCTCACCGCCGTCCGCGACGTCGACCTCCACGTCAACGCCGGAGAAATCGTCGGTCTCATCGGCCCCAACGGCGCCGGCAAGACCACCTTCTTCAACTGCCTCACCGGCCTCTACATCCCCACCGAAGGCGAAGTCCGCTACAAGGACAAAGTCCTGCCGCCCAAATCCTTCAAGGTCACGGCCGCAGGCATCGCCCGCACCTTCCAGAACATCCGCCTCTTCGGCAACATGACAGTCCTGGAAAACGTCCTGGTCGGCCGCCACACCCGCACCAAAGAAGGCTTCTGGTCGGCCGTCCTGCGCCTCCCCGCCTTCCACAAGGCCGAAGCCGCCTCCCGCGAACGCGCCATGGAACTGCTCGAGTTCATCGGCCTGGAGCAAAAGGCCGACCACCTCGCCCGCAACCTCCCCTACGGCGAACAGCGCAAGCTCGAGATCGCGCGAGCCCTGGCCAGCGAACCCGGCCTCCTCCTCCTGGACGAGCCCACCGCCGGCATGAACCCCCAGGAAACCCGCGCCACCGAAGAACTCGTCTTCGCCATCCGCGACAAGGGCATCGCCGTCCTCGTCATCGAGCACGACATGCGCTTCATCTTCAACCTCTGCGACCGCGTCGCCGTCCTCGTCCAAGGCGAAAAACTCGTCGAAGGCGACAGCGCCACCGTCCAGGGCGACGAACGCGTCGTCGCCGCCTACCTCGGCGAACCCTTCGAAAGCGCCCCCGGCGACGAAGAACTCGCCGAAGTCGAGGCCGCCGAAGCACACGCCGACAGCGCCGACACCACTGCGGACGCCGCGCCCGGCAAGGAGAACGACCGATGACCGCACTGCTCGAAGTCGAGGACCTCCGGGTCGCCTACGGCAAGATCGAAGCCGTCAAAGGCATCTCGTTCAAGGTCGAAGCCGGCGAAGTCGTCACCCTCATCGGCACCAACGGCGCCGGCAAGACGACCACCCTGCGCACCCTTTCCGGACTCCTCAAGCCCGTCGGCGGCCAGATCAAATTCAACGGCAAATCGCTGAAGAAGATCCCCGCCCACAACATCGTCTCGCAGGGCCTCGCCCACTCCCCCGAGGGCCGGCACATCTTCCCCCGCATGACGATCGAGGACAACCTCCGCCTCGGCGCCTTCCTCCGCAACGACAAGGCAGGCATCGAGAAGGACATCCAGCGCGCCTACGACCTCTTCCCCATCCTGGGAGAACGCCGCAAGCAGGCCGCAGGCACCCTCTCCGGCGGCGAACAGCAGATGCTCGCCATGGGCCGCGCCCTCATGTCCCAGCCCAAACTCCTCATGCTGGACGAGCCCTCCATGGGCCTCTCCCCCATCATGATGCAGAAGATCATGGCCACCATCGCCGAGCTCAAGTCCCAGGGCATGACCATCCTGCTCATCGAGCAGAACGCCCAGGCCGCCCTCTCGCTCGCCGACCACGGCCACGTCATGGAGATCGGCAAGATCGTCCTCTCCGGCACCGGCCAGGACCTCCTCCACGACGAGTCCGTCCGCAAGGCCTACCTCGGCGAGGACTGACCCACCCCCCTCACACACGACGAAGGCCCGCACCCCTTCTCCGGGCGCGGGCCTTCGTCATGCGCACAGAGCGCCGCAGGAACTAACCCTTGTTCGCCTTCTTCTCGTCCGCGTCCTGAATGACCGCCTCGGCCACCTGCTGCATCGACATCCGACGATCCATCGACGTCTTCTGGATCCACCGGAACGCCGCCGGCTCCGTCAGCCCGTACTCCGTCTGCAGGATCGACTTCGCCCGGTCCACCAGCTTCCGCGTCTCCAACCGCAGCGTCAGATCCGCGACCTCGTTCTCCAGCTCACGCAGCTCCGTGAACCGCGAAACCGCCATCTCGATCGCCGGGACGACATCACTCTTGCTGAACGGCTTCACCAGATACGCCATCGCACCCGCGTCCCGCGCCCGCTCCACCAGGTCCCGCTGCGAGAACGCCGTCAGCATCAGCACCGGCGCGATCCGCTCCTCGGCGATCTTCTCCGCCGCCGAGATGCCGTCCAGCTTCGGCATCTTCACATCGAGGATCACGAGGTCCGGCTTGTGCTCACGGGCCAGCTCGACGGCCTGCTCACCGTCACCGGCCTCGCCGACGACGCTGTAGCCCTCCTCCTCCAGCATCTCCTTGAGGTCGAGGCGGATCAGCGCCTCGTCCTCGGCGATGACGACACGGGTCGTCAGCGGAGGCACGTGCGACTTGTCGTCGTCGGGCGCGTCTACGGGCTGGGGCGACTCGGGGGCGGTCACGGGGGCTCCTCGTTCAGGGGCGGGTACTGCTGACAAGAGCCTACCTAGCTGCGGTAAGGTGGTGACACAGCGGGTGACCGCTGACCTTCGTTTCGAAGGGGCCCCGGTAGCCCAGCGGTAGAGGCCATGGATTCAAAACCCATCCAGCGTCGGTTCGAATCCGACTCGGGGCACTTTTCCTTGGTTCCCAAGGTCGCGAAAGAAAAGCGGATGTTCCCGTTCTCGTGAACATCCGCTTTTTTGCCGCGTGCCGCCCTGACCGCTCCATCAATCTGGGCACATGGAACAGCACAGCCCTTCGATTCGGGCTCAAGCCGTCGCACTCATGCGGCAAGGTGTCGCCAATCGAGTCGTCGCGGAGCGTCTGACCATTCCTCGCGGAACGGTCGGGTGGTGGCGCAGCGAGGACCGCAGAGTACGCGGAGAGACGTACGAACAGCCGACGGACTGTCCCAAGTGCACGGACCGCCAGTTCGATGAGACGGCGTATTCATACCTGCTGGGGCTTTATCTCGGCGACGGACACATCGTCTCCAAGCCGAAGCAGCACCATCTGTCCGTCTTTTGCAACGCATCCCAGGTCGGCCTGATCGTCGCCGCCGAAGAGGCTATGCGTAACGTGATGCCACTCCCCAGTGTCAGTCAGCGCCATAAGGCGGGCTGCGTCGAGGTGAAGTCATACACAAGACACTGGACCTGCATGTTCCCCCAGCACGGCCCCGGCAAGAAACACGAGCGGCCCATCAAGCTCGAAGCGTGGCAGCAGGCCATCGTCGACGCCTACCCCTGGGAATTCATCCGGGGCCTCATCCACTCCGACGGGTGCCGTATCACCAACTGGACGACCCGCATCGTCGCCGGTGAGCGCAAGCGCTACGAGTATCCCCGGTACTTCTTCACCAACGTCTCCGACGACATCCGGCGACTCTTCACCGACACCCTCGAGAAGCTGGGCATCGAGTGGACGCACTGCACCCGCAACGGAAACCCCTACAACATCTCCGTCGCCAAGAAGGCGCAGGTCGCTCTCCTCGACGCCCACGTCGGCCCCAAGCACTGACCCCTACTTCGGGCTGTCGTCCTCGCCCACGTGGTGGACCCGGACGAGGTTCGTCGAGCCCGAGACGCCGGGCGGGGAGCCTGCGGTGATCACGACCACGTCGCCCTTGCGGCAGCGGCCGTGGCGCAGCAGCAGTTCGTCGACCTGGTCGACCATCGCGTCGGTGGAGGCCACGGCGGGGCCGAGGAAGGTTTCGACGCCCCAGGTCAGGTTGAGCTGGGAGCGGGTCGCCGGTTCGGGGGTGAAGGCGAGGAGCGGGATCGGGGAGCGGTAGCGGGAGAGTCGACGGACGGTGTCGCCGCTCTGTGTGAAGGCGACGAGGAATTTCGCGTCGAGGAAGTCGCCGATCTCGGCGGCGGCGCGGGCGACGGCGCCGGCCTGGGTGCGGGGTTTGTTGTTCTCGGTGAGGTCGGGGAGGCCTTTGGCGAGGATGTCCTGCTCGGCCGCTTCGACGATTTTCGCCATGGTGTGGACGGTCTGGATGGGGTGTTTGCCGACGCTGGTCTCGCCGGAGAGCATGAGGGCGTCGGTGCCGTCGATGACGGCGTTGGCGACGTCGCTGGCTTCCGCCCTGGTGGGGCGGGAGTTCTCGATCATGGAGTCGAGCATCTGGGTGGCGACGATCACCGGTTTTGCGTTGCGTTTGGCGAGTTTGATGGCGCGTTTCTGGACGATCGGGACCTGTTCGAGGGGCATTTCGACGCCGAGGTCGCCTCGGGCGACCATGATTCCGTCGAAGGCGGCGACGATGTCGTCGATGTTCTCGACGGCCTGGGGTTTTTCGATTTTGGCGATGACGGGGAGGCGGCGGCCTTCTTCGTCCATGATGCGGTGGACGTCGACGATGTCGCGGCCGGTGCGGACGAAGGAGAGGGCGATGACGTCGAAGCCGGTGCGGAGCGCCCAGCGGAGGTCTTCTTCGTCTTTTTTGGAGAGGGCGGGGACGGAGACGGCGACGCCTGGGAGGTTGAGTCCCTTGTGGTCGGAGATGACGCCGCCTTCGATGACGCGGGTGTGGACGCGTGGGCCGTCGACGTGGGTGACTTCGAGGCAGACTTTGCCGTCGTCGACGAGGATGCGTTCGCCGGGGGTGACGTCCTGGGCGAGGCCGGCGTGGGTGGTGCCGCAGAGGGTGCCGTCGCCTGCGACGCCTTCTTCGACGGTGATGGTGAAGGTGTCGTCGCGTTCGAGGAGTACGGGACCTTGCGTGAAGTGGCCGAGGCGGATCTTCGGGCCTTGAAGGTCGGCGAGGGTTCCGACGCTGTGGCCGGTCTCGTCGGAGGCCTTGCGTACGTGGTGGTAGCGCTCCTCGTGTTCGGCGTGGGTGCCGTGGCTGAGGTTGAAGCGGGCTACGTCCATTCCGGCGTCGACCAGGGCTTTGAGCTGGTCGTATGTGTCGGTGGCGGGGCCCAGGGTGCAGACGATTTTTGCTCGGCGCATGTTTCGAGCTTATGTCTTACCGGTGGGTAGGGAATTGGTGGCACATGGCTGCTCAACAACCTTTGAGTGAAGGGTTGTTGACAACTTATAAATTGTGCGGTCTTCCGCTCTGATGAGCATTTTCTCGAACGGGTGAATTCGGGGGCCGGTCAGAGTCGTGGTGGATTCATCGTGAAATGGGCGCTGACCTCTGCTCTGACCTGCTGGCGCTGGGGTTCGAGGTCGAGGGGCTCGGGTGTGGATTCGTCATGTGCCATGGCGGCCGATCGGGTCATGCGGGCGGTGCGGTGTGTTCGGGGGTGGAGGCCGGTGACTGCGGAGCCGGTGTCGGCGAGTTGGATCAGTGCGGCCAGGGTGGTGTTCAGGGCTTCGGCGTATTCCCGGGCTCGTTGCAGGGCGTCGTGTACGGCTTGCTCTCGGGCGTGGCGGTGGGCGGGTGAGTGGGGGTGGAGGGTCCACCAGGGGCCGTCGACGGTGGTGAGGTCGAGGTCGGCGAGGCGGGTGGTGAGTTCGCCGAGGGCGGTGAAGTCGGTGAGGTCGGCGGTGAGGCGGAGGGTGCCGTGGTAGGTGCGGACGTGTTCGCCTCGGCTGCGTTCGCCGAGTTCGGGGGTGATCGACAGGGCGCCGGTGGAGAGGTCGGCGACTGCTTGGCCGTAGGACTTGATGAGGGTGAGGGCGGTGGTGTTGCGGTGGGTGAGGTCGTCGAGGGTGGTGCGGCGGTCGCGGCCGCGGGCGGTGAGGGTGACGGCGAGGCGGGCGATCTCGGGGTCGACTTCGAGTTCGGCCTGGCCGTGGACGGTGAGGAGGGGGGCGTGGGGGGTGCCGTACGGGGGTTCGTGGGGGGTGGCCATACGTCCTACCTTGTCACGGCTTTCCCTGTTCCCTGGGCGGAGTTGACCGTGCTGGTCACCAGATCGCAACCTCCTGGACCTGTTGCGGTCGGTCGTGGCCGGGTCAGAATCTACGCGCGTCATTGGCCTTCCCCCGAGGAGTAAGAGACATGCCGTTGAACCGCCGGAAGTTCCTGAAGAAGTCCGCTGTGACCGGGGCGGGGGTGGCGATCGCGGGTGCGGTGGCGGCTCCGTCGGCTCAGGCGGCGGCCGGGGGGAAGCCGGTGAAGCCGGTGCGGGAGCCGAAGCGGTACGCGCTGACGGTGATGGGGACGACGGACCTGCATGGTCATGTCTTCAACTGGGACTACTTCAAGGACGCGGAGTACAAGGACGCGGCGGGCAATGCGCAGGGGCTGGCGCGTATCTCGACGCTGGTGAACCGGATCCGGGAGGAGAAGGGGCGCGAGAACACGCTCCTGGTGGATGCGGGTGACACGATCCAGGGGACTCCGCTGACGTATTACTACGCGAAGGTGGATCCGATCACCGCCAAGGGTGGTCCGGTGCATCCGATGGCGCAGGCGATGAACGCGATCGGGTACGACGCGGCGGCGCTGGGCAATCACGAGTTCAACTACGGGATCGAGACGCTGCGGAAGTTCGAGTCGCAGTTGCGGTTCCCGTTGCTCGGGGCGAATGCGGTGGACGCGAAGACGTTGCGGCCGGCGTTCGTGCCGTATGTGATGAAGACGTTCTGTGTGAAGGGTGCGCCGCCGGTGAAGGTGGCGGTGCTCGGTCTGACGAATCCGGGTATCGCCATCTGGGACAAGGCGTATGTGCAGGGGAAGCTGGCGTTCCCGGGTCTGGAGGAGCAGGCGGCGAAGTGGGTGCCGCGGTTGAAGTCGCTGGGTGCGGATGTGGTGATCGTGTCGGCGCACTCGGGTTCGTCGGGTACGTCGTCGTACGGTGATCAGTTGCCGTATGTGGAGAATTCCGCGGCTCTGGTGGCGCAGCAGGTGCCGGACATCGATGCGATTCTGGTCGGGCATGCGCATGTGGAGATTCCCGAGCTGCGGGTGACGAACGCGAAGACGGGCCGGGCGGTGGTGCTTTCGGAGCCGTTGGCTTTTGCGGAGCGGTTGTCGGTGTTCGATGTGTCGCTGGTGTTCGAGAAGGGGAGGTGGGTCGTCGAGTCGGTTTCGTCGAAGGTGTTGAACTCGAACACGGTGGCGGACGATCCGAAGATCACGAGGTTGTTGAGCGACGAGCACGCGAAGGTCGTGAAGTACGTCAATCAGGTGGTGGGGTCGGCGACGGAGACGTTGACGACGGTGGAGGCGCGGTACAAGGACGCTCCGATCATCGATCTGATCACGAAGGTGCAGGAGGACGTGGTGAAGGCGGCGCTGGCGGGGACGTCGTACGCGTCGCTGCCGGTGATCGCGCAGGCGTCGCCGTTCTCGCGGACGTCGGAGATCCCGGCGGGCAAGGTGACGATCCGGGACCTGTCGAGCCTGTACGTGTACGACAACACGTTGGTGGCGAAGTTGCTGACGGGTGCGCAGGTGCGGGCGTATCTGGAGTATTCGGCGGAGTATTTCGTGCAGACGGCTGCCGGTGTGGTGGTGGACGTGGAGAAGCTGACGAACGCGAACAACCGGCCGGATTACAACTACGACTACGTGTCGGGGTTGTCGTACGACATCGATGTGGCGCAGCCCGCCGGTTCGCGGATCAGGAACCTGACGTTCCAGGGTGCGCCGCTGGCGGACGGGCAGCAGTTCGTGCTGGCGGTGAACAACTACCGGGCCAACGGTGGTGGCGCGTTCCCGCATGTGGCGGCGGCGCAGGAGCTGTGGTCGGAGTCGACGGAGATCCGTACGCGGATCTCGGAGTGGGTGACGGCGAAGGGTGTGCTGGACCCGAAGGACTTCGCGTCGGTGGACTGGAAGTTGACGCGGGACGGTACGCCGGTGTTCTAGGCGTTCCGGGGCGGTGGGCGGTGGTTGCGCGGTGGCCGGTTCGGCTGTTGCGTGATCACCGCCTTTCGCGTGTGCGGGAGGGGGTCGGCGGTGGGGGCTGGCGGCGGTCGACGAGGGGGGTGAGGGTGGGGGCCTGTCGGGCGGGTGGGATGCGGTGTTGTGGTGGTTGTTCGAGGCCGAAGGTGGTGAAGGCGGTTCGGGTGGGGAGGAGGTAGGGCTCCTTGGCGGTGAGGGTGTTGAGGATGGTGGCGCTGCGCCAGGCGGCGAGGCCGAGGTCGGGGGTGCCGACGCCGTGGGTGTGGCGTTCGGCGTTCTGGACGTAGACGTTGCAGCCGGTGGCGGTGACGGAGGGGTCGAGGACGAGGCGGAAGTGTTCGTCGATGCGGGGGCGTTCGCTGTTGTCGCGGCGGATGTAGGGGTCGAGGCCGGCGAGGATGCGGTCGAGGGGGCGTTCGCGGTGGCCGGTGGCGAGGACGACGGCGTCGGTGGTGAGGCGGGTGCGGGTGTTCTGCTGGAGGTGTTCGAGGTGGAGTTCGATTTTGGTGGTGGCGATGCGTCCTGCGGTGCGGACGCGTACGCCGGGGGTGAGGACGGTGTCGGGCCAGTCGCCGTTCAGGGTGCGGCGGTAGAGCTCGTCGTGGATGGCGGAGAGGGTGCCGGCGTCGATGCCTTTGTGGAGTTGCCATTGGGCGTCGGTGAGGCGGTCTCGGACGTTTTCGGGGAGGGCGTGGAAGTAGCGGGTGTAGTCGGGGGTGAAGTGTTCGAGGCCGAGTTTGGAGTACTCCATGGGGGCGAATGCGTGGGTGCGGCCGATCCAGTGGAGTTGTTCGCGGCCGGTGGGGCGGTGGCGGAGGAGGTCGAGGAAGATCTCGGCGCCGGACTGTCCTGAGCCGACGACGGTGATGTGGCCGGCGGCGAGGAGGGTGTCGCGATGGGTGAGGTAGTCGGTGGCGTGGACGACGGGGACGCCGGGGGCGTCGACGAGGGGGCGCAGGGGGTCGGGGATGTGGGGCTGGGTGCCGATGCCGAGGACGATGTTGCGGGTGTGGGTGCGACCGAGGGCTTCGGCTTCGCCGTCGGTGTCGAGGTGGGTGAAGTCGACTTCGAAGACGTCGTGTTCGGGGTTCCAGCGGACGGCGTCGACCTGGTGGCGGAAGTGGAGTCCGGGGAGGTTGTCGGCGACCCAGCGGCAGTAGGCGTCGTATTCGGCGCGGTGGGTGTGGAAGCGCTCGGCGAAGTAGAAGGGGTAGAGGCGGTGGTGGGTTTTGAGGTAGTTGAGGAAGGTCCAGGGGCTGGTGGGGTCGGCGAGGGTGACGAGGTCGGCGAGGAAGGGGACCTGGATGCGGGCGCCGTCGATGAGGAGGCCGGGGTGCCAGTCGAAGCGGGGGCGTTGTTCGTAGAAGACGGCGTCGAGTTCGGCGAGGGGGTGGGCGAGGGCGGCGAGGGAGAGGTTGCAGGGGCCGATGCCGATGCCGACGAGGTCGCGGGGGGTGTCGGTGTCGTGGGGTGGGGGCGTGCTCATGTGGGGGTGTTTCCTTCCACCAGGTGCAGGAGGGCGGTCAGGTCTGCGGGGCGGGTGTGGGGGTTGAGGAGGGTGGCTTTGAGCCAGAGGCGGCCGTCCAGGCGGGCGCGGCCGAGGACGGCTCGGCCTTCGGTGAGGAGGCGGCGGCGGGTCTCGGCGACGGTGGTGTCGGTGGCGTCGGTGGGGCGGAAGAGGACGGTGCTGATGGTGGGTGGGGCGTGGAGTTGGAGGCGGGGGTGTGCGGTGATGAGGTCGGCGAGGTGTCGGGCGTGGTCGCAGACCTGGTCGACGAGGGCGCCGAGGCCGGTGCGGCCGAGGGTTTTGAGGGTGGCGGCGATCTTGAGGACGTCGGGTCGGCGGGTGGTGCGCAGGGAGCGGCCGAGGAGGTCGGGGAGGCCGGCGTCGGTGTCGTCGGCGGCGTTGAGGTAGTCGGCGTGGTGGTGCAGGGCGGTGAGGTCGTGGGGGTCGTGGACGGCGAGGAGTCCGGCGGCGGCGGGTTGCCAGCCGATTTTGTGCAGGTCGAGGGTGACGGTGTGGGCGGTGTCGAGGCCGGCGAGTTTGGGGCGGTGGCGGTCGCTGAAGAGGAGTCCGCCTCCGTAGGCGGCGTCGATGTGGAGGCGGGCGCCGTGGGTGCGGCACAGGTCGCTGATGGCGGGGAGGGGGTCGATGAGGCCTGCGTCGGTGGTGCCTGCGGTGGCGGCCACGACGACGGGTGGGTGGGGGTGGGGGCGGGTGGTGAGGGCCTGGTGGAGTGCGGTGGGGTCGAGGGTGCCGGTGGGGGTGGGGAGGATGAGGGGTGGGGGGAGGCCGAGGAGCCAGGCGGCGCGGGGCAGGGAGTGGTGGGCGTTCGCTCCGCAGACGAGGTGGAGGGTGGGGCCGTGGGTTTCGCGGGCGAGGAGGAGGGCGAGGTGGTTGGCTTCGGTGCCGCCGGTGGTGACGAGGGCGTCGGCGAGGCCGGCGAGGGCGGCGAGGGCGCGGGTGACGAGGGTTTCGAGGGCGGAGGCGGCGGGGGCCTGGTCCCAGGAGTCGAGGGAGGGGTTGAGGGCGGAGGCGGCGAGGTCGGCTGCGGTGGCGACGGCGAGGGGCGGGCAGTGCAGGTGGGCGGCGCAGTGGGGGTGGGCGGGGTCGGCGGAGCCTTCGGCGAGGGCGTGTACGAGGGTGCGCAGGGCGTGGGGGTCGCCGTGGGTCGGCAGGATGTCGCCCACGGTGTGGGCGAGTCGGGCGGTCACGGCGTCGGGTCCGCCGGCGGGGAGCGGGCCGCCGCGTGAGCGGGCGCCGGCGTCGAGGGCGTCGAGGACGGTCGCGAGCAACGGCCTGAGGGCGTCGGGGCCTTGGGGGCCTGAGGCGAGGGGCGGCGTGCTCATGGGGCTCCTCCGGGCTGGCGCGGGGCAGCGGGATTCCAGCTTGTACGGGGTTGCGTGGGCGCGCGCGAAAGCTCGGAGATCGGTACTCGAAAGGGGGTACTCCCGTAGGGGGAATGCGGGTGGGGGTGTGGGCCCCTGCCGGACGTCTACGGTCGAGCGAGGTGTGGTGCGTGGGAAGGCAGGAGTCTGTGCCGGGGCGGGAGTGGGAGTCGGGGTGGGAGTTGGAGTGGGAGGGTGAGCCGGTGGTGGTGCGTGAGCCGGGTCCCGGGGACGAGGCCGCGCTGCTCGCGCTGTTCGAGGAGTGCGAGGACTGGTTCGTCGCGGCGACGGGGCTGCCGTCGGCGCCGGGTGACGTGCAGAGCCTGTTCTATGCGCTGCCGGAGGGGGCGGCGCCGCAGGACAAGGTGGTGCTGCTGGTGGAGTGGGCGGGTGTGGTGGCGGGCGTGGTGGACGCCGTGCGGGATCATCCGGAGCCGGGTGCGGTGGCGGTGGGCATGTTCCTGCTGGCGCCGGAGGCCCGGCGGCGGGGCCTGGGGCGGGCGGTGGCCGGCGCGTTGCTGGCGCGTGCGGGGGGCGTCACGCGGGTGACGGCGACGGTCCCGCCGGGATGGGCGCCGGGGGAACGCTTCCTGGAGCGGTCGGGCTTCGTCCTGGAGGATCCGGGGCCGACGCCGGCTGCCGGGGTGGGCAACCGGCGTGCGGGACCGCGTGAAGGGGGCGTGCGCCGGGCTGAGCTGCGCCGGGGCCCGCTGTAGGGGTCTGCGCGTCGGCTCGGGCGGGCGGGTCCGCCGTTTTCGTGGGAGCGGGGACGGGTCGGCATCGGCGGGCCGCGGGCCGGTCACCGGCGGCCCGCCGGTCGGTCACCGCTGGGGCAGGCCGGTGGTGCGGACTCGCAGCGCCCTGGTGAGGTCGTCGAGTTGGTCGACGAGTTTGCGGCGCAGGGCGGGGGTGGGTCCGGCGGTCGCGAGGCACTGCTCGCCCAGGCGCAGGATCTCGGGGTCGACGGCGTGGGCGGGGAACGCCCAGCGTCCTACGGCCTCGGCGATGGCGGGGCCGCGGCGGGCGGCGACGGTGACGGCGTCCTCGAAGAAGCGGGGGACGTAGCCGCTGACGAGGTCGGTCTGCTCGGGCTGCCAGAAGCCCTGGGCGGTGGCGTTGAAGAGGTAGTTGGAGAGGCCGTCGGAGGAGAACATGGCCGCCCAGGCCTGTTCCTTGGCGGCCGCGTCGGGGAGGGCGGCGCGGCAGCGGGCGGCGCCTTCCCGGCCGGTGGCTGAGGGGTCGGCGTCGAGTTCGGCGGCGATGGCTTCGGCGTCGGTGGCGCCGAGGACGGCGAGCCGGGCGAGGATGCGCCAGCGCAGGTCGGGGTCGAGTTCGGGGCCGCCGGGGACGATGCCGTCGGCGAGCCAGGCGGCGATGGTGTCGGGGTGGGCGGCGACGGCGATGAAGTGGCGTACGGCGATGAGGCGCAGGCCGGGGTGGTCGCCGTCCTCGGTGCGGCGGATGAGGTCGCGGCACAGGGTGGTGAGGGTGGCGAGGGCGGCGGGGCGCTCTTCGGGGGTGACGTAGCGGTCGGCGATCTGGCCGGCGGCGAAGGCGAGGACGCCTTGGGTGAGGGCGAGGTCTGTTTCCTGCGGGAGGTGGGCGCGGGCTGCTTCGAGGTAGGCGGCGGGGGCGAGTTCTCCGTCGCGGACGGCGTCGCGCAGGGCGTTCCAGACGACGGCGCGGGTGAGCGGGTCGGGCAGGCCGGAGAGGTTGCTGCGGACGGTGGTGAAGGACTCGGGATCGAAGCGGATCTTGGTGTAGGTGAGGTCGCCGTCGTTGAGCAGGAGGAGGGCGGGGAGCTTGCCGATGGGCTGGGGGGCGCTCTGCGGGATGTCGACTTCGAGGCGTCGGCGCAGGGTGAGGTGGCGGCCCTCGTCGGCGAGGTCGAGGTCGTAGAGGCCGACGGCGACGCGGTGGGGGCGGCTGCCGTGGTGGGCGACGGTCAGGGTGCGGTCGCCGTTGGCGCCGCTGACGGTGGGGGTGAGGGTGTCGACTCCGGTGGTGCGCAGCCAGGCGTCGGCCCAGGCGTGGACGTCGCGGTCGGTGTGGGCGGCGAGGGAGTCGATGAAGTCGGCGAGGGTGGCGTTGGCGAACCTGTGGCGGGCGAAGTGGGTGTTGATGCCGGCGAGGAAGTTCTTCTCGCCGAGCCAGGTGACGAGTTGGCGCAGGGCGGAGGCGCCCTTGGCGTAGGAGATGCCGTCGAAGTTGAGCAGGGCGGAGGCGGTGTCGTCGACGTTCTCGGGGGCGACGGGGTGGGTGGAGGGGCGTTGGTCGGCGTCGTAGCCCCAGGATTTGCGGACGACGCCGAAGTCGGTCCAGGTGTCGGTGAAGCGGGTGGCTTCGGTGAGGGTCTGGTAGCCCATGTACTCGGCGAACGACTCGTTGAGCCAGATGTCGTCCCACCACTGGAGGGTGACGAGGTCGCCGAACCACATGTGGGCCATCTCGTGGGCGATGACCATGGCGCGGGTCTGGCGTTCGGTGTCGGTGACGGCGGAGCGGTAGACGAAGTCGTCGCGGAAGGTGACGAGGCCGGGGTTCTCCATGGCGCCGGCGTTGAACTCGGGGACGAACGCCTGGTCGTAGGAGTCGAAGGGGTAGGGCTCTTCGAACTTCTCGTGGTAGCGGTCGTAGCAGGCGCGGGTGATGTCGAGGAGTTCGTCGGCGTCCGCGTCGAGGTAGGGGGCCAGGGAGCGGCGGCAGTGCAGGCCGAAGGGCAGTCCGGCGTGTTCGGTGCGCACGGTGTGCCAGGGGCCGGCGGCGACGGCGACGAGGTAGGTGGAGACGAGGGGGGTGGGGGCGGCCTGCCAGCGGCCTTCGCCGAGGTGTTCGGCGATGCCGTTGGTGAGGACGGTCCAATTGTCGGGGGCTTTCACCGACACGTCGAAGACGGCCTTGAGGTCGGGCTGGTCGAAGGCGGCGAAGACGCGTTGCACGTCGTTCATGAACAGCTGGGTGTAGACGTAGGTCTCGCCGTCGGTGGGGTCGGTGAAGCGGTGCATGCCCTCGCCGGTGCGGGAGTAGCGCATGGCGGCGCGGACGCGCAGTTCGTGGTCGCCGGCGGTGAGGCCGTCGAGGACGAGCCGGCCGCCGTCGAGCGTCCCGGGGTCGAGGGGCTCGCCGTCGAGGGTGACGGAGTGCAGTGTGTCGGGCCTGACCTCGACGAAGGTGCCCCCGTTGGCGCGCGCGGCGAACCGGATGACGGTGACGGATTCGAAGGTCTCGTCGCCGGTCGTCAGGTCGAGCTCGATGGTGTAGCGGTGGACGTCGAGGAGCTTGGCACGGCTTAGCGCTTCGTCGCGCGTCAGTACGGACATGCACGACATGCTGCCTGATACCGCAGGCCGGGCACAGGGGCGGATCGGTACGCGCGCTATGTCGCTTCTCGCGCCGGAGCGCCGCAGGGCCGGAGCGCCGGGGCGGCCGGCCGGTCAGCCGCCGGTGGGGGCCGCGGTGTCCTCGGCGATGCGCTCGTGGTGGCGGATGACCTCGGCGATGATGAAGGTGAGGAACTTCTCGGCGAACGCGGGGTCGAGTTTGGCGTTCTCGGCGAGGGTGCGCAGCCGCTCGATCTGGCGGGCCTCGCGGGCGGGGTCGGCGGGGGGCAGCTGGTGGCGGGCCTTGAGGTGGCCGACCTGCTGGGTGGCCTTGAAGCGTTCGGCGAGCATGTGGACGACGGCCGCGTCGATGTTGTCGATGCTGTCGCGCAGCCGGGCGAGCTCTTCGCGGACGGCGGGGTCGACGGCGGGGGCGCCGGGTCCGCAGGCGTCGCCGGTGGGGGTGTTGCTGGTGGTCATGGGCGATCACCCTAGGGCATGTCTTCGCGGGGGGACGCGCTGCCCGTACAGTGGAATCGGGTGCACGCGTCCTGGGGGTGGTGGCGTGGCCGACGGCGGACCGGTCGAGCACGGTTTTCCGCATCTGGAGACGGTGCGGGCGGCTGTCACGGCGTTGTACCGGCGGTTGTCGTACGACACCGTCCAGCAGTTCTCGACGAGTGTGCCGCCTGCCGATGTGGCGTTCTGCGACACGGATGATCTGCATCTGGGGACGCAGCGGGTGGCGCGCGAGCTGGTGCGGCATTTCCGGTTGCCGGACGCGCGGATGATCGTGGCGTTCCGTGAGATGCAGCATGCGGCGAACGTGGAGCTGACGGCGGGCCCGGAGTACTTCGTGGAGCTGAACGACCGTTTCCGGGGGCATCGGCGGGACATCGGTGCGGCGCTGGCGCACGAGATCATGCATGTGTATCTGCATCGGGTGGATCTGTCGTTCCCGGGGACGCGGGACAACGAGATCCTCACGGACACGGCGACGACGTATCTGGGGGCGGGGTGGCTGCTGCTGGACGCGTACCGGGAGGACGGTGCGTCGTCGCAGAAGCTGGGGTATCTCACGCCGGAGGAGTTCGGGTACGTGCTGGCGAAGCGGTCGTCGGCGTTCGGTGAGGATCCGTCGGTGTGGTTCACCAGTGCGCAGGCGTACACGGCGTACGAGCGGGGGTGGGAGCGGGCCCGTCGTGACGAGCGGCAGCCGCCGTTGACGGCGGCGGGCTGGACGGGCCGTCGGCGCTACGCCCGTGACCGTCGTCAGGCGCAGGGCCATGGGCAGGGGCACGGGCCGGCGCAGGGGCGCGGGTCGGCGGGGGACGCGGGCGCGGGGGACGTGCCGTACGCGTTCGCGGCTGATCCGGCCGGGCCGTTGCGGGTGACGTTCCCGTGTCCCACCTGTCACCAGCGGATCCGGGTGCCGGTGCGGGGCCGGGTGCGGGCCCGGTGCGGGCTGTGCCGCACGGTGCTGGAGTGCGACACGTAGACCGTCGTGCGGGCGTGCGGGCGGGCGGGTGGTCATCCGTGGTGCGGGAGCACGGACGTTTCCGGGGCGGTTCAGGCGCCGTAGACCGCTCCGGGGGGCGCCGCGGCCGTCAGCAGTTTCCGTACCGTCTCCCCCGCCTCGGCGGCGCTCCAGCGCGCGCCGCGGTCCGCGGTCGGGCCCGGGCGCCAGCCGTCCATGACGGTGATGCGGCCGCCCTCGGTCTCGAAGACGCGTCCGGTGACGCCGTCGCTCGCCGCCGAGCCGAGCCAGACGACGAGCGGGGAGACGTTCTCGGGCGCCATGGCGTCGAAGCCGGTGGCGGGGGCGGCCATGGTCTCGGCGAAGGTGCGTTGTGTCATGCGGGTGCGGGCGGCCGGGGCGATCGCGTTGACCTGGACGCCGTAACGGGCGAGTTCGGCGGCGGCGACGAGGGTCAGGGCGACGATGCCGGCCTTGGCGGCGCTGTAGTTGCCCTGTCCGACGGAGCCGAGCAGTCCGGCGCCGCTGGAGGTGTTGACGACGCGCGCGTCCGGTGTGCGGCCGGCCTTGGTCTGCGCGCGCCAGTGTGCGGCCGCGTGTTTCAGGGTGAGGAAGTGGCCTTTGAGGTGGACGCGCAGGACGGCGTCCCAGTCGTCCTCGTCGAGGTTGACGAGCATGCGGTCGCGCAGGAATCCGGCGTTGTTGACGAGGGTGTCGAGGCGGCCGTAGGTCTCCAGGGCGGTCGTGACGAGGGAGGAGGCGCCCTCGGAGGTGGCGATGTCCCCGCCGTGGGCGATCGCCTCGCCGCCGGCGGCGCGGATCTCGGCGGCCACAGCGGCGGCCGGGCCGTCGGGGCGGGCGCCGGTGGGGCCGGGAGGGTGGGGGGCGCCGTCCAGGGCGACTCCGAGGTCGTTGACGACGACGCGGGCTCCCTGTGCGGCGAAGGCGAGGGCGTGGGCGCGTCCGAGGCCGCGTCCGGCGCCGGTGACGACGACGACCCGTCCGTCGCAGAGTGCGCTCATCTCAGGTCTCCTTGTTGGCCGTTGCGGCGTCGAGGAAGGCGGGGCGTTCGCCGCCTCCGTGGAGGAGCAGGCTCGCGCCGCTGATGTAGCGGGCGGCGTCGGAGGCGAGGAAGACGGCCGCGGCGCCGACGTCGGAGGGGTCGGCGAGCCGGCCGAGGGGGACGGTGCGGGCGACGGCGCGCAGGCCGTCGTCGCCGCCGTAGTGCAGGTGGCTCCGCTCGGTGCGGACCATTCCGACGACCAGGGTGTTCACCCGCACCCGGGGCGCCCATTCCACGGCCATGGAGCGGGCGAGGCTCTCCAGGCCGGCCTTGGCCGCGCCGTATGCGGCGGTTCCGGGTGAGGGGCGGGCCCCGCTGACGCTGCCGATCATCAGGACGGAGCCCTGGCTGCGGGAGAGGTGGTCGTGGGCGGCCAGGGACACGGTCAGGGGGGCGAGGAGGTTGAGTTCGATGACGCGCGCGTGCCGTCGGGCGTCGGCGTGGGCGAGCGGCCGGTAGGGGGCGCCGCCGGCGTTGTTGACGAGGACGTCCAGTCGGGGCAGTTCGGCGAAGAAGGCGTGGACGGCGTCGGCGTCGCATACGTCGAGTGGGACGAAGCGGGCGTGTTCGAGGGGGGTGTGCGGCGGGCGGCGGGCGCAGACGACGACGTCGGCGCCCGCGTGGGCGAGGGAGCGCGCGATGCCGGCGCCCACGCCGCGGGTGCCGCCGGTGACGACGGCGACCTTCCCGTTCAGCTCCATTCGCTGCTACCTTCCACCTAACAAACGTTTGGTGGAAAGGTAGCTGATGCTTCCATGGGTGTCTCCACCTCGTCCCCGGAAAAGGGGATTTCGCTGGTCGTGGTCGACTTCCCGCCGGTGAACGCGCTGCCGGTGGCCGGCTGGTTCGCCCTGGCGGACGCGGTGCGCGCGGCAGGCCGCGATCCGGCGACGCACTGCGTGGTGCTCGCGGCCGAGGGGCGGGGGTTCAACGCGGGCGTCGACATCAAGGAGATCCAGGCGCGGGGCGGCGAGGCGCTCGTCGGCGCCAACCGGGGCTGCTTCGAGGCCTTCGCGGCGGTGTACGAGTGCGAGGTCCCCGTGGTGGCGGCGGTGCGCGGCTTCTGTCTGGGCGGCGGGATCGGCCTGGTGGGCAACGCGGACGTGATCGTGGCGAGCGAGGACGCCGTGTTCGGGCTGCCCGAGCTGGACCGGGGTGCGCTGGGCGCGGCCACGCATCTGGCCCGGCTGGTGCCCCAGCATCTGCTGCGGGCCCTCTACTACACCGCGCGGACGGTCTCGGCGGCCGAGCTGCACACGCACGGCTCGGTGTGGCGGGTGACTCCCCCGCACGAACTGGAGCGGGCCGCGCTGGAGTTGGCCGCGGAGATCGCCGCGAAGGACGGCGAGCTGCTGCGGCTGGCGAAGGCGGCTCTCAACGGCATCGACCCGGTGGACGTGCGCCGCAGCTACCGCTTCGAGCAGGGCTTCACCTACGAGGCGAGCGTCGGCGGGGTCGCCGACCGGGTGCGCGACAGGTTCGGCTCGGCAGCCGACGAGAGGGGCTCGGGTGAGTGACAAGACGATGAGCGCCGACGAGGCCGTCTCCCGTCTGGAGAGCGGCATGACCGTCGGCATCGGCGGCTGGGGTTCGCGGCGCAAGCCGATGGCCCTGGTGCGGGCGCTGCTGCGCTCGCCGGTCACCGACCTCACGGTGGTCTCGTACGGCGGCCCGGACGTCGGCATGCTCGCGGCGGCCGGACGCATCCGCAGGCTGGTCGCCGCGTTCGCCACCCTCGACTCGATCCCCCTGGAACCGCACTACCGGGCGGCCCGTGAGCGGGGGGCCTTCGAGCTGACGGAGGTCGACGAGGCGATGTTCCTGTGGGGGCTGCGCGCGGCCGCGCACCGGCTGCCGTTCCTGCCGGTGCGCGCGGGCCTCGGCTCGGACGTGATGCGGGTCAACCCCGGGCTGCGGACGGTGACGTCGCCGTACGAGGACGGGGAGACGTTCGTGGCGATGCCGGCCCTGCGGCTGGACGCGGCCCTGGTGCACGTCAACCGGGCCGACCGGCGGGGCAACGGACAGTACCTGGGCCCGGACCCGTACTTCGACGACCTCTTCTGCGAGGCCGCGGACGCGGCGTACGTCAGTTGCGAACGGATCGTCGACACGGCCGAGTTGACGAAGGAGGCGCCGCCGCAGTCGCTGCTGATCAAGCGGCACACGGTGACGGGCGTCGTCGAGGCGCCCCACGGAGCGCACTTCACGTCCTGCGCCCCCGACTACGGCCGGGACGAGGCGTTCCAGAAGCTCTATGCGACCACGCCGTGGCCGGAGTTCGCGGCCCGGTTCCTCGCCGGGGACGAACAGGCGTACCAGGCGGCGGCCGGGGAGGCGACATGAGCGCGGTGACACGGGCGGAGTACTGCGTCGTCGCCTGCGCGGAGGCGTGGCGGGGGGCGGGCGAGATCCTGGCGAGCCCGATGGGCGTGATCCCCTCGGTCGGCGCGCGGCTCGCCCGGCGGACGTTCTCTCCGGAGCTGCTCCTGACCGACGGCGAGGCGCTGCTCGTCGACGCCGACGGCACGGTGGAGGGCTGGCTGCCCTACCGCTCGCATCTGGAGCTGGTCACCGGGGGGCGGCGGCACGTGATGATGGGCGCGAGCCAGATCGACCGGTACGGCAACCAGAACATCTCCTGCATCGGCGACTGGGCGAAACCGGTGCGCCAGCTGCTCGGCGTGCGGGGCGCTCCGGTCAACACCCTGAACAATCCGACCAGTTACTGGGTGCCCAGGCATTCGCGGCGGGTGTTCGTGGAAAAGGTCGACATGGTGTGCGGGGTGGGCCACGACCGTGCAGGCGGCGCGCGCCACCACCGCATCCCGCGGGTCGTCTCCGACCTCGGCGTCTTCGACTTCGCGACCCCCGACCGCTCGATGCGGCTGGCGTCGCTGCATCCGGGGGTGGGCGTAGAGCAGGTTCGCGAGGCGACGGCCTTCGAGCTCGTGGTCCCGCCCGAGGTGCCGTACACGCGTGAGCCGACCGCTGCGGAACTGCGGTTGATCCGTGAGGTGATCGATCCGGACGGGGCTCGCGCGCGGGAGGTCGCCGGCTGATGGAGACGGCACTGACCCGGCTGGTCGGGGTGCGCCACCCGATCGTGCAGACCGGGATGGGATGGGTGGCGGGTCCGCGCCTGGTGTCGGCGGCGGCGAACGCGGGGGCGCTGGGCGTCCTGGCGTCCGCCACGATGACCCTGGACCAGCTGCGGGCGGCGGTGCGGGAGGTGAGGGCGCGCACGGACGCGCCGTTCGGCGTCAATCTGCGGGCCGACGCGGCGGACGCGGGCGAGCGGGTGCGGATCGTCGTCGACGAGGGGGTGCGGGTGGCGTCCTTCGCGCTCGCGCCCTCCCGCGAGCTGATCGCCGAGCTCAAGGCGGCCGGCGTGGTCGTGATCCCCTCCGTCGGGGCCCGCCGGCACGCCGAGAAGGTCGCCGCGTGGGGCGCGGACGCGGTGATCGTGCAGGGCGGCGAGGGCGGGGGCCACACCGGCGAGGTGGCCACGACGGTGCTGTTGCCGCAGGTGGTGGACGCCGTGGACGTCCCGGTCGTGGCGGCGGGCGGGTTCTTCGACGGACGGGGGGTGGTGGCGGCGCTGGCGTACGGGGCGGCGGGCGTGGCCATGGGCACGCGGTTCCTGCTCACCTCGGACTCGCCGGTCCCGGACGCGGTGAAGGCCCGGTATCTGGCGGCGACGGTGCGGGACGTCACCGTCACCCGGGCGGTGGACGGTCTTCCGCACCGCATGCTGCGTTCGGAGCTGGTGGGCGCCCTG
Organism: Streptomyces sp. LUP30; assembly: GCF_001746365.1. Lineage (GTDB taxonomy): Bacteria > Actinomycetota > Actinomycetes > Streptomycetales > Streptomycetaceae > Streptomyces. The sequence goes on from NZ_MJAJ01000020.1 coordinate 118,528, forward strand.
GAGGACGCGGGGCGGGCCAGGGCGCTGCTGCGGGCGGTGCGGCACGCGGCCGCCTTCCGCCGGCTGTCGGGTCTGACCTGGCGGCAGATGGCCCGCGACGGGCTGGCCCTGCGCCACGGCAAGGACCTCTCCTGGAGTCAGGTGCTGATGGCCGCGAACACGCCGATGCTGCTGCGGTCCGCGATGGTGGAGGGGCGCACGGATGCCGGGGTGATGGCCTCCGGGCAGGTCGCCGGGGTGATCGACGACCTGCCGTCGTGCGCGGAGCTGGTGGAGCGTCTGATGGGTGAGGCGGACGGGGTGCTGGCGGTCCTGGAGGGCTTCAGAGCCGTTCGATGATCGTCACGTTGGCCTGGCCGCCGCCCTCGCACATCGTCTGCAGGCCGTAGCGGCCGCCGGTGCGTTCCAGTTCGTGCAGGAGGGTCGTCATCAGCTTCGCGCCGGTCGCGCCGAGGGGGTGGCCCAGGGCGATCGCGCCGCCGTTGACGTTGACCCTGTCCGGGTCCGCGCCGGTCTCCTTCAGCCAGGCCAGGACGACGGGCGCGAAGGCCTCGTTGATCTCGACGAGGTCGATGTCGTCGATCGTGAGGCCGGTCTTCTTCAGGGCGTGGGCGGTGGCCGGGATCGGCGCGGTGAGCATGCGGATGGGGTCCTCGCCGCGTACGGAGAGGTGGTGCACGCGGGCCCGGGGCCGCAGCCCGTGTACGCGGACGGCGTCCTCGGAGGCCAGCAGCAGGGCGGCCGCGCCGTCGGAGACCTGCGAGGAGCAGGCCGCGGTGACGGTACCGCCGTCGATGACGGGCTTGAGCGCGGCCATCTTCTCCAGGGAGGTGTCGCGGCGTGGGCCCTCGTCGGCGGCGACCTCCCCGAGGGCGACGCTCTCGCGCGCGAAGCGGCCCTCATCGAGGGCGCGGACGGCCCGCCGGTGCGAGCGCAGGGCGAACTCCTCCTGGTCCCGGCGGGTGATGCCCCACTTGGCGGCGATCATCTCCGCGCCGGCGAACTGGTTGACGGGCCGGTTCCCGTAGCGGGCGCGCCAGCCCTCGCTGCCCGCGAAGGGGCCCTGGGTGAAGCCGAGCGGCTCGGCGGCCTGCCGGGTGGCGAACGCGATCGGGATCTGCGACATGTTCTGCACGCCGCCCGCGACGACCAGGTCCTGCGTCCCCGACAGCACGCCCTGCGCGGCGAAGTGCACGGCCTGTTGCGAGGAGCCGCACTGGCGGTCCACGGTCACGCCCGGCACCTCCTCGGGCAGTCCCGCGGCCAGCCAGCAGGTCCGCGCGATGTCCCCGGCCTGCGGCCCGACGGTGTCCAGACAGCCGAAGACGACGTCCTCGACGGCCGCCGGGTCGACGCCCGCCCGTGAGACGAGTTCCTTGAGCACGTGCGCCCCGAGATCGGCCGGGTGCACCCCGGACAGACCTCCTGCGCGCCGCCCCACGGGCGTACGGACCGCTTCGACGATGTAGGCCTCGGCCATGGCGACTCCCTCAGGGAAAGGGGCACTTGCTCGGACTGTTCACGGTCGGCTGTTCAGGTGCTGTTGTTCAGGTGCTGCTGTTCTTGTGCTGCCGGCGCAGGGCGATTCCGTCCAGCACCATCGACAGGTACTGCCGGGCGATCTCCTCCGGGCTGTGCTGTCCGCCCGGCCGGTACCAGGACGCGGCGACCCAGACGGTGTCGCGGACGAAGCGGTAGGTGAGCCGGACGTCGAGGTCGGCGCGGAAGGCCCCTTCCGCCACGCCGCGTTCCAGCGTGGACAGCCACGCCTTCTCGAACCTGCGCTGCGAGTCGGCGAGGAACGCGAACCGTTCCTGCGCGACGAGCTGGCGGCTCTCCTTCTGGTAGATGGCGACGGCGGCGCGGTGCCGGTCGATTTCCCGGAACGACTCGGTGACCAGCGCTTCGAGCGTCTCGCGAGGGCCGTCGCCGGCGGCCAGGACGGTGTCGTAGCCGTCCCACAGCTCGTCGAGGAAGGTGCGCAGGATCTCCTCGAGCATCGATTCCTTGGAGTCGAAGTGGTAGTAGAGGCTGCCCGCGAGCATGCCCGCGTGGTCGGCGATCTTGCGCACGGTGGTGGCGTTGTAACCCTGCTCGGCGAAGACCTCGGCGGCCGTGTTGAGCAGTTCGCCGCGGCGCGCGGGCGCGGCGGTCACCTGGGGCTTCTTCTTGGTCGGCACGGGTCCATTGTGGGCTGCTCCGGTCGTCAGGCGTGCTGGCTGCTGACGGCGACGACCTCACCCGTCATGTAGGAGGAGTAGCCCGACGCCAGGAAGACGATCACGTTGGCCACCTCCCAGGGCTGGGCGTACCGCCCGAAGGCCTCGCGTTCGGTGAGCTCGGCCAGCAGTTCGGGCGTGGTGACCTTCACCAGGTGCGGGTGCATGGCCAGGCTCGGCGAGACGGCGTTGACCCGCACCCCGTAGGCGGCCGCCTCGACGGCCGCGCAGCGGGTCAGCGCCATCACGCCGGCCTTCGCGGCGGCGTAGTGCGCCTGTCCGGCCTGGGCGCGCCAGCCGACGACCGAGGCGTTGTTGACGATGACGCCGCCGCCGCTCGTCCGCATCCGCCGCAGGGCGGCCCGGGTGCACCGGAAGGTGCCGTTCAGCGTGACGTCCAGGACCTGCGTCCACTGTTCGTCGCTCATCTCGGCGAGCGGTGAGGTGCCGCCCAGTCCCGCGTTGTTGACGACGACGTCCAGCCGTCCGTGCGCCGCGACGGCGGCGTCGAACAGGGCGCGCACCTGGTGCTCGTCGGTGACGTCGCAGGGCTGTGCCGCCACCGCCGCCGGGCCGAACTCCTCGGCGAGTTCGGCCTCGTAGGCCTTGAGGCGGCGTGGGTGGGCGTCGCTGATGAGGACGCGCGCGCCCTCTTCGAGGAAGCGGCGCGCGGTTGCTCCGCCGATGCCCGCGCCGGCCGCCGCGGTGATCACCGCGGTGCGCCCGTCGAGCAGCGCGTGCCCGGGAACGTACGGCGGACCCTCGACGTTCGTCATGACAGCACGCTAACCTACCAAACACTTGTTAGGGAAGAACGTCCGGGAAAGAGGGTGGCCGTGGACCTCGCACACTCCCCCGCCGACGAGGCGTTCCGCGCCGAGGCCCGGGCCTGGCTGCGGGCCCATGTGCCGGCGGAGCCGCTGCCCTCCCTGGAGACCGCCGAGGGCTTCGCCGCGCATCGCGCGTGGGAGGCGGAGCTGGCGGCGGGCGGCTGGTCGGCGGTGAACTGGCCGACGCGTTACGGCGGCCGGGACTGCGGGCTGACGCGCTGGCTGCTGTTCGAGGAGGAGTACTACGCGGCCGGCGCCCCGGGCCGGGTGAGCCAGAACGGTGTGAGCCTGCTCGCCCCCACCCTGTTCGACCACGGCACCGAGGAGCAGCGATCCCGTGTGCTGCCCGCGATGGCCGCCGGCGAGGTCGTGTGGGCGCAGGCCTGGTCGGAGCCGGAGGCCGGCTCCGACCTGGCGGCGCTGCGCTCCAGGGCGGTCCGCGCGGACGGCGGCTGGCGGCTGAGCGGCCAGAAGGCGTGGTCCTCGCGCGCGGCCTTCGCCGATCGCGCTTTCGGCCTGTTCCGCACCGATCCCGACGCCGGCGCGCCGCACCGGGGCCTCGGCTACTTCATGTTCGACCTGCGGGCCCCCGGCGTCACCGTCCGGCCCGTCGGCCGGCTGGACGGGAAGCCGGCCTTCGCGGAGTTGTTCCTGGACGAGGTGTTCGTGCCCGACGAGGACGTGATCGGCTCGCCCGGCGAGGGCTGGCGGATCGCGATGTCGACGGCGGCCAACGAGCGCGGGCTCACCCTGCGCTCCCCGGGCCGCTTCCTCGCCTCGGCCGAGCGCCTGCACGCCCTGTGGCAGGACCGGGGCAGTCCGCCCGGCGCCGCGAACCGGGTCGCCGACGCCCTGATCGGCGCTCGCGCGTACCAGTTGTTCACCTGCGCGGCCGCCTCCCGCTTCCTGGCCGGCGAGCGGCTCGGCCCGGAGTCGAGCCTGAACAAGGTCTTCTGGTCCGAGTACGACATAGCGCTGCACGAGACGGCGCTGGATCTGCTGGGCGAGGAAGGGGAGCGGGGCGACACGGACTGGGCCGAGCGGTACGTCTTCTCCCTCGCCGGGCCGATCTACGCGGGCGCCAACGAGATCCAGCGCGACATCGTCGCCGAGCGGCTGCTCGGCCTGCCGAAGGGACGCCGTACATGACCTCGTCGCAGGCGCCCGCGCCGATGCGGTTCCTGCTGGACGCCGAACAGCGGGCGTTCGCGCAGTCGTTGGACGCGATGCTGGGCGCTGCCGACACGGCGGCGGCGGTCCGCGACTGGAGCCGGGGGGACCGGGCGCGCGGGTGGGCGCTGTGGTCCCGGATCGCCGACGCGGGCGTCTTCGCCCTGGCGGTCCCCGAGAAGTACGAGGGGCTCGGGCCCCGGCCGGTGGAGCTGGCCGTGGCCTTCGTGGAGCTGGGGCGGCACGCGGTCCCGGGCCCGCTGGTGGAGACGGTCGCCGCGGCGGCCCTGCTGCTCGACCCGGGGCCCGCCGAGCGGTTCCTCGCGGCGCTGGCCTCGGGCCGGTCGGCGGCGACGGTGGCCCGCGAGGGCTCCTACGCCCTGGACGGCGACGCGGTCACGCTCCGGCTGGCGCTGGGCGCCGACGGGCTGCGGCTGGCCCCCGGTCACGGTCCGGTGCGGGCGTCCCTGGACCCCGCCCGCCGACTGACCCGTCTGCTGCCGGGCGGCGAACTGCTCACCTCGGCTCCCGCGATGGACCGGGCGCTGCGGTGGGCCCGGCTCGCCACCGCCGCGCAGGCCCTCGGCGTCGGTCTGGCACTGCTGGAGCGGACGGTGGCCCATGTCGGCCGGCGCGTCCAGTTCGGGGCGCCCATCGGCTCGTTCCAGGCGGTCAAGCACCGGCTGGCGGACGTGAAGATCGCCCTGGAGTTCGCCCGGCCCCTGGTGCTGGGGGCCGCCGTGACGATGACGGCGGCGGACGTCGCGGCGGCGAAGGCGAGCGCGGGCGAGGCGGCGTACGCGGGCGCGCGCGCCGCGCTCCAGCTGCACGGCGCGATCGGCTACACGGCGGAGCACGACCTGTCGCTCTGGCTCACCAAGGCCCGCGCCCTGCGCACGGCCTGGGGCACGCCGGACGAGTGCCGGGCGGAGGTACTGCGCGCCCACGGGCAGGTTCTCAGCCGGTCACCTTGGCGATGAACGCGGCGAGGTTGGCCACGGTGCGTGCGATCTTCTCCTCCAGCGTGATCGTCTCGTGCAGCCGGGCCCCGGCGCCCGCGTCCCGCTTGCCGCGCACGTACAGCGAGCAGGCGAGGTCGCTGCAGATGTAGGCCCCCACGGAGTTGCCCTGCTGGCCGGCCCTGCCCGCCTTGGGCGCGACCATCAGGCAGACGCCGCCGGAGTGGGTGGTCAGGCACATCGTGCACATGCTGCGCCGGGCCTGCCAGGAGCCGGAGGCGGTCGAGCGCAGCTGGAGGGCTCGGGGCCAGCCGTCCAGCTCCGCGACGAGGTAGGCCCGGTCGGGGGCCTGGGGGTCCCGCCAGCCCAGGTAGTCGAGGTCGTCCCAGGGCCGGTCGGCGAGGTCGCGCGGCACGGTCAGGCGCTTGGCCTCGCCCTTGGTGCAGTTCACGAAGGCGGCGCGGATCTCTTGTTCGGTCAGCGGCTTCATAATTGGCAGGCTAATTTGCCTAAAGGTTTTAGGCAAATGGTTAAGATTTTACGGGTAGCGCATAATGGCCGTCGTCAGACAGGTCGCCGCGGCGGCGGATCCGGGCGGGAGACGATCATGGGGCGCGTAGGGCTGAGCACGGAACGCCTGGTCCGGGCGGGCGCGGAACTCGCCGACGAGGTGGGCTTCGACCAGGTGACCGTCTCGGCGCTGGCCAGACGTTTCGACGTCAAGGTCGCGAGCCTGTACTCGCACGTGAAGAGCTCCGACGATCTGCGCACCCGGATCGCCCTGCTGGCGCTGGCCGAGCTCGCCGACCGGGGCGACGTCGCCCTGGCCGGGCGGGCCGGCAAGGACGCCCTGACCGCGCTGGCCGACGTCTACCGCGACTACGCCCGCGAGCACCCCGGCCGCTACGCGGCGGCCCAGCTGCGACTGGACCCCGAGGCGGCGGCCGCGAGCGCGGGCGGCCGGCACGCCCGGATGACCCGCGCGATCCTGCGCGGCTACGACCTCGCCGAGCCGGACCAGACGCACGCCGTCCGCCTGCTGGGCAGCGTCTTCCACGGATACGTCAGCCTGGAGCTGGGCGGCGGCTTCAGCCACAGCGCCCCCGACACCCAGGAGACCTGGACGCGGATCCTGGACGCCCTCGACGTGCTGCTGCGCAACTGGCCGCCCGAGCGGTGAGGGCCGGGCCGGGCGGCGTCAGCGCCCGTGTCCGGGGCCGTGGCCGTGCCCGCCGGTCAGCTCCCGGTACTCCTCGGACGTCGGCTTGGGGACACGGCTGCCGGCGCCGAACATGGCCCGCGCGAGGCGCGCCCGCAGCCGCTGGGACACGGTGACCTGCCGCCGCACGCCGTTGTGGTCGACGAGCGGCCCGATCGCGTAAGGCGGGCTCTGCTCGTGCTGGGTGAGGGTGAACAGCCGGTCCCGGCTCAGGGGTGCGTGGACCTCGACGTACTCGCCGTGCGGCAGCCGTTTGACGGTTCCGGTCTCCCGGCCGTGCAGGACCGTGTCGCGGTCGCGGCGCTGCAGCCCCAGACAGATCCGCTTGGTCACCGTGAAGGCGACCACCGGGGCGGCGAACACGGACACCCGCACGAACCAGGTGATCGCGTTGATGGACAGATGCAGATGCGTGGCGACGATGTCGTTGCCGCCGCCGATCAGCAGCACCGCGTACAGCGCCAGCCAGGCCGCCCCGAGGCCGGTGCGCACGGGCGCGTTGCGCGGCCGGTCCAGGATGTGGTGCTCGCGCCGGTCCCCGGTGATCCACGCCTCGACGAACGGATAGACGCCGATGGCGAGCAGGATCAACGGAAACAGGGAGAAGGGGATGAGCACGCCCAGCTCCAGGGTGTGGCCCCAGGCGTCGATCTCCCATCCCGGCATCACCCGGATCAGCCCCTCGGAGAAGCCGAGGTACCAGTCGGGCTGGGCGCCGGTCGTCACCAGGTCCGGGCGGTAGGGGCCGAACGCCCACACCGGGTTGACGCTCGCGATCGCGCCCATCACCGCGAGAACGCCGAAGACCAGGAAGAAGAACCCGCCCGCCTTCGCCATGTAGACCGGCATGAACGGCATGCCGACCACGCTCTTCTGATCGCGTCCGGGCCCCGGGTACTGGGTGTGCTTGTGGAAGAACACCAGGATGAGATGGGCGACGACGAGCCCCAGCATGATCCCGGGCAGCAGCAGCACATGGATGGGGAAGAACCGCGAGATGATGTCGTGCCCCGGGAACTCCCCGCCGAACAGGAAGAACGACAGGTACGTGCCGACGATCGGGACGGACAGGATCGCGCCGTCCGCGAACCGTACGCCGGTGCCGGACAGCAGGTCGTCGGGGAGCGAGTAGCCGGTCAGTCCGGTGAGGATGCCGAGGAACAACAGCAGCCAGCCGAAAAGCCAGTTGACCTCGCGCGGCTTGCGGAACGCGCCGGTGAAGAACACCCGCATCATGTGCACGAGCATGCCGGTGACGAAGACCAGCGCCGCCCAGTGGTGGATCTGCCGGATCAGCAGCCCGCCGCGCACGTCGAAGCTGATGTGCAGGGTCGACTCGTAGGCCTTCGTCATGGTGACGCCGTCGAGCGGGACATACGTGCCGTGGTAGACGACCTCGGCGCTGCTCGGCTCGAAGAACAGGGTGAGGTACACGCCGGTCAGGAGCAGGACGAGGAAGCTGTACAGACAGATCTCGCCCAGCATGAACGACCAGTGGTCCGGGAACACCTTGCGCAGATTGGCTCTGGCCAGCGCGTACAGACCCAGCCGCCCGTCGGCCCAGTCGGCGACCCGCTCGCCCCGGCCGGGCTCACCCCGTCGCCGCGAACTCCCGTCGTCCGCGCCCTCGTTCACCGATCGCGCGCCGTCAGCCATGCACCGTCGCCTCCCCCTCGGATCAACCTCCTCAGGGTGGCACGTAGGACCGGCGGAGCCAACGGTGCGGACGACCGCGGGCGGCGGAACCCGCTACGTCATGACGCTCCCCCGGGCCTGTACGGCCGTCGGCCGGCGCGGGAACCTCTCGCCCCGGCCGGTCGTACAGCTCCGCGTCCGGGCCCGCGCGCCGGCCCGAACCGGCGTGCAGGAGAACGGCGTTGTCGACGGCCCGCCTCACCGGCACGGGCAGCTCGTCGAGCCTGCACGGGAAGTCGGACTGCCGCTCGCCCATCTGTTCGCACACCGGCTAATGAGGATGAAATGACAAGGAACAAGACATTCCCGCTCTAGGGTGTGCGGCATGAAACGTGCCGCCGCCCTGGTCTGCGCCGCAGTGGCGTCGACGGTGTACCTGCTCACCCCCTCGCAGACCGCACAAACCGCCCAGGACGAGGGCCCGGTGTGGCTCGGACACCCCGCACAGGCCGAACGCCGCGCGCAGTCCGCCCGGTCGGCACAGCCCGAACGCCCCGCGCAGGCCGGACGATCCGCGCCGCCCCGGCGCCCCGCACGGCCCGCCCTTCCCGCGGCCGGGGCGCGGGCGGGCGTGCCCGGCCTCGCCGCCCCGGCACAGAAGGAACTCGCCCAGCAGATCGTGGCCAGCGCGGAGAACGGAACCCTGAACTGGCGCAGCGCGTACGGCTATGTCGAGGACATCGGCGACGGCCAGGGCTACACCGCGGGCCTGATCGGCTTCTGCACCGGCACCCACGATCTGCTCGCCCTCGTCGAGGGCTACACACGCGCCCACCCTGACAACGCGCTCGCGCGCTACCTGCCCGCCCTGCGCCGCGTCGACGGCAGCGACTCGCACGAGGGTCTCGACCCGGGCTTCCCGGACGCCTGGCGCGCCGAGTCCCGGGTCCCCGCCTTCCGGGCCGCGCAGGACGCCGAGCGCGACCGCGTCTACTTCGACCCGGCGGTGCGTCGGGGACGGGCCGACGGGCTGGGCGCGCTGGGCCAGTTCATCTACTACGACGCCCTCGTCTTCCACGGCCCGGGCACGGGCCCGACCAGCTTCGACGGCATCCGCGCCCGTGCGATGCGCCAGGCCCCCACCCCGGCCCAGGGCGGCGACCAGGCCGCCTACCTCGGCGCGTTCCTCGACGCGCGCCGCCGCGCCATGCTGATCCGGCACCCCGGCGTCGACACCTCACGCGTCGACACCACCCAGCGCAGCTTCCTGCGGGAGGGCAACCTCGATCTGCGTCCGCCGCTGCGCTGGCAGGTGTACGGGGAGACGTTCCGGGCTCCGTAGGGGACGCCCGGACGCCGTACCCAGGGTGCGGCGGACATGCCGCGGCGCCTGCCGGTCCGGTCGGGGACGTGGCAGGCGCCGCGTGGTGTTCCGCACGCCTTTGTACGGGACGTTCAGGGTGCCCCTGCAGCGGGACGTCAGACCATCAGCGAGCGGTCCGTCGGGCGGATCGGGGCCGGCAGCTCGCTGACGCCGGTGAGGAACCGGTCGACGCCGCGGGCGGCCGAGCGGCCCTCCGCGATCGCCCACACGATGAGCGACTGGCCGCGGCCCGCGTCACCGGCGACGTACACGCCGGGCACATTGGTCGCGAAGTCGGCGTCACGGGCGACGTTGCCGCGCTCGTCGAGCTCCAGGCCGAACTGCTCGACGAGGCCGTTCTCGCGGTCCGTGCCGGTGAAGCCCATCGCCAGCGTCACCAGCTGGGCGGGGATCTTGCGCTCCGTGCCCGGCTTCTGGGTCAGCCTGCCCTCGACGAACTCGACCTCGGTGAGGTGCAGCCACTGGACGTTGCCGTCCTCGTCGCCCTCGAAGTGGGTGGTGGAGACGGAGTAGACCCGCTCGCCGCCCTCCTCGTGCGCGCTGGTGACCTTGTAGAGCATCGGGAAGGTCGGCCACGGCTGGGAGACCGCGTTCCGCTCGTCGCCCGGCCGGGGCATGATCTCCAGCTGGGTGACGGAGGCCGCGCCCTGACGGTGGGCGGTGCCCACGCAGTCGGCGCCGGTGTCGCCGCCGCCGATGACGACGACGTGCTTGCCCTCGGCCGAGATCGGGGGCGCCACGAAGTCGCCCTCCTGCACCTTGTTGGCCAGCGGCAGGTACTCCATCGCCTGGTACACGCCCTTGAGCTCACGGCCGGGGACCGGCAGATCACGGGCGGTCGTGGCGCCGGCGGCGATGACGACGGCGTCGTAGCGCTTCTTGAGGTCGGTCGCCTTGAGGTCGCGGCCGATCTCGATGCCGGTGCGGAAGCGGGTGCCCTCCGCGCGCATCTGCTCGATACGGCGGTTGATGTGCCGCTTCTCCATCTTGAACTCGGGGATGCCGTACCGCAGGAGTCCTCCGATGCGGTCCGCGCGCTCGTAGACGGCGACGGTGTGACCGGCCCGCGTCAGCTGCTGGGCGGCGGCCAGACCCGCCGGGCCCGAACCGATGACCGCGACGGTCTTGCCGGACAGGCGCTCGGGGGCCTGCGGGGCGACGTCACCGGTCTCCCACGCCTTGTCGATGATCGAGACCTCGACGTTCTTGATGGTGACCGGCGGCTGGTTGATGCCCAGCACGCACGCCGACTCGCAGGGGGCCGGGCACAGCCGCCCGGTGAACTCCGGGAAGTTGTTCGTGGCGTGCAGCCGCTCCGACGCCGCCGACCAGTCCTCGCGGTAGGCGTAGTCGTTCCACTCGGGGATCAGGTTCCCCAGCGGACAGCCGTTGTGGCAGAACGGGATGCCGCAGTCCATGCACCGGCTGGCCTGCTTGCCGATGATCGGCAGCAGCGAACCGGGGACGTAGACCTCGTTCCAGTCCTTCAGCCGCACGTCGACGGGACGGGACTTGGCGACCTCGCGGCCGTGGTTCAAAAAGCCCTTCGGGTCAGCCATTGGTCGCCGCCTCCATCATCTTCTCGGTGATCTCGGACTCGGAGAGTCCCGCCTGCTCGGCGGCGTCCTTGGCGGCGAGCACTGCCTTGTAAGCACTGGGAATGATCTTGCTGAAGCGCTCCGCGGCCGCGTCCCAGTCGGCCAGCAGCTTCTCGGCGACCGTGGAGCCGGTCTCCTCGGCGTGGCGGCGCACCACGTCGTGCAGCCACTGCTTGTCGGCCTCGTCCGGCGTCTCGACGGCGGCGAGGTTGCCGGCGTTGACGTTGTCGCGGTTCAGGTCGATCACGTAGGCGATGCCGCCCGACATACCGGCCGCGAAGTTGCGGCCCGTCTCGCCGAGGACCACCGCGTGGCCGCCGGTCATGTACTCGCAGCCGTGGTCGCCCACGCCCTCGGAGACGACCGTCGCGCCGGAGTTGCGCACGCAGAACCGCTCGCCGGTGCGGCCGCGCAGGAACAGCTCGCCGCCGGTCGCGCCGTAGGCGATGGTGTTGCCGGCGATCGTCGAGTACTCGGCGAGGTGGTCGGCGCCCCGGTCGGGACGGACGATCACCCGGCCGCCGGAGAGGCCCTTGCCGACGTAGTCGTTGGCGTCGCCCTCCAGGCGCAGCGTGACGCCACGCGGGAGGAAGGCGCCGAAGGACTGGCCGGCGGAACCGGTGAAGGTGATGTCGACGGTGTCCTCGGGCAGGCCCGCGCCGCCGAACCGCTTGGTCACCTCGTGGCCGAGCATGGTGCCGACCGTGCGGTTGATGTTGCGGATGGAGACCTGGGCGCGCACCGGCTGGGCGTCGGTCGCGGAGTCCGCGGCGAGGGCGTCGGCGGCGAGCTTGATGAGCTGGTTGTCGAGCGCCTTCTCCAGGCCGTGGTCCTGCGGGACGACCTGGTGCAGGGCGGCGCCCTCGGGCAGGGCGGGCACATGGAACAGCGGGGCCAGGTTCAGGCCCTGGGCCTTCCAGTGGTCGACGGCGCGCTCGACGTCGAGGACCTCGGCGTGGCCGACGGCCTCCTCGATCGAGCGGAAGCCCAGCTCGGCCAGCAGCTCGCGGACCTCTTCGGCGATGAACTTGAAGAAGTTGACGACGTACTCGGCCTTGCCGGCGAAGCGGTCGCGCAGCACCGGGTTCTGGGTGGCGATACCGACGGGGCAGGTGTCCAGGTGGCAGACGCGCATCATGACGCAGCCGGAGACGACGAGCGGGGCGGTCGCGAAACCGAACTCCTCCGCGCCGAGCAGCGCGGCGATGATCACGTCACGGCCGGTCTTGAGCTGGCCGTCCGTCTGGACCACGATCCGGTCGCGCAGACCGTTGAGCAGCAGGGTCTGCTGGGTCTCGGCGAGACCGAGCTCCCAGGGGCCGCCCGCGTGCTTGAGCGAGGTGAGCGGCGAGGCGCCGGTGCCGCCGTCGTGGCCGGAGATGAGGACCACGTCCGCGTGGGCCTTGGACACGCCCGCGGCGACCGTGCCGACGCCGACCTCCGAGACCAGCTTCACGTGGATCCGCGCCCGCGGATTCGCGTTCTTCAGGTCGTGGATCAGCTGGGCCAGGTCCTCGATGGAGTAGATGTCGTGGTGCGGCGGCGGGGAGATCAGACCGACGCCCGGGGTCGAGTGCCGGGTCCTGGCGACCCACGGGTAGACCTTGTGGCCGGGCAGCTGGCCGCCCTCGCCGGGCTTGGCGCCCTGGGCCATCTTGATCTGGATGTCGTCCGCGTTGACCAGGTACTCGGAGGTCACGCCGAAGCGGCCGGAGGCGACCTGCTTGATGGCGGAGCGGCGCGCCGGGTCGTACAGGCGCTCCGGGTCCTCGCCGCCCTCACCGGTGTTGGACTTGCCGCCCAACTCGTTCATGGCGATGGCGAGGGTCTCGTGCGCCTCCTGCGAGATGGAGCCGTACGACATGGCGCCGGTGGAGAAGCGCTTGACGATCTCGGAGACCGGCTCGACCTCGTCGACGGGGATCGACGGGCGGTCCGACTTGAGCCCGAACAGGCCGCGCAGCGTCATCAGGCGCTCGGACTGCTCGTTCACGCGGTCCGTGTACTTCTTGAAGATGTCGTAGCGGGCCGTGCGGGTGGAGTGCTGGAGGCGGAAGACCGTCTCGGGGTCGAACAGGTGCGGCTCGCCCTCGCGGCGCCACTGGTACTCGCCGCCTATGTCCAGGGCGCGGTGCGCCGGCGCGATGCCGGAGGCCGGGTAGGCCTTGGCGTGCCGGGCGGCGACCTCCTTGGCGACGACGTCGATGCCGATGCCGCCGATCTTGGTGGCGGTGCCGCTGAAGTACCGGGCCACGAACGCGTCGTCGAGACCGACGGCCTCGAAGACCTGGGCGCCGCGGTAGGAGGCGACGGTCGAGATGCCCATCTTGGACATGACCTTCAGGACGCCCTTGCCGAGCGCGTAGATCAGGTTGCGGATCGCCTGCTCGGGCTCCATGCCGTCGAGGAAGGTACCCGCGCGCAGCAGGTCCTCGACCGACTCCATGGCCAGGTACGGGTTGACGGCGGCGGCGCCGAACCCGATCAGCAGGGCGACGTGGTGGACCTCGCGGACGTCGCCGGCCTCGACCAGCAGGCCCACCTGGGTGCGCTGCTTGGTGCGGATGAGGTGGTGGTGGACGGCCGAGGTGAGCAGAAGCGAGGGGATCGGCGCGTGCTCGGCGTCGGAGTGGCGGTCGGACAGGACGATGAGCCGGGCGCCGTTGTCGATGGCGGCGTCGGCCTCGGCGCAGATCTCGTCGAGCCGCGCGGCCAGCGCCTCGCCGCCGCCGTGCACCCGGTACAGGCCGGAGAGCGTGGTGGCCTTGAAGCCGGGCATGTCGCCGTCGGCGTTGATGTGGATGAGCTTGGCCAGCTCGTCGTTGTCGATCACGGGGAAGGGCAGGGTGACCGAGCGACAGGACGCGGCGGTGGGCTCCAGCAGGTTGCCCTCGGGGCCCAGGGAGGAGCGCAGCGAGGTGACGAGCTCTTCGCGGATGGCGTCCAGCGGAGGGTTGGTGACCTGCGCGAACAGCTGCGTGAAGTAGTCGAACAGCAGCCGCGGGCGGGCGGAGAGCGCGGCGATCGGCGAGTCCGTGCCCATGGAGCCGAGGGGCTCGCCGGCGGTCTTGGCCATCGGCGCGAGGATGATGCGCAGCTCTTCCTCGGTGTAGCCGAAGGTCTGCTGGCGGCGGGTGACCGAGGCGTGGGTGTGCACGATGTGCTCGCGCTCGGGCAGGTCGATCAGCTCGATCTCGCCGGCCTCGAGCCACTCGGCGTAGGGGTTCTCGGCGGCGAGCTGCGCCTTGATCTCGTCGTCCTCGATGATGCGGTGCTCGGCGGTGTCGACGAGGAACATGCGGCCGGGCTGCAGGCGGCCCTTGCGGACGACCTTGGCCGGGTCGATGTCGAGGACGCCGACCTCTGAGCCGAGGACGACGAGGCCGTCGTCGGTGACCCAGTAGCGGCCGGGGCGCAGACCGTTGCGGTCGAGCACGGCGCCGACCTGGACGCCGTCGGTGAAGGTGACGCAGGCCGGGCCGTCCCAGGGCTCCATGAGCGTGGAGTGGAACTGGTAGAAGGCGCGCCGGGCCGGGTCCATGGAGTCGTGGTTCTCCCACGCCTCCGGGATCATCATCAGCACGGAGTGCGGCAGCGAGCGGCCACCGAGGTGGAGCAGTTCGAGCACCTCGTCGAAGGACGCCGAGTCGGAGGCGTCCGGCGTGCACACCGGGAAGATCCGCTCGATGGCCTTGTCGTCCGACCCGAACAGGTCCGAGACCAGCTGCGACTCGCGGGCGGTCATCCAGTTGCGGTTGCCCTTGACGGTGTTGATCTCGCCGTTGTGCGCGACGAAGCGGTACGGGTGCGCGAGCGGCCACGAGGGGAAGGTGTTCGTGGAGAAGCGCGAGTGGACGAGCGACACGGCCGAGGCGAAGCGGCGGTCGGACAGGTCCGGGAAGAAGGGCTCCAGCTGGCCGGTGGTCAGCATGCCCTTGTAGACGATCGTGCGCGCGGAGAGCGACGGGAAGTACACGCCGGCCTCGCGCTCGGCGCGCTTGCGCAGCACGAACGCCTTGCGGTCGAGGTCGATGCCCTGCGACCGGCCGTCGGTGACGAAGACCTGGCGGAAGGCGGGCATCGTGGAGCGGGCGGTGGCGCCGAGCAGTTCGGGGGCGACCGGGACCTCGCGCCAGCCGAGGACGGTGAGGCCCTCTTCGTCGGCGATCGTGTCGATCCGCGAGACGGTGTCGGCCATGCCGTCCTCGGGGAGGAAGGCGATGCCGACGGCGTAGTGGCCGGCCTCGGGGAGCTCGAATCCGGCGACCTCGCGGAAGAAGGCGTCCGGGACCTGGGTCAGGATGCCCGCGCCGTCGCCGGAGTCCGGCTCGGAGCCGGTGGCGCCGCGGTGTTCGAGGTTGCGCAGAACGGTGAGCGCCTGCTCGACCAGCGCATGGCTCGCCTCGCCGGTGAGGGTGGCCACGAATCCGACGCCGCAGGCGTCGTGCTCGTTGCGGGGGTCGTACATACCCTGCGCAGCAGGGCGAGCATCCATGAAGGACCAGTTCTGGCCATTCGCGGAATGCTGGGACGGCTGGCGCGGCGTACGCATCGGCTCTCCCGTCGTCGTCTCAAGTGGCATGTCTGCTGGCGAAGGGACGACGTTGGCCCTCTGCGTAACGCAAAATTTCGTGCAGGTTACATGATGGAGCGGTTCTCGGGAACCGGATACTCCGTTCCAGCATGCGGACGCCACGGGCCGACGGCGGGGTACCGCGGACGTGGCTGGAAAGTATGTGGGGACCGGACGGGAGGAGATCGATCAGATCATGGCCCGCCGGGCCGGAAGGGGGCGGAGGGAGCGGCGTCACCCACCCCGCGAGCGCGCCGCAGGCCTCATTGCCCACAGCGCTTACGGCTCATGCCCGTTGGTCAAGCAGCCGAAACCAGTCAGTAACAACTATTTATGCGGCCCAACGCATAAGTACGATCCGATCTATCCTACGGCCGTTCCGAACAAGCTGCCCAGGGCGTACGTCACACCGGCCGCCGCACCGCCGAGGACGAGTTGCCGCAGCCCGCTGAACCACCAGGTCCGCGCGGTCACCCTGGCCACCACCGCGCCGCAGGCGAACAGCCCGACGAGCGCGAGCAGCACGGCCGGCCACAGCGAGGCGGCCCCGAGCAGATAGGGCAGCACGGGCAGCAGCGCGCCGAGCGCGAAGGCCCCGAAGCTGGAGACGGCCGCGATCAGCGGCGACGGCAGGTCGGAGGGATCGATGCCCAGCTCCTCGCGGGCATGTATCTCCAGCGCCTGCTCCGGGTCGCGCGAGAGCTGCTGGGCCACCTGGCGCGCCAGCTCGGGCTCGACGCCGCGCGACTCGTACAGCGCGGCAAGCTCGGCCTCCTCGTCCTGCGGGTGCTTCCTCAGCTCCCGTCGCTCCACGTCCAGCTCGGCCTCGACGAGTTCGCGCTGCGAGGCGACGGAGGTGTACTCGCCGGCGGCCATGGAGAAGGCGCCTGCGGCCAGCCCCGCGAGACCGGTGATGACGATGGTCTGCTGACCGACCGATCCGCCGGCGACGCCGGTCATCAGGGCGAGGTTCGAGACCAGGCCGTCCATCGCGCCGAACACCGCGGGGCGCAGCCAGCCCCCGTTGACATCCCGGTGGGTGTGGTTGTCACGGTGCGCCTCGTGCAGTGGCGCCTCGGTCTCGATGATGGCCATGAAGATCCCCCTGGGACGGAAAAGATAGCTAAGCCAAAGCTAACTTTGGACACGTTCTAATTTGTGACAACACCAAAATACGCCTGCGGATTCCGGGTCGCCAGCAAGGAAAGGCTCGGCTAACCTGCAGCTTTACCTTCGAGCGCTCATTCGAGGCTGAGCCTGCACAGATGTCGACCGGGTGACATGAGTGGATTTCAGGCTCGGGTCAACCGCCGACGGTGGGACACATCCGCAGACGGCTCCGCGCCCGAAGCGGACCCCCGGAGGAGAGGCCGCCCATGCCGACCATCCGTGACAGAGCCCGCGGCGCCCTGCTCGGCCTTGCCGTGGGAGACGCTCTGGGCGCGCCCGCGGAGAACCTGAAGCCCTCCGAGATCCGCGCTCGCTGGGGCCGCATCACGGGGTACGTCACCGACCGGCCGGCCGGCACCGACGACACCGAGTACGCGATCTTCTCCGGCCTGCTGCTGGCCCGCCACGGCTCGGCGCTCACTGCGGCCCATGTGGAATCGGCCTGGCACCAGTGGATCGCCGACCTCGACGAGGGTCCCTTCCGGGGCGCCGGCTTCAGCGAACGCGGCACCCTGGAGAACCTCCGCCGCGGCCTGGCGGCGCCGATCTCGGCCCAGCACCGGCACGCATGGAGCGACGGCCTGGCCATGCGCGCGGCGCCCTTCGGCGTCTTCGCCGCGGGCCGCCCGGCCGAAGCGGCCCGGCTGGTCGCGATCGACGGCTCGGTGAGCCACGACGGGGAAGGCATCCACGGCGGACAGGCGGTCGCGGCGGGGGTGGCGGCGGCCATGGCCGGAGCGCCGACCGCCGCCGTGGTGGCCTCGGCCCTCGCGGTCATCCCCGAGGACTCCTGGACGGCGCGCTCCCTGCGCCGTGCGGTGGCCGTCGCCCACCGCGGCGAACGCGCGGTCCGCTCCGCGGTCGTCATCGGCGGCTACCCGTGGACCGACCTCGCCCCCGAGGCGGTCGCCCTCGCCTTCGGCGCGTACGCGGCGGCCGACGGCGACTTCCGCGAAGCCGTCCTCACGGCGGTGAACATGGGCCGCGACGCGGACACCACGGCGGCGGTGGCCGGCGCCCTGTCCGGTGCGACACGGGGAGTCGCGGCGATCCCGCCGGACTGGGCGGCGGCGATCGGCCCGGCCCGGGGAAGCTGCCTGCCCTCGATGGCGGGACACCACGTCCTGGACGTCGCGGAACTGCTGGTTCCCGAGGAAGGCGGCAAGTGGGGCGAGGGAGTGGTCGTGGAGGAACTCGTACCCGGCCTGATGGGCCTCGCCCGGCCCCCCGCCCCGGACCCGGCCGCCTTCACCCTGGCCGCCACCGACGGAGCGGAGGCGGGCGAATGACGACCCGGACGGTCAACTCCCCGGCGGACCCGGACGACCCCACACCCCCCGGGGCCCGGCCCACGCCGGCGCGGGAGGCCCCCTACCCGATCCCGACCGCCCCGGGCGTCCCGCCGAGGACACCCGCCCCGGCCCACACGAGCGGCCCGGCGGAGGCGGACACGAGCCGCACCGGCGACGCGGAAGGCGGCGGCGCTGCGCACGGCAACCACGGCGGCGACACGTACGACAGCGGCGCGAACGGCGGCCGCAGCGAGGACGGGAACGGCACCCGCATCGCGGACGTGGACGGCAGCCGGACCGGCGTCGCCCACGACGGCGGGTGGACCGCGGGGGAAGCCGGGGACGCCGTCCGCCCCGCCCGCCCGCACCCGCACCCGCACCCGCACCCGGGCGGACCGCATGCCCCGCGCGCCCCGCGCCCCGCGCGCCGCGTCGTCGGTCTTCTGCTCGGCCTCGCCGCGGGCGACGCCGCCGGCTGGCCCGCCGCCCGGCACCGCGCGGCCCGGATGCCCGAGTGGACCCGCCGTCTCACCCGCGAGCTCGACACCTTCGCCGAGCACAACGCGACGACCACCCTCCCCGTGCCCATCGCCCTGAACCAGCCCCCCGAGCCCCTGCGTCTCGGTCCCTCCGACGACGCCGAGTGGGCGGCGTTCGCGGCCGAGGCCGTCCTGCGGGCGGGCGACGACGACGCCCTGGGCGACCTGAGCCGCGAACGCCGCACCCGCGCCGCGATCGACCTCGCCTGGAACGCGATCGCCTGCGAGGTGGCGGCGGCGGCCGACCGCGCACCCGAGGTGGAGTCCGCCGTCCTGCCGCTGCGCGCCCGCATCTCCGTCCGGGCCGGTCTGGGCAATCTCGCCGCAGGTCTGCGCCCCCCGGCCACCGGCCACGACAACCCCCACTACTTCGACGACGCGGCCTGCGTACGCGCCTGCGTCCTGGCGGTGGCCCACCCCGGAGACCCCCGACTCGCCGCCGCCCTGGCCGAGTTCGACGCCCGCTACACCCAGGACGGCGACGGCGTGCACGGTGCGCGCGCGATGGCGGCGGCCCTCGCGCTGGCCCTCGTGGGCGCGGACCCCGAGGAGTGCGTGGCGGCGGCGCTCGCCGAACTCCCCGAGCACACGGAGATCGGCCGCAACGCCCGTCACGCGCTCCGGCTGGCCCGTGACGCCGACAGCGCCTTCGCGCTCGTCCCCCTGCTGGAACACCAGATCGTCGACCACGTCTACAGCTACGGCATCGCGGCTGCGGAGACGGTGCCCGTCGCGCTCGCCCTGGCGACGGCGTCCGGCGGCCGCATCGGCGAGGCGGTCCCGGCCGCGGCCTGTCTGTCCCGGGTCGCGGACTCGGCCCCGGCCCTGGCCGGCGCGCTGACGGGCGCGCTGGGCGGCGGCGACGCGATCCCCGCCGCGTGGCGCGACAGCTGCCGCACCCTCTCCGGCTGCGTGCTCCCCCGCCTCAGCGGCACCGACCTGGTGGAACTCGCCGAGCTCCTGGAAGCCGCACAACCGGCCCCACCAGGGGGATGATTCGGGGCATGACGCCCAAAGCATCGGAAAGCAACGGCGGAACCCTGGAAGAACGCATCACCGGCGCCCTCGTGGGGGCCGCCGTGGGAGACGCCCTCGGTGGCCCCGTCGAGGGCTACTCCCCCGAGCAGATCCTCCAGCGGCACGGCGGCCGGATCCACGGCGTCGTCGGTCCCTGGAACGGCGACGACTGGCGCACCGCCCGCCCCATCGCCCCGTACCACAAGGGCGACGGCCACGTCACCGACGACACCTTGATGACCCACGCGCTGATCAGGGTCTACGCCGCCGTCCGCGACCATCTGGACGCCTACGCCGTCGCCGACCACCTGGTCGCGGACCTGATGACGACACCCCGCTGGATCCCGGAGCTGGAGGCCGAGGCGCTCCCCCTGCACCGGATCTTCCTCGCGGAGAAATGGCTGGTGGCCCGGCTCCACTACGGCCACGCCGACCCCCGCGAAGCCGGCGTCGGCAACATCGTCAACTGCGGCGCCGCGATGTACATGGCCCCCGTGGGACTGGTCAACGCGGCCGACCCGGCGCGCGCGTACGCCGAGGCGCTGGACGTCGCGGGCGCCCACCAGTCGTCGTACGGCCGCGAGGCGGCGGGGGTCTTCGCCGCGGCCGTGGCAGCGGCCTGCGCACCGCGGGCGACACCGGAGACGGTGGTCGCGAGCTGTCTGTCCCTGGCGAAGGACGGCACCCGCGCGGCGATCGAGGCGGTCTGCGAGACGGCGGCCCGCCACAGCGACTTCGAGTCCGCGCTCGTCCCGCTGCGGGAGGCGGTGGCGCCCTTCGACACGGTCGGGCCCGACTACCGCCGGCCCTCGCTGGGCGCCCGGCGCCCGTCCCGGATCCACGCGGTCGAGGAACTCCCCGTCGCCCTCGGCATGTTGCTGGTGGCCGGCGGCGACTACCGGCACGCGGTGCTCGGCTCGGTGAACTACGGCCGCGACTGCGACTCCATCGCCACGATGGCGGGAGCGCTGGCCGGCGCGCTGGGCTCGCCCGTCCCGGACGACTGGTCCAAGCAGGTCGCCGAGGCCAGCAGGCTCGACCTCTGGCAGCCCGCGGCGACCCTCGTCGAGGTCGCCCGGGAGATCTTCACCCGCGACGTGGACCGCCGTCGCGCCCACGAGCAGGCGTTCCACGCCCTGGGAGGCACGAGATGCTCCGACTGACCTGGGTCCAGCCGGAGGACCTCCTCGGCCACGAGCTGCGCCAGGCCGCCGAGGACGGCCGGGAGGCCGGGGCGATCGCCGCCCGCTGGAAGGCCGCGGGCGGCTGCGAGGCGCCGGCCCGCGCGGGCGCCTCGCCGCAGCGCGCCTCCCGCTATCTGCGCCTCCTCGCCGAAGACCTCCTGGACGAACTGGCCGACCTGCCCAGCAGATCGGCGGAGGACGAACCGACGGAGCTGGAGAAGATCAAGGCCCTGTGCCCACGGTGGCCGAGCCGGCCGGACGACGCCCGCCCCCCGGCCCCCCT
>NZ_MJAJ01000021.1 GCF_001746365.1 Streptomyces sp. LUP30
GAATTCGGGGAGGACGGCGGTGTAGTCGGACACGTCGTATCCGCCGTCGCGCAGGGGCGATTTGAAGAAGGGCGGCAGCCAGAGGCAGTCGACTCCGAGCCATTGCAGGTAGTCGAGTTTGGCGGTGATGCCCTTGAGGTCGCCGACGCCGTCGCCGTTGCTGTCCTGGAAGGAGCGGACGAGGACCTCGTAGAAGACGGCGCGCTTGAACCACTCGGGGTCGCGGTCCTTGGCGGGGGTGTCCTCGAAGGTGTCCGGGACAGGGGAGTTGACGGTCATGGCGGTCTGGAGCCTCCGATCGGCGGTGATGCGGGTCACCGGACGTGGAACACGTGGGCGGGCGTCCGGCCCGGCTCCAGGCGCACGTAGTTCGTTCTGCTCCAGGCGTAGGTCTCGCCCGTCAGTTCGTCGCGCACGGACAGGGTTGCGCCGTCGTCCAGGCCGAGTTGCGGCATGTCCAACGACACCGTGGCCTCCTGGGTGTGGTGGGGGTCGAGGTTGACGACCACCAGAACCGTGTTCGAACCCGTCCGCTTGCTGTACGCGATGACGGAGGGGTTGTCCGTGCCGTGGAAGCGGAGATTGCGCAGCCGGTGCAGGGCCGGGTTGGCCCGCCGGATCTCGTTGAGCCGGGTGATCAGCGGGGCCAGGCTGCGGCCCTCGCGCTCGGCCGCTTCCCAGTCACGGGGTTTGAGCTGGTACTTCTCGGAGTCCAGGTACTCCTCGCCGCCCTCCCGCAGGGGCGTGTTCTCACACAGCTCGTAGCCGCTGTACAGGCCCCAGGTGGGGGAGAGGGTCGCTGCCAGGACGGCCCGGACCTCGAACGCGGGCCGGCCGCCGTGCTGCAGATAGGCGTGCAGGATGTCCGGGGTGTTGGCGAAGAAGTTGGGCCGCATGTACGAGGCGGCCTCCCCCGACAGCTCGGTGAGGTAATCGGTGAGCTCTTCCTTGGTGTTGCGCCAGGTGAAGTAGGTGTAGGACTGCTGGAAGCCGATCTGGGCGAGGGTGTGCATCATCGCGGGGCGGGTGAAGGCCTCGGCGAGGAAGATCACGTCGGGGTCGGTGCGGTTGATGTCCGCGATGACCCGCTCCCAGAACACGATCGGCTTGGTGTGCGGGTTGTCCACCCGGAAGATCCGCACCCCGTACGACATCCAGTGCCGCAGCACCCGCAGGGTCTCGGCGACCAGACCCTTCATGTCCGAGTCGAACGCGAGGGGATAGATGTCCTGGTACTTCTTCGGCGGGTTCTCCGCGTACGCGATCGTCCCGTCCGGGCGGTGGTGGAACCACTCGGAGTGCTTGTGCACCCAGGGGTGGTCGGGGGAGCACTGCAGGGCGAAATCGAGGGCGATCTCCAGCCCCAGTCCGCGCGCCCGCTCCACGAACCAGGCGAAGTCCTCCAGCGTGCCCAGGTCCGGGTGGACGGCGTCGTGGCCGCCCTCCGGGGAGCCGATCGCCCACGGCACGCCCACGTCGTCCGGCCCGGGGTCGAGGGTGTTGTTGCGGCCCTTGCGGAACGTCGTGCCGATCGGGTGGATCGGGGGGAGGTAGACGACGTCGAAGCCCATCTTCGCGATGGCCGGCAGCCGCCGCGCGGCGGTGCGGAACGTCCCGTGCGGGCGCTCGGGGGTCCCCTCGGACCGCGGGAAGAACTCGTACCAGGACCCGTACAGGGCACGCTCCCGCTCGACCAGGGGTCGAGGGTGTTGTTGCGGCCCTTGCGGAACGTCGTGCCGATCGGGTGGATCGGGGGGAGGTAGACGACGTCGAAGCCCATCTTCGCGATGGCCGGCAGCCGCCGCGCGGCGGTGCGGAACGTCCCGTGCGGGCGCTCGGGGGTCCCCTCGGACCGCGGGAAGAACTCGTACCAGGACCCGTACAGGGCACGCTCCCGCTCGACCAGCAGCGGCAGCGGCTCGGAGGCCGTGACCAGCTCGCGCAGCGGCCGCCGGTCGAGCAGCGCGGTCACCTCCGGCGTCAGCGCCGCGGCGTACCGTTCGGCCACCGGGGCCGAGTCGTCGAGCAGTTTCTTCGCCGCTTCCCGCAGCAGGGTGCGCTCCGGGCCGCGCGGGGCCCGGGCGGCCGCCCGTTCGTGGAGCCGGCCGCCTTCCTCCAGCACCAGGCCGACGTCGATGCCCGCCGGGATCTTCACGTCGGCGTGCCGGCGCCAGGTGGCGATGGGGTCGCTCCAGGCCTCCACGGTGTAGGTCCAGCGGCCCATGGCGTCCAGCGTCACATCGGCGCCCCAGCGGTCCGTGCCGGGGGCGAGCTCGCGCATCGGCGTCCAGGGCCCGCGGTCGCCGTCCGGGTTCTTGAGGACCACGTTGGCGCCGATGGCGTCGTGGCCTTCGCGAAACACCGTCGCGGAGATCCGCACCGTCTCCCCGGTCACGGCTTTCGCCGGCCGCCGGCCGCACTCCACGCGCGGTTCGACGTCCCGGACCGGGATCCGGCCGATCGCCCTGGTGGACTTCACCTTTGCACCTCCGCTAGCTGAAATTGGCTTCCTTCGCCCGGAGTTGGGCGACCGACCCGCGCTGGCGCGGGGTGCTACGTCTCCGCGGGCAGGCGGGGAAGGGACGACGTCACCGAGAGCCGGGTGACGCCGCTCCTGCGGCCCGCCCCCCTGCGCTCCCGCAGGCGGCCGTCGGCACCGGCCCGCAGATACTGCTCGGCGGCGTCCGCGGCCTCCCGTGCGCAGCGCTTGCCCATCAGCACGCACAGGGTGTAGCCGCAGTCCTCGAACGCGGCCCGTGCCGAGCGGTCGCCGGGATGCGCGAGCATGGCCCGCTCCCAGGCCCGGTAACCCCGCAGGGTTCTGGCGACTTCGGTCTTCGCTGGTTGCAGCATCGCGCTGTTCACCTTTCGGGAGTTCACGAGGTACGCCGCTCGAGACGAGCGGGTCGGCCCTTTCCGCAGAGGTGCGAAAACGTCCAACCTCCCGAGGCCTTCACTTATGGTGCACGGCGCATCACCCAACGTCCTGTTGGATCTTGGTTGTGGTGCGCTCGTGTTGCACGAATGGCGTAGCAGCCCCACTGTGGTTGTGACTCTGAAGCGATTACCGCTCACGCTTCGTGTCGGGGACCCCGGCCCGTCGGGCCGAGGAGGAGTGTGAGCCTCGCCGGTGAGGAGCGAACGACGATGAAGACCGCAGTCCCCTGCTACTACCACCTCGACGTGGACGTCAGTCCGGATCGGGTCGGACAGGTCAGGCGCATCCTGGCCGCCCACCTGACGTACTGGGACCTCGAGACGCTCGTCGAGCCCGTCTGTCGCGGGGCCGAGATGCTGCTGAAGGCCATCGACGAACACGCGCAGGACAAGCACACCTCGATCGAGATGTGGTGGAACGGCCAGCATCTGATCACCGCGATCGGCGGCGACGACCGTCAGCTGCGCCCCGACCTCGACCTGCGCGCCTGCCTGGAGCGCATCGCCGCCATGAGCGACGGCTGGGGCTGCTGCGCCACCGGCGCCGGCAGCATGGTCATCTGGTTCTCCCAGCGGGCCCGCGCCGGCGAGCGCGTGCCCCGTGTGCCGACCGGGCCGTCCCCCAGCCTGCGGGAGGGGCTTCAGGTGCCTCGCGCCCTCATCATGGCCGACGTGGCCGCCCCGGCGGACGAGGAGCGCGTCCTGGAGGCCGCCCGGTGAGCTCGCGCCCCAGCCGTACGCGCCGGAGCGCAGGGGTGCCCGCCTGGAGCGGGCGCCCCTACCCGCTGGGCGCCGACTTCGACGGACAGGGAACCAACTTCGCGCTGTTCAGCGAGGTCGCCGAACGTGTCGAACTCGTCCTCGTGGACGACGACCGAACCGCCCGGACCGTCCCGCTGACCGAGGTCGACGGCTTCGTCTGGCACGCCTACCTGCCCGGGATCGGCCCCGGGCAGCGCTACGGGTTCCGCGTGCACGGACCGTGGAACCCGTCCTCCGGCGACCGGTGCAATCCCGCGAAACTGCTCCTGGACCCCTACGCACGGGCGGTCGACGGCCAGATCGACAACCACGCCGCCCTCTTCGAACGGGCCGGCGACCGGCCCGACCCGGCGGACAGCGCGGAACACACCCTGCTCGGGGTGGTCACCGACCCGGCCTTCGACTGGGGCGACGACCAGCCGCTGCGCCGCCCCTACGCCGACACGGTCATCTACGAAACCCATGTGCGGGGCCTGACCCGCGCCCACCCCGACGTCCCGCCCGACCTGCGCGGCACCTACGCCGGACTCGCCCATGCCGCGGTGACCGGACACCTCACCTCGCTGGGCGTGACGGCGGTTGAGCTGATGCCCGTGCACCAGTACGTGCAGGACGGCGTCCTCACCGACCGGGGCCTCTCCAACTACTGGGGCTACAACACCATCGGCTTCTTCGCCCCGCACAACGCCTATGCCGCCCGCGGCACCCGCGGTGAACAGGTGAGCGAGTTCAAGGCCATGGTCAAGGCGCTGCACGCGGCCGGCCTCGAAGTGATCCTCGACGTCGTCTACAACCACACCGCCGAGGGCAACGAGAAGGGCCCGACCCTCTCCTTCCGCGGCATCGACAACGCCTCCTACTACCGGCTCGTGGACGGCGACTGGGCGCACTACTACGACACCACCGGCACCGGCAACAGCCTGCTGATGCGCCACCCCCACGTGCTGCAGCTGATCATGGACTCGCTGCGATACTGGGTGACCGAGATGCACGTCGACGGCTTCCGCTTCGACCTCGCCGCCACCCTGGCCCGGCAGTTCCACGAAGTGGACCGGCTGTCCGCGTTCTTCGACCTCATCCAGCAGGACCCGGTGATCAGCCGCGTCAAACTGATCGCGGAGCCCTGGGACGTCGGCGAGGGCGGCTACCAGGTCGGCAACTTCCCGCCGCTGTGGTCCGAGTGGAACGGCCGCTACCGCGACGCCGTGCGCGACTTCTGGCGCGCGGAACCCGGCTCGCTCGGCGAGTTCGCCTCCCGGCTGACCGGCTCCTCCGACCTGTACGCGCACAGCAGGCGCCGCCCGCGCGCCAGCGTCAACTTCGTCACCGCGCACGACGGTTTCACCCTGCGCGACCTCGTGTCGTACAACGACAAGCACAACGAGGCCAACGGGGAGGACAACCAGGACGGCGAGAGCGACAACCGGTCGTGGAACTGCGGGGCCGAGGGCCCCACCGAGCGCCCCGCGGTCCTCGCGCTGCGGGCCCGGCAGCAGCGCAATCTGCTCGCGACCCTGCTGTTGTCGCAGGGCATCCCGATGCTGTCGCACGGCGACGAGCTCGGCCGCACCCAGCTCGGCAACAACAACGCCTACTGCCAGGACAACGAAGTGTCGTGGATCGACTGGCGGTTGACCGACGAGCAGCAGGCCCTGACCGGATTCTGCCGCAGACTTGTGGCGCTGCGCGCCGCTCATCCCGTGCTGCGCCGCCGCCGCTTCTTCCGGGGCGAGACCGTCACCAGCGCCGGGCAGCCGCTGCCCGACCTGGTCTGGCTGCGGCCCGACGCGGGCGAGATGAGGGCCCGCGACTGGCAGCGCGCCGACGCGCACAGCGTCGGCGTCTTCCTCAACGGCGACGCCATCGCCGAACCGGATCCCCGCGGCCGGCCCGTCGTCGACGACTCGTTCCTGCTGCTGTTCAACGGTTTCTGGGAGCCGGTCGTCTTCCGGCTGCCCGACGCGCGCCACGGCGAGCGCTGGACCGTTCGCGTCGACACCATGGAGCCCGACGGCGGCCCCGACGAGAGCGAGTACAAGGCGGGCGCGGAGGTGACCCTGGAGGCCCGGAGCCTGCTGGTGCTCTCGCGGCCCCCGCTCGGTCCGCGGTGAGGCGGGCGGCGCTCAGCGCTGCCGGTGCGAGGTCACCGTGAACTGGGCGCCGTCAGGGTCCCGCAGCACCGCCTCCCGGGCGGTCTCCACGAGCACGCTGCCGCCGTGCTTCTCCGCCGCCCTGGCGCACGCGGTCACGTCCGCCACGGCGAAGTGGACCTGCCAGTGCGGCCGGATCGTGGGGTCGGGCGCCGCCTCGAGCGCGCCCGACTCGATCCGGGCCACCACATCGCCCCTGCTGCGCAGTACGACCTCGCCGGCCTCGTAGTGGACCTCGCAGCAGCCGGGGCGGTCGGTCGCCCAGTCGAGGATCTCGCCGTAGAAGATGGCCGAGTCGAAGGCGTCGCGGGTGTGCAGCCTGACGAACGCGGGCGCCGCCTGCCGCCAGGCCTCCCAGTTGCCGATCAGCTCGCCCTCCCAGATGCCGAAGGTCGCGCCGTCGCGGTCGGCCAGCAGGGCCGCCCGGCCCGGCGGCAGCGAGATGGGCCCCACGGCCACCGTCCCGCCTCGCTCCCGGGCCCGGGACGCCGCCTCGTCCGCACTGGGCACCGCGAAGTACGGCGTCCAGGCGACCGCCATCTGCCACATCGAGGCGACGGCGGCGATCCCCGCGACCGGCACGCCGCCCACCAGGGCCGTGCGGAAGTGGTCGCCGAGCGTGCCCCGAAGCCACTTCCAGCCCAGCACCGCCTGATAGAAGTCCTGGGTGGCCTCCAGATCGCGGCTGGTCAGGCTCACCCAGCAGGGAGCGCCGAAGACGGAGTGCGTGGAGACCGTGCCCCGGGCGCCGGGGGCGGATGTCGAATGATGGTTCATGGCACTCGCGTTCCTGGTCTGTCGGCGGCGGGCGGGGGAGAGGGACTGCCACCAGTGTCCGGCCGCACCGGGCCCGGCCGCCTGCCGAGGACCCGGGTGGTTCGATGGAGGGGCGGCACGAGTACCGCGCAGGAGCACAGCCGAAACGGCCCGGATCGACCGGGCCGTTCGGGTGACGGACTCCGTGGGGGTCCCGGGCGGCGGGTGTCAGTCGGCTCCGGCCCCGGTCTCGGCGGTGATCTCCTCCCGCAGCCGGGCGAAGCAGCCGCTCAGCAGCCGGGAGACGTGCATCTGCGAGATGCCCAGCTGCTCGGCGATCCGGCTCTGCGTCATGCCCGCGAAGAACCGCAGATACAGGATGGTCCGCTCGCGCTCCGGCAGGGCCCGCAGACACGGTGTCACGGCCACCCGGTCGATGACGGTGTCGTAGCCGGGGTCGGGATGGCCGAGGGCGTCCTCGAGCGCGTAGCCGTCCGTGCCGGGCAGCTCGGCCTCCAGCGACAGAGCGGTGAAGCACTCCAGCGCCTCCGCGCCGGTACGCACCTCTTCCTCGGTGAGCTGCGCGTACGCGGCTATCTCGGCGATGGTCGGCGCCCGGCCCGGAGTCGTCTGGGCCAGCTCCTTCGCCGCGTGCCGCACCCGGTTGCGCAGGTCCTGGACCCGGCGCGGCACGTGCAGCGTCCACATGTGGTCGCGGAAATGCCGCTTGATCTCACCGGTGATCGTCGGCACCGCGTACGCCTCGAAGGCGCGGCCGCGGTCGGGGTCATAGTGGTCGACGGCCTTGACGAGCCCCAGCGCGGCCACCTGGTAGAGGTCCTCGAGGGCCTCGCCGCGCCCGCGGAAGCGGACGGCGATCCGCTCGGCCATGGGCAGCCACAGCCGGACCAGCTCGTCCTTGAGGGCCTGGCGCTCGGGACCTGCGGGGAGCCCGGCGAGACGCGTGAAGGACTCGGTCGTGTCCGGGGCGTCGTCATGGGGGTGCTGTTTCGTTCGGACGGTGGTACGCATCACGCGCGCCTCCCTCAGGAGGGTTGCCGATGAACGGGGGGAACACCGTGGGAAACGCACACTCGGACGGATTGGGCACCCGGGGCGGGCCGATCGGCAGGTCCCACGGACGTGCCTCCTGTCCGAAGCACTTCCCTGCAGATGCCCGCGGATGGGTGTCTCAAAACAGTTTTACCCGATTTGTCTTCTATCGCTGTTCTCGTCGCTCTCCGTACCTTCTTGACCCTTCCTTGGATCGGTTACCTCTGACACAGAGGTAACGTCGTCGGTGTGGACGGTGCGGAGCAGGAGACCTTCCCCGAAGAGCTCGCCGACGCCCTTGTCGGCGTCCAGAGGCTGCTCAGGCGGCGGTTGCGAGCCGGTCTGACCGAGCCACGGCTGCGCGGGGCCGAGGTCGAGCTGCTGCGCCTGGTCGAGGGGCGGCCCGGCGTCGGCGTCTCGGACGCGGCCAAGGAGCTGTGCCTCGCGGGCAACTCCGTGTCGACCCTGGTCAACCGGCTGGTCAAGGACGGGTTCCTGGTCCGCGAGACCGACCCGGCCGACCGGCGCGCCGCACGTCTGCTGCTCACCGAGCGGGCCGAGGCCCGGCTGCACGCCTGGCGGGAGCGGCGCGCCGCGCTGGTCGCGCGGCAGGTCGCCCGCCTGGACGCCGCCGACCGCCGGGCCCTGCGCGCGGCGCTCCCGGCCCTGCGCGCGCTCGCCGTCACCCTGCACGAGGAGGCCGAGAGGTCATGACGACCGACAGTGGCGCGCACGCCGTCGTGTGCAGCCGGCTCGCCCACGCCTTCGGCGACACGAAGGCCGTCGACGGGCTCGACCTGACCGTCAGGGAAGGCGAGGTCTTCGGCCTCCTCGGACCCAACGGAGCGGGCAAGACCACCGCCATCCGGTGCATCACCACCCTGCTGCGGGTTCCCTCCGGCATGGTGCGCGTCTTCGGCCATGACGCCGCCGGGGACCGCATGGCCGTCCGAAGACTGCTCGGTTACGTCCCGCAGCAGCTGTCCGCCGACTCGGGGCTCACCGGCCGCGAGAACGTCTCCCTGTTCGCCCGCGTCTTCGACGTGCCCCGGCGCGAGCGCGCCGAACGCGTCGCCCAGGCCCTGGGCGCCGTCGGCCTCACCGACGCCGCCGACCGGCTGGCCGGCACCTACTCCGGCGGCATGGTCCGCCGCCTCGAACTCGCCCAGGCACTGGTCAGCGCGCCCCGGCTGCTCATCCTCGACGAGCCGACCATCGGCCTCGACCCGATCGCCCGAACGGGTGTCTGGGAGCACATCACCGCCGTGCGCGAGGCCACCGGCATGACCGTCCTGGTGACCACGCACTCCATGGACGAGGCCGACCGGTACTGCGACCGGGTCGGACTGATGCACCGCGGCCGCATCCGCGCGCTCGGCGCCCCGGTGGAGCTCCGCGAGGGCCTGGGCGAGCGCCGGCGCGCCGAGGGCGCACCCGCCACGGACCCGCTGCCCAGCCTGGAGGACGTCTTCCGGGACGTCGCCGGCAGCGGCCTCGACGAGCAGGCAGGAGATTTCCGCGATGTCCGAAGCACCCGCCGCACCGCTCGGCGCGTCGGCTGACCGCGTCCCCGCCCAGAGCATCGACCTGCTGCTGCGGCCGCCCCTCCCGCGCGCGGGCCGGCGGGTGCTGCCGGCCCGGGTGGCCGCCCTGTGCGCCGTCGAGCTGCAGAAGCTGCGCCATGACCGCACCGAGCTGTACACCCGTGCCGTCCAGCCCGCACTGTGGCTGCTGATCTTCGGTCAGACCTTCACCCGGATCAAGGCGATCCCCACCGACGGCATCCCCTACCTCGACTATCTCGCTCCGGGGATCATCGCCCAGTCCGCGATGTTCATCGCCATCTTCTACGGCATCCAGATCATCTGGGAGCGGGACGCCGGCGTGCTCGACAAGCTGCTCGTCACGCCGACTCCGCGCTCCGCGCTCATCACCGGCAAGGCGTTCGCGGCCGGGGTGAAATCGGTGATCCAGGCGGTCGTCGTGGTCGTCATCGCCGCGCTGCTCGGCGTCTCCCTGACCTGGAACCCGCTCAGGCTGCTCGGGGTCGCCGCCGTCGTCGTCCTCGGCTCG
This sequence comes from Streptomyces sp. LUP30, assembly GCF_001746365.1. Classification (GTDB taxonomy): domain Bacteria; phylum Actinomycetota; class Actinomycetes; order Streptomycetales; family Streptomycetaceae; genus Streptomyces. The sequence continues at coordinate 9,732 of NZ_MJAJ01000021.1, forward strand.
GCCTTCTTCTCCTGCCTCTCGATGACCATCGCGGGCATCGTCCTCAGCCGGGACCGCCTGATGGGCATCGGCCAGGCGATCACCATGCCGCTGTTCTTCGGCTCCAACGCCCTCTACCCGGTCGCCGTCATGCCCGGCTGGCTCCAGGCCGTGAGCAAGGCCAACCCGCTCAGCTACGAGGTGGACGCCCTGCGCGGGCTGCTCCTCGGCACGCCCGCGCATCTCGCGCTCGACTTCGGGGTGCTCGCCGTGGCCGCCGCGCTCGGTGTCACCGCGGCCTCCTCGCTCCTGGGCCGACTGGCCCGTTGACGCGGCCCGGGGACGTGATGTGCGGCACGCCCGGCCGATCCCTGGGGAGGTCCGTCGGCCGATTGTGCCTGCGCACGGCTTGATCAGCGATCAAAGGGGGCGAATTCCCTGGCCACAGCGCATTCTGCTCATTTGACAGTGCGATCGGCGCACGGATAGGAAGCAGCCGGTAGAAGTCGAGAGGTGGACTGTGTACGAGCCGAACGTGGTCGGGGACTGGCTGGAGTACGACGAGTACGCCGGTCTACGGGTCCGCGTCCACCGACTGGAACAGAGCGAGCCGCCGCGGGGGCGTGACGACGCCGCGGAGGGGCTGGCCTACTTCTGTCTGCGGGTGACCGTGGAGAACCGGGGCGCCCTGCACTCCACGATCCACCTGGAGGACGGCCAGATCGACGTGCGGCTCGGGCCGGACGGCGAGAGCGCGTTCATCGACTGGCGCAACTCGCAGTTCATCGAGGGCTTTGACGTGTATCCGCTGCGCCGGGCGACCGCCGTGCTGTACGCGGCGGGGCCCGAGGCGTCCCTCGGCCAGGTGGACGTCCAGATCCAGCTGCGCGTCGACGACGACTGGGCCGACCGCCGGCTGTGGACGGGCGGCATCGGACTGCACGAGGGCTCCGGCGCCGCCCAGGCCGGCGCGGGACGCGACAGCCTGTCCCTCCAGGTGAGCAACTTCCTGCGCGACCAGGCCGAAGAGGGCACCGCCTGAGTGATGCGGCGCCCTGCGGGTCGCGGCGGACGGGTCAGTGCGGGATGCCGTCGATGATCTCGCGTGCGCCCTGCCGCAGCAGCGCCACCGCCACCGAGGTGCCTAGCGTCGCCGGGTCGAGGCGGCCCGCCCACTCGTGGGCGTTGAGCCGGGTCTTGCCGTCCGGGGTGAACACGCAGGCGCGGAGGGACAGTTCGCCGCTGCGGTCCATGCGCGCGAAGCCCGCGATCGGGCTGTTGCAGTGGCCCTGGAGCACATGCAGGAACATGCGTTCCGCCGTGGCCTCCCGGTGCGTGGCCGGATCGCCGAGCCCGCTGACCACGTCGATGAGGTCGGCGTCGCCCTCGCGGCACTGCAGGGCGAGGATGCCCGCCCCGATCGGCGGCATCATCGTCTCCGGCGACAGCACCTCGGTGATCACGTCCCGCCGGTCGATCCGCTCCAGGCCGGACACCGCGAGCAGCAGTGCGTCCGCCTCGCCGGCCGCGAGCTTCTCCAGCCGCCGGTTGGCGTTCCCTCGGAACGGCACGCACCGCAGGTGGGGGTGGGTGGCGGCGAGTTGGGCGATCCGGCGGACCGAGGAGGTGCCGATGCGCGTCCCGGCAGGCAGTTCGTCCAGGGCGCGGCCGCCCGGGTGGATCAGTGCGTCACGGATGTCGTCGCGCCGCAGGAACGCCGCGAACACCGTGCCTGCGGGCAGCGGCCGGTCGGCGGGGATGTCCTTGACGCAGTGCACCGCGAGGTCGGCCACGCCGGCCAGCAGCGCCGCGTCGACCTCCTTGGTGAACGCGCCCTTGCCCTCGACCAGGGACAGATCCCCCATCCACTTGTCGCCGGTCGTTTTCACGGGGACCACCTCGGTGCGCACACCGGGATGCAGGGCGGCCAACTCCGTGCGCACCCGCTCCACTTGGGCCAGAGCCATGGGCGAGTCGCGGGAGACGATGCGGATGAGTTCCGGAACGGACATGCGGGACACGATAGACCCTCGTGACCCGCGGCCCGCACCGCTCACGGGTTTCGGTCACCGTTGCACGGCTCAGGTGTCGACCCGCAGACTGAAGCGCCGTTTGTCCGCCCCGAGCGCGCCGCGCCGGGCGTAGAAGCGGATGGCGCCCTCGTTCCAGACCGGGGTCTGCCACTGGACCTCGGCGAGCCCCAGACTGCGGGCCCGGTCCGCCACCGCGTCCATCAGCAGCGCGCCCAGACCCTGCCCGCGATGGTCCGGGGCGAGGAAAAGGCAGTCCATATGCAGATACTCACGGCCCTCCCAGGTGGAGAGCGCGGGAGAGCAGGTGGCGTAGCCGACGATCTCGCCCTCGGGCAGTTCGGCGACCAGACACCCGAGGAGCGGTGCCGGCACGTCGAAGAGGAGCACGGCCAGGCGCTCGGCGAGGTCGGGCACGGGCGGCTCGGCGCGCTCGAACTGCGCGTGCTGCGCGGCCAGTTCCGCGACACGCGGCAGATCGGACCGCTCGGCGTGCCGCACCCGGGCGGCGCTCACCGGACCTCGCTCCCGGCCCGGACGCAGACCGGCGCCTTCTCCGTCGTCACGGGCGGGAGTTCTCGAAGAAGATCCATCCAGTCATCATGCCCCGCGGACGGCCCCGGACGCCGGTTCCGGGGCCGAACTCTGCCGCGGGGCCCACGCGTCAGGCCCTTCACACGCCTACGCGTCGGGGTCGAAGGAGATCCCGGAGGGCTTCGCCGACGACAGGTTCCCGGCGAAGGAGGCGTCCTTCAGGCCGAAGTTGGCGCTTCCGAAGTCGTACCCGCTCAACTTGTCCCGCAGGCCTGCCGGGTAGCCGTTCCAGCCGACCAGCGGCGGGTACTGCCAGGTGTGCTTGGCGTTCTCCGGCGGCTCGTCGTTGGAGTTGGCGATCCGGAAGCAGTGCGTGCGGATGCCGTCCTTGTGGTAGACGGCCTTGGCGTGGGTGCCCTCGAAGCGCACCGTCGACGCGGCGTGCACGGTGAACGAGCCGTGGTTGGACGTGGAGACGTACTGGACCTGGTTGTTCTGCACCCAGACCACGACGTGCTCCCAGTCGTTGCGGTGGCCGCCGATGCCGCTGCCCGCCACCGCCTGGTCCTTCTCGAAGTACAGGCTGTACATGTACGCGCACCAGCCGTTGTTGCACTTGTAGCGCGAGTAACTGTTGGTGTTGTCCAGGTCGGAGGCGTCGTGACAGTCGCCGTTCAGCGCACCGGTCGGCTTCAGGCCGCCGTTGATCGTTCCGTCGGGGCCGATGGCGGGCGTGGAGTAGCACCCGTCCGTGTCGTAGTCGAACGCGGGCTGGTACGTCAGCTCCGCGGCCTCGGCGTTCTGCGGAAGCGCCCGGGGAGGGGCGGCGAAGGCGACCGAGGGGACGGCGACGACCAGCGCGGCGGCGCCGGTGAGACCGGTGAGCCATCTCCTGCGGTGGGCCTTGAACCTGGCTGAGGACACGGGGAGTTCTCCTCGGGATGCGGGCGCAGCCGAACGGCTGTGGGGGAAGAGGGAGTTCAGCTTCCACGCTTTTCACTTCCGCGCCAAGGGGCCGCAGGCGTATCGGTGATGAAGGGCAGCCCAATAGTCGGCGGCCCCGCGCCGTCTCAGACGGAAGTGTCCGGAAGGTCGGCCGCCGACTCCTCGGGCGTCAGGTCCGCTCGCAGCCGCAGCCAGGACGGCTGGCGCAGCAGCCCCGCCCGGGTGCGGGTGCTGTAGCGCACCTCGCCGACCAGCCGTGGCGTCACCCAGCGCGCGCCCGGCGACCGCGGGACGGCGTCGAAGGGACACTTCTCGGACGCGTCGGCCCGCAGCAGCGCCGCGAGTTCGCCGCGTTCGGCCTCGCTCCAGCCGGTGCCCACGCTGCCGACGTAGCGCAGTCCCGTCGTGGCGCGCTGCCCGACGAGGACGGCGCCGGGCAGCCCGGTCAGCCGCCCCTTGCCGGGCAGCCAACCGCCGACCAGGACGTCCGCCACCCGCATGTTGCGGATCTTGATCCAGGCCCGCGAGCGCACGCCGGGCTCGTACACCGAGTCCAGCCGCTTGCACACGAGCCCCTCCAGTCCGTGCGCGCGGGTCGCCTCCAGGGCCTCCCGGCCGTGCCCCACCAGAGCGCTCGGGGTCGACCAGAACGGTCCCTCCAGCGCGAGCGCCTCCAGCCGGGTCCTGCGCCGGGTGTAGGGCAGGGTCAGGAGAGAGCGTCCGGCGAGGTGCATCACGTCGAACAGGACGAGGTGCACGGGAGCCGTGGCGGCCAGTCGGGCGGCCCTGCCCGGGGCCTGGACCAGGCCCATGCGCGACTGCAGCAGCTGGAAGTCCGCCCGGCCCTGCCGGTCCAGCGCGAGCACCTCTCCGTCCAGCACCGCAGGGGTGCCGCCCAGCGCTCCGCCGAGCGGCCGCAGCTCCGGGTAGGCGGCGGTGATGTCCTCCCCCGAACGGGCCCGCAGCGTGACGGTCCCGTCCCCGGCGAGATACACCACGGCACGCTGCCCGTCCTGCTTGGTCTCGTACGCCCAGCGCGCGTCCTGGCCCACGGGCGGCAGGGAGCCGGGGGTGGCGAGCATGGGCGCGACGAGGGGGAGGGGCATGGGTGAGTTGTCGACACGGGGACGCCTCGCCACGCGCACGGCGCGATCGTTTCCCCTGAACGGTGCACCGGGCCCTGTCCCGGGGGCCTCCAGGGGGCCCGTGGGGTGTGTGCGGTGGACCCCGGCAGGCGGTGCGAGCCTGCCGGGGCCCGGCCGGCGAGCCGGGGGCCCGGCGGCATACCGCTCAGTATGGGCCGCCGTACGCCATCCGGGTACCGGTCGAGCGCCGCTCGTCCGCTGCCGTGGGCCGTGGGCCGTGGGCCGTGGGCCGTCGGCCGGGTCCGGGGCGCGGACGCCGTGAGCGGGCAGCCGGCGTGTCCCGCCCGGCCTCGGAGGGCCCGGGGCGGCTCGTCATGCTCCTCCACCGCATGGCGGACGGCCTCCCCGCCCACGCCGTCGAGGACGGGAGCGAGCGGGTGGGCGTCGGTGACGAAGCGGTCAGGCCGTCGGCGAAGCCCGGCAGGAGACGGGCACGGCGCATGCGCTCCTCGGCCCTCTCGGACGTGGAGCAGGCACCGAGCAGCTTGAACGTCGTCGCCGTCCTGCTCGTCGATGCGGACCGTCTCCCCGTCGAGGTGCACGGCCGCCCCGTCCCGCTCTCCTCGGCCTCGTCGTGCTGCGCGACGCGCCACAGCAGCCGGACGATCACCGACGCAGACCATCCGGTGCCGGCAACCTCGGCCCCGACAGGGCGCGTTGGGGGGCGCGGCCGTCCCGGCACCCCGCCGGACGGCCCGCTCCTACCCTCCAGTAGTGTCGGGCGCCAGTCATCTGAGGAGGAACCGTGCCCCGGTCCGAACGCTCACCCCTGCTGCTGGCGGGCCTGCTGGCCGCCGCGGGCGCGGCCCACTTCACCGTGCCGCGCCCGTTCGACGCGATCGTCCCGCGCGCACTGCCCGGCTCGCCCAGGAACTGGACGTACGCCAGCGGCGTCGCCGAACTGGTGCTCGCCGCGGGAGTGGCCCTGCCCCGGACCCGCAGGACGGCCGCCCTGGCCAGCGCCGCGCTCTTCGTCGGCGTCTTCCCCGCGAACGTCAAGATGGCGTGGGACTGGCGCCACCGCCCCGCCCCGCTCAGGGCCGCCGCCATCGGCCGCCTCCCCCTGCAGGCGCCCCTCGTCCTGTGGGCCCGCAGCGTCGCCGCGGGCGCCGGCGCCGCCCGGACGACGGAGGGACGGGCATGACCAAGGCGCTGGAGGTCGGCGACCTCGTGGACGACTTCGCGCTGCCGGATGAGACGGGCGCCGTCCGTACGCTGACGAGCCTGCTCGCCGACGGGCCGGTGGTCCTCTTCTTCTACCCCGCCGCCCTCACCCCGGGCTGCACCGCGGAGGCCTGCCACTTCCGTGACCTGGCCGCGGAGTTCGCCGCCGTGGGCGCCCAGCCCGTCGGCGTGAGCGGAGACTCCGTCGACCGCCAGCAGGAGTTCGCCGGCCGGCACACGCTCGGCATGCCGCTGCTGTCCGACGAGGACGGTTCGGTGCGGGAACGGTTCGGGGTGAAGCGCGGATTCTCCCTGGCGCCCACCAAGCGGGTCACCTACGTCATCGGGCGCGACCGCACGGTCCTGGAGGTGGTGCGCAGCGAGCTGCGCATGAACACCCACGCCGACCGTGCCCTGGACGTGCTGCGCGCCCAGCGTCCCTGAGGGGCGCAGGCGGCCGGAGCGGGCCGTGGAGCCCCCGGCCGTCGGGCCCCGCGTCCCGACCGGACCGGCGCGGTTGATGCACCGGGCTCGAGGGACCATTCTGGACGACATGGAGCAAGTCGTCGCTGCGGCCGTCATCGATGCGCACGGCATCGTGACGGGCTGGAGCGAGGGTGCCCGCCTGCTGACCGGCCATCCGGCCGAGGAGGCCGTGGGCCGGACGGCGGCCGACCTGCTCGCCGAGGAGCTGCCGCCCCGCGCGGACGGCGACTGGACCGGCCCCGTCGTCGTGCGCCATCGCGACGGGCGTCCCGTCACGCTCGTCGTGTCGGCCTGCCCGGTGCTCGGCCGCGACGGCCGGCGCACCGGGTACACGCTCAGCGCCCAGCGGCCCGCCGCCACCGAGCCGACCCTGGCCGGACGGGCCTTCGAGCAGGCCTCCATGTCGATGTCCGTGTTCGACCCCCAGCAGCGCTATCTGCGGTTGAACGAGGTCGCCTGCAAGGTGATGGGCGTCCCGGAGGACGTCCTGCTCGGCCGCCACTTCCCCGACACCGTCGCCGACGTCGAGCCGCACCGGGGATTCGACTGGCACCTGCGTCAGGTCGCCGAGACCGGCCGCCCGATCCGCTACGAGAGCTTCACCAGCGCTCCCTCCCTCAACCGCGAGCACGCCTGGACCACCGAGATGTGGCCCGTGCGGGATGCCTCCGGGGAGGTCGCCGGGGTCGCCCTGGCCGCGTTCGACAGCACCGAGCAGTACCTGGCCCGCCAGCGGCTGACCCTGTTGAACGAGGCCGCGGCCTCCATCGGGACCACCCTCGACGTCGTGCGCACCACCGAGGAGGTCGTCGAGCTCCTCGTCCCGCGGTTCGCCGACTTCGTCAGCGTCGACCTCCTGGACTGGGTGCTGGGCGCCGACGAGCCGCCACCCGTCCCGTCCGGCGAGGTGGTGTTGCGCCGGGTCGCCCACGGCTCCGCCCAGGAGGGCACTCCCGAGGCGGCCGTCCGCCTCGGCGAGACCGACGTCCACCCGCCGTTCAGTCCGCCCGCCCGCGCCCTGCGGGAGGGGCGTGCGATCCGCATCCAGGCAGGCGAGCCCGACTTCGTGAGCTGGCTCGCCGAACGCAACGCGCGCGCTCCCGAGGGCCGCCCCTTCCGCACCGGCGTCCACTCGGTGATCTCGGTGCCCCTGAAGGCACGCGGCATCACCCTGGGCGTCCTGGTCGGCGTCCGTATCGCCCACTTCGACGACTACGAGGCCGACGACGCCGTCTTCGCCGAGGAACTCGCCAGCCGGGCCGCCGTCTGCATCGACAACGCCCGCCGTTTCGCCCGCGAACGCACCACCGCCCTCGCCCTGCAGAGCAGCCTGCTGCCGCGCGGCCTGTCCGGACAGGCCGCCGTCGAGGTGGCGCACCGCTATCTGCCCAGCGGCTCCACGGCGGGGATCGGCGGCGACTGGTTCGACGTCATCCCGCTGTCCGGGAGCCGGGTCGCCCTCGTCGTCGGCGACGTCGTCGGACACGGCATCCCCTCCTCGGCGACCATGGGGCGCCTGTGCATGGCCGTGCGCACCCTCGCCGACGTGGACCTGCCGCCGGACGAACTGCTCACCCACCTGGACGACCTCGTCACCCACCTGGCGGCCTACGACGAGGGCGGGGAGGACGTCGCCGAACTCGGCGCCACCTGCCTCTACGCCGTCTACGACCCCGTCAGCCGCAGGCTGACCGCCGCCGCCGCGGGCCATCCCGCGCCGGCCCTGGTACGGCCCGACGGCACCGTGCAACTGATCGGCATGACCCCCGGGCCCCCGCTCGGCGTCGGGGGACTGCCCTTCGAGGCCGTCGAGCTGGAACTGCCCGAGGAGTCCGTCCTCGCCCTCTTCACGGACGGCCTGATCGAGGACCGCGACCGCGACGTCGACCGTGCCGTCGGCGAGCTGTGCAACGCCCTCACCGCGCCCGCGGCCTCTCTCGACGCCCTCTGCGACAGCGTCCTCAAGGCGGTTCTGCCGGAGGATCCGGGCGACGACGTCGCGCTCCTGCTCGCACGCACCCGCGCCCTGGGCGCGGACCGGGTCGCCACCTGGGACGTCGCCCCCGACCCGGCCCAGGTGGCAGCCGCCCGGCAGGCCGCCACCGAGCAGCTCGCGGCGTGGGGCATGGAGGAGGCGGCGTTCGTGACCGAACTCGTCGTCAGCGAGCTCGTCACCAACGCCATCCGCTACGGCGCACCGCCCATCCGGCTGCGCCTGATCCGCGACCGCAGCCTCATCTGCGAGGTCTCCGACGGCAGCTCCACCTCCCCCCATCTGCGCCGCGCCCATGCCTTCGACGAGGGCGGGCGCGGCCTGCTGCTGGTCGCGCAGCTCACCCAGCGCTGGGGGAGCAGGCAGACGGGCCGAGGAAAGACGATCTGGGCGGAGCAGTCGCTCGAGTTCGAGTGATCACTCGAAAGGGCAGCATCGTCGCGGCTCGCGGTCGGACGTCGTCACGATTTCCCGGCGGGTGGTGCGGGTGGTGCGGGTGGTGCGGGCGAGGGGCCGACCGGGCGGCCCCCCCCGGCGGGCGACGCGGGGCGGGGAGTGCCGCCGACCGTGCCACCCGGCCTCACCGGCTCCTCCGTGCCGCGGGCGCATCCGGTGACCGTCCCGCCAGGCGCCGACCGCGCACGGGAGAGCACCGTCCGCCCGCCGACCTGCGGCCCGCCGGTGCGGGCGGCCGGGGGAGGCGATGCGGGCGGATCGGCACCCCTCGCAGCGCTCAGAACTCCTCGTGCACCTCGGGGTCGCCGCCCAGGCGCCGATGCGTCCGGTGCGCGATCGCCGCCATCTGCGCGGGGCCGAGTTCAAAGCCGAAGACGTCGAGGTTGGCGCGCTGCCGTAGCGGACTGGAGGACTTCGGGATGGGGACCGCGCCCAGTTGCAGATGCCAGCGCAGCACGACCTGGCCGGGGGTCACGCCCTGCGCCTCCGCGACCGACACGACGGCCGGGTCCGCCAGGATCGCCGAGCCGCGCCCCAGCGGACTCCAGCTCTCCGTGCGGACGCCCTTGGCCTCGTGGAAGGCGCGCAGCTCCTCCTGAGGGAAGAGCGGGTGCAGCTCGATCTGGTTGACGGACGGCAGAACGCCGGTCTCCTTCTCCAGCCGGTCGAGGTGTTCGGCGGTGAAGTTGGAGACGCCGATCGACCGGACCAGGCCGTCCTCGCGGAGCTTGATCATGGCCCGCCACGAGTCCACGAACCTGCCGACGCGGGGGAGCGGCCAGTGGATCAGGTAGAGGTCCACGTAGTCGACGCCGAGCCGCCGACGGGACTCCTCGAAGGAGGCGAGGGTCTCCTCGTAGCCATGATGGCGGCCGGGCAGCTTCGTGGTCAGCACGATCTCCTCGCGCGGCACCCCGGCCCGGGCCACGCCCCGGCCGACCCCGGTCTCGTTGCGGTAGTTGGTCGCCGTGTCGACGAGCCGGAAGCCCAGGCCGATCGCCCCGGCCACCGCCTCCTCCGCCTCCGCGTCGTCCATCGGCCAGGTGCCCAGGCCCAGAGCGGGGAGCTTCGTGCCGTCGTTCAGAGAGTGCTGCGGGATGTCGATCACGATGGAGCCTTCCCTCGACGGTGTCGTCCTCCCAGCCTCGGGGAAGAGCGGGGGATGGACCAAACGGGAGGCCCGGGCGGGGGCGGGAGACAGGGAGCGCGGTGTCGCCAGGCCGACGATGCGCTGTCACGATCTTCCTGTCGCCGTGACCCACGACCACGACGAGTCGTCGTGACCCACGACCACGACGAGTGAAGACGAGTCGAAGACGAGCGGAGAGCGCATGACGACGGACAGCCGACCGGCAGGCCTCGACGACGCTGCGGCCGACGAGGCCGCGCGGGCGGCCGGAGTGCGGGTGCAGCCGGTCGCCGGGCACATCGGGGCGGAGATCGACGGCGTCGACCTGGCCGCCGGCCTCGACGACGCCCAGGTCGCCGCGATCAGAGCCGCCCTGTGGCGCTGGAAGGTGGTGTTCTTCCGGGACCAGCGCCTCGATCACGCCGGACATGTGGCGTTCGCTCGGCGGTTCGGCGACCCCGTCGTCCTGCACAGCCGCGGCGGCGCCTCGCCGCCGGACTTCCCCGAGATCGAGACGACGGCCGACCGGCTCGAACTGGGCGGGAAGTTCGGCATGGAGCACGAGGAGTGGCTGCGCCGACGCCGTCACACCCTGCTGCGCGGCTGGCACTGCGACCACGGCGCCCGCATCGACCCGCCGGCCGCGACGATCCTGCGGGCCGAGACCGTTCCGCCCTACGGCGGGGACACGACCTGGTCCAACCTGGCCGCCGCCTGTGCCGGACTCTCCGCACCGGTGAGGGAGTTCGTGTCGGGGCTGCGCGCCGAGCACCGCCTCGGCGTGGGCTACCAGCCCCGGCCCGGGGAGGACGCCTACGTCCGCCACCTGCTCGACCGTCAGGTCGCCTCGGTGCATCCCCTGGTGCGCGTCCACCCCGAGACGGGCGAGCACGTGCTGTACGTCAACGGCTACTACGTCGAGCAGATCACCGATCTCTCACGGGCGGAGAGCCGCGCGATCCTGGACATGCTGCTCGACGAGGCGACCCGCGCCGAGTACACGGTCCGCTTCCGCTGGGAGCCCGGCAGCGTGGCCTTCTGGGACAACCGCGCCACCATCCATCTCGCGCCGAGCGACAACGCCCACCTGGGCTTCCCGCGCACCATGCACCGGGTGATGCTCGCCGGCGAGGTCCCCGTCGGGGCGGACGGCAGGCCGTCCGAGGCGGTGACGGGAACCGAGCCGGGCCGCTGGTGAGGAACCTCAGACCTGCGCGCCGGGCCGCCACCCCAGCGCCGGGCCGAGTTCCGTCGCCATGTCGGTGAGGATCTGCACGTAGTCCTCGCGCTCGAAGGTGAACGGCAGGGCGAAGGCCACCTCGTCGATCTCGCGGAACGCGACGTGGGCGTGCAGGCGTTCGGCGATCTCGGCCGAGGAGCCCACCAGGTCCGGGGCGAAGAGCAGACGGGCGGGGCCCTGCGGAGAGGAGGTGCGGGGGAGGCGCTCGGCCGCGAACTGCGCGTACCGTGCGCGTTGTTCGGGCGAGGCGGAGTCGGTGGGGATGACCACGAGGCCCTGGGAGACGCGCGCCGAGTCCCCGTCGGGGTGGGCGGCCCGGAAGGCGTGCACATGGGAGCGCTGGATCTCGGCGAAGTCCCTGGTGTCGTCCGGCCCTTCGGCCTTGACGACGCTGCTGGTGAGGAAGTTCATGCCGTGTTCCCCGGCCCAGCGCGCCGAACTCAGGCTGCCGCCGCCGTACCACATCCGGCGGCCCAGGCCGGGGGAGTGCGGCTGGACCCGGTCGGAGAAGACCTCGAAGCCCTCGACCCCGCTGAAGTCGGTGGCGGACTCGCCCCGCACGAGGTCCAGCAGCCGGCGCACCCGTTCGTAACCGAAGTCCTCGGCGTCGGCCGTGTCCGGGTACAGGGCCTCCTTCACCTGGTCGTAGTGCATCGGCGGGCCGACGCTCACGCCCGGGTTGAGGCGGCCCGCCGACAGGACGTCGACCGTCGCCAGGTCCTCCGCGAGGCGCAGCGGGTTCTCCCAGCCGAGCGGGATCACGGCGGTGCCGAGCTCGATGCGGCGGGTGCGCTGCGAGGCCGCCGCCAGGACGGCGACAGGGGAGGAGATGCCGTACTGCAGGTGCCGGTGGCGCACCCAGGCGCTGTCGAAGCCGAGCCGCTCGCCCAGCTCGATGATCTCCAGCGTGCTCTCGTGGCCCGGTCCCGGGTCGTCGCCGTCGAACAGTCCGATGGTGAGGAAGCCCAGCTTGCGCAGGGGGCGTGAGGTCGGGGGCACAGCTCCTCCGTCGTTCTCGGCGTGCACGCTCGTGCGGTGGTCCTGGCCGTATGGTCGCAGGCGGGCTCAGACCAGGGGGATGACGACCTCGTCCTCGACCGGCGGGTTCAGCTCCTGGGCCAGGTTGCCGGTCGCCGCATGGCAGCGCAGCCGGACCGCCTCCGGTGAGACGTCCAGGCGCAGGAAGCACTTGAAGAACGGCGGGCTGTAGGTGGCCGAGCCGGGCGAGAACAGCTGGGTGTAGATCTTGCGCACCGGCAGCCGGAAGCGTGTGCGGTGCTCCGGACGGCTGCCGGAGCCCAGCAGGGAGGCGATCAGCCGGATCCGGCGCGTCACGCGCACCTGCGGACCCGGCGTGCGGGTGGGCGGGATGCCCAGCCGCTCGGCGACGACCGCCTGGGCCTCCTCCTCGGTGAGGGCGAAGAAGCGGCGCAGCCGCAGCCGGCGCCCGTAGAGCCTGCTGTAGAAGGCCAGGGAGTCGCCGCGCAGCGGATAGCAGCGGAAGTCGCCTTCCGTGACGCCGGCGACGGACACCCGGGGGATGGTGTGCGTGGCGTGCATGAAGGCGCCCCCGCCGCCCGCGACGACGTACTGCAGGGTCCGGCCGTCCGCGAGGCGCACCGGGTAGCGCTGGTAGTTGTGGATGTCGCCGCCTATCGCCGCCACGAAGTGGTGTGCGGGCGCGCTGACGATGTCGTCGACGGTGCCGCCGCCCTCGATGGGACAGGGGTGGTGTTCTCCGTCGACGTACAGGGGCGAGCCGGTGATCAGGATCTTCGGGCGCGGCCCCTGGGACACCTCGCGCAGCCAGGCGCCCTGTTCGGCGTCCAGGACGCCGAGGAGCCCGGTGTCGATCCCGATGATCCGGACCGGCCCGGCGTCGATCGCCCAGTACGGGCCGGGCTGCACGGCCTGTTGGACGGCCTCGCCGCGCAACGCCCGTGCCCGCGCGAGGTGTCGGCCGTCGTCCGGGCGAGGCCGGTGCCAGAGCAGCGAGCGCAGCCAGGCGCGGCTCGGGGGGCGCGGGGCCGGCTCGGCGGGCAGGGCCGGGGCGTCGCCGCAGAAGACCCGCATGAACGCGCCGAGGTCCTCGTACCAGTCGTGGTTGCCCGGTATCGCGTAGATCGGGGCCCGGTAGTCGCGGTACGGGCGGAAGAACTTGGTCTCGTAGTCGTCGGCGCTGCCGACCGGGTAGATGACGTCACTGGCCAGGACGGCGAACGACGTGCCCTGACCGACCCTCAGAAAGCCCGGCACCACCGCGTATTGCGGATCGTCGCCCTCGCCCGTGTCGCCGATGACCATGAAGGAGAACTCGTCCGGCTCGGTGCGCCGGATGATCTTGTCGGCCGGGGCGCCGGCGGACTCCCGCTGTGCCACCAGGCGGCCGCGGGTGCGTCCCGTGGGGTCGCCGAACCAGGAGGCGAGCACTCCGTTGCGGGCGGCCCACAGCAGCCTGGGGTTCAGCCACGAGATCTTCTCGACCCTGCCGGGCATGAGCCGGCGGTACGCGCCACGGTCGGCGTCGCCCCAGCCGGCGCCCGCGGCGGTATCGCGTGAGGAGTCAGACACCGGTGCACCGTAGCAATGATCCACGGGCGGCAGGAGGGCGGGTGACCGGCGGCGACGCGGTGCGCGGCGGGCGGGCGCGCCCCGTCGCCCACTGGTTCCGCGACCGGGCGCCGTGGAGCGCGCCCGCAGCCCCGACTCGGCGAGGAGTGAAGGCTGTTGCCGTGGGGAGAATGTCCATGGCCGAGGCGGTGGCGAGCGCACGGCGCGCCCCTGGCGGATCGTGCGCCGGGGCCGCCCCCGGGCCCCGTCCCTGTGGCCGTCGGACAGCGAACGCACAGGGCGTTCACAGCACGGCCGGGTGCACACACGTCGGACGCGTCCCGAACCGAGGGATAACCCTTGAAGCATCCCGGGCGGGCTGACATGCCACCGACAAGCCTGTCATTCTCCCTCCCAACTGCCGCACACCAGCGGCATGGTGCCCCACCTGTTCACGGTCCCGCACCGCTCAGCTCGTCCCGGACAGCACACCCGTCTGCCCGGTCTGTCACCGGCCGATCCCACCGGCCGCAGCAGTAGGAGAACGAGTGAGACCCAACCCCCGCAAGCGGACCGCGGTCGGAGCAGCCCTGCTCTCCACCGCCGCCCTCCTGGCCCTCGGAGTCCAGTCGGTTCCGGCGACCGCGGCGCCCGCAGCCCCCCACCCCACCCCCCTGCGCACCGGCGGCCTGCCCGCCGGCCTCACGCCCGCCCAGCACGCCGGCCTGATCAGGAACGCCGAGGCGAAGACGGCGCAGACCGCGCAGTCCCTGGGCCTGGGCGCCCAGGAGAAGCTGGTCGTCAAGGACGTCGTGAAGGACAACGACGGCACCGTGCACACGCGTTACGAGCGCACCTACGCGGGGCTGCCCGTGCTCGGCGGCGACCTCGTCGTGCACACACCCCCGGCTTCGTCGGCCGCCGGCACGGTGAGCACGACCTTCAACAACAACCGCCGTACCGTCTCGGTCACCTCCACGACCGCCGCGTACAGCAAGGCGGCGGCGGAGACCAAGGCGCTCAAGGCCGCCCGGGCGCTCGACGCGAAGGACCCGGCCGCCAAGAGCGCCCGCAAGGTGATCTGGGCCGGCTCGGGCGCCCCGAAGCTCGCCTGGGAGACCGTGGTCAGCGGGCTGCAGGACGACGGAACGCCGAGCAAGCTGCACGTCATCACCGATGCCGCCACCGGCACCGAACTCTCCCGCTACCAGGGCGTCGAGACCGGCACAGGCAACACCCAGTACAGCGGCGCGGTCAGCCTGTCCACCACGCTGTCCGGGTCGACGTACCAGCTGTACGACACCACGCGGGGCGGTCACAAGACGTACAGCCTCAACAACGGCACGTCCGGCACCGGCACGCTGATGACGGACGCGGACGACGTGTGGGGCACGGGCTCCGGCTCCAACACCCAGACGGCCGGCGCGGACGCCGCCTACGGCGCCCAGACCACCTGGGACTTCTACAAGAACACCTTCGGCCGCAGCGGCATCAAGAACAACGGCGTCGCCGCCTACTCCCGCGTCCACTACGGCTCGGCGTACGTCAACGCGTTCTGGGACGACGACTGCTTCTGCATGACCTACGGCGACGGCACCGGCAACACCCATGCGCTGACCTCGCTGGACGTGGCCGGCCACGAGATGAGCCACGGCGTCACCTCCAACACCGCGGGCCTCGACTACACCGGTGAGTCGGGCGGCCTGAACGAGGCCACCTCCGACATCTTCGGTACCGGCGTGGAGTTCTACGCCAACAACTCCTCCGACGTGGGCGACTACCTCATCGGCGAGAAGATCGACATCAACGGCGACGGCAGCCCGCTGCGCTACATGGACAAGCCCAGCAAGGACGGCGGCTCCGCCGACAGCTGGTACTCCGGCGTCGGCAACCTCGACGTGCACTACTCCTCGGGCCCGGCCAACCACATGTTCTACCTGCTCTCCGAGGGCAGTGGCACCAAGACCATCAACGGCGTCACCTACAACAGCACGACCTCCGACGGCGTCGCCGTCGCGGGCATCGGCCGGGCCGCCGCGCTGCAGATCTGGTACAAGGCGCTGACGACGTACATGACGTCCAGCACCGACTACGCGGGCGCCCGCACCGCGGCCCTGAACGCGGCCGCGGCGCTGTACGGCTCCAGCTCCACCCAGTACGCCGGCGTCGGCAACGCGTTCGCCGGCATCAACGTCGGCGGTCACATCACCGTCCCGTCGACGGGCGTCTCGGTCACCAACCCGGGCGGCCAGACCTCGAAGGTCGGCACCGCGGTGAGCCTGCAGATCTCGGCGAGCAGCACGAACAGCGGCTCGCTGACGTACGCCGCCACCGGACTGCCCGCGGGCCTGTCGATCAACTCCTCGACCGGCCTGATCTCCGGCACGCCGACCACGGCCGGCTCCTCCAGCACCACCGTGACGGTGACCGACTCGACCGGCGCGACCGGCACCGCGGCCTTCACCTGGACGGTCAACCCCTCCGGCGGCGGCACCTGCACCGCCACACAGCTGCTGGGCAACGCGGGCTTCGAGTCGGGCAGCACCACCTGGACCGCCTCCAGCGGAGTCATCACCAACTCCAGCAGCCAGGCGGCCCGCACCGGCTCCTACAAGGCGTGGCTCGACGGCTACGGGTCGACCCACACCGACACGCTCTCGCAGTCGGTGACGATCCCGAGCGGCTGCACCAACACCACGTTCACGTTCTACCTGCACGTCGACACCGCCGAGACCACCGCCGCAACTCAGTACGACAAGCTGACGGTCACGGCCGGATCGACCACGCTGGCCACGTACTCCAACCTGAACGCGGCCTCCGGCTACGTGCAGAAGTCCTTCAGCCTCGGGTCCTTCGCGGGCTCCACCGTGACCCTGAAGTTCTCCGGCGTCGAGGACTCCTCTCTCCAGACCAGTTTCGTCGTGGACGACACCGCCGTCACCACCGGCTGATCCGTTCCCGCTGACGACGGCGTCCCGCCCACGGATGGTCCGTGGGCGGGACGCCGTCGTGTCCGCTCAGCTCAACGGGTCGAGCGTCAGGTACGCCTGGAGCGGAGAGCCGTCGTGGACGAGCGACTCCTGGTGTCCGACGTCGTCGAAGGCGAACGCGTACGCCTTCCCGTCGGCCATCTGCGCGTGGATCTTGCGTGCGTAGTGGTTGGTCACCGTGTCCTGGTAGAAGTTCGCCGTCGTGGTGTCCGGCTGTGCGGGGTTCACCAGCAGCGTGGAGCGGTTGAAGCCCGCGCACAGGGTCCGCGAGATCGGCCCGCGCACGGCGTCGTTCGGGGCGTCCAGCAGCCGGTGACAGCCGAACACACTGGCCGCGTCCGGCTTCTGGAAGCTGGTGACGACGGCTCCGGAGGCGTTGGTGAAGTTCATGACCCCGCCCGAGACCCGGCCGTAGTACTTCGTGCCCGGCTGGTCGGCGAACGGGGTCACGGTCAGCGTCGTCGTCGCGTATTTCTGCCACACACGGTTGACGTAGTCGTCCATGACGCCGGCCGGGAGCGCCCCGGTCTCCACCCCGTACAGGGGGGAGAGCGCACGCAGCACGGTGCCGTCGGAGCGGGTCTGGATCAGGTTCGCCCAGCCGCCGGGCTGGCCGCGCAGGGCGTTGAAGAAGCCGGTGTAGCCGCCGGGCTTGAGATGTCCGGTGCTGACGGTGACCCCGTCGGAGCGCTGCACCCCGACCGCGTACGGCGCGGAGAACATGTCGACCTGGGTGCTGTTGAGCCAGAGCCCGGAGTCGTTCAGCGTGTACTCCGACCAGTTGAACAGGATGGCGCGGTTGGGGTCGCTCGGGTTCTGCACGGCCGGCTGCACCAGCCCGCCGGTGGTCAGCCGGAAGTCGAGCTTCTGCCCGTACGAGAAGTAGATCCGGCCGGAGAACTTGGGCATCCGGATCGTGGTCGACCGTCCGGCGGCCGGTCCGGCGATCGACGCGTCGGGCGCCGGGGTGGGCGGGTTGCCGCCCGCGGGCCAGGCGTGGAAGCCGCCGTTCGCGTCCGCCCAGCCCTGGCGGCCGGACGACAGCTGGGTGCCGAGGTTGTACACGTAGACGGGCTCGCCGCGGCCCGAGTTGTTGGTGATCTTCAGTGGGACGGTGTCCGGGACGGCGGCCCGGGCGACCGGCGGGGGTCCGAGGGTGAGCAGTGCGCCGACGAGGGCGACCGCTCCCAGCAGTCTGAAGGTGATCCTTGTGAGCACTCTCCACCTCCGTGCGGGGTAGGCCTGTGGGGTTGGTCCGTACCATCCTGAGAGCGCTCTCAACGTCGCATCGGGTTGTGCCCATGTCAACGATTTCAACAAAAGAGGACGCCCGCGGCCGCTCCGGGCCGCGGGCGTTCCGGGCGGGCCGAGGGTGGCCCGTGATCCGGCGGACGGTTCAGAAGGCCCGCTTCAGCAGGTCCAGCAGCGCGACCCAGTGCCGCTCGGCAGCCGCCTCGTCGTACGCGGAGGTGTCGGCCTGCGTGTAACCGTGCTCGGCGCCGGCGTAGACCTCGCAGGTGTGCCGGACGCCGGCGGCCGTGAGGGCTTCCTCGAAGCGCGCGATCTGCTCCGGCGGCAGACCCCGGTCGTTGTCGGCGTGACCGAAGTACACCTCGCACGTGATGTGCTCCGCGGCCAGGTGCGGGCTGTCCGGCGCGTCGGTGACGAGACGGCTGCCGTGGAAACCGGCCGCCGCCGCGATCCGGTCCGGGTGCGCGCCGGCGGTGGCCAGGGTGAGCCGGGCGCCCATGCAGTACCCGGTCACCGCGACCGGGCCGTCCGCGACCAGGGGGCTCTCCTCCATCCACCGCAGATACGCGTCGGCGTCCCGGACGATCAGCTCGGGGGTGAGCGCGAGCACGTACGGGTACAGCGTCTCGAAGATCTCCGGGCGCGCCGCGGGGTCGATGAACTCGGGCAACTCCATCACGGGGGCGCGTCCGTGACGGTAGAACAGGTTGGGGACCAGCACCGCGTAACCGGCTTCGGCCAGCCGGTCGGCCATCGCCCGCAGGTGCGGACGCAGTCCGAAGGCGTCCTGGTAGAGCAGCACGCCCGGGCGGGGCGCGCCGTCACCGGGGCGGGCGAGATAGGCGTCGGCGACGCCGTCCTCGGTGGTGATGTCCACTGCTGTTCCCTGTACGGCGGTCATGGGGGAAGCCTCTCTGCGCGGCGCACGGCGACGAGTGGTCGAGCGGGCCCGGCGGGGCCGGGCGGGTGACACGGGCTCATCGTTGCACGCAGCATTCATCCGATCGCGAGGGCCCCCGGCCAGGTCCCGCTACTCGAACCGCGAGGCGTCGCCCGCCCCGCGCCGCACGATCTCGGCCTCTCCCTCGGAGAAGTCGATCACCGTCGTCGGCTCGGTCCCGCAGTCCCCGGAGTCGAGCACGGCGTCCACCACGTGATCGAGCCTGTCCTTGATCTCCCAGCCCTGGGTCATCGGCTCGTCCTCGCCGGGCAGCAACAGGGTGCTGGACAGCAGCGGTTCGCCGAGCTCGGCCAGCAGGGCCTGGGTGACGACGTGGTCGGGGATGCGCACGCCCACGGTCTTCTTCTTCGGGTGCTGGAGCATGCGCGGCACCTCCTTCGTCGCCGGGAGGATGAAGGTGTAACTGCCGGGCGTCGACGCCTTGATCGCGCGGAACACGTCCTTGTCGACCCGGACGAACTGTCCGAGCTGCGCGAAGTCCTGGCAGACCAGTGTGAAGTGGTGGCGGTCGTCGAGGTCGCGGATGGACCGGATGCGGTCGATGCCGTCCTTGCTGCCCAGCCGGCAGCCCAGGGCGTAGCAGGAATCCGTCGGATACGCGATCAGCGAGTCCGCCCGGATGGCGGCCGCGACCTGGGAGATGGTGCGCGGCTGGGGGTTGTCGGGGTGCACGTCGTAGTACTTCGCCATTGGCTGAGCTTATGCCGTGCCGAGGGACGGGACCGCGCTGGACCGTCCCGCGGACGTCGACCGGCCCGGACTCGACCGGCCCGCGCCGGACCCGGCGGCAGTGGCGCGGCCGCCCCGCGCCTCGGCCCGCCCCGCCTGGTCCAGCGACTCGGCCTGCGTCGCCGTCGACTCCTCCTGCGCCGCCGTAGGGGCGTCGCCCGTCGCGCTCGGCCCGCGGAGGCCCGGTGATGCGGCCTGCTGTGCCGGCCTCGGCGGCGAGGCGGCGGTGCGGGGCCCTGGCGCTACGGGATGCCGCGGCCCGGCGAGGGCAGCGGGGTGAGGGGCGGCGCGACCGCCGGGCAGGGGCCACGGCCTGGGCGGTGGGCGGACACGCGGCGCTCGGGTCCCGGCCTCGGTCTTCCCCGGGGAGGCCGAGGCGGACTCGCCCCCCTGGCGGTCGGGCACCTCGACCTGCCCCGGCGTACGCGGTCCGCGCGGCCCCCGGCCCGCGCGGCCGGACCTGTCGGAGCGCTCGCACCCCGTGTCCGTTCAGCCACGCCGCCGGACCGGCATCGGCCGCGTATCCCGACCGGGGTCAGCCGCGCCACCGAACCAGGATCAGTCGCGCAGGCGGACCGGGATCTCCCGCCAGCCGCTCGCGATGAACGAGGGCACCTGCCGCAGATCGCCGGCCGTCGTGTCCAGCCGCAGCCCGGGGAACCGCTCGAACAGCGCGGGCAGCGCCGTCAGCGCCTCCATGCGGGCCAGGGGCGCCCCGATGCACCGGTGCACGCCGATCCCGAAGGCCAGATGGTCCTCCGCGCCGCGGGCCGCGTCGAACTCCTCGGCGTCCGGACCGTAGTGGGCGGGGTCCGCGTTCGCCGCCGCGTAGGTCGTGATGATGGCGTCGCCGGCCGGGATCGTCACGTCCCCGACCTTCAGATCGCTGACCGCGAAGCGCAGCGGCAGCGTGGCGATCGACGGGTACAGCCGCAGCGTCTCGTCCACGACGGCGTCCCAGCCGATCTCGCCCCGGCGCACGGCCGCCAACTGCTCGGGCCGGCGCAGCAGCGCCACCGTCGCGTTCCCGACGAGGTTCACGGTCGTCTCGAATCCGGCCCCGATGACCAGCAGCAACGTATAGAGCAGCTCCTCGTCGCTCAGCCGGTCGCCCTCCTCGTCGCGCACCCGGATCAGCTCGGTGGTGAGGTCGTCGCCGGGCTGCTCGCGCTTGTGGGCGATGAGCGAGCCCAGCACCGTGCCGATCTGCTCCTGCACGAACGCGGCGTGCTCCGGACTCGGATCGGAGGTGTCCATGATCGCCGCGATGAGCCGGCCGGTGGCCGGCCTCAACTCCTCCGGAATGCCGAAGAGTTCGCAGATGATCCGCATCGGCAGAGGGTGGGCGAACGCGGCCCTCAGATCCACTGCCTCCTCGCTGTCACCGCCCTGGTCGAGGGCGTCGAGCAGCTCCGTGGTGATCGCCTCCACGCGCTCGCGCAGCGCCTCGGTGCGCCGGTGGGTGAAGCTCGGCGCCACCAGCCGCCGCAGCCGCGCGTGGTCGGCGCCGTACGTGGACAGCATGTTGATCACGCCGACCCAGCCCAGGATCCAGCCCCAGGAAGGGTGCTCGCCCAGCTCCGGCCAGTGCCGCCAGTGCCGTCGGGGATCCTTGCTGACCCGCGGATCCAGGATCAGCGCCTTGAGGGTGTCGTACCCGGTGGGCGCCCAGGCCGGAATGCCGCCGGGCAGCTCGACGGGCACGATCGGGCCGAGGGCGCGCAGCCGGGCGCTCTCGGCGTGCACATCGGCGCCGAACGGGTCGAGGGCGATGCGGTCGGTCACGGTCACGGACGGGCTCCTTGCGACGGGGAGGAGGCGGCGGGTGCGGTGCCGGGGGAGCGCGGGCTGAAACGGACGGGCAGCGCGCTCAGCGAGCGGTGGAACGGGCCCGGCCGCCACGCCAGCCGCTCGCGGGGCAGCACAGGGTCCAAGTCGGGCAGCCACTGGGTGAGTTGCTCGATCGCCTCGGTGACGAGCAGCAGTGTGTGCTGCTTGACCGGACAGGCGTGCGCCCCGGCGCCCCACGACAGATGCGAGGCGTCGGCGGGATGCCGGCCGGAGACGTCCTCCCGCTCGGCGAACCGCCCGAGCGCCCCGTACGAGACCACGACCGGCACCGCCTCGCGCAGCCACACCCCGTGGAAGGAGACGGGCCTGCGGACGTAGTAGACGCCGTAGTTCGCCAGCGGAGTCTCGTGGTGCAGCACCTCCACCACCGCGTCCATGACCGGACGGGCGCCGCTGGTGAGCGTGGAGTAGTACGCGGGGTTGCCCAGGATCCTGGACAGGGTGTTCGACAGGAGGTTGGCGGTCGGCTCGTACCCGGCGCCGAGGGTGAGGAACACCTGCCAGGTGACCTCCTCCCGGGTCAGTCCGGCCGGATGGTCCAGCAGATGGCTGGGCAGGTCGTCGCCGCGCCGGCCGGCCTTGGCGGCGATGAGCTCCAGCACGTACTGGGCGTACTGCGCCTCGCCCTCGGTGGCCTGCGCCCCGCCCTCCATCATCTTGCCCAGGCCCTCGTTGAGCCGGTCGCCCTGGCTGTCGGGCAGCCCGAACAGGTCGTTGAGCACCAGGGCCATCAGCGGGCGGGCGAAGTCGGCGACCAGGTCGGCCTCGCCGCGCGGACCGATACGGCCGGCCAGCAGCCGCACCGCCCGGTGCACCCGCCCGCGCAGGTCGTGCGGTTCGACCAGGTCGAAGACGTCGATGAGGGTGGTCCGGTAGCGCAGGTGCTCCGCGCCGTCGGAGAACAGGGCGTTGGGCCGCCACCGCATCATGCCCAGCACCGGCGAGTCGGCGGGCACGGTGGCCTCCCAGGCCCGCGGATCGTGCGAGAACGTCTCCGTGTCGTGCAGCACGTCCAGCGCAGCCCGCCGGTCGGTGACCACGTATGCGGACACCCCGGGCGCCAACTCGGCCCATCCGACGACCCCTTGGGAGCGCAGCGCGGTGTAGTAGCGGTGCGGGTCCGACGCGAAGCCGTCCTCCCACAGCCGCACGGGTACGGTGCGCGTGAAGTCGCGCCGGTCGGCGGGAAAGACGGTCACCGGGCCTCCAACGGAAAGCGTCCGACGAGATGGTCGACCAACGCGAGCAGCGCGTCGACCGAGGAGTTCGCGTCGCGGGCGTCGCAGGTCACCATCGGCGTCCCCGGCTCCAGGTCCAACGCCCGGCGCAGCCGTTCCTCGCCGTAGTGGCGCGGTGCGTCGGGGAAGGCGTTGAAGGCCACCGCGTACGGCAGTCCGCTCTCCTCGACCAGCCCCAGCACGTCGAACGACGCGTCGAGCCGACGGCTGTCGACCAGGACGAGCGCCCCCAGCGCCCCGTGGGCGATGTCGTCCCACAGCGCTCGGAAGCGCTCCTGTCCGGGCGTGCCGAACAGGTACAGCACGACGTCGCCGGGCAGACTGATGCGGCCGAAGTCGATGGCGACGGTGGTCGTGGACTTCTCCCGCACGCCGGCCAGGTCGTCCACCCCCGCGGACGCCTCGGACAGGGGTTCCTCGGTGTGCAGCGGCCGGATCTCCGACACCGAGTCGATGAGGGTCGTCTTGCCCACCCCGAACGGTCCCGCGACCAGGATCTTCACCAGGTCGCGGTCGGTGTCGGGCAGGTGGACGGCGCCGGTGGCGCCGGCGCTACCGGCGGAGCTTGAGGGCGCGGAGGCCATCGGCCACTCTTTTCAGCAGATCGGGGTCGTACCGTTCGGCGGGCGGAATCGGGGCGCGGGCGAGGACCAGGTCCCGGTCGACGAGGTCGGCCGCCAGCACCCGCACGGCGGAGACCGGCAGCCTGAGCAGCGCCGCCGCCTCCACGACGGCGAGCGAACCGCCCTCCAGACTGTCCAGCAGGGCGAGTTCGGCGGCGGGGAGGCCTGCGGGCGGCGGCTCGCCGCTGCGGGCGAGCACCGAGAGCCGCTCCAGGTGCGGGCGGCTGGGCCGGGCCACGCCGCCGGTCGACAGGTAGGCGGGAACCAGGGGGCGGCCGGCCGGGCGGTCGGTCATGCCGGAGGGTTGTCGTCGGCTCCTCGGGCCGCGGCCGCCATGGCCTTCTCGCCCAGTCGTGCCACCTGCGAGTGCAGCCGGTGCGCCAGCAGGTCCAGCCGCACCTCCGCGTCGCCGTACGCGGCCACGCAGGTGCCGTGGTCCGTCGGCACGATCAGCACGTATCCGTGGTCGGACTCGATGACGATCTGCCGTACCTCGGCGCGCTCCCGGTCGGCGAACGCGGCCGCCGCCGTGCGGCAGGCGCCCTGCACGGTGCTGGTGATGGCGGCCACCCGCTCGGCCGAGGGCTGGGACAGGGCGTCGGTGTACCCCGTCACAAGACCGTCCCGGGTCAGCATGACGGCGGCCAGCACATGCGGCACCTGGAGGATCGGCTCCAGCACCCATGCCGTGTCGCCCGTGTTGCGGCTGGTCATCTGGCCGCGCCCCCTTCGTCGTCGGTGTGGTCGGTGTGGTCGTTCCGGTCGGTGTGGCCGGCCGCGGCGTCCGGGTGGGCGCTCTCGCCGGGGTTCCCGGCGGCGGCGCGCGCCGCCGCCGTGCCGGACTGCAGCGCGCCGAGGGCGGCCGCGGCCTCCTCCGGGCGGCGTGCGGGACTGCGCGCCGGCGCGGCTGCCGGTGTCGGCGCCGGCGTCCTCGTGCGGCGCCGTCGCTGCGGCAGTCCATCGCCGTCGCCGTTGCCGTCCCGCGATTCCCGGTGCCCGGGCGGCGCTTCCGGGGCGCCGGCCTCCGTCCCGTACGCGTGGGCGGGGGTGGGGGCGGCGGGCCGGTCGGGGGCGGTCCTGCGCGTGGCGCGCGTGGTGCGCGAGGCGCTGGCGGCCGGCGGCCGGTCGGTCGGGTCGAGGTGACTGAGGAGGTGGCTGTCGACCCGCAGCACCGCGCGCACGCCGCCGTAGGGGGAGGCCGAGGAGAGGTCGACGCTCAGGTCGAACTGCCTGGTCAGCCGGCCGATCGCGGCGAGGCCCATGCGCGGCGGGTCGCCGAGGTCGGTGAGCAGGATGGGATCGTCGCCGGCCACCAGCCGCTGGGCGCGGTCCCGTTCGTCGTGTGTCATGCCCAGGCCCGCGTCGTCGACGGTGACGCACACCCCGTGATGGACGTGCTCCAGGCTGACCGTGACGTCGGTGTCGGGGGAGGAGTGCCGGAGCGCGTTGTCGAGCAGCTCCGCGACGATGACGGCCACCGGCTCGACGGCGTGCGAGACCAGGGCCGTTCCGGGTTCGAGGTGGTTGTGGACCTGTACCCGGTGGTAGCCCGCGAGCCGCGCCTGGCCGCCGGTCACCGCATCCACCAGGTGCGACTCCTCGCGTGCCAGCCCCACCCAGGCGCCGCACACCACGGCCGCGACCTGCGCGCGGCGCAGCGACTGCTCGTTCTCGTGGTCCAGCCGGAACAGGGTCTGCGCCAGTTCCGGTTCGTCGTAACGCTGTTGGAGGCCGCGCAGCGCGTCCTGCAGCCGGTACAGGGCCGCCTGGATCTCCCGGACGGCGCCCCGCATGCCGGCCTGCGCCGCGGCGTCGATCCGGGTGCGCTGGGCGGCGGCCTCGGACTGCAGCGCCAGCACCACGTTCTCCAGGGCGATGCCCAGCGGGGTGCCGGCGGTGAGCGGCTGGAGGGGTCCCGGCACGGACAGGTGCGGGTGGGCCACCTGACGGGCGGCGGCGGGCACGCGCTGCGTGGCCAGATGCTCGACCTCGGCCGTGAACGCCCGTGCGGTGCCGTCGAGTCGGGTGCGCAGCGCGGCGATCTCCGCGAGCTGCCGGTTCTGTCGCCGCCGTGAACGCACCAGCCCGCCGCCGAGGGCGAACGCGGACAGGGTGCCGGCGGCCAGGGCGCCGGCCACGAGGTCCGGTAATTCGATCATGGATTCGGTTCCAGGGGAGGTCGGGCGGCGTCGCGGCGTTCAGGGCAGGGGCGGTTCCGGCGGGCTCGGATCGGGCACTCGCAGCACAGTACACACCGTCATTGATCGATCCCGCACGGTCGAGCCGGACTTGGCTCGGAAAGTGCCCGGTATCTGTTCACTTCTGCGTCGACTGTCGGAATTGCCTTACGCCGCAAGCGAATTGGACGACCCCTCGGGTGTGCGGATCAGGGCACCGGTCCGCGACGGGGCGGGGCGGCGGGGCGGGCGGGGCCGATGGTGGGACCGGTCCGGCTCAGGCGCGCCGACCTCGGTTGCCCGGCCGCTCCACCTTCCGCGCCGAACGAGGAGCCGGCGCCTGAACGGCGCTCGGCCGAGGCAGGGGCCGCTCGAAGCCGAGCTCGCGCCCGCCGCCGGGCCGGCCCGTCCGACGGGTCACACCCCGATCGCCGGTGACAGTACGGCCAGCGTGCCGTTGGCCTGCCTCAACGCCAGTTCCAGCGTTCCGGGCGCGTGCAGGGCGCCCGTCCCGTCCGGCGGCACCAGCCACTCCACGAAGCGGGCGGCCCGGTAGGGCGGAGGCACCGCCACCCACGAACCCCGGCTCGCGCGCCGCAGTCCCGCCCCGATCCACCGGGTGGCGGGATCGGGCGGCAGGAAGAAGCCCACCCGGTGCGCGGCGGTGTCGACCAGCGTCGGCCCCGGCACGGGACGCGACGCCTGCCACAGCAGATCCAGTGCGAGCAGGCCCAGCCGGTCCGGCACGCTGAGCACGTCCCAGTAGCGCCCCGCCTCCAGCAGCGCCACCCCGTCGCCCTGGTCCCATTCCCGCTTGCACAGTCGGGGGTCCGTCGCGGCGGCGGAGAGCCACTCCACTCCGCGCATCCACATCGCATCGCTCATGTCCGCTCCGTCTGACGTCCGCCGGTGGCCGCATGCCAACCGGGCATATGCATGCTGGTAGATATTTCTAGGTGGCGGAAGGGGTGGCGAACCCTGGCGTTTCGGTGTGTTTCGTTCGATGTCCGCGCCGCTGTTCGGCTCGGGTCACGGCTCCCCCGAGCCCGTGGCCTCCCGGTTCATCGGCTTCGCCCGGAGGCTGCCGCGCGCGTCTCGACGGCGGCCGGCCGCGGCAGGCCGAAGGGCCAGGACGGTGCGCACGATCACGATCGCCTGGCCCTCCATATGCCGCTGTGTGTGCCGCTTCGTGCGCCCCTGCGCACCCCCGGACGGGAGTCCCGCCCGCGGGCGTGGCTCAGCTCGGGCCCGCGCTGCGCTGCGGCACCGGCAACGGCGGTTCGGCCTGGCGCAGTTCGGCCAGCAACTCGTTCTGCCCCGCGAGGAGTTCGGTGAGGATGCGGCGGGCGGCGCGCAGCAGCTCGGCCACGTCACCGCCTGCCAGCGCGTAGCTGACCGTCGATCCCTCACGGATCGAGACGACGATCCCGGAGCGCCGCAGTACAGCCAACTGCTGGGACAGGCTGGAGGGTTCGATCTCGATCTCGGTGAGCAGGTCCCGCACGGCGACGGGGCCGCCCTGCAGCAGTTCGAGGACCCTGATGCGCACCGGGTGCCCGAGCATGCGGAAGAACTCGGCCTTGGCCTGGTAGAGGGGAACCTGCATGGTCAATCGCTCGCTCCCTGCCGCGTTCGGTGCGTGATCCTCGCTGCCACGGCGGCCCGCCCCGCCGGCCGTGCGCCGCCGCGCGCGAGTGCTTCGTCCCGATCCTGACGGCTACCCGCCCCGTACACCCGTGTGATGCGCTGATCTGGATGTGTCGAGATGAAGAAATCTTCACATCCAGGGCATGCGAGGTCCAGGGCCGTCAGATCCTCTACACCTCGAGTTCGGCCTCGATCCGCTTCAGCTGGTGACGGGCCATGGCCAGGTTGGACCTGCCGCGGTCCAGCACCAGGTAGATGAACAGCCCGCTGCCGGTCCGGCCCTTGAGGAGCCGGATCAGGTGGTACTGGGTCGCCAGCGTGATCAGGATGTCCTCGATCTCCCCCTTCAGGCCCAGGTGTTCCATGGTGCGGACCTTGGCGCGGATCACATCGGTGTTGCCGGCCGCGGCGACGTTCAGATCGAGGTCCTTGCCGCCGCCGAGCGTGCCGAGTGCCATACCGCTGGTGTAGTCCACGACGGCGACCCCCAGCGCCCCCTCCACCGCGGTCATCGTCTCCTTCATAGAGATCTCCACATTCGCCATGGCGCTGCTCCCGCCGGTTGCACGGGCCCGGTCTCCTCCGGCCCCGCTGGTGCGTCGACCGTACGGAGACCGTCCCCCGAGAGGGTGACGTGCTCCGGGACTGGCGCAAGGAACTCCGGAACGCGGGGATCCGAGACCCTTTTTGATCGTGTGCATGCTAGATCTGAGCGGACCGTCGAGGGTGAGCGCGCGACGGCCGGCCGGGCGGCCATCGCACCGATGGCCGCCCGCGTGTCTGCCGTGCGCCGTGCGCCGTGTGCAGCGCTGTCACGGCCTACGGGACGAGCTTCCAGTCCTGTGAACCGTCCGTGAGCGCGTTCTGCAACGTCAGCTGCGCCCCGGCGGACGCACCGGTCAGGTACAGGCTCGTGTTCCTGACGGCCTGGAGCCGGTGGAACCCGTCGGCGGTCTTGACGAGGTTCCAGCTGCCGGTGGCGCTGTCGTCGACCCACTGGCCGATCTTCTGGCCCGCGGTGGCGCTGCCGGTCCAGATGGCCGCCGCACGGCCGCCCGACTTGTTCAGCAGGGTCACTCCACCGTTCGGCTCGGTCGTCACGTGCCAGTACTGCGTGTCCGTGATCGCCGCCGCGCCGGCGTCCTCCAGGACCACGTCGGGCACGTCCGCGTTGCCGAGGTTCGCGTCGTTGGTCCGGTTGCCGGTGCCGATCACCTGGCCGGTCCTGCGGTTCACCAGCCGGTAGTACGCGCCGCGCGAGTCGCCGAGGTCGACCTCCGCGTGGGCGATCGTCGACGTGCCCTGGTTGTTGAGGACGGCGACACGTCCGGTCACGTCCACGTACTGCAGGTTGCGGCTGTATCCGGCGGGCGAGGTGGTCTGGTACTCCTTCCACACGCCGTCGCCGCGTCCGCTGTCGTCGACCCAGACGTCCCCGCTGCCCGCCGCGTTGTAGACCAGACGTCCGTCGGGAAGCGCGATGACGACCGGGCTGCCGCCGGTCGCGAGAGGCCGGGAGCCCGCCACGACCGGCAGCGAGGTGACGGCCATGCCGGTGGCGGAGCCGCGGAAGAACCTCAGCGGGTCGTCCGCGAGCAGGTACCGGGTGTTGGCGCCGCCGCCCCAGTACTCGAAGGTGAGCAGCCACCGTCCGTCCGTCGTGCGCACGACGTTCGTCATGCCCGGCCTGCCGCCGCCGATCTCCTTCTTCCCGCCGCCCATGTCCTGCACCGAGCCGGCGACGTCGACGACGGGCGCGCTCCAGTCCGCGCTGTTCCCGTTCCAGGTCCGGTGCACGAGGATCTGACCGTGCGAGTCCGCGGCGGTGTCGTCGGCGGGGTCCGGGGTCGGCACGCCGGTGACCGGATCGAAGCCCGTGTAATCGTGTTCGTCGGAGTAGTAGCAGACCAGTTTGCCCTGGTAGACCATCAGGTACGGCTCCCAGAGGGGATCGACCTGCTTGTTCGTGTTCGCGGCGGCGACGTTCCGGCCGATCGCGCCGGCGCTGCCGCCCTGCCAGCCGCCGGTGGCGACGACGTTGACGACCCGCCACGTCCTGCCGTCGTCGACGCTCGAGTACAGGGCGATCGCCAGATCCCTGCGGTCGCCGTCGTTGTCCGGCGTCCAGGCGGGGTCGGCCGCCTTGTGCTCCTTGTAGTAGTAGTCGTCCCCCGACACCACGCTCGCCAGGAGCAGCGTGCCCTTCTTGAGCGCACCGACCTTCTGCGGCAGGACGTAGAGGTACGGGTTGGTCCAGTTGCTCGTGTACTTCGCGTAGCGGGGGTCCTCGGAGAGGTACGCCGGCGCCTTGACCTCCGACAGCGGCTGCCACGAGGTGCCGTCGTCGTCGCTCTTGTAGACGGGCAGGGTCTGTCCGTCGGCGCTGCCCGTCGCGGGGACGACCGTGGACTTCTCGAACGACGCGACCAGACGTCCGCTCGGCAGCTCCGCCGACTTCGGGTAGACGGCGCAGTTGCCCCGCCCCTTCAGGCACGGCTCGCTGCCGAGCTGGTAGAGGGTTCCGCCCGTCGGGTCGTACGCCTGCGCGCCGGTCATGGGAACCGCCAGCATGACGGTCGCCGCGACGGCGGTTCCCAGCGTCCGGCTCAGTGTTCTGCTCTGCACAGCCCCTCCTCGGGGGACGGCCCCGCCGATGTCCGTGGCGGGTGGGGATTCAGGCGACGAGGACGCGTACGTCCCAGGGGCCCAGGTCGAGTGCGGCGCCGGCGGGGACGACGGCGCGGGTCAGCACGTCGGAGAGGCCGACCGGGGCGGCGACGCTCACCGGCTCCCAGCTCCAGTTGTGGACGATGTGCACACGGCGTCCGTCCGGTGCGGTTCCGGTGGTCGCGGTGACCGAGGCCGGGAGATCGCGCCAGGTGTGCCGCGCGGCCGGCGCCAGCCACTCCGCGAGCGCCCTGGCGAGGTCGCGCCCGGGCGCGGTGCCCACGTACGTGACCCGGCCCGCGCCGTGACGACGGGTGGTGACCGCGGGCCAGCGTCCGAAGTGCGGGTGGTCGTACGTGACGAGCGCCTCGGCGTCGATGACGGTGAGACCGTCGGCCCAACGGGTGGCCGTCGCGCCCTCCGGCACCTCGATCGGACCCCCGGACGCGGACCGCACGGGGACCTCTGCGACGAGATTGCTGAACTCGTCGTAGCGCACGCCCGCGACGTGGGTCAGACGGCCCGGGGCCGCTTCGTGCCGGGCCCGTGCCTCGTGGTCGGCGTAGCCGGTGCGCGGGCCGAGCACGAGGTGGCCGCCGGCCTCGGCATAGGCCGCGAACCAGTCGAGGGTCGAGTCGGCCGCGAGGTACAACGCCGGTACCACGAGCACGGGATGACGGCCGGCGGCCTCCTCCGGCGTCAGTCCCTCCCCTTGCCCGCGCGGATCGTGCAACTGGCGGGCGTGCACGATGCGCACCTGCCGGCCGGCATCGAACGCTCCCCGGTAGAAGGGATCGAAGAAGCGGTGGTAGGCGGCCGGGTCGGGCTCGCCGTCCGGCCCGGTCAGCGGCGGGTGCTTCTGCATCAGCCACTTGCTCGGCGTCGAGTACACCATCGTCAGGTCCGCGTCCGGTTCGAGTCCGGCGACCAGGTCGCCCGCGGCCTCGAACTCGGCTCCCAGCCGGGCGAGTTCACCATAGGTGCGGCCGGGCAGGCCGGTGTGCGGGAGGACGCCGCCCCAGTAGGTCTCGGCGCCGAAATGCAGGGTGTTCCAGTGCCAGTACTCGATCATGCGGGCCCCCCGCGCGACGAGCGCCCAGGCCGCCTGTCGCCACTGGCCGTCGTAGGCGGGCCGGTTGTCCCAGGGGAAGCCGATGGAGCCCGCGTTGGTCTCGGTGACCAGGAACGGCTCCTGACGCGAGGAGAACATCCAGTCGGCGCTCTGGTACAGCGACCACACACCCGCCGTCTGCCACTTCTGCTCATGGCTGTCGGGCGTGGGGTCGGGCAGCAGCAGAGCGTCCTGCATGCCGTAGTACGGGTTCCCGGAGGCGATGTCGAGGCAGTCGGTCAGCTCGTCGTCCTCCACGGCGGGCCGGGTGTAGGAGATGCAGGTGGTGACGAACTGCTCGGGCCCGGCGTACTCGCGGACGATGTCGGCCTGCCAGCCGATGAACTCCGTGACCTGACGGGCCTGGAAGGCGCGCCAGGCGACGTCGTACTGCGGCTGCGCGTTGCCGTCCGGCGTCCACAGGTCGGCCCAGGTCGACAGCCGGTGCGACCAGTACACCAGCCCCCATTCGCGGTTGAGGGTCTCGACGTCGCCGTACCGCTCGCGCAGGTGGTCCACGAAGCGCTGGAAGACGCCGTGGTTGTGCAGGAGTTCGTTGCCGGGTTCGTTGTCCACCTGGAAGCCGATCACCGCCGGGTGGTCGGCGTACCGGGCGACGATCTTGCGGATGATCCGCTCGGCGTGGAAGCGGAAGGCGGGGTGGGTGAAGTCGACCTCCTGCCGTGCACCCCAGCCGATGCGCTCACCGGTGCGCCGCTCGCCCGCGATCTCGGGGTACTGACGGGCCAGCCACGGGGGCACGGCGTACGTCGGCGTCCCGAGGACGACGGAGATGCCCCGCTCGTGCGCGCCGTCGAGGACCGGCTGGAGCCAGTCGAGGTCGAAGCGCCCGTTCTCCGGCTCCCAGGTCGACCACACCGACTCGCCGACCCGGATGACGGTGACGTGCGCGTCGGCCATCAGATCGAGGTCGGTCCTGAGCCGGTCGTCGGGCCGGTCGGCGCCGTAGGGGGGCCGGTATTCGTGGTAGTACGCGGCGCCGAAGAGGACGCGGGCAGGCAGAGCCGCCATGAGGGAAACCTCCGCAGGAGCGAGGGGGGAAGGGGTCACTGCTTGACGCCGCCGGCGGCCAGGCCGCTCTGCCAGTAGCGCTGGAGCAGCAGGAACGCCACGACGAGCGGCACGATCGACAGGAGTGAGCCGGTCACGACCAGGGCGAGCATGTCGCTGCTGGAGCCCGCCCCGCCGTTCTGCGCCTGCGCGGCCCAGGAGGACAGGCCGACGGTGACGGGGTACAGATCCGGGTCGTTCAGCATGATCAGCGGCAGGAAGTAGTTGTTCCAGGTCGCGACCAGGGTGAACAGCAGGACCGTCACCAGGCCGGGCGCCAGCAGCCGCAGGGCGATCCGGAAGAAGATCCGGGCCTCGCCCGCCCCGTCGATGCGGGCGGCCTCCAGCACGCTGTCCGGGACGGCGTCCTGCGCGTAGACGCGCATCAGGTAGAGACCGAAGGGATTGACCAGGGAGGGCAGGATCACCGCCCACGGGGTGTTGACCAGACCCGCCTTGGCGAAGAGGAGATAGGTCGGGATCGCCAGCGCGGTGGTCGGGACCATGACCGCGCCGAGCACCAGGTGGAAGGCGGTCCGGTCGCCGCGGAAGCGGAACTTCGCGAAACCGTACCCGCCGGCCGCCGCGAGCAGCGCGGCCCCGACCGCGCTGACACCCGCGTACATGACCGTGTTGAGCAGCCAGTGCACGTAGACGCCGTCGTCCTGGGCGAAGGTCTGCCGGACGTTGGTCAGCAACTGCGGGGCGTGCGAGAACCACAGGCCGAAGCTGTTGAACAGGTCCCGGGTGCTCTTGGTGGAGGCCACGAGCAGCCAGAACAAGGGGAGGAGGAAGTACGCCAGGGCGGCCAGCATGGCGATCGTCAGCGGGGTGCTGCGGCGCCGGGAGGCGGATCCGCGCCGGGGCGGTGCGGCCGGGGAAGGCTTCGCCGTCGGCACGGCCGTGGCCCCCGTGGGGGTGGTGGAGGTCGTGGTCGTCACGGGGTCCTCCTGCGGTTCGCGGTGAGCAGGACGGCATAGGAGGCGATCACGATGGCGAGGCCGAGGAGGAAGGAGACCGTGGCCGCGTAGTTGACCTGCTGTCCGGTGAAGGCGAGCGTGTAGGCGTAGAGGTTGGCGGTGTAGGAGCTGCTGATCACGTCCGGGGCGATGGTCATCAGCAGCTTCGGCTCGTTGAACAGCTGGAAGCTGCCGATCACCGAGAACAGCAGGGTGAGCATCAGCGCCGGGCGCAGGGCCGGCAGTTTGATCGACCAGGCGGTCCGCCAGGCGCCGGCCCCGTCGACCGCGGCCGCCTCGTACAACTCCTCGGGGACGGTGCGCAGGGCGGCGTACAGGATGATCATGTTGTAGCCGACGAACTCCCAGGTCACGATGTTCGCCAGGCTGCCCAGCATCCAGCTGTCGCTGAGGAAGTCCGGAACGGGCAGACTCAGATCGCGGCTGAGCTGGGCGAAGGGCCCGAAGTCCGGCCCGTACAGATAGCCCCACATGAGCGCGGCGACCACGCTGGGAACGGCGTACGGGACGAAGATGCCGAGCCGGATGAACCGGGCGAGCCGGAGCAGCCCGCTGTCGAGGGCCAGCGCGAACACGAGCGCGAACAGCAGCATCACCGGCACCTGGATCACGAAGAACAGCGCGACGCGTCCGATGCCGTGCAGGAACTGCGGATCGCTCAGGGCCTGGACGTAGTTGTCGAGCCCGACGAAGGCCGTGCCGCCGATGAGCCGTTCCTGGAACAGGCTGAGGTAGGCGGCGTAGCCGAGGGGGGCGAGGAAGAGCAGCAGGAACAGCACCATGAACGGCGCGACGAACAGCGGACCCGCCGCCCGGCGACGGTGTGCGGCAGCCATGTCAGCTCCCCTTGACGGTGAAGCCCTGGCCCTTGGCGTACGTGGTGAGCCGTGACTGCCAGGTGCCGAGGGCCGCGACCGTGTCGCCCTTGCCGGCGAGGGACTTGCCCACTGTCTCGGTCCAGTCGGTCGCCGCCTGGTCGAGGAACGGGGGCCACTGGAAAGAGGAGTTGACCGTGGCGCTGATGTCGGCGAAGACCTGGTTGACCTTCTGGCCGCCGTAGAAGGCAGGGGCGTCGGAGACGAACGAGGCGTCGGTGAGCAGGGCCTTGGTCGCCGGGAAGAAGAACTGCTCGGTGGCGAACATCTTCGCGCTGGCCGGGTCGCTGTTGAGGAACTGCGCGAACAGCGCGGCGGCGACGGGGTTCTTGGTGCCGCGGATGACGGCGGTGGTCGAACCGCCCCAGTTGCCCGAGCTGGGCTTGGCGGCGTCCCACTGCGGCAGCGGGGCGGCCCGCCACTTGCCCGCGGTGGCCTTGGCGGAGCCGGAGAGGAAGACCGGGCCCCAGGCCGCGGTGATCCAGGTGGCGTACTTGCCCCGGTTGAGAGCCGCGTACCAGGAGTCTGTGAAGTCGGGCTCGACGCCGATGACGCCTTCCTTCGCGAGCCCGCCCCAGTAGGCGCCGAGCTTCTTGGAGACGGCGTCGTCGACGCTGATGGCGATGTCGCTCCTGCCGGAGGTGGCGTACGGCTTCGCGCCCGCCTGCCAGAGCAGCCCGTGCCAGGCGGCGACCTGGTTGGCCGCGAGGTTGGTGAGGTAGACGTCCGGGTCGGCCTTGTGCAGCTTGCGCGCCGCCGCGGCGAACTCGTCCCACGTCGTGGGCACGTCGATGCCGTGCGCGTCGAAGATGTCCTGCCGGTACAGCATGCCCATCGGGCCGGTGTCCTGCGGGATCGCCCACACCTCGCCGTGGCCGCCGGTGACCTGGCCCCAAGTCCAGTCCACGAAGGTGGACTTCAGCGCGGACGCCCCGTAGGGACGCAGATCCAGCAGACTGTCGGTGATGGTGAAGGTCGGAATGGCCTGGTACTCGATCTGGACCATGTCCGGGGCGCCGCTGCCGGCCTTCAGCGCGGTGCGCAGCTTGGTGTACTGCGGGGTGCCCTGGCCCGCGTTGACGACCTTGACCTTGATCGCCGGGTACCGCTTCTCGAAGAGCGCGACCTCCTTGTCGATGTTCGGGACCCAGGTCCAGAACGTCAGCTCGGTCGGCGTCTTCATCGCTTTGTCGATGTCGGCCTGGCTGACCGGCTTCGCGGACACCGGGGAACCGCCGGAGTCGCCGCCGCATGCGGTGAGGGCGGCGCCGAGCGACAGCGCGCCCGTAGTGGTGAGGAACAGACGCCGGCTCATCGAGGAGCGGCCGGACAGCGACGTGAAAGGGTTCTGAGGCATGGTGAACTCCCGCCGAGGCGATGGGCACGGCACGCCTGACGGGCGTGCGGAGGCATGGTGGAGGAAGGTGTGAACGCGAGGACCGGGGCTGGATCGCCTGAGCGGTCGAGGCGGTGAAGGGGGCGCGAGGTCGCCGGGCCCGGCTCAGTGACTGCCGCGCCGGGCGGCGGCCGGGTGCGTCTTCGGCGCAGGGACGGTGGTCAGCGGCGCGGACCGTGCGGCGGCTCGTCCCGTGGTCATGCGAGCGGCCGTGCGTGCGGCCGGCCGGTCGTGCTGGTCACTGCGGCGTGGAGCGGCCTCCGTTCGCGTGCGGCGGAGTGTGCGCGGCGCCGCCGGACCGGGATGCGGCGGGCCGTCCGCGACCCGGGGTCGTCCGGTTCGGCGGGGGCGCGGTCGAGGCGCGGACGACGAGGTCGACCGGTGGGTCGCTCGCCGGCAAGGGGGCCGCGTCCGGGTTCTCGATGGCGTGCACCAGTCGCTTGATGCCCTCCTGCGCCACGGCGTCGAAGCGCTGCGGCACGGTGGTCAGCGGAGGAGTCACATAGGGGGCGACCGGCACGTCGTCGAAACCGACGACGCTCACGTCGTGCGGCACCCGACGTCCGGCCTCCGTCAGCGCACGGATGAGACCGATCGCCATGTCGTCGTTGGCGGCGAACACCGCCGTGACGTCGCCGTCCGCGGCCAGCTCGCGGCCGGCCACGTAACCGGAGGCGGCCGACCAGTCGCCCTCGACGACCGGTGGGACGTCCCGGCCGTGCGCGGTCAGCGCCGTCCGCCAGCCGTCCAGCCGGTCCCGGGCGGCGTACCAGGCCTGCGGACCCGCGAGGTGATGGACCGTCGTATGGCCCAGGCCCAGCAGGTGTTCGGTGGCCACGTGGGCCATGAGGTCGGCCCCGTCGCCCGCCGTCAGCACGGTGGGCGCGGCGACGGGCGACGGGGCGCCGAGGACCAGGACGGGGACGCCGACGCGCAGGGCGACGTCGCCGCCGGCCGCCTGTTCGTCGATGGGTTCGGAGATGACGATGCCGTCCACGCCCTGGTCCAGGAGCGAGTCCACGGCGCCCGCGATGCCTGCGGGATCGCCTTCCACCGTGTTGACCACCCGCAGCGCGTATCCCGTGTCCCGGACGGCCCGCTCGACGCCCATGAGCAGCGAGGCGGGACCGTACAGGGCCGTGCCGAGCGTCACCACGCCGATCGAGCGGGTGCGCCCGGAGGCCAGGGCCCGGGCGGCGTTGTTGCGCCGGTATCCGAGCTCTTCCGCGGCTTCGAGGACGCGTCGGCGCACCTCGGCGGAGACGTACTGCTCGTCGTTGAAGACCCGCGACACCGTCTTCTGCGAGACGCCGGCCAGACGGGCCACGTCCACGCTGCGTGGCGCGGCGGAGTTCCCGCCTCGCCCTGTTGCTCGCGTCATGGTGTCTCCCGGTAGCCGTGCGTCCCCACGATGGTGCCAGACCCTGCCGGACGTCCGGGTCGGACCTCCGTCACATGACTGCGCAGTCATGTCTGCGCTGACATGTCTACGCAGTCATACGGCGGCCGTCAAGAGGTGGGACCGCATCCGCCGCACTCGGGGGGGCGGGGCGCCGGCCGCCCTGGAGGTCAGTTCTTCGACAGCCACGTCTCCAGGGCGTCGATGAGACGCTTCAGCGCCGGCTTGTCCGCGGTGCGGTCGGTGGTGACCGTCCGCCCGTCGAACTGGAGCGTGTACCGGAACCTGTCCGCGGCGCCCCGGTCCAGCGAGGACGCGGGGACCGCGTCGAGCGCCGGATCCGCGAGCAGGGTGCGCAGCCTCGTGAACTGGGCCGCGGTCGTGCGACGCACTCCGGAGGCGCCCCGGTCGGTGGTGCGGACGGTCCCGTCGCCCCGCAGGACCACCTCGCGGTTCACCCCGGCGAAGCCCCCGCTGATCGTCATCGTCACCAGTTTCCGGCCGCTCTGCCCGGTGGCCGACGCCGAGGGGACCGTGCCCGGGTTCGGGGCGCTGGGGGAGGCGGCGGGGGAGGAGGGGGAGGCCGGGGCGGACGGCGGCGGGGCGTCGGAGACCGTCACGCCGACGGTGGCCTCGTCCGTCGGCTCCGCCGCCCTGCCGTCGCGCCCGGCGGAGCAGCCGGCCAGCGCCAGCGCCATCGCGGCCGTGCACACGATCGCCGAGCCCCGAGTCAGCACGTCGTCCTCCCTGAGTGTCGCGTGTGCCTCTGAGTACCCGTCATACGGCTTGGCCATGCCCTGAGTTCGCGGGGTGCGGCGCCGTCGGCCGAACTGCGGCCGACGCGGCCGCCCCGGGCCCGGTCCGGGTCACGGTGGCGTCGCTTGCGGCCGGGCCGGGGGAGCGGGCAGGGTTCCGTGCCGTGGCCACCTTGCTGATCGTTCATCACACCCCCTCACCCCACTGCCAGGCTCTCTTCGAAGCGGTCGTCTCGGGCGCGACGGCGCCGGAGATCGAGGGCGTCCGCGTCGAGCGCCGCGCGGCCCTCGCCGCGACCGCCTCCGACGTCCTGGCAGCCGACGCCTTTCTGCTGGGCACCCCGGCCAACCTCGGCTACATGTCCGGCGCGCTCAAGCACTTCTTCGACCAGATCTACTATCCGTGCCTCGACGCCACCCGGGGCCGGCCCTTCGGCTACTACGTGCACGGCGGCAACGACGTCACGGGGGCGGTGCGCGCCGTCGAGACCGTCACCACGGGCCTGGGCTGGCGGCGCGCGGCCGAGCCGGTCACCGTCACGGGGGAACCGGACCGAGGCGACCTGGAGGCCTGCTGGGAACTGGGGGCGACCGTCGCGGCCGGGCTCATGGACTGACCCGCGCCGGACCGAGCGCCGGCGGCCGCCCGGGCCGGGCGGACGGGATCAGTTCCAGAGCGGATACGTCACGACCCGTCCCACGTGCGCCGGCCTGTCCTTCGGATAGAAGAGCGTGATGCGGCTGTAGTGCTGCACCTGGGGGCGCTTCTTCCAGGGCTGCGGCCGGTCCAGCTTCACCACGACGGGATACCGGTGGAAGCGGCCGGCCGCGCAGTACGGAACGCAGTCGTTGACGACGTTGACCCCGGCGCCGCGCGCCGAGCGCGCGCCCCAGCTGTACCAGTGCATGGACACGAGGCGGCTGTTGCCGTCGCCGCAGGCCAGGATGAAGCGGCTGGGCCGCACCCGGGCGTGTCCGAAGCAGTCGACCAGGACCGGCGGCCGGATCTGCCGCGCCACGGCCGGATGCGCAGCGGGCGGCGACGAGGCCGGCGCGGCCGCGGCCGAGCCGACGGTCGCCGTGAGGCCCAGCGCCGCACAGATCGTGACCGCTGTTCGCGTCGTGTGTCGCATGTGTCGCATGTCCGCTCCCACCCGGCCGGGCAGTGACGCGCCGGTGTGCCGCGTCCTGCCGGGGTCCTCTACCGACGCTACGACCGCGAGCGGAAGGCGACCACTCGAACGGCCCACAGCGGCGGCGCGCGACGTCGGCCGGGGTCGGCGAGCACGACACCGCCGCCGTCCTTCCACCGTGCCCCCGGGGGGTCGGCCGCCGCTGTCCGTCGACCTCTGAACTCACAGGGTGCTGCACGTCGTGCCAGGGCAGGCCGTGCGGACGGCGGCATTCACCCTTCCGGGCAGCGGCCCTGTGCCCGGCGGCTGAAAACGTGCGCCGAGCAGGGGGAATCCCCAGAGAGCCATGGTCATTTCCAGCCGATGTCTTGGCATTCCCATGACAAAACAGTGCACCGAGTGCCACCCTGCTGCCGAAGTTCGAAGTTCACCATTCCTTCACACCCGCATCATGCGGCGCATCGATCAGCCACCCCCCACCTCCTTCCACCCGCCTGTCGTGCAGCGCTCCGGACCGGCCCCACCTCGCCGGTCCGCCCCACCCCGGTCCCCCTCACGGGCCGACCGTCGCACAGAAGGAGAACCCGTTGCCCCGGCGACACCGCCCCACCCTCCGGCGCAGACGCGCCGCCGCTCTCGCGTTGACGACCATCGGAACCCTGCTGACCCTGGGCGCCCCCACGGGCGCCGCCGCGGCACCCGCCGACCCGGGCCCCTCGCGGATCAGCGCCACGCCACGCGCCGGCGCCGCCGCGACACCCCTGTCGCCCGCCCGCCGCGCCGCGCTGATCAAGGCGGCGCAGACCGCCGCCGGCGCCACGGCCCAGCGGCTCGCCCTCGGCGCGCAGGAGAAACTGCTCGTGAAGGACGTCGTCCAGGACGCGGACGGCACCACCCACACCCGCTACGAGCGCACCTACGCCGGACTTCCGGTGCTCGGCGGCGACCTTGTCGTCCACTCCGTCGCCGGTCGGACCACCGTGTCCCGGGCGACCGCGGCCACCCTCAAGGTTCCCTCCCTCACCCCGAAGCTCTCGGCGTCGAGCGCCACCGGCAAGGCGCTCGCCGCCGCGAAGGGCGCGGACGTCGCCGGCGCCTCGACCGGACGCGCGCCGCGTCTCGTCGTCTGGGCCTCGAAGGGCAAGCCCGTCCTGGCGTGGGAGACCGTCGTCGACGGCGTCCAGGACGACGGCACGCCCAGCGAGCTCCAGGTGGTCACCGACGCGACCACGGGCAAGCCGATCCTCGCCGCCGAGAAGGTCCACACCGGCACCGGCACCGGCCAGTACGTCGGCACGGTTCCCGTCGGCAGCACCCAGTCGGGATCGACGTACCAGCTCACCGACCCCGACCGCGCGGGGCACAAGACCTACGACCTGAACCAGGGCACCTCGGGCACCGGGACCCTCTTCACGGACGACAACGATGTCTGGGGCAACGGTCTGCCCGCCGACCGCCAGACCGCCGGCGTCGACGTGGCCTTCGGCGCCGCGGCGACCTGGGACTACTACAAGGAGGAGTTCGGCCGCAACGGCATCCGCAACGACGGAGTCGCCGCCTACAGCCGCGCCCACTACGGCAGCAACTACGTCAACGCCTTCTGGCAGGACAGCTGCTTCTGCATGACCTACGGCGACGGCTCGGGCAACACGCACCCGCTGACCGCGCTCGACGTCGCGGCCCACGAGATGAGCCACGGAGTCACCGCCGCCACCGCCGACCTGAACTACTCGGGGGAGTCGGGCGGTCTCAACGAGGCGACCTCGGACATCTTCGCCGCCGCCGTCGAGTTCCACTCGCACCTCGCCGCCGACCCCGGCGACTACCTCGTCGGCGAGAAGATCGACATCAACGGCGACGGCACACCCCTGCGTTACATGGACAAGCCCTCCAGGGACGGCGCCTCGCGCGACAGTTGGAGCTCCTCCCTGGGCGACCTCGACGTCCACTACTCCTCGGGTCCCGCGAACCACTTCTTCTACCTGCTCTCCGAGGGCAGCGGCGCCAGGACCGTGAACGGCGTCGCCTACGACAGCCCCACCTCCGACGGCCGTCCCGTCACCGGCGTCGGCATCGAGAACGCCGCCGCGATCTGGTACCGGGCGCTGACGACGTACATGACGTCGTCGACCGACTACGCCGGCGCGCGCACCGCCACCCTCCAGGCGGCGAGCGACCTGTTCGGGGCCTACAGCCCCACCTACCTCGCCGTGGCCGACGCGTGGGCCGGCATCAACGTCGGCAACCGGATAGCCCTCGGCGTCAACCTCGCCCCGATCGCCGACCAGACCAGCGGCATCGGCCAGGCCGTGAGCCTCCAGGTGGACGCCTACACCACCAACTCCGGTGCGGGCCTGACCTATGAGGCGACCGGACTGCCCGACGGACTGAGCATCAGCCCGAGCGGACTGATCTCCGGAACGCCGACCTCCCTCGGCGACAGCGACGTGTCCGTCAAGGTGACCGACGGCACCGGCGCGTCCGTCACAGACAGCTTCACCTGGCGGATCGCGTACATCTACGCCAACGGCGCCCGCGTCGACATCCCGGACAACGGCGCCGCCGTGGAGTCCCCGGTCACCATCACGGGCCGCGACGGCAACGCCTCCGCCACGACCTCCGTCTACGTCAACATCGTCCACACCTACCGCGGTGACCTGACCGTCGACCTCGTCGGTCCGAACGGCACCGTCTACTCCCTGCTCAACCGCAGCGGCGGCTCCGCCGACAACGTCGACCAGACCTTCACGGTCGACGCCTCCGCGCAGCCCCTCGACGGCACCTGGAAACTGCGCGTCCAGGACCGCGCGTCGATCGACGTCGGCTACATCCAGCGCTGGCAGCTCACCCCCTGAACCGACACGGACCACGCCGCCGCCCGGGTCTCGCGAGACCCGGGCGGCGGTGCGTGTCGAGGTCGTCCCGGTGACGTGCCCCCGGTGACACATGGGTGTCGTCCCGATGGCGGGGACCCCCGGCGGCCGGCCCCGTCCTCGCGCGCGGTCGCCGGGTCTGCTCCGGCCCGGGCACCGGCCGGAGGCCGGACGGGTGGGCAGACGGCGCGGAGGCGGACGGGCGGATCCGCGGCAAGGGGGAGGCGAACGGTCGAGCGGTCCGGACGTAGGCGGGTCTCAGGTGCGCCGCGGCGCGGGAACGGCGCCGGCCACGAGCTGCGCCAAGGGCGTCCCGCGCGCCCACAGCCGCAGCCGGGGACCGTCGATCAGATAGGTGTGGCCCTCTCGCGCCGCCCAGACCTCGTCCCGGTGGGTGAACGCGCCCCGGTGCACGACCAGTCGCAGCGGCGGACCGGCCCGCTCCCGTGACCGCAGCCGCGCCCGGCAGGAGCAGGCCTCCTCGTCGGGCAGCGGTTCGCCCACGGGGCGGAACGCCACGTCGAGCAGCCGCCCCCGGTCGTCGCGGGCGGCGAGGTGGAGCGCGTCGTGCCGGGCGGGCGACGACACCCGCCAGCCGTCCCGCCGGAGCATCCTGCCCACGGCGAGCACCAGCGCGGGCATGTCCAGCTCCGCCAACTCCTGGGCCGTGTAGTACCCGCCGCGCAGCCGAGCGGGCCGACGGGAGCGACGGCGTACGACCGCGCCCACGACCGCGAGCGGCGCCAGGGCCAGCGCACCGGCGGGCCAGCCGAACGCGCGGCAGACCAGGGCGAGTCCCGCCAGGCCCGCGCCCGCGAGCGCCAGCAGTGCGGTCAGGGCGGGCAACACCTCGCGCAGCCGGGGCCCGTAGCGGCCCGACGCACGCAGCTCACGCACCGTCCGGCGGCGGCGCGCCGACGCCGACTCCCCGGCCCGCGCCCGCTCGCGTCCACGTGCCATCAGGGTCGGCCCCCCAGCCCACACACAACGACGTGTACGGGGTGGATACCCGGCTCGTCGGGGGATTGCGCCCGAAAGTCCCTTTTCCGCCACGCCTTGGCCGAAGTGCGTCCAGCGGTCCTTCGCGGACCCTCCGCCCCCCGGGCGACGGGCCGTTGTCAGTGGTGAGTGACAAGCTGCTGGTCATGGACGAGGTTGAGTTCTTGCGGGGCCGGGTCTACGGAGCCGACCACGAGGACGCGGGCCCCCGCCCGGAGCGCACGTACGCGCACCTGGTGGGCGGCCCGCTGGACGGGCTGCTGCTGGACGTCACGGACCGCTCGGAGCGGGAGCTGCGCGAGGTGGCGCTGACCACGGAGATAGGCCGCTACGGGCCGGGCGGCCGCGCCCTCTACGCCGCGCGCGAAGGCGACGTCAGCCGCCTCGACTGGCGCGGCGACGCCCCGGGCGTCCTGTGAGGCGAGCGCCGAAGCCGTGGATCCCGTCACCGGAACGATGGCTTCCATCGCGCGCGAATGATCAAATGTGCGAATGTCGACCGGATCCACCTCAGCCCCGCTCGCGACCGTCGCACCGACGACCCGTCACGGCTGGCACAAGCTCCTCATCGCGCTCGTCCTCCTCGGGCGCGTGACGCGCGTCCCGGCGGCGATGGACGCCACGACGGGAGCGACCCCGTCCAGCTGGTGGCTCGTGGTGTGGGAGGTGCTCGCGCTGGTGCTGGCCGCCTTCGCCGTGAGCGAGTGGGAGATCCTCGCCGCGGCGTCCTGGCGCATGCCCGTGTCGCAGTGGATCTGGCTGGTCCTCTTCCATATCGGTCTCATCGGGTTCCTGGGCTCTCTGCTGTTCCAACTGCTCCGGTAGGGCCTGCTCCGGCCGCTCCGGCGGAGGCGCTCCGGGCCGCTCCGGCGAGGGCGCTCCGGCAGGGAGAGCGGCGGAGGAGTGGCGGGCGCATCTTCGTTCGATCGTACGAACATGCCTTCGGCAGGGTTACTTCTGCGCCCTGCGCTTGATAGGAAACTTTCCTGTCAGTCGCAACGCAGGATCACCCCACCCCCCACTCCTCACCTGGAGCCACTGTGGCGCACATATCCCGGCCGGCCGACGGCCCCGCCCCCGCCTCCCGCCGCCTCTTCCTCGCTCTTGCCGGCGTCGTGGCGGCCGCCCCTCTGCTCGGCGCCCCGCAGGCGACGGCGGCCCCGGCCGCGAAGGGCCTCGACGACCCGGCGAAGAAGGAGATCGCCATGAAACTGGTGTCGAGCGCGGAGAACTCCTCGCTCGACTGGAAGGCCCAGTACAAGTACATCGAGGACATCGGCGACGGACGCGGCTACACCGCCGGCATCATCGGCTTCTGCTCCGGCACCGGCGACATGCTCGACCTCGTGGAGCTGTACACCGCCCGCAAGCCGGGCAACGTCCTCGCGAAGTACCTGCCCGCCCTGCGAGCGGTCGACGGCACCGACTCGCACGCGGGCCTCGACCCGAACTACCCCAAGGACTGGCGCAAGGCCGCCCAGGACACCG
Organism: Streptomyces sp. LUP30; assembly: GCF_001746365.1. Lineage (GTDB taxonomy): Bacteria > Actinomycetota > Actinomycetes > Streptomycetales > Streptomycetaceae > Streptomyces. The sequence continues at coordinate 53,597 of NZ_MJAJ01000021.1, forward strand.
CGTTCCAGCAGGCGCAGAACGACGAGCGCGACCGGGTCTACTTCGACCCGGCGGTCCGCCAGGGCAAGACCGACGGCCTGCGCGCCCTGGGCCAGTTCGCCTACTACGACGCCATCGTCATGCACGGCGACGGCACCGACCCCACCAGCTTCCGCAACATCCGCAAGCGCGCGCTCGCCAAGGCGAAGCCGCCGGCCCAGGGCGGCGACGAGACGGCGTATCTGAACGCCTTCCTCGACGCCCGTGTCTGGGCCATGAAGCAGGAGGAGGCCCACAGCGACACCAGCCGGGTCGACACCGCCCAGCGTGTCTTCCTGCGCAAGGGCAACTTCGACCTCGAACCGCCGCTGGACTGGAAGGTGTACGGCGACAGCTACCACCTCGGCTGAGCGCGACGGCGCCGGAACCACCTCCGTGCCCTTTCCGGCCGTCGCCCCGGCCGAGCCGCGCACCCGCTGCGCCGGCCGGCCGGGGCGACGGGCGGGCCCGCGACGGCGGCCCCGTGAGTGAGGCGGCTGGGGCGTAGGTGGTGGGTTAGCGGGTAGCCGCGCGGATATGAACGGGGTAGCAACGAAGGCGGTCCGGATGGCACCTGTCCCGCCCGATCAGGGATTTTCCTCGACCGAGGGGGCCCCTGCCGAGACGACGGTGGCCCTGGACGGAAAGGACGGCTGCATCGCCCGGGCGCGGCAGCTGACGGGCGAGTTCCTCACCCGCGTCCAGCGCCGGCAGGGCGTGACCGTGTCCGCCCGGGCCATGGATCTCTCCCAGCTCGTGGTGAGCGAACTGGTGACCAACGCCCTCAGATACGCGCCGGGGCCGGTCCTGCTGCAGTTGCGCATCGCCGGCGCCGCCGTGGAGATCGCCGTCTGGGACAGCGACCCGGTGCTGCCCACCCCGCACGCCCCGGACCCGACGCGGGTCGGCCAGCACGGCCTGGAGATCGTCAGAGCCGTGGCCGAGGGCTTCGCCGTGACACGCGAGCCCATCGGCAAACGCATCGTCGCCCGCCTTGGTCTGACCGAGGGACGATGAACGCGACCCCGGGTGCGCGGTCCCGGGACGGCGCAGGCCCTACCCGATGAGGGTGGCCTTCGGACGGACCACGCAGAACTCGTTGCCCTCCGGGTCGATCAGGACCGTCCACGACTCCTCGCCGGTCTGACCGACGTCCGCCCGGCGGGCGCCGAGCGCGAGAAGGCGCTCGATCTCGCTCTCCCGGTCCTGCGCGCCGCAGGTCAGGTCGAGGTGCAGCCGGTTCTTGACCGTCTTGCGGTCCGTCACCGGCATGAAGCAGATGCCCACGGGCGCGGACTCGTCCGGCCCGATCACGACCTCCCTCGCCCGCTCGGAGAGGATCCGCCAGCCCAGCGCCCCGGCCCAGAAGCGGGCCAGACCGGGCAGATCGTGCGCGTCGACGACGATGTGATGGAGGGAGACCGGCATGCCGTCCAGTGTGCCCCGGCCGGAAAGGGGCGGCCTCAGCCCTGGAGAGGATATGTGTCGACGACGCTGAAGCCTGTCCTGCCCAGGACGAGCACCCCGTCGGACAGCGGCGTGCAGCGCACGCCCCCTTTTCCGCGCAGGGCCCGCTGCGCGCCGGGCCCCACGGTGACGTCCATCCACGCGCAGGGGCGCGCCGGGCGGTTCACCGCGAAGGCCACCGGGCCCGCCGGGCCGTCGAGCACGATCGTCGAGCCCACGCAGGAGTCGATGTCGACGCCGCGCAGCAGGATGTTCCGGCGGGTGTGCCGCAGACCGACGGCCGGGTCGATGTGCCGGGGCAGGTGCTCCGCGGCCATGAAGGTCACCGAGGCGTCCCGGTGGGCCGGGCGGCCGTAGTACCGGTCGCCGACCAGCCCGAGGCCACGACGCACTTGTACGGCGTGCGTCGACTCGTCCTGCGGGCCGTCCGCCGGGCCGTCGGCCGGACGCCCCGCGAGCCGGTGCGACGCCGAGACCAGCAGCTCCACGATCTCGACCTCGGTCATGGATGCACTGTAGTCCCGGCGCCGGACATCACCGGTGACTCGTGTCAGGGCCGCAGCGGCAGCGTGGAGCAGTTGGACGTGGCCGGCTCGCCGTCGAGCCGGTCGGCCAGCCAGGCGATCGCCGCGCCCTGGTCCACGAGCAGCGGGGTGAAGTGGTTGATCAGCGCCCGTCCCACGCCGGGCAGGATCACCGGCTTGTACGTGACGTCGACGCCCTTGGCGCACCAGGCGACGGCCAGGGCCCGCGCCTGCGCGTGCGGCACCAGGTCGTCGGCGGTGCCGGTCGCCACCCGCACCGGCGAGGCCGGCTCGCGGGCCCCGATGCGCTGGTCGGCCAGGAACGCCTTGAGCGCCGGTTCCGAGGCGACGACCTCGCTGATGGACCGCCCGTCCGTGGTCCAGGCCGTGCTGCGGGCCGAGTTGTAGGCGAGCAGGGCATCGCCCACGCACATGGTCGACAGGTCCTTGAGGGCGGCCCGGCCGGTCGCGTTGAGGTGGGCTTCGGCGATGGGCCTGAGCGCGGGGTCGGACTCCAGGAAGCCGTTCACCGACCAGCCCAGCGCGCCGGCCAGGTCGCTGCCGTCGATGGCCTTGGTGACGGCGACCAGGTCGGCGGGAGGGGCTCCGGCGTAGGTGCCGGCGAGCACGACGTCGGGAGCGTAGGAGGGCTGCAGTTCGGCGGCGGCCGCGGTGGCCCCGCCGCCCTGGCTGTAGCCGAACAGCGCCACCCGGGAGCCGGCGGTGAGCGAGGTGCCGTCGAGGGAGCGGGCGGCGCGGACCGCGTCCAGGACGGCATGGGCCTCGTCGACCCGGTTGACGTAGGTGTGCAGCCGGTCCGTCGTGCCGAGACCCGCGTAGTCGGTGACCACGACGGCGACGCCCCGGGCGAGAAGGCGGTAGATCGCCAGGTCCTCGTAACCGACGGACAGCGTCTGTCCGTTGACCACGAGCGGGTGTTCGAGGCCGAGGGAGGCGGCGCACTGGTCGCCCTGTCCCAACGTGCCGGGCGCCAAGGCGACCAGCGGGCGCGCCCCCCTGCCCGTCCAGCGGGCCGACGGTTCGATGTAGGCGCCGGTGACCGCCATGGGCCGCCCGGCGGAGTCGGTGGACTTGTACATCAGGCGGGTCGCCGTACCGGGCAGCGGTCCGTCGACGCCCGGCAGGCTCAACGCGAGGGGGAGCGGTTCGGAGCGCACCAGGGCGCCGTCGGCCGCCGGCAGCGAGGCGGGCGGGTCGTAGAAGGTGGGGATGGTGACGCCGCGCGAGACCACGGCGTCCGTGGAGAGCGACGCGTGGGCGGGTACGGCGGTGACGCCGAGGCAGGCGGCAGCGGTGACGGCTGCGGCCAGCAGGCGGGTGGGGGCGGGCATGGCGGACCTCCGGGGAGGGGAGGGCCGAGCCTTCGTCTGCGGCTCGGACGGCGGACGGCCCGGTGGGGTGCGGGCCGTGACGACCGAGCGGTACGAGGCCTCGGTCGCCCACCGCTGCCCGTACCGCTCTTAGACGAACTGTCAGGACCGTAGCGAGGGCCGGGTTACCCGGGGTAGCGGTCGGCAGGTTACGTTTCGGTAATATGACTGTCCGGTAGCAAGGCCGAACTCTTCGCCGTGGCGGTCACGCTCAACGCTCAGAGCGTTCAGTAACGGACCATTAGCGGCAGTTCCCGCCAAAACAAGACCTCGTGGTTGCCTGTCGCTAGCGTCCCGAGCCATGAACACCGACCGCACGCGCGGCGCGCAACTCGGCGACCCCGCTCCACAGAGTCACCCCTACGTGCCGCCGCAGCCCGGCACCCACCACTCGCCGACCCAGACGGTGACCGCGGGGGACAACAACAAGATCACGCAGAAGAACACCTCGCTGAAGTTCTCGATCCCGGTCGTCGGACCTCTGCTCAGCCTGGCGTACACCCATCCGCTGATGGCCGGTCTCATGGGAGTCCTGCTCCTCGGGGGAGGCGGCGCGGCGGTGGGCGCGGCCCTGCCCGACTCGACGCCGACACCCTCGACTTCGCTCGTGCGCGGCTTCGCCATGCAACGCTCGGACGGCGAGAAGGGGGCCGTCGGCTACGACTTCACCCACTCGCCGCCCGCCGTCGCCGACGCCGGCACGGACGCCCTGTACGTCCAGAACGGCTACCTGATGTCCACCAACGGCAAGCTGGCGTCGTGGAGTTCGTCCGAAGTGCCGACGGCCGAGGGCTGCCGCAAGGCCGTCAAGGAGCACCCCACGCGGGAGACTCCCGTGTCGGTCACGTACGTGATGTGCTACCTCGACCGCAACGGCGACCCCGGCTACATCTCCGTCACCGGCACCGACGACAGGTCGGTCACGATCGACACCGCCCACCTGACCTGACCCGCACCCGGCGGCCGGTCCCGTCACCCGGCCGCCCGCCCCCACCGCCCCACCGGCACGGCCACGCGGTGTGATTGACTGCCTCCGTGCTGCATGAGTCGGTCTTCCGCACCACGGACCTGCCGGTGGACGACCGGTTCGAGGCGTGGACGGAGCGCATGGGCCGGACCCACGCCCCCATGCAGCTCGCCAGCGACCGCACCGAGGACTACCGGGGCCACCAACGCGTGATCGGGCTGGGCGACGTGACCCTGTGGCCGGCGACCTTCGACCACCTGGTCTTCCGCCGGACGCCGAAGCTCATCCGCCAGTCCGACCCCGAGTCCTACCATCTCTCCCTCTTGCTGAAGGGCGAGGGCGCCGCCGACTGGGGCAGGCAGCGAAGCGCCTACCGGGTCCACGACTTCCACACCAACTCCTCCTCGCGGGCAGGGGAGATATTCACCGGCACCGACCCCGTCACCATCGTCGGCGTCGAGGTTCCACGTGCCCTCGTGGCCGTGCCCGCGGGCCGCGTGGACCGCGTCCTGGGCAGTCTCATCTCGGGGCGGGAGGGCATCGGCGCCCTGCTGGCGCAGTTCCTTCTGAACGTGGTCTCGGACACCTCCGTGTACGAGCCCTCCGACGCGCCCCGGCTGGGCACGGTCGTCACGGACCTGGTCACGGCCGCCTTCGCGCACGCCGTCGACGCCGACCTCCGGCTCCCGCCGGAGACGCACAGCCGTACGCTCACCCTCCGCGTCAAGGCGTTCATCCGCCGCCACCTCGAGGACCCCGATCTGACGCCCGCCGGGATCGCCGCCGCGCACCACATCTCCCGCAGCTACCTGTACCGCCTGTTCCAGAGCGAAGGCCTCACGGTCGCCTCCTACATCCGCGACCAGCGACTGGCCCACGCCCGCCGCGAACTCGTCGATCCCCGCCTGCGCGCCCTGCCGATCCACGCCGTCGCCGCCCGCTGGGGCTTCCCTCGCGCCGCGGAGTTCACCCGGGCCTTCCGCACCGCCTACGGGCTGCCGCCCAGCGAACTGCGCGAACAGGCACTCGCCGGGAGGTTCGACGCCGCCCCGCCCGGCGGCGCGGTGGACGCTGTGCACAGCGGTCGTGGACTGTCAGCCAACGACACACCGGGCGTCTCTCCCGCACCCTGGTGATCACGCGGCACACGCCCGCGCCGTCCTCGCCGTGCCAGGACGACAGGGGAGTCCTGGCACGGCACGGACAGAGCGCCGCCTCCTGTCGCACACCGCCGGTCGTGTGCGTCGTCGGCCCCTCGGCCGCGGATCGGTCGAGTGGTGACGGTCCGGCGGCGGGCGTACCGTCGAACGGTGGACCCGACAGTGGACGGAACCGTTCACCGACCTCTCCCCAGGGCCCGCCTCCGCGCGGGCGACGTGTCATGAGCAGCGTTCCGCAGCCCACCTCAGAACCCCGGACCACCGCCCGACAGGACGGTGGGGGCAACGCGATGGCGCTGCTGGTCATCGCCTCGTGTCAGCTGATGGTGGTCCTGGACATCACCATCGTGAACATCGCCCTGCCGGACATCCAGCGCTCCCTGGACTTCTCCACCACGAGCCTGGCCTGGGTGGTGAACGCCTACACGCTCACCTTCGGCGGACTGCTGCTCCTCGGCGGCCGAACGGGCGACATCCTGGGACGGCGGCGCATGTTCGTCTGCGGAGTGCTGCTCTTCGTGCTCGCCTCCCTGCTCGGCGGACTCGCCCAGAACGAGGGCCAACTCCTCGCCGCACGCGCCCTGCAGGGCGTCGGCGGCGCCATCGCGTCGCCGACCGCGCTCTCCCTGGTCAGCACCACCTTCCGCGAAGGCCCCGAACGCAACCGCGCCTTCGGGGTGTTCGCCGCGGTCTCGGCGGGCGGCGGCGCGATCGGCCTGCTCGCGGGCGGCATACTCGTCGAGTGGCTGAACTGGCGCTGGGTGCTGTTCGTCAACGTCCCCATCGGGCTGCTGATCGCGCTCGCCACGCCACGCTGGATCAAGGAGTCCGAGCGGCACCCGGGGCACTTCGACCTCACGGGCGCGTTCACCTCCACCGTGGGCATGGTGCTGCTGGTGTACGGGTTCATCAGAGCGGCGCAGGAAGGGTGGCGGGACCCCTTGACCCTGGCCTCGTTCGCCGCGGCCGTCGTGGTCCTCGCGCTGTTCGTCCTCGTCGAGAGGCGATCGCGGCAACCCATCACGCCGCTGCACATGTTCGCCGACCGCAACCGCGCGGGCACCTACGGGATCATGCTGTGTCTGGCCGCCGCGATCTTCGGCATGTTCTTCTTCCTGACGCTCTTCGTGCAGAACGTGCTCGGCTTCAGCCCGCTCGCGGCCGGGTTCGCCTTCCTGCCGGTCAGCGCCGTGATCGCGGTGGGCGCCGGGCTGGCCTCACGGTTTCTGCCCAGGTTCGGCCCCAAGCCCTTCATGGTGGGAGGCGCCGTGCTGGCGGCGGGAGGCCTGTCCTGGCTGACCCTGACGGACGTGCACTCCACGTACCTGGGCAGCGTTCTCGGGCCGATGCTCGTCTTCAGCCTCGGCATGGGCATGGAGTTCGTGTCCCTCACCCTGATGGCGCTCTCCGACGTCGCCCCGCGGGAGACCGGCGCGGCGTCCGGACTGCTCAACGCCACCCAGCAGGTGGGCGGTTCGCTCGGCCTGTCCATCCTGGTCACCATGTACGGCACGGCCAGCCGCAACGAGGCGGAGCAGCAGATCCCGGATTTCCTGGCGCAGGCCGGCCCGGCCGAGCGTCTGCGCTTCCGGCGCACCGGTCTGCTCCCCGCGCCCTGGTCCGACGAGATCCTCACCGCGGGCGTCACGGCGGCCTTCGTCATGGCGGCCATCTTCACGGTGCTGGCCGCGCTGATCGCGGTCCTGGTGATCCAGGTCCGCCCCTCGGACCTGGAACGCCTCAAGGGCGGCACGCCCTCCGGCGGCGTCTGAACCGCCGCCGCGGGCGATCACCTGCCGGTCGTCCGTCTTCCCGGTCACGCCTACTCACGCCGCCATAGGGGTTTGCCACCGGAGTGAGGGGCAACGCGAAGTCCATGACTGAACCGAACAGGAAGACGAACGAAGAGTCCGGAGCGAAGCAGGCGACCGCCGCCAAGGCCCGCCGCTCCGCTGCCAAGGCCACCGCTCCGGCCTCCCAGGCCGCGAAGAGCGCCGCGACCAGGACGACCGACGCCGCCTCCACCGCCAAGAACGGAGTCGAGCGTTCGGCCGAGGCGACGAGCGGCGCCGTGCAGAGCGCGGCACAGGGCGCCGTGCGGGGCGTCGAGGCGAGCCGCCAGGCGATCGTGACGACGTCGGGTCATGTCGCCGCGACCGCCAAGACGGCGTGGACGGTCATCGCCCACCGGAAGCTGGTCGCCGCCGGCGCGGCCGCCGGCCTCTCCGCGCTGACCGCCGCCTCGTACGCCGTGGGCCGCCGTTCCGGCCGTCACACGCACGGACCGATCACCCGGCTCACCGGCGGCCGGATCTGACCCTGCGGTCGCCTCGGCAGGACGGCCCCCGACGCGCCCGCGCCGGGGGCCGGGCCGTGCCCGGCGCCGTTCCGCGCCCGCGCCACCTGTAGAGCCGGCCGCACCACGGGTCCACCGCGAGACGCCGCCCCCTCGACCGCTCGTCCGACGACGACTCGCCCACCGACTCGCGCACGGTCCGTCCGGCAACTCGTCCGACACATCGTCGACGAAGTCGATCTGACACACCCTCACTCGGTGCAGGCCGTCTGCCCACCGCCCTGACGTCGGATCAGGGAGGAGGCCCTTCCAGCTTCCCCCCGTGAATCGGTCCGGGAGGGCGGAGGAGCCTCCGGCGACATGCCCGCCCCGAGGCCCGGGGGCACGGGTGGCACGTGAGCACGCCGCCTCCAAGGCCGGACGGGCCGCCTGACCGACCGCCGACCCTGCGCACGCGTCCACTTTCGTCTCGGCGATCCAGACCATCGGCCGACTGCGCCCCCGCCCCGCCCCACGGCACCGTGGGGGCATGGACGAAACCGATCGGATCACTCGGGCCGGGTTCCTGGCGGCCATGGCAGCGGTGGGCGCCGCGGGCGTGCTCGGGCCGGCGGGACGGGCACACGCCGCGGGTCACCGACGCGGGCTGCGGCACCGGGGCGTCGTCTACACCGTGGGGGAGGGCGAGACCCCGGCCACGGGTTGGAGCGCCCCCCGGATGAGAGCGGACATCCGCGCCATCCGCCACCGACTGCACGCCGACACCGTGGACGTCACCGGCGACGGCGTGGAACGCCTCACGGCGACCGCCGCGGAGGCGGCCGAACAGGGCCTGCACGTATGGCTGCAGCCCACGCTCGGCGACGTCCCGGAGCGCGACATCCTCGAACACCTCGCGGAGACGGGCCGGTTCGCGCAACGGCTGCGCAGACAGGGCGCGAGCGTCGACCTCAGCGTGGGCTGCGAGTTCTGGTTGTTCGTGCCCGGCATCGTGCCGGGGGACACGGCGCTGGAGCGCGTGCGCAACCTCATGAACGGCACCTACGACCCGGTGGTCTTCCAGCGCCGCCTCAAGGCCTTCACCGCCCGTGCCGCCGGAACCGCCCGGTCCGTCTTCGCCGGCCGGCTCGGCTACGCCGCCGCGCAGGACGACGCGGTCGACTGGTCGCTGTTCGACATCGTGGGCATCGACTACTACTCCTTCTTCCACCGCCCCGCCGACCATGTCGCGGAACTGCGCAGGTATCTGCGCTGGGGCAAGCCCCTCGCCGTCACCGAGTTCGGCACGTGCGCCTACCTGGGCGCCCCGCAGACCGCCGGCATGGGCTGGGACGTGGTCGACCACGACAAGGACCCCGAGGAGATCAAGGGGCGCCTGGTGCGCAGCGAACGCACCCAGGCCGACTACGTCATCGCGCTCCTGAACGTCTTCGAGTCGATGGGCCTGTACGCGGCGATGGCCTTCGAGTTCGTCACCCCCGACGCCCCGCACCGCCCCGACGATCCCCGACACGACCTCGACCTGGCTTCCTACGCCATCACCAAGACCATCGAGAGACGCCCGGGCCACCCGGAGTCCGGCTGGCACTGGGAACCCAAACAGGCCTTCCACGCCCTGGCCCGCCACTACGCCGGCCACGCGGCGGACCGGCGCCCCCGGTGACCCGCGGCGCGCGGCGCGCAGCGGACAACCGGAGCGGCCCCAGCGGCCGGCCGGACCGACCGGGAGGTCGGGGCGGGGTGCTTGTCCGGCGCGCGGGCGGCCACTACCTTGCCGAAGTGGATCTCTTCTCGCGCTCCTGGACGGCGTTGCGCACAGCGGTCGGCGAACTCGGTGACGAGGACTGGGAAAGGCCCTCCGGCTGTGCCGGCTGGCTCGTGCGGGACCTGGTGTGCCACCTGGTCATCGACGCCCAGGACGTCCTGATCACGCTGGTCACCCCCGTCGATGCCGAACCGACCGTGGACGACCTCACCTACTGGAACCTCGTCGAGCCTCCCACCGGGGAGGATCCGCTGGACGCGCTGATCCCGCGGCTGGCCGCCGCCTACGGGGAACCCCGTTGGCTCCGCTTCCACTTCGACGACGTCGGCGCCGCCGCCGGCCGCGCCGCCGGACTCGCCGACCGGGGTATGCGCGTCGGCACCCGCGACGAAGTCCTGACCGCGGAGGACTACCTGTCGGCGTACGTCATGGAATGGACACTGCACCACCTCGACCTGATCGCGCACCTGCCCGCCGCGGCGGGACCGCCCGCCGAGACGCTCGCGGCCGCCCGCGCCTCGCTGGAGCGGATCGCCGGTGCGCGGATCCCCGCCTCGTTCTGCGACGCGGACGCCCTGCGCGTCGGGACCGGACGACGCGCTCCGACGGACCCCGAACGGGCCGCGCTGGGGGAACTGGCCGGGAAAATCCCCTTCGTGCTGGGCTGAGCACGGGGTCATGGCCCGCAGGGGCGCATGGTGCGGCCCGTTGCGGTTACTCCGGTGACATGGCACCGAGCGCGAATTCCCACGACGGCCTCTCCCCGGCTCCGGCGTCCGGCCGGGAGCAGACGGCGCGGCCGGACGAGCAGGTGGAACGGCAGGAGCCGGACGAGCCGGCACAGTTGCCGAAGCGGTCCTGGTGGGCCGTGCTGAAGGGCACCGTGAGGGAGTTCCAGGACGACGAGCTCACGGACCGCGCCGCGGCACTGACGTACTACGGCGTCCTGTCTCTGTTCCCGGCCCTGTTGGTCCTGGTGTCCCTGCTGGGGGTGGCGGGCAAGTCGGCGACCGACGAGGTCCTCGACAACCTCCGCAAGGTGACGCCGGGGTCGGCCCGGGACGTCATCAGCGACGCCGTGCAGCAGTTGCAGGGCCGCGGCGGCGTCGGCTCCGTCATGGCGGTCGTCGGGCTCGTGCTCGCGGTGTGGTCGGCCTCCGGCTACACCGCCGCCTTCATCCGCAGCGCCAACGCGGTGTACGACATTCCCGAGGGGCGTCCGGTGTGGAAGGTGCTGCCGATCCGCGTGGGCGTGACGGTGGTGCTGCTGGTGCTCGCGGTGGTCAGCGCGCTGATCGTGGTCTTCACGGGAGGCCTCGCCCGTCAGGCGGGCGCAGCGCTCGGCGTCGGGGACACGGCGCTGACCGTGTGGTCGATCGCCAAGTGGCCGGTCCTGGTCGTCCTCGTCACGATCATGGTCGGCATCCTGTACTGGGCCGCGCCGAACGTACGCGGCCGGGGGTTCCGGTGGATCACCCCCGGGAGCGTCGTGGCGCTGGTCATCTGGCTGGTCGCGTCGGCCGGGTTCGCGTTCTACGTGGCCAACTTCGCCTCGTACAACAAGACCTACGGCGCGGTCGCCGGCGTGATCGTGTTCCTGGTGTGGCTGTGGATCAGCAACATCGCGATCCTGCTGGGCCTGGAGTTCGACGCCGAGATGGCTCGTCAGCGCGCCGTGGCGGGGGGCCTTCCGGAGGGTGAGGAGCCCTACGTCCGGCCACGGGACACCCGCGCGTGGAGCGAGGAGGACAAGCGCCGGGCGGAGGAGTGACGCCGGCCGGCGCGGCGGCTTCGCTCAGCGCACCGGGAAGCCGAAGGAGTAGCCCTGCTGCTTCAGCCACGGAAGGACCTCGCGCAGGGCGGCCACGGTCTCGGACCGGTCGCCGCCCGCGTCGTGGAAGAGGATGGTCGGGCCGTTGCCGACCTCGCTCTTGACGGTCGCGACGATGGCGGCGGAGCCCGGCTTCTCGAAGTCCTTGGTGTCGACGTTCCAGCCCAGCGGCCGCATTCCGCGGGAGGCGGCGAGACTGCGGCTGTAGGGGGTGAACGCACCGCCCGGCGCCCGGTAGTACACCGGCCGGACGCCTCCGGAGGCCTCGGTGATCATGCGTTCGGCGTCCAGGATCTGCTGCGACTGGTACGCGTCGGGTTTCTTGTCCATCGCGGTGTCGTGCGACACGGTGTGGTCGCACAGCCGGTGCCCGTCCGCCACCACCGCCTTGACCAGGTCCGGGTGGGCCTTGGCCTGCGTGCCCACCATGCAGAACGTCGCCTTCACGCCGTTCTCCCGCAGCACTTTCAGCACTTCGGGCGTCCACGTCGGGTCCGGCCCGTCGTCCACGGTGATGTTGACGCCCCGGGCGCCGTGGTCGGAGGCGTGGGCGATGTCCACCGACACCTTCGCCGGGACCGAGCCGGGGCTGCCCGGGGACGGGCTCGCCGACACGCCCGCCCCTGACGGGGCGCCGGAGGCGGGACCGGCCTGCGCGGTCCACACCGAGGTGACGGCCGCCACTGTCGTGACCCCGATCGCCGCCGCGAATACCCGGCCGTACCAACCCCGCCCGCCATGCCGCGCCATGTCTGCCCTGTCCTCGTCGTGTCCGTGTGTCCCGTGCAGTTGTCAGGACGGCGAAAGGACGCGGCGGGATCCGCCTGTTACCGATTGAGGACACTTCCGCGGGAGTTCAGGGACGTAGAAGGGAAGGCACGGCGACGCGGCGGCGCGGGACGTCGCCTCGGAGAGGCCCGACGTCGAGATGAACGCGCCGCCGCGTCTTGGGTGTTCGGCCCTTTCCGGACGTCACCAGGTGTGCGCGACGTCCACCACGAGATGGTCGGCCTGGCGCAGCACCCTGAACGGCAGGCGGGCGCGCACGCCGAGCCCGAACTGCGTGACGCCCTCGAAGCTCCCGCCGTAGCGGGTGTCCCGGAACGTGCGGTACCCGGTGAGGTCCACGCCCGGCAAGGGTTGGGCGACCCGCCCGGGATAGGTGGAGGCGCCGGTGTCGACGTTGTAGGCGGGGGCGTCGACCCGGACCTCCAGGATCGCGCCGCCGCCGACCGGGATGGGGCGGCCCGATCCGTCCTGGTAGAGCTGGTCGACGTAGCCGACGGAGAAGCCGAGCCGGTCGGCGCTCGCGCCGGGCACGTCGATGACGAACCGGTCGTAGCAGTCGTGGCGGCCGGTGCGCACGTTCGTCACCGGCGCGGTGGTGGAGGCGAGGTACGTCTTGCCCAGGCTGCCCCAGCCGGTGGGGCAGACGACGGCGGCGGTGCGTGCGGTGGCGGCCGGAGCGGCCACGGCGGGAGCCATGGACGCGCCGAGCGTGACGGTGACAAGGGCGATGGTGGCCCAGACGGTTCTGCTTCGCATCATGGTCTCCCCCGAGGGGTGCGCGTGTCGGACATCTACTGAGACAACCGGAACGCCCCGGGGGTTGCACCGCTTTTCGCCCCGGTGAGGCCCGAACGTGTCCGTGCCCCCGGCCGCCGACATCGGCCAGGGACACGGACGCCCTGGGGTCAGCGCGAGGTCAGCTTCCAGAGGTGGTCCGCTGTGCCGTTGTCGGTCCACTGCAGGACCTGCGCGCCGGACGAGGTGCTCATGCCGTTGACGCCCAGCAGGAGCCCGCTGTTGTAGTTGGCGATCTTGTAGTAGCCGTCGCGGGCCGGGACGACCTGCCAGAGGTGGTCGGCGGTGTTGTTGTCGCCCCAGATCAGGGCGGTGCCGCCCGCGGTGGTGCTCATCTTGTCGATGCCCAGCAGCAGTCCGCTCTTCTGGTTGACGATCTTGTACAGGCCCGAACCGGCGGCCGTCAGCGTCCAGTTCTGGTCCGTGCCCGTGGTGGCGGCCGACTGGACGACCGCAGTGCCCTGGGCGGTGCCCGCGTTCTGGGTGTCCAGCGCGAGACCGCTGTTCCGGTTGGTGATCTGGTAGCGGCCGGCCAGCGAGGTGCTCGTGCCGGCCGGGGTGATCACCAGGTGGTAGCCGTCGGAGGCGTTCATGGTGACGGGCACGGTGACCGAGCCGTTGCTCACGGTGTAGTCGGCGTCGGAGACGGTGATCGGGCCGGGGGAGGCGGTGGTGCGGCCGGTGTACGGGCTGTACTCCAGCTTCACGTGGACGGCGCCGCCGAAGGCCGGCAGTGAGGAGAGGCCGTTCACGGTCACGGCGCAGGAGCCGGTGCAGCCGCCGGCGACGACGCTGATCTGGTTGCCGGCGCCGTTGAGGGAGGCGAGACCGTCGATGCCGGTCTGGGCGGGAGGCGTGGTGACGAGCATGTTGCCCGACATGTCGCCGTACCACTTGTACGTCCAGTAGGCGCCGTTGGGGGAGCCGCCGGTGTCGACGAGGGTGTCGCCGAGGGTGCCGTAGTGGTTCCAGAAGGCGAGTTCCGCGTCGCGCACGCCGGCTCGTTCGAACTTGGCGGCGTAGCCGATGAGGGCGCCGGAGTCGCCCATCTCGCCAGGGGTGCCGTACTCCTCGATCGCGATCGGGCGCGGGCTGATGCCGAGGCTCGACTCCAGCGAGCGGTAGGCGGCGACATGGGCGGCGATGCCGGCACTGCCCTGCAGCTCGTGCCAGGCGATGACGTCGGGGACCGTGCCGCTCGCCTTGGCGTCGGTGAGGAACGAGGTCATCCAGGACTGGTTCCAGTAGGAGTGACTGGGCCCCTGGACGGGCGTCCTGGCGTCCTTGGCGCGGACCTCCTTGTACGTGCGAGCCCAACCGGCGTCGAACGCACCGGCCTTCGCGGTGTCCCAGGTCCAGTCGGGCTCGTTCCACAGCTCGTACGCGCTGACGTTCGTCGCGCCCGAGGACTGTACGGAGGCGACCTGCTTGTCCACCGCGCCCAGCCAGTCGGTCCAGCTCACCCACTTGTAGGGGAAGTTCGGGTACCAGTCCGGCATGCGGACGACGACCTTGGCGCCGGCACGGGCCGCCTTCGGCGCGACGACCAGGGTGTCCCCGGCCGGCCTGGGCTCGCCGTTGGGCAGTTGGGAGCCGCCCGGGGCCATCTGCACGAAGGTGTTCGGCTTCAGGGCGGTGACCAGGCTGTCGGCGGGCGTGGCGTTGTCCGCGAGGCCGTAGAGGCTGCCGGTCGCGACGTGGGTGACCGGACGCAGGGTCCGGCCCGCGTCGACGACCAGCGTGGTGGCCGGGGTGGGCGCCGCGTCGGCGGGGGCCGCCGTGGACAGCGCGGCGGCGGACAGCGCGGCCACGGCGACGGCGACGGTGAGGCGTGCGGGCAGGGGCGCTCTGGTGCGGCTCATGACGGAGTTCTCCTCACGGAGGGAGGGGGGAAGGGGTGGTCAGTCCTTGACCGCGCCGGCGGTGACGCCCGCGGCCACATAGCGCTGGGCCAGTACCAGCAGGACCGCTGCGGGGATGGACGCGAGGACGGCGGTCGCCATGATCGCGTTCCATTCCTGGTTGTTGTTGCCGATGTACTTGTAGATGCCGAGGGTGATCGGCCTCAGATCGCCGCCGCCGTCCAGGGTGGTGGCGAAGACGAAGTCGGACCAGGCCCACAGGAAGGAGAAGAGGGAGACGGTGACGAGGGCGTTGCGGCTGACCGGCAGCACCACCGACCAGAAGGTGCGCAGGGACCCCGCGCCGTCGATGCGGGCGGCGGAGACGAGCTCGTCGGGGATGCCCGACATGAACGCGGTGAAGATCATGACGGCGAACGGCACGGCGATGGTGGAGTCCGCGATGATCAGTCCCCACCAGGCGTTGAGCAGACCGAGGTCGAGGAAGAAGCCGTAGAAGCCCATCGCCATGACGATGCCGGGGATCATCTGCGCGACGAGCAGGAACAGTCCGAGGGCGCCGCCGCCGAGCGGGCGGAGTTTCGCCAGCGCGTAGCCGGCCGGGGCGGCGAGCACCAGGGTGAGGACGACCGTGCCCAGTCCGATGAGGAGGCTGGTGCCCAGGAAGGGAAGCTGGTCGTCGAGGACGGCGCGGTAGCCCTCGAAGGTGGGGTGCAGCGGGAACAGGTCGGGCGGGGTCCTGCGCATGTCCCGCTGCGGTGTGAGGGACACGTTCAGCATCCAGTACACCGGGAACAGCATCACCGCGGTCAGGACCAGCCCGATGACGGTGTGACGGCGGGAGGAGCCGGGGGAGGTCACGCTTCCTGCCTCCTCTGGACACGGATGTACAGCAGCCCGAAGACGAGCGCGATGAGGATGAGGATGTTCCCGACCGCGGCGCCGGGGCCGAACTTGGGCAGCAGCGTGCCGAAGCCCAGCTGGAACGACCAGGTGGCCAGCGTCGAGGAGGAGTCTCCGGGCCCGCCCTTGGTCATGATCCAGATCAGGTCGAACACCTTGAGGGTGTAGACGAGCCCGAGGAGCAGCGTGATCGCCGACACCGGCCGCAACAGCGGAAAGGTGATGCGGCGGAACTGCTGCCAGCTGCCCGCGCCGTCCAGGGACGCGGCCTCGTACAGCTCGGCCGGGACGTTCTGCAGGCCGCTGTGGAGGATGACCAGGTTGAAGGGGATGCCGATCCAGATGTTGGCGACGATCACCGAGGTCAGCGCCCAGTCGGGCGAGGTCAGCCAGCCGACCGGGTCCACGCCGACCATGCGCAGGGCGTAGTTCACCACGCCCGACTCGCTGTTGAACATCCACGACCAGGTCGACGCCGACACGATCAGCGGCAGCAGCCAGGGAATCAGGAACAGGGCCCGCAGGGTCGGGGCCAGCCGGAAGTGCCGGTTGAAGAAGACGGCCAGGGCGAGCCCGACGACGTACTGGAAGGCGATCGAGACGAACGTGAACACCAAGGTGTGGCGGAGCGCCGGGCCGAACGTGGGGTCGTCGAGCACCGTGCGGAAGTTGTCCCAGCCGGTGAAGGGCGCGTCCCCGGAGACGAAGGAGCGCACCGTGTAGTCGCGCAGACTCAGATCGAGATTGCGGTACAGCGGATACAGGTAGAAGGCGGCGAGATAGGCGATCAGCGGGGCGACGAAGGCGAGCGCGGTCAGCCGGCTGCGTCGCCGGTGGCGACGCCGCAGCGGCAGACGGTCGGAGACGGCCGCCGCCGCCGCCCGCCGTGGGCGGTCGACGCGGGCGAGGGTCATGTCGGCCTAGCCCTTCTGCGCGCCGGCCTGGGCCGTGTCGAGAGCGGACTGTGCGCTCTTGCTGCCGGAGAGCGCGGCCTGGACGGCGGTCCACAGCGGCTGCGAGATGGTCGGGTACTTGGTCCCCAGACCGCCGCTGGTACGACCGCGCGCCGCCGCCACCGCCGCCACCCACGGCTTCAGCTTCGGGTTCTGCTTCACCTGCTCGGCCTGGACGGCCGCGACGGGCGCCACGTACGTGAGCGCGGTGTCGCTGGCCAGCAGGTTCGCATCGCTGGTCAGACAGGCGACGATCTTCTTGGTGACGTCATAGCGGGCGGTGTCCTTCTGCACGGGCACCGTGACGAACTCGCCCCCCGTCGGCACCGGCGCCGAACCGCCGTTCTGTGCGGGGATGTTGATGACGCCGTAGTCGAAGCCGGCCTTGTCGGCGTTGCCGAGCTGCCAGGTGCCGTTCTCGCCGAAGGCGTACTCACCGGTGGCGAACTCCTGCCAGCTGGTGGTCTGGGTGTTCTGCAGCACGTCTTCGGGGGCCAGTCCGTCGTCCACCCACTGCTTCCACAGCGACAGCGCCGCCACGCCCTTCGGCGAGTTCAGCGCGGTGAGGTCGCCACCCGCGCCCCAGAACCAGGGCAGGAACTGGAAGCTGCCCTCCTCCGTGCCGATCGCGGAGAAGGTGATGCCCTTCTTGCCGGCCGACTTGACCTTCTGCAGGGCCGCGGTGAGCGAGTTCCAGTCCTTGACGGAGGCCGGGTCGACGCCGGCGGCGGACAGGACCTTCTTGTTGTAGTAGAGCCCGAGGGTGTTGGCCCCGATCGGGATGCCGTACGCGGCCCCGTCGATGGCGCCCGCGCCGATGATGTTCTGCTGGATCGACTTGGTGTCGAGACCGAGGTCGCTCGTCTTGCCGAGGATTCCGGCCTCCACCAGTGTGGACACGACCGGGTTGTCCACCAGCATCACATCGGGCGCGTTGCCCTGCTGGGCGGCCAGCAGGGCCTTGTTGCCGAGATCCGTGGTGTCGTATGCGGTCCGCTTCAGGGTGACGCCGGCCTCGGTCCCGCACCGGCTGACGCGCTTGCCCCACGCGGAGGCGGCGTCGAACTGGGGGTAGGGGTCCCAGAAGGTGTAGGTCCCGCTTCCGGCGTCGGAGGAGCCGGAGCCGTCCGAGCCCCCTGCGCAGGCGGTGAGCGACGCGAGTGTGCCGACGGCGGCGAGCGCGGCGAGGAGAGTGCGGCGGGTCGGTATCACGGGGTGACCTCGTTGTCGTAGTGGGTCGTGGTCGTGCGTGGTCGTCGGCAGGGGGCGTGGGCGACGGGAGGCGGCGCGGAGGACGGAGTCAGGACAGGGGCAACCAGACGCGCATGCCGCCGTCCTCACGGTTGGCCCAGGCGTAGTACGGGACGGCCGTCAGCTCGACGCGGTCGCCGCCGTCCGGTGCGGCGTCCTCGACGGCGTCCGTGGGGACGTAGGGCCACCAGCCCCGGTCGGGGACGACGCGCCGGCGGCCGGCCGCCACCACCGTCGTGACGCCGCCGAGCAGGTCGGGGCGCTGTTTCACGGCGAGCGGGCGGGTCGGATCGAGGACGATGTCGTCCAGGCCTCCGCCGGGGTGGTCGACCCCTTCCAGGCAGTACACGAGCGGTCCGCGCTCGATGGCGACACAGCCGCGCACCGCGTCGACCCGGGGGTCGGCGGCGGTCAGCCGGGGTTCGAGCGGCAGCTCCAGGACCACTTCGTCGCCGGGCGACCAGGTCCGCTCCAGGCGCAGCCAGCCCTCGGACGCCGGCGCGTCGTACGGCTCCCCCGCGCAGCGGACGCGGAAGTCGCGGGACCACTGCGGGATGCGCAGGGAGAGCGTCCAGGGGCGGTCGGCGGGAGTCTCCTCCACGGTGAGGCGGATCGTGCCGTCCCAGGGGTAGTCCGTCTCGGCGCGCACGGCGATGCCCTCGGCCGTGTAGCGGCCGCCGACGTACTGGTGGATCTGCAGGCCCGACGCGTCGACGCTGGCCAGGTAGTGCTCCAGACTGGCGAGCAGTCGCATGACGTTGGGCGGGCAGCAGGCGCAGCGGAACCAGCGGGTGCGGCGGGCCGACTGGTCGCCCCCGGGGTCCGTGTGGCCGTCGCGGACCTGGAGCGGGTTGACGTACAGCCAGCGCTCGCCGTCGAGGGAGACGCCGGCCAGGAAGCCGTTGTAGAGGGTGCGTTCGATCAGGTCGCCGTAGCGGGCCTCGCCGGTGAGCAGCGCCATGCGCCAGCTCCACTGGACGGAGGCGATGGCGGCGCAGGTCTCGCAGTAGGCGCGCTCGTTGGGCAGTTCGTACGGGTCGCCGAAGTCCTCCTCGTCGTGGTGCGCGCCGAGTCCGCCGGTGAGATGGGTCTTGGTGGCGGTCATGGCCCGCCACAACCGCTCGCCCGCCGCGCGCAGTTCCTCGTCCCCGGTCTCGACGGCCAGGTCGGCGGCGCCCGCCAGCAGGTACAACTGGCGCACCGCGTGCCCTTCCACGTTCGTGGCCTCGCGCAACGGCACGCGGTCCTGGCAGTAGGCCGCGCCGCCGAGCAGGCCGTGGCCGTACCGGTCGACGAAGTAGCCGGCGAGGTCGAGGTAGCGGCGCTCCCCGGTCTCCCGGTACAGCTCCACCAGGGCGGTCTCGACCTCGGGGTGACCGTCCACGCCGTCGATGGGCCTGCCGCTGCCCGGCGGTCCGAAGACGGAGTCGATGTGGTCGGCGAACCGGACCGCGACGTCCAGGAGTTCGGTCCCGCCGGTGGCCCGGTGGTGGGCGACCGCGGCCTGGATGAGATGGCCCGCGCTGTACAACTCGTGGCCCCAGCGCAGGTCCTGGTAGCGCCGGCCGTCCTTGACCAGCTGGAACCAGGTGTTGAGGTAACCGTCGGCCTGCTGCGCCGCGGCGACCAGGGCGACGATCCGGGCCACCTGGGCGGCGAGTTCGGCGTCCGGAGCCTGGGCGAGCTGCCAGGCGGCCGCCTCCAGCCACTTGTACACGTCGGTGTCCACGAAGGGATAGGCGCCCCGGAACTCGCCCTCGGCCGCGCCCGCCGCGAGCCGCAGGTTGTGCAGGTTCCCCGCGGACTCCAGCAGCTCCGGTCCCTGGGGGATGGAGACATGGGCGTTGGTCGCGCGGCGGGCCCGCCAGAAGCCCGTGGTGATGCCGGCCGCCGTGGGGCGCAGCGCGGCGCGGGCGTCCGGGCCGAGGCGGACCGGTCCCGGGGCGGAAAGGCTGGAGCGTGTGCGGGGCATGACTCTCCGGAGGTGGGGGCGCCGAGGAGGAGGGGCTCGCCGGAGCCTGACGGGGGCCTGTTTGGGAAACCGTTTTCTCGTCGTGAAAGTAGAGGGCAGCGGGCCTACCCGGTCAAGAGCCGTGGCAGGTTTTTTTCCGCTCCTCCACGGGCTGGTGCATCCCGTCGCCGACTGCCACCATGTCGGGCGTACGCATCATTGAGGAAAAGGTTTGCTCGTGACCTCAGCTCCAGGCTCTCCCCCCGACGGCCGGGCCCGGCTGACGGACGTCGCCGCCCTCGCCGGCGTCAGCGTCGGCACGGCGTCGAAAGCGCTGAACGGCGGGGGGCGGATGCGTCCCGAGACGCGTCAACGCGTGATGGACGCGGTCGCGGAGCTCGGATTCAGGCCGAACCGGCACGCGCAGAGCCTGCACAGCGGACGCAGCTGGACGGTCGGCCTGATGACGACGGACGGCATCGGCCGCTTCAGTACCCCTGTGCTGCTGGGCGCCGAGGACGCGCTCGGCGCGGGGAAGATCTCCGTGCTGCTGTGCGACACCCGGGGCGACGCCATCCGCGAGCAGCACCATTTGCGCAACCTCATGGACCGCCGGGTGGACGGCATCATCGTCGCCGGACGCCGTACCGACCCGCGGCCGCCGTTGCCCGGCGTGGAGTCCGTCCCCGTCGTCTACGCGCTCTCCCCGTCGGCCGAACCGTCCGACACCTCCGTCGTCACCGACGACCGCGGGGGCGTGCGGCTGGCGATCGAGCATCTGGTGTCCACCGGACGCACCCGCATCGCGCACGTCACCGGCCCGGAACACCACGCCGCCGCCCGGGAACGGGCGCGGTACGCGGTCGAGGAACTGGGGAAATCCTCGCTGGAGCCGTCGACGGGACGCATCCACTACGGCGAGTGGAGCGAGGCGTGGGGCCGTCGCGCGGCCGACGCGGTGCTGCGCACGGCCCCCGGCACCGACGCCTTCTTCTGCGGCAACGACCAGATCGCCCGGGGGGTGGCCGACGCCCTGCGCGAGCGTGGGGTGGCGGTTCCTGCGGACGTCGCCGTCGTGGGCTACG
Source organism: Streptomyces sp. LUP30 (assembly GCF_001746365.1). Classification (GTDB taxonomy): domain Bacteria; phylum Actinomycetota; class Actinomycetes; order Streptomycetales; family Streptomycetaceae; genus Streptomyces. The sequence goes on from NZ_MJAJ01000021.1 coordinate 74,605, forward strand.
ACAACTGGGACACCATGGCGCTGGCCAGCCGCCCGCCCCTCACCACCGTCGACACCAGCCTCGCCGAGATCGGCCGGATCGCGGCCCTGGAGTTGCTGCGGGCCATCGACGCCGAGCCCCGGCCCGGCGTGCACACCGTGCCGTGCCGGCTGGTCGTCCGCGAGTCCAGCTGAGGATGGTGGAGCCTACGGGGCGTGGTCGCCGGAACCGGGACCTCGACCCGACCCGGTGAGCACGCCCCGGAACCGACCGCCGCGGACGCACGCGGCGGCCCGGCCGGCCCGCCCGCCCGACCTGCACAGGGGGCAGTGGGCACCGCACCGGATGAGCGGGGCGGACGGAGAGAGACGGCGGCGACGGCGTCGAGCGGGCGGCAGGCGCCCCGTCGACCGGTATTCCCACCATGTGACAGGGCGGCCCGCACGGCTGTCGTGCGAGCCGTGGGGCCGCCGTCCGGGAGGGGCGCCGGGTTATCGGCGCCGGCAGGTCGTGACGCCCGGCCGCCAGGGGCAGGCGAGTGCGGCGAAGCCGCCGTCGGCGACCACGTCGACGGTGAGCGTGGCGCCGCCGCGCAGCACCTGGCTGTCCTGGACGAGGCCGTCCGCGCCGTCCCGGACCGTCTCGACCAGCCACTTGCCGGGCCCGAGAGCCAGCGGCACCCCGGCCGTCCGGGCCGCGCCCGCGTACACGCCGCCCAGGAACCACCGGTCGCCGCTGCGGCGGGCGAGCACGGCCTCCTGTCCGGGTCGTCCGGCCAGCAGTCGCGTGTCGTCCCAGGCCGCGGGGACCTGGTCCATGAAGGCACGGGCGAGCGGCCGTTCGTCGTAGGACTGCGGGGTGCCCGCGAACATCTGCAGGCCCGACTCGTAGACGACGGTCAGTCCGACCTCGGCCGCGTCGGAGTCGGGGCGCTGACCGACGCGCTGGAAGCCGCCCGGGGTGAAGTCCATGGAGCCGATGACGTTGCGGGTGAACGGCAGGGTGGTGAGATGGGCCGCGGTGTTGGTCCGCTTCTCCTCGCCGCCGACGCCCTCCAGGGTCATCACCTGCGGCCAGGTCCGCTGGATGCCCTTCGGGACGGTCGAGCCGTGGAAGTCGACCATGAGGTGATGGGCGGCGGTCTCCGGGAGGATCGTGTCGTACCACCGGAGCATGGACTGCGCCTCGGAGTTCATGAAGTCGATCTTGACGCCCTTGACGCCCCACCGTTCCAGGGTGGGCAGCCACCGGGCGCGTTCCTCGGGCGTGTCCAGGTCGCGCTGGTGGATCCACACGATGATCCCGACGCCCTTGGCGCGGGCGTACGCCACGAGTTCCGGCATCCAGCTGTTCGTCTCCCAGTCCGGGTCGGTGACGTCCCACTGGTCCTTCTTGAAGTACCAGCCCGAGTCCACGGCCTCGTAGGGCCAGCCCCGCTCGGCGGCGTAGTCGACGTACGCCTTCTGCGCGGCCAGGCTCTGACCGGCCGTGCGCCCGCCGGCGAGCCAGGTCCACAGCACGGTGCCGGGCCGGATCCAGGAGCGGTCGGCGACCTCGGAGGCCGGAGCCAGGTCGTCGGTGAAGGTGGACCGGGTGACCGTGGCGAGGTCACCGGCGACCACGGCCCGCCACGTGGTGGCGAGCGGGCCGTCGGCTTCGACCCGCTCGTCGGCGAGCTGGACGCGGTAGGCGCCGCTGCCCTGGGTGTGGGCGAGCCTGGCGCCCGAGTAGCCGCCGGTGAGGTCGGACTCGGCGAGCAGGGCGTAGCCGCCGGGGGTGGCGAAGAGGGCCTGCTCGGAGTAGGCCCCGGTGGGCGCCGTGGCGGCGGTGTACTGCGCGAACTGGCCCTCGTTGTCCGCCCGGTAGGTGCTCAGCCAGGCGTCCGCTTCGGCCGGCAGCCGGAACGCGGACGTCTCGCCGAGCACGTCGCCGTGCCCGGCGGGCAGGACGTAGCGGTAGGCGACGCCGTCTGCGGAGGCGCGGACCACGAGGTCGAGGCGGGCGCCGGTGGCCCCGGCGAACGACAGCCGGGTCTCCTGCATGTGCACCGTGCGGTCCAGGCGTTTGCCGGACTTCGTCCGGTAGTGCTCGTCCACGGCGCGGTCCTTGCGGTGCAGGAAGCGCAACCCCCGGGAGAGATCGGCCCCTTCGGTGACGATGCCGAGGGGCGACGGCTCCAGCACGGTGCGGCCGTCACGGGACACCGTGAGGTCGAGCGTGCCGGTGGCGTCGTCCAGAGTCACCCGCGCGTGGGGTGCGTGCGGGGCCTCCGCCGCGTGCACGGCCCATGCCCGCTCGTGCAGGGGAGGTTGCCCGGCGTGTTCGGGCACCGTCGTGAGAAGTGCGGCCACCAGCCCGGCGCAGAGCGCGGAGCACGCGGTTCTGATCGGAACAGCCATGAGAACCCTTCCGGTTGTCGTGGGTGCGGGGCGTGCGTGCGGGCAGCCGCCGGTTACGGGAGTCCCCAGGCGGCGCCGGGCTCGCCGACGGCCACGGGCGCGATGACGAGGTCGGGCCGGGAACCGGAGTGGATCAGCACCTCGCGGCCCCGGGGCAGGTCGATGGAGAGCACGCCGTCGCCCAGGTCGTGGGTGCGCGCCGGGCTGCCGTCGTCGAGCAGCACGGTGAGCCGGCCGCTCAGTCCGTGCTTCACCTTGAGCGGCGCGCCCGCCAGGCTTCTGATCCTGACGAACCGGGTGCTGCCCGCCGTGCGCACCGCACTGACCAGGAACGCGCCCTGGGTGCGGAAGTCGTGCAGGGTGAGGTCGGCCCAGGCGGACGGGACGGCCGGGAAGACCCGTACGACGCCGCCCCAGCTCTGGCAGAACATGTCGTGCAGCGACTGCGACGCGGACAGCGGCGTCTCGATGACGGGGCCGGCCTCGGTGTAGTGGGTGTTGGCCTGGCAGGGGTAGCGGGTCGTGGGGTCGAAGAACTTCCGCAGATAGGAGATCGCGGTGTCGCCGTCGCCGGTCATCGCGTAGAGGGAGGCCGCACCGGTGTAGCTGTAACCGCGGTGGGCGCCGGTCAGCGCGTGCCAGTGCTTGACGGACTTGGTGATCAGCTCGCGGTTCTCGGGCTGGTCCCAGTTGACCAGGTACAACGGGTACACCATCAGCAGATGCGAGTAGTGCCGGTGGGACTGGGCGTACGGGGTGTCGGCGCCGATCATGAAGCCGTCGGCGTCGACGGGGTACGGGGTGAGCCTGGCCAGGACGTCCCGCCAGCGGGGCGCCGACTCGTCGTCCACGCCCAGCAGTTCGGCGGACTCCAGGAGCGTCTGGCATCCCCAGCGGATGAGGGCCAGGTCGTAGTTGGTGTCCTGCGGCGGCACGACCGGGTACTCCGGGGACAGCGTGCTGGGCAGGTGCAGCTTGCCGTCGCTGCCCGGGGTCAGGAAGTGCAGGTAGTAGTTGATCGCCCGGCGCAGCACCGGGTAGACCGTGTCGCGCAGCAGGCCCTCGTCCATGGAGTGGCGGTAGGACAGCCACACGTTGTGCAGCGCCCAGGTGAGGTCGCCGGTCTCGGCGCCCGTGCCCGGCCGGCCCACCTCGCGGGTGGCGAACATGTCCGAGCTGCGGCCCACGCCGGAGCTGTCCGAGCGGTAGGCGGCGGGCACGTTGGCGGCCAGCTGTTCCTGGGTCTGCCGCAGGGTGCTGGCCAGCGAGTCGAGCTCCGGGTGGTTGAACCCATGGATGAGCCAGTACTCCAGCTGGACGTTGAGGTTCCACCAGACGGCGGGCCAGGGCGTGGGCTCCAGCCACGGCCCCGAGGTGGCCATGACCGGGCCGCCGGCACGGCTGGCGGAGGCGACCTTGTAGAGCTGGATCCAGTGGAAGCTCTGCAGCCGCTGGTCGGGGAACGAGACGAAGCTCTTCGGGTAGAGGGCGTGCCACCAGGCGACGTGGCGGCGGCGCAGGGCGCCGTAGGACTTCGCCCGGCGCAGGTTGCGCAGCGAGTCGGTCTCGGCGGCGGTGGTGGAGGGGGCGCTGTGTCCGACGCTGAGCAGCAGTTCCGCGCCGGTGCGGCGGTACGCGGTGGCGGTCTGGCCGCCGGTGAGGGGCTGCAGCACCTGCTCGGCGCCGTCGGCGGAGGTTTTCGCGGTCCAGGGAGGGTTGGGCGTGTACCCGGCGGGCGGGGCCTCCTGGATGCGGCGGGGGCTGACGGCGTCCTCGGGGTGGAAGGTCCAGACGACGCGCTCCCCGCCGTCGGCCGTGACCCGGACCGCCAGGACCTCGTCGTGGATGAACGCGGCGAGGGTGAGCCTGCCCGCGCTGGTGGTGACGGTGCCGGTGAGCTCGGCGTTCCACAGGCTCAGTCGCCAGTCGACGGCGGTGATCGCGCCGACCGGTTCGAGGGTGAGGTGTCCGACGGGCAGCCGGCAGGTGCCCCAGCCGCTGCCGAACTCGGGCCGGTGGTCCTGCACCCGGCCGTGCTGGACGGTGAAGCGGATCCGGTTCGCGTCCGGTTCCTGGTAGACCATGCTGCCGAGCAGCCCGTCCCCGAGGAACGGGCCCTCGTACCAGCGGGTGGGCAGCCTGCTCCAGAGAAGATCCTGGCCGCGCAGAAAGTCCGCCCAGGCGCGGTCGGAGGTCATCGTGTCGCGGAGTTTCCACGGGCGTTTCGCGCTCGTCGCCGACGGCGCCGCTTCGGCGGACCGCGCCGCGGAAGACTGCTGTGGTCCGGCGTGCGCCGTCGCGGGCAGGGCGGCCGCCGCCGCCCCGCCGAGTGCGGTGCCGATCACGGCCCGGCGGCGCAGGGGTGAGTTCTCTCCCGACTGCGGATTCATCGTCGTCCTCCAGACAGACATGACGGATCGTCAAGACATCGGGTGTATCGGGGAACCTAGAGATGCTCTGTGTACCTGTCAATGACCTGGGCGGCGACGGGAGTTGGCAGCCTGAGTGTCCAAATCGCCTGCAAGGCGGGCGGATACGGACGTCGTACCCACATCGGCGTCTCTTGTTCGACTCCTTGACTCCTCCGATGTATTCGGGTTGCCTGCAACCCGCGACCCTTACTGACCCACCGGAAGGACACGCGCTGGACAGGAGATCCGCCTTACGCGCCGGCACCGGCCGGTCCGCCCGACGGCTGGACGCAGACCTCGTTCTCCGTCGGCCGGCAGAAGCCCTGCAACCCCGACCTGGCGAAGCGGCACAGCTACGGCGACGGCGTCCGCCGCATGGGGGAGTACGGCACCGACGAGCGGTTCGAGGAGGGCAGCGCCACGGACCCGCGCATGAGATGCGCTGGAAGGTCGACCGCACGACGGGTGAGCACAGGTGGGACGCCGACGTCCCCCTGCCGTCCGGCGCCGACGGCGCGTCCTTCGTGCAGATCCTGCGGTCCGTCCGCGTCGATGTCCGGCGACTCCCTCGTCCGGCGGGTCGCCGCCCGATACTTCAAGAACGGCGTCCACCAGCACGGATCCGGCCGCGCCGAGGCTCGCTTCCGCGATCTCCGCCACTGGACGGGGTGACCGGGAACGAACACACGGCGCGGCCGGGGCCGTCGCTCAGACGTTGCGGCGGTACTGGCCGCCCACCTCGAAGAAGGCGTCGGTGATCTGCTGGAGGGAGCAGACCCGGGCGGCGTCCATGAGGACGGCGAAGACGTTGCGGTCGTTCACCGCCGCGTCCTTGAGGGCGGCCAGCGCCTCGTGCGCCGCGTCACGGTGAGCCGTCTGGAAGGCGCGCACGCGCTCCAGCTGCGAGACCTTCTCCTGCTCGGTCGCGCGCGCCAGTTCGATGACGCCGGGCTCGACGGTGTCGGCGTGCGGGTTGCGGAAGGTGTTGACGCCGACGATGGGCAGGGTGCCGTCGTGCTTGCGCTGCTCGTAGAGCATCGACTCGTCCTGGATACGGCCGCGTTGGTAGCCGGTCTCCATCGCGCCGAGCACGCCGCCGCGTTCGTTGATCCGGTCGAACTCCTGCAGGACCGCCTCCTCGACCAGGTCGGTGAGCTCGTCGATGACGAAGGACCCCTGCAGGGGGTTCTCGTTCATCGCCAGGCCCCATTCCCGGTTGATGATCAGCTGGATGGCCAGGGCCCGGCGCACCGACTCCTCGGTGGGCGTGGTCACCGCCTCGTCGTAGGCGTTGGTGTGCAGGCTGTTGCAGTTGTCGTAGATCGCGATGAGCGCCTGCAGACTGGTGCGGATGTCGTTGAAGTCCATCTCCTGGGCGTGCAGGGAGCGCCCGGAGGTCTGCACGTGGTACTTCAGCTTCTGGCTGCGCTCGTTCGCGCCGTACTTCTCCTTCATCGCGACGGCCCAGATGCGGCGGGCCACCCGGCCGAGCACGGAGTACTCCGGGTCCATGCCGTTGGAGAAGAAGAACGACAGGTTGGGCGCGAAGTCGTCGATGTGCATGCCCCGGGCGAGGTAGGCCTCCACGTAGGTGAAGCCGTTGGCCAGGGTGAACGCGAGCTGGCTGATCGGGTTCGCGCCTGCCTCGGCGATGTGGTAGCCGGAGATCGACACCGAGTAGAAGTTGCGGACCTTCTGCTCGATGAACCACTCCTGGATGTCGGCCATCATCCGCAGGCTGAACTCGGTGGAGAACAGGCAGGTGTTCTGGCCCTGGTCCTCCTTGAGGATGTCGGCCTGGACCGTGCCGCGCACGCTCGCCAGCGCGCGTGCCCGCAGTTCGGCCGCCTCCTCGGGGGAGGGCGCGCGGCCCTCGGCGGCGCGGAAGGCGTCCGTCTGCTGGTCGATGGCGGTGTTCAGGAAGAACGCGAGGACCGTCGGGGCGGGTCCGTTGATCGTCATGGACACGGAGGTGGTCGGCGCGACGAGGTCGAAGCCGTCGTACAGCGCCTTCATGTCGTCCAGGGTGGCCACCGACACGCCGGAGGTGCCGACCTTGCCGTAGATGTCGGGTCGTTCGTCGGGGTCGCGGCCGTAGAGGGTGACCGAGTCGAACGCGGTGGACAGCCGGGTGGCGGGCTGGCCCTCGGAGAGCAGCTTGAAGCGCCGGTTGGTGCGGAACGGGTCGCCCTCGCCGGCGAACATGCGCGCCGGGTCCTCGCCGTCGCGCTTGAACGGGAACACCCCGGCGGTGAAGGGGAAGCGGCCGGGCAGGTTCTCCCGGCGCCAGAACCGCACCAGCTCTCCGTGGTCGGTGAAGCGGGGCAGCGCCACGCGCGGGATCTTGTTGCCCGACAGGGACTCACGGGTCAGCTTGGTGCGGATCTCCTTGTCCCGGATCCGCACCACCTGCTCGTCCCCGGAGTAGGAGGCCACGACGGCCGGCCACTCGCGAAGCTGCTCGGCGATCGGACGCGGCAGGTCCCCGCGCGCCGTCTCCAAAAGCTCCCGTACGTTCGCGGCGTCGGAACCGGCCTCGGCGAGCTCGTCGCCGACCGTCTCCAGGCGCTGCACCCGTCGCGCCGCCTCGGCCAGCCGGTCGGTCTCGGCGTGATAGGCGCGGATGCTGTCGGTGATCTCGGCGAGGTAGCGCACCCGGTCCGCGGGGACCACCTGCCGGATTCCGGAGGAGTGGCGTACGTCGACCGGCGCCAGCCCGCCCTCGGACAGCGGCAGGCCCTTCTCCGCCAGGGCGGCCTTGAGGTGCTGGTGGAGCGCGGTGACCCCGTCGTCGTTGAAGGTCGCCGCCGAGGTGCCGAACACCGGCATGTCCTCCGGCCGCATGCCGAACGCCTCGCGGTTGCGCACCAGTTGACGGCCCACGTCACGCATCGCGTCCTTGGCGCCGCGCCGTTCGAACTTGTTGATCGCCACGACATCGGCGAAGTCGAGCATGTCGATCTTCTCCAGCTGCGAGGCGGCCCCGAACTCCGGCGTCATCACGTACAGCGAGGTGTCGACGAACGGCACGATCGCGGCGTCGCCCTGGCCGATGCCCGGCGTCTCCACGATCACCAGGTCGAATCCGGCCGCCTTGACCACGTCGATCACGTCCGACAGGTGCTCCGGCAGCTCATGGCTGCCGCGGGTGGCCAGGCTGCGGAAGAACACCCGGTTGCCGTCGAGCGAGTTCATCCGGATCCGGTCGCCGAGCAGCGCGCCCCCGCCGCGCCGGCGGGTCGGGTCGACCGCGATCACCGCGATCCGCAGCTTGTCCTGCTGGTCCACCCGGAACCGGCGCACCAGTTCGTCCGTCAGCGACGACTTGCCCGAGCCGCCGGTGCCCGTGATGCCCAGCACCGGGGTGCTCCGCCCCGCCGCGGTGGCCCGCACCTGGTCCATGAACTCCTGCGGCAGCTTGCCCAGCTCCGCGCCGGTGATCGCGCGGGCGACGGCGAACCGGTCGCCGGCGAGCACACCGGCCGCGTCGGCCGGCTTGGCGTCCCACAGATCGAAGTCGCAGTCCCGGACCACCGAGTTGACCATCCCCGCCAGGCCCATCCGCTGCCCGTCCTCCGGTGAGAAGATCGTCACCCCGCCGGCGCGCAGCCGGGCGATCTCCTCGGCGACGATGACACCGCCTCCGCCGCCCACCACCCGGACGTGCTCCGCACCCTGCGCGTGCAGCGACTCGACCAGGTACTCGAAGTACTCCACGTGTCCGCCCTGGTACGAGGAGACGGCCACGCCGTGGGCGTCCTCCTCCAGCGCTGCGTCCACGACCTCCTGGACGGAGCGGTTGTGCCCGAGGTGGATCACCTCCGCGCCCTGGGACTGGAAGATCCGCCGCATGATGTTGATCGATGCGTCATGGCCGTCGAACAGGGCCGAAGCCGTGACCAGACGGACGGGGTGCACGGGACGGTGCAGATCGCTCATGGGGCCTTCCCAGACAGATCACGGTAACGCCTACTGAGAAAATAGTAGGACGTCCTAGTAAATGAGGCGAGTGCTGTGACCAGAAGCACAGGGCGGGCACCGGGGAGGGTGGAGCGGGGACTGCGGTCAGGGGCGCGGAGCGACTCGCCCCGAGGGGGGGCTGCCGGGGGCGGCGGTCGAACGGCGCCCCCGGCTCCGGCCGGCCGGGGCGGCAGCCCCGCCGGCCGGTCGGCCGGGCGCTCGGATCAGAGCTGGCCGGACGCGGAGATGGTGATCTTCGCCGAGGTGTTGCCGCTGCTGGAGCCGAGCGCCTCGATCTTCTTGACGAGGGCCATGCTGTCTTCGTCGGCGACCTCGCCGAACACCACGTGCTTGCCGTCGAGCCAGCCGGTCACGACCGTGGTGATGAAGAACTGCGAGCCGTTGGAGTTCGGGCCCGCGTTGGCCATGGACAGCAGACCGGGACGGTCGTGCTTGAGCTGGAAGTTCTCGTCGGCGAACTTCTCGCCGTAGATGCTCTTGCCGCCGGTGCCGTTGCCCCGGGTGAAGTCGCCGCCCTGGAGCATGAACGCGGGGATGACCCGGTGGAAGGAGGAGCCGGCGTAGCCGTAGCCCTTCTCGCCGGTGGCCAGGGCGCGGAAGTTCTCCGCCGTCTTGGGAACGACGTCCTCGAAGAGGTTGAAGTTGATGCGGCCCGCGGGCTGGTCGTTGATGGTGATGTCGAAGTAAACCTTGATCGTCATACCTCTATCCTGCACGGTCCCCTCCGTGCTGTCGCACCGCGGGGTCCCGTGTCGCCGGCCGGCGGCCCCGCGGGCGCCCCGCCCCCGCGACGCCGGGCGGACCGCAGACCTCGCTGATCTGCGCAGACACCGCACGCACGGTCAGTCGACCGGCCAGGTGTGCGCCGGGGCGTTCAGGTGCATGTAGTCGATGTACTGCCGTGTCATCCGCCGCAGCGCCTCGTGCCGGCCGGCGTGGGCGGCGGCGGTGATGCGGTGGAACGTCTCCTTCTGCCAGACGGCCCCGTTGCGGCCGGTGACACAGCGCTGCTCGATGATGCCGAGCAGCGGCTCCCGCCAGGCCGCGTCCATGCCGGAGCGCTCCAGGCCCCGATGGGCCAGCGGCAGCAGACGCCGCAGGACGAGCTCTGGCACCGGGACCTCGCCCATCCCGGGCCAGTACAGCCGGGCCTCGATGCCGTGCCGGGCCGCCGTGTGCAGATTGTCCTCGGCGGCCTGGAAGGACATGCGTGACCACACCGGCCGCTCCTCCTCCACCAGGGCGCGGGTGATCCCGTAGTAGAAAGCGCCGTTGGCCAGGGTGTCGGCGACGGTCGGGCCGGCCGGCAGACAGCGGTTCTCCACCCTCACGTGCGGCCGGTCGTTCGCGACGGCGTACACCGGGCGGTTCCAGCGGTAGATCGTTCCGTTGTGCAGGGTCAGCTCGGCGAGTTCGGGAACGTCCCCCGCGGCCAGCGTCTCGCGCGGATCCTGCTCGTCGCACAGGGGAAGCAACGCCGGGAAGTAGCGCAGGTTCTCCTCGAAGAGATCGAAGACGCTGGTGATCCACCGCTCTCCGAACCACACCCGCGGGCGTACGCCCTGCACCTTGATCTCCTGCGGGCGGGTGTCGGTGGCCTGCTCGAACAACGGGATCCGGGTCTCGTGCCACAGCTCCCGGCCGAACAGGAAGGGCGAGTTCGCCGCCAGCGCGACCTGGACGCCGGCGACCGCCTGCGCCGCGTTCCAGTACGGGGCGAACTCGTCGGGGGAGACCTGGAGATGGAACTGGGTGCTGGTGCAGGCGGCCTCGGGAGTGATCGTGTCCGCATAGGTGCGCAGACGGTCCACGCCGTCCAGCTCGATGCGCAGGTCCTCGCCCCGCGCGGCGAAGACCTGGTCGTTGAGCAGCCGGTAGCGGGCGTTCTCCGACAGCGCCCCCTCGCCGACGTCCTGCTGCCGCAGGGTGGGCAGGATCCCGACCATGATCAGATGCGTGCCGACCGAGCCGGCGCGCTCCTCGGCGTGATTGAGCGCGGCACGGATCTCGGACTCCCAGGCGTCCGGTCCGCCCTGGGTCAGACGCCGGGGCGGGACGTTGATCTCCAGGTTGAAACGGCCCAGCTCGGTGGACCAGGCGGGATCCGCGATCGCCTCCAGGACGTCGTTGTTGCGCATCGCCGGCTCGCCCTCGTCGTCGACGAGGTTCAGCTCTATCTCCAGGCCCACCTGCGGCCGCTCGGACTCGAACCGCGACTCGCGCAGCATCTGCGCGAACACGTCGAGGTTCTCCTGCATCTTGATCCGGTACCGGCGGCGGTCCTCGCGGGTGAAGACCAGCGCCGGGACATCTCGTCCCATCGGCCCTCCCGGCTCGCCCGGTGGCGGACGCCCTGTGCCTCCAGCGTCGCACCACGGGCATCCCGGCACCACGCGGGACGACGGCCCACGCCCGGGGCACGCGGGCGGTCGTCGGGGCCTCCCGGTCGGGGCGTCTCAGCCGGGACCGGACGGCGGGCCGGTCAGGCGCCGCAGCCTGCGGTCGGCGTCCCGGGCCTCCCGCTCGGCTCGGGTCACGGCCTCCGCGGCCGCCCGGCAGTGTTCGTCGGCCTTCCGGCGCTCCTGCTCCGTGCGACGGAGGTCCTCCTCTCTCGCGCGCAGGTCCTGCTCCGCCCGGTGCAGCCGCCGCTGGGCTTCGGTCTGCTGCCGACCCGCCTGATCGTGGCGGTCCTGGGCGTGCCGCAGGTTCCCCTCGGCGTCCGCGTGCGCCGCCCGCAGATCGCCGAGCCGACGGCCGGCGGCCTCGGCCGCCCGGCGGGCCTCGTCCTCCTGTTCCTGCCGAAGACGGCGCCGCTCGGCGATCTCGTCCTTCGCCCGCGACGCCTGCGAGGACCGCGAAACCTGCGAGGACCGCGACGCCTGCGGTGGCCGAGATGACCGGGACGGCTTCGGCTGCCGCGGCGCAGCCGCCGTCCCGGCGTGTCCACCGGGCGTCGCGCCTGCGGTGGAGGGAAAGTCCGAGGGCGGCCTCAGGGCGCTCTCCAGGCGGCCCGTGGCCCACCGGTCGGCCGCGTCCTGATCGGCGAGCACGGCGCGCAGGGTCGTCTCGACGTCCTGCCGAGCCGCGTCCGAGAGCCGGTGCCCGGCCTCGCCTGCCAGCTCGGCAGCCTGCCGGGACAGCGCGGAGACGATGCTCCGGCGCTGCGCGGACAACTCCTTGATCCCCTCGGCGTCCAGATTCCCGTAGGCCTCGCGCAGCGCCCGCCCCAGTTCCAGGAACCGCCGGCTCTCCTGCTCCCTCCTGCGCAGCAGCAGGTTCGCCGCCCAGGCCGCGAGGGTGGGGCGGCGGGCGGCGTGGATCCGACGGGCGTCCTGCGGACGTCCGTCGGTCCTGGCCGCGGCTGCCAGTCGCTCGCGAAGGGGGACGAAGTCGGTCGGCGGCGTGGCGTAGAGCTCGTCGAGGACCTCCTCCACGTCATGCGTCTCGCCGGGCCGCACTCCCTTGCGCACCATGATCGCCAGCTTCCACCCGCCCGGACCGCCCCGCACCTCGGGCCCCCCGGCAGTCCGCGGCGCCTCGCCGGGACCGCCTTCCGGGGCGCGGGGCGCGGCCGGCGGCCGCGCGGGGGCGTCCCCCGTGAGAAGGGGGGTGCGGCGGGCACTCTTTACTCGCCGAATGCAGGAGCGGCGGCGGATCCCCGATGCGGAGGAGCACGACCATGGTGGACACGGACCCGTTCATCGACCGGCTGAACCCCGACATGTGCGTGGTGACGGCCGCCGCGGGCGGCGAGCGGGCGGGCTGTCTCGTGGGGTTCGCCTCCCAGTGCTCGATGCGACCGGTGCGGTTCGTGGTGTGGCTGTCCAAGGTGAACCGGACCTACGAGGTGGCCCGTCAGGCCCAGTTCCTCGCCGTACATCTGCTGACATCCCGTCAGCTCCGGCTGGCCGCCCTGTTCGGCGGGGAGACCGGTGACGAGGTGGACAAGTTCGCGCACACCCGATGGACGGAGGAGCACGGCGGGGCCGTCGTGCTGCCGGACGCGTGCGCGTGGCTGGTCGGCAGGATCGAGCAGCGGGTGGACGGTGGCGATCACGTCGGCTTCGTCCTGGCCCCGGTGCAGGTCGGCGGACAGGAGCCTCACGCGGACGCGTCGGAGGCGCCGGACGACGCGGCGTTGCTGCGGCTCGCCGACGCCGTCACGATCGAACCGGGCCATCCCGTGGACTGACCGGGGCGACCGGGGGGGGCGACTTGGCTGACCTGGGACGACGTCCTCCCGCGCCCGGCCCGCCGCTCACCGCATGCGTCGTCATCCGAGCGGGAGCAGACTGAGTGGATGACTGGCATGTACACCAAGCAGCAGACGGGCGACCGGCCCGCGGGCCGGGGTGCTCCTTCGCAGTCAGTGGCGCTCGCGGCCATGATGTTCGCGGTGGCGATGACGTTCATCGACCAGACCATCGTGGCGATCGCGACGCCGGACATCGTCCACGAACTCGGTCTCTCCGCCTCCGGCATGCAGTGGGTCGTCAACGCCTACCTGCTGTCCCTGGCCGCGTTCTTCGCGCTCGGGGGACGCCTGGCCGACCTGCTCGGTCCCCGGCGCGTCGTGGTGGCGGGCACCGTGGTGTTCGTGGTCTCGTCGGTGCTGTGCGGCTGCGTCCCCCGGGGCGACTTCGCGCTGAGCTGGCTCATCGTCTTCCGCGCGACCCAGGGGCTGGGCGCCGCCCTGCTCTTCCCCGCCGCGCTGGCGGTGGTCGTCGCGGTCTTCCCGGTGGAGCGGCGCGGACGGGCGCTGGCCCTGTTCTTCGGCGTCACCGGGGCGCTGACGGCCATCGGGCCGCTGCTCGGCGGCTGGCTCACCGACTGGACCTGGCGGGCGATCTTCTGGGTCAACGTCCCCGTGGCCGTCGTCGCGCTGATCCTGACCGCACTCGCCCATGTGTCCGACCGCCGCCGTGACGAACCCCTGGACGTGCCCGGCGCCGCGCTCATCGCGCTCGGCATGGGCGCGAGCGTGCTGGGCTTCCAGCAGGCGTCGGCGTGGGGATGGGACAGCCCGTTCACCTGGATCTGCATCGTGGGCGGTATCGGCGTGCTGTGGCTGTTCTGCCGCTACGAACTGCGCACGGCGCATCCGCTGGTCAAGCTCGCGGTCTTCCGCGACCGCGCCTTCGTGGTGGACGGGCTCGTGCTGTTCTTCGCGATGCTCGCGTTCGTCCCGCTGTTCTTCTTCGCCTCCGTCTACGCCCAGGTGTCCCTGAGCGCCTCGCCCAACCAGGCCGCCCTGTACCTGCTGTACTTCTTCGTGGGCTTCGCGCTCGCCTCGCAGTGGGGCGGGCGGATCCTCGACAAACGCGGCGCCAGGCCGACGATGAAACTGGGCTGCCTGGTGGGCGCCGTCGGCTTCGCGCTCTGGGCCGGGAAGCTGACCGACCTGTCCATGCACGACCAGTGGCCCTATGCGGCCCTGGCGGGGGCCGGGATCGGCTTCATCCTCGCGCCCGCCTCCACGGACGCCGTCAACCGGGCGATCGACGCCTCCTACGGGGAGGTCACCGGCATCACCCAGACCATCCGCAACTACGCGGCCAGCGTGGGACTGGCCCTGTTCGGCACACTGTTGACCCACTCCATGACCGACAACGTCAGGAACACGCTCGAGTCGCACGGGGTGCCGTCGTCGGCGGCGGGCGACGCGGCGAGGAACGTCGCGGAGACGGTGACCGGCAGCGGCGACAACCGGCAGCTGACCGGGGACGGCGCGGTCGCGCGGACGGTGCGGGAGTCGATGTCCGCGATCCGCATGGACTTCGCCGAGGCCAACCAGTGGGTGTTCTACGCCATGGCCGTCGCCCTGGGCGTCGGCTACCTGTGCGCGCTCCGGCATCCCGGCGGCAGGGGGATCGCCACCGACGAGGCGCAGCAGGAGGAGCCCGCGCGTGGCTGAGGGCAAGAGCCCGGCCGGTCGGCCGGTGGGCCGCACACGGCGAGTGTGCGCGCCCCGGTCCTGGCGCCGGGCCGGGGAAGCGTGAACGCCGCCGCCCCGGCCCGTGCGTCAGCGGCTGCGCAGGGCGCTGGTGGTGAAGAATCCCGTGGCTGCGGCGCTGACCAGAGCGCAGACGGCCAGGAGGGCGGTACGTCGCATCGAAGGGCCTTTCCGGTGATGGCGAGTTGGGTTCTGCCCAACGCCGGTCGGCCCCCTGTCGGTTCGCCGGCGGACCGAAGCCACTCGTTCGGACGCGTCCAAGCGTGTGCGGGCACGCACCGGGCCGACGGCTCGGCGCACCGGCGATCAGGCGTCGGCGCCTGCCGGACACGGCTTCGCGCGCCCGGGCCCACCGCTCGCCCGGCTCACGCCCTCGCGGGCAACGGCCGCCGGAACAGGTAGGCGGCCGCGGCCGAGACGAGAAGGGCCATGCACGCGATGAACACCAGTCCGGCGCCCTCCAGGCCGAGCGGGCCCGTCAGCAGGCCCACGCCGATCACCGGCACCGAGATGCCCGCGTACGCCACCACGAAGAGCGCCGAGATCACCGCCGCCCGCCGCTCCGGAGGTGACGCCTCGGCCACGGCGGACAGCGCCGCACGGAACGCCAGCCCCTGCCCGGCCCCGCCGACGAGCGCGCTCGACACCACCAGCGGCAGCGACTCCCAGCGCAGCGCACCCGCGAGCAACGCCAGCCCGGCCAGCAACGCGGCACAGCCCAGGGGCAGCGAACGCCGCACTCCGACCCGCCCGACGGCCGACTGCCCGGCCGTCGAGGCGAAGAACGCCAGCGCCACGACCAGACCGCTGACGGCGTGGTTGCGCACGTCGAGCGACTCGGCGAGGAACGCGGGACTGACCGAGGTGAACACGCCGAACAGGGCGAACCCCACGAACGAGGCCGTCGCCGCCGGCCCGAACACCGCCCGCACCTGCGCGGGCAGGGCCGGCCGCTGCGGCCGTACGCTGCTCGCCGGCCTGCGGTCGCGCACCGTCTCCGGGAGGCGTGCCACGACGGCGGCCGAGCAGGCCACCAGGGTGAGGTGCACGGCGAACGGCAGGTACAGCGGCCAGGGTGCGTACTGCGCGAGCACTCCGGCGAGCAGCGGGCCGCAGCCCAGTCCGCCCATGTTGGCGGCCGTCGCCACGAGGGTGGCCCGGGAGGCCCCGCCCCGGGGAGCCAGGTCCATCACGTAGGCGGTGGCCGCCCCGGTGAACAGTCCGGCCGACAACCCCGACAGCAGCCGCCCCGCGTACAGCCAGCCCAGCCCGGTGGCGCACAGGAAGCAGACGGCGCTCGCCGCCGCGCAGCCCAGGCCCCACAGCAGCACCGTCCGACGGCCCACCGTGTCGGAGGCGTTGCCCGCCAGCAGCAGCACGCCGATGACGCCGAAGGCGTACACCGCGTACACGACGGTGACCGTCAGTTCGGAGAAGCCGAACTTGTCCTGATACAGGCCGTACAGGGGCGTGGGCAAGGTCGTGCCGGCCATGCACACGGCGAACACCGCTCCGCCGAGCAGACAGGGGAGCCACCCTCGGCCGTCACGGTCCATGCCGGCGACAGTAGTACCGCGACCGCGGCGAACGGGCCCGCGACGGCGGCGAGTCGTCGCGCCGGGCCATCGCCGGCGATCCGTTCAGCCGGCGTGGACCTTGCCGTGCTCGACGACGTAGTGCGCCGGCGCGGAGCAGCCCAGGGACGGGGTGAGCAGCAGGCTCACGCTGATCGGCGCGGGCTCGGTGCCGGCCGTCGAGAACCGGCAGACGGCGCCGCTGCCCGTCAGCGGGAACCAGAACCAGCCGTCCACGTCGCCGACGGTCACGCGGTCCGACTCCTTCCAGGCGCCGCCGGAGTGCGTGTACACCTGCATCCGCACCGACGCTGCGTAGGCGTCGCCGGTCGAGCGCAGGGGGGTGAGGGTGACCTTGTAGTCGGAGCCGAGGACGGACGAGGCGATCTGGCGCGTCTGCGGCGCCGCGCGCCGTGCGGTCGAAGCTCCGGCGTCGGCCGCGCCGAGGGTGCTCGCCGCCAGGGCGAGGAGGGCCGCGGTCGCCAGGACGCCGCGGGTTCGGATGTGAGCGAGACTCATGGGTTCCCCCGTCGGAACGAGTCGGGACGGATGACGGCAATCATCCGCTTTCACTGACAAAGACACCCGAACTGCCTCACCGGTTGCACGGGATCGCACGGGCATGCCGGGATGTGACCCCCTCCATTGCACCGAGGGCGCAGGGCGGCCAGTCTCTGTCCTCGCACGTTTTTCCGAAGAACTGTTATCCGTCGCACCCGTGGAGATCCCCGATGCGACGGACAGCATCGCTCGGATTCGACGACAGGGAAGCTGCAATGAGTGAACGGCACACGGTGGAGGCGACGGCGCTGGTGGCCGCCGCGCGGGCGGGCGACCAGAACGCCCAGGACGCGCTCGTCGGCGAGTACCTCCCGCTCGTCTACAACATCGTGGGCCGGGCGCTGAACGGCTCGGTCGACGTGGACGACGTCGTGCAGGAAACCATGCTGCGCGCCCTGGACTCGCTCGGCGCGCTGCGCGATCCGGAGAGCTTCCGCTCCTGGCTGGTCGCGATCGCGATGAACCAGGTCCGGGCGCACTGGAACCGGCAGCAGCCGGCGCGGGTGGCCGTCGAGGAGGCCGACGAAGTGGCCGACCCGGGCGCCGACTTCGTCGACCTGACCATCGTGCGACTGCAGCTGTCCGGCCAGCGGCAGGAGACCGCGCGCGCCACGCGCTGGCTGGAGCCGGACGACCGGGGGCTGCTGTCCCTGTGGTGGCTGGAGTGCGCCGGTGAACTGACCCGGGCCGAGATAGCCGAGGCTCTCGCCCTCACGCCGCAGCACACCGCGGTCCGCGTCCAGCGGATGAAGGCTCAGCTGGAGGCGGCCCGCGTGGTCGTGCGGGCCGTGGACGCACAGCCGCCGTGCCGGGAACTGCGCGGCGAGCTCGCGGGCTGGGACGGCCGGCCCTCGGCGCTGTGGCGCAAGCGCATAGCCCGGCACGCGCGCGGATGCGCACAGTGCTCCGGTCTGTGGAGCGGACTGGTGCCCGCGGAGGGGCTGCTGGCCGGTCTCGCGCTGGTCGCGGCATCGTCCGCACTGCTCGCGCGGACGCGCTCGGCCGCGGACGCCGTCGCCCTGGCCGGTTCGGCGTCCTCGCTGCCCGAGGACGGACCGGACGTCACCGTCCGGTCGGGCGCACGCCACGAGGCGGCCGGCCGGA
The DNA here is from genome assembly GCF_001746365.1 of Streptomyces sp. LUP30. Lineage (GTDB taxonomy): Bacteria > Actinomycetota > Actinomycetes > Streptomycetales > Streptomycetaceae > Streptomyces. The sequence goes on from NZ_MJAJ01000021.1 coordinate 92,567, forward strand.
CCGCCTCCCGAACCGCGACCCGGCGCAAGCGGCGCACCCGGCGCCGCGCGGTCGGCGGCGCGGTCGTGGCGGCGTGCGTGGCCGGCGGCGGCTTCCTCTACTTCGGCCTGCGACCGGAGGGCGGGGCCCAGGACAGCACCGCCGTGCGGCCCGTGGACGACGCGCTCGTCTCCGGCCGGCCCACGCCCGACATCGGCGACGAGACCTCGCCGTCACCGTCCCCTTCACCGACGGCCTCCGCGTCGACCTCGGCGTCGGCGAGTGCGAGCGCATCGCCGAGTCCCCGCAGGAGCGCGGCCGCGTCCGCGCCGCCCGCCGCGAAGCCGGCCCCGTCCCGTCCGCCCGTCTCCCCGAAGACGACCCTGCGGTCCGGATCGTCGGACCGCTCGGCCCAGGTGATCGCGCTCGTCAACCAGGAACGGGCGAAGGCCGGCTGCGGGCCCCTCACCGAGGACCCCCTGCTGCGAAAGTCCGCCCAGGGGCACTCCGACGACATGGCCGCCCGCGGGTTCTTCGACCACACCAACCCCGACGGCGCCGACCCCGGGAAGCGCATCACGGCCGCGGGCTACCGCTGGTCCACGTACGGGGAGAACATCGCCATGGGGCAGCAGACCGCCCAGTCGGTGATGACGTCCTGGATGAACAGCCCCGGCCACCGCGCCAACATCCTCAACTGCGCCTTCAAGGACATCGGCGTGGGGATCCACGACGGAGCGGGCGGCCCGTGGTGGACGCAGAACTTCGGGGCCAAGCTGTGACCGCGCGAGCCGCTCGCACCGCGCAGGCTCCTCGGGCCGGGCGCCGCGACTCCGCGGCGACGCCGGGACGCCTCAGCCGAAGCTGATGTCGGCCTGCTCGAACACGCAGTTCACGCCGTCCGCCGCCGCGTCGGGCTTCTCGGCCTCGCCGTCGTTCCCACCCCGGAACTTCCGGCAGGGCATGACCTTCCGGTCGGGGTCGCCCAGCACGGTGATGCCGCTCAGCCGGGCGGAGTCGCCGAAGTCGGCGTTGATCCCGACCAGTTCGCGGCCCGGGGCGGTGGCCGTGACGTTCTCCAGCACCACGTCGCGCCGGAACCGCTTCCTGCAGTCGCCGCAGGACCGGACCAGTTCGCCGAAGTCGGCGACCGCGAAGTTCCGCACGGTCAGCGTGCCGGCGCCGTCGAACCGGAAGACCTTGTCCGCGGCCCGGGCGGCGCCACCGCCGCTGACGACGTACGTGGCGTCGGCGGACGTGCCGAGGAAGGCCGCCGCGTCCTCGCCGACGTCCTCCCAGAACACGTTCTCCAAGGTGCAGCTGCCCAGACAGTGGACTCCGTCCGCGACCCGAGAGCCGATGATCACGTTCTTCAGGACGGCGCCGTCGGCGAGTTCGAACAGCGGACGCTCCCCCTCCTCCCGACCGTCCACGGCCGGCTCGCCCGCTCTCGTGAACCGGGTCCGTTCCCCGTCGAACACGCCGGTGACCCGCCGGGTCGCGGTGAGCTGCTCCTCGCCGGCCGCCTGCGGCACGGCGAGCACGCGCACATCCGCCGTGCCGCCGGTCTCGGTCGCGAGAGCGGCCTGCGCCGCGATCGCGAGGCTGAGGACGCCTGCCGCGACCGCGGCGATCAGCGGGGTCCTGTTCTGAGACCTGCGGTGCCCGGAGTGGGGAGAGCGAGCTGTCACGTGATCACCGCGCCTTTCCGAAAGCAGTCAGGACTGCATACGGGCGCGGCGCCAAGGGTGTTCACGGGTGTGGCCCGGGGCCGGGCGCCCCGGGCCACGAGGGGTTTCCTCGGGGAGGAGGGCCGGGGCCTCCCGGGCGGGTGCGCCGCCGGGCCGTTCGCTGGTGTGGGGCGAGACCGCGGTGAGGCCCGGCAGCCGCCCCGTACCCTTTCCGGGTGTCGTCCTCCCGCCTGCAACGTGTCGCCGTCCTCGTGCTCGAAGGAGCCAAGCCGCTCGACGTGGGCATCCCCGCGCAGGTGTTCACGACCCGGGCGAGCATGCCGTACGAGGTCCGGGTGTGCGGCGCGGCGCCCGGGCTGGTGACGGGCGGCGACGGGCTGTCGTACCACGTCGCCCACGGGCTCGAGGCGCTCGCCTGGGCCGACGTCGTCTTCCTGCCCGGCTACCGCCACCCCGACCGCGAGGATCCGCCGCAGGCGGTCGTCGACGCGCTGCGCGCCGCCCATGAGCGGGGCGCGCGGCTGGCCGCCATCTCGACCGGGGCCTTCGCGCTCGCCGCCACGGGTCTGCTCGACGGCAGACGCGCCACGACCCACTGGCACTACACCCGGGCACTGGCGGCCAGGCATCCGCACGTGCGGGTCGACGAGAACGTCCTGTTCGTCGACGAGGGCAGTGTGCTGACCTCGGCCGGCGCCGCCTCCGGCATCGACCTGTGCCTGCACGTCCTGCGCCGCGACCTCGGCGTGGCCGCCTCCAACCACGCCGCCCGGCGGCTGGTCGCGGCCCCCTACCGCAGCGGCGGCCAGGCGCAGTACGTGCCGCGCAGTGTGCCGGAGCCGATCGGCGAACGCTTCGCCGCCACCCGCGAGTGGGCGCTGCACCACCTCGGCGAGCCCCTCACCCTGGACACGCTGGCCCGGCACGCGGCCGTCTCGGAGCGGACCCTGTCGCGGCGCTTCGTGGAGGACACCGGATACACGCCCATGCAGTGGGTGATGCGCGCCCGCATCGACCGGGCGCGTGAACTGCTGGAGCGTTCCGAGCGCGGCGTCGAGCAGATCGCGGGCGACGTCGGCCTCGGCACCGGCGCGAATCTGCGGCTGCACTTCCAGCAGATCCTCGGCACCACGCCGAGCGAGTACCGGCGCACCTTCACCCGGGGCGAGTGACCGCGACCGGCGGTTGGCGAGATCCTTGCGAACCATGGCGCTCACGCCCGGGCCATGCGCGGACGACGCACGCGAGGCTGGTGGCGAAACCGAAGGGACATCACTCATGACTCGCATCGCCATCAACGGATTCGGCCGCATCGGACGCAACGTGCTGCGCGCGCTCCTGGAACGCGACAGCGACCTGGAGATCGTCGCCGTCAACGACCTCACCGAGCCGACCGCCCTGGCCCGGCTGCTCGCCTTCGATTCGACGTCCGGCCGGCTGGGCCGCCCGGTCAGCGTCGAGGGCGACGTCCTCGTCGTCGACGGCCGTCGGATCAAGGTCCTCGCCGAGCGCGAGCCGGCGCAGCTGCCCTGGGCGGCGCTGGAAGTCGACATCGTGCTGGAGGCGACCGGCCGGTTCACCTCGGCCAAGGCCGCCCGCGCCCACCTCGACGCGGGCGCGCGCAAGGTGCTCGTCAGCGCGCCCTCGGACGGCGCCGACGTCACGCTGGCGTACGGCGTCAACACCGACGCCTACGACCCCGAGCTGCACACGATCGTCTCGAACGCGTCCTGCACCACCAACGCGCTCGCCCCGCTGGCCGCCGTCCTGGACGATCTCGCGGGCATCGAGCACGGCTTCATGACGACCGTGCACGCCTACACGCAGGAGCAGAACCTGCAGGACGGTCCGCACCGCGACCCGCGCCGCGCCCGCGCCGCCGGCGTCAACATCGTGCCGACCACGACCGGCGCCGCCAAGGCGATCGGCCTCGTGCTGCCCGGCCTCGACGGCAAGCTGTCCGGCGACTCGATCCGGGTGCCGGTCCCGGTGGGCTCGATCGTGGAGCTCAACACGACCGTGGCCCGCGACGTGACGCGTGACGACGTGCTGGCGGCGTACCGCACGGCCGCCGAGGGCCCGCTGGCCGGCGTCCTCGAGTACTCGGAGGACCCGCTGGTGTCGTCCGACATCACCGGCAACCCGGCCTCGTCGATCTTCGACTCGGCGCTCACGCGTGTCGAGGGCCGCCACGTCAAGGTCGTCGCCTGGTACGACAACGAGTGGGGCTTCTCGCACCGGGTGATCGACACGCTCGAACTCCTCGCCGCCCGCTGAACAGGCCGTTTCATGACGGCCGGTCGGCCGCCGCGGGGGCGGCCGACCGGGCCGTCCGGTGGGCGGCACCGACCCGCAGGTCCGCGGAGAGGGCGTCGAGCCACACCTCCATGTCGCTCAGGAGTGACACGACGTCCGGCGCGGCCGTGGACGTGAGGGACGGCGGGGGCGTCAGCCGGACCCGGACGCCGCCCGGCGGGAAGTGCGCCGCCCGCACGGTGGCCGCCTCCACCTCGGCGGTGGCCTCCCGGAGCCAGTGCCGCGCCGCGACGGGCAGCTCGTGAACCTGGTCCGTCCGGGGCAGCCAGTGGGCCCCGACCAGGACACGCGAGCCGAAGTTGAGGACGGCGAGGTAGTCGGGTTCCGTCCCGGGCGCGGACGCGGAGGGCTCCGTGCGGTACTGCGCGTAGGCGCCTTCGGCGATACGGAGCCGGTGCCGGGCCAGCCGGAGGGTCCGACCGGCCGCGTCGCCGCCTCGGCCGGGACCGCCGCGGCCGGTCGTGGCGTCGGCGGTGACCCGCACCAGGGGCGCGGCGGCGCACAGCAGGGCCCCCATGCTGCGCCGCGTCTCGGCGCGGGCGCCGAACGGCCAGGCCAGGACGCCGCACAGCAGACCGACCGCGCTCCCGGTCAGCACGTCGACGACCCGCATCTCCGCGAGCCGCCACGTCACGGGCGCGATCTGCGCGAACGCCACCGACACGACCAGGGTGAACAGCCCCTGCGCCCAGGCCGGCCCCTCCAGCGGGCCCACGGTGAACGCGACCAGCATCATCGGCACGAGCAGACAGGCGTACACCTCGGTGGCGGCACCCGCCTCGACGAGCAGCAGACCGGCCGCGAGGGCGCCGGCCAGCGTGCCGACGACGGCCGCGCGGACGCTCGACCAGGTCGCGCCCGCCGTGGTGCGCCCCAGGGTGAGCACGGCCAGCAGCACCCAGAAGCCGTGCGAAAGATCCAGCGAGCCGGCCACCAGCCGGGCGAGGGCGAGACCGAGAGCGGTGCGCATCGCGTTCTGGAAGACGACGGAACGGCGGGTCAGATTGCCGGAGAGCCGGACGGCGAACAGGCGGACCGTCGAGAGCCGTGCGTACCAGAACTGCTCCCGGGGCAGCCCGTGCACGGGCCGACGGCCGCCGTACGCGAGGGCGACGGCCGTGCGCACGGTCACCGCCGAGACGGCGATCGTCAGCACCGTCGACTGACGGCGCAGCAGTTCGTGCGGACGGTCGGCGCGCCCGGCCGGGACGGCGTCACGCGACACGAGGAACTGGGCGATCATCTCCTCGATCAGCTCGGGTCCGGCCGTGCGGCGCTTGTGGCGCAGCGAGCGGGCCGTCCCGCCGCAGACGACGGCGACGCCCCGGAGCAGGTCCTGCGAGGCGGTGTCCGCGGTAGCGCGCGGCATCTCGCAGAGGGCCGCCAGCTGGTCCACGAGACGCCGCGTCGCGGAACCCGCCTGGGCCAGCGCGCGGTCGCCGCGTCCCGCGCCGGTCGGGCGCGCCCCGGCGGGCAGCCGGGAGAACCGCAGCTCCCGGCCGGCCCCCCGCAGCCTCCCGCCCGCCCCGGGCTCCGCACCCGCGGTACGGGTCAGGGCCGTGGCGGAGCGCGCCGCGAGATCCAGGACGTCGGCGACCCGGACGCGGTACGAGGGCTCAGGGGGGTCCGGGAGGACGGCCGACTCGCACAGCGCCAGCAGCAGTCCGCCGACGGCGATTCCGGCCAGCCGTTGCGGCAGGGTCTGCGGGGCGAAGGGCGGGAAGCAGGCGAGGATGTAGAACAGCTGCAGCCCGGGCGCGGTCCCGGCCGGGCGCGGGCCGCACACCGCGCCGAAGGTCAGCCCGAACGCGACGAGCAGCATGCCCGCCACGGCAGGCCAGGTTCCCACGGCGAGAGCCGTGCCCAGGGCCGCCAGGGCGGCGGCGGCCGGCAGGGCCCCCAGCACGGTGACGGCGCGCCCGCGTCCGGAGCCCGGCAGCGGCGACAGGACGCCCAGCGCGATGGGCGTGAACAGGGCGTACACCGCGGTCACGGGCTGATCGAGCAGATACGCGGCCGGATAGAACCCGGCGGCCGCGGAGACCGTCACCCGTACGGCACGGCGGCCGGCCCTGACGGATTCGGCGAGCGAGGGCCGTGGGGCCATCGGCGTTCCTCTCCGCGCGCCACCCGAGGTCGTCAGCACCCCCAGTGTCGCGCGGCTCCCGAGGCCACGCAGGCGGAGCCGCTCCCCGCGGGGCGGGAGGCCCGCGTTCTTCTACGGCCGATCGACGCGGGCTCCGTCTCCGGTGGCCATGCGGGCGCGGGTCAGTCGTCGAGGAGGGTCTGGCGCGGGGTGCGCAGGTAGACCTCGCGGTAGAGCGCGGCGAAGCGGCCCGGGTGGAAGAAGCCCCAGCGGGCCGCGACCTCGGTGACCGTCGTCTCGGCACGGGGGTCGGCGGCCTGCAGCTCCCGGTGGGCGTGCGAGAGCCGCACACGGCGGAGATGGGCCAGCGGGGTGCTGTCCATATGACGGCGGAAGGCGTACTGGAGTGCGCGGACGGTGACATGCGCCGCGGCCGCGATGTCGGCCACGGTGATCGGCTGGTCGGCGTGGTCGTCGATGTAGGCCAGCGCCCGGCGCAGCGCGTCGGGATGCGAGTCGCGGCGGTCGGCCGGCGTGGGGTCCGTCAGCGCCGTGTTGGGGAACGTGCTCAACACGGTCGCGGCCAGGTGCTGGGCGGCGGTCGACACCACCAGCGCCTGATTCGTCATGGCCGGCTCGGTCAGCACGTGGTCGCGGACGTAGGTGATCGTCTGCCGCAGCTGCTCGGCCGCGGTGGGCGAGTGCGGCCGGTGACCGGTCAGCCGGACCGGCTCGGTCGCGGTCGGCGCCGCGGTCGCGGCCACCTGGTCGAGCAGGGCGGGGTCCAGCATGGTGATGTTGTAGCGGGCGCTGCAGACCCGGCCCGCGTACGGCAGGGTCGGCGGTGCGAAGGACACCACGTCGCCGGGGCCGAAGGAGTCCTCGACCCCCTGGTAGACGTGGTCCTGGATGGTGCCCTCGTGGACCACGCACAGGCAGATCCGGTTCAGCGGGGTGACGGCGTAGCTCATGTCGAATTCGAGGTCGAGCTCGTCGACGGTGATCGGGCCGAGGCCGCTGCGGCTGATCCGCGCCCGGCTCGTCTCGGGGGTGCTGCTGCCGATCCGCATCTTCGCGTAGGCGCGGCTGAGGAAGTCCTCGGTCCGGTCCAGGTCGTCGCTGTCGAATGTCAGCGTGTGCATGCCCCCGGATCTCCTCGCCCTGGATCGGTGTACGTCGATTCAGGCTACGTCTGCCCCACATTTCCTCCACGAAGCCCGCGCAGCCGATATGCGACAGGATCTTCTTTCGTTGTGCGGCTGGTCGCCCCCGGTTCTTTTCGTTCACGGGATCGCGGCGTGCCATCCGGCACCGCAGAGTGGAGCGGAACTGCGCCGTGCGCGTGCTGCGTGCCGGTGCTCCCGGGGGTGCAAGGAGGAGAAGCGACCTCGCATGTCGGACAACGACGAACTCGTACAGAAGGTCGCCGCCCTGGAACAAGAGGTGGACCAGCTGCGCCAGGCGCTGGCCTCGCGCGCCGAGATCGACCAGGCGATGGGCGTGGTGGCGGCGGTGTGCCGGATGAGCCCGGAGAACAGCTGGGACGTGCTCCGGCAGGTCTCCCAGCACACCAACATCAAGCTGCGCGAAGTCGCTCAGCACGTCATGCGCTGGGTGGTCAGCGGTCGTCTGCCCGACGAGATCCGCCCGGCGATGCGCGCCGCGGTGGTCAGGACCCGGCATCGGACCCGTCACGGCGGCGCGCGCGGCCTCGAACTCGACCGCGGCGCCGGGATCGGGATCGACCGCGGTCAGGAATCCGCCGCCGAGCCGAACGCCACCCAGGAGGCGTGAACCCGCGTCCGCGGCGACCGCCCTGCCGGAGCGCGGTCGTGCGGCGACGGCCGGTCTCTGACATCCTCGACGCCTCGGCCGGGACCGGTCGTCCGACGGCCGGATCCGGGCCGGGCGGGCGCTGTGCGGGAGAGCGGGGGAGCAGTGGACGAACGAGAGGCCGTCACCGCGGCGGGGACCGCGTTGGCGGTGCGGCGCCTGCCGCCCGCGCCGGCCGGAGCCGCCGTCCTGGTCCTGCACGGCGGTCGGGAACGCGGCCGTGCGCGGGCCCGGCCCTGGCACCCGGCGGCCCTGCGGATGCGTCCCGTCCTGCGGGCGGCCCTCGCCGCGACGGACCGCCGGGACGTGCTGCTCGCAGAGGTGCGCTACCGCTACCGGGGATGGAACGCGACGGCCGACCCGGTGGCCGACACCGCACGCGCCCTCGACGAGCTGCGCGCGTCGGCGGGCGAACTGCCGGTGGTCCTCGTGGGGCACTCCATGGGGGGCCGGGCGGCGCTGCGGGCGGCCGCCGACCCCTCGGTGCACGCGGTGCTGGCCCTGGCGCCGTGGTGTCCGCCCGGCGAACCCGTCGACCATCTCGCCGGGACCGGCGTCGTCGTCCTGCACGGCGACCGCGACCGGGTGACCGACCCCGGGGAGTCCGCCGGGTACGTGCGCCGGGCCCGGCGGGCGGGCGCGCGAGCCGGTCTCGTCCTCGTGCGCGGAGGCGACCACGCGATGCTGCGCCGCAGCGGCGACTGGCATCGCGCCATCGCCGCGGTCGTCGCCCAACTGCTCCGGCCTGAGGAGGGATTGACGGGACTCGCCGGTGAAGCCTGTGCGGCGGAGGACCCCTTGAGGTGGTGAGCCGGACCGCGTCCGGCCGCGCCGCGGGCCGTCGGCGGGCCCCTCGGTGTCGGCGCTCGCCGCGCCATCGGGGACAATACGATGATGTCGTCGCCCGAGGTTGTCCTGCCGAGCCGTCAGGCGACGTCCCGCAAGCGCCGGTTCGCCCCGTCGGATCGTCGGCCGTGTCCCCTGTCCGTCCTGCCGCGTCGGCCCGCCCGACCGCCCACGAAAGCAGAGCCTCTCCGGTGATTTCCGCCTTCGACGACACCCCCATCTACCACCGTCTCGTCACCGAACGCGGCGACGTACCCGCCGACGTGCGCGGTGAGGCCGAACGCATCAAGCGCGACCTGGACCGCGTGATGAGCGCCCCGTCCTCCTTCGCCCAGGGCGGGCTGCCCGCGCAGCGCTCGTTCTTCTCCTGAGGCCGAGGGCGCGAGACCGGGCGTCTCGTGCCGCTCAGTCCGCGGTGGCGACGCCCACGCCGACGGCGATGAACAGCCATCCCGTCGTGCGTTCCCAGCGACGCCGCCAGGCAGGCCGTGCCAGCAGCGACCGCAGCCGCGCGGCGACCCGCACGAGCAGCAGCCAGTAGACGACGCCGACGGCGACGTCGAGGCCGCCGAGCAGGAAGATCTCCTCGGCGGGCGAGTCGCCGTGGCGGGTGAACTGCGGCAGGACGCTGAGGAAGAACAGCGCCGCCTTGGGGTTCAGGACGTTCGTCATGAACCCCTGCACGAAGCTGTCGCGCCGACTGCCCAGGGCGGGGTGCGCCGGCGCGTCGGCGCCGGAGCCGGGCTCGGGGCCACGCTCGGCGCCGTGCTCCGAGCCGCGCCCGCCGTGGGCCGCCGCCGTGGCCGACGTGTCGCGGCTGTCGCCGCCCGTGCGCCGACTCTGCAGAAGCACCCGTACACCCAGATACGCGAGATAGGCCGCCCCCGCCAGTTTCACGGCGGTGAAGGCGAGCGCGGACCCCGCGGCGAGCACGGACAGACCCAGGGCCGCGGCGCACATGTGCACGCACAGACCTGTCTGCGCGCCCAGCGCTGCCGCCCGGCCCAGTGCGGCGCGCCGGGCGGCCGCCCTGACGATCACCAGGAAGTCGGGCCCGGGAACAAGGTAGGCGAGCAGCACCACGCCCAGGAATCCCGCCAGATCGACCGACACCGGCCCACTCCCTCCCGTACGCCCCACGCGGGGCCACTACCGGCCTACCGTGTTCCGTCCCGGCGCCGCCGGCCTGTGCCCGCGGTCCGGTCCCTGCGCGCGGAGCCTCACCGCCCGCCCGGCCCCTCGCGCAGGTGCGCCGCGGCGCCGTCGGCCCGGCCGCCCGCGCCGAGGAGCCCGGTGGGCCGGAACGGCTCGGCCGCCTCCAGCCGGGGCAGCTCGCGCCGCGCCACGCGCAGGACCAGGGGCGGCAGCGCGGCGCGGGTCCCCTGCACCAGGCGCAGCCAGGCGGGGACGTAGACGGCGGTGCGCCGGCGTTCGACGGCGTCGGCGAGCCGCCGCGCGACGAACTCGGGCGAATACACGCGCCGGGCGGGCGCCGGCATATGGGCGCGCAGCTCACGCAGCACCGCATGACGGTCGGCGTCCCGGATCATGTCCGTGTCCGCCCAGTTCAGATAGGCGACGCCGACGGCCACGCCGTGCTGGGCGACCTCGGCCCGCAGCGAGTGCGCGAAGGCCTCCGCACCGGCCTTCGAGGCGCAGTACGCGCTCATCAGGGGAGCGGCCCCCATCGAGGCCAGGGAGGCGATCTGCAGGTAGTAGCCGGCCGTCTCCACCAGATCCGGCAGGAACGCGCGCGCCGTCAGGGCGCTGCCCACCACGTTGACGTCGATGACGCGCCGCCAGGACGCCATGTCCGCGACGGCGAAGGGTCCGCCTTCGGCGATGCCCGCGTTGGCGACGACCACGGAGGGCGGCCCCAGCCGCGCACGCACGGCCGCCGCCGCCCGCTCGAGCGCCTCGGCGTCGGTGACGTCGGCCTCCAGGGCCAGCGCGGGGCCGGGCAGCGACGCAGCCAGCTCCCGCAACGCCTCCCCCTCGTGCCCGATCAGCGCCGGCCGCGCACCACGCCGGGCGAGTTCCCGTGCCTGCGCCGCGCCCAGTCCTCGGGCGGCTCCCGTGATCACGACGGTGCGGTCTCGCAAGGGGCTCTCGTGCACAGGCTGCTCCCTTCCTCTACGGCGGTGACGCCGTTCAGCCGGCGGACGGCCGCTTCGCACCGGTGCGGTCGCGGCGGGCCAGCACCCGCTGCAGGTACGTGCGGCCGGGCGGAACACGGCGGCGCAGTGCGGCGCGGGCGGCGTTCGCCCCCGGCGCTCCGTGGACGCCGCCGCCGGGATGGGCGCCCGCGGAGGCCAGGAACAGTCCGCGCACGGCCGTCTCCGGGCGCCCGCTGCCGGCCAGCGGCCGGAAGAAGAGCTGCTGGTGGAGAGCGGTCGTGCCGCCGTTGATCGCGCCGCCGTGCAGGTTGGCGTCGAGGGACTGCAGCGTGGGCGGAGCCAGCACGCGCCGGGCCCGGATCAGGGCCCGGAAGCCGGGAGCGAACCGCTCCACCTGGCGTTCGACCCGGTCGGCCATCACCTCCTGCTCCCTCGCGTCCCAGACGCCCGTCAGTCGCTCGTCCCCGGCGTCGCCCGCGACCTCCTGCGGGACGTGGGTGTAGGCCCAGGCGGCCTCGGTGCCCGCGGGGGAGCGCACGGGGTCGGTCGTCGTCATCTGGCCGAAGAGCGCGAAGGGACGGTCGGGGACCTGGTGCATGGCGATCTGGGCGGCGAAGCGGGTGAGCTCGTCGAGCCCGTCCGCCAGGTGCACGGTTCCGGCCCGCCGGGCCGCCTCGGCCTGCCAGGGCACGGGTCCGTCCAGCGCCCAGTCGACCTTGAACGTGGCGAAGTCCCACTGGAACCGCTCCAGGTCGGCCGACACCTGGGCCGGCAGGTGCTCCGGCTCCAGCAGCGATCCGTACAGCGCCGGCACCGACACGTCGGCCAGCACGGCGCGCCGCGCGGCGACCGGCTCGCCGTCCGCGGTGCGCACCCCCACCGCCCGTCCGTCGCGGACCACGATCCGGTCCACCCGCTGCCCGCAGCGCAGGGTGCCGCCGCGTGAGCGCAGCCGTCGGACCAGGGCGTCCGTCAGGGCGCCGGAGCCGCCGGCCGGCGCGGGAAAGCCGTAGCTCTGTCCGAGCATCGACATCAGCCAGCCGAAACCGCCGCTGCCCGCGGCCTCGGGGGCGAGGTCGGCGTGCAGGGCGTTGCCGGCCAACAGCAGCCGGCCGCCCTCCCCCGCGAACTCCTCCTCGCCCAGCCGGCGCACCGGCAGGACGAGCGTACGGGCCATGCGCAGGCCGCCCGCTCCGCGCAGCCGGGCCGCCAGCCGGGCCGTCGCCCGCAGCGGCGGGAACGGCGTGAACAGCGCGTCGAGGATGTCCGGGCGCAACCGCTCCCACACCTCGTGCAGCCGGCGCCAGGCGTCCCCGTCGCCGGGCCGGAAGGCGTCCAGCGAGTCGGCCGTGACGGCGATCCTGCGGTCGAGGAGCGCGCAGCGGCCGTCGGTGAGGGGGTGGGCCAGCACGCTGGGCGCGTGGCTCCAGCGCAGGCCGTGCTCGTGCAGCCGCAGCCCGGACAGCACGGGGGAGGAGACGGCCAGCGGGTAGAACGAGCTGAACAGGTCGTTGACGAACGCGGGGTCGACCTCCCGGTTGTGCCGCACCGCGCCACCGGGCTCGGGCTGCTCTTCGACGACCTCCACGCTCCAGCCGGCGTCCACCAGGAGGTTCGCCGCGACCAGTCCGTTCGGTCCCGCGCCGATCACCACCGCGTCAGGCATCGCCACCTCCCCGGGCGGGCGGGAGCGCCGCGTCACTCGGGGTCGTTCCGGCCGGTCGATGCCGAACCGGTCGATGCGGAACAGCCACCCGTGCCTCCTGCGATCGCTGCGGACGAGGTGCGCCGAGTGCCCATATCGGCAGGCGTGAACCCTGCCGCGGTGTGCGGGGCGCGCTCCGGGGCAGGAGGCCACCCGTGGGGAGGTCGCGTTGTCAGTGCCGTGATGAAGGATGCCCCAGGTGAGATCAACTCCGGCTCAGCCGGGTAGGCGGTCTCATGTCCCCGTCCAGRAAAGGTCACCGCCGATGCCGCTCACCGCCGACCAGCCGCAGGTCCTCGAGGTACGCTCCGCCGCGCGCCGCCCGATGCGTGAGGAGTGGGCGGCACCCGTCACACCGGGCCCCGTCGTCGCGGTCGTGGCCGGCGTGCCCCGTCCCCGTGAGGCGCCGCGTCCCTCCCGGCGCGCCGCGTCGCCGCGTCCCGCCGCGCCGCCGCGCCGCCCGGGAACCGACGTGCTGCGCATCGTCTCCGACTCGCGCACGCCCGTGTTCGTCACCGAGCACGCCAATGGGCGCCGGGTGTACGGCTACTGGCGGCCGTTGGACGCCGAGGGCGGCCGCGGGGGCTGTTACGTGGCCCTGCCGGCCGCCGAGTGCGACGAGTTGTACGCGGCCGGCCGGATCACGCTCGGCGAGCCGGTCACCGACCCCGCCAAGACGACGTACCGGGTCCTGCCGGCGCGTACCGCGGCCGCGGCCGCTCGTCAGGCGTCCGCGCCCGCGCCCGTCGCCCCGACCGGGCTGCGGCGACGCGCGGCGCGAGCGGCCTGATCGGCCCGTTCGGGGGTAGCCGGACGCCCAGAAGGGATCGTCGCTCCGACGCGGACCCGGGCGACACCCAGGCAGACCATTCAGGCAATCACACAGACAGACGGCTGAGTCAGACCAGGGGAGGAGAACGATGAGCGTCATCCAGCGCATCAAGGACTTCAGCAGGAGCCCCCAGGGGCGGCGCACGATCGAGCAGGTACGCCGTACCGCTGCCGATCCGCGCCGTCGTGCCCAGGCACGCGGCCTGCTGGCACGGCTGCGCACCCGGCGCTGACCGCCTGGCCGGCTCTCACGACCTCGCGACCGGCGTCGCGACGAACCCGCCCGCCGCCCGCCGTCCTCCCGACGGCGGGCGGTCGGCTGTGAGCTGTGGTGGGCGGTCGGCTGTCGCAGCGAGTCGAACCCGGCCTTGGATCTCGTGCCGATGCCGGTGCTGCCGAAGCCTCTTTGCGTCAACTCTGCGTCAACGCCCTTGATGTCGAAGCCTCTTGAAAGGCCATCAGGGAGTGCAGGTGTCATCGCGTTCCTCCCCGACGGCGGCGACCGCCCGAACACCTACGACGAGGGTATGCGGGCGGCGACAGCCTCCGGCCACCGGCCAGGTTCAGCTCGTGCCTTCAGGAACCGGAGGGCTGCGGGCTGAAACAGGCCGTGACGGTCTTGCCGTGGGGGCACGGGTGAGCTTCCCAGCTGTCCGCCAGCGCGTCGACGAGGAACATGCCCCGGCCTCCGGTGCGGTCGGTGCTGGGGCTGCGGGGAGCGGGCAGCTCGGCCGACGCGTCGTGGACCGCGATGTGCAGACAGCGGCTGTCCCAGGTCAACACGAGCTGCGCGTCGCTGTGCGCGTGCCGGTGGGCGTTGGTCACCAGTTCCGAGACGGTCAACAGCACGGCGTCGACCGTCTCAGGAGCGGTGGTGGCCCAGCCCAGGGTGTCGAGGTGGGTCCGGGCCCAGTCGCGGGCCGTCTTCACCGTGGACTCCAGGGGCAGAGAGCGGGCCCATCCGACTGCCCGCAGCGCTGATCGATCCATTGCTGATCCCTCCGAGAAAGCGTCCACCGGCCCTCCGTCTACCCCGGGACGCCGAGGTGACGCCGCGCCCGCGGCGGTCCACCCGCAGGCGTGACGCCCCGTCCCCCCGACATCCCGCCGAGGTGTCCGCTCGCGGTCCTGCCGGGCATGGTGGAGACATGATCGTGCTCGCCCTGCTCTTCGCCGTCCTCGGGGCCGCCAGCAACGCGGTGGGCACGGCGTTCCAGCGCAAGGCCGCCTCCACCGTCCCCCGGGGCGGCGGCGTACAACTGCTGCGCGCCCTCGTGCGGCGGCCCGCCTGGTCCATCGGCATCGCCGGCGTCGTCGGCGCCGCGGTGTTCCAGGCGCTGGCCCTGGTCAACGGGCCCATGGCTCTCGTACAGCCCGTGTTCATCCTGGAGCTGCCGTTCGCCCTGCTGGTGGCGGCGCCCCTGCTGCACCGCCGGCTGTCGCCCGACGCCTGGCGGGCGGTCGCGGCGGCGGTGGCCGGCCTCGCCCTGCTGCTGACCTCGGCGGCCCCGCACGGAACCCGGCAGCAGGCGGCCATGGAGCGGTGGATCCCGGTCCTGGCGGTCGCCCTGGGCGCGATGACCGCGGCGGTCGCCCTCACCCGTTCCTCCTCCTCGCCGCTGTTCCGGGCCGCCGCGCTGGGCTCCGCCGCGGCGATCGGCAACGCCCTGACCGCCGCCCTGATGAAGTCGGCCACCGGGCGTCTCGCCGACGACGGGCTGCCCGCCTTCCTCACCGCCTGGCAGACCTACGGCTTCGCCCTCACCGGCGTCGCGGCGCTCCTGCTGCTGGAGAACGCGCTGCAAGCCGGTCCCCTCACCGCCTCGCAGCCGGCCCTGACCATCGGCGACGCCACGGTGAGCCTCCTGCTGGGCGTGGTCCTGTTCGAGGAGGAGATCCGGGCCGGGTGGTGGCTGCTGCCCGAAGGGATCGGCGTGCTCCTCATCCTGTGGGGAGTGGTGCGGCTGACCCGGGTGGTGCCCCACCTGTCCGACGTCGTCCACTGAGCACGGCGGCCCCCCGGTACCCGGTCACGCCTGTTCGGCCACGGCGTCCTTCTGCAGCTCCACCGCCGCCAGCAGGCTCAGCTTCTTCTCCGCCTGGCGCAGCGCCTTCACGGCCGCGATCGAGGACACGTCGCCCGTGAAGCCGACGGCGGCCAGCCGGGAGCGGACCCAGTCGGCGCGCAGCCGGGCCTCGGTGGTCGCCGCGGTGGCCCCGACCAGTGCGACGGCGCGCTCCAGGCCCGGGCGCTCCTCGGGGGAGGCGTCGGCCAGCGCCTCGCGCAGCGCCGCCGCGACCACGTCCGCGTCCCGGAGGACCAGGACGAAGTTGTGCTTCTTGTTGAGTCCCGTGATTCCTGTCATGAGGATCATCCTGGCTCTGAGTCCCGTGCCGGCCAAGCGACTTGAGGAGCATCAGAGCCTCCGTCCGGGTCGGGATGCGAGCCGGGCGCACGGCGGGGTAGGCGGGAGGGAGCAGAGACCGACGAAGGGAACGTCATGACGACCTACGTGATCACGGTGCCCGGCACCTTCACGGCCGGGATCGAGGACGAGGCGCGCATGCGGCTGAGCCAGGCCCTGCGCCCCGTCGATCCGCATCACACGCGGATGGGCGACGCGCAGGACCTCGACCCGCTCACCGTGAACGAGGACGACACCTTCACCATCCGGCTCGCCGTCGAAGCGGACAGCGTTCCCCATGCGGAGGAGGACGCCCGCAGGCTCGCGGACTCGGCCCTGCAGGCCGCGGGTCTCGACGGGAGCGAGGCGCCGCTCGGCCCGGCGGTGATCACCGGCATCGACTCCGAGATGTGAGCCGCTCCCGCGAGCCGCGGGCTCGCGGGAGCGGCTCGGGGTCAGCGGCCGCCGCCCCGCCCGTGTGTCAGGCGCTGCCACACCGCGCCCGCCATCGCCTGCTCGCCCTTGGCGTTGGGGTGCGCGGGGGCGGCGGGCGAGGCGGGCTGCAGCGGCTCGATCCACCGGACCGCCGGGGAGGTGCACATGTCGTGGCCGACGGTCGGACCGTAGGTGTCGACGTATTCGGCGCGGTTCCAACGGGCCACCAGGCGCAGCATCAGGTTGAGGCGCCTGCCGGTGTCCCTCAGGTAGGGGAAGTCGCCTGCCGCGAACGGCACCGACGGCGCGCAGCCGCTGCCGTCGTCGGGCAGCAGGTCGGGGTACCCGACCAGGAGGACCCGGGCCCGCGGAGCGCGCTCGTGCACGGCCCACAGCACCCGCGCGATCTTCGGCGCGGTCCTGGCGATCGTCACCGTGAGCTCGTCGACGCCGGACGTGCCGTAGTGACGCCGGCACGGATCGCCGGTCGGGTCCTGCGCGGCCACCTGCGCACAGGTGGCGATGATCGAGCCGAAGCCGATGTCGTTGCCGCCGATCTGGACGGTCACGAGGTCGCTGTCGCGGTTCACCGCGTCCAGCTGGGGGCCGTTGGCGCCCTGGGGCTTCCACATGTTCTCGGTGGTCGCCCCGCCACAGCTGACGTCCTTGAACGTGGTGGCGCGCAGCCGCGCGGCGACGAGGGACGGGTAGTTGTGGTCGGACCGGGCACAGCCGACGTCCACCTGCCGGGGGATGAAGGGCCCGGAGGTGTAGGAGTCGCCGAGCGCCGCGTAACGGGCCGCGCCGCCCGCCCCGTGCGCCGCGACCGGAGTGGCGGAGGCGGCCACGAGAGCGCAACCTCCGAGCGTGGCAAGGAGGGTGACGCCTCGTCGGCGACGACCGGCCGGTCTGCCCGTGCCTGTTTCGCGTTGCATCGAGTCTCTCCCCCTCGCAGCCCGTGGCCCGCCGGCGGCACCGTCCTCACGGTGTCGTGACGGTTCGACTGGGCTTGTATACCGTCCGGTCGGTCGCCGGTGCCAGACTCCGGAGCGAACCCGTTCGCCTCATGGAGAGAGAACCGACATGCCTGAGGGATGGCAGTGGGACAGAACCCTGTTCGCCGGAAGCGCGGCCTACTACGAGCGCGGCCGGCTTCCGTACGCGCCGGGCTTCGCCGAAGCGCTCGCCGCCGCTCTCGGTCTGGACGGCCGGGGCCGGCTCCTCGACGTGGGCTGCGGCCCGGGCGTCGTCCTGCTGCCCATGGCGCGCTTCTTCCACGAGGCGGTCGGCGTCGACCCCGACGAGGACATGCTCGCCGAGGCCGAGCGGCAGGCCGGCCGCCGAGGCCTGGGCAACATCCGCCTGGTGGCCGCGCGCGCCGAGGAACTGCCCGCGGGACTGGGCGAGTTCAGGGCCGTGGTGTTCGCCCAGTCCTTCCACTGGACGGACCGCGAGCGCGTGGCGGCGGCCGTGCTGCGGATGCTGGAGCCGGGCGGCGCCCTTGTCCACGTCAGCGAGCTCCACGATCCGCCCGCAGAGCCGCCGCCGTCGCCCGCGCCCCCCTACGAGGAGATGGCCGCCCTGGTTCGCCGCTACCTGGGCCCGGTGCGCCGGGCGGGGCAGGGCACGCTCGTCGACGGCACGCCGAACGGGGAGGGCCTCGTGATCGCCAGGGCCGGCTTCGAGCACTTCGATCGGCTCGTCGTGCCGGCCGGTGAAGTGGTCGAGCGCACCGCGGACGACCTGGTCGCCTGGACGTTCTCCCGGTCCGCCTCCGCGCCGCACCTGTTCGGCGACCGGCGCGAGGACTTCGAGCGGGACCTGCGGGCGCTGCTGGGGCGGGCCGCTCCCGAAGGCCGCTTCGCGGAACGTCTCCCGGCCACCGAGATCATGATATGGCGCAGGCCGGCGACCATGTGATCAGCGGCGTGCGCCCGAGCGGCTCTCCGGACCGCGGGGTCCTCCCGTTGCCGGAACCGCCGGACGCTCCGGACCGGGACACCGTGACCCGGCCGCACGGCCCGGCGGCAACGGAAGGCCGTCCGGCGCCGCCCGGCCGTTCCGCTCCCGGCGGGCGTGGACCGCCCGGTGCGGCCGAACCGGCAGACGCAACGGCCTTGGTGACGATCAGTCAGAGACGCACCGACAACGCCAATCCGCGTTCTACCCGACGCCCCGACGCCCCGACGCCCCGACGCCCCGACGCCCCGAAGCCCCGCCGACCGGCCGGTGACGGCGACGCCGCGGACATAATCCGCTTGACCCCGCCGCGGAGCGACGCTGCACTGTGCGGGGCGCACGAGTCGGGCGCCCGTGTCCCGGGGAGGCAGCGCCAGGCATGGAGATCCGTTCCACGACCGACCAGGACCTCGACGTCTTCGTCGACACGCTCCATGCCGCCTTCGGGCGCTTCCCGGAAACCCCCACCGGGGACGGCGGGCTCTGGTGGTCGGCGTTCGAGATGGACCGCGGCCTGCTCGCCCTCACCGAGGACGGGCGGCCCGTCGGCACCGCCGGGGCGTACTCCTTCGAGCTCACCCTGCCCGGTGAGACCGTCGCCCCCTGCTCAGGAGTGACCGCCGTCGGCGTTCTGCCCACGCACCGACGCCGTGGCGTGCTCAGCGCCATGATGCGGCGGCAGCTCGCCGAGTTGCGGGCGCGCGGGGAGTACCTCTCCGTCCTGCTGGCCTCCGAGGCCCTGATCTACCGCAGGTTCGGCTACGGGCCGGCGACCTACACCCAGCGGCTCACGGTGCCGCGCCACCGGGGCGCCCTGGCCCTGACCCAGGGCGCGGCGGCCGCGGCGGACACCGGCGCCGTCGAGCTGCTGCCGCGTGCCGAGTGCGTCGAGATCCTGGAAGAGGTCTACGACCGCTACCGCCGCGCCCAGCCCGGCGCGCTGTCCCGGCCGCACCGCTGGTGGGCCGTCGGCGCCGGGCAGCCCCCGATCTCTCCGGCGCCGCGCTACGTCGCGGTCCACCGCGACGTAGCCGGCGTCCCCGACGGGTACGCCTCCTATGCGATCGGCGAGTCGGAAACCCTCACCGTCGACGAGACCGTCGCCGCCGCCGACGCCGTCTTCACGGCCCTGGTCCGGTTCGTGCTCGGGCACGACCTGGTCGACGAGGTCGTGATCAAGCACTTCCCGCCCGGGCATCCGCTGCGCTGGCAGTTCGCGGACTTCCGCGCCGGGCAGGTGAGCGGCGACACCGACTGGCTCTGGGTGCGACTGCTCGACGTACCCCGTGCGCTGACCGCACGCGGCTGGTTCTGCGACGGCGAACTCGTCCTCGACGTCGACGACCCGTTCCTCGACGAGCGCGGCCGCTACCTGCTGACCGTCCGGGACGGCAAGGCCGACTGCGTCCGGACGGACCGGGAACCCGACCTGTCCCTGGACGTGAGCGATCTGGGCTCCGTCTACCTCGGCGGCACCGACCCGAGCACCCTCGTGCGCGCCGGGCGCATCCGGGCCCACCGGCCGGACGCGGCCGCCCTCGCCGACGCCCTCTTCCGCTCCGACCGTTCCCCGCACTGCCTGCACTGGTTCTGACGGCGGGCGCGACCCGTCCGGCGGCAGGCGCGCGCCGCGCCTGCGCGCAGGTCAGGGGAGACGGGGCAGGACGTCCCGGGCCGAGTGACTGAGGAGGCGGAGGTTGTGGGTGAACCGTTCGAAATCCTCGGCGGGCAGCGGCGCGACGAAGTACCGCCGGATGTTCTCCAGGTGCACCTGAGCGGCCCGGACGGTCGTCTCCTCGCCCAGCGGAGTGAGCCGCACCAGCTTGGCGCGCCGGTCGTCGGGGGAGTCCGCGCGGCTCACGAGTCCGGCCGCCGCCATGCGGTCCACGAGCCGGGTGGCGCCGCCCGTGGTCAGCACCTGTTCCTGGGCGATGGCCCGCATCGAGAGGCCCGGCGCGCCCGCCCGGCCGAGGATCAGCAGCACCTCGAACATCAGATGGCTGATTCCGCACTCCTCTTCCAGCGCTCGCCCCAGGATGTACTCCAGCCGGTTGGCCGCCCCCTGCAGACGTCCGAACGCCAGAACCAGCTCGTGGCCGGCGGCCTCCTTCGCCGTCCCGATCTCCGCCTGCTCGCTCACGGTCTCCCCGCCCCTTTCACCGTCCCGGGTATCACCGTACCGATCATGCCCGGGAGACGCGGGGGGACGTCGGGCAGGGCGTCGCCGTCGCCGTCGCGCCGGGCGGCAGCGCGGCCTCGGTCCGGGCTTCCAGGGCGCGCAGCACGGCCGCCATGTCCTCGCCGCCGTGTCCCTGGGCCACGGTCTCGCCGTACAGGGCGTGGCAGACGTCGAGGAGCGGCGAGGCGAGACCCGCCTCGCGGGCGGCGTCCGCGATGAGACGGTTGTTCTTCAGGACGTCCGCGGCGGCCGCCTGCACGCTGAAGTCGCGCTCCAGCAGCTTGGGCCCCTTGACCCGCGATACGGCGCTGGCCATCGGGCCCGCGTCCAGCACGTCGCGCAGCAGACGTTGGTCGAGCCCGTGCCGCTCGGCGAAATGGAACGCCTCGGCCAGCCCGGTGACCAGGGTGATCAGGAACAGGTTCACCGAGAACTTCATCAGCAGCGCGCCCGGCACCCCACCGCAGTCGAAGGTCTCCCGGCACAGGGGGGCGAGCAGCGGCCGCACGGCCGCCACGGCGTCGTCGTCGCCCGCGAGCATCCCGACCAGTTCACCCCGCTCGGCCGGGACGCGGGACCCGGAGACCGGGGCCTCGACGTAGCGGCCGCCGGCCGCCCGGAGGTCCGTCTGAAGACCGGCCGAGTACTCGGCGGACGTGGTGCCCATGTGGACGACGGTGTGCCCGGCGACGCGGGAGGGGAAGGCGGGGGAGCCGCGCCCGAGTACGTCGTCGATCGCCGTCTCGTCCGCCAGCATGAGGATCACGGTCCCGGCCCGGTCGAAGACCGCGCCGGGGCTCGGCGCGACCTCGGCCCCCAGGGCGCGCAGCGGCTCGCACCGGCCGGGGGTGCGGTTCCCCACGACGAGAGGCGTTCCGGCGCGGGCGAGATTGGCGGCCATGGGCTGACCCATGACCCCGAGTCCGATGAATCCGACGTGCACGACGCACCGCCCTTCCCGGCTCACGCGCGTTTGCGGCTCACGTCGGGCGACCGAACCGCCGCGGTCGCCGACACGGCACCGACTATGACGGCGGTCATAGTAGTGCACTCTATGACCGCCGTCATAGAGTGGACCGGGTCCGGAGGTGTCACGGAACGGTGGGCGGAGGTCGACGATGGCGGTGTCCGAGCGGGGACCGCGCGAGCGGATGGTGTTCAGCGCCGCCCAGCTGATCCGGCGCGACGGGGTCGCCGCCACCGGCATGCGCGAGGTCGCCGCCCACGCGGGCGCGCCGCGCGGCTCGCTCCAGCACTACTTTCCCGGCGGCAAGGAACAGCTGGTCAACGAGGCGGTGGGCTGGGCGGGCCGGTACGCGGGCAACCGCGTCGCCCGCTTCCTCGCCGCGTTGTCCGAGCCGACGCCGGCCGCCCTGTTCGCCGCGATGGTGCGGCAGTGGACCGACGAGTACGAGGCCGCCGGCTTCGGGGGAGGCTGCCCGGTGGCCGCCGCCACCGTGGACTGCGCGCAGTCCGCCGTCTCCACGCGGGAGGCGACGGCCGCCGCGTTCGCCGCCTGGACCGCGCCGGTTGCCCGTGCGCTGACGGACCTGGGCGTGCCCGAGGAGCGGGCGGGCGCACTCGCCACGCTCATGATCAGCGCACTGGAGGGGGCCATCCTCATCGCCCGCGCCGAGCGCGACGTCCGCGCCCTCACGACGGTGGCCGACGAACTGGGCCCGCTCCTCGACGCGGCGGTGTCCGAGCGCCCCTGACCGGCCGCCCTACAGCGCGGCCACGAACTTGCCCAACCGGGCCAGCCCCTCGCGCAGTTCGTCGGCCGACGCCGCGTACGAGAGGCGGACGTGCGTCTGCGCCGAGTGCACGCCGAAGTCCCGGCCCGGAGTCAGGGCGACGTGCGCCTCCTGCAGGGCTCGTTCGCAGAACTGCCACGAGGTGAGCCCGGTGCCGCTGACGTCGAAGTAGACGTAGAAGGCGCCGTCGGGCGGGACGGGCACCGGCAGACCGATCCGCGCCAGACCGTCGAGGACCAGCGCCCGGCGTTCCGCGAACTCGGCGCGGCGGCCCTCGCACACCGCGAGGGACTCGGCGGAGAAGCAGGCCAGAGCGGCATGCTGGGCGGGAGCGGACGCGCAGAGGAAGTAGTTCTGCGCCAGGCGCTCCATCGCGGGCACGAGCCCTTCGGGGACGACGCACCAGCCCAGCCGCCAGCCCGTCATGCCGAAGTACTTCGAGAAGCTGTTGACGACGACGGCGTCCGGGTCGAACGACAGCGCGCTGCGCGGGGGCCGGCCCCGTGTGTCGTGGTCGGCGAGTTCCAGGTAGATCTCGTCGACGAGGCGCCAAGCGCCGCGCTCCCGGGCGAAGTCGCAGATCGCCGCGAGTTCGCCGGCCGGAACCGACGTGCCCGTGGGGTTGGACGGGGTGGCGACCATGATGCCACGCGTGTCGTCCGTCCAACTCGCCCGCACCGAAGCGGCGTCCAGCTGGAACCGGCTCTCGGCCGTGGCGGGCACCAGGGTGACCCGGGCGCCGAAGCTCTCCGCGATCTGCCGGTTGCAGGGGTACGACGGATCGCCGATGAGCACCTCGTCGCCGGGATCGACCAGCGCGGCGGCGGTCAGCACCAGTGCGGCCGACGCCCCCGCGGTGATCACGATCCGGGCCGGATCGACCTCGACCTCGTGCCGCTCCGCGTAGAACCGGGCGATCGCCCTGCGCAGCGCGGGCAGCCCGAGGGCCTCGGTGTAGGCCATGGGCCGCCCGTCCATGGCCTCGCGCATCGCGTTGAGAACGGCGGGCGGCGCGCCGAAGTCGGGTTCGCCGAGGCTGAGTTTGACGACGTGACGTCCCTGCGCCTCCAGCGCGGCCGCCTGCTTGCCGAACTCCATCGCGTAGAACGGAGCGACGGCTCGGGCCCGTTGCGAGATCCGTGGGGCGCTCATGCCGCGGCCTCCGGCTCTGTTCCCTGCTGCGTCCGCTCTCGCACGGTTCTCCTTCGGCTCGGGCCTGTGGCTCAGCCGATTATCGACGGCGGGGCGCAGCGTTCGTCACCAGGCCCGGTTCGATCCGCCGGCTCCCTGCGGGCCGCTCCCCTCCGCGGCGGGCGGGATGTTCTGGTTGGCGTGGAAGAAGTTGTCCGGGTCGTAGGCGCGTTTGATCTCGGCCAGCCGGTCGTAGTGTCCGCGATAGGTGGTCCGGACCCGCTCCGGGGTCTCCTGCGCGCCCAGGAAGTTGACGTAGGAACCGCCCATGGAATGCCCGTGCAGGTCGGCCCAGTAGTCGACGCACCACTGCCGGACCAGGTCGGCGTTGGCCGGGTCGGGGTCGATCCCCCCGATCACACAGGACCACACGGCGTCCCGGTAGGCCCAGGCCGTGTCGTCGCGCCCGACCCGGTGCGCCGCCCCGTCCACCGGGTACAGGTGCATCGTCGACAGGTCGGTGGGCAGCCCCTCGCCGTACCGTCCGTGCACCTCGATCGCCCCGTCGGAGATCGAGTCGAAGAAGTCCCCGCGCCAGTACCACTGCAGTCCCGCGGGGATCAGCTCGTCGAACATGCTCTGGAGCGCCGGGTACGGCATCGGCGCGGTGAAGTGGAAGGCCGGGGGCGCCGGATCGTTCACCACGCCGAGCACCTCCTCCAGCCGTCCGGCCGACAGGTCTCCGGTGTAGCACCACACGACGGCGCACATCTTGTGCCCGTGGATCGGCTCCGGGAACGGCGGGCCGGGCGGCACCGCCAGCACCGCGAAGAAGCCGCTGAGTTCGTCCGGCGCGGCGGGCAGCAATTCCCGGTACCAGCGCAGCACCTCCGCGGTGCGGTCGACCGGCCACAGCGTCACCGCGACGCCCACCGTGTCCACGGGATGCAGCTGGAACGTGAACGACGTGACCACGCCGAAGTTGCCGCCGCCGCCCCGCAGCGCCCAGAAGAGATCGGGGTGCTCCTTCTCGGAGGCCGTGACGAACGTGCCGTCGGCGAGGACGACGTCGGCCGACAGCAGGCTGTCGATGGTCAGTCCGTGCCTGCGGGTCAGATGGCCGTGGCCGCCGCCCAGCGTCAGACCGCCGACGCCGGTGGTCGACATGATGCCGGCCGGCACGGCCAGACCGAAGGCGTGGGCGGCGTGGTCGAGGTCGCCCAGCTGACTGCCGCCTCCCACCTGCGCGGTCCCGGCCTCCGGGTCGACCCGCACCCAGCGCATCGGCGACAGGTCCAGCGTGATCCCGTCGTCGATCAGGCACAGTCCCGGTCCGCTGTGGCCGCCGCCGCGCACCGCGAGGTCCGTCCCGGTGTCCTGCGCGAAGGACAGCGTGGCCCGCACGTCCCCGGCGTCCACACACCGGGCCACGGCGGCCGGACGCCGGTCGATCATCGCGTTGTAGACGGTGCGGGCCTCGTCGTACCCCGCGTCCCCGGGCGCGAGGACCGGCCCCCGCAGTGCCTCACGCAGACTTTCCAGCGCCGCTCCGTTGTCGCCGCCCATGTCGAACACCTCTGTGACGATGGTGGTCGCGCACGGACGTCCACGCGATGTCCGGGAGGGTCTCGGCGAGCGGCGCGGGCATCCATGCGCACCTCGGACTGTTGCCGACGGCCGAGGCCGGGGCCTTCGCCGCCAGCTTCAGTGTCCGTCCGGCCTGCGGCCTCCGCATGTCGGTGAGCGCTCCGGGGGTGCGGAACGTCACCGGGCGTCGGCGGGGCCGAGGCAGAGCACCGGCACCCGCTGGACGACGTTGTTGGCGAACCCGCCCCGGTTCCAGGGCTGTTCCAGCGGCTGGGTGTTCCCCGCCCCGTCATGGGCACGGGCGCTCAGGACATGGGCGCCGGGGGTCGCGGACCACGCGAAGGTCCAGCCGCGCCACGCCCAGCGCCGGCCGCGGTCCGGTTCGAGTCCGGCCGCGTCCCAGGTCACCCCGCCGTCCGTGCTGACCTCGACCGACGCCAGCGGGGCGCGTCCCGACCAGGCCCGTCCCGCCAGCGGGACCGATCCCGCCTCCACCACCCGGGTGCGGGACATGAAGTCGGGGAAGCCGGGCGGGATCAGCAGCGCCCGGGGAGCGATCAGGGTGACCGGCTCGCCCGCTTCCTCGGGCGTCTGCCTGAGCCGGTAGGCGACGGACTGCTGGAAACCCGTGAAGGGGGAGTCGACCACCTCGACGTCCCGCAGCCACTTCACCTGCGCCATGCCGTACCAGCCGGGCACCACCAGACGCAGCGGGCTGCCGTGCTGCGGCGGCAGTGGCGCGCCGTTCATCGCGTAGGCCACCAGGACCTCCGGGTCGTCGCCCATGGCCACGCCGACCGGAAGGGCGCGCCGGTAGTCCTGCTCGACACCGCGCTCCACGCCGTGGTCCGCGCCCGTGAACACGACGTCGACGGCGTCGGACGCGACCCCGGCCTCGTCGAGGAGCAGACGCAGCGGCACCCCGGTCCAGTCCGCGGTGCCCACCGCCTCGACCAGCCACGGCTGACTCACCGGCCTCGGCGACAGCAGGGCCCTGCCGTTGCCCGCGCACTCCATCGTCGTACGGACGACGACCGCGGGACGGGCGCGCAGCCGCGCGGGGGAGAGGCTGAGCGCGCGGCGCACCCTACCGCCCACCGTCAGCCGCCAGGAGTCGTCGTCCGGCACGGCGGGGATGTCGTAGTGGGTCAGCACATAGTGCAGACCGGGCGGTGTGACGTCGTAGCGCAGGGCCTCCAGCGGCAGCGCGTGATTGCGCGCGGCCAGCGCCAACTCGTCCTGTCCGAGGCCTTCGCCCGCCGCGGCCAGCCGGGCGGGCCCGCTCACGTCGGCGAGTCGACGCCTCATGCCCCGATTCTCCTCCTCACCGGAGGGCCGTGCACACGGCGGCCGACGCCGGTCCGCGGCGACCTGCCCTTCAGAGGCTAGCCGCGTGGTCGGGGACGTAGGTCTGCAGATCCCGCGGCGGGCGCTCGTAGCCGGTCGACGACGGCCGCTCCGGGAGTTCCAGCACGGGCGGCGGCACCTCGCGGTACGGCACGGACGACAGCAGATGGGCGATCATGTTCAGCCGCGCCCGGCGCTTGTCGTCGCTCTCGACGACGTGCCAGGGCGCCTCGGAGACGTCGGTGTGCACCATCATCTCGTCCTTGGCCCGGGAGTACGCCTCCCAATGGGTGATCGACTCCAGGTCCATCGGCGAGAGCTTCCAGCGCCGCAGCGGGTCCTCCAGCCTGCGCCGGAAGCGGTCCTGCTGCTCGGTGTCGCTCACCGAGAACCAGTACTTGCGCAGCAGCACCCCGTCCTCGACCAGCATGCGCTCGAAGATCGGGCACTGACGCAGGAAGAGCTGGTGCTCCTCCTTCGTGCAGAAGCCCATCACATGCTCGACACCGGCGCGGTTGTACCAGGACCGGTCGAACAGCACGATCTCCCCGGCCGCCGGCAGGTGCTCGACGTACCGCTGGAAATACCACTGGGTGCGCTCACGCTCGGTCGGCTTCGGCAGCGCCGCGATCCGTGCCACACGAGGGTTGAGATGCTCGGCGACCCGCTTGATGGTGCCGCCCTTGCCGGCCGCGTCCCGCCCCTCGAACACGATCACCATCCGGGTGCCCGACGCCCGCACCCATTCCTGCAGCTTCACCAACTCCGTCTGCAGCCGCAGCAGTTCCTTCTCGTAGCTTTTGCGCGGCAGAGTCGCCGCCTTCTTGCCGGCCATGCCGCCTCCACCGTCCGATGACCCTCACGCCGCCGACTTCCGGAGTTCCCGCCCTGTCCGAGCTCGAACACCGGGACGCCACCGTACTGACCGGCGACGAGTCGCGCATCCTCGCGCGCCGGGAAGCCGACCCCGCTCCGCCGTGTCCTGGGACGGTCCCCGTCCTCCCCACCGCCCGCCCTGTTGCTCACGAGGGACGGGCGCGGCCCGGCGGGGTCATGACCCAGCGGATGGCGCGGGTCAGGACCTGCCCGGTCGGGCGCACGGCCAGGCCTTCGACGACCGGCACCCGGGGCAGCCACAGCATGCCGCGGGCCCACGGCGGGAGCAGGGCGACGGCGTTCGCGGCCAGCCCGCCGTAGAAGGGCCGCACGGCGATCGGCACAGGGGGCCGGAGCAGCAGGAAACGGGCCGTGGACCGCGCCTCGGGCGTGGCGCGGAGTTCGGGCCGGTACGCGGTCAGACGCTCGGCCAGCTCGCGGCGGTCGCGCGGCGGGTCGCTCACTCCCAGCGCCTCGGCGACCCGCGCGGTGTCGGCCACGTAGGCGTCGTAGCCGGCGGCGTCCAGCGGAGCGGCTCCGAAGCGTTCGTGGGCGCGCAGAAAGCTGTCCGTCTCGGCGGCGTGCACCCAGCCGAGCAGACGGGGATCGGCCGCGTGGTACGGCACGCCCTCGGCCGTCGTCCCGCGGATCCGGTCGTGGATGGCGCGGACGTGGTCGACCGCGCGCTGCGCGTCGTCGGCGGTGCCGTACGTGGTCACGGCCAGGAAGGTGCTGGTGCGCTGGAGCCGCCCCCACGGGTCGCCCCTGAAACCGGAGTGCCCCGCGACCGCCGCCATGGCCAGCGGATGCAGGGACTGCAGCAGCAGCGCGCTCAGACCTCCGATGAACATCGAGGCGTCGCCGTGGACGATGCGGACAGGGCGGTCCGGTCCGAACCACCGCGGGCCCGGGGTCTCATGGATGCGGGCGCGGTTCGCCGGCCCGTCGGGTCCGGCGACGCGCTGGAACAGGGCCTGTCCCAACTGGTTGCGGACGGTGGTCAGCACGGTCGGCCTCCCCTCTCCTGGTGTCCGGTCCCCATGCTGTCCAGTGTCCGTGATGCCCGCCCGGATCCGGGCGGCCGCGCGGCCCGCCGGTGGCCTCGGGCTCCGGCCGGGTGCAGGGCGTCGGCCGAGAGGCCGTGCCCACCGCGCGGCCACCTGCGAGGCGACCTTCAGGAGGCCGGCCGCCGGGGGCCCCGGCGCTGGTCACCGCTGTGCCGGCGCAGCGCCTCGGCGTGGCGGGCTACGTCGTCCACTCGGGCCGCGAGGTCGGGGTGGTCGGACGCGAGATAGGTCCGCGTGCCCGTCAGGGGGCCGACGAGGGCCGCGGCGTCGTCGTCGGCGAGAGCGGTGCTGAGCTCGACCAGCGGGGTCCGCGCGGCGGCGGGGAGGTCGCCGAGCGCGGTGATCTGGCCGGCGAGCCCGCGCAGGTCCGCCGCGTTGGCGCGGGCCCAGGCGGTGACGGTGCGGTCGGCGGCGCGGCGGTCGCGGGTGGCCTGTACCCGCTGCTCGCTCGTGGACCCGGGGTTTCCGGGGCGTACGCGCAGGTAGCGGCGTTCGGCGGCCTGCCGGCTGGAGACGCCGAGCGGCTGGGCGAGGTCCGCCCAGCTGGCCCCCGCCTCCCGGGCCTCTTCGATCAGCCCCGGTTCCCATGCCGCGAGCTGGTCGCGCACCTCGCGCAGCATCAGCAGCGCGGCGAGCGCCTGCTCCGAGCCGGTCGGGGCGGCGTCCGGCCGCTCCGCGCCCGGCTGCCCGCCGTCCGACGACGTCCGGGCGGTGCGCAGGGCCTCGTGGATCGTGTGGAGCGCCGCGGCGGCCAGGAACGACGTCGGGGTGAGGTCGCGGGCGCGGGCGGGCTGATCGTCGGCGGTCATGGGGCCTCCAGCGCTTTGTCATCGCGTCGCTTTGTCATCGTGTCGATGACATTCGACTTGTCATCACTTCGATGACATGTTACAACGATGACAGGTGAACCGCATTGGCAGCTACGTGCCTGACCCGAACACTGGAGGTGTCTCCCGATGTTGATGCGCACCGACCCGTTCCGTGAGCTCGACCGCCTCACCCAGCAGCTCCTGCACACGCCCGGTACCTGGTCGCGGCCGTCGGCGATGCCGATGGACGCCTACCGCGAGGGCGAGGAGTACGTCATCGCCCTGGACCTGCCCGGCGTCTCGCCGGACGCGATCGACGTCGACGTCGAACGGAACATGCTGACCGTCAAGGCCGAGCGTCGGCCCGTCACCAAGGCGGACGACGTGCAGATGGAGCTCTCCGAGCGGCCCCTGGGCGTCTTCTCCCGGCAGGTCGTGCTGGCCGACACCCTGGACACCGAGCGCATCCAGGCGGACTACGACGCCGGTGTGCTCACCCTGCGGATCCCGATCGCCGAGCGCGCCAAGCCCCGCAAGGTCGCCATCGGCGGCGGCTCCGCGCACCGGGAGATCAGCGGCTGAGCGGATCCCGCAGGCAGCACCGCCCCCACCCTCACCCCTCACCATGAGCGACGTCGGCGGTCGGTCGGCGAGCCCCGGCCGCCGGCGCGCGCACCGGACGAGAAAGGCAACCGCGTCACCGATGTTCTCGCTGCAGGAACGCCCCTCCGCTGTCGGCATGACGTTCGAAGAGATGCTGGAAAGAGTGCGGTACGAGGGCGCGTATCCGACCCGTGCCCGGGCCGAGGAGTCCGTGCACGCCGTACTGGCCGCCCTCGGACGGCAGATCTCCGGCGACGAGCGCGTGGAACTCGCGGCGCGGCTGCCGCAGCAGGCCGCCCGCACCTTCACCGCCGAGATCCCCGCCACGGAGAGCCTCACGGGCTGGGGCTTCGTCAAGGACCTGGCGTCACGCACCGGCGGCACGGCCGCCACCACCCGCTGGGACGCCGGCACGGTCCTCCGCGTCGTGGCGCAGCTCGCCGGCGAGGAGCTCCTCAGCCGGATCCTCGCCCGACTCCCCTCCGGCTACGCCCTGTTGTTCGGACGCGCCGAGCTCGTCCAGGCGGCCTGAAGCGAGGGGAAGGGCGGCGCGGCGGGGCCGCGAGGACGTCCCTGCCGTCCCTGGCTCCCCGCCCCCTCGCTCTCCCTCGCCGTGGCCGTCCGCTCCGGCTCGCTCAGAACGCGTACCGGATGCGCAGCCAGGGAGCCCGGTCGGCGACCAGCGCACGGAGCCGCTCCACCGCCCGCGCCTTTCCGGCGCCGGCGTAGCGGACGTTCAGCGCGCCGTTCTCCGAGCGCTTGGTCTCCTGCAGGTCCGGTCGCCACAGGATCTCCTCGGCCCGTGGGTGCCACCCCAGGTTGACCTCGTGCAGCTCCCGGTTGTGCGTCAGCATGATCACCTCGGCGGCGGCCTGCCGCTTCACCCGGTCGGGCAGGACGTCGTCGAGATGTTCGAGGAGTTGCGACCACGCCTCCTCCCATCCGGCGCGGACGACGACGGGGGAGAGGTTGAAGTGCACCTCGTACCCCGCGTCCAGGAAGTCGGCGGCAGCGGCGATCCGCTCGGCGACCGGTGAGGTCCGCAGGTCCAGCAGCCGGGAGTCGTCCGGGGGCATGACCGAGAAGCGGACGCGGGTCCGGCCGCGTGGGTCCAGCACCAGCAGGTCGGGGTTGACGAACTTGGTCGCGAAGGACGCCTTCGCCGTCGGCCACTGCCGGAAGGCGTGCACCAGATCCGCGGTGTTGTCGCAGATCAGCGCGTCCACCGAGCAGTCGCCGTTCTCGCCGATGTCGTACACCCAGGCCTGCGGGTCGCACTGGTTGGGCTGCGGCTTGGGGCCCTGCCGGGCGATGTGCCGACCGATGTGGCCGACGATGCGGTCGATGTTGGTGAAGACGGTGACGGGGTTGGCGTACCCCTTGCGCCGCGGCACGTAGCAGTACGCGCAGGCCATCGCGCAACCGTTGGAGGCGCCCGGGGCGATCCAGTCCGCCGACCGGCCGTTGGGGCGGGTGCGCGGCGACTTCCGCTCCCCGAGGACGAGCGTCTCGCCCTTAACACGGACCCAGCGCTCCACGTTGCCCTCGTTGCCGTGCAGCCCGGGGATGCCCCAGTGGGACTCGACCTCCACCAGCCGCGCCCCGGGGAAACGGGCGATGATCTGCCGTCCGCGTGGGGACGCCGCGGCCGCCGGTTCGGCGTGGATCTCCCGCACGGGGAGCAGACGACGAGCGGTCTCCGAGTCGCGGAAGGATGGTGGGGCAGGGCCCTGGGGGACCGGCACGGGCTCAGGACCGAGGGCGTCGAGCCCGAACAGGGCCTCGGCGTCGTGCTCCGCGGCGGTGGACGGACGATGCATGAACGTTCCGGTGGGGTCGGCGTGAATCTGACCGGACCGAAGGGAATCCGACCGGATCGAAGACGGATGAACCGCACCACCCACTGTACGGTCCGCCACACGCCCCACACGCCCCACACGCCCCACACGCCCCACACGCCCCACACGCCCCACACACCCCGACCATGGCGGGCCGGCCGGGGCGGCCGCGGTTCGCGGACGAGCCGAGCGCGTCAGGGCGTCAGGACGCGTCAGAACGTGTCAGCGGGCGGCCACGCTGCGTTGCCGGAAGCGTTCCGACCGCTCGGAACGGTCCTGCTCCTCGCAGACCCGGGCGAGCCGGGCCAGCATCGCGCGGTGCCGCAGCTGGATCAGGGCC
Organism: Streptomyces sp. LUP30; assembly: GCF_001746365.1. Classification (GTDB taxonomy): domain Bacteria; phylum Actinomycetota; class Actinomycetes; order Streptomycetales; family Streptomycetaceae; genus Streptomyces. The sequence continues at coordinate 124,301 of NZ_MJAJ01000021.1, forward strand.
TCGGCGCCGGCGTTGTGGAACCGCCCGCCCGCACCCTGCAACGGGTGTTCGTCGACGATCACCAGGCAGTGTTCGCCCCAGGGGCGCAGCTCGATGGCGATCCGCGCGGTGCCCAGCACGCCCGCGTGCGCCTCCAGCTCCAGCTCCGAGCCCTCCTCGCAATGCCGGACGACGGTCTCGTTGGTCAGCCGGAGCGGGCCGAAGCGCACCTCATAGCCGATCGCCGCGCCGACCTGCGGCCACTGCCCCCACACCGGTTCGGAGGACGACGTACCCACCACCCAGTCCGCGTAGCGACTGCCGTCCGAGAGGACGGCCCACACGGTCTGCGGACTCACCTTGATCAGACGATGCCGTACCGCCACACCACACCTCCAGGACACCGGGACTCGGTCCCCTGCCAAGTGCCCGGCCCGGCGAAGACCAACCGGGACACAGCGGACCCGTCCGTCCCCGCCGGGGGAAACCCGGACGAGCCGAGGTGGTGCCGGCACCACTCACAAGAGGGGGCTGGCAGGAGTGAGCCGCGGGCCCGGGACCCCTAGCGTCACACCGCATGGGACTCATGAATCACCCGCGTACGGCGACGGCGACGGCCGTCCTGGCCGCCGCCGTGGCGCTGGCGGCGGCCGTCGCCCCCGTCCCGGCCTCGGCCAGGCCCGACCCCGCCCCGCGCTCGTCAGCCTCGGGAACGCACTTACCGAGCTGCGGCTCGCACACCGCCCTGCACCGGACACTGCGCACCCTGACCGAGGACGACGCCCTCGCAGGGGCCGCCGTCGAGGTCACCGATCCGGTCTGCGGCCGCTGGAACGACGCGGCCGGAACAGCCGATCTCGCCACCGGCCGCCCCATGAACGCCCAGGACCGGTTCCGCGCCGGCAGCGTCACCAAGACGTTCACCGCGACGGTCGTCCTCCAGCTCGCCGCCGAGCACCGCATCGACCTGGACGCGCCCGTGGCCCGCTATCTGCCCGGGCTGATCGCGAGCAACGGCTACGACGGCCGGAAGATCACCGTGCGGCGGCTGCTCCAGCACACCAGCGGGCTGCCCGACTACCTCGACGCTCCGGAGTGGGAGCACCCCGAGCGGCTGCGCCACCGCCGTTTCACCCCGCGCGAGCTGATCGACCGGGGCTGATGGGGCCGTTCACCAACGACATCACCCGGTGCGCCTTCTGGGACCGGCCCCGAGAACGCCCCACCGCCGTGCGGCGCGACTTGCCCGCGCTGATGGTCAACGCCGTGGGCGACCCCCGCACCATCTACGCCGGCGCGAGTGCGATGCACGATGCCTGGCCCAGCTCGCGACTGGTCACCGTCACCGGATCCGACCGGCACGGCATCTACGGCGCGTACGGCGACGACTGCGCCGACAGCACCGTCAACGCCTACCTGCGCACAGGAAGGCTGCCGTCCGAGGACGTCACCTGTTCGGGGTCGCGGTCCGGACGGTAATTCCGCGTCGGCGGGGTAAAGGGACGTCGACCGGCCGCACGCCCTACGCGGCCGCTCCCACGGAGAAGGAGTGAGCATGACCGACGAGGCCTACCTGTTCCTGCTCGACGACGCGGCCACGGCGCTCGGCGTCTCCCCGGCCGCCGTCGGCGAACTCGCGTGCATGGACACTCCCGCCGTGCAGGCGTGGCTGGCCGCTCAGGGAAGCTCGGCGTCGTCCCCTCTCCTGCGCCTCCTGCCGCCGGAGGAGCGGGGGGCCGTCCCGGAGGGAGCGGAACGGCTGCCGGTCCCGCTGAGCGAGGAGGAGCTGTCCCGCGTGCGCCGTCAGACGGCCCCGGCGGCGCACGCGGACGTGGAGGAGGAGCTCCTCGCGTACCGGGACTGCGCCGACGGCAGGGACGGTCTGATCGAGCGGGCACTCGCCGCCGGCGTCCCGCCGCACCGCGTCGTGGAACTGGCCGGCGTGGATCCCACGGCGGTGACGGCGGCCGCCGACCGGTGACGCCGAGGCGCCCATGACGCCGAGGCGTCATGACGTCCGCGCCATGACGTCGACGCGCGGAGGACGGCGGCTGTCACCGCCGGCGGCGGGGCATCAGCAGCAACGGCTCACGTCGGACGCGTCCTTCGAGCCGGGGCCGGCCCCGTCCTCGGCCGGTCCGGCGCAGCAGGTGCTGTCCTGGCCGCGGGTAGGCGAGTCCGCGTCGGCCTTGACCACGTACACCTCCCAGGGTTCCGGCCGGGACCCTGGGAGCCGGACTTTGTCCTGGACGGCGTAGCGACAGGTGGTGCCGTTCTCGACGTCGGGGTCTCCCAGCCGACCGTCTCCCATCACCTGAAGAAGCTCAGGGAGGCCGGGCTGCTCACCTCGTGCCATGGGCTGCCGCGGCCGCCCCGGTCCCGACGGACGCGGCCCCGGAGCCCCGGAGCCCGGTTCGGTGGGCGACCGGACTCGGCCGGTAGCCTCGGCGACCATGACCGTCGCGCGTTCCCTCGCCCTGTTCGTCGTCGCAGCCCTGTTCGAGATCGGCGGGGCCTGGCTGGTGTGGCAGGGCATCCGTGAGCACAGGGGCTGGGTATGGATCGGCGCCGGAGTGATCGCCCTGGGGCTCTACGGAGCCGTCGCCACCCTTCAGTCCGACGACGACTTCGGACGCGTCCTCGCCGCCTACGGCGGGATCTTCGTCGCGGGCTCGATCGCCTGGGGCGTGATCGCCGACGGTTACCGTCCGGACCGCTGGGACGTGATCGGCGCTCTGATCTGCCTCGCCGGTATGGCTGTCATCATGTACGCGCCCCGCAGCCGCTGAGACCCGGCACCGACCGGGCCCAGGAGGACCCGGCGGGCAAGGGAGCCGAGGCGGTCCGTCCCGTCCGGGACGCGATCAGGGCCCGCTAGTTGTTGCGGATGAATGTCTGGGCCAGCTGGTCGCCCAGGGTCACCGCCGCGCTGTGGCTCTCGATGGGGGACGCCTTGGAGTTCTTGAACAGGATGTAGGTGACGCCGGAGTCGGTGCCGCCGTTCTCCGGATCCGGGTCGATGCCGAGCGCCTTGGCCGTCGCGTACGACGCCTCACCGATGATCTTCGTGGGCCCGGTGTCGCCGACGACGGCGTACTCCACCTTGTTCTGGTAGATGACGGCGACGACCCCGCCGCCCTTGATGCCGGCGGAGCCGTAGTTCCAGATCGAGCTGGAACTGGGCACGACGACGTAGGGCAGGGTGTCGGCGCGCAGGGGCTTGCCGTCCGACTGATGGAACGCCGTGTCGTCCTGGTACCAGGGGTCGGTGGACTCGCTGCACTTGGACGTCCGCTGGCCGTCGCAGTCGACGTCCATGTCGGCCTTCCAGAAGACCGCGCCGTTCTTGCCGCACACCGGGACGGTGGCCGAAGTCTCGTCGTCGGTCTTGTACTTGCCGTTCGATATCTGCGAGCAGGACGTCACCTTGGCCAGCAGGGCGGCCGCGCTGACCGAGCCCTCCTGCGCCGAGGCGGGGGCGGCGGCGCCCCGGCCGGAGCCGGCGGTGAGTCCGGACGCGTTCGCCGGGAGGGCGGCGCCGGCGAGGAGGGCGGCGCCGACGGCCGCGGTGAGGGTCAGTGTTCGAGAGCGCACTGTGGGGGAACCCTTCTGTTAGGAAAGTTTCCTTACGGGGTGCCGTACAACGTGGCCCCTTCCTGTCGGCGTCGTCAAGCCCCTTGCGGCGATTGGGGATTGGCCGGAAATGGATCCGACCTTATCGGTCCGGACCATTGACCCGGTCGAGTTCGGCCGGGACTCTGTTCCACGCCACCAACCCACTGCATGAATCTGATGCATGGATGTGAACGTCCGGTGCCCGCCCGGGGTCTTCTCTGCACTCCGCGCGCCCTCAGTCCCGGAAAGTGAGAACGCCTCATGAGCGAGCAGCCTTTAGGAACCCACCAATCGGAACGGGGTGTTCAGGAAACATCGGATGACAGGGCTCTGGGGGCGGGGACATCATGAGACGTCTCCGGGCCCTCTCGGCGGCGGGAGCGCTCGCCGCCGCGGGTCTGCTCACGATCTCGGCGGCGGCCCCGCCGGCCGTCCGGCACCACCCGCACCTCGCGTCGACCCCGCGCACGGCCGCCGCCACCGACTGGTCCGTGGCCATGGTCGACTCGACCAAGGCCCGGTTCACACCGAGCGCCATCGGCGGCTGGTCGTACCCCGTCGGCCTGTATCTCTACGGCCAGTACCTCACCTACCGCCGCACTCACGAGCCGCGCTACCTGTCGTACATCAAGAGCTATGTCGACCGCTTCGTGCGCGACGACGGCACCATCGACCAGAAATTCGACAGCCTCGACAGCATGCAGGCCGGCCGGCTGCTGGTGATCCTGCACCACGAGACCGGCCAGGACCGCTACCGCAAGGCGGCCGAGAAGATCCGCGACCGGCTGAGCAGTTACCCGCGCACCTCCGACGGCGGCTTCTGGCACGCCGACACCAGCAGCCGGGCCCACCAGCTCTGGTCGGACGGGGTGTACATGGTGAACCCCTTCCTGGTCGAGTACGGCAGGGAGTTCGGCGACTCGGCGCACGTGAACGACGAGGCGGCCGAACAGCTCTCCGTGTACGGACGCCATCTACAGCTGCCGAACGGGCTGCTGCGGCACGCCTATGACGAGTCGAAGACGGCGAGCTGGGCCGATCCGGCGACCGGGCTCGCCCCCGAGTCCTGGTGCAGGGCGGTCGGGTGGTACGCGATGGCGATCGTCGACGTGCTCGACGCGCTCCCCGCACGCCACGCCCGCCGTCCCCGGCTCCTCGGCGTCCTCGGTCGTCTGGCCGCTGCCCTGGAGCACTACCAGGACCCGGCGAGCGGGCGCTGGTTCCAGGTGATCGACAAGGGCGCCCGCAGCGACGACTGGACCGAGACGTCCTGCTCCAGCATGTTCGCCTACGCCCTCTCGCGCGGCGCGCAGCAGGGATACATCGACGCCCACTACCAGTCCGTCGCGCGGCGCGGCTACGAGGGCGTCCTCGCCAGGATCTCGCTCGACGCCGAGGGCCGCACCGTCCTCACCGACATCTCCGTCGGCACCAACGTCGGCGACTACGCCTTCTACGTCGCACGCCCCCGGCAGACCAACGACTTCCACGGCCTCGGGGCCTTCCTGATCATGAACGAGCAGCTCAGGGCCGTGAGGCGGCCCGGGAACGGATGACCCGGCAGCCCGCGCCCCACGGCTCGTCCCCCACCATGCCCCGATCGCCCGTCTCCCCGAGCCCCGATCGCTCGTCCCACCCGCGCCCCCGCCGTCCGTCCACCCGCCGGGAGCGCGGCAACCCCCTGCAGAACGAGGTGAGTCAGCCATGAGCACATCCCGCAGGACCCTGCTCGGCGCGGCGCTCGGCGGCGCCGCGGCGACCACGGTCGCCGGCCTGCCCGGCATCGCGCACGCCGCGTCCTGGCAGCAGAAATGGGCGCCGTCGGCGAGCCGCGACGGCCTCGGCGCCTTCGAGACCGTCGAGGACGACCGCGCGAACTCCCACCCGTCGGGCAGCCCCCACATCTTCGCCACCGGGAACAACTGGCGCTTCAACATGCACATGGCCGACCGGGACACCTCGACCGACCGCCAGCGCCAGGAGGTCACCGGACTGCGCAACGGCAGCGGCGGCGACTACCTCAAATGGACGCCGGGCCAGACCTGGCGGGTCACCTACTCGATGTACATCCCCGGCTCGCTGAAGGCGACCACGACCTTCACGCACATCATGCAGATGAAACAGCCCGGCAACGGCACCTCTCCGATCGTCGTGCAGTCGCTGCGGCGCGTGAACGGCAAGCAGACCATCGAACTGAAGCTCGCCGTCGACGACATCCTCGTCGGCCGCACCGCCCTGGACCCGTTGCACGACACATGGACCGACGTCGACTTCCAGATCAAGGTCGGCAACGGCTCGGCGGGATCGGTCCGCTGGATCCTCAGGAGCGGCGGCTCGACGGTCGTCGACGCGTCGAAGACCGGGGTCGACACCTTCCTCGCCGACCGGGTGCGCCCCAAGTGGGGGATCTACCGCTCCCTCGGCGACACCTCGGGTTCCCTGCAGGACACCTACCTCCTGCTCACCAACCTCCGCGGCTACCAACTCGGTTGAGGAGTCGGCCCCATGAAACCCCCCGCTTGTGCACCCCGTCCCGTTTCCCGGCCCGGGGCGGGACTGCCGCCGTCGAGCCGGAGCGGCACGGGATTCAGCCGTGTCAGAGCTCTGATCGTGGCCATGGCCGGGCTGCTGATCGCCTCGGCGGTCACGCTGCCGGCCGCCGCCCGTCCGAATGCCGCCCGCCCGGCTGCCGCCCACCCGGCCCCCGCCTCCGACAACGGCCAGTCGGTGCGCCCCGCCATGGGCTGGAGCAGCTGGAGCTTCGTGCGCCGCACGCCGACCGAGGCGAAGATCAAGGCACAGGCCGACGCCCTGGTGGCCACCGGGCTCAAGGACCACGGCTTCGTGTACGTCAACCTCGACGACTTCTGGCAGAAGTGCGACGACAACGGGTTCGTCGTCGACTCCTACGGCCGCTGGAGCGTGGACCCGGCCAAGTTCCCGGACGGGATCAAGGCGGTGGCCGACCACGTCCACTCCAAGGGCCTGAAGTTCGGCTTCTACGTCACACCCGGCATCGCCAAGAACGCCGTCACCAGGAACACCCCGATCGAGGGGACCGCGTACCGCGCCAAGGACATCGCGGACACCTCGAAGCCCGAGAAGAACTACAACTGCAAGAACATGTACTCCATCGACTACGGGAAGCCCGGTGCGCAGGAGTTCGTGAACTCGTGGGCGAAGCAGTTCGCCTCCTGGGGAGTCGACTATCTGAAGATCGACGGGGTGGGCAGCGCGGACATCCCGGACGTGCGGGCCTGGGACACAGCACTGCGGGCCACCGGACGGCCGATCACCTACGCCCTGTCCAACAACCTGCCGATCGCGAACGCCTCCACCTGGCGTCAGCTCGCCAACAGTTGGCGCACCCAGGGTGACGTCGAGTGCTACTGCGGATCGGGCGCCAACGGCAGCGGCTACCCGCTGACCGACTGGTCGCACGTGGCCGGCCGCTTCGACTCGGCCGCGTCGTGGCAGCGGTACGCGGGACCGGGCGGCTGGAACGACCTGGACTCGCTGGAGCTCGGCAACGGCGACCAGGCGGGCCTCACCGCCGACCAGCGACGCTCGCACTTCACCCTCTGGGCGATGGCGGCCTCCCCCCTGCTGCTCGGCACCGACCTCACCCACCTCGACCCCGTCGACAAGGCGATGCTGACCAACGACCGGCTGATCGGAGTCGACCAGGACGGCGTGGCCGCCGAACGCCTCGTGAAGAGCGGGGCCGGACAGGTGTGGAGCAAGAAGGAGAAGGACGGCCAGTACGTCGTGGCGCTCTTCAACACCGCGACTTCCGGGAGCACTTCGGTGCGGGTGGACTGGTCGCAGGTCGGCTTCACCGGCTCCGGTGACGTCACCGACCTGTGGTCGGGCTCGCACAAAGGCGTGATCGCGGGCTCCTACAGCGCGACCCTGCGCCCCGGCGAGACCCGGCTGATCCGGGTGAAGGCGGTCGACTCCTCACAGGCGGTCGGCCCTCAGCAGGCGGTCGGCTCTCCACGGACGCCGGCCGCCGCGCCCGGTATGGCCGTCGCCCCCTACGAGTACCTCGGCTGGGGCGACCCGCCCGCCCCGGCCTCGGTGATGTCCGCGACCGGCGTCAGGTGGTTCACCCTCGCGTTCGTCCTCTCCGACGGAGGCTGCAACCCGAAGTGGGACGGCTCGCGGCCGCTGACCGGCGGCGACGACCAGTCGAAGATCAACGCGATCCGGGCGGCCGGCGGTGACGTCATGGTCTCCGTCGGCGGCTGGAGCGGCGCGAAGCTCGGCGAGAAATGCTCCAGCGCCGCCGCGCTCGCGGGCGCCTACCAGAAAGTGATCAACGCCTACCGGCTCAAGGCCCTCGACATCGACATCGAGAACACCGAGTGGTCCAGCGCCACGGTCCGGCAGCGGGTCGTCGACGCGCTGAAGATCGTCAAGGCGGACAACGCCGGACTGACGACCGTCATCACCTTCGGCGCCACGACCTCCGGTCCGGACTCCACCGGCGTCGACATGATCAGACGGGCCGCCGACTCCGGCCTGGCGAACGATGTCTGGTGCATCATGCCGTTCGACTTCGGCGGCGGCGCCACGACCATGGGCACGCTGACGACACGGGCCATGGAGGGTCTCAAGGGCCGGGTCAAGTCGGCGTACGGCTACGGCGACGCCGCCGCCTACGCCCACATCGGGCTCTCCTCGATGAACGGCAGGACCGACGACAGCGGCGAACGGGTCCGTGTCGCCGACTTCAGGACGATGCTCGCCTACGCCCGGCAACACCACATCGGCCGCCTCACCTACTGGTCCGTCAACCGCGACCGGGCCTGCGGCTCCGGGACCGGCGGCGACTCCTGCAGCGGTGTCCCGCAACAGCCGTACGACTTCCTGAAGGTCTTCGCCCAGTACACGGGCTGAGGGGAATCAACCGTGAAACGCATCGGAGCACTTCCGTGGGGCCTCTCCCTGGTCCTGGCGCTGCCGCTGGCAGGGCTGGCCCCCGGCGCGGCGCACGCCGCCACCGACTACCAGGCCGAGGACGCCGTCGTCACCCAGGGCGTCGTCGCGACCAACCACACCGGGTACACCGGCACCGGGTTCGTGGACTTCACCAACGTCAAGGGCTCCGCCGTGGAGTTCACGGTCGGCGCCGCCGCCGCGGGGACCGCGTCCGTCACGCTGCGCTACGCCAACGGCACGTCCGTCGACCGGCCGATGGACATCTCCGTCGGCGGGACGGTCGTCGCCCCGGGCGTCTCGTTCCCGGCCACCGCCGACTGGGACACCTGGGCGAGCAAGACCGTCGACGTGCCGTTGACCGCGGGCGTCAACAAGATCCGAGCGACCGCCACCACGGCGAACGGCGGCCCCAACCTCGACCGCATCGGGGTCGGAGCGGCCGCCGACGGTCAGGCGCCCACCCGGCCGGGACAGCCGAACTGCTCGGCGATCGGCGAGGACCGGCTCACGCTGTCCTGGGGCGCCTCGACCGACAACGTGGGCGTGACGGCGTACGACCTCTACGAACACGGCAACAAACTGGGCGAGGCCGCGGGCGACGCCACCTCGAAGGCGCTCACAGGGCTGCGTCCCGACACCGTCTACGACCTGACCGTCATCGCGCGGGACGCGGCCGGCAACACCTCTCAGGCCAGTCCGGTGGTCGACTGCACGACCGCGCCCAGCTCCGACACGACGGCGCCCACCGCGCCGGGAACCTTCAGCGCCACGGCCGTCACGGCGGACAGCGCGGAGCTGAAGTGGGGCGCGTCGACCGACGACAGGGGTGTCACCGGCTACGACGTACGCAGCGGCGACACCGTCTACAAGACGGTCACCGGCACGTCCACCACGCTCAGCGGGCTCGCCTGCGACAGTCCGTACACCCTGAACGTGGTGGCCAGGGACGCCGCCGGCAACGTGTCCCCGCCCGGCAACACGGTCGCCTTCAGAACGAAGGCGTGTGCGGCCGACGGCGGGGTGCCGTCCTCGATCGCCACCGTCTCCAGCGGCTGGACGATCCCCTGGGGCATCTACTGGATGCCCGACGGACAGAGCGCGCTGGTGACCGAACGGGACGACTTCCGGGTCTGGAAGGCGACCAAGGACGGGGCCAGGACCCAGGTGGGCACGGTGCCGAACGTCGTCACCACCAACGGCGAGGGCGGACTGCTCGGCGTCGCCGTCGACCCCAAGTGGGCCTCCGACCACTACGTCTACTTCATGCACACCGCGGCCGAGGGCAACCGGGTCGTCCGCATGAGGTACGACGGCGACTCGCTGACCGGCTACACGGTTCTCCTCCAGGGCATCAAGAAGAACCGCTACCACAACGGCGGACGGCTGGCCTTCGGTCCTGACGGCTATCTCTACGTCTCGACCGGCGAAGCCCAGACCCCCGACCTGGCTCAGGACAAGAACTCCCTGAACGGCAAGATCCTGCGCATGACGACGGACGGCAAGGCCGCCCCCGGCAACCCGTTCGGCACCTACGTCTACAGCTACGGCCACCGCAATCCGCAGGGCCTCGCCTTCGACCGCAACGGACGGCTGTGGGAAGCGGAGTTCGGCAACAGCTCCAAGGACGAGCTCAACCTGATCAAGCCGGGCGCCAACTACGGCTGGCCGACCTGTGAAGGCGCCTGTGACGTTTCCGGCATGACCAACCCCAAGAAGACCTGGAACGTCGCCGAGGCCTCGCCGAGCGGCATCGCCATCGTCCGCAACACCGTCTACATGGCGTCCCTGCGCGGCGAGCGGCTGTGGCGCATCCCGATCAACGGCGACACGGAGACTGTCGGCACGGCGACGGCGTACTACGTCGGCTCCTACGGCCGCCTGCGGACCGTGACCAAGGTTCCGGGAGCCGACCAGCTGTGGCTGTCGACGACCAACTGCGACAACAACGGGGGAGCGGCGGACGGATCGGACAAGATCTTCCGGGTGACCATCGGCAACTGAGGCCGCCCGCCACGCCGTCGACAAGCGCGAAGCCGTCGACCCGCGCACCCGGCGGGCCGGCGCCGCATCCGCCTCACGCGGACGCGGCACCGGCCCGACGGGATCACAGCCCGGTGACCTTGGCGCTCGCCGACAGCTCGTAGACCAGAGTGACCGTGCGCCGGCCCCCGGGAGGCAGGACGAGGTTCCAGCGGGCGATGCCGTCGGCGTCGACCGCGTCGGGGACGGGGGAGCAGGCGTCCTCCCGCACACGTGTCTGCACCGCCGAGACCTCGGAGACCGGGATCCGCTCGCGCAGGACGACCGTCTGGTCGCCGTGTTCGCCGGGGGTGGAGAACCGGGACAGGTGGATCCGCACCGTGCGGGTGACCAGGGTGCGTTGGGTGATCGCGGAGGTGTCGCGGGTCTCCTCGGTCTGCCGGGTGACCCGGTGGTCGTCGCGGCTGCCGTACGCGAGTTCCGCGGCGGCGCCCGGGGCGGTGAAGTCCAGCGCGCCGCGGCCGCTGAACCCGCTGCGGCGGACCAGGTCGACGGGACCGGCGAGGAGCGCGTGCCCCGACAGGTTGTCGAACCGCACCACCTCGGTGACCAGCGGCGACAGCTCGGGCGCACAGGCGTGCTCGATCCCGGCGGTCGTGGTGAAGACGGACACCGGCACCCGGTGGGCACGCCCGTCGGCCGGCACGGACACCGCTGCGGGGGCGCTCAGCACCCGGACCTCGCCACCGTCGTCCACCCCGGGCAGGCCGAGCACGGGGGCCGGCCCGAGCTCGGCGACGTCCTCCTCGCGCAGCTCGACGTCGACCGTGCGGCGCTCTGCCGAGGAGCGGTCCTGAAGGGTCAGCCGGTCCTCGCCCAGCCGGGGCGGCTCGGTCGCCAGTGCCGAGCGCGCCGTCGACAGCGTCAACCGGACGTCCGACCAGTCCTCGCCGGTGCGCTGCCACACCATCGCGTCGGTCTCCCACGTCAGGGAGTCGCCGTCGAGCACGGCCCGGTAGACGGGCCGCCACAGCGCACACGGTGTGAGATGGCCCAGCCGCAGCCCGGCCGGACCGGCGGCCGTGGCCTCGACGGTCAGTTCGATGTGGCCGATCAGCTCGGCCGGTTCCTCCTCGGCGAGCTCCACGGCCCGCTGGATCTCGACCAGTTCGGCGTTCCGGGCAGCCGACTCGGCGTCCACGGCGCGCAGTCGCTCGCCGTGGGAGTCGCGTTCGGCGTCCACCCGGTCCAGCTCACGATGCCAGCGGGGCCCCTCGCTCTCCCCGTGTCCGGCTCCTTCGCCGATCTCCCGCAGGAGGTCGGCGGCGAGCCGGCCGAGCACGTCCAGACGCGTCTGCAGCCGGTCGCGCCGCCGGCCCAGATCCTTCAGCTCCGCTTCGAGGGCCTTCGTCCGGCGGCGCAGGGGCGAGTCCTCGTCGGAGGGCTGCGGCCCGCGCGGCTGCCAGCTGCGCACGATCCGCACGTCGAGCACGGTCGCCGCGTACGGGGCGGTCAGTTCGGCGTGCAGCGTGCGGTCGACGGCCAGCGCGCTGACGGGCCCCAGACGCAGCCGCTGGACTCCGGCCTCCAGGGCGAGCTCGGCGCTGCGTTCTACGTGGGCGCGGTCCTCCAGACAGGTGACGGCGGTGACGGGGAGAGGGATCGGCTCCGGTGCCGTGGACATGGGCTGTGTCAGCTCCTGCGGTTGCCGCCGGCCAGGGCCTTGGCGGACGGGATGCGGATCTCGTAGCCGCCGTCGAGGGCGGTGGCGCCACCGGCGGGCAGGTCCACCCGCCAGATGCGGGCGCCGGGGACGTGGTGCTCCGGGTCGGCGTCGTCGCGGGGCTTCGACCAGTCGGCTCGCTCCTCGATGCGCACGTCCCCGTCGGAGGTGACCGGGACCCGCTCGCGGACCTCCACGGTGACCGGCCCGGCAAGGCGGTTGGCCAGCTCCACATGGACGCGGTGATCGAGCACCGTGGTGGAGTTGCGCAGCCCCGACGTCGACTCGTGCATCGTGGTGCGACGGGTGACCCGGACGCCCTCGGCCGGGCCGAGCCCCACCCGGCACACACCGCCCGGGGCGAGCGTGGGCAGGGCGGCGGTCAGCAGGAAGTCGTCTCCGACGACGACCTCCACCGGACCGGCCAGCAACGCCTGGTCGGTGGAGTGGGAGAGCACCAGCGTCCCGTACACCGTCTGTTCCACGGACGGCACGCACAGGTACTCGGTGCGCAGTGCGACCGGGATCTCGCCGACGGTGACGGTGTGCCAGGCGCCGTCCGAGGGGATGTCGGCGCGGGCGACGGCGTCGAAGCGGTGGTCGAAGGAACCGGCCGACACGCGGGGCGGCACTGCGTGGCCGGGAAGCGGCAGCGCGGCCACGGCCTCGGCGCGGCGGCGGTACTCGGCCGCCACCGGGTCGTAGGGAGCGTCGGGGAACAGCCGGCCGCGGCGCCCTCCCTGTTCGTCGGGGCCGCTCAGGACGAGCGCCGGGTAGTCGAGCTCGGCGCCGCTCGGCTGCGGCGGACCGACCGCCGGCGGCGCCGCGCGCTTCGGGGCGGCCGAGCCG
>NZ_MJAJ01000022.1 GCF_001746365.1 Streptomyces sp. LUP30
TGCCGGCGCGGCCGCCGGTCCCGCCGGCTCCGTCGCCGTGGCCGCCATCGCCGGGCGCGGGCGCCGGGTCCGCGGCCGGCACCGGGTCGTACCCGCACAGCGCCTCTTCCGCCGCGCCGACCGCGAGGCCGGTCAGCATCACCCGCCCGTCGTCGCAGACGAGGACCGTGCGGGCGGTGATGTTGCGGTGCACCCAGCCATGGGCGTGCAGCACCCGTAGCGCCATCAGCACGTCGGAGGCGACCTCGGCGGCCCGGTACGGCGTCAGCGGCTTCTCGGCGAGCAGCGCCGACAGCGGGCGCGCGGCCACCAGTTCACTCACTATCCACAGCGAGCCGCCCTCGGCGAACACGTCGAAGACCTGGTCGAGCCGTGGGTGGTCGGGGATGCTCGCCGTCGCCTGGGCCGCCTCCATCGCCCGCCGTACGACGGGGTCGGCGGGCCGCCGGGTCCCCGCGCCGGCGCCCGCGGCCCGGCCGGTGGGCCGCCGAGCCCCGCGCTCACGCGCCGTGAACCCCTCGGGCAGGCCCTCCGCGTCGAGCACCTCGGCCTCGACGACCTCCGGCAACGGCACCTGGCGGACCAGGACTTCCTGCCCGCTGTAGGTGTCGAAGGCGCGGGACTCGGTGAGTTCGTACTCGTCCGAGGGCGGCAACGGCAGGCGGTAGCGGTCGACGAGTACCCGACCCGCATAGTCGTCCACGTTGCCTCCCCCGGCCGCCCGGTCGGTCAATTCCGTTCGTCCTGCGTGCCGTTACAGCCGAATCCGGCCTTATAGCTGGATGCGTACGGTCCGCAAGCACTCACGATACGTGCCGGAGGCAACCCGCAAAGAGGGGATGCAGGATCTCACCCCGAACCCGGCCGTCCGGCGACGGCTACTTCTTCGGCTTGAAGGTGTCCGTGAGCGCCTTCCACGTGGTCTCCCGCAGAGCGGTGTCCCAGGCGGCCGACTTCGCGGTGTACATCAGCGCGTACGCGAGCCCGTCGTTCACGACGAACCCGCGGTCGACGGTGCGGTACGCCGTCCCGCCCTCCGTGTAGGTGAACTCCCAGTCGGCCGTTTTCCAGCCGCGGTAGGGCACCTGCGCTATTTGGATCTTCTTGTACTGCGAGCGCACCATGTAGCGCTCCTGGTTCTTCCAGTCCGTCAGCGGGTCGCCCTTGGGCGTGGTCGTCCAGGCGACGAGCAGTTTCTGCCCGTCGGGGCCGGTGAAACGGTCGCCGTCGCCGGAGGAGGTCTTGAACTTCCACCCCGCGGGCAGGCCGATCGAGTAGCCCTGAGCACCCTTGTGCGGCGTCGTCGCCGCCTCGCCGGCACCGCCGGGGGTGACGCCGGCCCCGGCGCCTCCGGCCACCGCGGTGTCGTTGGAGGAGGAACCGGAGGCGGAGGCGGACTGCGACCCACCGGTGTGGGTCCCGCCGCTCCCGTCCTCCTTGGTGCCGGCGCCCGGGCTCGCGCCGGCGACCGTCCCGCCGCCCTTCGCGCCGCTCGCCTTGTCGTCGTCACCGCCGAGCGTGAGGGCCAGCACGGTGCCGAGCACCGCGAGCAGCACCACCGCGGCGATGATGACCAACGTCCGCTTGGGCACCACGTCGGTCAGCGGCGCCCTGGGCACGGGGCGCGGCGGCAGGTCCGGAGGCGTCATGACGGGCCACCCCGAACTCCGCCCGGCGCCCCCGCCCTGCGCTCCCGCGCCCGAACCGGAACCAGAACCGGAACCCATGGCGGAACTCGAACCGGACCGCGAGGCGGAGACGGTGCTCGCACCGTTCCCGGAGCGGGCCGCCGGCACGGACGCGGACGACGCCGCGGATCCAGCCGCCGCCCCGGTCGCCGGCCTGGACGTCGGCGCCGAGGCGGGCGTGGGACGGGCGGGCGGGGCGGCTGCCCCGGCACCCCGGACCGCACCGTCCTGCTGCGCTTCACCCGCGCTCACCGAACCGGAAGCGCCTGCCCCGCCGGTCGGCTTGGCGCGGGAGGCTGCCGCCGAGGTGGCCGCGCCCGCCGCGACGGCGGCCTTCCGCACGGACCGGAACGCCCCGCGCAGCTTCTCGCCCGCCTCCGTGCCCGCCGAACTCCCCTTGCCCGCGGGCTCGTCGGGCTGAGCCGGCAGCGGCACGACCTTCGTCACGTCAGCCGGCTCGGCATGACCGGGCTCGGGCGCATGGAGCACGGCGTTGAGCATCGCCCGCGCACCGGCGTCGTCGAGCCGGCGCGCGGGATCCTTGGTGAGCAGGCCGTAGATGACGTCCTTCAGCGGACCCGCGTTCTTCGGCTCCTCCAACTGCTCGGTCATCACCGCCGTGAGCGTGGCGATCGCGGAGCCCTTGTCGTACGGCGGCGAGCCCTCGACCGAGGCGTACAGCAGACCGCCGAGCGACCACAGGTCCGCCGCCGGCCCCGGCTTGTGCCCGCGGGCCCGCTCCGGGGAGATGTACGAGGGCGCCCCGACGAGCATGCCGGTGGAGGTGATCGACGGGTCGCCCTCCACCTGGGCGATGCCGAAGTCGGTGAGCACCACCCGGCCGTCCTCGGCGATCAGCACGTTCGACGGCTTCACGTCCCGGTGCAGGATGCCCTCACGGTGTGCCGACCGCAGCACGTCGAGGATCGCCAGACCGACCTCCGCCGCCCGCTTCGGCTTCAGCACGCCGTCCTCGCGGATGACCTCGGCGAGCGACTTGCCCTCGACGAGCTCCATCACGATCCACGGCCGGTCGTCTTCCTCGACCACGTCGAAGACCGTCACCGCGCTGTTGTTGCGGATCCGCGCGATGGCCTTGGCCTCGCGCAACGTCCGCGTGATCAGCCGGCGCTTCTCGTCCTCGTCGATGTTCCCCGGGAACCGCAGCTCCTTGACGGCGACCGTGCGTCCGAGGGTCTCGTCCTCGGCGCGCCACACCGTCCCCATGCCGCCGCGGCCGAGTACGTCTCCCAGCCGGTACCGCCCGGCGAGGAGACGTGCGCTCTTGTCCTGACGGGGTGTTCCCGCCCGCTCCGCCTCCGACATGCGTCCCCTCATGCAACCCGCCCTGACAGAGCCTCCATTGTCCCTCACCCGACAAGTGCCCGACGCCCAGGGTGCCCCTCATCGCCTCCCGGTCGCACCCGGCAGGTGACGCATTCCGGCCAGAAGGTGCACCACGCTCCGCCCGAAGGGCGTGACGCGGAAGGAGAATCCGTGACGCCGTGCGCTGCCGCGCCGGGCGAGCGGGTGCCCTCACGTTCCGGGCGGACCCGACGGCGATCGCAGCACCCGGCCTCGAACCGGCCCTGTCCGCTGCCGAGTTCTGTCCTCGCACCCCGTACAACGCTCCGGTCACGAACAGGGATCCCGGTGCGATACACCCGTTCGAGTGAAACGCTCCGAAGGAAATCCGAAGACGGTCCGAGACCGGAACGCCATTGAGACCGGAGCACCGCGGGAACACGCCCGAACACTGCCGGAGCACGCCGGAACAGGCCGTCCGACGCCACCGGGGAGTCGGCGCGCGACGGAGGGTGAAGGTCAGAGCGGCACGATGTCCGGGGCCCCCAGCCGGGCCGCGTCCGCCGTCAGGTCGTCGGGCTGGCGCTGGGACTCGCGCTCGGCCTCGACCCGCTTCTCGTAGTGCTCGACCTCGCGCTCGATGCGGGCCTTGTCCCAGCCGAGGACCGGCGCCATCAGTTCGGCGGCCTCCCGGGCGCTGCGGGTGCCCCGGTCGAACGTCTCGATGGAGATGCGCGTACGGCGCGTCAGCACGTCGTCCAGATGCCGGGCGCCCTCGTGCGAGGCGGCGTAGACGATCTCGGCGCGCAGATAGTCGTCGGCGAACTGGAGCGGCTCGCCCAGCGACGGGTCCTCGGCGACGAGGTCCAGCACCTCCTCCGCCATCGTCCCGAACCGGTTGAGCAGATGCTCGACCCGCACCACGTGCAGGCCCGTCCGCGCCGCGATCCGCGCCCGCGCGTTCCACAGCGCCCGGTAGCCCTCGGCGCCCAGCAGCGGCACGTCCTCCGTGACGCAGTCGGCCACCCGCTGGTCGAGCCCGCGGACCGCCTCGTCGACGGCGTCCTTCGCCATCACCCGGTACGTCGTGTACTTGCCGCCCGCCACGACCACCAGCCCGGGCACCGGGTGCGCGACGGTGTGCTCACGGGACAGCTTGCTGGTGGCGTCCGACTCGCCGGCCAGCAGCGGCCGCAGGCCCGCATACACGCCCTCGACGTCGTCCCTGGTCAGGGGGGTCGCGAGCACAGAGTTCACATGTTCGAGGAGATAGTCGATGTCGGCGCTGGAGGCGGCCGGGTGGGCCTTGTCGAGGTCCCAGTCGGTGTCGGTCGTGCCGACGATCCAGTGCCGCCCCCAGGGGATCACGAACAGCACCGACTTCTCGGTGCGCAGGATGAGCCCCGTGGAGGAGCTGATGCGGTCCCGGGGGACGACGAGGTGGATGCCTTTGGAGGCGCGGACGTGGAACTGGCCGCGTTCCCCGACCATCGCCTGGGTGTCATCGGTCCACACGCCGGTGGCGTTGACGATCTGCCGGGCGCGGACCTCGTACTCCCCGCCCGCCTCGAGGTCCTGGACCCGCGCGCCGACGACCCGTTCGCCCTCGCGCAGGAAGCCCGTCACGCGCGCGCGGTTGGCCGCCTTGGCCCCGTAGGACACCGCGGTGCGCACCAGGGTGGCGACGAAGCGGGCGTCGTCCATCTGGGCGTCGTAGTACTGCAACGCGCCGACCAGCGCGTCCTTCTTCAACGCGGGGGCGACGCGCAGGGCGTGGCGGCGACTCAGGTGACGGTGCGTCGGCAGGCCCCTGCCGTGCCCGCGGGCCATGGACATGGCGTCGTACAGCGCGACGCCCGACCCCGCGTACAGCCGCTCCCAGCCCTTGTGCTGGAGCGGATACAGGAAGGGCACCGGCTTCACGAGGTGCGGGGCGAGCCGCTCCAGCAGCAGGCCGCGCTCCTTGAGCGCCTCCCGCACGAGGGCGAAGTCCAGCATCTCCAGATAGCGCAGACCGCCGTGGATCAGCTTGCTCGACCTGCTCGACGTGCCGGACGCCCAGTCGCGCGCCTCGACCAGTCCCGTGGACAGGCCGCGGGTCACGGCGTCCAGGGCGGTGCCCGCGCCGACCACACCGCTGCCCACCACCAGCACGTCCAGCTCGCGCTCGGCCATGGCCGCCAGTGACTCTGCTCGTTGTGCCGGCCCCAGTGTCGCTGTCCTCACCGCTGCCTCCCGCTGTCGGTCGCGCCGGCCGCACCCTGTCAGGGCGAGACCCGGTTCCTATCCCTCATGCCCAAATTCTGACCTTGATGCCCGACATCAGCCACCACACGCCTCCGGCCTGTGGCCGACTCGCCCGGGACCGGATGCGGCCCGTCGGAAGAACACCGCTGCTCACACGGCTGCTCGCACCGTTGTCCACCGAACCGCGCGGGCCGTGCGGGGGCGGCGGAGGCGGCGGTGGCCGCTGGTCGCGGAAGGCCGACCCCGGCCGGGCGACACAGTCGGCCCAACACAGTCGATCAATCCCGCATAACGGTCATATTTACTCCTAGTCTGACATTGCGCTCGTCCATCCTGTCCACCGGGCTTGCGCACCTGTCCCACCTCGGTTACTGGGAAGGACGGCATACGCCATGCCCGCAGATCTCGCCGTCATCGGACTCGGCCCGCTCGGCCTGCCCCTGGCTCAGGCCGCCGTCGCCGCCGGCATCCCCACCGTCGGCTACCGCACCGGCCCCGAGGCCGGCTCCCTCAGCCCCGCCGAACTGCGCCGGATGCTCTCGGAGGGTTTCCGGCCCGCCACCAACCCCGCCGAACTGGGACGGGTGCGGACCGCCGTCATCTGCGCCCCGACCCCGCGCGACGCGGACGGCGGACTCGACCTGAGCCAGGTGGAGGCGGCCGCCCGCACCCTCGCCGGACACCTGCGTCCCCACACCACCGTGATCCTGGAGTCGCCCGTGCACCCCGGGGCCACGGAGGACTTCCTGCGGCCGCTGCTGGAGGAGACGTCGGGCCTGCGCGCGGGCCGCGACTTCCACCTCGCCTACTCCCCCAGCCGGGTCGACCCCGGCAGCCGCGCCTTCACCCCGGCGAACACCCCGAAGGTCATCGGCGGGCTCACCCCCGCCTGCACCGAGTCCGCCGCCGCCTTCTACAGCCGTCTGACCGACAAGGTGGTACGCGCGCGCGGCCTGCGCGAAGCCGAGACGGTACAGCTCCTGGAGACCAACTTCCGGCACGTCAACATCGCCCTCGTCAACGAGATGGCCGTCCTCTGCCACGACCTGGGCGTCGACCTGTGGGACGTCCTCCGCTGCGCCGAGACCAAGCCCTTCGGCTTCGAGGCCTTCCGTCCCGGACCCGGCGTCGGCGGCCACTCCGTCCCCCTGGACCGCACCGGCCACCCCGGCAGCCCCCTGCGCATGGTCGAACTCGCCCAGCAGGTCAACAGCCGCATGCCCCGCTACGTCGTCCAGCGCGCCGCCGCCCTCCTCAACGAGCACGGCAAATCGGCCCGGGGCGCACGCGTGCTGCTGCTCGGCGTCACCTACAAGCCCGACCTCGCCGACCAGCAGAACACCCCGGCGCGCGAGATCGCGATCCGCCTCATGGAGCTCGGCGCGGCCGTCAGCTACAACGACCCGCACGTCCCGTCCTGGAGCGTTCTGGACCGCCCGGTCCCGCGCGCCGACTCCCTCTACGAAGCCGCCGCCGACGCCGACCTCACGATCCTCCTCCAGCAGCACCGCACCTACGACCTCCAGGGCCTGTCGGTGAAGGCGCAGCTCCTGCTCGACACGCGGGGGGCGACTCCCACGGGAGCGGCGCACCGGTTGTGAACCGACGCAGGAAAAGGGGCCGGCTCCTCACCCGGGTGAGGAGCCGGCCCCTTTCGAGGGTCCTGCGGGGCGCCGGGGTCAGCGGCGGTGCACC
Organism: Streptomyces sp. LUP30; assembly: GCF_001746365.1. GTDB lineage: Bacteria > Actinomycetota > Actinomycetes > Streptomycetales > Streptomycetaceae > Streptomyces. The sequence continues at coordinate 6,936 of NZ_MJAJ01000022.1, forward strand.
GAGTCCGCCACCGTGACCTCCACGCGCTGGAACTCCTTGAGCTCGCTGTAGCCGGTGGTGGCCATGGCGCGGCGCAGGGCGCCGAAGAAGTTCATCGAGCCGTCGGGCGTGTGCGAGGGACCCGCGAGGACCTCCTCGATGGTGCCGACCGTGCCGAGGTCGACCTTCTTGCCGCGCGGCAGCTCCTCGTTGACGGCCTCCATGCCCCAGTGGTGGCCACGACCCGGCGCGTCGGTCGCGCGGGCCAGCGGGGAGCCCATCATCACCGAGTCGGCGCCGCAGGCGATCGCCTTGGGCAGGTCGCCGGACCAGCCGACGCCGCCGTCCGCGATCACGTGCACATAGCGGCCGCCGGACTCGTCCATGTAGTCGCGACGGGCCGCGGCCACGTCGGCGACCGCCGTCGCCATCGGGACCTGGATGCCCAGCACGTTGCGCGTGGTGTGCGCCGCGCCGCCGCCGAAGCCGACCAGGACGCCCGCCGCACCCGTGCGCATCAGGTGCAGGGCAGCGGTGTAGGTGGCGCAGCCGCCGACGATCACCGGGACGTCGAGCTCGTAGATGAACTGCTTCAGGTTGAGCGGCTCGTGCGAGCCGGAGACGTGCTCCGCCGAGACGGTCGTACCGCGGATGACGAAGATGTCCACGCCCGCGTCGACGACGGCCTTGGAGAACTGGGCCGTGCGCTGCGGGGAGAGCGCGGCGGCGGTGACCACACCCGAGTCGCGCACCTCCTTGATGCGCTGCCCGATCAGCTCCTCCTTGATGGGAGCGGCGTAGATCTCCTGGAGCCGTCGGGTGGCCGCCTCCACGGGCAGGCTCACGATCTCGTCGAGCAGCGGCTGCGGGTCCTCGTGGCGGGTCCACAGGCCTTCGAGGTTCAGTACGCCCAGGCCGCCCAGCTCGCCGATGCGGATCGCGGTGGCCGGGGAGACGACCGAGTCCATGGGAGCCGCCAGGAAGGGCAGCTCGAAGCGGTAGGCGTCGATCTGCCAGGCGATCGAGACCTCCTTCGGGTCCCGCGTACGGCGGCTGGGGACGACGGCGATGTCGTCGAAGGCGTACGCCCGGCGGCCGCGCTTGCCGCGCCCGATCTCGATCTCAGTCACGTTTGTGGCCTTTCCCTGATGCGTTCAGCGTCTTCCAGTATCGCCGACGGGTACGACGAGGGCGGCCCCGGATGCCCCGGGACCGCCCTCGTCGCGGTGTCCCACGCGCGCGGAACGCCTACTTGCTGCTGTAGTTCGGCGCCTCGACCGTCATCTGGATGTCGTGCGGGTGGCTCTCCTTGAGGCCCGCGGAGGTGATCCGCACGAAGCGGCCCTTGCTCTCCATCTCCTCGATGGTGGCGGCGCCCACGTAGCCCATGGTCTGGCGCAGACCGCCGACGAGCTGGTGCAGGACGTTGCCGAGCGGGCCGCGGTAGGGCACCTGGCCCTCGATGCCCTCGGGCACGAGCTTGTCGTCGGCCGCGACCTCCGCCTGGAAGTAGCGGTCCTTGGAGTACGACTTGGCCTGGCCGCGGGACTGCATGGCGCCCAGCGAGCCCATGCCGCGGTAGGACTTGAACTGCTTGCCGTTGATGAACTGCAGCTCGCCCGGCGACTCCTCGCAGCCCGCGAGGAGGCTGCCCAGCATCACCGTGTCGGCGCCGGCGGCGAGCGCCTTGCCGATGTCGCCGGAGTACTGCAGGCCGCCGTCGCCGATCAGCGGGATGCCCGCCGGACGGGCGGCGAGGGACGCCTCGTAGATGGCGGTGACCTGCGGGACGCCGATGCCGGCGACCACGCGCGTGGTGCAGATCGAACCGGGGCCCACGCCGACCTTGATGCCGTCGACACCGGCGTCGATCAGGGCCTGGGCACCGTCACGGGTGGCGACGTTGCCGCCGATCACGTCGACGCGCACGCTCGACTTGATCTTCGACATCCAGCTGAGGGCGTTGCTGTTGTGGCCGTGCGAGGTGTCGACGACCAGGAAGTCCACGCCGGCCTCGGCGAGGGCCTGGGCGCGCTCCAGCGCCTCGGGGCTGGCGCCCACCGCCGCGCCGACGAGCAGCCGGCCCTCGGCGTCCTTGGCGGCCCGGGGGTACTTCTCGGCCTTGACGAAGTCCTTGACCGTGATGAGGCCCTTGAGGGCGCCCGCCTCGTCGACCAGGGGAAGCTTCTCGATCTTGTGCCTGCGCAGCAGCTCCATGGCCTCGACGCCGGAGATGCCCACCTTGCCGGTGACCAGCGGCATCGGGGTCATGACCTCGCGCACCTGGCGCGAACGGTCGGTCTCGAAGGCCATGTCGCGGTTGGTGACGATGCCGAGCAGCTTGCCGCCGCCGTCGGTGACCGGCACACCGCTGATGCGGAACTTGGCGCACAGGGCGTCGGCCTCGGCCAGCGTCGCGTCCGGGTGCACCGTGATCGGGTCGGTGACCATGCCGGACTCGGAGCGCTTCACCAGGTCGACCTGGTTGACCTGGTCCTCGATGGAGAGGTTGCGGTGCAGCACGCCGACGCCGCCCTGGCGGGCCATCGCGATCGCCATGCGGGACTCGGTCACCTTGTCCATCGCCGCCGAGAGCAGCGGGATGTTGACCCGCACGTTGCGGGAGATGCGGGACGAGGTGTCGACCGCGTTGGGGAGCACCTCGGATGCACCCGGCAGCAGCAGCACGTCGTCGTAGGTCAGCCCGAGGGTCGCGAATTTTCCGGGCACTCCGTCGACGTTGGCAGTCATGACACCTTCCCCAAATGGCCTTGATCGGTGCGGATGTCCATGCTAACGGGAAGCGCGCCGCCCGAATTCCACGGTCGCGTGCGCGTGCGGTCTTCGTATGTTCGTACGGAATCGGCGACCGGGCCGTTCAGCGACGGCGCGGCCACCGGGATTCGTCACTGCTCGGCGAGCGCCCGCAGTCTGCTGAGCGCCCGGTGCTGGGCCACGCGGACCGCTCCGGGTGACATTCCCAACATCTGGCCGGTCTCCTCGGCGGTGAGCCCCACCGCGATGCGCAGCAGGAGCAGCTCGCGCTGGTTCTCGGGCAGGTTGGCCATGAGCTTCTTCGCCCACTCCGCGTCGCTGCTGAGCAGGGCGCGCTCCTCGGGGCCGAGCGAGTCGTCCGGCCGTTCGGGCATCTCGTCGGACGGGACCGCCGTCGAGCCCGGATGGCGCATCGCGGCCCGCTGCAGGTCGGCGACCTTGTGGGCGGCGATGGCGAAGACGAAGGCCTCGAAGGGCCTGCCGGTGTCCCGGTAGCGGGGCAGGGCGAGCAGGACCGCGACGCAGACCTCCTGGGCGAGGTCCTCCACGAAGTGGCGGGCGTCGCCGGGCAGCCGGGACAGCCGGGTGCGGCAGTAGCGCAGCGCCAGCGGATGGACGTGGGCCAGCAGGTCGTGGGTCGCCTGCTCGTCGCCGTCCACCGCGCGATGGACGAGTGCTCCGATCGTCCCCACGGCAGTGACCGCCTCGTCATCGCGCATCGGTCCATGGTGCACTGCGGCCGGACCGGCCGCGGCACCGTGCCCTTCGTTGTGCACCGAAGCGTTATGAGCAGGTGCGCCGGCACTCATCCCCTGCGCCCTCCCCTTCCGCTCGACCGACTCGTCCCCGAGGAACTCCACACCTCAAGGATGCGGCATCCGCGGCGAAACGAGCAGCGGGCGCCCGCCGGGACCCTGTGCAGCCCCCGCCCGCGGTGCGCCGACGGGAGCCCTCGGTCGGCCCTCGGACCGCCTCTGAGCAGGGAGGTTCGCCCATGAGCCCGCTCTCCTCGATGAATGACCGATGTCACCTCGAACCGGTGCGATCCACCGGACGGCCCAGGCCCGTCCTGCCCCGGAACGCTCCGGGGCCGCGGGCCGGGCGGGCGGTGGGAACGGCCCTAGCGGACGAGTCCCCACCGGAAGCCGAGCGCCACCGCGTGCGCGCGGTCCGAGGCGCCGAGCTTCTTGAACAGCCGTCGGGCGTGCGTCTTGACGGTGTCCTCGGAGAGGAACAGCTCACGGCCGATCTCCGCGTTGGAGCGGCCGTGGCTCATGCCTTCGAGGACCTGGATCTCCCGCGCGGTGAGCGTGGGGGCCGCACCCATTTCGGCCGAACGCAGCCGGCGCGGGGCGAGCCGCCACGTCGGGTCGGCGAGCGCCTGGGTGACGGTCGCCCGCAGTTCCGCGCGCGAGGCGTCCTTGTGCAGATAGCCGCGGGCGCCGGCCGCGACCGCGAGGGCGACGCCGTCGAGGTCCTCCGCGACGGTCAGCATGATGATCCGCGCCCCGGGGTCGGCGGACAGCAGTCGCCGTACGGTCTCGACGCCGCCCAGTCCGGGCATGCGTACGTCCATCAGAATCAGGTCCGAGCGGTCGGCGCCCCAGCGGCGGAGCACCTCCTCACCGTTGGCCGCCGTCGTCACGCGCTCGACGCCGGGCACGGTCGCGACCGCCCGGCGGAGCGCCTCTCGGGCAAGCGGGGAGTCGTCGCAGACGAGGACGGAAGTCATGGCCGCCCTCCGCAGCTGATGCGCGTCACCTTGTGCCTCCAGGCTGGTACGAATCGTCACCTGTGCGGTCGACCGCCTCGGACGCCTGCCCGAGCGTTTTGTGTTTCCGACCGCCACCGCACTCTCAACGACGGTCACTCGAAAGAGTTACGGGGCCGCGTGCATTCTTCGGCACTCTACGTGAGGGGCCGGACACAGAGGAGTCAGCCACACGGACCCTCAAGCTTTCATCACAACCCGTGCCCCGTTTAGCCCTATTTCTTCCCTTTTGCTGGTGTCTGAGGCTAGATTCGCAATGAGTCATATTTTCATCTCCTTAGATCGTAGTTGTACGGTCGTGGGCACCGTATCCGCTCAGAACGGCTACAAGGGGTCACGCAATGGCAGATTTCTCCCGCCTTCCCGGACCGAACGCGGACCTGTGGGACTGGCAGCTTCTGGCTGCCTGCCGCGGAGTGGACAGTTCGCTCTTCTTCCATCCGGAGGGTGAGCGCGGGGCGGCTCGGAGCGCTCGAGAGAACTCGGCCAAGGAGGTCTGCATGAGGTGCCCGGTCCGCGCGCAGTGCGCGGCTCACGCCCTGGCGGTTCGCGAGCCGTACGGGGTGTGGGGCGGGTTGACCGAGGACGAGCGCGAAGAGCTCATGGGGCGGGCGCGCAACCGCCTGGTGTCGGCGTCGTCAGGCGCGAGAGACACCGCTTCGAACACATGAAGGAACGTTTCTGCGAAAGTGGCCGGAAAAAGCCGGCCCAGCGAAATCCGGCGAATCGGAGAGCACGCGCGCGTGCTCTCCGTTTTTCCGTGCCGCGGCGTCAGCGCCGCGCGGCGCGTCCCAGCTGCTCCAGCGTCGCCGTCACCGCCGGCACCTGGGCCAGGTCCGGCAGGGTGAGCGCGACGATCTCCCGCCGCACCGCCGGTTCCAACGCGACCGCGCGGGCGCCCCGGGGCCGCACCGACTCGATGGCGAGCTCGGGCAGGACGGCGACGCCGAGCCCGGCGCCCACCAGACCGACCACCGCCGGATAGTCGTCGGTCGCGAAGTCGATGCGGGGCGTGAAGCCCGCCCGCTCGCACACCTGCACCAGCTGGCCGCGGCAGCGCGGGCAGCCGGCGATCCACGGCTCGGCGGCGAGATCGTCGATGGCGACGGACCCCACGCGCGCGAGGCGGTGCCGCTCGGGCACGAGGGCGACCAGCCGGTCCGTCAGCAAAGGGCGCACGACCAGGTCGTCCCACTCGCCCTCGCCGGGGCCCGCCATGGCGGCGTCGCCCGTGGCGCGCTCGTAGCGGAAGGCGAGGGCGATGTCGCAGTCCCCCTCCCGGAGCAGCTCGACCGAGCGCGGCGGCTCGGCCTCCTCCAGGGACACCCGGGTGCCGGGGTGCGCCGCGCGCAGCGCGGCGAGGGCGGTGGGCACCAGGGTGGAGCTGCCGCTGGGGAAGGAGACCAGACGGACCCGGCCCGCGCGCAGTCCCGCGATCGCGGCGACCTCCTCCTCGGCCGCCGTCAGTCCGGACAGGATCCCCACCGCGTGCCGGACGAGGGCCTCGCCCGCCTGGGTCAGCCGCGTCTCACGGCCGCTGCGGACCAGCAGAGGCGTGCCGACGGACGCCTCCAGGGCCTTCATCTGCTGGCTGACGGCGGGCTGGGTGCAGCCCAGTTCCCGCCCGGCCGCCGAGAAGGAGCCGGTGGTGGCCACGGCGCGCAGCACACGGAGATGACGGGCCTCGATCATCCGTCAAGCATAAGGGACCCTTGGGTTCCGGCGCGAATAATGCGTCGACACTTTGACGTCGGGTCGCCTACCGTGCCGTCATGAGGCTTCTGTCAGTCAATCTCGGCCGTCCGAAGGCCGTTCCGTACACCGGCCAGCCGCAGGGGCTGACCGGCATCGACAAGCGGCCGGTCGAGGGGCCCGTACGGGTCTCGGCGCCCGGCCCGAAGGGGGTCGGGGGGAGCGGTCTGGCCGGGGACGCGGTGTGCGAGCTGCGCCATCACGGCGGCGACGACCAGGCGGTGTACGCCGTCGCGCGCGAGGACCTCGACGCGTGGGAGCACGAGCTGGGGCGCCCGCTGGGCAACGGCGTGTTCGGCGAGAACCTCACCACGGCGGGCCTCGACGTCTCGGGGGCGCGGATCGGCGAGCGCTGGCGGATCGGGTCCGAGGTGGTGCTGGAGGTGACCGCCGGGCGGATACCGTGCCTCACCTTCCAGGGGCATCTGGGCGAGCAGCAGTGGGTGAAGCGGTTCACGCACAAGGCGGCGACGGGCGCGTACCTCCGGGTGATCGTCGCGGGCGACGTCCGCGCGGGGGACGCGGTGGAGATCGTCCATGTGCCGGATCACGAGGTGACGGCCCGTATGCAGTTCCAGGCCGTCACCACGCACCGGGAACTGCTGCCCCGGCTGCTCGCGGCAGGTGAGGCCCTGCATCCGGAGGCGCTCGCCGCGGCCCGGAAGTACGTGGCGGAGCACGGGGGCTGAGCCGTTCTCACCGAGTGGGCGCTCACGAGGCCTTCACGTTCGGGAGGCAGCGTGCAGAGGGCGGATCCTCGCACCGCGGGTCACTAACCTTGCGCCATGACAACGGCTCTCATTACGGGTTCGACCGCAGGCATCGGCGCCGCGTTCGCGCGCAGACTGGCGGCGGACGGGCACGATCTCGTCCTCGTGGCACGGGACACCAAGCGCCTGCGTGAGCAGGCGACCGAGTTGCACGACCGGCACGGCATCGAGGCCGAGGTGCTGACCGCCGACCTCGCCACGGACCAGGGCATCGAAGCGGTGGCCGCCCGCCTCGGGGACCGCAAGAACCCCGTCGACCTGCTGGTCAACAACGCCGGCTTCGGCAACAAGGGCCGCTATCTCGACGTGTCCATGGCCGACGAGCTGAAGATGCTCAAGGTGCACTGCGAGGCGGTGCTGCGGTTGACCTCGGCGGCGACGGCGGCGATGCGCGAGCGCGGCCGCGGCGGGGTCGTCAACGTGGCGTCCGTGGCGGCCTTCGTGCCGCGCGGGACCTACGGGGCGTCCAAGGCGTGGGTCGTGCAGTTCACGCAGGGCGCGGCGAAGGACCTGGCGGGCAGCGGGGTGCGGCTGATGGCGCTCTGCCCGGGCTTCGTGCGCACCGAGTTCCACGAGCGGGCCGGGATGGGCACGGACAACATCCCGGGCTGGATGTGGCTGGACGCGGACAAGCTGGTCGCGGCGGCGCTGCACGACCTGGCGCGCGGCAAGTCGCTGTCGATCCCCGACCCGCGCTACAAGGCGCTGATGGGCCTGGTGAAGGTGACGCCCCGGTCGCTGCTGGGCGGGATCAGCTCGAGGACGGGCCGCAAGTACGGGCCGCAGTGACGGGTGCGGCGGTGAACGGGTGACGTGGGCGCTCCGGTGGGAAAATGGACGGGACGGGACCGGGACCCAGGGGGGCCGGAGGCGGCGTCATGACGTTCGTACAGCTCATCGACTGCAGGACCAGCCGGTTCGACGAGATGGACCGGCTGATGGACACATGGGTCGAGCAGACCCGGGGGAAGCGGACCGCGACCCACGCGGTCGTCGCCAAGGACCGCTCCGACGACTCGCACTTCATCGAGATCGTGGAGTTCCCCTCGTACGAGGAGGCGATGCGCAACTCCAACCTCCCGGAGACCGGCAAGGTCTTCCAGGAGCTGGTCGCCCTGTGCGACGAGATGCCGACGTTCACGGACCTCGACGTCGTGCGGGACGAACAGCTGTACACGCGGACGGCACGGCTGTTCTTCGACACGATCGGCACGCGGGGCGAGCTCCCGCCGCTCGACGGGCTGATCGCCGAGGAGTACCACGACCACGATCCGGCCAACCCGCAGGACACGATGGGGATGGACGCGATGCGCCGGGAGATCGAGGCGTGGCGCAGCGGCTTCGACTTCGACTTCGTGCTCGACGACCAGATCGCCCAGGGCGACCGGGTGTGCAACCGATGGACCTGGCGCGGGGCCCACAAGGGCGACTTCATGGGGATCCCGGCCACGGGCAGAAGCGTCACGATGACCGGGGCGACGATCTTCCGGTGCCGGGAGGACGGGAAGATCGTCGAGGCCTGGTGGCAGTACGACCGGCTCGGCCTGATGGACCAGCTGGGGGCGCTGGACGCGCTGCAGTAGCGGGCCGGCGGCCGCGGGAGCGGCGGACGCACGCCGAGGCCCGGCGCCTCTTGTCTGCAGGGCGCCGGGCCTCGGTTCGTGCCGTGGGTACCGACCTGGGTCAGTGGGAGTGGCCGTGGGAGTGGCCGCCGGCGGCCGGCTCCTCCTCTTCCTTCTTCTCGACGACGAGGGTCTCGGTCGTCAGGAGGAGGGAGGCGATGGAGGCGGCGTTCTCCAGGGCGGAGCGGGTGACCTTGACCGGGTCGATGACGCCGGCCTTGACCAGGTCGCCGTACTCGCCGGTGGCGGCGTTGAAGCCCTGGCCCTTGTCGAGCTCGGCCACCTTGGCGGTGATGACGTAGCCCTCGAGGCCCGCGTTCTCGGCGATCCAGCGCAGCGGCTCGACGACGGCGCGGCGGACGACGGCGACACCGGTGGCCTCGTCGCCGGTCTTGCCCAGGCCGCCCTCCAGCACCTTGGCGGCGTGGACCAGCGCGGAACCGCCACCGGAGACGATGCCCTCCTCGACCGCGGCGCGGGTCGCGGAGATGGCGTCCTCCAGACGGTGCTTCTTCTCCTTCAGCTCCACCTCGGTGGCGGCGCCGACCTTGATCACGCACACGCCGCCGGCCAGCTTCGCGAGGCGCTCCTGGAGCTTCTCGCGGTCCCAGTCGGAGTCGGTGTTCTCGATCTCGGCCTTGATCTGGGCGATACGGCCCACGACGTCCCCGGAGTTGCCGCCGCCGTCGACCAGGGTGGTGTCGTCCTTGGTGACGGTGACGCGGCGGGCGGAGCCGAGCACGTCGATGCCGACCTGGTCGAGCTTGAGGCCGACCTCCTCGGAGATGACGGTGGCGCCGGTGAGGACGGCCATGTCCTGCAGCATCGCCTTGCGGCGGTCGCCGAAGCCCGGGGCCTTGACCGCGACCGCGTTGAAGGTGCCGCGGATCTTGTTGACGACGAGGGTGGAGAGCGCCTCGCCCTCCAGGTCCTCGGCGATGATCAGCAGCGGCTTGGAGGAGTTGGTCTGGATGACCTTCTCCAGCAGCGGCAGCAGGTCGGCGATCGAGGAGATCTTGCCCTGGTTGATGAGGATGTAGGGGTCCTCCAGGACGGCCTCCATGCGCTCCTGGTCCGTCACGAAGTACGGCGACAGGTAGCCCTTGTCGAAGGCCATGCCCTCGGTGAAGTCCAGCTCCAGACCGAAGGTGTTGGACTCCTCGACGGTGATGACGCCGTCCTTGCCGACCTTGTCCATCGCCTCGGCGATGAGCTCGCCGACCTGCTGGTCCTGGGCGGACAGCGCGGCGACGGCGGCGATGTCGGACTTCTCGTCGATCGGGCGGGCGGTGGCCAGCAGATCCTCGGAGATGGCCTTGACGGCGGCGTCGATGCCCTTCTTCAGGGAGGCCGGGGAGGCGCCGGCGGCGACGTTCTTGAGGCCCTCGCGTACGAGCGCCTGCGCGAGCACGGTGGCGGTGGTCGTACCGTCGCCCGCGATGTCGTTGGTCTTGGTCGCCACCTCCTTCACGAGCTGGGCGCCGAGGTTCTCGTACGGGTCCTCGAGCTCCACCTCACGGGCGATGGTGACGCCGTCGTTGGTGATGGTCGGGGCGCCGAACTTCTTGTCGATGACGACGTTGCGGCCCTTGGGGCCGATCGTCACCTTGACGGTGTCGGCAAGCTTGTTGACGCCGCGCTCAAGGGCGCGACGGGCGTCCTCGTCGAACTTCAGGATCTTCGCCATGGGAGCGGTTCAGCCCTCTCGGAAAGCGTGGGAGAAACGAACTGCGCCCCCAGCGCCCGGCTTCACAAAGTAGCGGGGGCCAGGGGCGCAGTTCACTGCAAAACTCGGTGAATTACTTCTCGATGATCGCGAGGACGTCGCGAGCCGAGAGGACGAGGTACTCCTCGCCGTTGTACTTCACCTCGGTGCCGCCGTACTTGCTGTACAGGACGACATCGCCGACCTTGACGTCGAGCGGCAGGCGCTCGCCGTTCTCGAAGCGACCCGGGCCCACCGCGAGGACGGCGCCCTCCTGGGGCTTCTCCTTCGCGGTGTCCGGGATGACCAGGCCAGAGGCGGTGGTCTGCTCGGCGTCGAGCGGCTGGACCACGATGCGGTCCTCGAGCGGCTTGATGGCAACCTTGGAGCTGGTGGTCGTCACGATCCGACCTCCCCCTTCGGAGATCTCACGGGGTTAACTGTCTGAGGTGGCGACCAGGTGGATCCGTCGTCGCGGGTGCCGGACCTGCCCGTCGCTGTGTTGGCACTCTCCAGTGGTGAGTGCCAGAACCGAGACTATGGCCGCGATTAGCACTCGGTCAAGCGGAGTGCCAATGCGTGCGGCGCGTCGGCCATGTTTTCGGCTCGGCGACGCCTTCGCCGCCCGGCGCGCGGGGCGGGACAGGGCGGGGCGGGGCGCAACCTGGCGTGGCGTGGCGTGGCCGCGACGTGGCGTCCTACAGATAGTCCTCCAGGCGGCCCACCGTCAGGCCCTGGTCCTGTACCTGGCGCAGCAGGCGGGTCGTGCGTTCGCGCAGGACCGAGCCCGTCGTCTCGTCCGGGGCGACGGCGATGATGTCGCCGGGGTGGAGGCGGTGGGGGCCGTGGGCCCGGGTGAGGCCGGTGGGGCCCATGGCGGCGCGCCACAGGACGAGGGCCGTGATGCCGCAGTCGGCGGCGGCGCGCCGGGTGGTGACGTCGTAGGCGCCGTAGGGCGGGCGGAAGAGGCGGGGCCTCAGACCGAACCGGGCGCGGAGCTTGTCCTGCTGGCCGCAGATCTCGGCGCGCTGCCCGGCGTAGGGCAGACCGCGCAGGACCGGGTGGTCGAGGGTGTGGTTCTGGATGCTCGCGCCGACCGACTGCAGCCGGGCGAAGTGCGCGTACCCCGGGCCGACCACGCTGTCGGTGAGGAACATGCTGACCGGCAGGCGCAGTTCGCGGACCATGTCGACGAAGTGAGGGTCGCGTTCGGCGCCGTCGTCGTAGGTGAGGAAGACGACCTTGTCGGTGGTGGGGACGTGGTCGAGGACCGGCGGCAGAGCCGTTTGCGGACTGCCCGGCAGGACGCGGACGGGATGGGACGGCGCGGGAGCCAGCGGAGTCGTCAGGCCCCAGCGGCGGTACGGGCTCGGTGCGGGCTCGCGCCCCTGCGCGGCGGCCTTCCTGCCCAGGCGCTCGATCGGGTCGACGGACTGGGCGCAACCGGTCAGGGTGGCCAGGATCAGCAGGACGGCCGTCAGTCCGCGCGCCCTCACAGGTAGTCCTCCAGCCGGGCGACCGCGTAGCCCTTCGCCGTGACCTTGTCGAGGAACCGGCGGACCATGTCGGGCATCGTGCCCTTCCACTCGCCGCGGCCGCGGAAGTGGGTGAGGACGATGTCGCCCGGATGGAGGTCCTGGTCCGGCTCCCGGTACTCCCAGTGGTCCACGAAGACCTCCTCGTCCCAGAGCGGGGCGTAGCGCACGCCGCAGGACTTCGCGGCGCGCAGGGTGTCCTGGTCGTAGTTGCCGAACGGTGGCCGGAAGACGGCGGGGCGGACGCCGTACTGCTCCCGCATCACCTCCTGCATGCCGCAGATCTCGCGTTTCTGGCGGGCGTAGGAGAGGGCTGGCAGGTAGGGGTGATGGAGCGTGTGGTTGTTCAGGGTCACCCCCAGGTCCCGCATCTTCTTGAAGTAGCCGTAGTCGCCCTTGATCAGGTAGTTGCTGAGGAAGGCGGTGTACGGGACCTTCAGCTCGCTCATCATGCGCAGGAACGCCGGGTCCTTCTCGGCGCCGTCGTCGATGGTGAGGAAGACGACCTTGTCCTCGGTCGGGATCGTGGTGAAGACCGGCGGCAGGCCGAGTTCCTCGTGGTCGTCGACCTCGAAGCCCTTGCGGGTGGTGATCTCCGGCTTGTGCGCGGGCGGCGCCGGGGGCGTCAGCGGGACCTTCCTCAGACCCCAGCGCCGCGCCGCCGCGACGCGGGCCTGCTGGGCGGCCCGGAGCCGGTCGGCGTACGCGTGCAGGGCGCGGGCGGGCGGCGCCTCCGGGAGCGCGGCCTTATCGGGCTGCTGGCCCGGCGCGGGGCGGATCGCCCCGCCGACGCCCCCGCCGTCCCCCGCGCAGCCCGACGCGAGGACGGCCAGCGCGAGGACGGCGAGCGCGCCCCGGATTCCCGTACGCCCGCGGCCGCGCCGGATTCCCGTACGCCCACACCGGCGCGACCCCTGAGAACAACCGCGGTTGTCATCATTTTGTACGACAGGTCCCATGGCGCCGGATCCTCGCAGCCGCCGTCCCCGAACCCCGACCGACACCGCCGCCGGACGCCCACCGTCCACCAGGTGGCCCACAGAGACTGCGCTCGGCGCCCGCGCCGGTCCGGCAGAGCCCCCTGACCGGCGAGGCGGGCGGTTGGCCGACAATGGCGGGGTGAACGACCTTGCTCCGCTGCTCACTGCCGAGGGCCGCGCCCTCCTCGACGCGGTGCGCGGCACCGCCCCGGCCGACGAGCTCGCCGTCGCCACCCGGCTGCGCCGCGAGCACCCGGCCGACCTGGTGTCGGCGGCCATCGGCCAGGCCAGACTGCGGCAGCGGGCGGCGGTGAAATTCGGGGCCGAGGACGCGGACCGGATGTTCTTCACTCCGAACGGCGTGGAGCAGTCGACGCGGGCGAGCGTCGCCGGCTACCGGGCCGGACGGATGCGGGCGATGGGCGTGACCTGCGTCGCCGACCTGTGCTGCGGGATCGGCGGCGACGCGATCGCGCTCGCGCGCGCCGGCATCCGGGTGCTGGCCGTGGACCGGGACCCGGTGACGGCACAGACGGCGCGCGCGAACGCCGAGGCGCTGGGGCTGAGCGAACTGATCGAGGTGCGCGAGGCGGACGTCACCGAGGTGGACACCGGCGGCTATGACGCCGTGTTCGTCGATCCGGCCCGCCGGGGCGGACGCGGACGCGTCTTCGACCCGGAGGCCTACTCGCCGCCGCTGTCCTGGGCGGTGGGCGCTGCCCTCGCCGCGCCCCGCGCCGCCTTGAAGATCGCGCCCGGCGTGCCGCACGAAGCGATCCCGGCCGAGGCCGAGGCCGAGTGGATCTCGGACGGCGGGGACGTGAAGGAGGCGGTGCTGTGGTTCGGGACCGGCGGGCCGGGCGCGGTCCGGGCGACCCTGCTGCCGGGACCGCGGACGCTGCTCGGCGGCGGTCTGCCCGATCCGCGCGTGCGGCCGGTCGGCAGGTACCTGTACGAGCCCGACGGCGCGGTGGTCCGGGCCCATCTGGTCGCCGACGTGGCCCGCGAGGTCGACGGCGGGCTGATCGACGAGACCATCGCCTACGTCACCGCCGACGCCCTGCGTCCCACCCCGTACGCCACCGCCTACGAGATCACCGATCAACTCCCTTTCAACGTGAAGAAGTTGAAGGCCCTGCTGCGGGAACGCGGGGTCGGGATCCTGACCGTGAAGAAGCGGGGGTCGGCGGTGGAGCCGGAGGAGCTGCGCAAGAAGGTGCTCCCCAAGGACCGGGGCCCGCACTCGGCGACCGTCTTCCTGACCCGGGTGGCGGGGGCGCCGACGATGCTCCTCGGCGCCCCCGCCGGTCCGGCCGTTACTGCCGGTGGAGCGTCTTGAGCGGCGCCAGGTTCGGCCGAGCGCCGGCCTGTTCGGGGCGCTGCGCCGTGGCCGCCGAGGCGTCACCGTCGGCGTGCGCGGCGAGAGCTCGTGCCGACGCGGCCGGGATGAGGCCGTTGTAGTACGGGCGGTAGGTGAAGTAGGCGCTGCCCGCACTCATCGAGGCACCCGCGGTGTTCAGCTCGGCCTGGGCGAGCGAGCCGGTGCCGCCGAAGGCCACCATGGAGTTGACGCTGGCGCTCTCGCGCACGAGGTAGCTGTTCACCTCGGGCGACAGCGCGGTGGCGCTGCTGCTCCACAGGAGCGGCCCGAAGACGTTCACCGCCGCGGCGGCCGACACGCCGTCGCGCCAGGCGCCGGAGTAGGCGAGACCGGTCATGTTCGGCGCGGTCCACCAGAACATGGCGATGGCGACCGAGATGGACCCGTCCGTGGTGCCCGAGATCGGGTAGTACGAGTACGTCGACGGCCACCGCGAGAAGCTCGTGTGGGTCAGCGCGTAGCTCGCCGCCGAACCGACCGGGATGATCATGGTCTTGTCGGGGTTGAGGCTGTTCAGGTACGACTGCACCGACGCGGTCAGCTTGTTGCCGTTGGTGAGGACGACTCCGGCCGCGCTGGCGGAGCCGTCGGACCCTGCCGCGGCCGCCGCCGAGAGAGCCGCGCGGTACTCGGTGCCGCCGGCCAGGAAAACGTACTTGGGGGCGGAGCTGACGGTCCTGCTCACCATCACCGAGGTCGCGTAGCGGTCCGCGCCGGTCAGCCGCACGGGGACGTAGCCGAGCGCCTTGACCTGGCTGGCGACCGTGTTGTCGAGGACGGACGCGCTGCCGACGAGATAGACGGGCTTGCCCGGCGCCAGGATCCGCTTCAGCTCGTTCTTCGTCGTCGACGAGAGCCCGGTCTTCTGGGTCATCAGCACCGGGCCCTCCTTCCGGCCGGCCAGGGCGGGTGCGGTGACGGCGTACTCCGGGGCGTCCTGGTTGACCAGCACCGCGGACTTGGCGTTCATCAGGCCGGGCTCACTGTGGCCGACGGTGTTCCAGGTCCAGCGCGACGAGGCGGTGCCGGTGAGGTAGGCGTTGGCGCCCCACACCCGTCCGGTGCCGTTCTGGCGCAGCGGCTGCCAGCTGGGGTTCCCGACGTGGCTGCTGTTCGTCGCGTCCGTGACCGGGGTCAGCTCGCCGGTCGTCGTGTCGACGTACTCGACGGTGTGCACGTCGTCGCTGTTCGGCGAGGTGTGGGCGTCGAAGACGATCCGCTTGCCGGTGGGCGACCAGGACGGGTCGGCGTACCGGCGCGGGCCGGTGGTGAGCTGTCTGACGTCGGTGCCGTCGGCCTTCGCCGTGAAGATCTGCGGGTTGCCGTCGGTGTCCTTGCGGACGAACGCCAGCTTGGTGCCGTCCGGGGACCAGGCGGGCTGCTCGGCGTCGGCCAGCGCGAGCTCGACCGTCTTCCTGGCGCCGTCGTAGACGTACACGCCGGCGCCGGCGTTGCAGCTTCCGGCGCGGCGCTCGAACGCGACCAGGCCGTTGACGTTCACGCTCGGTTCGGAGTCGCAGACGGTGGCCGGCTCCAGATTCGCCGGCATCAGCGGGCCGGGCGCCCAAGAGGCGTCGGAGGGGCCGTAGGCGAGCTGGCCGCCGCTGGCGAAGACGACGTAACGGCCGCGGTTCCAGAAGGTCAGGTCCTCGTACGGGGCGCTGGAGCGCAGTCCCTGCGCCCACGGCAGGGTGATCTTCTTGGTGCCGTTGGGCAGGACGCTGGAGATCTGGCCGGACACGCTGAGCACGCGGCTTCCGTCCGGCGCCCAGGTGGCGTAGCTCCCCACGTTGGGGATGGTGCTGGTCTTGCCGGTGGCGGGGTCGACGAGCAACCCGCCGTCGTTGAGGATCTTGCCCTCGACGCCCGGCCAGGGCCCTGCGTCGTCGGCGACGGCGCCGGGTGCGGCGGCCAGGGTGCCCGCGGCGGCGAGGACCACCGCGGTGGCGAGTGCCGCGGCGCGGCGGCGCGTGAACAGTCTCAAGTTGTGGACCCCCGGGGATCATGTGATGCGCATGATGTCGATGAAGCCGCGTGCGGGCCTGGTCGGCGTCGTCCCCCGTCGCCCATACCGTCGGCCACACAGTCGTTCCACAGCGGCCGGATCACTCTAGGTCGCCACGGCCACAAAGGGAACAGACATACGAGCAACGCGTGTTCGAAGTTGCCGGAAGTTGCTGGAAGTCGGCGGAAGTCGCCCGGTTTTCGGCTGCCTCAGGTTCTACGGCACTCGTCGGCCCGCGCCAGCAGCAGTTCCCGTTCCCGCTCGTTGCCCGTCAGCGCGGCCGCCCGCTCGAACTCGGTCCTGGCCTCCGCCGGACGGCCCAGGCGCACCAGCAGGTCGCCGCGGACGCTGGGCAGGAGGTGGTACTCGCGCAGGGACGGCTCGGCGGCGAGGCCGTCGACGATCCCCAGCGCGGGTCCCGGCCCCTCGGCCATCGACACGGCCACGGCGCGGTTGAGCTCGACGACCGGGGAGGGAGCGCGCACGGCCAGCAGACCGTACAGGGTGGCGATGGCCGTCCAGTCGGTGTCCTCGTAGGTCGGCGCGTGCGCGTGGCAGGCGGCCACGGCGGCCTGGAGGGCGTAGGGGCCCGGCGGCCCGGACGGGGAGGTGGCTCCGGCCCTCTCCAGGGCGGCGATGCCCCGGGCGACGAGCCGCCTGTCCCAGCGGCGGCGGTCCTGGTCCCGCAGCAGGACGGGCGAGCCGTCGGGTGCCGTGCGGGCGGGGGTGCGGGACGCCTGGAACTCCAGCAGCGCGGCCAGCGCGTGGACCTCGGGCTCCTTCGGCATCAGGGCCGCCAGCTGCCGGGCCAGCCGCAGCGCGTCCTCGCACAGCGCCGGGCGCAGCCAGTCGTCGCCGGCGGTGGCCGCGTACCCCTCGTTGAAGATCAAATAGATCACGTCCAGGACCGAGCCCAGCCGGGCCTCGCGGTCGGGTCCGTACGGCACCTCGAAGGCGACGTTCCTGGTGGCCAGGGTCTTCTTGGCGCGGACGATCCGCTGGGCGACCGTCGGTTCGGGGACCAGGAAGGCGCGGGCGATCTCGGGCGTGCTCAGACCGCCGAGCAGACGCAGCGTGAGGGCGGTGCGGGCCTCGGCGGACAGCACCGGGTGGCAGGCGGTGAAGACGAGCCTGAGCAGGTCGTCGTCGATGTCGTCGGCGTCGGCGGGCTCCTCTGGCGGGGCGGTCGTGGTCTGCAGGTCGCGGCCCATCTCCTGCAGCTTGCGGGCGTAGTTCTCCCGGCGGCGGACCAGGTCGACGGCGCGGTGCCGGGCGGCCGCCGTGAGCCAGGCCCCGGGGTTGTCCGGCACTCCGTCGCGGGGCCACTGCTCCAGCGCCGCCACCAGCGCGTCCTGCGCCAGCTCCTCCGCGATGCCGACGTCGCGCACGACACGGGCGACGGCCGCGATGACGCGGGGGTACTCCAGGCGGAAGACGGTCTCGATGGCGGCGCGGGGATCCGAGGCGGCACGGCGGCCCGGGGCGGAGCCGCGGTCCCGGGCGGAGCCGCGGTCCGGGGCGGTCGGGGGGTTCGAGGCGGGCTGTTGTTCCACAGCCCCCCATCGAACACCCACCGGACGTCCGGGCCAAGGAAGGCTCAGCCCTCCGCGATCTCCCGCACCTCGCAGGTCACCGTCCAGAAGTCCTCGTGGACCTTCACGAACCGCTTGGTCCACTCGACGGCCTCGTCCTGGTCCTTGCACTGCATGATCGCGTAGCCGCCGACGGCCTCCTTGGTCTCCGTGAAGGGCCCGTCGGTGACGGAGACCTTCCCGCCCTCGTAGTGCACCCGGACGCCCTGCCCGGTCGGGGTCAGCCCGGCGGTCTCCAGCATCACGCCGGCCTTGGTGATCTCCTCGATCAGCTCCCCCATGCGCTGCATCAGTTCGGGGCTGGGGCCCTCCGCGGGCACGCTGTTCTCGTCGATCCGCACCAGCGACAGGTAACGGGGCATGGTGACTCCTCCGGTCCGATGGGCCGGGTCCTTCCCGGCCTCTCACCCCTTCGTCGAACGGGAGCGGGCCGGATCGACATCCCCCCGCGACTTTTTCGCCGGCTTCATCGCAGCGACTTCCACAGCGCGCCGGCCGCCGGCTCCCGGGCCACCACCCGGTTGGGGTCGGAGGGGGCCGTGACCACGGGCATGGTGACCGTCCTGACGTGGTCGGACCTCAGCCCCTTCAGGCTCCGGCCGAGTTCCGTCAGCTCGCTCAGGGAGTCCAGACCGGTGTCCGTGGTGAGGCTGCCGGTGATCGCGTCGGCGACGCCGTAGAGCCGGCCGGGGCTGGTCAGGAGGTCGGTGGAGGCGATCTGCGCCAGCAGGGCCTTCACCAGCTTCTGCTGCAGGCCTATGCGCCCGAGGTCGCTGCCGTCGCCTATGCCGTGGCGGGTGCGGGCCAGGGCCAGGGCGCGGGCGCCGTTCAGGTGGTGGACGCCGGCCTTGAGGTGCAGATGACTGTCGTCGTCGTCGATGTCCTCGTCGGTGGTGACGGTGACCCCGCCGAGCGCGTCGACGAGCTTGGCGAAGCCCGAGAAGTCGACCTCGACGTAGTGGTCCATGCGGACGCCGGTGATCGACTCGACGGTCTTGACGGCGCAGACGGGACCGCCGATCGAGTAGGCGGTGTTGAACATCGCGCCGTACGCCACGGACGTCGATCCGCCCCCGGACCTGGGGCAGGAGGGGCGGGTGACGAGGGTGTCGCGCGGGATGCTGACGACGGTGGCCGTCGTACGGCCGGCGTCGACGTGCACGACCATCGCGGTGTCGGAGCGCGCGCCGGTGCTGTCGCCGCCGCCGAGCTCCTGGTTCTCCTCGCCGCTGCGCGAGTCCGAGCCCAGCACGAGGACGTTCATCGCCTCGGTGGGCGGCGGGGACGCGGAGGGGGCGGGAGCGACGACCGCCCTGGCGGGGCGGTCGTCGCCGAGCGCGTTGTCGATGTCGACGCTCTTGATGTTGTCGTCGAGGCGCCAGTAGGCCCAGCCCGCCGTCCCGACGCCCACCGCCAGGGCTGCGGCCAGGGTGATTCCGGCGGCCTTCAGCGCTCTCGACCGCCGGCCCGCTCTCGCTCCGTCTTCGCCGTGCTCCTCGTCTCGCGTCACGGGCAGGAACGTACGTCCGAATTATGAGCGGACCGTTAGGAAGCCGACCGCGAGCCGGAATTCTCGTGGGAATCTCAGATTCCCCCCGGGATCGGCCCGGGTTCAGCCGAGCGTCACCGTCGGCGCCGGGTTGCTCCCGCTCCAGTTCGCGTTGAACCCGAAACTCACCGAACCGCCGTCCGGGACCGTCCCGTTGTACGAGGCGTTCGCACAGGTCACGGCCGGCCCCGACTGGGTGCAGTCGGCGCTCCAGGCCTGGGTGATCTGCTGGCCCGCGCCGTACGTCCAGGTCGCCTTCCAGGACGACAGCGAGGCGCCCGAGCAGGAGATGGTCACATTGCCGGTGAAGCCGGTGTTCCACTGGCTTCCCACGCTGTACACGGCCTTGCACCCGCCGGTCGGCGGCGGTGCGGTGGTGCCGCCGAGCGCTTCGGCGATGCCGTAGTAGGCGGGTTTGGGCGCGTAGTTGCCGTCGTACGGCGTCGCCGCGCCCTCCCCGGGAAACGTGCCCTCCACCCATGAGTCGGAGTCGGTGAAGCCCCAGACGGTGAGGTTCACACAGCGCGCGACGGCGACGCAGGCGGCGGTGACCGCCTTGTAGTCGGCCTTCTGCCGGTCGAGTTTGGCGCCGTCCGAGGGCAGCGTCATCCGGATGTCCAGCTCGGTGATCGCCACGTCCACGCCGAGGTCGGCGAAACGCTGGATGTTCTGCTGGAGGGTGGCGGGGACCTGACCGAGGACGAGATGCGCCTGGAGGCCGACCCCGTCGATGGGGACTCCCCTCTGCTTCAGCGACCTGACCAGGTTGTACAGGGCCGTGGACTTCGCGTTGACGCCCTCGACGTTGTAGTCGTTGATGTAGAGCTTCGCGGCCGGGTCGGCGGCCCGCGCCCAGGTCAGGGCATTGGCGATGTAGTCCGCGCCGAGGCCGTTGTACCAGAGGGTCGGGCGGTAGGTGCCGTCCTCGTTGAAGGCCTCGTTGACGACGTCCCAGGCCGCGATCCTGCCCTTGTACCGGCCGACCTCGGTGGCGATGTGGTTCTGCAGCAGGTCGCCCAGCTGGGCGGGGGTCCAGCTGCCGTTGGTGAGCCAGTTCGGGTTCTGGTTGTGCCAGACCAGGGTGTGGCCGCGCACCTGCTGGCTGTGAGCCTGCGCGAAGGCCACGATCCGGTCGGCCTCGGCCCAGTCGAAGGCGCCCCGGGCCGGCTCCACCGAGCCCCACTTCATGGCGTTGCCGGGGGTCAGCGAGGAGAACTGCGCCGCGGCGACGTCGCCGTAGGTCCCGGTGAGCTTGGAGCCGGTGACCGCGGTGCCGACGATCTTGCCCTTGGCCGCGCCGAGGTCGCGCAACGGGGTGTCCGCCGCATGGGATGCGGGGGCCGCGAGGAGCAGGGCCGCCGCGGCGGCGACGCCGGTGACCAGCGTGGTCAGCCGGGTTTTCAGGCGGAGAGTTCTGGAGGATCTCATGGCGGGTGCCTCCGAAAGTTTCGGTCGTTCAACCGATTGACTTCGGAGGAGTGTGGGGGTGTGCGCCACACCCGTCAATACGTCAACTTCCGGCCAGACCCCCGGTCTCGACTTCGTTTCCGTCCGGGCGGGGCCCCCGCCCCGGGCCCCCGGCCCTACGCGGCCGGCGGCGCCCCGGTGCTCGTGCGCACCACCAGGCTGGTCGCCAGCTCCACCCGGGTCGCCGTCGGCGCTTCCTGGGACGTCGAGCGCGCCAGTTCGAGGACCAGCCGGGCGGCCGCCTCGGCCATCTCCGTCAGCGGTTGCCGCACGGTCGTCAGCGGCGGCCCCACCCAGCGGGCCACCGGCAGATCGTCGAAGCCGACCACGCTGACGTCCTCCGGGATGCGCAGCCCCAGCTCGCGCGCGGCCTCGTAGAACCCGAGGGCCTGGAGGTCGTTGCCGGCGAAGACGGCGGTGGGCCGGTCGGGGCGGTCCAGGAGCTCGCGGCCGAGTCGGTAGCCGGTCTCGTGATGGAAGTCGCCGGTCTTGATCAGCGCATGGTCGACGGGCAGGCCGGCCGTCTCCAGAGCGGCCCGGTAGCCGTCGATCCGGGCCCGGCTGCACATCATCTGCGGCGGCCCGCTGATCGCCCCGATCCGCCGGTGCCCCAGCTCGACCAGATGCCGGGTGGCGGCGAGGCCGCCCTGCCAGTTGGTCGCCCCGATGGACGGCACGTCGGCGCCCGGATCGCCGGCCGGGTCCATCACCACGAACGGGATGGACCGGCTGGTCAGCAACGCCCGCTGGGACTCGTCCAGCCCGGACAGCACCAGCACGACGCCGTGCGGGCGGCGGGCGGCGACCTGGTCGGCCCAGGTCCGCCCGGGGGTGAGCCGCCCGGCGCTCTCGCTCAGCACCACGCTCAGCCCGGCGTCCCGGGCCACGTTCTCCACACCCCGGATGACCTCCATCGCCCAGGCGCTCTCCAGTTCGTGGAAGACCAGGTCGATCAGCGGCGAGCGGGTCGCCTCGGCCCGGCGGCGCCGGTAGCCGTGGGCGCGCAGCAGTTCCTCGACGCGGGTGCGGGTGCCGGGGGCGACGTCGGCCCGTCCGTTGAGGACCTTCGAAACAGTCGGTGCCGATACGCCGGCCTCGCGGGCGATCTCCGCAAGGGTCGCGGTCTGCGTCGGCCGCGCTTCTGTCCGCGTTTCCACGGGCTCCGAGGGTGTCATGGCGGCGATCGTATCGCCACGCGACCTCTTGACGAACCTGGTAGGACGCCATAGGTTCCCGGAACATTCGAAGTACATCTCGAAACATTCGTACACTCGCTCGTACAGGATCCCCGGATTCGCTGGCCCTCTGGTGGCTCACCGACCTCTGACAGGAGTTTCATGACCACCGCCCCCTGGCGTGACCCCGCCCTGCCCGCCGCCGCCCGCGTCGACGACCTCCTCTCCCGGATGACCCTGGAGGAGAAGACCGCCCAGCTGTACGGCGTGTGGGTGGGCGCCGCGACGGACGGCGACGGAGTCGCCCCCCACCAGCACGACATGAGCGCCGATCCCGCCGAGGACTACGACGAGCTGATCACCCGCGGGCTCGGCCAGCTGACCCGTTCCTTCGGCACCGCCCCCGTGGAGCCGGGCCTCGGCGCCCGGGCCCTGGCCCTCGCCCAGCGGCAGATCGCCGCCGCGGGCCGCTTCGGCATCCCGGCGGTCGCCCACGAGGAGTGCCTGGCCGGCTTCACCGCCTGGCGGGCCACCGCCTATCCGGTGCCGCTGGCCTGGGGCGCCGCCTTCGACCCTCCGCTGGTGGAGGAGATGGGCCGGGCGATCGGCCGCGACCTGCGCGCGGTCGGCGTCCACCAGGGTCTGGCCCCCGTCCTGGACGTCGTCCGCGACCCGCGCTGGGGACGGGTCGAGGAGACGATCGGCGAGGACCCGTACCTGGTGGGCACGGTCGGCACGGCTTATGTGCGCGGGCTCGAATCGGCCGGGCTGGTCGCCACGCTCAAGCACTTCGCCGGGTACGCCTCCTCGGCGGGGGCCCGCAACCTGGCCCCGGTGCGGGCGGGCACCCGGGAGTTCGCGGACGTGACGCTGCCCCCCTTCGAGATGGCATTGCGCGAGGGCGGCGCCCGCTCGGTCATGGCGGCCTACACCGAACGCGACGGCGTTCCGGCCTCCGCCGACCCCGAGCTGCTGACCCGGCTGCTGCGCGAGGAGTGGGGCTTCACCGGCACGGTCGTCGCCGACTACTTCGGCATCGGCTTCCTGCAGACCCTGCACCGGGTGGCCGGCACCCCCGCGGAGACGGCCGGTCTCGCCCTGACGGCCGGCGTCGACGTCGAACTGCCGACGGTGAAGTACTACGGCGCGTCGCTGGTCGCGGCCGTCCGGGCGGGCGAGGTCCCGGAGGAGCTGGTGGACCGGTCGGCCCGCCGCGTGCTGCTCCAGAAGTGCGAACTGGGCCTGCTCGACGAGGACTGGCGGCCCGAGACCTCCGAGTCGGTCGACCTCGACCCGGCGGCGAACCGTGTGCTGGCCCGCCGGCTGGCGGAGGAGTCGGTGGTCCTGCTGGACAACCCCGACGGACTGCTCCCCCTCGCCCCCGACACCCGGGTCGCGGTGGTCGGCCCGCGGGCCGCGGACGCCCTGGCGATGCTCGGCTGCTACTCCTTCCCCTCCCACGTCCTGCCGCACCACCCCGACGTGGAGACGGGCATCGAGATCCCGACCCTGCTGGAGTCGCTGCGGGCCGAACTCCCCGACGCGAAGGTGACGTTCACGGAGGGCTGCGGGGTCTCCGACCCTGACCCGTCCGGCTTCACGGAGGCCATCGCACGGGCGGCGGAGGCGGACGTGTGCGTGGCCGTCCTCGGCGACCGGGCCGGCCTGTTCGGCCGGGGCACCTCGGGCGAGGGGTGTGACGTCGCCGACCTCAGCCTGCCGGGCGTCCAGGGCGAGCTGCTGGACGGGCTGGTGGCGACCGGCGTCCCGGTCGTCCTCGTCCTGCTCACCGGCCGCCCCTACGCGCTGGGCCGCTGGCACGGGCGGCTGGCGGCGGTCGTCCAGGCGTTCTTCCCCGGCGAGGAGGGCGGTCCGGCGGTGGCGGGAGTGCTGTCGGGCCGGGTGAACCCCTCGGGCCGTCTCCCGGTGAGCGTGCCGCGCGTGCCGGGCGGCCAGCCCTGGACCTACCTCCAGCCGCCGCTGGGCCTGGCGGGCGAGGTCAGCAGCCTGGACCCGACCCCGCTGTACGCCTTCGGCCACGGACGCACGTACACGACGTTCGCCTGGGAGGAGTTCACCGGCCCCGACGCGGAGATCCCGACGGACGGCTCGTACGACATGGCCGTCACCGTGCGCAACACCGGCGACCGGGCGGGCACCGAGGTCGTGCAGCTGTATCTGCACGACCCGGTGGCGAGCGTGACCCGTCCCGACGTCCGCCTGATCGGCTACCGCCGGCTGGAGCTGGCGGCGGGCGAGTCGGCGCGGGTCGCGTTCCGCTTCCACGCCGACCTGTCGGCGTTCACCGACCGCGACGGCCGCCGGATCGTCGAACCCGGGGCGCTGGAACTGCGATTGGCGGCGTCCAGCGCGGATGTGCGGGAGGTGGCCCGGCTGCGGCTGGCCGGCCCGGTGCGCGAGGTGGGCGTCGAGCGACGGCTGCACTGCGACGTGGGCGTCCTGCGCACCTGACGTGCGGCCGCGGGGTGTCGGCGTGTCAGAACCCGCCGACACCCGCCGCGCTGACATCCGCCGACACCCCGGGCGCGCGACGGGAGTCGGGACGGCCCCGGCCGCAGGGGTCCGGCGGCAGGGGTCCGGCCGGGCGGAGAGCGCGCCGGGGACGCCGCAAAGCGGGAGACGCCGGCCGGGGAGACCGCCTCCGGGAGATGCGTCCGGGAGATGCCGTGTCGAAGATACGAATAAGATGTGGAGCCCACTCGGAGAAGGGCTTCAGGTGAGTCAACCGCCGCGTGGCGTCTGCCCGTTGTGCGGTGCGCCCAGGGCCGCGGACGGCGCCCCCGCATGCGTCTGCGCCCGGCTCGCGTCCGACGCCCACCGCAGCGACCGCACGGCGCAGGCGGCCGCCGCCGAGGACTTCGACCCGGTGCGGATCCGGCCGTTCGTCGTGCTCGGCGACGACGGGAACCCCCAGGACGGCGCGCGTCCCGGCGCACGTCCCGAGAGCCCGGCCGTCCCCGCGCCGACGACCTCACAGGCCCCCGACGAGCCGCCGTCCGCCCAGGAAGCCGACACGGTGGACGGGGTGGGCGGGTCGGGAGAAGGCGAGGAGCCCGGGGGGCCCGGGGGGCCCGACGCTCATGACGGGCCGTACCGCGGCCGGAGCCGGAGCCGCGTACGGCTGCTGGTCCTCGCCGGCGTCCTCGCGACCGCCGTCACCTTGGCCGTGCTCGCGGCAGTCCTCGGGTACGACGGCCCCGCACGCCACGACACCTCCGCCGAAGGCGTCCGGGCGCCGGTGCCCGAGGAGACGTCCGCGGGCGTCACGACGGCCGGACGGCCGTCCGCCCACGCCTCCCGGTCCCAGCCGCCGCCGACCCCCTCCCCCTCCCGCTCCGCAGGCGCGTCCGCCTCCGCCCCGGCCTCGGCGACTCCCGCACGCTCTGCCGGGCCGTCCCCGACGCCGTCCGCCGGCGCGACCGGCAGCGCGCCCGCAGAACCCGTTCCGACACAGTCCGCGCCCCCGGTCCTCCGCCTGGGCGACACCGGCCCCGAGGTCGCCGAACTCCAGACCCGCCTGGGCCGGGCCGGGTACTACGACGGCCAGGCCGACGGCGCCTACAGCCGTCAGGTCGAGGCCGCGGTGCGCACGTACCAGCTCACCCGAGCCATCGTGAAGGACGAGTCCGGCGTCTACGGCGCCGCCACCCGGGCCTCCCTGGAAGCGGAGACGGCCGAGCCCTGACCGCCGGCCGCCCGGCCCCCGCCCGCAGTCCCCAGCCCCCGGCCCGCAGTCCTCAGTCCTCGTCGCCCACCGGCTCGAACCGCCACCGGTGCACCGCCCGGGCCACCAACTCAGCGTCGGGCTCGGGCAGTTCGGGGAGCCCCGCGTCGTCGTACCCGGCGTCCCACCAGGTGATCACCAGCACCCGGTCCTGCGGGGCCCGGAAGGTCTCCCGGCGCAGCGGCCGCGGCGACAGCTCCTGCGCCCGCGCCCACGCCAGCAGTTCCCCGCCCCGCCCGGCGACCGCCCGGGCCTCCCACATCAGCACGACGCTCACGACGCGATCCTCATGAGTAAAGGTTGCCCTTGGCGACCTCGTGCACATGGTCGTGGCCGTGGCCGTTCGGGCTGCCCGGCACATGCGGCTCGGTCACCGGCAGCGAGGAGTCCGCCGACAGGTCCCAGCTCGACGCCGCGCGCCCCCGGGCCACCATCTCCGCGCCCAGCGCCGCCACCATCGCGCCGTTGTCCGTGCACAGCTTGGGGCGCGGCACGCGCAGCCGGATGCCGGCGGCCTCGCAGCGCTCCCGGGCCAGGGCCCGCAGCCGGGTGTTCGCGGCCACGCCGCCGCCGATCATCAGGTGGTCGACGCCCTCGTCCTTGCAGGCCCGCACCGCCTTACGGGTCAGGACGTCCACGACCGCCTCCTGGAAGGAGGCCGCCACGTCCCGCACCGGCACGTCCTCGCCCGCCGCCCGCTTCGCCTCGATCCAGCGGGCGACCGACGTCTTCAGCCCGGAGAAGGAGAAGTCGTACACCGGGTCGCGCGGGCCGGTGAGGCCGCGCGGGAACGCGATGGCCGTCGGATCGCCCTCGCGCGCGTAGCGGTCGATGACCGGGCCGCCCGGGAAGCCCAGGTTCAGCACCCGGGCGATCTTGTCGAAGGCCTCGCCCGCCGCGTCGTCGATGGTCGCCCCCATGGGGCGGACGTCGGAGGTGATGTCGGTGGACAGCAGCAGGGAGGAGTGGCCGCCGGACACCAGCAGGGCCATCGTGGGCTCGGGCAGCGCGCCGTGCTCCAGCTGGTCCACGCAGATGTGCGAGGCGAGGTGGTTCACGCCGTAGAGGGGCTTGCCGAGGGCGTAGGCGTACGCCTTCGCCGCCGAGACGCCGACCAGCAGCGCGCCGGCGAGGCCGGGGCCGGCCGTGACCGCGATGCCGTCGAGGTCCTTCGGGCTCACTCCCGCTTCCTTCAGCGCCCGGTCGATGGTCGGGACCATCGCCTCCAGGTGGGCCCGGGAGGCCACCTCGGGCACGACGCCGCCGAAGCGGGCGTGCTCGTCGACGCTGGAGGCGATCGCGTCCGCCAGCAGGGTCGTGCCGCGCACGACGCCGACGCCGGTCTCGTCGCAGGAGGTCTCGATCCCCAGTACGAGGGGTTCGTCAGCCATTGGTCTCGGTTCCTTGCGTTCCGGCTACGGATGTCGTCGGGTCGGTCAGGCGCATCACCAGGGCGTCCACGTTCCCCGGCTGGTAGTAGCCGCGGCGGAAGCCGATGGCCTCGAAGCCGAAGCGTTCGTAGAGCTTCTGGGCGCGGACGTTGTCGATCCGGCACTCCAGCATGACCTCGGCGCACTCGAACGCGGTCGCCGCGCGCAGCAGTTCCGTCAGCAGGCGGCCGCCGAGGCCGGTGCCCCAGTGGTCGCGGGCGACGGCGATGGTCTGGACGTCGGCGAGGTCCCCGGCGGCGGCCAGGCCGGCGTACCCGACGATCCGCTCGCCGGCGTTCCCGTCACCGTCGTCGCGCCGGTCGACGGCGACGAGGTACCGCCGGGTCGCCTCGGGACCGCGGGCGTGGGCCAGGTCGGACCAGAACATGCCCCGCGACCAGGCGTCCTCGGGGAAGAGGTCCTTCTCCAGCTCCAGCACGGGCTCGATGTCCCACCAGCGCATCTCGCGCAGCACGGGCTGCCCGGGCGGGTTGACGGTCTCGGTCACTTGGGGGTGACCACCTTGTAGTTCTTGGGCACCTGGGCGTCAGGGCGGCGCAGATACAGCGGGCGCGGGGCCGGGAGTTCCTCGCCCGCGGCCAGCCTCTCGGCGGCGAGACCCGCGAGGGCCGCGGCGGAGACGTGTTCGGGCTCGTGCGCGTTCGGGAAGGCGTCCGGGTAGAGCAGCGCGCCCGCGCCGACGGCGGGCAGCCCGGCCACCTCGTCGGCGATGTCTGCGGGCCGGTCCACGGCGGGGCCCGAGAGCCGCGTGCGGGCGTCGGCGTAGCGGGCCCAGTAGACCTCCTTGCGGCGGGCGTCGGTCGCCACGACGAAGGGTCCTTCCAGGTCGGACGCGTAGGCGAGCCCGTCGAGCGTGCACAGGCCGTACACGGGGACGCCGAGCGCGAGTCCGAAGGTGTCGGCGGTCATCAGGCCGACGCGCAGCCCCGTGTAGGGGCCGGGCCCGACGCCGACGACGATCCCGGTGACGGCGTCGAGCCGTAGCCCGGCCCCGGCGAGCAGCCGGTCGACGGCCGGCAGCAGCAGCTCACCGTGCCGGCGCGCGTCCACCTGTGCGGAGGAGGCGACGACGTCCGTGCCGTCGTGCAGCGCGACGGTGACGGCGGGGGTGGCGGTATCCAGAGCGAGCAAGAGCACGCGAACAGCCTACGGCTCCCGTGCCCGGGAATCAGCCGCGCCGGCCGAACGTCCGATCACTGCTAACGTCGCCGCGAAAGGTGACGTACAGGACAGACGGGACGGTCGGCGATGCCAGGCAACAGCTCGACTTTCGTGGCCGGGCTCACCGCTGCGGCCCTGGCTGCGGTCGGGTTCCTCGCCTTCCAGGCGTCGGCGAGCGCACCCGCCGACCTGGCCGGGGGACAGCGCGCCGGGGCACCGGCGAAGACCGCCCCCCGGGACCCACGGCATCCGACCGCGCTGCCGGCCGGCTCCGGCGCGGGCGAGCGGGTCGTCTACTCCCTGACCGCAGACCGGGTCTGGCTGGTCGGACCGAACGACGTGGTCACGCGCACGTTCAAGGTCGCCCCCGGCAGCGTGGACCCGCTCCCGGGCAGCTATGCCGTCACCTCCCGCTCGGGCGCCGTCACCGGCACCGACGGCACACCCATCGAGCACGTCGTGCGCTTCACCACCGTGCGGGACGCGACGATCGGCTTCAGCGCCGCGCTGGACGGCTCGATGCCGGAGCCCGACCCCGCCGTGCGGACGGGCGGCATCCGGGAGACGGTCGCGGACGGCGCCGCGATGTGGACGTTCGCGACGATCGGACGAGGGATCGTCGTCGTCCCCTAGCAGTGACCCCGTAGGAGTGATCCCGTGGGGGTGATCCCCGGCTCGGGCGGACGACTCAGGCGGCCCTGCGGTGCCGGGCCGCGGCCCTCGTGACCGTCTCCGGGTCGGGCAGCCGCGGCGGCGTCGAGACGGCCTCCGCGGCCGCGCAGGAGGCCAGCAGGTCGCGCATCGACACGCCGGCGACCGGGGTCGGCCGCGCGGGCCGGGGCGTGGGCTCGGGGACCGGCATGAACGCCTCCTGCGGTTCGGGGGCGGGCATGGTTAGGTAGACCTAACCACGAACTCGATACCATGTGACCACGGAAAAGACACCGGACGCAACATTTTGCCGACGCCCTGTCGGAACATTCACGGGTCGGCGCACACGCCGGGCGGCCGCGTCCGGGACGTCAGGCCGACAGCACGCCGAGGTCCGCCGCGGCCCACCGCTGCCCGAGCCCCGTCACCGTCACATGGCGCACCTCGTCGGAGGTGTCGCCGACGGCCCGGTGGATGCGGATGTGCAGCCGGTCGTCGGTCAGCTCCTCGACCTTGCCCTCGCCCCACTCCACGACGATCACCGAGTCCGGCAGCGAGACGTCGAGGTCCAGGTCCTCCATCTCGTCGAGCCCGCCGCCCAGGCGGTACGCATCGACGTGGACGAGCGGCGGGCCGCCGGCCAGCGAAGGGTGCACACGGGCGATCACGAAGGTCGGCGAGGTGACCGCGCCCCGGACCCCGAGCCCTTCGCCGAGCCCGCGGGTGAGGGTCGTCTTGCCCGCCCCGAGCTCTCCGCTGAGCATCACGAGATCGCCGGCGCGCAACAGCCCGGCCAGACGACGCCCCATGTCCCCCATCGCCTCGGGCGAGTCGACGACGATGTCCACGCGCTTCTCCGCCGCCTCGGGCTCAGCCGGGCTGTGCGGTGCTGCTGGTGCTTCCATAACCGTTCACGGTAGCCCCTGCGGGCACGGCGCCCGCACGGGTGAGCAGGTCGGCGAGCCGGTCGGTGACCACTTCCGGGTGTTCCAGCATCACCAGGTGCCCGGCGTCCGGCACGAGCACCAGTTCCGCGTCCGGCAGCAGGTCGGCGATGGCCTCGCTGTGCTCGCTCGGCGTGACCAGATCCCCGGTCCCGGCCAGCACCAGCACCGGCATGTCCGTGAAACAGGCGAGCGCCTCGGTCTTGTCGTGATCGGTGAACGCCGGATAGAACTCGGCGACGACGTCGATCGGCGTGCTCTCGATCATCCGCTCGGCGAACCTCGCCACGGCCGGGTCCACGTCCCGCGAGGCGAACGAGTACCGCTTGATGATCCCGGCGAACAGGTCGGCGGTCACCCGCCGCCCCTTCTCCACCAGGGCCGCCTGCTGCCCGAGGGCCTTCAGCACGCCCGGCAGGACCCGCCGCACGGCGTTCACGCCCGCGACCGGCAGCCCGAAGTTGACCTCGCCGAGCCGCCCGGACGAGGTGCCGACGAAAGCCGTGGCCACCACCCGCTCGCGGATGAGCTCGGGGTACAGCGCGGCCAGGGCCATCACCGTCATCCCGCCCATGGAGTGCCCGACCAGCACGATCGGCCCCTCCGGCGCCGCAGCGTCGAGGACGGCCTTCAGATCGCGCCCCAGCTGGTCGATGGTGACGGGCACGCCGTCCTGCGTCTGGGCCCGGCCCCGCTCGGAGCGGCCGTGGCTGCGCTGGTCCCAGTGCACGGTCCGCACGACCCCCCGCAGAGCCGCCCGCTGGTAGTGCCAGGAATCCTGGTTGAGGCAGTAGCCGTGACTGAAGACCACGGTGACGGGGAGCGGGGCCTTGCGCCCGAACAGCCTGCGCCGCCGGTTCGCCGGGCCGCCCTGCGGCTCGGCCTCGTCGACCTCGTAGTAGAGCTCGGTGCCGTCGTCGGCGTGCGCCTTGCCCGGGGCGCCGCGGAGGCCGCCGTACGGCCCCGCCGAGTCCAGGGCCAGCCGGGCCTTCGCCCGCATGCCGCGCCCCACGGTCATCCGCTCCAGGGCCACGCCCGCCGCGGCGCCCGCGGCGATCACGCCTATCGCGGCGCCCGCGACGCCGGTCGCCCGGCGCCAGCCCCCGGCCGCCCCCGTGGCGGAGACGGCGACGACCGCCGTGGCGGCGCTCGCCACCGCCTCCGCGCCGGACGCCACCACCTCCGCGCTGCTCTCGCTCACGTACCGCTCCCTCTTCGGCCGATGTCCGTCACCTGACTGCCGGTTACCCGTCTCGTTGCGCATTCACCTGAGTCGGGCGCCGGACGCGTCATTCATTCACATAGACGCGGGGAACCCGCACTCCGATGCGCGTGACGATCTCGTATCCGATGGTTCCGGCCGCCTGCGCCCAGTCCTGCGCCGTGGGCTCCCCGCGGTCGCCGGGGCCGAAGAGGACCGCCTCCGCTCCGGGCCCGGGCTCGTCGCCGCCGAGGTCGACGACGAACTGGTCCATGGCGATGCGTCCGGCGGCCGTCCGCCACTTGCCGCCGACCAGCACCGGGCCGGTCCCGGAGGCGTGCCGCGGGACGCCGTCGGCGTACCCGAGGGGCACCAGGCCGAGCGTCGTCGCCCCCGGGGTCACGTAGTGGTGGCCGTAGCTCACGCCGTGGCCGCCCGGGACGTGCTTCACCAGGGCCAGCGGGGCCGCGAGGGTCATCGCCGGGCGCAGTCCGAGGTCGGCGGCGGAGCCCAGCTCGGGGGCGGGCGAGAGGCCGTACATCGCGATGCCCGGGCGGACGAGGTCGAGGTGGGTCTCCGGGAGCGTGAGCGTGGCCGGGGAGTTGGCGATGTGCCGCACCTCAGGCCGGGCGCCTTCTCTCTCGGCGTGGGCCGTCATCTCGTGGAACAGGGCGAGCTGGGCGGCGATGGAGGGGTGCCCGGGCTCGTCGGCGCAGGCGAGGTGCGACCACAGGCCGGTGATCCGCAGCAACCCCTCGCGCTCGGCGCGCAGCGCCCGCGCCACGAGCTCGGGCCAGTCGGCGGGCTGGCAGCCGTTGCGTCCGAGCCCGGTGTCGGCCTTGAGCTGCACCCGGGCCGGCCGGCCGGCGGCGCGGGCCGCCTCCTCGATCTCACGCAGCGCCCACAGCCCGCTCGCGGACACGTCGAGGCCCGCCTCGACGGCCTCCCGCCAGGGGCCGCCCGGCGTCCACAGCCAGCACATGATCCGGACGTCGGCGGGCAGGGCGCCGTCCGCGCGCAGTGCCAGCGCCTCCTCGGGCGTGGCGGTGCCCACCCAGGTGGCGCCGGCCCGGACGGCCGCGCGGGCGCACGGCAGGGCGCCGTGGCCGTACCCGTCGGCCTTCACCACGGCCATGAACGCCGCGCCCGGCGCCGTGGCGCGCAGGGTCCGCACATTGGCCCGCAGCGCGGCCAGGTCGATCTCGGCGCGGGCGCGCGACGGGGCGGTGGTCAGGTCGGCAGTCTCACTCATCGCGCCCAGTGTCTCAGAGCGCCCGGACCGCCCCTCAGGTACCGGGCCGCCGTCCCCACACGTAGACCCGGTCACCCTTCTTCAGCACGCCCCAGAGCCTGCGGGCGTCACCGAGGGTGAGGTTGACGCATCCCATCGAGCCGACGACGGTGTGGAGGGTGCCGTAGACGGCGTGGAAGGCCTCCCCGCCGTCGAAGAACTGGGCGTACGGCATGGGGGTGCCGTACAGGCTCGACACATGGTTCTTGTGCCGCCAGTAGATGGTGTGCCACCCCGTGCGGGTCGGATGGGCGACCCGCCCGCTGCGCATCGACACGGGCCCGAAGACGACCTTCGTCCCCTTCTGCACCCAGGTGAGCTGGCGGTCGAGGTCGACGCACGCGACCCGGTACGAGCGCACCGGGCACTTCTTCTTCGCGTTCGGGTTGCCGCCCGCGGCGACCAGCTGCATCCGCGCCCAGGTGACGGGCCCCGCGAATCCGATCGCCGGCGTGATCCCCTGCGCGCGCTGGAAGGCGCGGATCGCCTTGCAGTCGCCGGCCGACTGCCTGCCGTCCGCCTTCCGCTTCAGCCACCGCTCGACCGCCAGCTGGTACGGCCCGGTCCGCTTGGTGCAGGCGGTGCGGGAGACGATGTCCGCCAGTGGCACGTACTCGACCAGCGCGTAGGTTCCGGGCGGGGCGTCCCGCGGCTCGACGGCGTCCTCGGCGGCGGTCGGCTCGTACACCGTGGGCGGGAGCGCCTGGTCGGGCGTGTCGATCTGCCAGGGCCGGTACATCCCCGGCGGCACCCCGGGCACGAGTCGGGTCTCGGGATCGGGCGGCGCGGGGGCGGCCCGGGCGGGTCCGGCCAGGGGCAGCAGGGAGACGGCGGCCAACAGGACGGCGGCGATTCGTGTTCTGATCATTCCATCAGCCAAACGCGGCCCCGCCGGGGTCCGGGACCGGCGCGCGGGCGGGGTCACCCTTACGAGCGTCCGCCCCACGCGTACGGGGCGGCCGCACCAGAGCGGCCGGCGCGTTCACACCCGGGCGAATCGGGAGCCCCGCCGCGGCCCTGCCCCTCCCACCCGGCCCCCGCACGGCCCGCCCCGGACACTCCGGACACTCCGGAAACCCCGGACCCGGAATCCTCAGTCCCGCACGGCACGGTCCCGTACGTCCCGCCAGGCCTCGGGGATCGTCTCGGCCACGTCATGGGCGCCCACCGGTGCTCCGTGGGCCGCGAAGCGACCGGCCAGACCGTGCAGGTACGCGCCCACGCTCCCCGCGTCCAGCGCGCTCAGCCCGGCCGCGAGCAGCGACCCCGCCAGCCCCGACAGGACGTCCCCGCTGCCGGCGGTGGCCAGCCAGGCCGTCCCCGTGGCGTTCACCCGCACCGCGCCCGCGCCCCCCGCATCCGCGACCAGCGTCGTCGACCCCTTCAGCAGCACCGTCGCCCGGTACCGCGCCGCCAGCTCGCGCGCCGCGGCCAGCCGGGCCCGCTCCACCTCCTCGCGCGTCACCCCCAGCAGCGCGGCCGCCTCCCCGGCGTGCGGCGTCATCAGCGTCGGCGCGGTGCGGCCCCGCACCGCGGCGGCGTCCGCGAGCCGCAGCCCGTCGGCGTCGACGAGCACCGGCACGTCGGCCGCCAGCACCTCCGCCACCGTCCCCGCGTCGTCCCCGGCCCCCGGCCCGACGACCCAGGCCTGCACCCGCCCGGCCTGCTTCGGCCCTCCGTCGGACACGAGGGTCTCGGGAAACCGCGCGAGGACCGTGTCCCCGGCCGGACCGACGTACCGCACGGCCCCCGCCCCGCCGCGCAGCGCCCCCGCCACGGCCAGCACGGCGGCGCCCGGATAGCGGGCGGACCCGGCGGCGATCCCGACGACGCCCCGCCGGTACTTGTCGCTCTCCCCGCCCGGCGTCGGCAGCAGGGCGGCCACGTCCGCGTGCTGCAGGGCCTCCAGCTCGGGCCCGTCGGGCAGTTCGGCCCCGAGCCCGATGTCGACGAGCCGCACCGACCCGGCGTACTCCCGGGCGGGATCGACGAGCAGCCCCGGCTTGTGCGTGCCGAACGTGACGGTCAGGTCGGCGCGGATCGCGCTTCCGGGCACCTCGCCGGTGTCGGCGTCGACGCCGCTGGGCAGGTCGACGGCGACGACGGCGGCCCGGGCCTCGGCGACGAGCGTGGCCAGCGCGGCCGCTTCGGGCCGCAGCCCGCCCCGGCCGCCGATCCCGACGATCCCGTCGAGCACGAGGTCCGCCCGTCGGACGGCGTCCTGCGCCCCGCCGGGCGCGACCGTGCGTCCGCCCGCGCGCAACAGGGCCGTCAGCCCGCCGGCATGCGTGCGCTCCGGCGCCAGCAGCACCGCGGTGACACCCGCGCCGCGCCGGGCGAGCCGGGCGCCGGCGTACAGGGCGTCGCCGCCGTTGTCCCCGCTGCCGACCAGCAGCACGACCCGTCGCCCGTACACCCGCCCCAGCAGGTCCGCGCAGGCCGCGGCGAGCCCGGCGGCGGCCCGCTGCATGAGCGCCCCTTCCGGGACCCGGGCCATCAGCTCCCGTTCGGCACGACGGACGGTCTCGACACTGTAGGCAGTACGCATACGTCGAGTCTGCCCCGGCCCGTGCCACCGCCGCACGCGGTCGGCTCAGCCCTCGGCCACCACCACCGCCGAGGCGACGCCCGCGTCATGACTCAACGACACATGCCACCCCGTGACGCCCAGTTCGGCCGCTCGGGCGGCGACGCTCCCGCGCACCCGCAGCCGGGGCCGCCCGCTCTCCTCGACGTAGACCTCCGCGTCGGTCCACAGCAGCCCGGGCGGAGCTCCCAGCGCCTTGGCGAGCGCCTCCTTCGCGGCGAACCGCGCCGCCAGCGAGGCGGCCCCCCTGCGGCCCCCGCCGGGCAGCAGCAACTCGCTGTCCAGGAACAACCGTCGGGCGAGCCCCGGCGTCCGTTCCAGCGACGCCGCGAACCGCTCGATCTCGGCCACGTCGATACCGACCCCGATGATGCTCATGTCGAGCACCCTAAGGCCGCGTTGTCACAGCCTGCTGCTAGCCTGCGGCGACTTGATCACGTCAAGTCGGCAGCAGACTTTCACCGCCGCGCGCCCTGGGGGGCCAGCCCGCGCGCCGCGGACAGCGACGCCAGGGGGCGGAGGCATGACCAGCACCATCAACGGCACGACCAGCGGCGGACCGCCGAGTTCTTCGGGGCCGACCTTCGACCCGTACGACAACACACCCGAGCTGATCCCGCTGCGCACCGCCGCGCAGGCCGGGGACTGGCCGGCCGTGCGGGCCTGGTTCGCGGGGCTCGGCTCGGTCGACCAGCTCGCCTCGGCCTCCAGCCTCCTCGCCGACATCGCCGGCGTCGAGAACTTCCTGGAGCGGGCGGTCGCCGAAGAGCCCGACGATCCGTTGCCGCGTGCGCTGCTCGCCGAGCGGTACGTCTACATCGGCTGGGACATCCGCAGCGGCGCCCGCGCCCAGCACGTCTCGCAGGACCAGTTCGCGCAGTTCCACGACTGGCTGCGGCGGGCCGAGCAGCTGCTGATCGAGGTCTGCGCCGCGCATCCCGACCACGCGCCCGCGTGGACCGCCCGGCTGATGACCGCGCGCGGTCTGCAGCTGGGGCAGGCCGAGGCGCGCCGCCGCTACGACCGGCTGTCCGCCCACCATCCGCACCACTACCGCGCCCAGACGCAGCTGCTGCAGCAGGTGTGCCCGAAGTGGGGCGGCTCCTGGGAGGCGGCACACGGCTTCGCCCGCGAGTGCGCGACCGCCGCCCCCGACGGCTCGAACTCCGGCGCCCTGGTCGCCCTCGCGCACATCGAGCGCTGGCTGGACCTGGACAGCGGCGAGGACGCGGCCTACATGCGAGGCCTGTCGGTCCGCGACGACCTGCGGCACGCCGCCCAGGTGTCCGTGCTGCACCCCGCCCACCGGCCCGACTGGAACTCGATCGGCGCGCACAACGCGTTCGCGTTCGCCTTCTCGCTCGGCAACCACTGGGCCGACGCGGCCCCGCACTTCGCGTTCCTCGGCGACCGCGCGTCGGAGTCCCCCTGGTATTACCTGCCCGACAGGACGTCGTCGTTCCTCAAGTGCCGCAAGGCCGCGCTGGACACCCGAGGAGGCGTCCGATGACCACGGACCTGCACCGGCACGACCCCGTCCCCGGCTCCGGGGACGGCGGCGCCGACGGCCTCGCCGCTCTGGACGGCCTGGTCGCGCACACCACCGTCGACGGCATTCCCGCCCTCTACGCCCCCGCCTCCGGCAAGGAGATCACCGCCGGTCTCTTCTTCCGGGTGGGCCGTGCCGACGAGACCCTGGCCACGGCCGGCATCACCCACCTCGTGGAGCACCTCGCCCTGCACCGCCTGGGCCTGTCCGACCTGCACTACAACGGCGCGACGGCGAACGCCTACACACTCTTCCTCGTGAACGGCCGCGAGGAGGAGGTCGTCGAGTACCTCAACGGCGTGTGCGCGGGCCTGCGCGACCTGCCGATGCAGCGGCTGGAGACCGAGAAGGAGATCCTGCGCACCGAGGCGGCCGGCCGCGGCGGCGGCTCCCGGCAGCAGATGCCGCTGTGGCGGTACGGCGCCCGGAGCTACGGCCTGTCCAGCTACTCCGAGCTCGGCACCTGGGGCCTCACGCCCGACCAGGTCCGCTCCTGGGCCGAGACCCGCTTCACCAGGGACAACGCGGTGCTCTGGATCACCAGCGACCACATCCCCGACGGCCTGGACCTCACCCTCCCCGCGGGCTCCCGCTTCCCCGCGCCGGCCGCGACCAGCGCCCTGCCCTCCACCCCCGCGTACATCAGCGGCGACGACGGCCATGTCGTCCTCACCTCGGTGCTGCGCCGCTCCACCGCGGCGAGCGTCTTCGCCGACGTGCTCGGCCGGGCCCTCTTCCGGGACCTGCGCCAGGAGGGCGGCTACTCCTACTCCGCGGAGGCCGACTACAGCCCGCGCGACGCCGACTTCGCCACCCTCACCGCCTACGCCGACGCCCTTCCGCAGAAGCAGGACGCGGTCGTCGGCGGCTTCGTCGACACCCTCGCCCGGCTGCGCGCGGGCCGCATCGAGCAGGCCGAGCTGGACTCGGCCCGGGGCAAACTGCTCAAGATGTACGACACTCCCGACCTGGGCGCCGCCACCCTGCCCTCGTACGCGCTGAGCCTGCTGCTCGGGCACCCCATCCTCAGCCCCGAGCAGCACAAGGCGGAGCTGAACGCGGTGACCACGCAGGACCTGCGCGAGGCCGCCAGGGAGACCTGGGAGAACGCGCTCCTGCAGACGCCCGGCCGGGGCGTCGACTGGGCGGGGCTGACGCTCGCCCCGCAGCGTTCGACGGACGCGGTCACCGGCACCCGTCACCAGTCCCTGGAGGACGACGACCTCACCCTGGTCATCGGGGCCGAGGGCGTGAGCCTGCTGACCCCGAGGGGTCCGATCACCGTCCGCTACGACGCCTGCGCGGCGATGACCACCCGGCCGGACGGCTCTCGTGTCCTCACCGGCCACGACGGCTTCTCGGTCAACGTGGAGCCCACCCTCTTCCGAGGCGTGACGCCGGACCGCATCGCGGCGCTCGACGCGGCCGTGCCACCGCAGGCGACGGTGCCGATGCCGGCCCGCGAGCCCGACCGCATCCCCCAGCCGCGCGAGCGGGCCGCCGCGCCGGCGTCCGGCGGCGGCCGCTCCTCGTGGGGCTGGACCGCCGCGCTGTGGCTCGTGGGCCTGCTCGCTGCGGTCTGGGGCCTGCTCTGCGCCGTGATCACGGCCGACGAGGCCTCGGCCGCAGCCCCGGAGTGGGACGCGGTCGTGGGCGTCTGGATCATGGAACTCCCGCTCGTCTTCGCGACGTGGAAGGTGTTCGCGGCACGCCGGACGCGCAGGCGGAGCTGACGGCCCGCCCCGGGCCGCTCCTGGACAGCCGCGGGCGATCCAGGAGCGGCCCGGCACACGGGCCGCTGCCCCAGACGGGTCCCTCCGCACGGGCCCCCTCCGCACGGGCTACTCCACCGTGACGGACTTCGCCAGGTTCCGCGGCTGATCCACCTCGTTGCCCCGCGCCGTCGCCAGCTCGCACGCGAACACCTGCAGCGGCACCGTCGCGACCAGCGGCTGCAGCAGCACCGGCGTGACGGGAATGCGCACCAGATGGTCGGCGTACGGCACGACCGCCTCGTCCCCCTCCTCGGCGATCACGACGGTCCGCGCTCCGCGCGCCCGGATCTCCTGGATGTTGGACACGATCTTGTCGTGCAGGACGGACCGCCCGCGCGGCGAGGGCACCACCACGACGACCGGCAGGTCCTCCTCGATGAGCGCGATGGGGCCGTGCTTGAGCTCCCCCGCCGCGAACCCCTCCGCGTGCATGTAGGCGAGCTCCTTCAGCTTGAGCGCCCCCTCCAGCGCGACCGGGTAGCCCACGTGCCGTCCGAGGAACAGCACCGTGTCCTTCCCGGCGAGCGACCGCGCCAGCTCCCGCACCGGCTCCATCGTCTCCAGCACCCGCTCGACCTCGCCGGGCATCCGCGCGAGATCCTTCACGACGGCCCGGATCTCGTCCCCCCACTTGGCGCCGCGGACCTGGGCCAGATAGAGGGCGACCAGGTAGCAGGCCACCAGCTGTGTCAGGAACGCCTTGGTGGACGCGACGGCCACCTCCGGCCCGGCGTGCGTGTAGAGCACGGCGTCCGACTCGCGGGGGATCGTCGAACCGTTGGTGTTGCAGATGGCGAGCACCTTGGAGCCCTGCTCGCGGGCGTGCCGCAGCGCCATCAGGGTGTCCATGGTCTCGCCCGACTGCGAGACGGCGATGACGAGCGACCGTGAACCGAGGATGGGGTCCCGGTAGCGGAACTCGCTCGCCAGCTCCACCTCGCACGGGATGCGCGTCCAGTGCTCGATGGCGTACTTGGCGATGAGGCCCGCGTGGAAGGCCGTGCCGCAGGCGACGATGACGACCTTGTCCACCTCCCGCAGCTCGGCGGCCGGGATCCGCACCTCGTCGAGGGTCAGCGCGCCCGAGGCGTCGACACGGCCCAGCAGCGTGTCGGCGACGGCCTTGGGCTGCTCGGCGATCTCCTTGAGCATGAAGTAGTCGTAGCCGCCCTTCTCCGCGGCCGAGGCGTCCCAGTCGATGTGGTACGAGCGCACGTCGGCCGCGGATCCGTCGAAGCCGGTGACGGTCACGCCGTCCCGGCGCAGCTCGACGACCTGGTCCTGCCCCAGCTCGATCGCCGAGCGCGTGTGGGCGATGAACGCGGCGACGTCCGAGGCGAGGAACGCCTCGCCCTCTCCCACGCCCACCACGAGCGGCGAGTTGCGGCGCGCGCCGACCACCACGTCCGGCTCGTCGGCGTGCACCGCGACCAGCGTGAACGCTCCCTCCAGCCGTCGGCACACCAGCCGCATGGCCTCGGCGAGGTCGGCGGTCACCGAGAACTCCTCGGCGAGCAGATGCGCCACCACCTCGGTGTCGGTATCGGAGAGCAACTCATGCCCGCGCTCGGCGAGTTCGGCCCGCAGCACGGCGAAGTTCTCGATGATCCCGTTGTGCACGACGGCGACGCGGCCGGCGTTGTCGAGGTGAGGGTGGGCGTTGCCGTCCGTCGGCGCGCCGTGCGTGGCCCACCGGGTGTGCCCGATGCCCGACGTCCCGGCCGGCAACGGCCGCTCCGTCAGTTCCTTCTCCAGATTGACGAGTTTGCCCGCCTTCTTGG
This sequence comes from Streptomyces sp. LUP30, assembly GCF_001746365.1. Taxonomy (GTDB): domain Bacteria; phylum Actinomycetota; class Actinomycetes; order Streptomycetales; family Streptomycetaceae; genus Streptomyces. The sequence continues at coordinate 47,130 of NZ_MJAJ01000022.1, forward strand.
CCGCGGCGAGCCCACCGTCGGCCGGCACGGCGACGCCCGCCGAGTCGTACCCCCGGTACTCCAGCCGCTTCAGTCCGGCCATGACGACGTCGAGCGCCGCCTGAGACCCCACATATCCCACGATTCCGCACATGATCGGCAGCGTACGGCGAAACGACCTCCGGAAAGAGGGTCCACGTGCCCGATTTCGGAAATTCCCACGGTCCAACGAGGGCCGAGGTCCACTGCCCCCGCCCGACGCGCGAGCCGCGTCGCGCCGCCCGTCACATCGTCGACCGGCCCGGCCGGGGCGAGCCGGTCGGGCACGCGGGAGGCCGGATCGGGACGAGCGTGACGGAGCCCACCTGCCGTCCCGTTCAAACTCCGTTAACAATGGAGTGTGATCTCCCCGGTCTCCCCGATGCCCCGGAGCGCCCACCGGCACAGGCCGGAGGCGACTCCCTACCTCGATCTCACCCGAAGCGAGTGGAGCGCGCTGCGCGAGAAGACCCCACTGCCGCTGACGGCCGAGGAGGTCGAGAAGCTGCGCGGTCTGGGCGACGTCATCGACCTCGACGAGGTGCGTGACATCTACCTTCCGTTGTCCCGCCTGCTCAACCTCTACGTCGGCGCGACGGACGGTCTGCGCGGCGCGCTCAACACCTTCCTCGGCGAACAGGGCTCGCAGTCCGGCACCCCGTTCGTGATAGGCGTCGCGGGCTCCGTGGCGGTGGGCAAGTCGACGGTCGCCCGCCTCCTGCAGGCCCTGCTCTCCCGCTGGCCGGAGCATCCCCGCGTGGAACTGGTCACCACTGACGGCTTCCTGCTCCCGACCCGGGAACTGGAAGCCCGCGGTCTGATGTCCCGCAAGGGCTTCCCCGAGTCGTACGACCGGCGCGCCCTGACCCGCTTCGTGGCCGACATCAAGGCCGGCAAGGGCGAGGTCACGGCCCCCGTCTACTCCCACCTGATCTACGACATCGTGCCGGACCGCAAGCTCACCGTCCGCCGCCCCGACATCCTCATCGTCGAGGGCCTGAACGTGCTGCAGCCCGCGCTCCCCGGCAAGGACGGCCGCACCCGGGTCGGCCTCGCCGACTACTTCGACTTCAGCGTGTACGTCGACGCGAGCGCCGAGGACATCGAGCGCTGGTATCTCAACCGGTTCCGGAAACTGCGCCGGACCGCCTTCCAGAACCCGGACTCGTACTTCAGGAAGTACACCCAGGTCTCCGAGGAGGAGGCCGTGGACTACGCCCGCGGTCTCTGGCGCACCATCAACAAGCCCAACCTGGTAGAGAACATCGCCCCGACCCGCGGCCGGGCCACCCTCGTGGTCCGCAAGGGCCAGGACCACAAGGTACGACGCCTGAGTCTGCGCAAACTCTGACGGCTACCCTGCCCCCATGCTTCACCTGCGCCTGATCACCCCGTCGGACACCACCGAGTCCGCGGTCCGGCTGATCGAGAAAACCGTCGGCACCACCCACGTCGTCGTCCTGCCGGGAGCCGCCCGCAACCCGGCCGGCGATGTCGTCCTGTGCGACGTGGCACGCGAGGCGGGGGACGAACTCCTCACCGGGCTACAGGAGTTGGGCCTGGACAAGACCGGCTCGATCGCCGTGGAGAACATCGACCTGTCGCTCTCCCTGCGCGCCGACAAGGCCGAGGAGGAGGCGCCGGGCGAGGGCGCGGACGCGGTCCTGTGGGAGCACCTCACCGACGCCAGCCACGAGGAGTCGACGCTCTCCGTCACCTACGTCGCGTTCATCACGCTCGCCACGATGATCGCGGCCTGCGGTGTGGTCCTCGACAACGCGGTCCTCATCGTGGGGGCGATGGCGGTGGGCCCGGAGTTCGGCCCGCTGGCCGGCATCTCCACGTCGATCGTGCAACGCGCGCCCCGCCTGGCGCTGCGCTCACTGATCGCCCTGCTGGTCGGCTTCGCGGCCGCGATGACCGTGACCGTCGGCTTCAGCCTCTTCATGGACGCGATCGGCCAGTTCAGCATGGAGCAACTGGAGGCCGACCGCCCCCAGACCGGCTTCGTCTACGCCCCCGACGCCTTCTCCTTCATCGTCGCCCTGCTGGCCGGAGCCGCCGGCACCCTCTCCCTGACGTCGGCGAAGTCCGGCGCCCTGGTCGGCGTCGCCATCTCGGTGACGACGGTCCCGGCGGCCGCGAACGCGGCCGTGGCCCTCAGTTACGGCGACACCCGCCAGACCTGGGGCTCCACGGAACAGCTCCTGCTGAACCTGCTGGGCATCGTCCTGGCCGGCACGCTTACCCTGCTGGCCCAGAAGTGGTTCTGGTCGAAGCAACGGCAACGGGAGCACGCCGGATAGCGCGAGCTGCTGAGCCCAGGGGCCGCGCAGGCCCTGCGGAGATGCGGCTCGGCCGCGCCGGCACGGCACGGCGGGGCGCATCCCGCAGCCGCAGCCCGCACCGCGCGGAGCCCCCGCCCAGCCCGGTCCAGCCCCGCCCCGGGCCGGATCGGACCGGATCGGACCAGCCGCAGTGGGCTAACCGAGCGCCGACTTCACCACATCCGCAAGGCGCCCGGCGACAGCCTGCGCCTGGTCGATGTCGGCCGCCTCGACCATCACCCGCACCAACGGCTCGGTCCCGGAGGGCCGCAGCAGCACCCGTCCGGTGGAGCCGAGCTCCCGCTCCGCCTCGTCCACGGCGGTCGCGAGTTCGGCCGAGTCCCCGACCCGGGACCTGTCGACGTCCGGAACATTGATCAAGACCTGCGGCAGCCGCTCCATCACGGAGGCCAGCTCCCGCAGCGACCGTCCGCTCTGGGCGACGCGAGCCGCCAGCATCAGCCCGGTCAGCGTGCCGTCGCCGGTCGTCGCGTGGTCGAGGATGATCACGTGCCCGGACTGCTCGCCGCCCAGCGCGTAGCCGTGCTGCTTCATCTCCTCCAGCACGTACCGGTCGCCGACGGCGGCCTGCACCAGCTGGATGCCCTCGCGCTCCATGGCGAGCTTGAAGCCGAGGTTGGACATGACGGTCGCGACAACGGTGTCCGAGCGCAGCACGCCCCGCTCCCGCATGGACAGGGCCAGCACGGCGAGGATCTGGTCGCCGTCGATCTCCTCGCCCGTGTGGTCCACGGCGAGGCACCGGTCCGCGTCCCCGTCGTGCGCGACGCCGAGGTCGGCCCCGTGCTCGAGGACCGCGGCCTTGAGCTTGTCCAGGTGCGTCGAGCCGCACCCGTCGTTGATGTTGAGCCCGTCCGGCTCGGCCCCGATGGTCACGATCTCCGCGCCGGCCCGCGTGAACGCCTCGGGCGACACCCGCGCCGCGGCGCCGTGCGCCTCGTCCAGGACGATCTTCAGCCCGTCGAGCCGGTTCGGCAGGACGGCGATGAGGTGGGCGACATAGCGGTCGAACCCCTCGCTGTACGAACGCACGCGACCGACGCCGCCGCCGGTCGGGCGGTCCCAGGGAGCGCCGGTGCGGTGCTCCTCGTAGACCGACTCGATCCGGTCCTCCAGCTCGTCGGCGAGCTTGTGGCCGCCGCGGGCGAAGAACTTGACGCCGTTGTCGGGCATGGCGTTGTGGCTGGCGGAGAGCATCACGCCGAGGTCCGCGCCGAGCACGCCGGTGAGGTACGCGACGGCGGGCGTCGGCAGCACGCCGACCTTCAGCACGTCCACACCCGCACTCGCCAGGCCGGCCACCACGGCGGCCTCCAGGAACTCCCCGGACGCACGCGGGTCCCGTCCGACGACGGCCACCGGTCGGTGTCCCTCGAACGTCCCCGCCTCGGCCAGCACGTGCGCCGCCGCGACCGAGAGGCCGAGCGCCAGCTCCGCCGTCAGATCCGCGTTGGCGACACCGCGCACGCCGTCCGTGCCGAAGAGTCGTCCCACTTGTCCTCCTGAGGAAGCGTCAGTTTCAAAAGCCTTGCGGGCCCGTCGGGCGGCCGACCGGTCCGCGGCGGCTCCCGCGTCCCGGCACCGCGTTCGGGCACCGCATCCCAGCGCCGCGTTCGGGCACCGCGTCCAGGCACCGCGTTCCGGCGCCGCATTCAGGCATTTGATGCCCTGAACATCCGATCGCACAAGCCTTTGAGCACCTTGTGCCGTTATACGCCCACGGCTGCGAGAAAACGAACGCCCCGGCGACACTGTGGCGTGCCGCCGGGGCGTTCGGAGTACGTGCGGGCGGACCGGAAACCGGTCCGACCCGTGATACGTACGAGCAGGCAGCGAAGCTTAGCGCTTGCTGTACTGCGGGGCCTTGCGGGCCTTCTTGAGACCGGCCTTCTTGCGCTCGACCGCGCGGTCGTCACGCGTGAGGAAGCCGGCCTTCTTGAGGGCGCCGCGGTTGTTGTCGACGTCGGCCTCGTTCAGCGCACGGGCGACACCGAGACGGAGCGCACCGGCCTGACCGGAGACGCCGCCACCCGAGATACGGGCGATGACGTCGTAGCGGTTGTCGAGCTCGAGCACCTTGAAGGGCTCGTTGACTTCCTGCTGGTGCACCTTGTTCGGGAAGTAGTCCTCGAGGGTGCGACCGTTGATCTTCCACTTCCCGGAGCCCGGAACGATCCGGACGCGGGCGATGGCGTTCTTGCGACGGCCCAGGCCGGCCGCGGGCTGGGCCTCGCCGAAGCGGGACGCCAGGGACTCCGAGGTGTACTCACCCTCGACGGGGACCTCGGACTCGGTGGTGTAGCTGTCGATGTCGACGAGCTCGGTCTCTTCGAGCGGCTGCTCGGCAGTGGTCTCGGCCACGGTTCTCCTCAGATTCTCTTCAGCTTGGGGTGGTGTGGCCGGACTTACTGCGCGACCTGGGTGATTTCGAACGGCACGGGCTGCTGCGCCGCGTGCGGGTGCACGTCACCCTTGTAGACCTTCAGCTTCGAGAGCATCTGACGGCCGAGCGTGTTCTTGGGGAGCATGCCCTTGACGGCCTTCTCGACGGCCTTCTCCGGGTTGTTCGCGAGGAGGTCGTCGTAGCGCACGGAGCGCAGACCGCCCGGGTAACCCGAGTGGCGGTAGGCCATCTTCTGGGTCCGCTTGTTGCCGGAGAGGTGCACCTTGTCGGCGTTGATGATGATGACGAAGTCACCGGTGTCGACGTGGGGCGCGTAGATCGGCTTGTGCTTGCCCCGCAGAAGGGACGCGGCAGTGGTGGCGAGACGGCCCAGGACGATGTCCTGAGCGTCGATGACGTGCCACTGGCGCGTCACATCGCCGGGCTTGGGGCTGTACGTACGCACGGTTCGTAGCCTTCGCTTCTTCAGTGAATTGGTCCTGACAAGGTCACCGAAGACGATCACGACAGCCCTGACCGCACTGCGGTGACGCAAACCGCGTGCTGGTCGCTGGTCATCGGCCCGGTGGACCGGTGTAAGGGCCCGTCCCGTGAGAAGAGCAAGCCAATACACAACGAAGAAGCAGAATACCCGTGTCCTGGGGGCCGGGTCAAAACGGGGCCGAACCACGCACGTGAACATGTCAGGCTCGCCACCGGAAGACGACCGGAAACATCCCCCCGGAGTGTCCCGCGCCACACCCCGCCCGTCGGCCTGGGACAACGCCGTACCAACCACCCGGAGATGTCGCCTTTGCCCGCACTCCCGCCCCGAAGGCCGCGGGCTTCCACCCCCGTTGAGGCGGAACAGCACCCCCCGCCTCCCGTCTAAGATGCGCCCCATGAGCTATGGGCAGGGGGGACCTCAGTCCCAGTGGGATCCGTGGAAACCGAACTCCCAGCAGCCGTGGGCCACCGGCGATGACGGGCGGACCCCGGACTGGGCCGCGCTCGCCGAGGCGTCCGAGACGCGCAACAGGCGCCGCAGGCTGCTCCTCATAGGCGGCGGCGTGCTCGCCACGGTCGCCGTGGGCACCGCCGTGGCCATGGCCGTGATGTCGGCGAACGGCAGCAACGAGGCAAACAAGCCGACGTCCTCGCTGCCCGGGGCCGCAGGACTGCCGAGCGCGTCCGGCACCCCGTCCTTCGCGCCGACCAGCGCACCGCCCCCGCTGGACCCCAAGGAATTCATCTCCAGCAAGACCAAGGACACCGCCCCCAACGGTCCTGACCTGCTCTTTCCCGGCACCCAGCTGACCATGGGCTCGGCCGTGTACAAGAAGGGCCCCAAGGCGGACAGCGCCACCTGCGCCACGGGCGCCGCGGGGACCCTGCCCAAGATCCTCACGGCCAACGGCTGCACCCGCGTCATGCGCGTCACCTACACCAAGGACGGCATCGCGGTCACCGTCGGGGTGGCCGTCTTCGACACCGAGGCACAGGCCCTCAAGGTCAAGAGCCAGGCCGCTGACAACAAGAGCATCGTCAAGGCCCTGTCCGGCGGGGACGTCAAGGCGTTCTGCGACGGCGCGATCTGCCGCTCCACGACCAACTCCTACGGCCGGTACGCCTACTTCACGCTCACGGGCTTCACCAACGGCAAGAACGTCACGACGAAGGACACGGCGGTCTTCACCGCCGGCGACGATCTGTCCAAGTTCGCGTTCCAGCAGATCCGCCGCCGCGGCGAGGCCCAGGCGTCGGCCGCCGCCGGCTGACCGTCCCGGGCCCCGCGCGGGGCGGACGGGGTCAGCAGCAACCGGCCCCGGGCAGCGTCCGCCTGTTGCGCGCCTCCCTGCTGCGCGCGGCGAGCAGCTCGTCGGCCGGGTAGCCGACCTCCTCCAGCGTCAGCCCGTGCGGCCGCACCACGTGCACGGCCGAGTCCCGTACGCCCGCGGCGAGCACCTTCCCGGGCCACTCGGCCCCGCGGTGCCCGTCCCCCACGAACAGCAGCGCGCCGATCAGCGAGCGCACCATGTTGTGGCAGAAGGCGTCGGCGCGGACGGTGGCGGTGATGATCCCGTCGGCCCCCTTGACCAGGCTCAGCTGCTGAAGCGTGCGGATGGTGGTCGCCCCCTCCCGCTTCTTGCAGTACGCGGCGAAGTCGTGCTCCCCGAGGAGCCGCTCCGCGGCCTCGTTCATGGCGTCCACGTCGAGCGGCCAGTCGTGCCACAGGACATGGCCCCGCAGCAGGGGATCGACCCCGCCGGGATTGTCGGTGACCCGGTAGGCGTACCGCCGCCAGATCGCCGAGAACCGCGCGTTGAAGCCGTGGGGGGCCTCCCGCAGCGCCCACACCCGCACATCGCGAGGCAGCCGCCCGGCGAGCCGCTTCAGCAGCTTCCCGTGGTGCTCGCGCCAGACCTCCTCCGGCAGATCGACATGGGCGACCTGCCCCCGCGCGTGCACGCCGGCGTCGGTCCGCCCGGCCACGGTCAGCTCGTACGTCGTTCCACCGGACCGCGTGACGGTCCGCAGCGCGTCCTCGATCTCCCCCTGCACGGTCCGCCGTCCCCCGGCCTGCTTGGCCCACCCGGAGAACTCGGAACCGTCGTAGGACAGGTCCAGCCGCACCCGGACGAACCCGGGCTGTACTTCGTCACTCACTCCTGGATCCTCTCAGCAACACAAAAGCGGGCCCGTCCCCCGGAAGGGAACGGACCCGCAATCGCCCTAAGGGGGCGCGGGACGGTGTCATGCGGCTCCGCCGCGTGGGCACGACAGGCCACCACGAAGACGCAGCCGCAAACGCACAGCCCCCGGCAGAACGCTTACGCGTCCTTCGACTCCTCGGCGGGAGCCTCGTCGGCCTTGGTCTCCTCGACCTTGGCCTCCTCGGTCTCCTTGACCGCACGCTTCGTGGCGGCCTCGGCCTCGCCGGTCGCCTCCTGCGCGACCGTCAGCGCCTCGACCAGCTCGATGACAGCCATGGGCGCGTTGTCGCCACGACGGTTACCGATCTTGGTGATGCGGGTGTAGCCACCGGGACGGTTCTCGTAACGCGGGCCGATCTCGGTGAAGAGCGTGTGGACGACGCTCTTGTCCGTGATCACCTGGAGCACCTGGCGACGGTTGTGCAGGTCGCCCTTCTTGCCCTTGGTGATCAGACGCTCGGCGTACGGGCGCAGCTTGCGCGCCTTCGCCTCGGTGGTGGTGATGCGGCCGTGCTCGAACAGCGACTTCGCGAGGTTCGCGAGGAGGAGCTTCTCGTGCGCAGCGCTGCCGCCCAGACGGGCGCCCTTGGTGGGCCTCGGCATGGTGTTTCTCCTAGGTGTCTGCCCCGGCCGTATCAGGTACTGGGGTCAGTATCCGAGCAGGCGGTCGCCTGTCGGAGATCCGGGGTCCGCTCGCACGGACCCCGGAGGTCGGGACCGATCAGTACTGCTCGGTCTCCACGAAGCCCGCGTCCGCGTCGTCGTCGGCGCCGAAGGCGTCGGCGGCGGCGGTCGGGTCGAATCCGGGCGGGCTGTCCTTGAGGGCCAGGCCCATGCCGGCCAGCTTCGCCTTGACCTCGTCGATCGACTTCGCACCGAAGTTGCGGATGTCGAGCAGGTCGGCCTCGGAACGCGCCACGAGCTCACCCACGGAGTGGATGCCCTCGCGCTTGAGGCAGTTGTACGACCGAACGGTGAGCTCGAGCTCCTCGATCGGCAGCGCCAGATCGGCGGCCAGGGCGGCGTCCGTGGGGGACGGGCCCATGTCGATGCCCTCGGCGTCGATGTTCAGCTCGCGGGCGAGACCGAACAGCTCGACCAGCGTCTTACCGGCGGAGGCCATGGCGTCACGGGGACGCATCGCCTGCTTGGTCTCGACGTCGACGATCAGCTTGTCGAAGTCGGTGCGCTGCTCGACACGCGTGGCCTCGACCTTGTACGTGACCTTCAGAACCGGCGAGTAGATGGAGTCGACCGGGATACGGCCGATCTCCTGGCCCACCTGCTTGTTCTGCACGGCGGAGACGTAACCGCGACCGCGCTCGACGGTCAGCTCCATCTCCAGCTTGCCCTTGCCGTTCAGCGTGGCGAGGACGAGGTCGGGGTTGTGCACCTCGACACCGGCCGGGGGCGCGATGTCGGCGGCGGTGACCAGACCCGGGCCCTGCTTGCGCAGGTACATCACGACCGGCTCGTCGTGCTCCGAGGAGACGACCAGCTGCTTGATGTTGAGGATCAGGTCGGTGACGTCCTCCTTGACGCCCGGCACGGTGGTGAACTCGTGCAGGACGCCGTCGATGCGAATGCTGGTGACAGCAGCGCCGGGGATCGACGACAGGAGGGTGCGGCGGAGGGAGTTGCCGAGGGTGTAGCCGAAGCCCGGCTCCAGCGGCTCGATGACGAACCGGGAGCGGAACTCGTCGACGACCTCTTCGGTCAACGAGGGACGCTGAGCGATCAGCATGTGGAGATCCTTCAGTCAGGGGCACCCACTATTTGATGCCCTGATACACCAGGCGGAGCCTGACGGTGGTACGTGCAAGGGTACGGGCGATACGGCCCCGAAGGCCCGTACCGCCCGAAATCCTCAGTCCAAGCAGCCGTACGTCAGATCAGACGCGGCGACGCTTGGGCGGACGGCAGCCGTTGTGCGGGGTCGGCGTGACGTCCTGGATCGAGCCGACCTCGAGGCCGGTGGCCTGCAGGGAACGGATGGCGGTCTCACGACCGGCGCCCGGGCCCTTGACGAAGACGTCGACCTTGCGCATGCCGTGCTCCTGCGCGCGACGGGCAGCCGACTCGGCGGCCATCTGCGCGGCGAACGGCGTGGACTTGCGCGAGCCCTTGAAACCGACGTGGCCGGCGGAGGCCCACGAGATCACGTTTCCGGCCGGGTCCGTGATGGACACGATCGTGTTGTTGAACGTGCTCTTGATGTGCGCCTGGCCGTGCGCGACGTTCTTCTTTTCCTTGCGGCGCACCTTCTTGGCAGCGCCCTGACGACCCTTGGGGGGCATCTACAAACTCCTACGGGGAGGTGGTCGGTCCTACAGCGAAGACCGCTGATGAAGCGTTGTCCGCTGAGGACTACTTCTTGCCCGGCTTCTTCTTGCCGGCGATGGCGCGACGCGGGCCCTTGCGGGTACGAGCGTTCGTGCTGGTGCGCTGACCGCGGACCGGCAGACCACGACGGTGACGGAGACCCTGGTAGCAACCGATCTCCACCTTGCGGCGGATGTCGGCCTGGATCTCGCGACGAAGGTCACCCTCGGTCTTGATGTTGGCGTCCACGTACTCGCGGATCGCGACGAGCTGCTCCTCGGAGAGGTCGCGAACGCGGGTGTTCGGGTCGACGCCGGTCGCAGCCAGCGTCTCCTGGGAAAGGGTCCGGCCGATGCCGAACACGTAGGTGAGGGCGACCTCCACACGCTTTTCGCGCGGGATGTCGACACCGGAAACGCGTGCCATTCAATGGCTCCAGTTGATCCTCGGAGGTCTTCCGCAGAACCGACCCCCAGCCGCCGGCCTCTTCTGTCGTGCAGAAGATTTGGTACGGACTGGGTCCCCGGCCTCCGAACCGGGGGTATCGGACGGGACATCCCGTCCGGGCCCTGCGTATGAACAAATTCAGCTCGCGTCGCGCGAAGTCTCTGCGATATCGGTGCAGAGGGTGTGATCCGTGTGCGGTCAGCCCTGGCGCTGCTTGTGGCGCGGGTTCTCGCAAATGACCATGACCCGCCCATGACGGCGGATCACCCTGCACTTGTCGCAGATCTTCTTGACGCTCGGCTTGACCTTCATTGGGTGAGGTTCTCCGGGTCAGTTGCCAACAGCCCCGAACGCCCGTGAGGGCGCACGAAGGTACGGGCAAGATCTACTTGTACCGGTAGACGATCCGGCCACGCGTCAGGTCGTACGGAGACAGCTCCACCACGACCCGGTCGTCAGGGAGGATACGGATGTAGTGCATACGCATCTTGCCGCTGATGTGTGCCAGGACCTGGTGGCCGTTCTGGAGCTCGACCTTGAACATGGCGTTCGGCAGAGACTCGACGACAGTGCCCTCGATCTCGATGGCACCTTGCTTCTTGGCCACGCTTCGCCCTTCGAATCGACTACCTTGATCGGCTCCCCCGCCTTTTCCCTTACGGGCGCATGCGGACATGCGGGTGCACGAGAGCCGACGAGTCAGTCTACGTCAGCCCTAGCTGAAACACGAATCGAGAAGTCTGCCCCACAGGGGAGATCCTTAACCGAGAGACCACCTCGGGGCAATCCAGGACGAAGCGCTGCCCTTCAGCCCGTCGGGCGTTCGAGGACGAGGCCCTGACGGGGCCGAGACGGGGGCCCAGCGGCAGCAGCCTCCCGGGCCGGGACCTTCCCCGGGCCCACGCCGGAGCGAACCCCAGGCCCGGCCCACGGCCACACCGCCGGCGGGCGCCTCAGCCCAGCGGGTCCGGCGCCGCCGTGATCCCGTGCTCGGCCAGCTTCGCCCTGCCCCCGTCGGGAGACGTGAGCACCAGCGGCCCCTCCTCGGTCAACGCCACCGAGTGCTCCCAGTGCGACGACCAGGTCCCGTCCGTCGTGATGACGGTCCACTCGTCCTCCAGGACCTCGGTCCGGGGAGTGCCGAGCGAGACCATCGGCTCGATGGCGAGGCAGAAGCCGGGCACCAGCTTGGGCCCCTTGCCCCGTCGGCGGTCGACGTAGTTCAGCAGGTGCGGGTCCATGTGCATCTCGGTGCCGATGCCGTGACCGCCGTAGTCCTCGATGATGCCGTAGCGGCCGCCGCCGGGCTTCGGCTGGCGGCGGATGTACGTCTCGATGGCCCGCGAGACGTCCACCAGGCGGTTGCCGAGCTTCATGGCCGCGATGCCGGCCCACATCGACTCCTCCGTCACCCGGGAGAGCTCGACCACCTCCGGCGCGTGGCCGGAGCCGACGAAGGCGGTGTACGCCGCGTCGCCGTGCCAGCCGTCCACGACCGCGCCGCAGTCGATCGAGATCACGTCGCCGTCCTTGAGGACGACCTCGCCGGAGGGGATGCCATGGACGACCACGTCGTTCACCGAGGTGCAGATCGTCGCGGGGAAGCCGCCGTAGCCCAGGAAGTTCGACTTCGCGCCGTGCTCCGCGAGGACCTTGCGGGCGACGAGGTCGAGGTCCATCGTCGTCGCACCCGGCACCGCCGCCTCCCGGGTGGCCGCGTGGATGGCGGCGACGACCAACCCCGCCGCGCGCATCTTGGCGATCTGCTCGGGGCTCTTGATCTGCACCATGGGGGGCCTGCGCTCTCCGTCACTCAGGTCGGTCACGTACGTACACAACAGTACGGCCGTGGGGTCCCGGAGGACTCCACGGCCGTATCCGGGCCGACGACTACTGGTCGTCGCCCTCGCGCTTCAGCGCCGCCAGCGCACGGCCGGTGACCTCGTCCACGGGGCCCATGGCCTCGATGGTCACGACCAGGCCCTGCGCCTTGTAGTAGTCGATGATCGGCTCGGTCTGCGTGTGGTAGACCTCGAGCCGCGTGCGGACGGTCTCCTCGGAGTCGTCGTCGCGCTGGTACAGCTCGCCGCCGCAGACGTCGCAGACGCCGTCCTCGGCAGGCTTCTTGTACGAGATGTGGAAGACGTGCGCGGAGTCGTTGCGGCAGATGCGCCGACCGGCGATCCGCTTGACGACCTCCTCCTCCGGGGCCTCCAGGTCCAGTACCGCGTCCAGCTTGATGCCCTCGGTGGTGAGGAGCTCGTCGAGCGCCTCGGCCTGCGAGACGTTGCGCGGGAAGCCGTCCAGCAGGAAGCCTCGCTCGGCGTCCGGCTGCTCCATGCGGTCCTTGGCCATGGCGATGGTGACCTCGTCGGGGACGAGGTTGCCGGCGTCCATGTAGGACTTCGCGAGCTTCCCGAGTTCCGTCTGCTGGCTGATGTTGGCGCGGAACAGGTCGCCCGTGGAGATGTGCGGAACGCGGAGCTTCTCGGCCAGTTTCGTGGCCTGCGTTCCCTTTCCGGCGCCCGGCGGCCCGACGAGGACGATACGCATCAGCGGAGGAACCCTTCGTAATTGCGCTGCTGGAGCTGGCTCTCGATCTGCTTCACCGTTTCGAGACCGACACCCACGATGATCAGGATGCTGGTACCACCGAACGGGAAGTTCTGGCTTGCCCCGAAGCCAACCAACGCCATCGTCGGTACAAGAGCGATAAGACCCAGATACAGCGAACCCGGCCAGGTGATCCGGTTGAGCACGTACGACAGGTACTCAGCGGTCGGTCGGCCAGCCCGGATGCCCGGGATGAAGCCACCATACTTCTTCATGTTGTCGGCGACTTCCTCGGGGTTGAAGGAGATCGCCACGTAGAAGAACGCGAAGAAAACGATCAGCAGGAAGTACATGCTGATGTAGATCGGGTGGTCGCCCTTGGTCAGGTTGGTCTCGATCCAGGTCTTCCAGCTGGACTGTCCGCTGGAGAACTGAGCGACCAGGGCGGGGATGTAGAGCAGCGACGAGGCGAAGATGACCGGGATCACACCGGCCTGGTTCACCTTCAGCGGGATGTACGTCGAGGTGCCGCCGTAGGACCGGCGGCCGATCATGCGCTTCGCGTACTGCACGGGGATCCGGCGCTGGGCCTGCTCGACGAAGACCACCAGACCGACCATGACGAGGCCGACCAGGATGACGGTGCCGAACTCGATCCAGCCGTCCGCCAGCGTGCCCTGCTTCTTGATGGCCCACAGAGCGGAGGGGAACGTCGCGGCGATCGAGATGAACATCAGGATCGACATGCCGTTGCCGATGCCGCGGTCGGTGATGAGCTCACCGAGCCACATGACCATGGCCGTGCCGGCGGTCATGCAGATGACCATGGTGATGGTCGTGAAGATCGCCTGGTCCGGGACGATGCTGGACGCGACCGAGCAGCCGGAGAACAGGGCGCCGCTGCGGGCCGTGGCCACCAGGCCGGTGCCCTGCAGGATGGCGAGCGCCACGGTCAGGTAGCGGGTGTACTGCGTGATCTTCGCCGTACCGGCCTGGCCCTCCTTCTTCAGGGCTTCCAGACGCGGGATGACCACGGTGAGCAGCTGAAGGATGATGCTCGCCGTGATGTACGGCATGATGCCCAGCGCGAAGATGGTGATCTGCAGCAGCGCGCCGCCGCTGAACATGTTCACCAGACCGAAGAGGCCCTGGTTGCCGGACGCCTCGTCCACACACCGCTGAACGGACGTGTAGTCGACACCAGGGATCGGGATGTGCGTCCCGACCCGGTAGATCACGATGATCCCGAGCGTGAAGAGGAGCTTCTTGCGCAGGTCGGGCGTCTTGAACGCCCGGGCGAACGCGGTGAGCACGGTGCCTCCTGCGACCCCCGCGCATCTGCGTCAAGGGTGACGGTCTTGAGGGGCCAATAAAAACAACGACTTACGACAACGACATGAGTAACGGTCGACTGCCGCTCAAGGTGCCCCCTTGGGAGAACCTTGTGAAAAGTGGGCAGTGCTGGTCACCATACCCGCGACACACCTGCCCTAGGAACGACCAACCGGGGATACCCCATTTGTGGGGTATCCCCGGTCGGGATCGCTCAAGTCATCGAGACACCTGAGATGTTCAGATGAGCTCGGTGACGGTACCGCCGGCGGCGGTGATCTTCTCCTTGGCGGAGCCGGAGACGGCGTCGACCGTCACCTGCAGCGCCACGGAGATCTCGCCCTGGCCGAGGACCTTGACGAGGCTGTTCTTGCGAACGGCGCCCTTGGCGACGAGCCCCTCGACGGTGACCTCGCCACCCTCCGGGTACAGCGCGCCCAGCTTGTCGAGGTTCACGACCTGGAACTCGGTCTTGAACGGGTTCCGGAAGCCCTTGAGCTTCGGGAGACGCATGTGGAGGGGCATCTGCCCACCCTCGAAGCGCTCCGGAACCTGGTAACGGGCCTTCGTGCCCTTGGTACCACGACCGGCCGTCTTACCCTTCGACGCCTCACCGCGACCCACACGGGTCTTCGCGGTCTTGGCGCCCGGGGCGGGACGGAGGTTGTGGATCTTGAGCGGGTTGTTCTCCGCCATGATCAGTCGACCTCCTCGACCGTCACGAGGTGGCGGACGGTGTGCACCATTCCGCGGAACTCGGGGCGGTCCTCCTTGACGACCACGTCGTTCAGGCGCTTGAGCCCGAGCGAACGCAGGGTGTCACGGTGGTTCTGCTTGCTGCCGATGTACGACTTCGTCTGCGTGATCCTGAGCTGTGCCATTACGCAGCACCAGCCCCGGCACGCGCACGAAGCAGAGCCGCGGGGGCGACGTCCTCGAGGGGCAGACCGCGGCGGGCCGCGATCTCCTCGGGACGCTGCAGGCCCTTCAGGGCCTCCACGGTCGCGTGCACGATGTTGATCGCGTTCGACGAACCGAGCGACTTCGACAGGATGTCGTGAACGCCGGCGCACTCGAGCACGGCACGCACCGGGCCACCGGCGATAACGCCGGTACCGGGGGAAGCAGGCTTGAGCAGGACGACGCCCGCGGCCTTCTCGCCCGTGATCGGGTGCGGGATGGTGCCCTGGATACGGGGGACCTTGAAGAAGTGCTTCTTGGCCTCCTCAACGCCCTTGGCGATGGCGGCCGGCACCTCCTTGGCCTTGCCGTATCCGACACCCACGGTGCCGTCACCGTCGCCCACCACGACCAGCGCGGTGAAGCTGAAGCGACGACCACCCTTCACAACCTTGGCGACACGGTTGATCGCGACGACGCGCTCAACGTACGCGGTCTTCTCGGCGGCAGCAGCGCCGCCGTCACGGCCCTTCCGGTCCCGCCGCTCGCCGCCACCGGCACCGCCACCGCGGCGCTGGGGTCCAGCCATTGGAATTACCTCTCTCTGTTTCCGCTAGCTACGGAACCGACTCAGAACTTGAGTCCGGCTTCGCGGGCGGCGTCCGCCAGGGCGGCAATGCGCCCGGCGTACTGGTTACCACCACGGTCGAACACGACAGCCTCGACACCGGCAGCCTTGGCGCGCTCGGCGACCAGGGCGCCGACCTGCTTGGCCTGCGAGGACTTGTCGGCCTCACCACCGCGGATCGTGGTGTCCAGGGTCGACGCCGACGCCAGGGTGTGACCCTTGATGTCGTCGATGACCTGGGCCACGATGTGGCGGTTGGAGCGCGTCACGACCAGGCGCGGACGCTCCGCCGTACCCGAGATGTGCTTACGGATCCGGATGTGGCGACGCTTGATCGCGGCACGCTTGTAAGCGTCGCCCTTGAGGATCTTCTGTCCGTATGCCATGGCTTACTTACCCGCCTTTCCGACCTTGCGGCGGATGACTTCGCCCTCGTACTTGACACCCTTGGCCTTGTACGGGTCGGGCTTGCGCAGCTTGCGGATGTTGGCCGCAACCTCGCCGACCTTCTGCTTGTCGATGCCCTCGACCTGGAAGCGGGTCGGGGTCTCCACCTTGAAGGTGATTCCCTCGGGCGCCTCGACGGTGATCGGGTGGCTGTAACCGAGCGCGAACTCGAGGTTCGAGCCCTTCGCGGTCACGCGGTAACCGACACCACTGATCTCGAGCTTCTTCACGTAACCCTCGGTCACGCCGGTGATCATGTTCGCCACCAGCGTGCGGGACAGGCCGTGCAGGGCCTTGCTCTGACGCTCGTCGTTGGGGCGAGTGACGTTCAGGACGCCGTCCTCAGCCTTGGCGATCTCGATCGGCGAAACGACGGTGTGGGTCAGCGAGCCCTTGGGGCCCTTGACCGAGACCGTCTGGCCGTCGATGGTGACGTCCACGCCGGCGGGAACCGTGATAGGGAGCTTGCCAATACGCGACATAGCTGTTTCCTCCGTTCCCTTCCGCTACCAGACGTAGGCGAGAACTTCTCCGCCTACGCCCTTCTTGCCGGCCTGCTTGTCGGTGAGGAGACCGTGCGACGTGGAGATGATCGCCACGCCGAGGCCACCGAGCACCTTGGGCAGGGAGGTGGACTTCGCGTAAACCCGGAGACCGGGCTTGGAGATCCGCTTGATGCCCGCGATGGAGCGCTCACGGTTCGGGCCGAACTTCAGCTCGAGAACGAGGCTCTTGCCGACCTCGGCGTCCTCGACCTTCCAGCCGGTGATGAAGCCCTCCTGCTGGAGGATCTCCGCGATGTGAGACTTGATCTTCGATGCCGGCATCGTCACGGAGTCGTGGTACGCCGAGTTCGCGTTCCGCAGACGCGTAAGCATGTCTGCGATCGGATCAGTCATGGTCATGAATTGGCCTGTGGCCTCTCTCGCCGGGGTTTCCTGGTGCGCCATCCCTCTCCCCGATCCGAGACGGGACGGGTGCGGCGCGGTGGACCTACGGCGTAGTAAGTCGTACGGGCGTCAGGCGCCCAACCCTCCCAGCCTACGGCATGGAAGGACGGGCACCTGACACGCCCATTGCTTACCGAGAGCCTCTGGAACCCTTATTTAGGGGTTTACCAGGAGCTCTTGGTCACGCCCGGCAGCTCGCCGCGGTGAGCCATCTCACGAAGGCACACACGGCAGAGGCCGAACTTGCGGTACACGGAGTGCGGACGACCGCAGCGCTGGCAGCGGTTGTAAGCGCGCACAGCGAACTTGGGCTTGCGAGCAGCCTTAGCGATCAGAGCCTTCTTCGCCATCTCGCTCACGCCTCCTTGAAGGGGAAGCCGAGGTGACGAAGGAGCGCGCGGCCCTCAGCGTCGTTGGTCGCCGTGGTGACCACGGTGATGTCCATACCCCGGACACGGTCGATCTTGTCCTGGTCGATCTCGTGGAACATGACCTGCTCCGTGAGACCGAAGGTGTAGTTGCCACGGCCGTCGAACTGCTTGGGGGACAGACCACGGAAGTCGCGGATGCGCGGAAGCGCGAGCGACAGGGTGCGGTCCAGGAACTCCCACATGCGGTCGCCACGAAGCGTGACGTGGGCACCGATCGGCTGACCCTCGCGCAGCTTGAACTGCGCGATGGACTTGCGGGCCTTGGTGACGGCCGGCTTCTGACCGGTGATCGTGGTGAGGTCGCGGATGGCGCCCTCGATCAGCTTGGAGTCGCGGGCGGCGTCGCCCACACCCATGTTGACCACGATCTTGACGAGGCCGGGGATCTGCATGACGTTCTCGTAGGAGAACTCTTCACGCAGCTTGCCCGCGATCTCCTCGCGGTACTTCGTCTTCAGACGCGGAGTGGTGGTGGTAGCCATCAGATGTCCTCACCCGTCCGCTTGGCAACGCGGATCTTGTTGCCCTCGTCGTCGAAGCGGTAACCGACGCGCGTGACGACCTTGTTGCCGTCCTTCTCCACGACCAGCTGAACGTTGGACACGTGGATCGGGGCCTCGGTGGTCACGATGCCGCCGGCCTGCGAGCCCTTGGCGGTCGGACCGGCCTTCGTGTGCTTCTTGACCCGGTTGACACCCTCGACCAGGACACGGTCCTCACGGGGGAAGGCCGCGATGACCTTGCCCTGCTTGCCCTTGTCCTTACCGGTGATGACCTGGACCAGGTCGCCCTTCTTGATCTTCATGCTTACAGCACCTCCGGAGCCAGCGAGATGATCTTCATGAACTTCTTCTCGCGCAGCTCGCGCCCGACCGGGCCGAAGATGCGGGTGCCGCGAGGGTCGCCGTCGTTCTTCAGAATGACGGCGGCGTTCTCGTCGAAGCGGATGTACGAGCCGTCCGGACGGCGGCGCTCCTTGACGGTGCGAACGATGACCGCCTTGACGACGTCACCCTTCTTCACGTTGCCACCGGGGATCGCGTCCTTGACGGTGGCGACGATGACGTCACCGATGCCCGCGTAGCGGCGACCGGAGCCACCGAGCACACGGATGCAAAGGATTTCCTTCGCACCAGTGTTGTCGGCGACACGCAGTCGCGACTCCTGCTGGATCACGTCTATCTCCTGTTTGTCTGCCGGTTCCCCGGGAGCCGCTCAGCGAGCGGCTCCCGGAGCCTGGCGGAACTGTCCTGCGAGTTTGCCCGCAGGAGGATTACTTGGCCTTCTCGAGGATCTCGACGACGCGCCACCGCTTCGTGGCGGACAGCGGCCGGGTCTCCGCGAGGAGGACACGGTCGCCGACGCCCGCGGCGTTCTGCTCGTCGTGAGCCTTGAGCTTGTTCGTACGGCGGATGACCTTGCCGTACAGCGCGTGCTTCACACGGTCCTCGACGGCGACGACGACGGTCTTGTCCATCTTGTCGCTGACGACCAGACCCTCACGGGTCTTACGGAAGCCGCGGGCCTCGGTCGTGGTGTTCTCGGTCACGTTGCTCTCGCTCATCAGGCGCTCTCCACCGTCTCGATGCCCAGCTCGCGCTCACGCATCAGGGTGTAGATCCGCGCGATGTCCTTACGGACGGCCTTGAGCCGACCGTGGTTCTCGAGCTGACCCGTCGCCGCCTGGAAGCGGAGGTTGAACAGCTCTTCCTTGGCTTCGCGGAGCTTCGCCAGAAGCTCCTCGTCACCCAGTTCGCGCAGCTCGGACGCCTTGGTACCGGCCGACATCACGCTTCACCTGCCTCGCGCTTGACGATCCGGCACTTCATCGGCAGCTTGTGGGCTGCGCGAGTGAGGGCCTCACGGGCGATCTTCTCGTTGGGGTAGGACAGCTCGAACATGACCCGTCCCGGGTGCACGTTCGCGATCCACCACTCGGGAGAACCCTTACCGGAACCCATGCGGGTCTCGGCAGGCTTCTTCGTGAGCGGGCGGTCCGGGTAGATGTTGATCCAGACCTTGCCGCCACGCTTGATGTGGCGGGTCATGGCGATACGGGCCGCCTCGATCTGGCGGTTGGTCACGTACGCCGGCGTGAGGGCCTGAATGCCGTACTCGCCGAACGAGACCGTCGTACCGCCCTTGGCCTGACCACGGCGCTTCGGGTGGTGCTGCTTGCGGTGCTTGACCCTACGGGGGATCAGCATGTCGGTCAGGCCTCCGTTCCGGTGCTCTCAGCCGGAGCGGCAGCCGCCGGAGCCTCGGCCTTGGGGGCCTCGGCAGCGGGAGCCTGCTGCGGCTTACGACCGCGACCGCCACGCTCGCCACCACGGCCACCACGGCCGGCCGGGCGGTCGGCGCCGCCACGGGCCGGGCGGTTGCCGGCGCGGGCAGCAGCGTTCTCGGCGCGGACCTCGGCGATGTTCTTGACGTCGCCCTTGTAGATCCAGACCTTCACGCCGATGCGGCCGAAGGTCGTCTTGGCCTCGAAGAAGCCGTAGTCCACGTTCGCGCGGAGCGTGTGCAGGGGCACACGGCCCTCGCGGTAGAACTCCGAGCGGGACATCTCGGCGCCGCCGAGGCGGCCACCGCACTGGATCTTGATGCCCTTGGCGCCCGCCTTCATCGCCGACTGCATGCTCTTACGCATGGCGCGACGGAAGGAGACGCGGGAGGAGAGCTGCTCGGCGACGGCCTGGGCCACCAGCTGAGCGTCGACCTCGGGGTTCTTGACCTCGAGGATGTTCAGCTGGACCTGCTTCTTGGTCAGCTTCTCCAGGTCGCCACGGATACGGTCGGCCTCGGCGCCGCGGCGGCCGATGACGATGCCCGGACGCGCGGTGTGGATGTCGACGCGGACCCGGTCACGGGTGCGCTCGATCTCCACCTTCGAGATGCCGGCGCGCTCCATGCCGGACGTCATCATCCGACGGATGGCGACGTCTTCTCCGACGTATTCCTTGTACGACTTGTCGGCGTACCAGCGGGACTTGAAGTCCGTGGTGATGCCGAGCCGGAACCCATGCGGGTTAACCTTCTGGCCCATTACCGGGTCCCTTCCTTGCTGCTGACGACCACGGTGATGTGGCTGGTCCGCTTGCGGATCCGGTAGGCGCGGCCCTGGGCGCGCGGACGGAACCGCTTCAGGGTCGGGCCCTCGTCGACGTAGGCCTCGGAGATGAAGAGGCTGTCTGCGTCAGTGTGGTCGTAGTTGTGCGCGGCGTTGGCGATGGCGCTGTCAAGCACCTTGCCGACCGGCACGCTCGCGGCCTGCGGGGCGAAACGCAGGACCGCCTGAGCCTCCGTGGCGTCCATGCCACGGATAAGGTCCACCACCCGGCGGGCCTTCATGGGCGTGACGCGGATGTACCGCGCCTGGGCCCTGGCTTCCATGGTTGTCCTTCCAGTGTCTGTCATGGTCATTCCACCCCGCGTTAGCGGCGCTTCGACTTCCGGTCGTCCTTGACGTGACCCCGGAAGGTGCGCGTCGGCGAGAACTCGCCGAGCTTGTGGCCGACCATCGACTCGGTGACAAACACCGGAATGTGGGTCTTGCCGTTGTGCACCGCGATCGTGTGGCCCAGCATGCTGGGAATGATCATCGAGCGACGGGACCAGGTCTTGATGACGTTCTTGGAACCGGCTTCGTTCTGGGCGTCCACCTTCTTCACGAGGTGGTCGTCGACGAAGGGCCCCTTCTTGAGACTGCGCGGCATCTAAACCCGCTCCTAGCGCTTCTTGTTCGTCTTGCGGCGGCGGACGATGTACTTGTTCGAAGCCTTCTTCGGCGAACGAGTACGACCCTCCTTCTGACCCCAGGGGCTGACCGGGTGGCGACCACCGGAGGTCTTGCCCTCACCACCACCGTGGGGGTGGTCAACCGGGTTCATCGCCACACCGCGAACGGTCGGGCGGACGCCCAGCCAGCGCTTACGGCCGGCCTTGCCCCAGTTGATGTTGCTCTGCTCGGCGTTGCCGACCTCGCCGACCGTGGCGCGGCAGCGCTGGTCGACCAGGCGGATCTCACCGGACGGCATACGAAGGTGGGCCATCGAGCCCTCCTTCGCGAGCAGCTGCACGGAGGCGCCTGCGGAGCGGGCGAACTTGGCGCCGCCACCGGGACGGAGCTCGATCGCGTGGATCGTGGTACCGACCGGGATGTTGCGGATCGCCAGGTTGTTGCCCGGCTTGATGTCGGCCCCGGGACCGTTCTCGACGCGGTCACCCTGCTGCAGGTTGCGCGGGGCGAGGATGTAGCGCTTCTCGCCGTCCGCGTAGTGCAGCAGCGCGATGCGCGCGGTGCGGTTGGGGTCGTACTCGATGTGCGCGACCTTCGCCGGCACGCCGTCCTTGTCGTGACGACGGAAGTCGATCACTCGGTAGGCGCGCTTGTGTCCGCCACCCTGGTGGCGAACGGTCACACGACCGGCGTTGTTACGGCCGCCCTTGCTGTGCAGCGGGCGGACCAGCGACTTCTCCGGCGTGGACCGCGTGACCTCGACGAAGTCGGCGACGCTGGAGCCACGACGGCCCGGCGTAGTCGGCTTGTACTTGCGGATTCCCATTATTCAGTCCTCGTCCGATATCGGACGATCCGGACCGCCCTTAGGCGGTCGGACCGCCGAAGATGTCGATACGGTCGCCCTCAGCAAGGGTCACGATCGCTCGCTTCGTGCCCGCGCGCTGACCGAAACCGGTCTTGGTGCGCTTGCGCTTGCCGATGCGGTTGATCGTGTTGACCCCGGTGACCTTGACCGAGAAGACCGCCTGGACGGCCTGCTTGATCTGGGTCTTGTTGGCGTTCGGGTCGACGATGAACGTGTACTTGTTCTCGTCGAGGAGCGCGTAGCTCTTCTCCGACACGACCGGCTTCAGCAGGACGTCACGGGGGTCCGTGTACGACTTGCTGGGCGCGGTGATGACGGTGTTCTTGCCCTCGGCCTCGTGGCGCTTCGCCTTGGCGACGCGCGCGGCCTTGGCGGCCTTGGCCGCCTTGGAGGCGATGCTCGGGTGACGCGTAGCCATCAGGCGTCACTCCCTTCGGTGTCGTTGGCCTTGTTCGGGCCGGACACGAAGGACTCAAGAGCGGCCTGGGTGAAGACCACGTCGTCCGAGACGATCACGTCGTACGTGTTCAGCTGGCCCGGCTCCAGGATGTGCACCTGGGGCAGGTTGCGGGCGGACAGCCACGCGGCCTCGTCGGCGCGGTCGACGACCAGGAGCAGGTTCTTGCGCTCCGAGATCTTGCCGAACAGCGAGCGAGCGGCCTTCGTGGAGGGGGTCTCGCCCTCGATCACGCCGGAGACGACGTGAATGCGGTTGTGGCGGGCCCGGTCGGTGAGGGCGTGACGCAGAGCGGCAGCCTTCATCTTCTTCGGGGTCCGCTGCGAGTAGTCACGCGGCTGCGGGCCGTGGACGACGCCACCGCCGGCGAACTGCGGCGCGCGGGTCGAGCCCTGGCGCGCACGGCCGGTGCCCTTCTGACGGTAAGGCTTCTTACCGCCACCGCGAACCTCGCCGCGGGTCTTGGTCTTGTGGGTGCCCTGACGGGCAGCCGCGTTCTGCGCGACGACGACCTGGTGGATCAGCGGGATGCTGATCTTCTCCACGCCGAAGATCTCCGCGGGGAGCTCGACGCTACCGGTCTTCTCGCCTGCAGGCGAAAGGATGTCAACAGTGCTCATCGGTTACCTCAGGCCCCCTTGGCCGCGGTGCGGACCAGGACGAGGCCGCCGTTCGGACCGGGGACAGCGCCCTTGATGAGCAGCAGACCCTTCTCCGCGTCAACGGCGTGGACGGTCAGGTTCTGGGTGGTGACACGCTCGTTGCCCATGCGACCCGCCATGCGGAGGCCCTTGAACACGCGGCCCGGGGTGGCGCAGCCACCGATGGAACCGGGCGAGCGGTGCTTGCGCTGGGTGCCGTGACCGGCGCCGAGGCCCTTGAAGTTGTGACGCTTCATGACACCGGCGAAGCCCTTGCCCTTGCTCTTGCCGGTCACGTCGACCTTCACGCCGGCCTCGAAGACCTCGGCGGTGATTTCCTGACCGAGCGTGTACTCGGCGGCATCGGCCGTCCGGATCTCGACGAGGTGGCGACGGGGCGTGACGTCGGCCTTGGCGAAGTGGCCCTTGAGGGGCTTGTTCACCTTGCGCGGGTCGATCTCGCCGAAGGCGATCTGGACCGACTCGTAGCCGTCACTGTCGTTCGTGCGGACCTGGGTCACGACGTTGGGGCCGGCCTTGACGACGGTGACGGGAACAACGCGGTTGTTCTCGTCCCACACCTGCGTCATGCCGAGCTTCTCGCCCAGGATGCCCTTGATCTGCTTAGCCATTCTCAGATCACCAGCCCTCAGAGCTTGATCTCGATGTCGACACCGGCCGGGAGGTCGAGTCGCATCAGAGAGTCAACGGTCTTGGGAGTCGGGTCGAGAATGTCGATCAGGCGCTTGTGCGTGCGCATCTCGAAGTGCTCGCGCGAGTCCTTGTACTTGTGCGGCGACTTGATGACGCAGTACACGTTCTTCTCAGTGGGCAGCGGCACCGGGCCCGCGACCGACGCACCAGTACGCGTCACCGTCTCGACGATCTTCTTCGCCGAGCTGTCGATGACCTCGTGGTCGTAGGCCTTGAGCCGGATGCGGATCTTCTGTCCCGCCATGGCTACTCAGTAGTCCTGTCTCTTCTAACGCTCTGGAACCAGATGGCCCGTTCGCTTCGTCTCTCCGACCCACGCGGTCGGGTGTGTCGCGCCCTCACCGACACAGATGCCCCTTGTTCGAACATCCCTGCTGGGAAAGCACGGCCCTTCCGGAACCGCAAGCCGAGGACGAAAGGTCCACCGGGTGCCTGGTCGGCGCCGCACTGACACTTCCCGAAAGATTCCCGTACGTCCGCCCCAGCGCTGCCATCAGGCAGTTAGGGCGACGAGTACTGTGGGACTCGCTTCCGGTCCTCCCGGCGGGAGGCGCGCAGCATCAACACTCGACCGAGCAACTCCGACAGTCTGCCATATGGGGCAGGGGCCTGGCCAATCGAGCCGGAGAGAATACCCCGGACGTGACGCAGGTCAAACGCGGAGCACGGCGAGCCGCGGCCGGCGGCCTCCACCTGAGCGCTTCACCCATACGGACCGGGCCCGCACATGAGTACGTACGCCGGCGTCGGAAAGCTCCGCATCCTGGCGGCCACGGCGGCCCCGCTGATCACGCTTCCGCCCGTGGGGCTCCTGCTGCTACTGGCCGCTCCGCTGTCCGGCTGACGCGTACGCCACGAACTCGGTCCAGACGGCCGAGGCGACATGGAAGGTGGGACCGCCGTCCGGGTGCTTGCTGTCCCGCACGTGGACGGCGGCGGGGGCGGTCGCCACTTCGACGCAGGAGTCCCCTTCAGGGCCGTCGCTGTAGGTGCTCTTGAACCACGCCAGGTGGTCGGCCTCACGGGTCATGTCTCTCCCAGCAGTTGCTCGATGAAGGCCAGCGACTCCCGCGGCGAGAGAGCCTGAGCCCTGATGGTGCTGTATCGCAGTTCGAGGACGCGGAGTTGCTTCGGATCGGAGGTCGGGCGGCCGTTGAAGGCTCCATCGGAGCGCCCAACCGTCGTACCGTCCTCGAACTTCAGCACCTCGATCTTGCCGCTCAGCCCAGGATGGGCGCCGGAGTCCGTCGGCATCACCTGAAGCGTGACGTTGCGCACCACCGCCACTTCCAGCAGGTGTTCGAGCTGCTGACGCCACACCATTGTGCCTCCAACCTTTCGGCAGAGGGTCACCTCTTCCTGGACGAAGCTGAGCATCGGCACCGGGTCGCGCTCGAAGATCGACTTGCGGGCCATTCGAGCGGCCACGAGGCGCTCCAACTCCGCATCCGTGTAGGCGGACTGGGACACCTCGAACAGGGCACGGGCATGCTCCGGTGTCTGCAACAGGCCATGGATGCTGAGGCCGACGTACACCCCCATCTCGACGGCCTTGGCTTCCAACTCCGCCAGTTCCCGCACCTTCTTCGGGTACTGGACCTTCTTCACGTCCTCGTTCATCGCCGAGAGCAGGCCGCCCGCTCCGAGGATCTCGTCCGCCCTGTCCAGGTACTCGGACCTCGGGATCCTCTTGCCGCCCTCGATCTTGTAGACCATGTCCTCGCCGTACCCCACGGCCACCGCGAAGTCGGCGACCCGCATCCCGACCGCCTCCCGGCGCAGCCTCAGCTGGCGGCCCACCGTGGCCACGACCGCGACGCCCCACTCGTCGTCCGGGTCCACCTCCCAGCCCGGCTCGTCCGTCTCGTCCGTGAGCCGTACCGCCTGCCCGTCGACCGACATCCCCGCACCCCTCCGTCGTCCGTCCGCCGTCCGCCGTCGACAGGCCCGGACAAGACCGGACACGGGGCGGACAGTGACTCTACGCAACCGCGTTGTCACTGTTCACGGTACGCATGCATCGCCACTCTGAGTCACGTGATTCGAGAAACCCCTCAACTCCACTCCCCCGTCCGCAACTTCGACGTGCGCCTTTCGGCCACGCCCCGCGGGGCCCGACTGGCCCGTCTGCTCGCCACCGAGCAACTCCGCGCCTGGGGGCTGCCGATGGACCCGGCGGCCCACATCGTCGCGGAGCTGGCGGCCAACGCCGTGACCCACGGACGCGTCCCGGGACGCGATTTCCAGCTGCTCCTCTACGTCGTCGGGGACGTCCTGCGCATCGAGGTGACGGACACGCGAGGTGACCGGACGCCGTACGTCCGACCGGCCTCCCAAGATCCGGGAGACGGCGAGTCGGGCCGCGGACTGCTTCTCGTGGACGCGCTCTGCGACCGCTGGGGAGTGACCGAGGGGCGGCGGCCACGGAAGACGGTCTGGGCGGAGATCCGGATGTCTCAGGCACCGGAACCCGGTTCTCCGAACTTCGGTGGCAGGGGCGGTCTTTCCCAAGTACCACCGGGGTGAAATGACCCCGCCAAGCCCCACCCCTCCCTCCCGTGGCGCACACTCTGCACATCCGGTCGCTGCCCAAGGGCGCCCGGGTAGACATCAAGACCCTCACGGTCCGTTTCCCGGGAACGCGCCCGCGTCCCCGGCGGCCGGATCATCGCCCGCACGATCTCCTGCAACCGTCCAGGCCACCGGGAGCACCGCCCGGCAGCGACCGCGTTCCCGCGAAACGCCCGGCAGCGCCCCGCAAGGCCCTCCCGCGGTACCGCGGCCCCGCGTACCCGGCTCCGGCCCTCCCGCAGACCGCGACGGGCCTCCTCGTCCGCCTCCGCCGCCACGACTCGCCCGGCCCGAGCCGGACGGTCCGCTGCGGAAACGGCCGCACAGGGCGCAGAAAGGGGCAATCCACCTGCCTCACTCGCAGCCTTGACGGCCCCTCGTCGAGGGCTCGCGCCGTGTTCCACGACACTTCACCTGACGACCACGTCAGCAGACGACTTCGACGATTCGAGTGAGCCCATGAGCGACAACGTCCTCTCGGTGATTCCGACCGACCCGCGCTGGCAGCCGGACGAGGCCGCGGCCGACCGCGCCGCCGCGCTGCTGACCCGTCTCGTTCCCGAGGACGACGCCGGCCAGGACACGGAGATCGACGTCGACTGGTACGACGCCGTCATGGCCGTCGACTGCGGCGAGTACCTGGAGCGGATCGGCTGCCCGCGGTGCGGGGAGACCGTCTCGGACCTCTGGTACGGCGATCTCCTGGAGGCGCACGGCGACGAGGGTTTCGTGACCCTCGACGTGGAGGTCCCGTGTTGCGGGGCGGCCACCTCGCTGGACGCCCTGGAGTACGACCGGGCCTGCGGCTTCGCCCGTTTCGAGATCGCCGTATGGAATCCGGACCGGGAGCCGCTCGACGACGATGAGCTGGCCGATCTCGGCAAGGCGCTCGGGCATCCGGTGCGGCAGATCCTCGCCCGCATCTGAGCGCCGGCCGGCCACGAGGGTCCGGACACGACAAGAGGGCCCGTACGACCGGAGTCGTACGGGCCCTCTCAGGTGCTCA
This sequence comes from Streptomyces sp. LUP30, assembly GCF_001746365.1. Classification (GTDB taxonomy): domain Bacteria; phylum Actinomycetota; class Actinomycetes; order Streptomycetales; family Streptomycetaceae; genus Streptomyces. The sequence goes on from NZ_MJAJ01000022.1 coordinate 74,599, forward strand.
GCTCAGGCTGGAGCTACCAGGTCGAACAACAAGACTTACTTGTTGATCTTGGTGACCTGGCCGGCGCCGACCGTCCGGCCACCCTCACGGATGGCGAACTTCAGGCCCTCTTCCATGGCGACGGGCTGGATGAGCTCCACCTTCATCTCGGTGTTGTCACCCGGCATGACCATCTCGGTGCCCTCGGGGAGGGTCACGACGCCGGTCACGTCCGTCGTACGGAAGTAGAACTGCGGACGGTAGTTGTTGAAGAAGGGGGTGTGACGGCCACCCTCGTCCTTCGACAGGATGTAGGCCTGGGCCTCGAACTCGGTGTGCGGCGTGACCGAACCCGGCTTGATGATGACCTGGCCGCGCTCGACGTCCTCGCGCTTGATGCCACGAAGCAGCAGACCGACGTTCTCACCGGCCTGGCCCTCGTCGAGCAGCTTGCGGAACATCTCGATGCCGGTGACCGTGGTGGTGGTCTTGTCCTGCTTGATGCCGATGATGTCAACGGTCTCGTTGACCTTCAGGACACCACGCTCGATACGGCCGGTGACGACCGTACCGCGACCGGTGATCGTGAAGACGTCCTCGACGGGCATGAGGAACGGCTTGTCGACGTCACGCTCGGGGGTCGGGATCGACTCGTCGACCGCGGCCATGAGCTCCAGGACGGTCTTCGCCCACTCCGGGTCGCCCTCGAGGGCCTTGAGCGCCGAGACCTTGACGACCGGCAGGTCGTCGCCCGGGAACTCGTACTCGGAGAGGAGCTCACGAACCTCGAGCTCGACGAGCTCCAGGATCTCCTCGTCGTCCACCATGTCAGCCTTGTTCAGGGCGACGACGATGTACGGAACGCCGACCTGGCGGGCCAGGAGCACGTGCTCCTTGGTCTGCGGCATCGGGCCGTCGGTGGCGGCGACCACGAGGATGGCGCCGTCCATCTGCGCCGCACCCGTGATCATGTTCTTGATGTAGTCCGCGTGACCGGGGCAGTCGACGTGGGCGTAGTGACGCGTCTCGGTCTGGTACTCGACGTGCGCGATGGAGATGGTGATACCGCGCTGGCGCTCCTCAGGAGCCTTGTCGATCTGGTCGAAGGCCGAGGCCTCGTTCAGGTCCGGGTACGCGTCGTGCAGCACCTTGGTAATGGCGGCCGTGAGGGTCGTCTTACCGTGGTCGATGTGACCGATGGTGCCGATGTTGACGTGCGGCTTAGTCCGCTCGAACTTCGCCTTCGCCACGGGGGTCCTCCTGGAAGTGGTTCTGGAACGCCTTGCTTCATCGGCGCCAGGTGATCTTTGCTGTCAAATCCCGGGCCCGGGGCAAACACTCACGATCCTTGACGGATGCGGGTGATTGCCCCAGAGGCTCCGGAGTCAAGCCTAAAGCGTGTGAACGCGGTGCGTTACTCGCCCTTGGCCTTCGCGATGATCTCCTCGGCGACGTTCCGCGGAACCTCGGCGTAGGAGTCGAACTGCATCGAGTAGCTCGCGCGACCCGACGTCTTGCTGCGGAGGTCGCCGACGTAGCCGAACATCTCCGACAGGGGCACCAGGCCCTTGACGACGCGGGCACCGGCCCGCTCCTCCATGGCCTGGATCTGACCACGGCGGGAGTTGATGTCGCCGATGACCTCGCCCATGTAGTCCTCGGGCGTGGTGACCTCGACGGCCATCATCGGCTCGAGCAGCACGGGGCTGGCCTTGCGAGCGGCCTCCTTGAAGGCCTGCGAACCGGCGATCTTGAACGCGAGCTCGGAGGAGTCCACCTCGTGGTAGCCACCGTCGAGCAGGATGACGCGCACGCCGGTCATCTCGTAACCGGCGAGGATGCCGAACTGCATGGCCTCCTGCGCACCGGCGTCGACCGAAGGGATGTACTCCTTCGGGATACGACCACCGGTCACCTTGTTCACGAACTCGTACGAGGCGTCGCCGCCCTCGATCGGCTCGATCGCGATCTGCACCTTGGCGAACTGGCCGGTACCGCCGGTCTGCTTCTTGTGCGTGTAGTCGACCCGGTCGACCGCCTTGCGGATGGTCTCGCGGTAGGCGACCTGCGGCTTGCCGACGTTGGCCTCGACCTTGAACTCACGGCGCATACGGTCGACCAGCACCTCGAGGTGCAGTTCGCCCATGCCGCCGATGATGGTCTGGCCGGTCTCCTCGTCCGAGTGGACCTGGAACGACGGGTCCTCCTCGGCCAGGCGCTGGATCGCGATGCCCAGCTTCTCCTGGTCGCCCTTCGACTTGGGCTCGATGGCGACCTGGATGACCGGAGCCGGGAAGTCCATGGACTCCAGGATCACCGGCTGCTTGTCGTCGCACAGCGTCTCACCGGTCGTGGTCTGCTTCAGACCCATGACGGCGACGATGTCGCCGGCGCCGACCGACGCGATCTCCTCACGCTTGTTCGCGTGCATGCGGTAGATCTTGCCGATGCGCTCCTTCTTGCCCTTGACGGAGTTCAGCACGGCGGTGCCGGACTCCAGGCGGCCCGAGTAGACCCGGACGAAGGTGAGCTTACCGAGGTGCGGGTCGCTCATGATCTTGAACGCCAGCGCCGACAGCGGCTCGTCGTCGGACGGCTTGCGCTTGACGACCTCCTCCGGGTCGTTCACGGCGTGGCCCTCGATGGCCTCGACGTCGAGCGGGGAGGGGAGGTAGCGCACGACCGCGTCGAGCAGGGGCTGAACGCCCTTGTTCTTGAACGCGGTACCGCAGAACACCGGGGTGACGGTGGTGTCCTTGGACTTGCCGGACGCGATGGTGATGCGACGGATCGCGGCGTACAGCTGCTCCACGGAAGGCTCCTGGCCCTCCAGGTACAGCTCCATGATCTCGTCGTCGTTCTCGGCGACGGTCTCGACGAGCTTGCCGCGGTACTCCTCGGCAGCCTCGGTGTGGGTGGCCGGGATGTCGACGACGTCGTACATCTCGCCCTTCTCCGCCTCGGCGGACCACACGAACGCCTTCATCGTGACCAGGTCGACGACGCCCTTGAAGTCGGCCTCGGCACCGATCGGGAGCTGCATGACGATCGGCTGAGCGCCGAGGCGGTCAGAGATCATGTCGACGCAGCGGTGGAACTCCGCACCGGTCCGGTCGAGCTTGTTGACGAAGCAGATGCGCGGGACGCCGTAACGGTCCGCCTGACGCCAGACCGTCTCGGACTGGGGCTCGACGCCGGCAACGCCGTCGAACACCGTCACGGCACCGTCGAGCACACGCAGGGAACGCTCCACCTCGACGGTGAAGTCGACGTGGCCCGGGGTGTCGATGATGTTGATGGTGTGGTCGACGTCGGCCAGCGGCCAGTGACAGGTGGTGGCAGCAGACGTGATCGTGATGCCACGCTCCTGCTCCTGCTCCATCCAGTCCATGGTGGCAGCGCCGTCGTGGACCTCACCGATCTTGTAAGACACACCGGTGTAGAACAGGATCCGCTCGGTGGTGGTCGTCTTGCCCGCGTCGATGTGGGCCATGATCCCGATGTTGCGGACCTTGGCCAGGTCAAGTGAAGTGGTAGCCATAAGGCTTCAGTCTTCTCTCGGTCTCGATGTGGGTAGCGACTACCAGCGGTAGTGCGCGAAGGCCTTGTTGGACTCGGCCATCTTGTGGGTGTCCTCGCGCTTCTTCACAGCGGCGCCGAGGCCGTTGGACGCGTCGAGAAGCTCGTTGAGCAGGCGCTCGGTCATGGTCTTCTCGCGACGGGCGCGGGAGTAGCCGACGAGCCAGCGCAGAGCAAGGGTGCTCGCGCGGCCGGGCTTGACCTCGATCGGGACCTGGTAGGTCGCACCACCGACACGGCGGGACTTGACCTCGATGGTCGGCTTGATGTTCTCGAGAGCGCGCTTCAGCGTGATGACCGGGTCGTTGCCGGTCTTCTCGCGCAGGCCCTCCATGGCGCCGTAGACGATGCGCTCAGCGGTGGAGCGCTTGCCGTTCAGCAGCACCTTGTTGATGAGCGACGTGACAAGAGGAGAACCGTAGACCGGGTCGATGATGACCGGGCGCTTCGGGGCAGGGCCCTTACGAGGCATTGTTTACTTCTCCTTCTTGGCGCCGTAGCGGCTGCGGGCCTGCTTGCGGTTCTTGACACCCTGGGTGTCGAGGGAACCACGGATGATCTTGTAGCGAACACCGGGCAGGTCCTTCACACGGCCACCACGCACGAGCACGATGGAGTGCTCCTGCAGGTTGTGTCCCTCACCCGGAATGTAAGCAGTGACCTCGATCCCGCTGGTCAGACGCACACGCGCGACCTTACGCAGGGCCGAGTTCGGCTTCTTCGGGGTGGTCGTGAACACACGCGTGCAGACGCCGCGACGCTGGGGCGAACCCTCGAGTGCGGGCGTCTTGTTCTTCTCGACCTTGTCCTGCCGGCCCTTACGGACCAGCTGCTGGATCGTAGGCACTACTTCTCCGGTTTCTGTGTGCCGAATGGTGAAGCTAACCTGGAACTTCGCCGACCCACGCGGTCGGGTGTGTCGGACCCGCAGACTTTCGCCGCAAAGCAGAAAGAGGCGCGGATCGCGGTGGCCACTGCTTGAGACCCGCATGCGGCTGAAGACACGCACGAGGGCCAGGGCACACCCCAGGCACAAGGTATGAGCGTACCTAGCGCACTGACTCCGGTCAAAACAGAAGCCCGGCGGTCGACACGCCGGGGTGTTCAGGAACGCTGCCTGAGCCTTTGCGCGAGCGGAGCCGAGGAGTCCGCGTCGCCCCCCGGGGCAGCCGCCGGAGCCGGCACGCCCGGGTCCACCGTAGCCGCCGCCGCCGCCGTCACCGGGGACGCCGAGGCCGCGGAGTGCGCCCGCGCCGCGGTGTCGTGACCGACGAAATACGTCGGACGGTTCTGCACCGCCGTGTAGATCCGGCCCACGTACTCGCCGAGCAGGCCCACACAGACCAGCTGGACCGCGCCGATGAACAGCACCCCGATGAACAGGGACGTCCAGCCCGGAACGGTGTGCTGGAAGGCGTGCGCGCTCAGCGTGTAGATCATCAGGGCGAGGCAGACCAGGAACGCGAAGCCGCCCAGCCAGGTGGCGATGCGCAGGGGCGCCGCCGAGAACCCCGTGACGCTGTCCACGGCCAGCCGGATCATCCGACCCAGGGGGTACTTGCTCTGGCCCGCCGGCCGCGGGGCCCGCTCGTAGGTGACCTCGCCGCTGGGAAAGCCCAGCCAGGGCACGAGGAGGCGGTAGACCCGCTGCTGGTCCGGCAGCGCCTTCAGGGCGTCCACCGCGGCCCTGCTCAGCAGCCGGAAGTCACCTGCCTGGGCCGGCACGGACGGGCCCGCCAGACGGCGCACCAGGCGGTAGTACAGGCCCGCCGTCCACCGCTTGAAGCCGGTGTCGCTGGCCCGGTCGGCCCGGATGCCGTACACGATGTCCAGGTGCTCGGCGCGGGCCAGCGTGAGCATGTCGGGAATCTTCTCGGGCGGGTCCTGCAGGTCCGCGTCGATGCTGACCACATAGGCGCCCACGGCCCGGTCGAGGCCCGCGGTGAGGGCGGCCTGGTGACCGGAGTTGCGGCGCAGACCGATCACGCGCAGTTCCGGCCAGCCGAGCCGGAAGGCGTCGAGGAGCGCGGCCGTGCGGTCCGTGCTGCCGTCGTCCACGGCGACGACCTCGTACGGGACGCCGAGGCCGGCGAGGACCGGACGCAACCGGCTGACCAGCGCGGGAAGGACCTCTTCCTCGTTGTACATCGGTATGACGACCGACAAGACGGTCGCAGCAGCCGTGGTCGTCGGCGCTTCGGACACCCGTCCTCCCCCCACCTGTGGCGCACATGTGCGACTCTGTTGCGATCTTATGACCGCACTCTTATGACCGAACGTCACGATCATCCGGACAACGGCGCCGCCCCTGGGTGTCCGGCGATCGGCCGAGGGGGACCCCAGCCATGAGCACGGCTTCCAGCGACACGGCGACCGATCCCGCCGTGCCCGACGGGCCGACGGAGCCGTCGCGGCGACAGCGCCGCCTCGCCCTGCCCGACGGGGTACGACCGTACCTCGCCCCGCTGCTCCTCTACGGCGTGACGAAGCTCGTGGGACTGACCGTGTTCGTCCGGCTCCTGAAAGCGGCCGACGAGTACCAGAAGAAGGACCCGCGCTTCGGCGGCGGCGCCCACTGGTGGGACGTGCTCGCCACCTGGGACGGCTGGTGGTACCTCCAGGTCGCCGAGAAGGGGTACGAGCCCGGCCCGCTGGTGAAACTGGCTCCCGGCGGCCTGTTCACCGTCAAGCAGAACTCCGTGGCGTTCTTCCCCCTCTACCCGGGCCTGATCCGGGGGGTCTCCGAGATCACCGGCCTCGGCCTGTACGGGTCCGCGATCGCGGTCTCGGTCCTCGCCTCCTTCGTCGCGGCCGCCGGCGTCTACGCGGTGATCTCGACGCTGGCCGGCGCGCGGGCGGGCACGATCGCGGCCGGCCTGTGGGCGCTGGCGCCCGGCGCGGGCGTGCAGTGGGCGGTCTACTCGGAGTCGGTGTTCGTCGCCATCGCCGCCTGGTGCTGTTACTGCGTGATGAAGAACCGCTGGGTTGCCGCGGGACTGCTCGCCTTCCTGGCCGGGCTCAACCGGCCGACGTCCGCCGCGCTCATCGGCGCGGTCGGCCTCGCCGCGATCGTCGCCCTCGCCCGGCCGGAGAGCAGACGCGAGCACGGGGTCGCCGGGCCCGTGTACGCCATGATCGCCGCCCCGCTGGGCCTGCTCACCTACGTCACCTGGGTCGGCCTCGAGGCGAACGACCTCACCGCCTACTTCACGCTCCAGCGCGAGGGCTGGGCCCACTACTTCGACTTCGGCGCCTACACCCTGGACGTGCTGGGCAACACGGCGATCGGGCACAACAACTACCTGTTCGCGTTCTCCGTGCCCGACCTCATCGCCGTCCAGCTGGTCCTGGCACTGCCGTTCCTGATCGCGCTGATGCTGCGCAGGAAGCCGCCGCTGGTGCTGGTCGCGTACACCCTGGCGAGCGTCATCGCCGTCCTGGGGACCCAGCAGATGTTCGGCAACACGGGCCGCTACCTGCTCCCGGTCTTCCCCCTCCTCCTGGCCCCGGCCGCGGCGATGAGCCGCCTGAAGTGGCCGAGCCTGACGGTGTTCTTCACCACCGCGGCCGTCGCCTCGGGCTGGTACGCCCACTTCGTCATCTTCGAACTGGGAATCCCGTAACCACACCGAGGCCCGAGCGGCCCGGCCGGGCGGTCCGCCCGAGCGGCCTTCCTCGCCGAACGGCGCGCCGCAGACCGTCCCCGGCCACGGCGAACCCGTCGCGGGCGGCGTCCGGGCGGTCTGAGGGCTCTCGCCGGAGCCGGGGCGCTCCGCGACCGTGGCCGTCCCCGTAGCGCGGTAGAACGCCGGGCAGGGACCGTCCCGGGCACGCCGAAGGGCGGTCCCCCCGTGAAACACGGGGAGACCGCCCTTCAGTGCGTCGGACTCACGCCTTACTGGTTGTACGGACCGTAGTCGTAGTCCTCCAGCGGAACGGCCTGGCCGGAGCCGGTGCCGAACGGCGAGTAGTCGATGTCGTCGTAACCGACGGCCGAGTACATCGCGGCCTTGGCCTCTTCGGTCGGCTCGACCCGGATGTTGCGGTAGCGGGACAGACCCGTACCGGCCGGGATGAGCTTACCGATGATGACGTTCTCCTTGAGGCCGATGAGGCTGTCGGACTTGGCGTTGATCGCCGCATCCGTCAGGACTCGGGTCGTCTCCTGGAAGGAGGCGGCCGACAGCCAGGATTCCGTCGCCAGCGAGGCCTTGGTGATACCCATCAGCTGCGGACGACCGGAGGCCGGGTGACCGCCCTCCTGCACCACACGACGGTTCTCGACCTCGAACTTCGAGCGCTCGACGAGCTCGCCGGGCAGCAGCTCGGCGTCGCCGGACTCGATGATCGTCACCCGGCGCAGCATCTGCCGGATGATGATCTCGATGTGCTTGTCGTGGATCGACACGCCCTGCGAGTTGTACACCTTCTGGACCTCGCCGACCAGGTGGACCTGGACGGCACGCTGACCCAGGATGCGCAGCACGTCGTGCGGGTTGGTGGCACCCACGGTGAGCTTCTGGCCCACCTCGACGTGCTCGCCCTCGCTGACCAGGAGACGGGCGCGCTTCGAGATCGGGAACGCCGTCTCGTCGCTGCCGTCGTCCGGCGTGATGACGATCTTCTTCGTCTTCTCGGTCTCCTCGATCCGCACGCGGCCGGAGGCCTCGGAGATCGGGGCGACACCCTTCGGGGTACGGGCCTCGAAGAGCTCGACGACACGCGGCAGACCCTGCGTGATGTCGTCACCGGCCACACCACCGGTGTGGAAGGTACGCATCGTCAGCTGCGTGCCGGGCTCACCGATGGACTGGGCGGCGATGATGCCGACCGCCTCACCGATGTCGACCAGCTTGCCGGTGGCCAGCGAGCGGCCGTAGCACATGGCACACGTGCCGACCTGCGACTCACAGGTCAGGATCGAGCGGGTCTTGACCTCCTCGACGCCGTGGCGCACGAGCTGGTCGATGAGCACGTCGCCCAGGTCCACGTTGGCCGGCGCGATCACCTTGCCGTCGATGACGACGTCCTCGGCGAGCATGCGGGCGTAGACGCTGGTCTCGACGTCGTCCGTCTTGCGCAGGGCGCCGTCCTCGCCGCGGACGGCGATCTTCAGCTTCAGACCGCGCTCGGTGCCGCAGTCCTCCTCGCGGATGATGACGTCCTGCGAGACGTCCACCAGACGACGGGTCAGGTAACCCGAGTCGGCGGTACGCAGGGCGGTGTCCGCAAGACCCTTACGGGCGCCGTGCGTGGAGATGAAGTACTCCAGCACGGACAGGCCCTCACGGAAGGACGCCTTGATCGGACGCGGGATGGTCTCGTTCTTCGCGTTCGACACCAGACCGCGCATACCCGCGATCTGCCGCATCTGCATCATGTTTCCTCGGGCGCCCGAGTCGACCATCATGAAGATGGGGTTGGTCTTGGGGAAGTTCGCGTTCATCGCCTCGGCGACCTCGTTGGTCGCCTTGGTCCAGATCGCGATGAGCTCCTGCGTGCGCTCTTCCTTGGTGATCAGACCGCGCTCGTACTGCTTCTGGACCTTCTCGTCCTGCGCCTCGTAACCCTTGACGATCTCCTTCTTCGCCTCGGGAACGACGACGTCGGAGATGGCCACGGTGACACCGGAACGGGTCGCCCAGTAGAAGCCGGACGCCTTCAGGTTGTCGAGCGTCGCCGCCACGATGACCTTGGGGTAGCGCTCGGCCAGGTCGTTGACGATCTCGGAGAGCTGCTTCTTGCCCACCGAGTAGTCGACGAACGGGTAGTCCTCGGGCAGCAGCTCGTTGAAGAGCGCGCGGCCCAGGGTCGTCCGCAGACGGAAGGTGTCACCCTGCTGCCACTCGGGCTCGCCCTCCTCCCGCGCCGGCGGCATCCAGCCACGCGGCGGGATGGTGCCCACCGGGAAGCGGATGTCGATCGGCGACTGCAGCGCGAGCTCACCGGCGTCGAACGCCATGATCGCCTCGGCCGTGGAGCCGAAGGACCGGCCCTCGCCCTTGGTGTCGCGCAGCTCGCCGTCGGTGGTGAGGAAGAACAGACCGAGGACCATGTCCTGGGTCGGCATCGTCACCGGACGGCCGTCGGCGGGCTTGAGGATGTTGTTCGAGGACAGCATCAGGATGCGGGCCTCGGCCTGCGCCTCCGCGGAGAGCGGCAGGTGGACGGCCATCTGGTCACCGTCGAAGTCCGCGTTGAACGCGGTGCAGACGAGCGGGTGGATCTGGATGGCCTTGCCCTCGACCAGCTGCGGCTCGAAGGCCTGGATGCCGAGGCGGTGCAGGGTGGGCGCACGGTTCAGCAGAACCGGGTGCTCGGCGATGACCTCTTCGAGGACGTCGTACACGACCGTGCGGCCGCGCTCCACCATGCGCTTGGCGCTCTTGATGTTCTGCGCGTGGTTGAGGTCCACGAGCCGCTTCATCACGAACGGCTTGAACAGCTCCAGCGCCATCGCCTTCGGCAGACCGCACTGGTGCAGCTTCAGCTGCGGACCGACGACGATCACGGAACGCGCGGAGTAGTCCACACGCTTGCCGAGCAGGTTCTGACGGAAACGGCCCTGCTTGCCCTTGAGCATGTCGGACAGCGACTTCAGCGGACGGTTACCGGGGCCCGTGACCGGGCGACCACGACGGCCGTTGTCGAAGAGCGCGTCGACGGCCTCCTGGAGCATGCGCTTCTCGTTGTTCACGATGATCTCGGGCGCGCCGAGGTCGAGAAGCCGCTTCAGACGGTTGTTGCGGTTGATCACACGGCGGTACAGGTCGTTCAGGTCGGAGGTCGCGAAGCGGCCACCGTCCAGCTGCACCATCGGGCGAAGGTCCGGCGGGATGACCGGCACGCAGTCGAGCACCATGCCCTTGGGGCTGTTGCTGGTCTGCAGGAACGCGGAGACGACCTTCAGGCGCTTGAGCGCACGGGTCTTCTTCTGGCCCTTGCCGGTGCGGATGATCTCGCGGAGCTTCTCGGCCTCCTCGTCGAGGTCGAAGGACTCCAGGCGCTTCTGCAGCGCCGCGGCGCCCATCGAACCGTCGAAGTACGTGCCGAAGCGGTCACGCAGCTCGCGGTAGAGGAGCTCGTCGCCCTCCAGGTCCTGGACCTTGAGGTTCTTGAACCGGGTCCACACCTCGTCGAGACGGTCGATCTCGCGCTGCGCACGGTCGCGCAGCTGCTTCATCTCGCGCTCGGCGCCTTCGCGCACCTTGCGGCGCACGTCGGCCTTGGCGCCCTCGGCCTCGAGCTCGGCCAGGTCGGTCTCGAGCTTCTTGGCGCGGGCCTCCAGGTCGGAGTCGCGACGGTTCTCGATCTGCTGACGCTCGACGGAGACGTGCGCCTCCAGCGAGGGCAGGTCACGCGTACGGCGCTCGTCGTCGACGAACGTGATCATGTACGCCGCGAAGTAGATGACCTTCTCGAGGTCCTTGGGAGCCAGGTCGAGCAGGTAGCCCAGACGGCTCGGGACGCCCTTGAAGTACCAGATGTGGGTGACGGGAGCGGCCAGTTCGATGTGGCCCATCCGCTCACGACGCACCTTGGCGCGGGTCACCTCGACGCCGCAGCGCTCACAGATGATGCCCTTGAAGCGGACACGCTTGTACTTGCCGCAGTAGCACTCCCAGTCCCGGGTCGGACCGAAGATCTTCTCGCAGAAGAGTCCGTCCTTTTCGGGCTTGAGCGTGCGGTAGTTGATCGTCTCGGGCTTCTTGACCTCGCCGTGGCTCCACTGACGGATGTCGTCAGCGGTAGCCAGACCGATCCGGAGCTCGTCGAAGAAGTTGACGTCGAGCACTATGCGTCAATCCCTCTCAGGGTTGTAAGTCTTGGGGTCTGATACGGGGGTCCCGGGGCCGGCCGGAGGTTCAGGGATCTTCATCGCCGAACCTCCGGACCGGACTCCCGTCAGACCTCTTCGACGCTGCTCGGCTCGCGCCGGGACAGGTCGATGCCGAGCTCCTCCGCCGCGCGGAAGACGTCCTCGTCGGTGTCACGCATCTCGATGGACATACCGTCGCTGGACAGCACCTCCACGTTCAGGCAGAGAGACTGCATCTCCTTGATGAGCACCTTGAAGGACTCGGGGATGCCGGGCTCGGGGATGTTCTCGCCCTTGACGATGGCCTCGTAGACCTTCACGCGGCCGGTGACGTCGTCGGACTTGATGGTCAGGAGCTCCTGGAGGGCGTACGCGGCGCCGTATGCCTCCAGCGCCCACACCTCCATCTCACCGAAGCGCTGACCGCCGAACTGCGCCTTACCACCCAGCGGCTGCTGGGTGATCATCGAGTACGGACCGGTCGAACGGGCGTGCAGCTTGTCGTCGACCAGGTGGTGCAGCTTCAGGATGTACATGTACCCGATGGAGATCGGGTCCGGGAACGGCTCACCGGAGCGGCCGTCGAACAGCCTCGCCTTGCCGGTCGGCTGCACCATCCGCTCACCGTCGCGGTTCGGGATGGTGTGCTGCAGCAGACCCGCGAGCTCGTCCTCACGGGCGCCGTCGAACACCGGGGTGGCGACGTTGGTGCCCGGGGCGACCTGGTCGGCGCCGATGACCTGCAGGCGCTGCGCCCAGTCCTCGCCGAGCCCGGAGACGTCCCAGCCGCGGCTGGCGAGCCAGCCGAGGTGGATCTCCAGCACCTGTCCCGGGTTCATTCGGGACGGCACGCCCAGCGGGTTGAGGATGATGTCGACCGGGGTCCCGTCCTCGAGGAACGGCATGTCCTCGATGGGCAGGATCTTGGAGATGACACCCTTGTTGCCGTGACGGCCGGCGAGCTTGTCACCGTCCGTGATCTTGCGCTTCTGCGCCACGTAGACACGAACCAGCTGGTTCACGCCCGGCGGCAGCTCGTCGCCTTCCTCACGGTCGAAGACGCGGACGCCGATGACCTTGCCGATCTCGCCGTGCGGCACCTTCAGCGAGGTGTCACGGACCTCACGGGCCTTCTCGCCGAAGATCGCGCGCAGCAGGCGCTCCTCCGGGGTCAGCTCCGTCTCGCCCTTGGGCGTGACCTTGCCGACCAGGATGTCGCCTGCGACGACCTCGGCGCCGATGCGGATGATGCCGCGCTCGTCGAGGTCGGCGAGGACCTCCTCGGAGACGTTCGGGATGTCCCGGGTGATCTCCTCGGGGCCGAGCTTGGTGTCACGGGCGTCGACCTCGTGCTCCTCGATGTGGATCGAGGAGAGGACGTCGTCCTGCACGAGGCGCTGCGACAGGATGATCGCGTCCTCGTAGTTGTGACCCTCCCACGGCATGAACGCGACGAGCAGGTTCTTGCCCAGCGCCATCTCGCCGTTCTCGGTGGCCGGGCCGTCGGCGAGGACCTGACCGGTGATGATCCGGTCGCCCTCGTTGACGATGACCTTCTGGTTGACCGAGGTGCCCTGGTTGGAGCGCGAGAACTTGGCCAGGCGGTACGTGATGTACGTGCCGTCGTCGTTGGTCGTGGTGATGTAGTCCGCGGAGACCTCCTGGACCACACCGTCCTTCTCGGCCTTGACCACGTCGCCGGCGTCGACGGCGGAGCGGTACTCCATGCCGGTGCCGACGAGCGGGGACTCGCTCTTGATGAGCGGCACGGCCTGACGCATCATGTTCGCGCCCATGAGGGCACGGTTGGCGTCGTCGTGCTCGAGGAACGGGATCATGGCGGTCGCGACCGACACCATCTGGCGCGGCGAGACGTCCATGTAGTCCACGTCGTCACCGGGGACGTAGTCGACCTCGCCGCCACGACGGCGGACCAGGACGCGGTTCTCGGTGAAGCGCATGTCGTCGTCGAGCGTGGCGTTGGCCTGCGCGATGACGAACCGGTCCTCCTCGTCGGCCGTGAGGTAGTCGACCTCGTCGGTGACGATGCCGTCGGTGACCCGGCGGTACGGCGTCTCGACGAAGCCGAACGCGTTGACCCGGCCGTAGGAGGCGAGCGAACCGATCAGACCGATGTTCGGGCCTTCGGGCGTCTCGATCGGGCACATGCGTCCGTAGTGGGACGGGTGCACGTCACGGACCTCGAAGCCGGCCCGCTCACGGGAGAGACCACCCGGGCCGAGCGCCGACAGACGGCGCTTGTGGGTGAGACCCGACAGCGGGTTGTTCTGGTCCATGAACTGCGACAGCTGGCTGGTGCCGAAGAACTCCTTGATGGAGGCGACGACCGGCCGGATGTTGATCAGGGTCTGCGGCGTGATCGCCTCGACGTCCTGGGTCGTCATCCGCTCGCGGACGACTCGCTCCATACGCGCCAGACCCGTACGGACCTGGTTCTGGATGAGCTCGCCGACGCTGCGCAGACGACGGTTGCCGAAGTGGTCGATGTCGTCGGTCTCGACGACGATCGTGGTGCCGTTGTCCGCACCCGTCTCGGTCTCGCCGGCGTGCAGCTTGACCAGGTACTTGATCGTCGAGATGACGTCCTCGACGGTCAGGACGCCCGCGTCGAGCGGAGCGTCCGCACCCAGCTTCTTGTTGACCTTGTAGCGGCCGACCTTCGCGAGGTCGTAGCGCTTGGGGTTGAAATAAAGGTTCTCAAGAAGCGTCTGCGCGGCCTCACGCGTGGGGGGCTCGCCCGGACGCAGCTTGCGGTAGATGTCCAGCAGCGCGTCGTCCTGGCCCTGGGTGTGGTCCTTCTCCAGGGTGGCGCGCATGGACTCGTACTCGCCGAACTCCTCCAGGATCTGCTCGGTGGTCCAGCCGAGAGCCTTCAGGAGGACGGTGACGGACTGCTTGCGCTTGCGGTCGATGCGGACACCGACCATGTCGCGCTTGTCGATCTCCATCTCCAGCCAGGCGCCCCGGGAGGGGATGATCTTGGCGGAGAAGATGTCCTTGTCGGACGTCTTGTCGATCGAGGAGTCGAAGTAGACGCCCGGCGAACGGACCAGCTGCGACACCACGACACGCTCGGTGCCGTTGATGACGAAGGTGCCCTTGTTGGTCATGAGCGGGAAGTCGCCCATGAAGACCGTCTGGGACTTGATCTCGCCGGTCTCGTTGTTCGTGAACTCGGCCGTCACGAAGAGCGGGGCCGCGTACGTGAAGTCACGGTCCTTGCACTCGTCGATGCTGTTCTTCGGCGGCTCGAAACGGTGGTCGCGGAAAGTCAGCGACATCGACCCGGAGAAGTCCTCGATCGGAGAGATCTCCTCGAAGATCTCCTCCAGACCCGACTTCGTGGGGACGTCCTGACCGGACTCCAGAGCCGCCTCGACCCGACTCTGCCAGGCGGTGTTCCCGAGCAGCCAGTCAAAGCTCTCGGTCTGCAACGCGAGCAGGTTGGGAACCTCGAGGGGCTCCTTGATCTTTGCAAAAGAGATGCGCAGCGGGGCGGTGCTGGCGGCGTTGTTCGTATTCGCGGTCGAGGCGTTGCGCGAGGCGGCCAAGAGGGGGTCCTTCCGAGGGCTCGGACTCACTACGCGCGTACCGGCCCCTCTCTCGCGCACGGAGACGGACAGTTCCCGATCTGGCAGAAAGCCAGGTGGGAGACGTCTGATCGTCCGGGTTCAAGGGAGGGCATGCCCCTGGTGACGGGCAGGGGACAGCTAACAGGCAGCGCAAAGGGTCAGTGTAGCCACTTGGCACACTGATGTCCAGTGCGGGTTATTCGCGACCCTCGTGGTTCTCAACGCCCTCGGTCCGGTAGCCCTCAACGCACGGTGATACTGCCCTCTTCGTCGCCGATCCATGCCTCGGATTCGGATCGATGTGACGACGCGTCCTGAGAATTGCGCGCTGCGTGCGGTTCGTCAAGGCCCCCCCGCACGAACCGGGGTGCTCGGAGACACGACGAAGATCACCATACCCCCCGCTCAGAGGGGTACAAGGCAACCGTGGCCGCACCCCAGGGAACGACGAAGAGCGACCACCCAGATGGATGATCGCTCTTCGGTGCGTGGGCGTTACAGCCCCCGGAGGGGCAGTTTCAGCCTCCGCTCGCGGTCGTCGCCGACCGCAGGGTGTTACTTGACCTCGACCGAGGCGCCGGCGGCCTTGAGGGACTCGGCAGCCTTCTCCGCGGCCTCCTTGGCGACCTTCTCGAGAACGGGCTTCGGAGCGCCGTCCACGAGGTCCTTGGCCTCCTTCAGGCCCAGGGAGGTCAGCTCGCGCACGACCTTGATGACCTGGATCTTCTTCTCGCCGGCACCCGTGAGGATGACGTCGAACTCGTCCTGCTCCTCGACGGCCTCGGCGGCGGCGGCCGGACCGGCCGGACCGGCGACGGCGACCGCGGCGGCGGCGGTGACGTCGAACTTCTCCTCGAACGCCTTCACGAACTCGGAGAGCTGGATGAGGGTCATGCCCTCGAACTCGGCGAGCAGTTCGTCCTGGGTGAGAGCCATTACGGCTTTCCTTCCACTAATTCGGCTGGTGCCGGTATGTACATGTCTGGCGGGCGTACGTTCGGCCCGCTACGACCGCTGCTTCAGGCGGACTGCCTCAGGCGGCGGTCATTTCGGGAGCCGAATTACTCGGCACCGCCCTGCTCGGCCTGCTTGGCACGAAGAGCGTCCACGGTGCGGACGAGCTTCGAGGGAAGCGCCTGGAAGAGCTGAGCAGCCTGAGTCTGCTTACCCTTGAAGGCACCCGCCAGCTTGCTGAGCAGAACCTCGCGGGACTCGAGGTCCGCAAGCTTCTTGATCTCGTCGGCGGACAGCGCCTTGCCGTCAAGGACACCGCCCTTGATGACGAGGTTCGGGTTGTCCTTGGCGAAGTCACGAAGACCCTTCGCCGACTCCACCGGGTCACCGGTGATGAAGGCGACCGCCGTCGGACCGTTGAAAAGGTCGTCCAGCGTGTTGATCCCGGCCTCGTTGGCCGCAATCTTGGTCAGCGTGTTCTTCACCACGGCGTACTGGGCGTTCTCACCGAGCGAACGACGCAGCGTCTTGAGCTGCGCCACGGTGAGACCCCGGTACTCGGTCAGCACGGCGGCGTTCGAGCTGCGGAACGACTCCGTCAGCTCGGCTACCGCGGCAGCCTTGTCGGGCCTTGCCATGAGCGTCGGCCTCCTTCCGGGTGATGAGGACCGCTCAGAAGGGGCTGTGACAGACGAAACGCCCCGGCGCAGGCGCACGGGGCGTAGCTCGACCGCAAGAATTCCGTGGGAGGATTTCTCTCGGGAGCACATTCCACTGACACCTGCGCGGGTCGTCCGCATTGCAGCGAATCCTTCGGCCACCGCCCCCTCTTGCGAGAGCACGGCAACGACCAGCGGTCTTTGGCTTCTCGTGGAGAGTACGTGAACCGGTCGCCGTCAAGCAAATCCGCCCGTACGGACCACCTCAGCGGCGGGCCTTCCTCATCTCCTCGGCCATGTCGACGGTGTCCGAGGCCGGCGGGGCCTTCACGGTCACGGGCTTGCCGAAGTCGGTGAACGTGAGGGTGAGGTCGAGCTGACCGTGCCGTCCGAAGCCCTGCATGCGCAGCCGCCGTGTGCGGTCCTGGGCGTCGGCCCACAGGTCCATGGTGAGTTCGCCGACGCCCAGCTTCTCGTACTGGGCGAGGCTCTTCTCGGTCCGCTGCCGGACGCTCGTCTCGGCGTCCTTGTACGAGGCGCGGATGGCGTCGAGGGTGGCGGTGCCCGTGTAGTGGGTGGTGCTCACGCCCCCGACGGTCTCCACACCGGCCTTCTTCAGGTCGTCGGCCGCGACGAGGAACCCGCTCTCGTGGGAGGGGTTGTCGCGGACCCGGTCCACCATCGTGCCCGTGTCGACCTTGATGCCGCTCGGGGTGCCTGTCCTGCCCGGCGCGCCGAACTTGATCCAGTGCTTGCCGCCCTGGCCGGGCTGGTCGGAGCCCACGTAGAGCACCCCGCCGACCAGCCGGAACTCTCCGGTGCCGCGGTCGGCCCCGCTCAGCACGGTCGACTTCAGGCTCATCGCCGGCGGCTTGACGCCGATCGCGGCCTCGCCCTTGATCCGGCCCTCCTCCGGCGTCCTGCCGGTCATCCGGTAACGCAGGGAGACGGGCTCCTCCGCCTTCCGGGCGGCCCGTGTGACGGCGGCCGCTGCGGCCGGCTCGCCCCCGCCCCCGCCCTCGGAGCCGCCCACCGCCGCACAGCCGGTGACCAGCAGCACGGACAGCCCGAGGACACCCACGGAAGACCTCATTCAACTTCCCCCAGAACCCGGACCGCGGAACTCGTACGGAGGACTTGTACGGAGGTCTCGCACCCAGAACCCTTACAGAGGTCTCGTAACTGAGAATCCGTACCGAGGACTCGCACACAGAACACACGGTCGCATCACGGCAAGACCGTGAAGGTATCCCAGCGGGGCGGTGAGGGTCCTGTGGATTACGGGCGGCTGCCCGCACCCTGCTGACGCAACAGCTCCGTGAAGTCCGCGGTGTCGGCCGCCGGGGGCTCCTTCGCCGAGACCTCGGTGCCGTAGTCGGTGTAGTAGGCGGTCTGGGTGTACCCGCCCTGCGCCGTCTGGCCCCGCTCCACCTTCTTGACCAGCAGGTCCCGGCCGTCCACCCAGATGTCGACCGTCTCGGTCGTCACGCCTGCCTGTTCCAGGGTCTTCTTCAGATCGGCGAGCTGGCTGCGGCTGAGGTTGGAGTTCTGCCGTGCGAGGTCGGCCACGTCGACCGTCCCCGCGTAGTGGGTGGTGTTCTGGCCCCGTACCTTCTCCGTGCCGACCCGGCGCACGTCCCCCGAGGCCAGCAGCAGCTTGACCGACTGGTTGGGGGTGGTGTGGGTCATCTGGTCCTTCAGATACGCGCCGGAGCTGCCGCCGAGGCTCTTCAGGTCGTCGTACGCGTACTTGATCCAGTGCTTGCCGCCGGCCTGCCGCGCGAACGCGTCGCCCATCCTGGCGTAGTAGGCGTCGGGCAGATAGCGGGCCTGCATCGACGTCGTGCCCAGCTGGCGCATCGTGTCGGCGAGGGTGCCGCCGGTGTACGTGATGGTGAGGGCGCCGGTGAGACCGTCGCCCCAGCCGAGGGCGCCGTCGGCGGTCATCGACATCAGCGAGCCGATGGTCGTGCTGGACTCGACCTTCGCCGAGTCCGCGCCGTCGGTGGACTTCTCAGCGGTGCGCAGGGCCGCGACAGGGCTCAGCCGCGGGCTGCCCTCCCCGGATCCTGTGGACCCCCCGGAGCCCTCGGAACGCCCGGACCCGCCAGAACCCCCGGTACCGCAGGCCGTCACCCCCGCGAACAGCGTCACGGCAACGATCGACAGCCCCGCCCGGCGCATGGTCGCCCGCTTCATTCGCCCACCCCCCAGATTCCCGTGCCTGCACGCTAACCCACGGCACTGACAGCCGTACGGGAAAGCGACGTACGGCAAAAGGGACGAGCCCCGCACCTCGAAAGGTTGCGGGGCTCGTCACCGACTGAGGGTGAGCTGTCAGGCTCAGACCGCGGCCGGGTCCTCCTCGACGAGGAGGTTGCGGGTGCGGTTCGGGTCGACCGGGACGCCGGGGCCGATCGTGGTGCTGATCGCGGCCTTCTTGATGTAGCGACCCTTGGCGGCGGACGGCTTCAGACGGAGGATCTCCTCCAGCGCCGCGCCGTAGTTCTCCACCAGCTTCTCGTCCTCGAAGGACGACTTGCCGATGATGAAGTGCAGGTTCGAGTGCTTGTCGACGCGGAACTCGATCTTGCCACCCTTGATCTCGGTGACGGCCTTGGCCACGTCGGGGGTGACGGTGCCGGTCTTCGGGTTCGGCATCAGACCACGCGGACCGAGCACGCGGCCGAGGCGGCCGACCTTGCCCATGAGGTCCGGGGTGGCGACGACGGCGTCGAAGTCCAGACGGCCCTTCGCGACCTCGTCGATCAGTTCGTCGGAGCCGACGATGTCGGCGCCCGCGGCCTCTGCGGCCGCAGCACGGTCACCGGTCGCGAAGACCAGGACCCGGGCGGTCTTGCCGGTGCCGTGCGGCAGGTTCACGGTGCCACGGACCATCTGGTCGGCCTTGCGCGGGTCGACACCCAGGCGGAAGGCGACCTCGACGGTGCCGTCGAACTTGCTCGTGGAGGTCTCCTTGGCGAGACGGACGGCCTCGAGCGGGGCGTAGAGCTTCTCCCGGTCGATCTTGGCGTCCGCAGCGCGGAGAGACTTGCTGCGCTTGCTCACTACTGCTCCTGGTGATTCTGAGGAGTCGTGGTCCGGGCCGAGCAGGCCCTTCCACACTTCTGCTTGGTACGGGGGGTGAGGTCAGCCCTCGACGGTGATGCCCATGGAACGGGCGGTGCCGGCGATGATCTTCGACGCGGCGTCCAGGTCGTTGGCGTTCAGGTCGGGCAGCTTGGTCGTGGCGATCTCACGGACCTGCGCCTGAGTGATCTTGGCGACCTTGGTCTTGTGCGGCTCGCCCGAGCCCTTCTCGACACCCGCGGCCTTGAGGATCATCTTCGCGGCCGGCGGCGTCTTGGTGATGAAGGTGAAGGAACGGTCCTCGTAGACCGTGATCTCCACCGGGATCACCCAGCCACGCTGCGACTCGGTCGCGGCGTTGTAGGCCTTGCAGAACTCCATGATGTTGACGCCGTGCTGGCCGAGCGCGGGGCCGACCGGCGGGGCCGGGTTCGCCGCACCGGCGTTGATCTGGAGCTTGATGAGCCCCGTGACCTTCTTCTTCTTGGGAGGCATTGCTCTCTCCGGGTCCTAGTGAGAGTTTTTTCAGCCGTCCGGTCCGGATGATCCGGATGGAGGCATACCGCACAACGATAACGGGTATCCATGCGCGGCCAAAAACCGAGCAGGTCAGGCGAGCTGTGACAGCCCGCCTGACCTGTTCGGAGGCGTGGGTTCCAGAAGGTGTCAGTTCTTCTGGATCTGGTCGAAGCTGAGCTCGACCGGGGTCTCGCGGCCGAAGATCTCCACGAGACCCTTGACCTTCTTCGAGTCCGCGTTGATCTCGTTGATCGTGGCCTGCAGCGTGGCGAACGGACCGTCGGTGACGGTGACCGAGTCGCCCACCTCGAAGTCCAGCACCTGGACCTCGACCTTGCGGGCCGGAGCCGGCTTGCCCTCGGCCTCGGCGGCCTCACGGGCGGCCTTCTCCTCGGCCTCCGGCGCGAGCATCTTGACGATCTCGTCCAGGGTCAGCGGGTACGGGTCGTAGGCGTTGCCCACGAAGCCGGTCACGCCGGGAGTGTTGCGGACGACGCCCCAGGACTCGTTCGTCAGGTCCATACGCACCAGCACATAGCCGGGGAGCTTGTTCTGACGGATCGTCTTGCGGTCGCCGTTCTTGATCTGGACGACCTCTTCCTGCGGCACCTCGGCCGCGAAGATGTAGTCCTCGACGTTCAGGGAGACCGCGCGCTGCTCCAGGTTGGTCTTCACACGGTTCTCGTAGCCGGCGTACGTGTGGATGACGTACCACTCGCCGGGGAGGGTGCGCAGCTCCTCGCGCAGGGCGACGACAGGGTCGACGGGCTCGGCCGGCTCTTCTTCCTCGGCCTCGGCCTCGTCGAGGGGAGCCTCGTCGGCTTCCTCGGCGTCGGCTTCGTCGGCGTCCTCGTCCTCGACGTGGAGCGCGGCTTCCTCGGCGGGCTCGCCCGCTTCGGCCTCGGCAGCCTCGAACTCGTCCAGGTCCTCGTCCGCGCCCTCGACGATGTCGAGCTCGTCGTCCACGGACTCGACGTCCTCGTTCAGGTTCTGGTCAGACACGGTGGCTGCTTCTTCCTGGATACATAGGGGTGGAACATGCGAAAGGGGCGCCGGATACCTCGGCGCCCTTCGCTCTTGGATCAGCCGAAGACGTACTTGGCGGCGTGGCTGAGTCCATAGTCAATCACGGTCACCAGGCCGATCATGATGACGACGAAGACGATCACCACGGTCGTGTACGTCGTCAGCTGGTTGCGCGTCGGCCATACGACCTTGCGAAGCTCCGCGACGATCTGACGGTAGAAGATCGCGAGGCGCTTCAGCGGGCCCTTCTTGGCCCGCTTGCCGCCCTTGCGTGCCTTCTTCTTCGCCTCAGGCACCTCGTCCTGGGCATCAGGCGTGTCGATGGAGCCCACGGCATCCGCCATTCGTCCTCACCTGTTCCCGGGTCGTGGCCGTGCCGCGCCCGGTGTGAGCCGCACGGCGAGTGCATTGCTGGACGTACATGCGCTGCGCACACATCCTGGTGACGGAGTGTGTAGCAGGGCCGGAGGGACTTGAACCCCCAACCGCTGGTTTTGGAGACCAGTGCTCTACCAATTGAGCTACGACCCTTTGTGTGTCCCCAACGTACCGCATCCGACCGGGTGCTCGGTGTGCACCTTTGGCGGCGCGGCTGTCGAAGGCCAACGACGTGTGAGTGTACGTGGTCTTGAGCGCCTCGTCGAACGTGAAAGGCCTGCGGGGACCTCCTCGGCGGAAGATCGCCCAACATGGCAAGCGAATCCGGACGGATGTTCAGGCCTTTGCCCGTACATGTTCAGTAGGTGAAACCCGTGTGCCGGGGTGGTTTCCGGTCTGAAACCATGGGGCCCATGAGCGCTGCAACCCCTCCCACCGAGCGCCGGGTCTCCGCCCGAGTCGGCGCGATCTCCGAGTCCGCCACCCTCGCCGTGGATGCCAAGGCCAAGGCCCTGAAGGCCGCCGGGCGGCCGGTGATCGGCTTCGGCGCCGGTGAGCCCGACTTCCCGACCCCGGACTACATCGTCGAGGCGGCCGTCGAGGCCTGCAAGAACCCGAAGTACCACCGGTACACCCCGGCCGGCGGTCTGCCCGAGCTGAAGGCCGCCATCGCCGCCAAGACGCTGCGCGACTCCGGCTACGAGGTCGACCCCGCGCAGATCCTCGTCACCAACGGCGGCAAGCAGGCGATCTACGAGGCCTTCGCGGCGATCCTCGACCCGGGCGACGAGGTCATCGTCCCGGCGCCGTACTGGACGACGTACCCGGAGTCGATCCGGCTGGCCGGCGGCGTCCCCGTGGACGTCGTGGCCGACGAGACCACCGGCTACCGGGTCTCGATCGAGCAGCTGGAGGCGGCGCGCACCGAGAAGACGAAGGTCGTGCTCTTCGTCTCCCCGTCGAACCCGACCGGCGCGGTCTACAGCGCCGAGGACGCCGAGGCGATCGGCCGCTGGGCCGTCGAGCACGGCCTGTGGGTGATGACGGACGAGATCTACGAACACCTCGTCTACGGCGACGCGACGTTCACGTCGCTGCCGGCGGTCGTCCCCGAGCTGCGCGACAAGTGCATCGTGGTCAACGGCGTCGCCAAGACGTACGCGATGACGGGCTGGCGGGTGGGCTGGATC
This sequence comes from Streptomyces sp. LUP30, assembly GCF_001746365.1. Lineage (GTDB taxonomy): Bacteria > Actinomycetota > Actinomycetes > Streptomycetales > Streptomycetaceae > Streptomyces. Next base: position 97,385 of record NZ_MJAJ01000022.1, read on the forward strand.
ATCGGCCCGAAGGACGTCGTCCAAGCCGCGACGAACCTGCAGTCGCACGCCACCTCGAACGTATCGAACGTGGCGCAGGTCGCCGCCCTGGCGGCCGTCTCCGGCGACCTGTCCGCCGTGGAGAAGATGCGCGAGGCCTTCGACCGGCGCCGTAAGACGATCGTGCGGATGCTCAACGAGATCGACGGCGTGCTCTGCCCGGAGCCCGAGGGCGCGTTCTACGCGTACCCGTCCGTGAAGGCGCTGCTCGGCAAGGAGATCCGCGGCAAGCGCCCGCAGGACACGGTCGAGCTGGCCGCGCTCATCCTGGAGGAGGCCGAGGTCGCGGTGGTGCCGGGCGAGGCCTTCGGCACTCCGGGGTACCTGCGGCTGTCGTACGCGCTGGGCGACGAGGACCTCGTCGAGGGCGTGAGCCGCATCCAGAAGCTGCTGGCGGAGGCCAGGGACTGACCGCTCTCCAGCCTGCTTCGGCTGAGCAGCCTGCGGGCCGTCTCCTTCGGGAGGCGGCCCGCTGTTGTGTGCGAGCAAGACCACGTTCGGGGAATCGGCTACCCGGACGACGCCCGCGTACGGCAGGATTCCTGAATGGAGCGCGTACGTGATGTCTCTGAACTGCCGAAAGCCCATCTGCACCTGCACTTCACCGGTTCGATGCGGCCCACCACCGTGCTGGAACTGGCCGACAAGCACGGCGTGCGCCTGCCAGAGGCGCTGACCGAGGCGCTGACGAGCGGGGAACCGCCGAAGCTGCGGGCCACCGACGAGCGGGGCTGGTTCCGCTTCCAGCGCCTCTACGACGCGGCGCGTTCCTGCCTGCGGGAGCCGGAGGACATACAGCGGCTGGTGCGGGAGGCGGCGGAGGAGGACCTCAAGGACGGCTCGGGCTGGCTGGAGATCCAGGTCGACCCGACGTCGTACGCACCCCGGCTGGGCGGGCTGATCCCGGCGCTGGAGGTCATCCTCGACGCGGTGGAGACGACCTCGCGCGAGACCGGGCTCGGGATGCGGGTGCTGGTCGCGGCGAACCGGATGAAGCACCCGCTGGACGCGCGCACCCTGGCCCGGCTGGCCGTGCGCTACGCCGACCGCGGGGTGATCGGCTTCGGGCTGTCGAACGACGAGCGCCGGGGCCTTGCGCGGGACTTCGACCGGGCGTTCGCGATCGCGCGGGACGGCGGCCTGCTGTCCGCCCCGCACGGCGGCGAGCTGACCGGCCCGTCGTCCGTCCGCGACTGCCTGGACGACCTGCACGCCGACCGTCTGGGGCACGGGGTGCGGGCCGCCGAGGACCCCCGGCTCCTGAAGAAGCTCGCCGAGCGCGGCGTGACCTGCGAGGTCTGCCCCGCGTCGAACGTGGCTCTCGGGGTGTACGAGAAGCCGGAGGACGTGCCGCTGCGGACCCTGTTCGACGCCGGGGTGCCGATGGCCCTGGGCGCCGACGACCCGCTGCTGTTCGGTTCGCGTCTGGCGGCCCAGTACGACATCGCCCGCGACCACCACGCCTTCACGGACGAGGAGTTGGCCGAGCTGGCCCGGCAGTCGGTGCGGGGTTCGGCGGCGCCGGAGGACGTGCGGCGAAAGCTGCTGGCGGGCGTGGACGACTGGCTGGCGTCCTGAGCCGTCAGACGGCGTCCTGAGCCGTCAAGACGCCTTTTGCCGTAAGGGCCTTCTGCCGTAAGGGCCTTCTGCCCTCAGGCCCTTCTGCCGTCAGGACGCCTTCTGCCGTCAGGTCGGCGTCGTGCGCAGCCGGGCCCGCGTCTGAGCCAGGCCCGCGTCCGAGCCGTCAGGCGGCGATGGCGGCCAGGAGGGTGCGTGCGAGGCGTGCGGCGAAGCCGTCCGCCTCCGGCCGCTCCCCCGTCACGTCGTAGGCGAACGCGCGCTGCGCGCAGGCGCCCAGCAGCAACGAGGCCGCGGCGAACGCGTCCGCGTCCTCCCGTACCCGGCCCGCCGCCTGCTCGGCCCGCAGATAGGCCGCGAGCTGCTCGATCGGCATGTGCGGCCCGGCGCCCAGCTTCCGCATGGCGTCGTCGTGCCGCCGCTTGAGCTGCTTCTCGGCGTACAGGGAGGCCGCGATCGGGAAGCTCTCCTCGTAGAACAGGGCGGCCTGGCGGGCGATCTCGGTGAGGTTGCCCTCCAGCGTGCCGCGCCCCGGCTCGTCGACGAGGCTGCTGAGCAGCGGGGTCAGCTGGGGCAGGCGTTCCGCGAGGACCCGGATGAACAGCTCTTCCTTGCTCGCGAAGTACTTGTACAGCGCCGCCTCGGAGCAGTCGGCCGCCTTGGCGATCTCCTTGGTGGTGGCGCGGCCCAGCCCGACGGTGAGCATCAGCTCGTGCGCGGCGTCGAGGATGCGGACGCGGGCCGGTCGTTCCATTCGGATTCCCCCTTGACGAGTGAGTGAATGCTTACCCACTCTAGAGGAGGCAGGGGTGAGTGAATACTCACCCACCTGACCGGAGTGGGGAGCACGCCATGAAGTTCACCGTTTTCGGCGCCACCGGGGGCATCGGCCGGGAGGTCGTCCGCCAGGCCCTGGCCGCCGGCCACCAGGTCACCGCCGTGGTACGGGATCCCGCCGGGCTCGGCGTCACCGACGCCCGGCTGGAGGTGGTCCGCGCCGACCTGACCGATCCGCAGCCGCTGCGCACCGCCGTGGCCGGCCGGGACGCGGTCCTGTCCGGGCTCGGGGCGCGCCGCCGCAAGGACGCCGGCGTCGCCGCCCGGCTCACCCGCACCGTGCTGTCGGCCCTGGAGGCGGAGGGGGTGCGCCGGCTGCTCGTGGTGAGCGCGGGCCCGGTCGGCCCGGCCCCCGAGGGCGACGGCGCCCTGGACCGCACCATGCGCTCCCTCGTCTCCGCGGCCCTGAAGGACGTGTACGCCGACCTGCGGGAGATGGAGGCCGAGCTGGCGCGCAGCACCACGGACTGGACGGTCGTACGCCCTCCGCGCCTGCAGGACAAGCCGCTCACCGGCTCGTACCGCACGGCGGTGGGCGGCTTCCCGCCCAGGGGCCGGTTCATCGGCCGCGCCGACGTGGCCCACGCGATGCTGACGATGGTCACCGACACGGGAACGGTGAAACAGGGGGTGGGGGTGGCTTACTAGGGCCGGACCGGGGCGGGGGCGGACGGGAGTGGGGGCGGCTCGGAGTTGGGGGCGGCCCGGGCGGGCCGGGGCAGGCGGGCCCTACAGCTCGACGCCCACCATCACGGGCTCGTTGACGAGCGTGACGCCGAAGGCCTCACGCACCCCGGCGACCACTTCGCGGGCCAGCTCCAGCAGGTCGTCCGCGGTGGCCGCGCCCCGGTTGGTGAGGGCGAGGGTGTGCTTCGTGGAGATGCGGGCGGGTCCGCTGCCGTAGCCCTTGGTGAAGCCCGCCTTGTCGATCAGCCAGGCCGCGGAGGTCTTGGTGTGTCCCTGTCCCGCCGGGTAGGCGGGCGGTTCCACGGCGTCGCCGAGCCGCTCCCGCACACGCGCGTGGAACGCGGCGAAGTCGGCGTCGGTGAGGATCGGGTTGGTGAAGAACGAACCGGCCGACCAGGTGTCGTGGTCCTCCGCGTCCAGGACCATGCCCTTCCCGGCGCGCAGCTTCAGCACGGTCTCGCGGGCGTCGGCGAGCGGTACGCGGTCCCCGGGCTCGACGCCCAGCGCGCGTGCCGTCTCGGCGTACTTCAGGGGCGCCGACAGCCCGCCCGCGTCCTCCAGCGCGAACCGGACGCGCAGCACGACGTACCGCTCGGGGTCGGCCTTGAAGCGGCTGTGACGGTAGGAGAAGGCGCACTCCTCACCGGTGAGCGCGACCGTCTCGCCCGTGCGGCGGTCGTACGCGACGACCTCGGTGATCGTCGAGGAGACCTCCTGGCCGTACGCCCCGACGTTCTGGATCGGGGTGGCCCCCGCCGAGCCGGGAATGCCGGCCAGGCACTCGACGCCGGCGAGCCCGGCCTCCACGGTGCGGGCGACGGCGTCGGTCCACACCTCTCCGGCGGCCAGTTCGAGCCGGGTCCCGACGAGTTCGTAGCCGCGGGTGGCGATGCGCAGGGCCGTGCCGGGGAAGCCCTTGTCGCCGATGACGAGGTTCGAGCCGCCGCCCACGATCAGCAGCGGCGTACCGTCGGCGTCGGCCTCGCGCACGGCGGCGACCACCTCGGCATCGGTCGTCGCGGTCACCAGCCTGGCGGCGGGACCGCCCAGCCGGAAGGTGGTCAGCGGGGCGAGCGGGGCGTCACGGAGTTCCTGCACGCGCCCAGCCTACGAGACAGCGCTGACACCGATCCGGCCAGGCGTCCGCCGACGGGCCGTGGGATCGGCCGACGGGCGTCGGATCCGCCGACGGACGGTTGGGACCGGCCGACGGACGGTTGGGGCCGGCCGACGGACGGTTGGGACCGGCCGACGGGCCGCGGGGGACGCGTAAGGGGCGTCTCTCCATGGAGGACGCCCCTTACGGCACCGTCTGCTGCCGGGCGTCCCGGCCGGGTCGCCCTCAGGCCAGTCGTACGACCGCCCGGGACATCCCGAGAACCTTCAACCCGCCGCTGGTCACCGTCAGATCGACCCGCACGGTGTTGTCGTCGAGCTTGGCGCCGACCTTGCCGGTCACCTCGATGACCGCGCCCTGGTCGTCGTTCGGAACGACGACGGGCTTGGTGAAGCGGACGCCGTAGTCCACGAGCGCGCCCGGGTCGCCGGTCCAGTCGGTGACGACGCGGATCGCCTCGGCCATGGTGAACATGCCGTGCGCGATGACGTCCGGCAGGCCCACCTCCCTGGCGAACTTCTCGTTCCAGTGGATGGGGTTGAAGTCCCCGGAGGCACCCGCGTAGCGCACGAGCGTGGCGCGGTTCACAGGGAAGGACTGGGCCGGCAGCTCGGTGCCGACCTCGACGTCGTCGTAAGCGATCTTCGTCGTCATCGGTTCCTCACGCCTTCCCGTCGGCCTGCGCCGCGGCTTCCGCGGGGTCTGCGGGGTCCGCCGCGCGGGCGACGAGCTTGGTCCAGGCGGTCACGACGTGCTCGCCCGCCTCGTCGTGCACCTCGCCGCGGATGTCCAGGATGTCGTTGCCCGCCATGGACTTGACGGCCTCGATGGTCGAGGTGACCGTGAGCCGGTCACCCGCGCGCACCGGGCGCCGGTAGGCGAACTTCTGGTCTCCGTGCACCACGCGGCTGTAGTCCAGCCCCAGCTGAGGGTCCTGGACGACCTGTCCGGCCGCCTTGAAGGTGATCGAGAACACGAACGTCGGCGGCGCGATCACATCCGGGTGTCCCAGGGCCTTGGCGGCGTCCGGGTCGGTGTACGCCGGATGGGCGTCCCCCACGGCCTCGGCGAACTCGCGGATCTTCTCCCGGCCGACCTCATAGGGATCGGTGGGCGGGTAGGTCCGCCCGACGAAGGACTGGTCGAGTGCCATGGGCCTCGGCACCTCCTGATTTGCTCTGCGCCGCTCTGGGACTGCGTCGCTCTACTGACCGGTACGAGTCGCTCAACGACACGAGGCCGCCCCCGATCACTCGGGGACGGCCTCGCATACGAGCCTGGTTTATCGCGTTTCGCGGTGCGCGGTGTGCGCATTGCAACGCGGGCAGTGCTTCTTCATCTCCATTCGGTCCGGGTTGTTACGCCGGTTCTTCTTGGTGATGTAGTTCCGCTCCTTGCACTCCACGCAGGCCAGCGTGATCTTCGGGCGGACGTCGGTGGCAGCCACAGGAGTGCTCCTTGACGAACGGATGGGACGATTAACGCATAGAAGAGTAGCCGATCGAAGGACCGACCCCACAATCGGCTACTGTCAGTAGCGGTGACCGGACTTGAACCGGTGACACAGCGATTATGAGCCGCTTGCTCTACCGACTGAGCTACACCGCTTTGATGGGATCGGGCCCCGCCTCGCGACGGGAACCTCACCCACCAGAGCCCCAATACGGAATCGAACCGTAGACCTTCTCCTTACCATGGAGACGCTCTACCGACTGAGCTATTGGGGCGAGCGATGAAGACATTACACGGTCCGCAGCCGTTCACCCAAATCCGTTTCACGGGCCCCTCCGGGACCGCCCCGAGGGCCGTCTTCCGAGGTCCCGGCAGCCTCCCGCGCCCCTCCCGCACAGGGGGCCACACCAGTACGACTATTGCGCTCCTCCCCGCCCGCGCCGAACCGCCGCCCTAGGCTCGACTCACTCTGCGTGATCACGCGTCCCTGTGCGACGCCTGCGTCCTCAGCGTGTGCTGCGTCACCGGCGCAGTCCCGAGCCCCTGGAGCGCGATGCCCGACAGCCAGCCGCAGCCGCCCCACTCGTGGTCGTCCTCGTCCGGCGACTCCGACGGCTCGACCGACCCGGCAGCCCTGCTGCTGTGCGGGGCCCGTCTGACGGACGGCCGGACCGTGGACGTCCGGCTGGGCCGCGGGCGCATCGAGGCGGTCGGCACGGCAGGCAGCCTGACGGCCGGACCGGGCCCCTCCGGCCCGATCGCCGGCGCCCGCGTGGACCTCGGCGGCTATCTGCTGCTCCCGGCCCCGGCAGAGCCGCACGCACACGCCGACACGGCCCTCACGGCCGACGTCGACGGCCCCGTCTCCTACGCCCCCCTTGACGTCCAGCGCCGCGCCACGGAGGCGGTCCTGGTGCAACTGGGCCATGGCGCGACGGCGGTACGCGCCCATGTCCACGTGGGCGACGTCCAGGGGCTGGGCGCGCTCGCCGCCGTGCTGCGGGCCCAACGCTCGCTGCGCGGGCTCGCGGAGCTGACGACGGTGGCGATGCCCCGGGTGCTGACCGGCGCGGCGGGAGCGGACGGACTCGCCATGCTCCGGGACGCGGTGAAGATGGGCGCCTCGGCGGTGGGCGGCTGCCCTGACCTGGACCCCGACCCCACGGGCTACGTGGAGGCCGTGCTCGAAGTCGCCGCCGAACACGGTTGCCCCGTCGACCTGCACACCGACGCCGGCGACCCCGGCCGCCTGGCCCGTCTCGCCGCGATGGCCGGCGGTCTGCGCCCCGGCGTGGTCCTCAGCCCCTGCGGTGGCCTAGCCCGCCTCCCCGCCGACACGGCCGGCCGCACCGCCGACCAACTGGCCGCCGCCGGCGTGACGGTGGTCTGCCTCCCCCAGGGCGGCTGCGGAGGCGTCGACCAGCGGGGCGCGGCCCCCGTACGGCTGTTGCGCGCGGCCGGGGTGCGGGTGGCGGCCGGCAGCGGGGCCTTGCGGGACGTCGGCAACCCGGTCGGCCGCGGCGACCCCCTGGAAGGGGCCTATCTCCTGGCGTCCCGTCACGGCCTGCGCCCCGAGGACGCCTACGACGCCGTGAGCACGTCCGCCCGCGCCGCGCTGGGCCTGCCCGAGGTGCGCGTCGAGGCGGGCTTCCCGGCCGACCTCCTCGCCGTCCGCGGCGACCGGCTGGCGGGCGCCCTGTCACTGGCGTACAGCAGGATCGTCATCCATCAGGGCCGTGTGGTGGCCCGCACGAGCGCGGTCCGCGAGTACTGCGACTCGGCGGCCGCCACGGAGTTGGGCCTCCCGAGACAGGGACGCGGGGACCTGTCATGAGGACGACGGTCCATGAGGGATGACGGGCGCCGGCCCGCCGGCCCCGCCGGGCTCCGGACGACGGGCGGATCCTGAGCGGATCGGATCCGGCCCGTGCGGCGGGCGGGGCTCCCGGGGCGTACGGTCGACAGCATGCGCATTGTCATCGCTGGTGGTCATGGTCAGATCGCGCTGCGGCTGGAGCGTCTGCTCGCCGCTCGCGGAGACGAGGTCGCGGGGATCATCCGCAAGGCGGAACAGAGCGACGACCTACGGGCGGCCGGCGCCGAACCGGTCGTGCTGGACCTGGAGTCGGCGTCCGTCGAGGAGGTCGCCGAGCGGCTGCGGGGCGCGGACGCGGCCGTGTTCGCGGCGGGTGCGGGCCCGGGCAGCGGGGTGGCCCGCAAGGACACGGTGGACAGGGATGCGGCGGTGCTGTTCGCCGACGCGGCCGTGCGGGCGGGGGTGCGCCGCTTCGTGGTCGTGTCCTCCATGGGCGCGGACCCCGACCACCGGGGCGACGAGATCTTCGACGTCTATCTGCGCGCCAAGGGCCAGGCGGACGCGTACGTGCAGGGTCAGGAGTCCCTCGACTGGACGATCCTGCGCCCCGGCTCGCTCACGGACGACGCCGGCACCGGCCTGGTGCGTCTGGAGGCCCGCACGGGCCGGGGCTCGGTCCCGCGCGACGACGTGGCCGCCGTGCTGGCGGAACTGCTCGACACCCCGGCGACGTCCGGTCTGGTCCTGGAGCTGATCAGCGGCTCCGCCCCGGTGGCCGTGGCGGTGAAGGCGGTGGCGGGGAACTGAGACCGCTCCGCCGCCGGGCCCGTGGAGGCGGAGCAGACGGGGCAGGCGCAGGCGCGGGAGCGGGCGCGCGGGAGCGGGAGCGCTGGAGCGGGCGCGCGGGAGCGGGAGCGGGCGCGCTGGAGCGGGCGCGCGGGAGCGGGAGCGGGCGCGCTGGAGCGGGCGCGCTGGAGCGGGAGCGCGGGAGCGGGAGCGGGCGCGCTGGAGCGGGAGCGCGGGAGCGGGCGCGCTGGAGCGGGAGCGGGCGCGCTGGAGCGGGCGCGCTGGAGCGCTAGAAGAGCGGCAGTTGCCCCGGGAACTCCGGCACGACGTAGCCGTCCAAGGACGGCTGAGCGGCCCCCAGTTGGGCCGTGCTGCGGGAGCCGGGACAGGAGACCAGGTCGCCGCTCCCCCGCGCCCCCGGCGGGTCGTGCCGGGCGAACCGTCCGGCGACGACGGCGATCTCGCGACGGCACTCCGGACAGGTTCTGCGACGGCTGGACGCGCTGGACATGGGGCCAGTCTGCCCCAGTGGGCCACGCGGGTGCCCCTGGCGGGACGCGCCCCGCTCACCGCGCGGAAGTGCGCCGCCCTCCCTAGCATCGCTACACGTGGCACATACCTTCGAGGAACTCGTGCAGAAGCAACGCGCGGCCGACGAGGCACACGCGAGGGTCGAAGCGCTGCGGGACGCCTACGGCGCGCCCACGGCCACTCCCTGGTCGGAGATCCAGACCGACACCTACGAGACCGCATGGCGCGCCTGGCGCGACCTGGCCCGCGACGTCCAGGCCACGGTGACCGAGTACGCCAAGGACGAGAACAAGCCGCGCAACGACGTCGAGGCGGAGGTGAAAAGGGCGGCGAAGTCCCCCTCCGAGGAAGCCTGAGACCAAACAGCCCCGGCTTGCCCGGAGACACCCGGCCCCACACGAAGAAACCCCTCCGCTCTACGTTTCCGCAGTTCAGAGGGGTCACTTCACTCAGCGTGGCGGCGCCAGGATTCGAACCTGGGAAGGCTGAGCCGGCAGATTTACAGCCCTCACACGATCGCCTGGTTACACGTCCTCTGACCTGCGGCTTCTCGCGCATCGAAAGCCGGGCAATGGGTCATCGTCCACGACTCGTCCACATCCAGGAGGTCATGCGATGACCCACGGCAGCATGACGCACCTGAAGGGCACGGTCTATGTAATGGCCGCAGCCTGAGATCTTGGGCCTGAACCACTGGGGGAATCTCCCCGTCGGCGGGCCCCGGGCGGGGGGTCGCCTGGCCCACGCACATCTTCCAGCACCGCTTGCCCGCGCTGGTCAACGAATTTCGTGAACAGCTCCTGCGAGTACCCGAAGATGATGGCCCAGGCGATGATCTGCGCGGATGAGTCGAGCGCACTGAGACCTGGAACAAATCCACCGCGCATGAGGAGAAGACCTCCGACAGCCGTCAGAGCGCCCGCTGGCAACTTCAATGCTGCCAGAGCAACTGGTACCCCATAAGGGGTGGCTGTACCTCTGATCTTCCGCAACGCTGAGGCTGAGGCGAGGCCAGCCGCTACAAGGCCAGCGACTTCAACAACGAAATAGTCTCGGCGCATGGCGGTCTTCTCGAGGTTTACGTCCACATCTGGGGAGGAAGGAAAAGGATCACTTCCTGTAGGGCAGACCACCTCGTACATCACTGGTGACTTTGTCCCCGGCTTCTCCGATTCTACTGAAAGAGCTTCCACCGACTTCGTTGGGTTAAAACAGAGTGGTACTACCTCGGGCCAGAGGGCACTGAGCGTGCAGATACTCACCGCCAGAACAAACAAGAACCCAGCCACCACCCATACGATGCGCACAAAGCTCTTGGCGCGCAGTTTTTCACGGAGGCTAACCGCCTGAGCAGCTTCGACCGCCTCGGTGATCATTACCACGTCGATATCGCTCAGGGAATCGCCGCGCCGGACATTCTCGACGGATTTCCTGCGCTCGTCGCCCGAGGGAAGATGCTCCTTGACGACTGCCAGCAAGCTAGGCAGATATGGCTTAATGGCCTCCGGAGACGACAGGAAGGACTTTACCCAGAGCAGTCGAGCCGCACTAAGGTGGATCTGAGCAGCAGTTACATGTGACCCCAGCGGCATCCTGTGATGTTTTTCAAAGTCGAGCAACAAGTCTGCGGAATCCAATTCAGCACGGGCCGCCGCGAGTAGCTTCTTACCAGCATCAAGGTCAGAAAGGCTGTCATCCGTAGCCTCTACGAGAGCTCTCATGGTGCGAATAGTGGCGCGACCCTCTTCACTAAGTTCCCAGGAGCGTCGCTCCCGCCACCACTCACGGAAGCGCCCAAAATACCTATCGGCCAACTCTGCCATGCCGCTCCATCTACCCCGACATACGATTGGAATCGCCCTAATTGACCTATCCGGCGCATTCCTATCGCTCGTCTTGATGACGGCTATTACAACCGTAAGCCACGAAAAGACATCGTCCGAGCTGCTACCGACAGGACGTCCCGATGCTTCGCGCGCGGCTAGCCTCCGGCGAGTACGCCCCAGGTGACAAGTTCCCCGGGACGCTGTGTCGTTGCGGCTACCCAACCCACCGGACTCGTGCGCTTTCCGGCACCTCGACGTCACGGGGAACGACCCACGACTTGAAGCCCTCCCGCTTGCAGGTGAGTACGACCCGCATCGGGGAGTTCAGCCACTGGTCCCGCCATCGAGCAGCCCGATCGTGGCCTTCCTGCCAATGCGGCGGCCTGGTGCGCTCGATGCTGAACGGCCGCCCCGTACCAACATCCAAAGAGAACGGGGCAACGGTCTTCCCGTGCACGTCCGCACCATCGGCGCCATGCGTGAAACAGACCGGTCCCCACACCTGCGCGTCCACTTGCTCTTGTGTCGGCCCGCCGGTCAGGGTTGCGGTACGGGACATGTCGTCACTCTGCGCGATTTCGATGCGGATCTCGTCCAAGTGACAAAGGGGCAGCGGGCCAATGAGGCGCACCCTGAGCGTGGCTCGGTCGCCTTCACGGTCCTCGATGGAGAGGTCGAACTGCGGCAGCAGGTCAGCGTGCCACCGGTCCTGCTCGATCCGGGCGACTGTGTCAGCGGTGCGGCCGGACCGCCGGGCGGCAAACCATGCGCCGAAGGCGGCCACAGTGCTGAGGCCAGCCGTGGATAACGAGGCGACATCGCCCCTGGGGATATCCATGCGGCGGGAGACTGGCGGCAGACACCCGCGCTGTGGATCCGATCGGCTCGCGCAGAGTCAGCCGTCGACGAAGGGAGCAGGGCCAAGCCCTGCGAGCCCGACTTCGTCCGGGCCGCAACCTGTTTCGCCATGAACTCGCTCTCGCGGCCTTCCGGCATGCGCAGCACCCCAGGTGCCGCATCGAAAAGGTCGACCCCCTCCGCTGACTCAGCCAAGGCGACGCTGCCAGCCCAGGTGCTGGTGCGGTCGGACTCCCGGTTGTCGGTGCGGCTGGGGTCGTAGCGGAGCACGGCCGAAGCAGTGACCGCCACTTCGCAACCGTCCGGCATGACGACGACGGCGGGACCGACGTGCACGGTTGTTGTTACTAGCCCGTGGCGGGGCTGGCGCGGCCAGTCAGTGTTTGACGATGTAGGCCACGACGATGACCGCGATGATCAGCGTGACGAGAATGACGAGCGCAGCACCGCCGCCCGAGGATGCGGTCTCGGCAGGCTTGGCCTGCCAGCCGATCGGCGCCTGCTCGAACCCGTCAACCCCGCGCGGCTCCAGGCCGCCGTGCTCCTGCTGCCGGTGTGCCACAGCATCTGCCTGCACTGCCTCCTCGCTATCGCGGGGCTGATTCTGCCCCTGGCAGCTATTGCAGAAATACCGAAGGCCCCAGACCACCTGGCCCTGAGGAACTGGGTGCTCATTCTCCACGAGCAGACGGTAGCGACGCGGCGACTCTTCGCGTAGGCAGTGCATCGGTGAAGTGGCCCACCCCACACGCTGCCGTTGCGGTGCAGCGTGCCGTCACCCCTCGTAGGGTGTTCCTGCTCGGGGCTGTCGCGGAGGTCCCTCAGGCTCCGAATCAGGAGTGGCAGGAGATGGGCCGAGAGCCAAGCGCCGCCGTGACCAGTGATCACGAGCGCTTCCGCGCTGGTGCTGCAGATCTATAGTCCTGTCAAGACTGCATCCTCTGAGCCGCATTTGACCTGCGCAGATGACGGAGCCGGGAGGCAAGTCGACCTCAGACGTCCACGCCTCGTCCACGTGCGGCCGGCTAGGCCCTCCGCCGGCCGATCGGAACGGCGATGTATAGCTGTCGGAAACCGTGCAGAGCGGCATGGAACGCAGCCGCGATCTCGCGCACCCTCTGCTCGCTTTCGATCGCTCGCATGGAGATGTAGTCGGGCGAGATGTTGGGCTGTGTCGCTGTGTCCGCGAGCACCAGTGCTTCAGCCACAGACTGCAAGACCGTCATGGCCTCGTCCGGGATGGTGGGCCCACTGCAAGACATAGCGTCAAGCTCCACCATCCACCCTCAGCCCGACGAGCGATGCATACAAAGATCGCGTCGTCGGTCTTGGCTCTTCTGTAGGCCGCGCGGTGGGCTTCCGGCTATGGGGAAGTCTGGGCCGAAGCCCGCAAACGGGCCCTGACCCCAGCGGAGTTCGAGTCGGTGTTGGCCGAACGGCCGTATGACCTTCGCCACGCGGCGGTCTCCACCTGGCTCAGCTCTGGAGTCGAGCCTCAGCTTGTGGCAGAGCGCGCCGGTCACAGCGTGGCCGTCCTGTTTCGCGTGTACGCCAAGTTCCTCAAGGACGGAGATGAGGCCGCGAACGCCAAGATCTCCGCCCGGCTGGGACAGGGTGGGTGAGGACTGGATCCCGTCCACGCCCCGTCCACAGCGTTCGAGATGGGGGCGTTCGAACGAGACAGTGCGCTGATCGCCGGGTACATGACTAAGGGCCCTGTGAACAGCTGAAACAGCTGGTCACAGGGCCCTTAGTTCCCGTGTGGCGGCGCCAGGATTCGAACCTGGGAAGGCTGAGCCGGCAGATTTACAGTCTGCTCCCTTTGGCCGCTCGGGCACACCGCCGGGTTTGCTGCCGATTCGAACCGCTTTTCGGCGGTGCTCCCTGGCAACGACGTAAACGATACCTGATGCGCAGGGGTGCTTCGCCACCTGATTCCTCGCCGCCCAGAGGGAGCGGGGTGGCTAGGCTTGTGCGGATGCGGCCCGGGATCACGCCGGGCTCGGCGGTCACCCCCGCGTGCGCCGATTCGCACCCGATACGCACTCTGATACAAGGAGCCACAGGACATGGCCGACTCCAGTTTCGACATCGTCTCGAAGGTCGAGCGGCAGGAGGTCGACAACGCCCTCAACCAGGCCGCCAAGGAGATCTCGCAGCGCTACGACTTCAAGGGCGTGGGCGCCTCGATCTCGTGGTCCGGTGAGAAGATCCTGATGGAGGCGAACTCCGAGGACCGGGTGAACGCTGTCCTCGACGTCTTCCAGTCCAAGCTCATCAAGCGCGGGATCTCGCTGAAGGCGCTGGACGCGGGCGAGCCCCAGCTCTCCGGCAAGGAGTACAAGCTCTTCGCGGAGATCAAGGAGGGCATCTCCCAGGACAACGCGAAGAAGGTCGCGAAGCTCATCCGTGACGAGGGCCCCAAGGGCGTGAAGGCCCAGGTCCAGGGTGAGGAACTCCGGGTCAGCTCCAAGAGCCGCGACGACCTGCAGACGGTCATCGCGCTACTGAAGGGCCAGGACTTCGACTTCGCCCTGCAGTTCGTGAACTACCGGTAGTCCGCCGGGTGGGCGCCTGCCGGGCGCCCACCCTCCTGACTCCGCCTACCGGCCGCGCTCAGTCGCGCGAGTTGCCGAACAGCAGGCGGTAGACGATCAGGAGCACGAGCGAACCGCCGATCGCCGCGGCCCAGGTCGCGCCGTCGTAGAAGTCCTTGCTGATGGGGTGGTCCAGCCAGCGGGCCGATATCCAGCCGCCGATGAACGCGCCGGCGACGCCGATGACGGTCGTGCCGACGAAGCCACCCGGGTCACGGCCCGGCAGCAGCACCTTGGCGATGACTCCGGCCAACAGCCCCAGGATGATCCAGCTGATGATGCTCATGCCCTGAACCTGCCCTTCCGTGCTGTGCCCGGGCTGTCCGGGCGCTGTGATCTCGCGCGCCGGCCAGCTCAGGCGCTCGCTCGCCGAAGCGGGCTGTACTCGCCCCCGCCGCCGGCGTCGGCATAGGGGGCCGTCGAGGCTTCGGCTTCGTACGAGGTTCGTGCCCCGTTGGCGGGGACGACGTCACTACGGCGTCCAGCGGTTCCGTGGATCAGTAGGGTGCGGCGCATGACACAGCCAGGACCGTCCCCTGAGCTACGGCGGACGCTGGGCGTCGGCGACGCCGTCGTTGTCGGGCTCGGCTCGATGATCGGCGCGGGCGTCTTCGCGGCCCTCGCCCCCGCCGCGCACGCGGCGGGCTCCGGTCTGCTGATCGGGCTGGCGTTCGCCGCGGTGGTCGCCTACTGCAACGCCATGGCGTCGGCGCGCCTGGCCGCGTTGTATCCCGCGTCCGGTGGCACGTACGTGTACGGACGCGAGCGGCTCGGGCCGTTCTGGGGGTATCTGGCCGGCTGCTCGTTCGTGGTCGGGAAGACGGCCTCCTGTGCGGCGATGGCGCTGACGGTCGGGGCGTACGTCTGGCCGGGGCGGGAGCACGCGATCGCGGTGGCGGCCGTGGTGACGCTGACCGCGGTGAACTACGGGGGTATCCAGAAGTCGGCCTGGCTGACGCGGGTGATCGTGGTGGTGGTCCTGGCGGTCCTCGCTTCCGTGGTGGTCGTGTGCCTGGGATCGGGCACTTCCGATGCCGGGCGGCTGGAGATCGGGGCCTCCGAGGGCTTCGGCGGGGTGCTGCAGGCCGCCGGTCTGCTCTTCTTCGCGTTCGCCGGATACGCACGCATCGCGACCCTCGGCGAGGAGGTGCGGGACCCGGAGCGCACCATCCCCCGCGCGATCCCCCTGGCGCTGGGCATCACGCTTGTCGTGTACGCGAGTGTGGCGGTGGCCGTCCTTTCCGTGTCCGGGGCCGCCGAACTCGGCCGGTCTGCCGCGCCACTGGCCGACGCGGTCCGGGCGGCGGGGGCGTCCGAGCTGGTGCCGGTGGTGCGCGTCGGCGCCGCCGTGGCCGCGCTGGGCTCTCTGCTCGCCCTCATCCTGGGCGTCTCACGCACCACGCTGGCCATGGCGAGGGACAGGCATCTGCCCCACGCCCTGTCCGTCGTTCACCCGCGCTTCCAGGTGCCGCACCGGGCCGAACTCGCCGTGGGCGCGGTGGTCGCGGTCCTGGCCGCCACGGTGGACGTCCGAGGTGCGATCGGGTTCTCCTCCTTCGGGGTGCTTGCGTACTACGCCGTGGCCAATGCATCGGCCTGGACGCTCGATTCGGCTCCTGGGCGGCGGGCGCTGCCCGCGCTGGGACTCCTGGGCTGTCTGGTCCTCGCCTTCGCGCTGCCTGCGACGTCGGTGATGGTGGGGGCGGGGGTGCTCGCGGTGGGGGTGGTCGCGTACGGAGTACGGCTGCGGGTGACCAGGCTGACCCGCTGATGCGGCCCGTACAGCGGGGGCGCGACGGCCCATGATCTGGGCCACGGCCCATGGCCTGGGCGACAGCCGACCGGTGGTGGGCACAGCCGAATCGTGCAGGGCGCGGGCGTGGGGCTCACGTCGTCGGGGCCCGGTCCGTCGCCGTGCGTATGCGGAACTGGGTCCATGGCGTCAGACTGAGGTCCTCGTCCATGACGTCGTACCAGCCCGTGCCGTCGAGCCATGCGCGCAACCACTCGGAGAGGCTGGGTGCGTCGACGAACCAGGCCTGGTCGGGATCGCCGGGGTTCGGCTCGAAGAGCAGGACGCTCGCCTGCGGTGAGCGGCAGTCCACGCAGGCGTACATGGCACAGCCCCAGTGGGATATCGGCAGAACCCCTTCCGGCCACGGCCAGTCCGGGTCCTGACGTCCGCTCGCGCGGTTGGCGAGGTACTGGCTGACGGCAGCTGGTTCGCCGGACGGGGTGCTGTCCAGCAGGGACAACAGGCCGTACTCCGGGCCGAATCCGCCGTCGCCGATACGCAGGTAGAGGTCGGCGAGCAGCGCGGGCAGCGGAAAGCCGAGGGCGGCCTCGGCCTGGGCCACGGTGACCCGGTCCACGGGCTCGGGGAGGGAGGGCCGGCCCCACGGGCGGACGGCGGCCGCCTTGGCCGCCACCCTTTCCAGCAACTGCGCGTTCTCGGTCATGCGTTCATGATGCAAGCCACCGCTGACAACCGGCCCGGCCTGTGGACAACCCGTCGGTTGTGGACAAACCCAGGCCTGCCGGCCAGGCGGCTGGCCGTCCGGCCGATCGGCTGTGGGGGACGCCGACGAGCGGGCCAGAGATCAGATGTTCGCGGCGTCGCCTCCCGTCTCAGCGTGATGCGAACGGCTGGTCCGTGCGCACGATTTCGCGGCCGAGCGGGAACAGGGAGACGGGGATCAGTTTGAAGTTCGCGATGCCGAACGGGATGCCGATGATGGTGATGCAGAGGAGGAAGCCCGTGACGATGTGGCCGATGGCCAGCCACCAGCCGGCCAGGACAAGCCAGAGCACGTTCCCGAGGCAGGACGGCGCACCGGCGTCCCGACGCTCTACCGTCGTGTAGCCGAAGGGCCACAGCGCGAAGATCCCGATACGGAAAGCGGCGACGCCGAACGGGATGCCGATAATGGTGATGCAGAGCAGCGCGCCCGCGAGCACGTAGCCGAGGAACAGCCAGAATCCGCTCAGGATCAGCCAGATGACGTTCAGAATGGTCTTCACTGGGGGCGACCTGCCATTTTCTCGAGCCGGGCGATGCGGTCCGCCATCGGCGGATGTGTCGAGAACATCTTGGAGAGTCCCTGACCAGGACGGAAGGGATTCGCGATCATCATGTGACTCGCGGTCTCGATACGGGGCTCCGGAGGCAGCGGAAGCTGTTTGGTGCCCGTCTCCAGTTTGCGCAGGGCGCTCGCGAGGGCGAGCGGGTCTCCGGTGAGCTGGGCGCCGGAGGTGTCGGCCTCGTACTCCCGCGAGCGGCTGATGGCCAGCTGGATGAGACTCGCGGCGAGGGGGCCAAGGATCATGATCAGGAGCATGCCGAGGATGCCGGGGCCGTCGTCGTCGTCGGAGCGGCCGACCGGGATCAGCCAGGCGAAGTTGACCAGGAACATGATCACCGAGGCCAGGGCGCCGGCGACCGAGGAGATGAGGATGTCGCGGTTGTAGACGTGACTGAGCTCGTGGCCGATGACTCCGCGCAGTTCGCGCTCGTCCAGAAGGCGCAGGATGCCTTCCGTGCAGCACACGGCGGCGTTGCGAGGGTTGCGGCCGGTCGCGAAGGCGTTGGGCGCCTCCGTCGGGGAGATGTACAGGCGGGGCATGGGCTGGCGGGCCTGGGTGGAGAGCTCGCGGACCATCCGGTACAGGGCGGGGGCCTCGAACTCGCTCACCGGGCGGGCGCGCATCGCGCGTAGCGCCAGCTTGTCGCTGTTCCAGTACGCGTACGCGTTGGTGCCGAGCGCGATCAGGACCGCGACGACGAGCCCCAGGCGGCCGAAGAAGCTGCCGATGACGATGATGAGCGCCGACAGCCCCCCGAGGAGTACTGCGGTCCTGAGCCCGTTGTGCCGGCGGTGCACGGTACGCCCTCCAAGTCGTGCAGCAGGGGAACCCTTTACTTGCGGATCTTGCTGGTCTCCGGTGTCACTGGTGCCGTGGTGTCACACCCAGTGCACCCTCCCGTACTGGTCAACGCCAGGCGGGAGGCGCGAGTTCCCTTGTGCCTGCGGGCAGGGGTGTGGGCCGTCCGGGTGAGGACGGTGGCGTACGCGCGCGTGCGGTCTCAGAAGAGGCCGGTGTCGGCGAAGCGCAGGACCAGCTGGGGAGCTCCGGAGAGGGCGATGCCGAGGGCTGCGGTGAGGGCGATCGCGGCCGTGAGCGGGGCGGGGACCCGGTGCTTCTCGGACCGGCCCTCGGGCGCCCTGAAGAGCAGGGCCGTCCACTGGAGGTAGTAGTACAGGGCGATCACGACGTTGATGGCCATGACGACCGCGAGCCAGCCGAGACCCGCGCCGACGGCCGCCGAGAAGACGGTGACCTTCGCGAAGAGACCGATGACGCCGGGCGGCAGTCCGGCGAGGCAGAGCAGGAAGAAGGCCAGCAGCAGTGCCGCCAAGGGGTTCCTCGCGTACAGGCCGCGGTAGTCCGCGATCCGGTTCCCGGCGCTGGTGCGGCCCACCAGGGCGGCCACCGCGAAGGCGCCGAGGTTCACGGCGGCGTACATGAGGGCGTAGGCGACGGTGGAGCCGACGGCGTGCTCGGCGTCGTCGGAGTACGCGGCGGCGGCGATCGGTACGAGGAGGTAGCCGGCCTGCCCGACGGAGGACCAGGCCAGGAGGCGTACGGCGCTGTACGCGCGCGTGGTCTGCTGGCGGAGGGCGCCGACGTTGCCGACGGTCATGGTGAGGGCGGCCAGCGCGGCCAGGGCGGGACCCCAGACGTCCGCGTACGAGGGGAAGGCGACGACGGTGACGAGGATGAGGCCGGAGAAGCCGACCGCCTTGCCGACGACCGACAGGTAGGCGGCGATGGGCAGCGGGGCGCCGACGTAGGTGTCGGGAACCCAGAAGTGGAACGGGACGGCGGCCGTCTTGAAGGCGAAGCCGATGAGGGTGAGGACCACGCCGGTCTGGGCGAGGGTGTGCAGCTGGCCGTCGACGTGCTGGATCCGCTCGGCGACCTGGGTGAGGTAGAGGGTGCCGGTCGTCGCGTACACGAAGCTGATGCCCAGGAGGCTGACGGTGGTCGCGGTGACGGACGACAGGAAGAACTTCAGGGCCGCTTCGGAGGATCTGCGATCGCCGTGCCGGATGCCGACGAGGGCGAAAACGGGCAGCGAGGCGACCTCCAGGGCGACCACGAGGGTGGCGAGGTCGCGGGAGGCGGGGAGCAGGGCGGCGCCGGCGGCGGACGAAAGCAGCAGGAACCAGAACTCCCCCTCGGGGAGGCGCCCGCGCGCGTCCTTCAGGGCGGTGACCGACAGCAGGGCTGTCAGCAACGCTCCCCCGAGCACCAGGAACTGGATGACGAGGGTGAAGCGGTCCACGGTGTAGCTGCAGGTGCTCGGCTCGCCGGTCAGGCAGAAGGTGGAGCGGTCGCCGTCCAGGAGGGGCACGAGGAGGGCCGCGGAGGCCGCGAGGCCCGCGACCGAGAGCCAGCCGAGGAGCGGTTTGCGGGTCTCTGCCACGAAGAGGTCGGCGACGAGGACGACGAGGGCGACGACCGCGGTGAGGGTGGGTGGTGCGATGGCCTGCCAGTCGACGGACTGGACCGCTGACGCGGCCAGGGACTGCACCGGGTACTGGACCAGGGAGCTCATCGGGTGCCTCCTGCGAGGAGCTGCTGCACGGCCGGGTCGGTCAGGCCGAGGAGGACCCTGGGCCACAGGCCGGCGACGACGGTGAGGGCGACGAGCGGGGTCCAGGCCGCGAACTCGTAGGTCCGCACGTCGGCGAGGCGGGGGGCGTCCTGGGCGACGGTGCCCATGCAGACGCGGCGGACCACGGCGAGCAGGTAGGCGGCCGTCAGCAGCGTGCCGAACGCGGCGATCGCCGTGAAGGTGAGGTAGGCGGGGCGGCTGAGGCCGGCGGCCGGGTCGAAGGCCCCGAACAGCGCCAGCATCTCGCCCCAGAAGCCGGCGAGGCCCGGCAGGCCGAGCGAGGCGACGGCGGCGAAGGCGAGGAGGCCGCCGAGGCGGGGGGTCCTGCCGTACAGCGCGGCGCCGGTCTGTTCGGCGAGGGCGTCCAGGTCGGTCGTGCCGGTCCGGTCCTTCAGCGCTCCGACCAGGAAGAAGAGGAGGCCGGTGATGAGGCCGTGGGCGATGTTGGCGAACAGTGCGCCGTTCACGCCGGTCGGGGTCATGGTCGCGATGCCGAGGAGGACGAAGCCCATGTGGCCGACGGAGGAGTAGGCGATCAGTCGCTTGAGGTCGCCCTTCGCGCCCTGCTTGGCGAGGGCGAGGCAGGCCAGGGATCCGTAGACGATCCCGACGACGGCCAGGGCGGCGAGGTAGGGCGCGAAGATCCGGAACCCGTCGGGCGCGACCGGAAGCAGAATCCGGACGAACCCGTACGTGCCCATCTTCAGCAGCACACCGGCCAGCAGGACCGAGCCGACGGTCGGGGCGGCGGTGTGAGCGTCGGGCAGCCAGCTGTGCAGGGGCCACATCGGGGTCTTGACCGCGAGCCCGATCCCGATCGCCAGTACGGCGATGACCTGCACGGATGTGGTCAGCGACCGGCCGTTGTCAGTGGCGAGTGCCACCATGTCGAAAGTGCCCGCCTTGATTCCGATCAGGAGCAGGCCGAGCAGCATGACCACGGATCCGAGCAGGGTGAAGAGGATGAACTTCCAGGCCGCCCGGGTCCGGCCCTCGCCGCCCCAGCGGGCGATGAGGAAGTACATCGGGATGAGCACCATCTCGAAGGCGAGGAAGAACAACAGCAGGTCGAGGACGGCGAAGGTGGCGAGTGTGCCGGACTCGAGCACGAGCACGAGCGCGACGAAGGCCTTGGGGGACGGCCCCTCGGGCTGCTTGAAGTAGGAGTAGAGCGCGCACAGGAAGGTCAGCAGCGCGGTCAGCACCAGCAGGGGGAGGGAGATGCCGTCGATGCCGAGGTGGATGCGCACGTCCAGTGCGGGGATCCAGCTGATGTCCGTGTTGGCCTGCATCTTCGACGGGTGGTCGTGGTCGAAGCCCAGCGCGAGGACGATCGCCGCGACGAGGATGGCCCCGGTGACCGTGACGCCGTGCCGCAGCACGGCCTGCTCGGGCGACTTCCCCTTCAGTCCTGGCGGGGCGGGCAGCAGAGCGGCGACGGCCCCGAGGAGCGGGCCGACCACGATGAACGCCAGAAGGACCTGCATCACGGACTCGTTGATATCGATCACGCCTGCTCACGCTCCCGAGGCGACGAGCAGGGCGGCGACCGCGAGGACCACGGTGCCGGCGAGCAGCGCGCTCACATAGGTCTGGACGTTGCCGGTCTGGGCGCGCCGCACGGCGGCCCCCAGCCAGCGGGGCAGGGCGCCCGCGGCGCGTACGTAGGTGTCCACGACCTCCCGGTCGAGGAATCGTACGAGGCTCGCGGCCGCCTGGACGGGGCGTACGAACAGCTCGCGGTAGACGGCGTCCAGGTGGAAGCCGACGGCCGCATGGCGGTGGAGTGGGCCGAGCAGGAGCCGTCCGGGGTCGGCGGGGTCGGGCGCGGAGGCCACGTCGCCGTAGGCGGGCGCGTGCGTCGCGATGGCCTCGGCCTCGACCTGGGCCGCGTCGCCCTCGGGGTGGGCTGCGACCGCGCCCAGCGGAACGCGGACGGCCACCCCGGTGAGACGGCGCCAGGCGGCGTAGGTGACGAGTCCGCCGATCAGGGCAACCCCGGTGCCGAGAACGGAGGTGGTGAGGGTCGGCGCGAGATCGTGGCCGTCGAACCAGTCGGGGAGTGTGCGGTAGGCGAACCCTCCGAGAGCGAGCGAGGGGACGGCCAGGATCCACAGCACCACGTTCATGGTCAGGGGCTGGCGGCCGTGTTCGGGGGCTTCGTCGCCTCGGCCGCGGAAGGCCAGCAGCCACAACCGGGTCGCATAGGCGGCGGTGAGGAGGGCGGTGAACACACCGGCGACGAGGACGGTCCAGCCCGCGGCGCCGGGCGCGTGCCCGGTGTGGCCGGCGGTGACGCGCTCGGCCGCGCCGAGGACGGACTCCTTGGAGAAGAAGCCGCTGAACGGCGGGATCGCGGCGAGCGCGAGAAGCGCCACGGTCATCGTCCAGTAGGCGTCGGGGACGCGGTCACGCAGGTTGCTCATGCGGGACATGGCGGCCAGCGAGTTGGTGCCGGCGGCGTGGATGATCACACCGGCCGCGAGGAACAGCAGCGCCTTGAAGGCACCGTGCGTGAGGAGGTGGAAGACGGCGGCACCGCGGTCGCCGACGGCGAGCGCACCGGTCATGTAGCCGAGCTGGCCCATCGTCGAGTAGGCGAGGACGCGTTTGATGTCGTCCTGGGCGAGCGCGGCCAGACCCGAGCCGACCATCGTGACGGCGGCCATCACGGCGAGGACCGTCATCGCGGCCGCGGAGGCCTCGAACACCGGGAGGAGGCGGGCAATGAAGTAGACGCCGGCGGCGACCATCGTCGCGGCGTGGATCAGCGCGGAGACGGGCGTGGGGCCCGCCATCGCGTCCGGGAGCCAGGTGTGCAGCGGGAACTGGGCGGACTTGCCGGCCACGCCCGCGAGCAGCAGCAGGGCGATGAGCGTCGGGTGGCCGAGGCCGCCGTGGGCGACCGTGCCGAGAACCTTGGTGATCTCGAAGGATCCGGCGTCGGTGGCGAGGGCGAACAGACCGATCAGGAAGGCGACGTCACCCAGTTTGGTGACCAGGAAGGCCTTGATGGAGGCGGCGCGAGCCTCCGGGGTCTCCCAGTAGTGGCCGACCAGGAAGTAGGAGCAGATGCCCATGACCTCCCAGCCGACCAGCAGCACGATCAGATCGCCGGAGTAGACGACCAGGAACATCGCGGAGGTGAAGAGGGACACGAGCGCGGCGTACGAGGGGTAGCGCGGGTCCTCGCGCAGGTAGCCGGTGGAGTAGATCTGCACGCACGCGGCGACGAGGCCTACGACCACCGCGACCAGGGCGGCGAAGCCGTCGATGTGCAGGGCGAGTTCGATGGGGACCGAGCCGGTGGGGGTCAGTTCGGTGGCCGCGTCGACCGAGGCGTCTCCGCCCTGGCGCACGGCGACGACGACGGCCAGTGCGAGGGCGGCGACGGTGGGCAGAACGGCCAGCGGGCGGACGAACCCCGGGGCGGTGCGGCCCAGGAGCAGTCCGGCGACCGCGCCCAGGAACGGAAGGAGGGGGACGAGCACGGCGAGGGTGGTCGTGGTCACGCGGTGGCCTCAGCCTTCTCGGCGGCCGCTCCGGTCGCGGGGGCGTCAGTGTCGGGGCCGTCGGCCGCGGAGCTCTCGTGGCTCTCGTGGCCCTCGGCGGTGTCGCGGAGCCGGTCGATGTCCGCGGTGCCGCGATTGCGGTGGACGGCGAGGACGATCGCCAGGCCGATGCCGATCTCGGCGGCGGCGATGGCGATCGTGAACAGGGTCAGGGCCTGGCCGGAGTGGAGGGTCTCGTCAGCGGTCTTGCTGAGCCAGACGTCGAAGGCGACCAGGTTGAGGTTGACGGCGTTGAGCATCAGCTCGACCGACATCAGGATCAGGATCGCGTTGCGGCGGGCGAGGACGCCGTACAGGCCGGTGCAGAAGAGCAGGGCCGACAGAACGGCGGGATAGACGAGGTGCATCAGCGGGCGCCTTCCTGCTCGGCAGGGCCCTCGTGCTCGTCCCGGCCACCACGGCCGTCCCGCTCGGATGAGGAGCTCCCGGAATTTTTGTGACCGTCCGTGACGAGACGGGAACTCCTGGTGGCGGGTCGGGAGTTCACAGGGGGAGAGCTCGAAGTCGTCTTCGCCTTGCGGGACAGGACGATCGCGCCGACCAGGGCCGCGAGGAGAAGTACGGAGAGGGCTTCGAACGGGAGGACCCAGTTCTGGAAAAGGCTCGCTCCGGTGACCGCGGTCGAACCGGCGGCCGGGCCGTCCAGGTCGATCCAGGTGGCTCGGAAGGCGTCGACGACCACCCAGATCAGGGCGGCGCCGGCGGCGACGGCGACGGTGAGAGCGGCCCACCGGTTGCCGGAGTCCGCGTCCGGGGAGCGGCCGATGGGGGCCTTGGTGAGCATCAGACCGAAGAGGAGGAGGACGACGACGGAACCGACGTAGATGAGGACCTGCACCCAGGCGATGAACTCGGCGGTGAGCAGGAGGTATTCGACGGCGAGGCCACCGAGCGCGACCACGAGCCAGAGGGCCGCGTGCACCAGTTGCCTGGTCGTCACGGTGACGAGGGCGGCGCCGAAGGTGACCAGACCCACCAGGAGGAAGGCGATCTCAACGCCGGTCGGAGACAGGAAGCCCTGCGAGGCCTCGGCGAGGCTCACGCGTCTCCTCCTTCGCTTCCGGCTCCGGCAGCACGCTCGGGGGCCTCGGCGGACTCGGCACGGGCGGCCGCAGCCAGCTTCTCGGCCGACTTGCGAGCGGCGGCGATCTCCTTCGGCTCCTCGGCGGCGGGGTCGAGGGCGGGTGGGGCCGGCACGGTCCACATCCACTCGCGGAGCTTGTCGCGCTCGTGGGTGAGCTCGTGAATGTCGGTCTCCGCGTACTCGAACTCCGGAGACCAGAACAGGGCGTCGAAAGGACAGACCTCGATGCAGATACCGCAGTACATGCACAGCGAGAAGTCGATGGCGAAGCGGTCGAGCACGTTACGGCTGCGCTCACGGCCGCCCGGTGCCGCGGGCGGGACCGTCTCCTTGTGGGAGTCGATGTAGATGCACCAGTCGGGGCACTCACGGGCGCAGAGCATGCAGACCGTGCAGTTCTCCTCGAACAGGCCGATCACGCCGCGGGTGCGGGGCGCGAGCTCGGGCTGGGCGTCCGGGTACTGCTCGGTGACGGTCTTCCGCGTCATCGTGCGGAGGGTGACGGCCAGGCCCTTGGCGAGGCCACTGCCAGGAAGGGGGGCCATGGTTACCGGATCACCACCTTGACGACGCCGGTGAGGGCGATCTGGGCGAGGGAGAGGGGGACGAGGAGGGTCCAGGAGAGCTTTTGGAGCTGGTCCTCGCGCAGCCGGGGATAGGTGACGCGCAACCAGATCACGACGAAGGCGAGGACGGCGGCCTTCAGCAGGGTCCAGACCCAGCCGAGGCCGTCGGCGCCCCAGGGGCCGTGCCAGCCGCCCAGGAAGAGGACGGTGGTCAGACCGCACAGAACGACGATTCCGGCGTACTCGGCGAGGAGGAAGAGAGCGAAGCGCAGACCCGTGTACTCGGTGTACGCACCGAAGATGATCTCCGAGTCGGCGACGGGCATGTCGAACGGTGGCCGCTGGAGTTCGGCGAGCCCGGCGACGAAGAAGACGATTCCGCCGACGATCTGCCAGGGCAGCCACCACCACTCGAAGGCGTCGACGATGCCGGGCAGCGAGACCGTCCCGGCCGCCATCGCCACCGAGGCGGCGGTGAGCAGCATCGGCAACTCGTAGGCGAGGAGTTGGGCGGCGGTGCGCAGACCGCCCAGGAGGGAGAACTTGTTGGCGCTGGACCAGCCGGCCATCAGGGAGCCGAGTACGCCGACGCCCATCACGGCGAGCACGAAGAAGATGCCCGCGTCGAGGACCTGCCCGACGGCGCCCTCGCCTGGGCCGATGGGGATGGTGAGCAGGACGAGGAGATACGGCAGGAGGGCGACGGCCGGTGCGAGCTGGAAGATACGGCGGTCCGCGCCCGCGGGGACGATGTCCTCCTTCTGCGCGAACTTCACCCCGTCCGCGACGAGCTGGGCCCAGCCGTGGAAACCGCCCGCGTACATCGGGCCCAGACGGCCCTGCATATGGGCCATGACCTTGTGCTCGGTCTGACCGACGATCAGAGGGAGGGTGAGGAAGACGACGAAGACGACGAGGAGTCGCAGGGCGACGTCGAGAGCGTCGTTCACTGCTGACCTCCTGCGGGATTCTCGGGGTCGGTGTCGTCGGGGGCGGGGACGGGGGCGTCGGGGGCGGAAGGTTCGGCGTCGTCGGCGGGAGCCGGTCGGCTGTCGGCAGGCGACGGCTTCTCGGCGGACCCGGCCGCGGGCGACGTCGGGCCCGGGGCGCTGCCGCTCGACTCGCGGTCCGGCTTCGCCTCCGGTACCCGCGCCTGTTCCTGTGCCTGTGCCTGTTCGCCTGCCTGCTCCCGTGCCTGTTCCTTTTCCTGCCTCTGCTCGGGCTCCGGTTCGTCGAAGGCCGGGCGGGCGTGGTGCCACGGGGCGTCGGCGCTGCGGGGAGTTGTTGCCGGGCGCGCAGAGGTTGCGGCCGACGAGGCGGGCGGCTGGGTGCGCTGCGAGGCTGAGCCCTGGGAAGCGGACCGTGCGCGACGCGGCCCTGCGGGAGGCTGCGGGACCGGCTCGCTTCCGGCCGCTTCATCGGCTCCCCCGGTTGCAGAGGCTTCGGCGGTTCCGGAGGCTTCTGCGGTTTCCAGGCTCTCAGCGGCTCTCGTGGCCTCGGTCGCCGCTGCGGCTTCCGTGGCAGCCTGCCCCGTCGGGTCCGTCGGGGCTGTCGGGTCCGTCGGGTCCGTCGGTTCTGAGGGCTGGGGGCGTTGGGAGGCGGAGCCGGCGCCGGCGCTTCGGGTGCGGCGTGCTGTGCCGGGGGGCGTGGGCGCGGGGGCCTCCGGCGTGGTCGGCGTCGAGGGCGCCGCCGCGGCTGTCGGGGCTGTCGGGGGCTGGCTTGCTGAGCCCTCGGCTGCTGTGCGGGCGCGGCGGACCGGGCGGTCGGCTGCGGGGCGGGCCG
>NZ_MJAJ01000023.1 GCF_001746365.1 Streptomyces sp. LUP30
GGCCGCGCTGCCCGGCCGTGACGGCGGTGGCCGTCCCGGCGGCCAGCCGCCGCGCGGACCGCAGCAGCCTCCGCTCTCCCCGCAGCAGGGCCGTCAGGCCCCGGCCGGCGCCGGCTTCGGCGGCCAGGCCCCGGGCGCGCCGCAGGGACTGCAGGCCGCCGGCACCGGTACGCCGGGCACGGACATGTTCGGCGGCGGACGTCCCCCGCAGCAGCAGCGGGGCGCCAAGAACGAGCAGGGCGGCCGCGGCCGTCAGCCGCAGCTCCCGCCGCGCGGGGGTCCGCGCGCCGAGCTGCCCGGCGGCAACCCGCAGCCGCGCGTGACCAGCTGGGGCGACGAGAACGCCCAGCCGCCGGTGCCGCGCACCCCGTTGGACGCCCCGCGCGGCCACGAGGAGCCGGACGTCGCCCAGACCTCGCGCATGCCGCGCATCGACGACCGCCAGGGTCCCGGCGCCACCGCCGAGATACCCGCCATCCCGCGGATGGACGAGCGCCAGGGCCCGGCGGGTCCCGCCGACTTCGGCCGCCCGGTCGCGAACGGTCTGCACAGCACGGGCCAGTTCCCGGCCGTGGGCAGCCCCCAGGGCGGCTACGACGGGCGACAGGACACCGGCCAGTTCCAGCGCCCGGGCCTGAACGGCGTCAACGGCGTGAACGGGCGGCAGGAAACCGGCCAGTTCGAGCGGCCCGGCACGACCGGCCGTCCGGACGAGAACGGCTTCACCCGCTCCGACGTCTTCGGCGCCCCGGGCGGGCAGAACGCTCCGGCGAACCCGAACCCGAACCCGAACGCGAACCAGTTCGCTCCGCAGGCCTACGACAACGGCTCCACCGGTCAGTTCGCCGCTCCCGGCTACGACGGCTCCGCCACCGGGCAGCACGCGCTGCCCGGCCGCCAGGACCCCTCGGCCGCAGGCCGGTTCGGCACTCCGCAGCCCAACGGCTACGGCGCTCCGGCCCAGCCGGAGGCTCTGCCGCCGGCGGGTCCGGGCGACGGCCGCACTCCGCTGTACGACACGTTGGAGACCAACTGGTTCCACGGTCAGCAGGCGGGCGCTGCGGCTGCCGAGCCGCAGCAGCACGAGCAGCAGGCTCCGGCCGCTCCCCAGCGTCCCGCTGCCGCCAGTTCATCCTGGCGCACCTCGCCGAACGACGAACTCGTCCGGCAGGCCGAGCGCGTCAGGCAGCCGGCCGCGGGCGGCGTCACCACCTCCGGTCTGCCGCGCCGGGTGCCCCGGGCGAACCTCGTCCCGGGCACGGCTCAGCAGCAACAGCACCAAAGCGGTCCGCAGGTCTCGCGTGCGCCTGACGACGTACGCGGCCGGCTGACCAATCTCCGTCGGGGCATCGCACAGGGTCGACAGGCCGGCAACGGCCCGCAGACCGGCAGCTTCCCCAGCCCCACTCACCAGCAGGAGCGTTAGTTGAGCCAGATGAGCCAGGCAGCACAGAACCTGAACTGGTTGATCACCAACTTCGTGGACAACACCCCTGGGGTGTCCCACACCGTCGTGGTCTCCGCCGACGGGCTCCTGCTCGCGATGTCCGAGGGATTCCCCCGCGACCGTGCCGACCAGCTGGCGGCCGTCGCGTCGGGACTCACCTCACTGACCGCCGGCGCGTCACGGATCTTCGAAGGCGGCAGCGTGGCGCAGACCGTCGTCGAGATGGAGCGAGGGTTCCTCTTCCTCATGTCCGTCTCGGACGGCTCGTCGCTCGCGGTGCTCGCGCACCCCGAGTGCGACATCGGCCTCGTCGGCTACGAGATGGCGCTCCTTGTCGATCGTGCGGGCGCGGTGCTCACGCCCGACCTGCGCGCCGAGCTCCAAGGCAGTCTGCTCCACTGACCCGCCCTCGTACCACCCACCTCACGAAATCACCGTCCGGCCGACACACTCCCCCCACCGGCCCAGACGGACGGCACGACAATCCGAGAATGCTGTCCCGCCCGGAGGATCCATGACCCCGCCCACCGCCCATCATGACCCGTACGCGGAGCCGTACGGGGATGAGGGCGACCAGCCGCTGGTGCGTCCGTACGCGATGACCGGTGGCCGGACCCGGCCGCGTTATCAGCTCGCCATCGAGGCGCTGATCAGCACCACGGCCGACCCGGCAGCGCTCATGGGGCTGCTTCCCGAGCACCAGCGCATCTGCCACCTGTGCCGTGAGGTGAAGTCGGTCGCCGAGGTCTCGGCGTTGCTGGCCATGCCGCTGGGCGTGGCTCGGATCCTCGTCGCGGACCTCGCCGAGGCCGGCCTGGTGGCCATCCACCAGCCGGGCGGCGACGAGAACAACGGCGGCGCACCTGACGTGACGCTGCTCGAAAGGGTGCTCAGTGGACTTCGCAAGCTCTGACGGAGGGCGGGCCACCACCTCCGCGAAGATCGTGGTGGCGGGCGGCTTCGGCGTGGGCAAGACCACGTTCGTGGGCGCCGTCTCCGAGATCAACCCGCTGCGCACGGAGGCCGTGATGACGTCCGCGAGCGCGGGCATCGACGACCTCACCCACACCGGGGACAAGACCACCACCACGGTGGCCATGGACTTCGGCCGTATCACGCTCGACCAGGACCTGATCCTCTACCTGTTCGGCACGCCGGGCCAGGACCGCTTCTGGTTCATGTGGGACGACCTGGTGCGCGGCGCCATCGGCGCCGTGGTGCTCGTGGACACGCGGCGGCTGGCCGACTGCTTCCCCGCGGTCGACTACTTCGAGAACAGCGGTCTGCCGTTCGTCGTCGCCCTCAACGGCTTCGACGGTCAGCAGCCCTACCAGCCCGAAGAGGTGCGTGAGGCGCTGCAGATCGGCCCGGACACCCCGATCATCACGACGGACGCCCGGCATCGCTCGGACGCCAAGTCCGCGCTGATCACGCTGGTCGAGCACGCGCTCATGGCACGACTGCGGTAACTTTCAATATCCTCGCGCCATACGGCAGTTGTCGTAGGCGCTTCGGAGCCGGCTGTGGCCTTTGACACGGTCGGCTCCGGTGTTCATAACGTTTCGGCAGAGGAATCGGCGGACACCGCCACGCGTCGCGGTCGCTCGGTCTCACTGCGCGCACGAAGGCCCCGCCTTTTGGCGGGGCTCGTTCTGTTTGACCGTTTTATCTGGGGTTTACATCACGTCGAACCAACTCTTTCCCATGTTTGGAAGAGGACTGGTCGTCGTGCTGGAATGCCTGAACTGCCCAATAGTCAATGACGTACTGATGGTCGATGGCTGACCGGGCTCTGAGACACTGCGGCACGACGAAGGTGCCGACCGCCGAGAGGTTGTTGGTCGAGTGAGGCGAAGCAAGAAAAGTCCCGAGCCGGCGGCGCGGGGCAACTTCACCCCGCCGCCGCGCGGAGCGGCGACCGCCCCTGTGCCCGGCTCGGAGCCGACGGCCGCGCCCGCGAAGAGCGGCGGCCGTCTCTCCCCGCGCAACTGGCGGGTGCCGACCCGGCTGAACGCGATTCTGCTCATACCCGTGGTGGTCGGCCTGGTCATGGGCGGCTTCCAGGTGAAGAGCTCGATCGACACCTGGCAGGAGGCCGAGGACGCGGAGAACACCGCGCGTCTGGTGCGGGCCGCACTGAGCTACGGCGACGCCCTCTACAAGGAACGCGACGTCTCCGCCGCGCCCCTGCTCGCCGGCAAGAAGGACGACGCGACGGTCACGGCGTCCCGCAAGGCCACCGACGCCGCCGCCGACGCCTTCGACGCAGCCGCGCAGGACATGCCGGCCAAGCCCGGCCTGGAGCGCAGGCTGAAGCTGTTCCGCGTCACCGAGACCAAGCTGCCGACGCTGCGCGCGGCCGCCTACACCTCCAAGCTCACCGGCGTGCAGACGGAAGAGGGCTACACCCAGGTCGCGCACCCGCTGATGGAGTTCTCCAACGAGCTCGGTCTGGGCACCGGAAACATCACCTCCTACGGCCGTACCGTCTACGCCATCTCGCTGACCAAGGCCGCGCTCTCCCTGGAGCGCTCGATCGGCATGCATCTGCTGATCAAGCCGGGCCCGCAGGACACCGACTTCGCCAAGCAGAAGGTCTCCCTCTCCTCGTACGCCTACCTCGAGGGCATCGCCGTCGAGGAGTACATCGGCGGCGGCACCGAGGCCGACGCCAAGCGGCTGGCCGACGCCTCGGCGAAGATCAAGGGCGACGGCGCCGCGCTGGCCGCCGAGCAGAAGCAGAAGGACCCGGACTACGTTCCGCCGCCGTCCGACCCGACCACGATGGTCGGCGCGATCTCCACGATGGAGACCAAGTCGGGCGCCGAGCGCGCCGGTCTCGCCGAGAAGGGCATCAGCAAGGAGAACTGGTGGGCGGTCACCACGCTGAAGTACGACGCCTACCGGCAGATCGAGTCGGACATGGCCGACAAGGCCGTGACCGAGGCCTCGGACATCGCCGCTGACGCCAAGACGTCCGCGATCATCACCGGTGCCGCCGTCGTCGTCGCCCTGCTCCTGGCGTTCATCCTCGCCGGCGCCGTGGCCCGTCAGATGAGCCGCGCGATGCGCCAGCTGCGCAACGCGGCCTTCGGCATCGCCGAGCAGCGGCTGCCGATGCTGGTCGACCAGCTCTCGCGCACCGACCCCGGACGCGTGGACACCCGCGTCCAGGCCATCCCGATCACCACCACGGACGAGATCGGCGAGGTCGCCCGCGCCTTCGACCAGGTCCACCGGGAGGCCGTCCGGCTCGCCGCCGAGCAGGCCCTGCTGCGGGGCAACATCAACGCGATCTTCACCAACCTCTCGCGCCGCAACCAGTCGCTGATCGAGGGCCAGCTGACCCTGATCACCGACCTGGAGAACAACGAGGCCGACCCGGACCAGCTGGAGAACCTCTTCCGCCTGGACCACCTGGCCACCCGTATGCGCCGCAACGGCGAGAACCTCCTGGTCCTCGCCGGCGAGGAGCCGGGCCGCCGCTGGGACCAGCCGGTTCCGCTGGTCGACGTGCTGCGCGCCGCCTCCTCCGAGGTGGAGCAGTACGAGCGCATCGAGCTGTCGGGCGTCCCGGAGGCCGAGATCCACGGCCGCGCCGTGACCGACCTCGTGCACCTGCTCGCCGAGCTGCTCGAGAACGCCACCACGTTCTCCTCCCCGCAGACCAAGGTCCGCGTGACCGCCACCCGGCTGCCCGACGGCCGCGTCATGATCGAGATCCATGACAAGGGCATCGGCCTGACCGCCGAGGACTTCGCGGACATCAACCACAAGCTGGCCAACCCGCCGACGGTGGACGCCGCGATCTCGCAGCGTATGGGCCTGTTCGTGGTCGGCCGGCTGTCCGACCGGCACGGCATCCGCGTCCAGCTCCGTCCTTCGGGCGAGCAGGCCGGCACCACCTCGCTGGTCATGCTGCCGGACGCCATCACCCACGGTGGCGGCGGCGAGCAGCAGCAGTCGCGCGACGACTTCACGGTCTCGCAGATCATCCCCGAGCAGCAGCAGAACTTCGGCGGCGAGGACTTCAACACCGGTCTGCCGATGCGCACGGCCGCCGAGCTCGGCTTCGACGACAGCCGCTACGAGGTGCCCGACGACATCCGCGAGCTGGACCCGGTGGGCCGCTCCCTGCTGCGCGAGGAACGGCGTGCGGCGCTGGAGACCCAGCCGGACCAGCAGGGGCAGCAGGGGCAGCAGGGGCAGCAGGGTCAGCAAGGGCATGAGCCGGGCCGGCACGGCCAGCAGCCCGGTCAGCACGGCCAGCAGCAGCCGGCCGAGGCCGCCTCCTACGGCGAGGGCTTCGACGCCAACCGCCGACCGGAGTACGACGCCGGGCAGAACGGCTACGACCCCGCGCAGAACGGCGCCCAGGGCGGCTACGACGGCAACGCCACCGGCTATGCCGACCGGCCCGGGACGTTCGACCAGCAGACGGCGTACGAGGAGCAGCAGCGCCCGGCGTACGACGACCAGTACTTCGGTCAGAACGGTGGCCTGCCGCAGAACGACGCGTTCTCCACGAACGGCGGTCTGCCGCAGAACGACGCCTACGCGTCGAACGGCGGCTACCCCGACCCCGCGTATGCGGAGCCCGCTCAGCCCGTTCTGGAAGAGCGGCCTGCCACGGCCGCCGGCGCCTCCGAGGGCTTCCAGCCCTACGAGGAGCAGCAGCCCTACCAGGACGACTGGCCGCAGCAGAACGGTCACACAAACGGTTACCAGAACGGCTACCCGGACCAGTACGCTCCGGAAGCGGAATCCGTGCAGGCCGCTGACGCGGGCGAGCAGAACCGCGTAGGCTTCGACCGTCCGGGACCGGCCCCCTCCGCCTCCCACGCACTGACCGAAGCCGGTCTGCCTCGCCGCGGATCCACCGCAAGCGGTGCGAACGGCACTCGGCCCGCGAAGCAGGACGCGCCGGCCTCCTCCTCCGAGAGCGGCGGCGGCACCGACGTCTGGCGATCGGCGAACGACGAGCGCTGGCACCAGGCCTCCGCCCTGAAGAAGCCCAAGGCGGGCGGGGTCACCTCCTCCGGCCTGCCGCGGCGGGTGCCCAAGGCCAACCTGGTCGAGGGCGCCGCCGAGAACACCCCCCAGGGCGGCCCACAGGTCTCCCGCGCCCCGGAGGACGTCCGAGGCAGGTTGAGCAACCTGCGACGGGGCGTCCAGCGCGGACGCAACGCAGGAAGCAGTGAAACGAACGGCCAGGGCCTCGGTCCTGACAGCACCTACAACCAGGAGCGTTAGTGTGAGCCCGATGAGCCAGGCGGCACAGAACCTGAACTGGGTGATCACCAACTTCGTGGACAACACCCCGGGGGTGTCCCACACCGTGGTGGTCTCCGCCGACGGACTCCTTCTGGCGATGTCCGAAGGCTTCCCCCGCGACCGTGCCGACCAGCTCGCGGCCGTCGCCTCCGGCCTGACGTCCCTGACGGCAGGCGCCTCCCGGATCTTCGAGGGCGGCAGCGTGAACCAGACGGTTGTGGAGATGGAGCGGGGATTCCTCTTCCTCATGTCCATCTCCGACGGTTCCTCGCTCGCGGTCCTCGCTCATCCCGAGGCGGACATCGGCCTCATTGGGTACGAGATGGCCCTTCTGGTGGACCGTGCGGGCTCGGTCCTGACGCCCGACCTTCGTGCGGAGCTCCAAGGGAGCCTTCTCAACTAACAGCGGGACGGTGCGTTTTGGCGTCCCGAGGCCGTAGGGTTTCGGGACGCGGCTTCCATGTGATGGGCGCCAGGCACAGTCGGAGGAGGAGAGAGAGTGGCAACACCCCCAGGCGGTTCCAATTCGGGTAACTGGTCGTACGGCCCTGCCCAGGGCCACGGCGACGGTTCCCAGAACCCGAACCGTTACGACTTCCCCTCCGCGCCCAGCCAGCAGCGGCCGTACTCGCCCCAGAGCCCCCAGGGTCCCGGGCCGTCCCCGTACGACCAGCCGCAGGCGCCGCGCATCCAGCCCGTGCAGCCGCATCGCCGCACCCCCGAGGCAGCGCCCGCCGGGGCGGCGAACAACCCGCTGGTGCGTCCGTACGCCATGACCGGTGGCCGGACCCGCCCGCGTTACCAGCTCGCCATCGAGGCGCTGGTGCACACGACCGCGCAGCCGCACCAGATGCAGGGCCAGTTGCCCGAGCATCAGCGGATCTGCAACCTCTGCCGAGAGATCAAGTCGGTCGCCGAGATCTCGGCGCTGCTGACCATCCCCCTCGGCGTGGCCAGGATCCTCGTCGCCGACTTGGCGGAGGCGGGACTGGTCGCCATCCATCAGCCCGGCGGCGACGAGAGCGCCGGCGGCCAGCCAGACGTGACACTGCTCGAAAGGGTGCTCAGTGGACTTCGCAAGCTCTAGCGGGGGTCCCTCCCGCTCCACCACTTCCGCGAAGATCGTGGTGGCGGGCGGCTTCGGCGTGGGCAAGACCACGTTCGTCGGGGCTGTTTCGGAGATCAATCCGCTGCGCACCGAGGCCGTCATGACGTCCGCGTCGGCGGGCATCGACGACCTCACCCACACCGGGGACAAGACGACCACCACGGTCGCGATGGACTTCGGTCGCATCACCCTGGATCAGGACCTGATCCTCTACCTCTTCGGCACGCCCGGCCAGGACCGCTTCTGGTTCATGTGGGACGACCTGGTGCGCGGCGCCATCGGTGCGATCGTGCTCGTCGACACCCGCCGTCTCGCCGACTGCTTCCCCGCGGTCGACTACTTCGAGAACAGCGGCCTCCCCTTCGTCATCGCGTTGAACGGCTTCGACGGCAACCAGCCGTACAACCCCGACGAGGTCCGCGAGGCGCTGCAGATCGGCCCGGACACCCCGATCATCACGACGGACGCCCGCCATCGCGCCGACGCCAAGTCCGCGCTGATCACCCTGGTGGAGCACGCGTTGATGGCGCGCCTGCGGTAGCGCCGCCCTCCCCCGCACAGCCGAAGGCCCCCTCCACGACGAGGGGGCCTTTCGTGTGGGGCGGGCGCCGCCCCGGCGTCGGCCCGTGCCGAAGGCATCCGCCCATGCCGAAGGGGGGCCCACCCGGGCGGGTGGGCCCCCCTTCGGGGACGTGCAGGAGGGTTCAGCGCCAGCTGTGCGGGGCGCGGAAGCCGCCCTCGCGTTCCAGGCGGCGCCAGCCGGCCCGGGGACGGGAGCGGTGCACGGTGGGCTCGGAGGGGCGGGCGGCCGCGCGAGCCAGGAGGATCGCCGTGATGGCGGCGACTTCCTCGGGCTCGGCATGGCCCTTCTCGACGCGGATGTCGGGAGCGTTCATGGTGTCAGTCTCCGTGGATGAGGTTTCCGCAGGGGATCCGGCGGGTTACCCGTGAGGTCCGTCGGGTTACTGCGGGGGGTTGCCGTGCTTGCGCGAGGGCAGGTCCGCGTGCTTCGACTGGAGCATGGCCAGGGACCTGACGAGGACCTCGCGGGTCTCGGCGGGGTCGATGACGTCGTCGACGAGGCCGCGCTCGGCCGCGTAGTAGGGGTGCATCAGCTCGGACTTGTACTCCTTGACCATGCGGGCCCGCATGGCTTCGGGGTCCTGGGCCTCGGCGATCTGACGGCGGAAGATGACGTTGGCCGCGCCTTCGGCGCCCATCACGGCGATCTCGTTCGTCGGCCAGGCGTAGGTGAGGTCGGCCCCGATGGACTGGCTGTCCATGACGATGTAGGCGCCCCCGTAGGCCTTGCGCAGGATCAGCGAGATCCGGGGCACGGTCGCGTTGCAGTAGGCGTACAGCAGCTTCGCGCCGTGGCGGATGATTCCACCGTGCTCCTGGTCGACGCCGGGCAGGAAGCCGGGTACGTCCAGAAGGGTGATGATCGGAATGTTGAANTTCGACTGGAGCATGGCCAGGGACCTGACGAGGACCTCGCGGGTCTCGGCGGGGTCGATGACGTCGTCGACGAGGCCGCGCTCGGCCGCGTAGTAGGGGTGCATCAGCTCGGACTTGTACTCCTTGACCATGCGGGCCCGCATGGCTTCGGGGTCCTGGGCCTCGGCGATCTGACGGCGGAAGATGACGTTGGCCGCGCCTTCGGCGCCCATCACGGCGATCTCGTTCGTCGGCCAGGCGTAGGTGAGGTCGGCCCCGATGGACTGGCTGTCCATGACGATGTAGGCRCCYCCGTAGGCCTTGCGCAGGATCAGCGAGATCCGGGGCACGGTCGCGTTGCAGTAGGCGTACAGCAGCTTCGCGCCGTGGCGGATGATTCCACCGTGCTCCTGGTCGACGCCGGGCAGGAAGCCGGGTACGTCCAGAAGGGTGATGATCGGAATGTTGAAGGCGTCGCACATCTGCACGAAGCGTGCGGCCTTCTCGCTGGCCTCGATGTCCAAAACGCCCGCGAGGGACTGGGGCTGGTTGGCCACGATGCCGACGACCTGACCGCCGAGCCGGGCCAGGGCGCAGATGATGTTGCGCGCCCAGCGCTCGTGGACCTCCAGGTACTCGCCGTCGTCGACGATCTCCTCGATGACCTTGGTCATGTCGTACGGGCGGTTGCCGTCGGCCGGGACCAGGTCGAGCAGGACSTCRCCGCGGCGCTCGGCCGGGTCGGCGGAGTCGACGCGCGGCGGGTTCTCGCGGTTGTTCTGCGGCAGCAGCGACAGCAGGTAGCGCACCTCCGCGATGCAGGTCTCCTCGTCGTCGTACGCGAAGTGGCAGACACCGGAGGTCTCGGCGTGCACGTCGGCGCCGCCCAGGCCGTTCTGGGTGATCTCCTCGCCGGTGACGGCCTTGACCACGTCCGGGCCGGTGATGAACATCTGCGAGGTCTCGCGGACCATGAAGACGAAGTCGGTGAGGGCGGGGCTGTAGGCCGCGCCGCCCGCGCAGGGGCCCAGCATCACGCTGATCTGCGGGATGACTCCGGAGGCTTTGGTGTTGCGCTGGAAGATGCCGCCGTAGCCGGCGAGCGCCGAGACGCCTTCCTGGATACGGGCGCCGGCGCCGTCGTTGAGGGAGACCAGCGGAGCCCCGGCCGCGATGGCCATGTCCATGATCTTGTGGATCTTGGTGGCGTGGGCCTCGCCCAGCGCGCCGCCGAAGATACGGAAGTCATGGGCGTAGACGAAGACCGTGCGGCCCTCGACCGTGCCCCAGCCGGTGATGACACCGTCGGTGAACGGCCGCTTGGCCTCCAGACCGAACCCGGTCGCCCGGTGCCGGCGCAACTGCTCGACCTCCTGGAAGGATCCCGGGTCCACCAGCAGCTCGATCCGCTCCCGGGCGGTCAGCTTGCCCTTGGCGTGCTGCGCCTGGGTCGCCTTCTCGCTCGGGCCGGCCAGCGCCTGGGCACGGATCTCGTGCAGCTCGGCCACCCGGCCACGCGCATCCGTGGGCTCNATCGCGGCCGGGGCTCCGCTGGTCTCCCTCAACGACGGCGCCGGCGCCGTCGTTGAGGGAGACCAGCGGAGCCCCGGCCGCGATGGCCATGTCCATGATCTTGTGGATCTTGGTGGCGTGGGCCTCGCCCAGCGCGCCGCCGAAGATACGGAAGTCATGGGCGTAGACGAAGACCGTGCGGCCCTCGACCGTGCCCCAGCCGGTGATGACACCGTCGGTGAACGGCCGCTTGGCCTCCAGACCGAACCCGGTCGCCCGGTGCCGGCGCAACTGCTCGACCTCCTGGAAGGATCCCGGGTCCACCAGCAGCTCGATCCGCTCCCGGGCGGTCAGCTTGCCCTTGGCGTGCTGCGCCTGGGTCGCCTTCTCGCTCGGGCCGGCCAGCGCCTGGGCACGGATCTCGTGCAGCTCGGCCACCCGGCCACGCGCATCCGTGGGCTCCGAGGGCTCCGCGGTCGGCTCACCCGTCGTCTCTTCCAAAACGGTCATGTAGTGACCTTACGAAGCCCACCAAGGAAAGAGGGACGTCGACTCCGTACAGTCCTCGGAGCGTTTTCCTGGTACCCCTGAACAGAACCCGGTCGGCATGCAGCCGTTACGACTGCTCAGGGGGCCAGGGGGTTGTAGGGGTCGCACAAACCCCACTGCTGAGACCCGGCTCACATTTCGCGCCCCACCTGCCCTCCCCGGAGTGAACCGGCAGCGCCGGACGGCGGTCGGCCGCCGCGTCCTCGGCGACCCGACGGACCCTTCGGGAATCCCCTCCCCGATTAAGTTGAAAGTTGAACGGAATGGGTCTACAGTCGGTTTCACGACCTCGTTGAAGATTAAACATCTTCGACCCCTCCCGTCCCCAAGGAGCACGCCATGGGCATCTTCGGCCGCAAGACCACCGACGAGACCGCCTCCGCCGCCACCGCCGCCGCGGTGAACCCGGAGCTCGCCGCCCTGACGGGCGAGTACGCCATCGACCCGGCGCACTCGACGATCGGCTTCACCGCCCGCCACGCGATGGTCACCAACGTCAAGGGCAAGTTCACCGACTTCACCGGCTCGCTGCAGCTGGACGGCGTCGACCCGTCCCGGTCCACCGCCTCCATCGACGTCACGATGGAGAGCATCGACACCGGGTCCGCCGACCGCGACGGCCACCTGAAGAGCGCGGACTTCTTCAAGACCGAGGAATTCCCGCTGATGACCTTCCGCTCCACCTCCGCCGAGGCGCTGGGCGGCGACGACTACCGCATCGTCGGTGAGCTGAGCATCCTCGGCGTGACCAGGCCCCTCACCATCGACCTGGAGTTCAACGGCTCCGCCAAGGACCCGTTCGGCAACGAGCGCGTGGGCTTCGAGGGCAAGGCCGAGATCCTCCGCTCGGACTGGGGCCTGACCTGGAACGCGGCCCTGGAGACGGGCGGCGTCCTGATCTCCGACAAGATCAAGCTGAACTTCGACATCTCGGCGATCAAGAACGCGTAACCGTGTGGTCGAATAC
Source organism: Streptomyces sp. LUP30 (assembly GCF_001746365.1). Classification (GTDB taxonomy): domain Bacteria; phylum Actinomycetota; class Actinomycetes; order Streptomycetales; family Streptomycetaceae; genus Streptomyces. Next base: position 12,295 of record NZ_MJAJ01000023.1, read on the forward strand.
GGCGAATACCGGCAGAAAGGGGCCGGAAGCGAAGAGCTTCCGGCCCCTTGGTGTGTCCTGTGTCACAGTCGCGAACCATGAGCATCATGACCGGACCCCAGTACTACCCCGGCGCCAACCGCGACCACTGGTACCAGGACGACTTCGGCGGTGACCGCATGGAGGTCAACGTCGTCGTCCTGCACACCACGGAGGGCCGCTCGCTGCCCGACTACCAGGGCGGCTCGGTCGCGCCCAACCTGACGGCCGTGCCGGACTTCGCGGCCAAGCGGCTGCGGTGGTACCAGCACTTCGGGATCGACGTCTCCTCCCGCGCGCTGGTCAACCGGCGCGGGGGCGTCGAGACGAACACGCTCAACGTCTGCCAGGTGGAGCTCGTCGGCACCTGCGATCCCGAGCTGCACACCAAGTGGAACACCCACGACCAGGCCCACGTCTACTGGCCCAAGGCCCCGGAGTGGGCGCTGCGCGCCGTCGCCCAGTACCTGGCGTGGATGCACCTCCACCACGACGTGCCGCTGCGCGGACCGACCCTGTGGCCCGCCTACCCCAAGTCCGCGGGGAACGGGGGCGGGCAGCGGATGAGCGGTGAGCGGTGGAACGCGTTCAAGGGCGTGTGCGGCCATATGCACGTGCCGGAGAACACCCATGGAGACCCGGGGGCGATCGACTTCGAGGCCCTGCTCGGCTTCGCCAAGTCCGCCGCGCAGGACTGACGGCGCCCGGGCGGCGGCCGCGGCAGCGGGCGCCCGGACCGGGGGACGATCCGAGCGCGACCCGTCAGGGACGTCGGCGGGAGTTGAGCCGGGCGGCCTGGCGCGTCAGATGGTCGCGCTCGGCTAGGTCGGGCGCCTTGCGGGCCGCCTCGGCGTACAACCGTGCCGCCGTCGCCGGGTCGCCGTCGCGCTCGTGGAGGTACGCCGCGACCGCGGTGTGGCGGGGCAGCGAGTCGTCCAGCGCCGCGAGCGCCGCCAGACCGGCGCGCGGGCCGTCGGCCTCGCCGACGGCGACCGCGCGGTTCAGCCGGACGACCGGACTGTCGGTCAGGGCCACGAGCTCGTCGTACCACTCGACGATCTGCACCCAGTCGGTCTCCTGCGCGGTGGGCGCGTCGGCGTGGAGGGCCGCGACGGCGGCCTGGGCCTGGAACTCGCCCAGCCGGTCGCGGGCGAGGGCCGCCTGGAGGATCGTCACGCCCTCCGCGATCGCCGTGGTGTCCCACCGGCCGCGGTCCTGCTCGGCGAGCGGGACCAGGCTGCCGTCGGGCGCGGTCCGGGCGGCGCGCCGTGCGTGGTGGAGCAGCATGAGGGCGAGCAGCCCCGCCGCCTCCGGGTGGTCGACGGCGGCCGAGAGCCGGCGGGTGAGCCGGATGGCCTCGGCGGCGAGGTCGACGTCGCCGGAGTAGCCCTCGTTGAACACCAGGTACAGGACGCGCAGCACGGTGGCGACGTCGCCGGGCTGGTCGAATCGCACGTCGGAGACGGTGCGCTTGGCCCGGCTGATGCGTTGCGCCATGGTCGCCTCGGGGACCAGGTACGCCTGGGCGATCTGCCGGGTGGTGAGCCCGCCGACGGCGCGCAGGGTGAGCGCGACGGCCGACGCCGGCGTCAGCGACGGGTGGGCGCACAGGAAGTAGAGCTGGAGGGTGTCGTCCCCGGCGGGCGCGGCCCCGGGCTCGGGTTCCGCGTCGAGGCGGTCCTCGCGGCGGCGGCGGGCGGCGTCCGCCCGGGTCGCGTCCAGGAACTTGCGCCACGCGACGGTGATCAGCCAGCCCTTCGCGTCGCGCGGGGGGTCGGCCGGCCAGACGCGCACCGCCTCGACGAGCGCGTCCTGGACGGCGTCCTCGGCCGCCGCGAAGTCGGCTCCGCGGCGGACGAGGACGGTGATCACGCTCGGTGTGAGGCTGCGGAGCAGGGCCTCGTCCATCGTCGAGGTCACTCCGCGATGGTGCCGTGCTCGCCCAGGAACGGGCGCAGCTCGAGCCACTCGTGGATCGGCTTCCCGCCGGCCCCCGGGGCCGCCGACAGTTCGCCGGCCAGTTCGAGGGCTCGTTCGTGGCTGTCGACGTCGATGATCATCCAGCCGGCGATGAGGTCCTTGGTCTCGGCGAAGGGGCCGTCGGTGACGGGCGGGCGGCCCTCGCCGTCGTAGCGCACGAACGTGCCCTCGGGGGCGAGCGCCTGGCTGTCGACGAACTCGCCGGTGCTTTCGAGGCGGGCCGCGAAGTCGTTCATGTACCGCACGTGGGCCGAGATCTCCTCCGGCGTCCACTGCTCCATCGGCACGTCGTTCTCCGGAGCCGGCGCGCCGCGGTAGTGCTTGAGCAGCAGGTACTTGGCCATCGTGGTTCTCCTCGGTGCTGGTACGACCCATTGTGGCCGCGCTCGCCCCGGGGACGGAGCCGGACGCGGGTTCTCGACATCCCCGCCCTGCTTCTCGCGGTCTTCTTCTCCGGCGAACCCGGGTGAGCCGTCCTCACGGCATTCAGGAGATGCGCCGTCATCGGCGCGGCCGCGCCGGCGATCGCCGGGCTCCAGCACGTGTCCGCCGCACAGGCCGCCCCCCTCGCCCGTGGTCGGCGGGACCCGCGCCGCAGAGCGACGAGATCTGCGCCGGGTGCGCGGCCGGGGGCACCGACGCCTGCCAGGGCGATCCGGGCGGCCCGATGGTCCGCCCGGACGACGCCAACGCCTGGATCCAGGTCGGCGTCGTGAGCCGGGGCATCGGCTGCGCCCGGGCCGACGCCCCCGGCGTCTGCTCCGAGGTGTCCGCCTTCGCCTCCGCGATCGCCTCGGCGGCCGCCTCGCTCCGACCGGACGACGGCCCGGCGGGCCATGCCCTTCTTCCGGTCGGATCTTCCACCAGTAGCCCCCCGCGGGGTTCTTGGGACCGTCGCGCGGCACTCCGCGACGCCGGGCCCGTACCCGTCCCCGTGCCCGCCCGGGTCAGAATCCTCCGCCGAAGTCACCGCCGCCCCCGCCGCCGCCGAAGTCCCCGCCTCCCCCGTCGCCGAAGCCGCCCCCGAAGTCCCCGGGGTCGAAGTCCGCGCCGGAGACGTCGCCGCCGTCGTAGCCGCCGAAGTCGCCGTAGCCGGTGCCGTAGTCGGCCGCGTAGGAGGGGGCCGCCATCATCGAGCCGAGCATCGTGCCGACGAGGAGGCCGGGCAGGATGCCGCCGCCGAAGTAGCCGCCCGCCCAGGGACCGTAGGCGGGACCGGCCTCCCAGTACGGGCGGCGGCCGTAGTCGCTGTCGACCTCGCGGATCACGGGGTCGCGGCCGTCGGCCAGACGGGTCGCGTCCGCCGCGCAGACCGGGACCTCGCGGGTGGCTCCGCCGGGCGGCGTCCAGGTGGCGTCGCCGACCGAAGGGCCGTGGCGCGGATCGAAGAAGCAGGGTGGCCGGCGCTCGGGCAGCGGCCCTCCCGCCCGGCGGGCCGCGAGGGACGCCAACGAGAAACGGCCGCCCTCCAGCGCCTCGGTGACGGCCCGGACGTCCTCCGGCCGGGCCGCCGCCGCCATGGCCGTCTTCGCCTGCTCGTAGGCGTCCAGAGCGCGTTCGTAGTCGGCGCGCATGGCGTCGTCGGCGCCCGCCTCGGCCGGATGGAAGTCGAGACGGTCGAGTTCCTCGCCGAAGGCCGTGATGTCCTCGTCCACGACGACCCGCAGCCGGTCGAGCGCGGCCCGCTGCTCCTCGGCCCGGCGCCGGCGGCCCCGCCGCACCAGGGTGTACGCCCCGACCCCACCGGCCCCCAGCACCACGACCGCGGCGATCAGCGCGGAGGTCGAGATCATCCTGCCGCCGTTCGGGGAGCCCCAGCTCGCGGGCGCGGAGCCGCCCATGTGGGTCAGGGCGCGGTCGGTGAAGTCGGTCAGCTGGGTTCGGGCGTCGCTCTCGCCGCCGACGCTGCCCACCAGGTTGCGCACGGCCGTCCGCGACAGGACGGACGAGTCGGCGCGGGCGTCGAAGCGGTCGCCCAGACGGATCGCGTACAGACCGGTGACCCCGGTGGCGGTGCGCAGGTCGCTGAAAAGGTCTGCTGTGGGGTAGTCGGCCGGCAGGACGGCGATGAACAGGGGTTTGTCGGCGTCCTCGATCTGCTGCTCCAGGGCGCGCCGGTCCGCCCCGGACAGCTGCGCGGCCGCCCGGGGGTCGACGTAGACCGGGCTGTGGCGGAGCGAGTCGGCGATCGTCGAGACGCCGGTGGCGGCAGACGCCCGCGGGGCCGCCGCCCACACGGTCCACACCGTGAGGGCGACGAGCACCAGCGCGAGCAGCGGTCCGGTGAGGCCTCGGGCCCGACGGGCCGAGAGCACGACCTTCATACCTCGAAGCTACCCGAACCCCTCACAGAGCGGACATCCGGCGCCTCTCGGGCATCACTCAGCCGGGTCCACGCCCGCCCGCAGCAGTCCGTACGTGTACGCGTCCTCCAGCGCCTGCCAGGAGGCGGCGATGACGTTCTCCGCCACGCCCACCGTGGACCACTCCCCCGTGCCGTCGGTCGTGGAGATCAGGACGCGGGTGGTGGACTGGGTGCCGTGGACGCCCTCCAGGATGCGGACCTTGTAGTCGACCAGGTCGAGCTTGGCCAGCTGGGGGTAGATCTTCTCCAGGGCCACCCGCAGGGCGCGGTCCAGGGCGTTGACCGGGCCGTTGCCCTCGGCGGTCGCGACGATGCGCTCGGCCTTGGCCCAGAGCTTCACGGTGGCCTCATTGGCGTGGGTGCCGTCGGGACGGTCCTCGACGATGGCGCGCCAGGACTCGACGTCGAAGTACTTCAGCGCCTTGCCCTCGACCTCGGCGCGCAGCAGGAGTTCGAAGGAGGCGTCGGCCGCCTCGTACGTGTAGCCCCGGAGCTCGCGCTCCTTGACCCGCTCCACGACCCGGCCGACCAGTTCGCGGTCGCCGCCCAGGTCGACGCCGAGCTCCTTGCCCTTGAGCTCGATGGAGGCACGGCCGGCCATGTCGGAGACCAGCATCCGCATCGTGTTGCCGACCTGCTCGGGGTCGATGTGCTGGTAGAGGTCGGGGTCGACCTTGATGGCCGAGGCGTGCAGCCCGGCCTTGTGGGCGAACGCCGAGACGCCCACGTAGGGCTGGTGCGTGGACGGCGTGAGGTTGACGACCTCGGCGATGGCGTGCGAGATGCGGGTCATCTCCCGGAGCCGGCCCTCGGGCAGCACCTTCTTGCCGTACTTCAGCTCCAGGGCCGCGACGACGGGGAACAGGTTCGCGTTGCCGACGCGTTCGCCGTAGCCGTTCGCGGTGCACTGCACGTGGGTGGCGCCCGCGTCCACCGCGGCGAGGGTGTTGGCCACGGCGCAGCCGGTGTCGTCCTGGGCGTGGATGCCGAGCCGGGCGCCCGTGTCGGCGAGCACCGTCGAGACCACGGCCTGGACCTGCGCGGGGAGCATTCCGCCGTTGGTGTCGCACAGGATGACCACGTCCGCCCCGGCCTCGGCGGCGGCCCGGACGACAGCCTTCGCGTACTCGGGGTTGGCCCGGTATCCGTCGAAGAAGTGCTCGCAGTCGACGAAGACGCGGCGGCCCTGGCCCTTCAGGAAGGAGACCGTGTCGCTCACCATGGCCAGGTTCTCGTCCAGGGTGGTGCGCAGGGCCAGCTCGACGTGCCGGTCGTGGGACTTCGCGACCAGGGTGATCACCCCGGCTCCCGACTCCAGCAGTGCCCTGACCTGCGGGTCCTCCGCGGCCTTCGCACCTGCCCGACGGGTCGCGCCGAAGGCGACCAGCTGGGCGTGCCGGAAGTCGATCTCCTCCTGCGCGCGGACGAAGAACTCGGTGTCGCGCGGGTTGGCGCCGGGCCAGCCGCCCTCGATGAAGCCCACTCCGAAGTCGTCCAGGTGCCGGGCGATGGCCAGCTTGTCGGCGACGGTGAGGTTGATGCCCTCACGCTGCGCGCCGTCGCGCAGGGTGGTGTCGAAGACGTGGAAGGAATCGTCGAGTTCGCTGGGTGCGGTCATGGTCTGAAGGCTCCTGTGTCGGATCTCGGTCGTTACCGGAATGACCGGCTCCACCGTCCCCCCATGGTCCCTCGCGCTCTCGCCTCCGGCTGTGGGTGGGCCAGAAAAGCGAAAAACCCCTCGCGGGTGCGAGAGGTCTGCGCGCGGGTCGAGGACGACGATGGCCGCTCGTACCTGGTCGTACGGAGCGGTCACTGCGGACCGGCGCGCCTGCTGCCAATAATCATGGCGAACGAGAGCACGGCGGCAGTCTGGCACAGACCGTCCTCGCGCTCACCGGGTGTCTCAGGATGCGAGCAGTGCGTTCTCACGCGTCCGTGAGGAGGCTCCCGGCGAGGAACTCGCCGACGTGCCCGAGGACCTGTCCGCGGTCCGTGCCGCGCAGGCCGACGGCGACGTGGATGGAGAAGCCGTCGAGCAGGGCTCGCAGCCGGGCCGCGAACCGGTCGGGGTCCACCCGCCGGAACTCGCCGCGCGACGTCCCCTCCGCCAGCAGCGCCACCAGGTCGCGATGCCAGGCGCCCTCGATGGCCGCCTGGCGGTCGCGCGCGTCCGCGCCGTCGGCGGCGTTCTGTGATCGGTTCCAGACCTCCAGCCAGAGCGTCCAGTGCGGGTCGCGGTGGCCGTCGGGGACGTACAGGTCGACGTAGGCGTCGAGGCGCTCGCGGGCGGGTGCGGCGCGGGCCAGCAGCCGGGCGCGCTCGGCGCCGAGCCGGCCCTCGCTCCACTCCAGAGTGCGCAGCAGGAGTTCGTCCTTGGAGTGGAAGTAGTAGAGGAGATGGCCGCTGCTCATGTCGACCTCACGGCCGAGCGCAGCCATGGTGAGCTTCTCCAGACCGCGCTCGGAGATCATCCTCATGGCGGCGGCGAGGACGTCCTCGCGGGGCGGGGCGTTCCTGCGTGCCCGTGCCGCTGCGGCCATGTCCCGGCTCCCCTGTTCTCGGTCGTCTCGGTCGTCGTCGGGCGCCTCCGGGTCTCAGACCCTCGGCTGCTGCTGGGTGATGCAGTGGACGCCACCGCCACCGGAGAAGATCGTACGGGCGTCCACCAGCGTGACCGTCCGCTCCGGGAACAGCCGGCGGAAGACTCCCGCCGCGAGCTCGTCCCGCGGGTCGTCGAAACCGCACAGCACCACGCCGCCGTTGCAGAGGTAGTGGTTGATGTAGGAGTAGTCGGCCCAGTGGCCGTCGGCCTCCAGCACGGTCGGGGCGGCGACCTCGACGACCTCCAGCCGGCGGCCGCGTGCGTCGGTCTGCGATCGCAGCAGCCCGACGATCTCCCGCGTCACCTCGTGGTCGGGGTGCGCCGGGTCCGGCTGGCTGTGGGCGACGACGACTCCGGGGCGGGCGAACGCCGCGACGATGTCCACATGGCCGAGGGTGCCGAACCCGTGCGGGGGATAGTCGCCGGTGAGGCCGCGGGGCAGCCAGATCGCCTTGCGGGTGCCGAGCATGGCGTGGATCTCCGCCTCGGCCTCCTCCCGCGACCATCCCGGATTGCGCTCCGGACCGAGCTGGACCGTCTCCGTCAGCAGGACCGTGCCCTCGCCGTCGACGTGGATCGCACCGCCCTCGTTGACCAGCCGCGAGGCGTACGTCCTCGCCCCCGCGAGGTCGGAGACGGACGCGGCGATCTTCGCGTCGTGCTCCCAGCGGGCCCAGTCCTGGGCGCCCCAGCCGTTGAACGTCCAGTCGACGGCGGCCAGTTCACGGCCGTTCGTGAGGAACGTCGGGCCGATGTCGCGCATCCAGGCGTCGTCCAGTTCGCGCTCGACCGTCTGAACGCCGGGTCCGAGCAGGGTGCGGGCGTCCGCCGACCGACCGGGGCCGCACACCACGGTCACCGGCTCGAAACGTCGGACGGCGCGGGCGACCTCGGCCCAGGCCGCCCGGGCGGCGGCCAGGCCGTCGGGGTCGTCGAAGGTGGGGTTGGGGCCCGGCCACGCCATCCAGGTGCGTTCGTGCGGGGCCCACTCGGCGGGCATGCGGAAGCCGTCGGCGGCTGCGTTGCTCATGAGACGGTCCTTGGTCCTTGGGGAGTCAGAGGAAGTAGAGGCGGTTCAGGGAGACGGACTCGGCCGGCTCGGAGCGCAGCACCTCGCCGTCGAGGGTGACCAGGCCGGTGCGCTGGTCGACGTCGACCGCCCCGGTGCGGGAGTTCAGGCGCAGGTCGGCGGGTCCGATGCCGCGGGTGCCGCGGACGGCGACCCTGCGGCGGCGGGTGGGCATGGAGTCGCCGCCCTGGTCGAGGGCGGCCCGCGCGACGAAGGCGACGGAGAGGTCGGCGGGCGTGGCGCCGTACGCCCCGAACTGCGGTCCGAGGACCAGGGGTTCGCAGGTGTCGGTGGCGGCGTTCGGGTCGCCGACCACCCCGTACGCCGGGAAGCCCGACTTGAGGACCAGTTGCGGCTTGGCGCCGAAGTACTCGGGACGCCACAGCACGATGTCGGCGAGCTTGCCGACCTCGATCGAGCCGACCTCGTGCGAAAGTCCGTGCGCGATGGCCGGGTTGACGGTCAGCTTGGCCATGTAGCGCAGGACGCGCTCGTTGTCGTGGTCGTCGTGCGGGGCGCCGAACTCGGCCTTCATCTTCCCCGCCATGGCGAAGGTGCGGCGGACGGTCTCGCCCGCGCGGCCCATGCCCTGCGCGTCGGACGAGGTGATGCCGATCGCGCCCAGGTCGTGCAGCACGTCCTCGGCGCCCATCGTCCCGGCGCGGATGCGGTCGCGGGCCATGGCGGCGTCGCCGGGCAGGTCGGTCTTCAGGTCGTGGACGGAGACGATCATCCCGTAGTGCTCCGCGACGGCGTCCCGGCCGAAGGGGAGGGTGGGGTTGGTGGAGGAGCCGATGACGTTCGGCACGCCCGCCATCTTCAGCACGTTGGGCACATGGCCGCCGCCGCAGCCCTCGATGTGGAAGGCGTGGATCGTCCGGCCCTCCAGGACCCGCAGCGTGTCCTCGACCGACAGGCACTCGTTCAACCCGTCGCTGTGCAGGGCGACCTGGACGTCGTGCTCCTCGGCGACCCGCAACGCCGTGTCCAGCGCGCGGGTGTGGGCGCCCATGTCCTCGTGCACCTTGAAGCCCGAGGCGCCTCCCTCGGCCAGCGCCTCGACCAGTGGGGCGTCGTGCGAGGACGAACCGCGGCCCAGGAAGCCGATGTTGACCGGCCAGGCGTCGAAGGCGTTGAACGCGTGCCGCAGCGCCCAGGGCGAGTTGACCCCGACGCCCCATACGGGGCCGAACTCCTGCCCGATGATCGTCGTCACGCCGGAGGCCAGCGAGGCCTCCATGATGCGCGGCGACAGCAGATGGACATGGGTGTCGACGGCGCCGGCGGTCGCGATGAGCCCCTCGCCGGAGACGATCGAGGTGCCCGTGCCGACGACGACGTCCACCCCGTCCAGGGTGTCGGGGTTCCCGGCGCGCCCGATCGCGTGGATGCGGCCCTCCCGGATCCCGATGGAGAGCTTGCGGATCCCCTGCACCGCGTCGATCACGACGACGTTGCTGATCACGACGTCACAGGTGTCCCGGACGGCGGCGGCCCGCAGGTGCAGTCCGTCGCGGGCGGTCTTGCCGAAGCCGGCGAGGAACTCGTCGCCGGGGAGCTGGGAGTCGGACTCCACGCGGACGACCAGGCCCGAGTCGCCGAGCCGGACGCGGTCGCCGGCGCGGGGGCCGTGGGTCGCGGCGTACTCGTACGGGTTCACCGGGTCCCTCCCCGTTCCGCCCCCAGATATCCGCAGGCGGCGGCCCGGCGCAGGGCCTCTGCGCGAGCCCCCGGCGCGTCCAGCGGCCCGTCGACCAGTCCGGCGAAGCCGATCGCCACCCGATCGCCCCCGATGGGCCGCAGTCCGACCTCGGCGCTCTCCCCCGGTCCGAAGCGCACGGAGGACCCGGCGGGGACGGCGAGGCGCATCCCGTAGGCCGTGTCCCGTGCGAAGTCCAGCCGCGGGTTGGCCTCGAAGAAGTGGAAATGGGACGTGACGGAGACCGGCACGTCGGCGGTGTTGACGACCGTCAGCCGCACGAGCGCCTCGGGCTCCACGTGAGCGGGCCCCGGCAGCAGCGCGCCCGGCCCCCCTCCGTCCGGCCGGTCTCCCGCGCTGCCCGCGCCGATCGGATCGCGGACGACGGCGAGCCGCGAGCCGTCGTCGAAGACGGCCTCCACGTGCACCTCGGTGACGACGTCCACGACCCCCGGCAGCACGTCGTCCGGGCCGAGGACCGACCGGGCCCGCTCGATCGCCTCGGCGAGCCGGACGCCGTCACGAGCGGCCTCACAGACGGTGTCCGCGACGAGCGCGGTCGCCTCCGGCACGTTGAGCCGCAGCCCGCGGGCCCTTCTCGCCCGGGCCAGCTCGGCCGCCCCGAAGAGCAGCAGCCGATCCCGTTCGGTGGGGGTGAGTCGCACCTGGCCTCCCTCTCAGTCTTTGAGCAGCACTCTAAAGGTCAGGCTCGGTGATCAGAAGACTTCACCGGAAGATTTAGAGCACTGCTCAAAATGCGGGACGCGACGGTGGACGCACGGAGACGCCGCAGGGCCGCCCCGGTCGGGGCGGCCCTGCGGCGACGTCGGGAGGACTCGGGATCAGCCCAGCCGGTGCATCCAGCCGTGCTTGTCCTCGGCCGTGCCGCGCTGGATGTCCAGCAGGGCCTGCCGGAGCCGGAGGGTGACCTCGCCGGGCTCGCCGCCCGACTGCTGCCACTCGCCGCCGGTGCGCTTGACCGTGCCGACCGGGGTGATCACGGCCGCCGTGCCGCAGGCGAAGACCTCCTGCAGCGCGCCGCTCTCGGAGTCGCGCTGCCACTGGTCGACGGAGACGCGGCCCTCCTCGGCCTCGTAGCCCAGGTCGCGGGCGACGGTGAGGAGGCTGTCACGGGTGACGCCCTCCAGGATGGAGCCGGTCAGCGAGGGCGTGACGATCTTGTTCCCGTAGACGAAGTACAGGTTCATGCCGCCGAGCTCCTCGACCCACTTGCGCTCGACCGCGTCGAGGTAGCAGACCTGGGCGCAGCCCTGCGCGGCGGCCTCGGCCTGGGCGAGCAGGGAGGCGGCGTAGTTGCCGCCCGTCTTGGCGTCGCCCATGCCGCCCGGGACGGCGCGGACGTGGTCCTCGGACACCCAGATCGAGACGGGCTTGACGCCGCCCGGGAAGTAGGCGCCGGCCGGGGAGGCGATCACGATGAAGAGGTACTCGTTGGCCGGCTTCACGCCCAGGCCCACCTCGGTCGCGATCATGAAGGGGCGCAGGTAGAGGGACTCCTCGCCGCCGTGCGCGGGCACCCAGTCCTTGTCCTGGCCGACGAGCGCGTCACAGGCCTCGATGAACGTCTCGACCGGCAGCTCGGGCATCGCCAGGCGGCGGGCGGAGCGCTGGAACCGCTTGGCGTTCTGGTCCGGGCGGAAGGTGGCGACGGAGCCGTCGGGACGGCGGTAGGCCTTCAGCCCCTCGAAGATCTCCTGCGCGTAGTGCAGGACGTTGGTCGCCGGGTCGAGGGGGATCGGCGCGTACGGAACGAGCTGACCGTCGTGCCAGCCGCGGCCCTCGGTCCACCTGATCGTCACCATGTGGTCGGTGAAGTGGCGGCCGAAGCCGGGGTTCGCCAGGATCGCCTCGCGCTCGGCGGCGGAGAGCGGGCTGGCGGAGGGCTTGAGCTCGATCGTGGGCGTCGTCATGAGTGGTTGTCCTTCACCGGTTGTGTGTGACGGGCCGCGCTCACGTCCGTACGGCCAGTGGCCGGTGCCAGGACGTCCGAGCATTGCCTGATACCGCGGCTCCGCGTTCGATTATCGCAAGCGGGGTGCGCGGAGGAAAACGGCGTGAATGCGACCCGGGGTAGATGGTGACACCCGGCAGGACATACGAGAAGCCGCCGGGTGCGATGAGACCCCGGCGGCTTCGATGGGTCGCCCCCGGCTCCTGGGAGCCGGGGGGCGTGGTGCGCCGGGTCAGCCGGCTACTCGTGCGGAGAGCGCGTCGCCGATCTCCGAGGTGCTGCGCGCGGGCAGCGCGGCGCGCTCCGCCAGGTCGGCGGAGACGGCGTCCTCGATGCGGACCGCCTCGGCGTCGTGTCCGAGGTGGCGCAGCAGCAGGGCGACGGACAGGACCGTGGCGGTGGGGTCGGCCTTGCCCTGGCCCGCGATGTCCGGAGCCGAGCCGTGCACGGGCTCGAACATGGACGGGAAGTCGCCGGAGGGGTTGATGTTGCCGCTCGCGGCGACGCCGATGCCGCCGGAGACGGCCGCGGCGAGGTCGGTGATGATGTCGCCGAAGAGGTTGTCGGTGACGATCACGTCGAACCGGCCGGGGTCGGTGACCAGGTAGATCGTCGCGGCGTCCACGTGGATGTAGTCCGTGGTGACGTCGGGGAACTCCGCGGCCACCCGGTTGAAGACGTTCGTCCACAGGTGGCCGGCGAAGGCCAGCACGTTGTTCTTGTGGACCAGCGTGAGCTTCTTGCGGGGGCGGGCCTGGGCGCGGGCGAAGGCGTCGCGGACCACACGCTCGACGCCGAAGGCCGTGTTCACGGAGACCTCGGTGGCGACCTCGTGCGGGGTGCCCTTGCGGATCGTGCCGCCGTTGCCGGTGTACGGACCCTCGGTGCCCTCGCGGACCACGATGAAGTCGATCTCGGGCTGACCGGCCAGCGGGGTGGCCACGCCGGGGAGCAGCTTCGAGGGGCGCAGGTTGACGTGGTGGTCGAAGAGGAAGCGCAGCTTGAGCAGGAAGCCCCGCTCCAGGACGCCGGAGGGCACGCTCGGGTCGCCGATCGCGCCGAGCAGGATCGCGTCGTGCTGCTTGAGCGCCTCCGCGTCGGCGTCGGTGAGGGTCTCACCGGTGGCGTGGTAGCGCCGGGCGCCGAAGTCGTACTCCTTGGTCTCCAGCTTCACGTCCTGCGGGAGGACGGCGGAGAGGACCTTGAGACCTTCGGCCACGACCTCCTGGCCGATGCCGTCACCGGGGATCACTGCGAGATTGAGGCTGCGAGACATGCGGGAACCCTACTCCTCGTCCCATGGGATGACACGGACCGTCCGTCATACGGACAGCTCCGTCGCGGGGCGGGCGCGGGTCCGCGGTGCGGCGCGGATGCCCGAAGTCCCGTTCGGGCGCCCGCGCCGCACCCCGTGCGGATGCGGCTCCTCACTGTCCCGGACACGGTGCGACCGGGCTACGGGGCGGCCTGGCTCAGTGGCCGGTCTCGCCGCCGTTGTCACGGCGGTCGAGGGCGCGCTGCAGGGCGGCGGCGGCGTTCTTGCGGTCGGACTCGGTCGTACGGGAGACGTGACGGACTCGGCGGCGGACGGTCGTCTCGGCCATGGGGAATCGACTCCTTCGAATTCCAGGGAGTGCCAAAGGGGTTACGAGACGCCGGAAGGGGGCGGGGAGCGGACCGCAGGGATTGCCTGCCACGGGCCCGGTCACGACCGCCATTCGCTTGGTCGAGCGAGACGTTCGGCTCCTACAAAACTAAGGGAGGAGCGCGCGCCTGTCTCCACAATTACTCGGACTTCCTACTATCTGAGACGGACACCGGCTATCTAACCGCTGAAAACTCATTGACCGGTTAGGCGGCCGCGTGGTGCACACGGGGCAGACCGCCGCCCTGATCGGCGACTTCCCCGACCGCCACCTCCGAGCACCCGCACCGGGCGCAACGCGAAGGGCCGGGCGGATCGCCCGGCCCTTCGCGTCACCCGGCCGGTTCCGACCCCGGTGCGGGCGTCGGCCCCCGTGGGGCGTCGGCTCATCGGACCCGTCAGCCCATGTGCGGGTACGCGTAGTCGGTCGGCGCGACCAGGGTCTCCTTGATGGCGCGGGTGAGAGTCCAGCGCATCAGGTTCTGCGGGGCCCCCGCCTTGTCGTTGGTGCCGGAGGCGCGGCCGCCGCCGAAGGGCTGCTGGCCGACGACGGCGCCGGTGGACTTGTCGTTGATGTAGAAGTTGCCGGCCGCGTAGCGGAGCTTCTCCATGGTGTACGCGGCGGCCGCGCGGTCGCCCGAGATCACCGAGCCCGTCAGCGCGTAGTCCGACACCGACTCCATCTGCGTCAGCATGGCGTCGTACTGGTCGTCCTCGTACACGTGCACGGCGAGGAACGGGCCGAAGTACTCGGTCGTGAAGACCTCGTTCTCCGGGTCGGAGCACTCGACGACCGTCGGACGGACGAAGTAGCCGACCGAGTCGTCGTAGGAGCCGCCGGCGACGATCGTGCAGGCCGGGTCGGCCTTCGCCCGGTCGATGGCGGCCTTGTTCTTGGCGAAGGAACGCTCGTCGATGACCGCGCCGACGAAGTTGGACAGGTCGGTGACGTCACCCATGGTTAGGTAGTCGACCTCGGCCGCGAACTCCTCCTTGAAGCCGGAGTTCCAGATCGACGCCGGGATGTAGGCCCGGGAGGTCGCGCTGCACTTCTGGCCCTGGTACTCGAAGGCTCCGCGGGTGAGGGCGGTCTTCAGCACCGCGCGGTCGGCGCTCGGGTGGGCGACGACGAAGTCCTTGCCGCCGGTCTCGCCGACCAGACGCGGGTAGGAGCGGTACTTCTCGATGTTCGCGCCGACCGTCTTCCACAGGTACTGGAAGGTCTTGGTGGAACCGGTGAAGTGGATGCCGGCGAGGTCGCGGTGGTTTAGGGCGACCTCGGACACCTCCAGGCCGTCGCCGGTGACCAGGTTGATGACGCCCTTGGGCAGCCCGGCCTCCTCCAGCAGCCGCATCAGCAGCACGGCGGCGTGCGTCTGCGTCGGCGACGGCTTCCACACGACCACGTTGCCCATCAGCGCGGGCGCGGTCGGCAGGTTGCCGGCGATCGCCGTGAAGTTGAACGGCGTGATCGCGTAGACGAAGCCCTCCAGCGGGCGGTGGTCGAGCCGGTTCCAGACGCCCGGGGAGTTGGCCGGCGGCTGCTCGGCCAGGATCTGACGGGCGTAGGCGACGTTGAAGCGCCAGAAGTCGACCAGTTCGCAGGGACAGTCGATCTCCGCCTGCTGGGCGGTCTTGGACTGACCGAGCATCGTGGAGGCGGCGAGCGTCTCGCGCCAGGGGCCGGCGAGCAGTTCGGCGGCGCGCAGGATGATCGCGGCGCGGTCGTCGAAGGACATCGCGCGCCAGGCGGGCGCGGCGGCGAGGGCCGCGTCGACGGCGTCCTGCGCGTCCTGGCGGGTGGCGTTGGCGTAGGTGCCGAGGCGGGCCTTGTGGTTGTGCGGCTGCACGACGTCGAACCGCTCACCGCCGCCCATCCGCCGCTCGCCGCCGATGGTGCAGGGCAGGTCGATCGGGTTGTCGGCCAGCTCCTTGAGCTTGGCCTCCAGCCGGGCGCGCTCGGGAGAGCCGGGGGCGTAGCCGTGCACCGGCTCGTTGACGGGGGTGGGGACCTGGGTCACAGCGTCCATGGGTTCCGTAACTCCTTACTGAGCGGTGTTGCAAGCGGTGTGGCGAGCGGGGGTGGGCTCAGCCCTTGCTGATCATCGAGCGGACGAAGAACCGCAGGTTGGCCGGCTTCTCCGCCAGACGGCGCATGAAGTAGCCGTACCAGTCGGTGCCGTAGGCGGTGTAGACGCGCATGCGGTGGCCCTCGGCGGCGAGGCGCAGGTGTTCGTCGCCCCTGATGCCGTACAGCATCTGGAACTCGTACTCGTCGGGCTTGCGGCCGGCCCTGCGGGCGAGTTCCTGCGCGATGGAGATCAGGCGCGGGTCGTGGGACCCGATCATCGGGTACCCCTCGCCTTCCATCAGGGTGCGCAGGACCCGGACGTACGCCTTGTCGATCTCGTGCTTCTGCTGGTACGCGACCTCGGCGGGCTCCTTGTACGCACCCTTCACCAGGCGTACCCGGCTGCCGTTCGCGGCGAGGCGGCGGGCGTCGGCCTCGGTGCGGAAGAGGTAGGCCTGGATGACGCAGCCGGTCTGCGGGAAGTCCTTGCGCAGCTCGTCGTGGATGGCGAACATCGAGTCGAGGGTGGTGTGGTCCTCGGCGTCCAGGGTGACGGTGGTGCCGATGGCGGCGGCGGCCTCCACCACCGGGCGGACGTTGGCGAGCGCCAGCTCGTGGCCGCCGTCTCCCAGCGCCTGGCCGAACATCGACAGCTTGACGGACATCTCGACCCGCTCGCCGAGTTCCAGCTCCGCCAGGCGGTCGACCAGGGCCAGATAGGCGTCGCGGGCGGCGCGGGCCTCGTCGGGGGTGGTGATGTCCTCGCCGACGACGTCCATCGTCAGCTCCAGCCCCTGGGCGGTGCGCTCCTCGATGATCGGAACGATGTCGTCGACGGTCTCACCGGGGATGAAGCGGTCCACGACCTGTTTCGTCACCGGGGCCGCCGAGATCAGGCGTCGCATCCGGTCGCTGCGCGACGCGGCGAGAATCACGGGACCCAGCACGGGGCACCTCCACAAACCAGCAGATAGAACCACCGTGAAACCTAAGGATCCCTCCGATCGTGGGCCATCGACAGCTGTCACGCATCCGTGCCGCAGATCTCAGACAGATGTATGAAGGGGCGCGGGGATGGGAGAGAATGCCCCGGTGACCGGCGATGCGGCATCTTCCTCCCGCGCGGGCGACTACCAGGAGCTCGTCGACGAGATCTCGGAGCTGCTCGGCGCCCCCGCGACCCTGGAGAACCGCGACTTCGAGCTGATCGCGTTCGGGGCGTACGACAGCGACGACGAGCTGGACGCGTCCGCACTGGACCCGGTGCGCACCCGCTCGATCCTCACCCGGCGTTCGACCGCGGCCGTGCGCACCTGGTTCGAGGGGTTCGGCATCACCCGCGCCACCGGCCCGGTCCGCATCCCGCCGACCCCGGAGGCGGGGGTCTACCGCGGCCGTGTCTGCCTGCCCGTCCGGCATCGGGGGGTCGCCCTCGGCTACGTCTGGCTGCTCGACGACGACCCCGGACCCACGGACGCCCAGCTGACGGCCGCGATGGAGGTGACCGTGCGGATCGGCGCCCTGCTCGCGGACGAGGCCCAGCACGGCGCGGACCTCACCCGGGAGCTGCGGGCGGTTCTCACCGCCGCTCGGGGCTGGCCCCGGGACATGGCGGTGGCGGAGCTGCGCACCGCGCTCGGCTCCCGCGCCGACGCCCCGCACACCGTGGTCTGCGTGGCCCCCTGGCCCTCCGCCGACCCGGACGACGCCCCCTCGCTGCGCACCCTGCCGGGGGCGACGGCGCTGTGCACGGTGCCGTGGGCGACGGCCGGGCAGTGTCTGGCGGTGCTGGTGCGGCTGCGTTCCGCGGACACCCTCACCCCGGCGACGTCCGCGGCGGCGCGTCTGCTGGAGCGGACGGCGGAGGCGACACCGGGGGCGGCGGCGGGAGTGGCCGCCGGGCGGATCGGGCTGGCCGGACTCGGGGCGGCCTGGGAGGAGGCCTCGGCGTCGGCGCGGGCCGCGCTGGCGGAGCCGCGCCTCGGCCCGGTCGCGCGGTGGGCGTCCGTCGGCCCCTACCGCCTGCTGACCGCACTGCCGCCCGAAGTCGCCCAGGATCCTTGTGTGCGGCCCCTGTTGGCGCCCGCCCACCGGGAACTGGCCCGCACCGCCGAGGTGTACCTCGACTGCGCGGGCCAGGCCGGCCGCACGGCCGCGGAGCTGGGCGTCCACCGGCAGACCCTGTACTACCGGCTGTCGCGGGTGGAGCAGTTGACGGGCCTGGACCTGGACGACGGCGAGGACCGGCTGCTGCTGCACATGACGCTGAAGGCGGCCCGGCTGCCCTGACCGGACGCCCCGGGCGGATCAGTCGCGCGCCGCGCCCGCGATCACCCGCCGCAGCCCCTCGGTGAGCTGCGCCGCGTCGGTCGCCGAGGGCGGGTCGAAGAGCCACTGGACCATCAGCCCGTTGAGCAGGGTCTGGTAGAAGCGGCCCTCCGAGTCGACGGTCTCCTTGTCGAGCTCGTCCTCGGGGACGCCGGTGAACATGGGCACGATCCCCGCGCGGCCCTGCTCCTGCGCGACGGCGAGCAGCGAGCGCACCTCCTGCAACCGGTCGGCGTAGAGGATGACTTCGAGGCTCAGCATCCACACCGCCCGGGCCTCGGGCAGCGAACGGATGATGTTCGCCCAGACCTCCTGGAAGCGTTCCAGCGACCCGGGGGCCGACGTGCTCTCGCCGCCGGCGCCCCAGCCGGGGTCGAAGGTGTCGCCGAGTCCCTCGATCAGCGAGACGTAGGCCTGCACCAGCAGAGCGTCCTTCGACCCGTAGTGGTAGCCGATCGACGCGAGGTTGGTCCCTGACTCCTTGACGATGTCGCGCGCGGTCGTGCGCACGAATCCCTTCCCCAGCAGGCAGCGCTTGGCGCCTTCGAGCAGATCCTCACGGTGTCCCATGCCCCTCACCCTACTCTCGATCCATACAGACGTCCTAGACGCGTGATTTATACATTCGTTCTAGACAATCGTTTAAGACGCTCGTACAGTCATCGGCATGACGAACCCGACGAGCACCGCCACACCTCCGGCCGCCCGCGCCGGCCGCCGCGAATGGACCGCCCTCGGCGTGCTGATGCTGCCGCTGCTGCTGGTCTCCATGGACGTCTCCGTCCTCTACTTCGCCATCCCGGCGATCAACGCGGACCTGCAGCCCAGCGGCACCCAGCAGCTGTGGATCTTCGACGTCTACGCGTTCGTCCTGGCCGGCCTGCTGATGACGATGGGCTCGCTCGGCGACCGCGTCGGCCGCCGCAAGCTGCTGCTGATCGGCGCGGCCGCCTTCGGCGCCGCCTCACTCACCGCGGCCTACGCCGACAGCGCCGAGACCCTGATCGCCGCCCGCGCGGTCCTCGGCATCGGCGGTGCGACGCTGATGCCCTCGACGATGGCCCTGATCCGCACGATGTTCGCCGACCCCGGCCAGCGTGCGAAGGCGATCGGCCTGTGGTCCGGCGTGATGACGGGCGGCATCGCGCTCGGCTCGGTGATGAGCGGTGTCCTGGTCCAGTACTTCTGGTGGGGCTCGGTCTTCCTGGTCAACCTGCCCGCGATGGCCCTGCTGCTGGTCCTCGGCCCGGTCCTGCTGCCCGAGTCGCGCGACCCCGCCCCGGGCCGCTTCGACTGGCCGAGCGTTCCGCTGTCCATGGCCGCCGTGCTCCCCGTGGTCTACGGCCTGAAGGAGATCGCCTCGCAGGGCCGGCCCGCCGAGTACGTCGTCTCGATCACCCTGGGCCTGCTCTTCGCCGCCGTCTTCGTCCACCGTCAGCGCACGGCGGCCGACCCGATGATCTCCCCCGCACTGTTCCGCGGCACGGGCTTCGGCCCCGCGGTCGTCCTGAACCTCGTCTCCTCGTTCGGGATGCTGGGCTCGGCGTTCTTCACCACGCAGTACCTGCAGTCGGTCCTCGGCAAGAGCGCGCTGGAGGCGGCGCTGTGGGCGCTGCTGCCCTCGGTCCCGATCGGCATGGCGGCCCCGCTGGCCACCTCGCTGGTCCAGAAGGGCGTCGACCGGGCCCACGTCGTGACGGCGGGCTTCGCGATCGGCGCGGCCGGCTACGGCCTGCTCGCCCTCGCCGGCACCGACTCGATGTGGCTCGTCCTCATCGCCTGCGGGGTGCTCGCCTCCGGGATCGTCATGGTCCTCTCCCAGATGACGGACCTGGCGATGAGCGCGGCCCCGGTCGAGCGCGCCGGCTCCGCCTCCTCCCTGCTGGAGACGGGCGCCGAGTTCGGCGGCGCGCTGGGCATGGCGGTCCTGGGCTCGGTCGGCACCGCGATCTACCGCCACGACATGCCGTCCTCGGCCCCGGCGGAGGCACGCGAGACGCTCGGCGGGGCCCTGGCGATCGCCGGTCACCTGCCCGGGCGCACGGGAGACGCCCTGGCCACCGCCGCCCGCGAGGCCTTCACCCACGGCATGCAGGGGGCGGCGATCGCGGGAGCGGTGATCCTCGCGGGGGCCGCGGTGGCGGCGACGGCGACACTGCGGCGGGGCCGCGTCGGCGACGCCGGCTGACGGCACGCACGAAAACGCCGGACGGGCTGAGGTTCTCAGCCCGTCCGGCGTGCGTCTTCGAGCAGGGTCGGTCGATTCAGCCCGCCCGGCTGGCTGCGTTTTCGAGCCGGGTCGGTTTGCTCAGCCCGTCTCGGGGTGCCCCCTTTGGGGGAGTTCGGGGACGAGGTCCCTTCAGGGCCGAAGCGGGGGCCCGGGGGCGGCAGCCCCCGGACCGTGCGGCGAACCTCAGACGAGGTTCACGGCACGAGCGGACGTCGCGCCGATCTCCTCCGCGACCTCCGCCAGCACCGCGGGAGGCACCGTGTCGTCGACGGTCAGAACGGCGAGCGCCTCGCCGCCGGCGACCGCGCGGGCGACCTGCATGCCGGCGATGTTGATCCCGGCCTCGCCGAACACCCGGCCCACGGTGCCGACGACTCCGGGCCGGTCCTCGTACCGCAGGACGACCATGTGGTCGGCGAGCGCGAGGTCGACGTCGTACTCACCGACCGCGACGATCTTCTGGAGGTGCTTGGGGCCGGCCAGCGTGCCGGAGACCGACACCTCCTCGCCGTCCGAGAGGGTGCCGCGCACGGTGACGACGTTGCGGTGGTCGGCCGACTCCGAGCTGGTCGTCAGCCGCACCTCGACACCGCGCTCCTGCGCGAACAGCGGGGCGTTGACGTAGGACACCGTCTCGTCGACGACGTCCTCGAAGACGCCCTTGAGGGCGCTGAGTTCCAGCACCTTCACGTCGTGCTGGGTGATCTCGCCGTAGACCTCGACGTCGAGGCGGACCGCGACCTCGCCGGCCAGGGCGGTGAAGATCCGGCCGAGGCGCTCGGCGAGCGGCAGACCGGGCTTGACGTCCTCGGCGATGACACCGCCCTGGACGTTCACGGCGTCGGGGACGAGCTCACCGGCGAGCGCGAGGCGCACCGACCGCGCGACCGCGATGCCGGCCTTCTCCTGCGCCTCGTCGGTGGACGCGCCGAGATGCGGGGTGGCCACGACCTGGTCGAACTCGAACAGCGGGGAGTCCGTGCAGGGCTCCTTCGCGTACACGTCGAGGCCGGCGCCGGCGACCCGGCCCTCCTTCAGCGCGGAGTACAGCGCCTCCTCGTCGACGATCCCGCCGCGCGCGGCGTTGACGATCCGCACGCTCGGCTTGACCTTGCGCAGCGCCTCGTCGCCGATCAGACCGACCGTCTCAGGGGTCTTGGGGAGGTGGACGGTGATGAAGTCGGAGACCTCCAGCAGCTCGTCCAGCGAGAGGACCTTCACGCCCATCTGGGCGGCGCGCGCGGGCTGCACGTAGGGGTCGTAGGCGACGACCTTCATGCCGAAGCCGGACATGCGCTGGGCGACGAGGGCCCCGATGCGGCCGAGGCCGACGACGCCGAGGGTCTTCTCGGCGAGCTCCACGCCCGTGTACTTGCTGCGCTTCCACTCGCCGTTCTTCAGCGCGGCGTTGGCCTGCGGGATGTGGCGGGCGGTGGCGAGCAGCAGACCGCAGGCGAGCTCGGCGGCGGTCACGATGTTCGAGGTGGGGGCGTTGACGACCATCACGCCGGCCTTGGTGGCGGCGGAGACGTCGACGTTGTCCAGGCCGACGCCGGCTCGTGCGACGACCTTCAGCTTGTGCGCGGCGGCGATCGCCTCGGCGTCGACCTTGGTGGCCGAGCGGATCAGGATCGCGTCGACGTCGGCGAGGGCCGGGAGCAGTTCGGCTCGGTCCGCTCCGTTGCAGTGCCGGATCTCGAAGTCCGGGCCGAGTGCGTCCACGGTCGCGGGCGACAGCTCTTCAGCGATGAGTACGACAGGTTTCGAGCTCACGTGAGTCCTCACAAGTCCAGTGCGTGCGGACGGCCGTCCCGACGGCCGCAGGCGGAGGGAGGGGCTAGCCGCGTGGAAGACGCACGACGCTGTGGGCCTGAACGCGAATGTAGGCAGCAGTGTAGTGCTGCGGCGGAGGTCGCCTCATGCCTCCGCGGAAGGATCACCCGTCCGTGGTCGGACGGAATGGACAACGGGGCCGGAGCAGTACGCTCCGGCCCCCGTCCCCGAGGCTACGCCTCTTCGTTCACCCAGCTCATCAGCTTGCGGAGCTGCTTGCCGGTGGTCTCCAGCAGGTGCTCGGAGTCCGCGTCCTTGTACTCGTTGTACTTCTTCAGACCGCCGTGGTACTCGTCCATCCAGTTCTGGGCGAAGGTGCCGTCCTGGATCTCGGCGAGGACCTGCTTCATCTCGGCCTTGGTGGCGTCGGTGATGATGCGCGGGCCGGTGACGTAGTCGCCCCACTCGGCGGTCTCGGAGACGCTCCAGCGCATCTTCTCCAGGCCGCCCTCGTACATGAGGTCCACGATCAGCTTCAGCTCGTGCAGGCACTCGAAGTAGGCGATCTCCGGCTGGTAGCCGGCCTCGACCAGGGTCTCGAAGCCCGCCTTGACCAGCGCCGAGGTGCCACCGCACAGCACGGCCTGCTCACCGAACAGGTCGGTCTCGGTCTCCTCGGTGAAGGTCGTCTTGATGACGCCCGCGCGGGTGCCGCCGATGCCCTTGGCGTACGACAGGGCCAGCGCGAAGGCGTTGCCCGTGGCGTCCTGCTCGACCGCGGCGATCGCGGGGACGCCGCGACCCTCCTCGTACTGGCGGCGGACCAGGTGACCCGGGCCCTTCGGGGCGACCAGGGCGACGTCGACGCCGGCCGGGGCCTTGATGAAGCCGAACCGCACGTTGAAGCCGTGGGCGAAGAACAGCGCGTCGCCGTCCTTCAGGTTGTCCTTGATGGACTCCTCGTAGACCTGGGCCTGGATCGGGTCCGGGATGAGGATCATGATGACGTCGGCCTCGGCGGCGGCCTCGGCCGGGGTCACCACGCGCAGGCCCTGCTCCTCGGCCTTGGCCTTGGACTTGGAGCCCTCGTGCAGACCGACCCGGACGTCGACACCGGAGTCACGGAGCGACAGGGCGTGGGCGTGGCCCTGGCTGCCGTATCCGATGACCGCGACCTTGCGGCCCTGGATGATGGACAGGTCGGCGTCGGCGTCGTAGAACAGCTCGGCCACTTTGGGTTCTCTCCTTGGGGTGCAGGTGTTGCGTCCCACCGTATGACGGCGGGCGGAAGGGAAGTCTCGGGGTCTCGGTATGCGGGCGGCCGGATGACCCCGGCCGCCCGTTCCGTGTCTTAAGCCGATCGGTCGAGGGAGCGCAGCGACCGGTCCGTGATCGAACGTGCGCCACGGCCGATCGCGATCGTGCCGGACTGGACCAGTTCCTTGATGCCGTACGGTTCCAGCATCTTGAGCATGGCGGACAGCTTGTCGCTGCTTCCGGTGGCCTCGATGGTCACGGCCTCCGGGGAGACGTCGACGGTCTTGGCGCGGAACAGCTGGACGATCTCCACGATCTGGGAGCGCGTCTCGTTGTCGGAGCGCACCTTCACCAGAACGAGTTCGCGCTGAACGGCCTGTCCCGGCTCCAGCTCGACGATCTTCAGCACCTCGACGAGCTTGTTGAGCTGCTTGGTGACCTGCTCCAGCGGCAGGGCCTCCACGCTCACCACGATCGTGATGCGGGAGATGTCGGCGTGCTCGGTGACGCCGACGGCGAGCGAGTCGATGTTGAAGCCGCGGCGCGAGAACAGGGCGGCGATCCGGGCCAGGATGCCCGGCTTGTTCTCCACCAGGACCGAGAGCGTGTGCTTGGACATGTCTTCTTTACGTCTCTCTCGCTCAGTCGTCTTCGTTGTCGCCGAAGTCGGGGCGGACGTCCCGGGCGGCCATGATCTCGTCGTTGGAGGTGCCGGCGGCGACCATCGGCCACACCATCGCGTCCTGGTGGACGATGAAGTCGACGACGACCGGACGGTCGTTGATCGAGTTCGCCTCCTCGATGGCCTTGTCGAGGTCGTCCGGGGACTCGCAGCGGATCGCGTGGCAGCCCATGGCCTCGGACAGCTTCACGAAGTCCGGGACGCGCGTGCCCCGGGCGTTCGGGTTCACGTCGTCCGGACCGGAGTGCAGCACCGTGTTGGAGTAGCGCTGGTTGTAGAACAGGGTCTGCCACTGGCGGACCATCCCGAGGGCGCCGTTGTTGATGATGGCGACCTTGATCGGGATGTTGTTCAGGGCGCAGGTGGTGAGCTCCTGGTTGGTCATCTGGAAGCAGCCGTCGCCGTCGATCGCCCAGACCGCCCGGTCCGGCACGCCGGCCTTGGCGCCCATCGCGGCCGGGACCGCGTAGCCCATCGTGCCCGCGCCTCCGGAGTTCAGCCAGGTGGCGGGCTTCTCGTACTGGACGAAGTGGGCGGCCCACATCTGGTGCTGGCCGACGCCCGCGGCGAAGATCGTCCCCTCGGGGGCGAGCTGTCCGATCCGCTCGATGACCTGCTGCGGGGAGAGCGAGCCGTCGGAGGGCTGGTCGTAGCCGAGCGGGTAGGTCTCGCGCCAGCGGCTGAGGTCCTTCCACCAGGCGGTGTAGTCGCCCCGGTGGCCCTCGCTGTGCTCCTTCTGGACGGCCTGCACCAGGTCCGCGATGACCTCGCGCGCGTCGCCCACGATCGGGACGTCGGCGGTGCGGTTCTTGCCGATCTCCGCCGGGTCGATGTCGGCGTGGACGATCTTGGCGAAGGGCGCGAAGCTGTCCAGCTTGCCGGTGACGCGGTCGTCGAAGCGGGCGCCGAGGGCGACGATGAGGTCGGCCTTCTGCAGTCCGGTGACGGCGGCCACGGAACCGTGCATGCCGGGCATGCCCAGGTGCTGCGAGTGGCTGTCGGGGAACGCGCCCAGCGCCATCAGCGTCGTGGTGACGGGCGCGCCGGTCAGCTCGGCGAGGACCTTCAGCTCGGCGGTGGCGCCGGCCTTGAGCACGCCGCCGCCGACGTACAGGATCGGCCGCTTGGCGGCGGTGATCAGCTTGGCGGCCTCGCGGATCTGCTTGGCGTGCGGCTTGGTCACCGGGCGGTAGCCGGGCAGATCCATGACGGGCGGCCAGGAGAACGTGGTCTTCGCCTGGAGGGCGTCCTTGGCGATGTCGACCAGGACCGGGCCGGGGCGGCCGGTGGAGGCGATGTGGAACGCCTGCGCGATGATCCGCGGGATGTCCTCGGCCTTGGTGACCAGGAAGTTGTGCTTGGTGATCGGCATGGTGATGCCGACGATGTCCGCCTCCTGGAAGGCGTCCGTGCCGATCGCCTTGGAGGCCACCTGTCCGGTGATCGCCACGAGCGGCACCGAGTCCATGTGGGCGTCCGCGATGGGGGTCACCAGGTTGGTGGCGCCGGGCCCGGAGGTGGCCATGCAGACGCCGACCCGGCCGGTCGCCTGGGCGTAGCCGGTGGCGGCGTGTCCGGCGCCCTGCTCGTGCCGGACCAGGACGTGACGGACCCGGGTGGAGTCCATCAGCGGGTCGTAGGCGGGAAGGATCGCACCGCCGGGAATGCCGAATACCGTGTCGGCGCCGACCTCCTCGAGAGAACGGATGAGGGACTGCGCACCCGTCACGTGCTCGACGGAGGCGGAGTGCTGTCCTCCGGATCGGGGCCGCGGCTGCGGATGGGCCCCGGTGGCCTGCTCGGTCATCGGCATTCTCTTCTCGATGCTGAGGGTTTTACTGAGGGTCGTGCGGGTGGTGCCGGTCCTGCTGGGGGTGAAGCCTGCGGGTTTTGTGCAACAAAAAACCCCTCGTGCCAAAAGGCAAGCGAGGGGAGCGCGCCGGGTGTGGGTCGCGGTGAGTTCCGGTCCGCCCGGACGTCACCAGCTTCAGCCGACGCGCTTTCCAAGTACGAGAATTCGGGTGCGCATGGCATTGACCCTCCCCCTGGCGCGCACCGACTGTCAAGTGGGTGGGACGGGAGTCTCATTATGTGAGCGACGGGCACTTCCGCTCCCCAGCACGGCCGTGACGCCGCCGGCGACGACGCCACCGGCGTGGACACCACTGGTGTACACCCCCGCGCCTCCGCCCGCGAACGCAGGCTCGGCGGGCTCGTGCGGAACCGGGAAGCGGCCTGCCGCCAGGGCCCGGCGCAGCCGGTACTCGTCCAGCGGCCCGGAGAAGGCCGTGCCCTGGCCATGGGTGCAGCCCATCGCGCGCAGGGCGACGACCTGTTCGGGGAGGTCCACACCGTCGGCGACCGACTGCACTCCCAGGTCGCAGGCGATCCGCAGCAGCCCGCTGGTGATCTTGTGCAGCCGCGCGGACTCGACGACGCCCTCGACCAGCGAACGGTCCAGCCTGAGGATGTCCACGGGGAGGCGGCGCAGCGCTGTGAGGGCGGCGTAGCCACTGCCGAAGCCGTCCAGGGCGATGCGGACCCCGAGGCGCTTCAGGGCCCCCAGGCGGCGCTCCAGCTCGTCCAGCGGCACCCGGGGGTCGGTGTCGGAGAGCTCGACCACCAGTGAACCGGAGGGCAGCCCGTGCCGGGTCAGCAGCGCCTCCACCGAGCCCAGCGGCATCGAACGGTCCGTCAGCCGCCGGGCGTTCACCCGCACGACCACCGGCAGGGTGAGCCCGCTCGCGGCCCGGTCGGCGGCCTGCTCGACGGCCTCCTCCAGCACCCAGCGGCCCAGCTCGGCCGCCTTGTCGCCGTCCTCCGCGACCCGCAGGAACTCGGCGGGCGTGAAGAGGACGCCCTGGGAGGAGCGCCAGCGGGCCTGCGCGGCCACCGACGTGATCCGGCCGTCCTCGAGGCGCACCACGGGCTGGTGCAGCAGCGCGAACTCGCCGTCGTGCAGTGCGGCCCGCAGACGGGTCGCCAGCTCCGCCTTGCGTACGACGTCCTGCTGCATCTGCGGCTTGTAGAGCTCGACCCGGCCCTTGCCGCCGGCCTTGGCGCGGTACATGGCGAGGTCGGCGTTGCGCAGCAGCTCGCCGGCGCCGAGACCGGGGTCGGCGAAGGCGACGCCGATGGACGCGGCGACCCGGACCTCGTTGCCGTCGATGAGGTACGGCTGGGAGAGGGTGAGCCTGAGGCGGTCGGCGAGTTCCAGTATGTGCCGTTCACGGGCCGCGCGGTCGCGGGCGCCGTCGCCGACGATCAGGGCCGCGAACTCGTCGCCGCCCAGCCGGGACGCGGTGTCTCCCTTGCGGACGGCGTCCTGGAGCCTGCGGGCGGCCTGGACCAGGAGCTGGTCGCCGGCCGCGTGGCCGATGGTGTCGTTGACGGCCTTGAACCCGTCGAGGTCGATGAAGAGGACCGCCGTGCCCCGCAGGGCCGCGCCGCGGTCGGAGCTGCGCCGGCCGGACAGGGCCTGCTGGACGCGCCGGGTGAACAGCGCGCGGTTGGGGAGGTCGGTGAGCGGGTCGTGCTCGGCGTTGTGCTGGAGCTGGGCCTGCAGCCGCACACGCTCGGTGACGTCCCGGCTGTTGAAGATCAGACCGCCGTGGTGGCGGTTGACGGTGGACTCGACGTTGAGCCAGCCGCCGTCGCCGGAGCGGAACCGGCACTCGATGCGGGTGGTGGGCTCGTCCTGGGGGCTGGCGGCGAGGAAGCGGCGCACCTCGTGCACCACGCCGCCCAGGTCCCCGGGGTGGATCAGGTCGGCCAGCTCGGTGCCCACCAGGTCCTCGGCGGGCCTGCCGTAGACGCCGGCGGCGGCCGGGGAGACGTAGCGCAGGACCCCGCTGGGCGCGGCGATCATGATGACGTCGCTGGAGCCCTGCACCAGGGAGCGGAAGTGGTTCTCCTTCTGGGCCAGTTCCTGGGTGAGGGTGATGTTGTCGAGCAGCATGATCCCCTGGCGCACCACCAGCGCCAGCACCACGGTGCCGCCGGTCAGCAGTACCACGCGGTCGACGCTGCGGCCGTTGAGGACGTTGTAGAGGATCCCCAGGGTGCAGACGGCGGCGGCGAGATAGGGGGTGAGCGCGGCCAGGGAACCGGTGATGGGCCGGGTGACCGGAGACCGGCCGTGGTCGCCTCCTTGTGGAGGCGCCTGCGCCTGGAGGTGCGGGGGCTGTTGCGGGGAGCCCGGGGCCCGCGGCGGCGCCGGGGGCCGGCCGCCGGTGCGCTGGCCGGGCAGGTGCTCGAGCACCACGCGCGTGTGCCCCTCCTCGGCCGTCCGGCGGCGGGAGGCGGCCCAGGGCGCGTAGGCCAGCAGCAGGGAGCCGGCGAACCAGCCCGCGTCGAGGAGCTGGCCCGAGTGGTAGTTGTTGTGCAGCAGCGGCGAGGTGAACAGCGCGTCGCACATCACGGTCAGCGCGAGCGCGCCCACGGCCGTGTTCACCGCCGTGCGGTTCACCGAGGTGCGCCGGAAGTGCAGCACGAGCACCATGCTCACCAGCGCGATGTCCAGCAGCGGATACGCCAGCGACAGCGCGGCGTGCGCCACGCTCGGCCCGTCGAACTTCGCGGCCTGGGCGAGCGCGAGGCTCCAGGAGAGGGTGAGCAGCGAGCCGGCGATCAGCCAGGCGTCCAGCGCCAGGCAGACCCAGCCGGCCTTGGTCATGGGGCGGGCGGCGAGCACCAGCAGCCCCACGATGGCGGGGGGCGCGAAGCACAGGAAGAACAGGTCGGCGAAGCTGGGGCTGGGCACGGGACGGCCCAGGACCACTTCGTACCAGCCCCAGACCAGGTTGCCGAGGGCCGCCATCGCCGAGGAGAGCGAGAACAGCATCCAGGCGGGTCGAAAGCGGACGCGGCGGCTGCGTGCGTAGAGGAGGCACGAGACGGCGGCCGTGCCGGCCGCGCCGGTCAGCCCGAAGTCACCCATGATCAGCGCGAGTCGGTCGGAGCCCCAGTCCAGCGCGGAGCCGACGGCGTACACCGCGCAGACCAGGGCCAGCAGAAGTTGGTGGGCCAGGTTCGATCCGGGGCCGTGGGCGGACGGCGGTCCGAGGCGCGGCCTCCCGGTCGGGGGCTGGGTCCGCAGCGCCCCGTCGAGGAGGGGCGTGGAGGTCGACGGCGAACTCACCGCGCCCTCCCGGTCTGCCGCGTCGCTCCCGGGTCCCGAGGGCTGGGGTGCGGCGGCTGGGTCCGCCTCCCGCGACCGCCGCACCCGCGCGGGGGTGGGCCGTGGGGAGGACCGTGGTGAGTGCGGTGGCCGTGTGCGCCCGCTGCCGGGTGCCAGGGTCGCCGCCGGCGGCTCCGCCGCGTCGGATCGTTCGTCCATAGGCCGTGCATCGCCCGTCGCCCCCCTCACAAGTCTGAAATGTCCATCCCTGACGCCGATCGTGCGCGGCGCAGCCCCTGTCGGGACGATACACCAGTCTCGTCACTCAGGGACATAGTTCCTCTACGCTGCGTGACGATCATCGGCATATGCGTCCGGATGAGGTACAGAACGCGTCCGCGGGACTGCGGAGCGTGCGCGAACAGGGACGGAGAACCCCCGGGCCGTCAGATCCCGTTGTCGGTGCCCGTCGTCACGATCACGTTGCGCAGGGGCTCTTGGTTCACGAAGCGGCTCAACTGGTCGGCCAGCAGTCGCTCGGCGCGAGGCCGGAAGGCGGAGCTGGGTCCGCCGACGTGCGGGCTGATGAGGACGCCCGGCGCGGTCCACAACCGGTGTCCCGGGGGCAGGGGTTCGGGGTCGGTGACGTCCAGGGCGGCGATGAGGCGGCCCTTCTCCAGTTCGGCGAGCAGCGCATCGGTGTCGACGACCGCCCCGCGGGCCACGTTGACCAGCAGCGCGCCGTCCTTCATCCGGCCCAGGAAGTCGGCGTCGACCAGACCGCGCGTGCTGTCGTTCAGCGGCGTGGAGACGATCACCACGTCCGCCTCGGGGAGCAGGCCGGGCAGTTCGGCGATCGGATGCACGGGACCGCGCGCCGTCGTGCGCCAGGAGCGCGCGACGCGCGCCACCCGCGCCACCTCGAACGGCACGAGCCGGTCCTCGATGGCGGAGCCGATGGAGCCGTACCCGACGACGAGGACGTTCTTGTCGGCGAGCGCGGGATGGAACGCGCTCTGCCAGCGCCCCTCGTCCTGCGCGCGGACGAACTGGGGGATCCCGCGCAGCGCGGCCAGGGTCAGGGTGAGCGCCAGCTCCGCGGTGCTCGCCTCGTGCACCCCGCGCGCGTTGCACAACTGCACCCCGGGCACGAGATCCGCCAGCCGCGCGGTGATGTCGTCGACGCCGGCGGTGAGGGTCTGCACGACCTGGAGGCGGCGCATCTCCCGCAACGGGCGCACCTTCACGGGCTGCCGCTTCATGTACGGCACCACGTACACGACGCAGCGCGCGGGATCTCCGGGGAACGGCTGGTCGCCGGCCTCTCCCCCGTCCCAGAAAAGGTAGTCGAGCCCGTCCGGAAGCCCGTCGATCTCGTCGGGCGGGATGGGCAGCCATACGTCGCGTGCCTGGTCAGCGGTCATGTCAGGAGGCTATGTCAGGCGTGTGTCGGCCCAGCGGTTAGGTTGGGGGGTCCGGCGAGGGAGGGTCACGAGCAGGTGGAGCGCAGGACGATCGGCGCGGGGGCGCTCGAGGTGGGGGCCGTGGGCCTCGGGTGCATGCCGATGAGCTGGGCGTACAGCGGGTCGCGGCAGCGGGGCGACGAGTCGCTCAGGGCGGTGAACCGGGCGCTGGACACGGGGTCGTCCCTGCTGGACACCGCCGACATGTACGGCCCCTTCACCAACGAGCTGTTGCTGGGGCGGGTGTTGAAGGAGCGGCGCGCGGACGCTTTCGTGTCGACGAAGGTGGGTCTGCTCGTCGGCCAGCAGCACATCGTCGCCAACGGCCGTCCCGGGTACGTGAGACGGGCCTGCGACGCGTCGCTGCGGCGTCTGCAGACGGACGTCATCGACCTCTACCAGTTGCACCGCGCCGACCCCGAGGTCCCGGTGGAGGAGACATGGGGCGCGATGGCGGAGCTCGTGCGGGCGGGCAAGGTACGGGCGTTGGGGTGGTGCGCGGTGGGGGCGCGCGGCGGTCGCCGGTCGGGCGGACTGTACGACGGAACGATTCGGCAGTTGCGGCGCGTCCAACAGGTCTTCCCGGTGGGCGCGGTGGAGGCGGAACTGTCGGTGTGGTCGCCCGAGGCGCTGGAGACCCTGCTGCCGTGGTGCGAGGCCCGGGGCGTCGGGTTCCTGGCGGCGATGCCGCTCGGCAACGGCTTCCTCACCGGCACGCTGAAACCCGGCCAGGGCTTCGAACCGGACGACATGCGGGCCCGGCATCCCCGGTTCACCGCCGAGATGATGGCCGCGAACCAGCCGATCGTCGCCGGGCTGCGCCGGGTCGCCGCACGGCACGGCGAGGAGGTGACGGCGGCGCAGGTGGCGCTGGCCTGGGTGCTGACGCGGGGCCGGCACGTCGTCCCGGTCCCGGGCGCCAAGCAGGAGCGCTGGGTGACGGAGAACGCGGCGGCGGCCGGGCTGCGCCTGACGCCGCAGGATCTGGCGGAGGTGGCGAAGCTGCCGGCGGCGCGGGGATCGTGGGAGTGAGTGACACACGTGGGTGGCGTCCCCGCGGATCGGGAACCCGGGAGACGCGAACTGCGTAGGACTAGGCGTAGGGCGAGTGGAGCCCGCCGAAGGAACCGCCGTGCCGAAGGGACCGTGATCGTGGGACGTCGAGCTGTGTCCGCCGTGCTGGCCGTGCTGGCCGGGGGCTCCCTGCTGGCGACGGCCGGCTGTTCCTCCGGCGCCGGAGGGTCGCCGGGCGCCTCCGCCAGCGCCTCCCCCGGCGCTGCCACCGCGTCGGCCTCGCCGCCCGCCGGGCGCACCCCGCCCGCGAAGGGCACGGTCACGGTGGTGCGCACCGTCGCGGAGGGCCTGGGCAGCCCCTGGGGTCTGGCTCCCCTTCCCGAGGGCGGCCTGCTCGTCGCCTCGCGCGACAAGGGGACGATCACACGGGTCGACGAGAAGACGGGCGCGAAGACGGAGCTCGGCGAGGTGCCCGGCGTCTCCGCCGCGGGCGAGGGCGGTCTGCTGGGCCTCGCCCTCTCCCCCCGGTACGCCTCGGACCACATGGTCTACGCATACGTCACCACGGCCTCGGACAACCGCGTCGTCCGCATGCTCTACGACGCGAAGCGACCGGCCGACGACCAGCTGGGGGCGCCCGACACGGTCTTCAAGGGCATTCCCAAGGGCATGATCCACAACGGTGGCCGGATCGCCTTCGGCCCCGACGGCATGCTGTACGCCGGCACGGGCGAGAACGGCGACCGCGGGCTGGCCCAGGACAAGAAGTCCCTGGGCGGCAAGATCCTGCGCCTGACCCCGGAGGGCGAACCGGCCGCCGGCAACCCCTTCCCGGACTCACCGGTGTACTCGTACGGCCACCGCAACGTGCAGGGCCTGGCCTGGGACGCCGAGCAGCGGCTGTTCGCCTCGGAGTTCGGCCAGGACACCTGGGACGAGCTGAACGCGATCGCGCCGGGCGCCGACTACGGCTGGCCGATCGCGGAGGGCAAGAGCGCCGGGGGCGGGAGCGCGAACGCGAAGTTCCGCGACCCGATAGCCCAGTGGCACACCGACGACGCCTCCCCCAGCGGCATCGCCTACGCCGAGGGCTCGATCTGGATGGCCGGTCTCAAGGGACAGCGCCTGTGGCGCATCCCCCTCAGGGGCACGACGGCCTCGGCGGCCCCGCAGGCCTTCCTCGAGGGCGAGTACGGCCGGCTGCGCACGGTGGTGTCTGCGGGCGGGGACCGGCTGTGGGTCACGACCAGCAACACGGACGGCCGCGGCCACCCGAAGGCGGGCGACGACCGGATCCTGGAGCTGCGGGTGAGCTGAGCGCCGTCACCCGGCCTCGGGCGGCGGCTCCTCCCAGGCCGGCTCCTCCTGGGGCGGCTCCTCCCCCGCCGGGTCGGGCCCGGCCGCCCGGACCACGACCCTTCCGGAGGCGAGGTCTATCGGTCCGTGCCCCGGATCGGCGTCGCCGACGTCCTCCCGGGTCAGCTCCAGCCGGTTCTGCTCGTCCCGGGTGTGCTTGCGGCCCGGTGCGAAGAGTTCCTCGAAGGGATTGAACATCGTCCTCCTCCGCCGTGCCTGGTCACGGGCCTGAGCCCCATTATCGCGCGGTCACCCGGTCTTCGGCCTTCGGCGGGAACAGCCCCAGCCGGTGGGCCACCGCCGCCGCCTCGCCCCGGCCCGAGACGTCGAGCTTGGACAGGATGTTCGAGACATGAACGCTCGCCGTCTTCGGCGAGATGAACAGCTCCCCGGCGATCTGGCGGTTGGTACGGCCCTCGGACACCAGGCGCAGGACGTCCCGTTCCCGGCTGGTCAGGCCCAGGGCGGTGAGCGGATCGGCGGGAGCCGCCGAGGCGTCCGGCCGGCCCGCGACGGGGGCCAGGGACAGCCGGGCCCGCCGGCCGAGCAGGGCGACGGCGTCGGCGAGGGGGCGGGCGCCGAGGTGGCCGGCCACCGCGTGGGCGAGGCGCAGGAGCTCGGCTGCCCGGTCGCGCT
The DNA here is from genome assembly GCF_001746365.1 of Streptomyces sp. LUP30. Classification (GTDB taxonomy): domain Bacteria; phylum Actinomycetota; class Actinomycetes; order Streptomycetales; family Streptomycetaceae; genus Streptomyces. Next base: position 45,574 of record NZ_MJAJ01000023.1, read on the forward strand.
CGGATTCGCCGCCGGTGGAGAGCAGGGCCTCCGCCAGACGGTGCCGGGTGCGGGCGAGGTCGTAGGGGCGCTCCAGGCGTTCGAAGGCGGTGACGACCTCGCACCAGTCGTCCGGAGCGGTGCGGCCCTCGGCCCGCAGGAGTTCGGCACGGACCCAGTGTTCGTGGGCCTGCCACACGGGCGCGATCGTGACGAGCTTCTTGGCGGCGGCCCGGATCCGGGCCAGGAGGTCGGCGCGGCCGGCGTCGGCGGCGGACAGCGCGCGGGCGTCGCCCTCGACGGAGGCGGCGGCGAGCAGCAGGGGCCATGCGTCGCGCTGGGTGCCGAGCGGGAAGCCCCGGTCGAGGACGGGGGCGACGTGGGCGCGGGCGTCCAGCGGACGGCCCTGTGCCGCGGCCAGTTGGACGGCGAGACGGGTCAGAGGAAGGTGGTGCTGGGGTGCGTGCTCCTGGGAGCCGAAGAAGTTCCTCCCCGCGTCGAGTTGGCGCTCGGCTTCGGCGAGATCGCCGCGTGCGAGGGCGAGTTCGGCGCGTAGGGTGGCGTGGACCCCTCGGACCGCCACGCCCTGGCCCACTCGGCCGGCGGCGGCGCAGGCGCGGTCGGCCTCGTCCCATCGGCCCAGGGAGAGCAGGGATTCGGCGAGGTTGCCCCACACCCAGGCCTCGGTGTCGGGCGGTCCGTGCCGTCGCGCGAAGTCGAGGCCCTTCTCCAGCATCGGGACGGCCTCCCGGGAGCGGCCGACCGCCTCCAGTTCGGAGGGGAGGTTGACATAGGCGTTCAGGGCGACGGAGGGGGCGTCCTCGGCGAGGGCCCGCTCCCTGACCTCGTGCAGTTCCGCGAGCCCGGCCTCGATATGGCCGGCGTGGACCATGAGGACCCCGAGGATCTGGCGGGCGTCGAGCTCGGTCTCGCGGGAGCCGACCATGCGGGCGTACTGCACGGCACGCTCGGCCGCCTCGTAGGCCTCGGGGCCGGGGGCGTGGATCGTGGACCAGTTGGCTATGTGGGTGAGCACCTCGGCGTGCACCGCGCTGGGCGGCAGTCCGCGCAACAGCTCCTGTGCGGTGGCCAGTTCCTCACGGCCGCTGCCCCGGCCCAGGGAGCGGGCCAGCCGGGAGCGCTGCATCCAGAACCAGGCGGCGCGCAGGGGGTCGTCCTCGTCCTCCAGCAGCCGCAGCGCCCGCTTGGCGATCTTCAGGGCGCGTTCGCGTTCTCCGCAGTAGCGGCCGGCGACGGCGGCCTCGGCCATGAGGTCGAGATAGCGCAGCGGGGTGGTGCCGGGGTCGCAGCCGCACGGAGGGTAGGCCTCGGTGTAGTCGACGGGACGCAGCGCGGCCCGCACGTCCTGCGGGGCGGACTCCCACAGTTCCATCGCCCGTTCCAGCAGCCGCAGCTGCTCGCTGTAGGCGCGCCGGGAGCGGGCCTCGACGGAGGCGTCGAGGACGGCGGGCAGGGCCTTGGCCGGGTCGTGGGCGTGGTACCAGTAGCTGGCCAGCCGCATGACGCGTTCGTCGGCGGGGACGAGTGTCGGGTCGCCCTGCAGGGCCTCGGCGTAGCGGCGGTTGAGGCGGGCGCGTTCGCCGGGCAGGAGGTCGTCGCTGACGGCCTCGCGGACCAGGGAGTGGCGGAAGCGGTAGCCGTCGCCGTCCGGGGTGGCGAGCAGCAGGTTGGCGTTCACGGCGGCGCGCAGCGCCTCGATGAGGTCGTCCTCGGCGAGCCGGGCGACGGCGTCGAGCAGCCGGTACTCGACGGTGGAGCCGCCCTCCGCCACGATCCGGGCGACGTGCTGGGCGCTCTCGGGCAGCGCCTCGACGCGGACCAGCAGCAGGTCGCGCAGGGAGTCGGTGAGGCCGGCGCAGCAGCCCTCGTGGGCGGCGACGGCCAGCTCCTCGACGAAGAAGGCGTTGCCGTCGGAGCGTTCGAAGATGTCGTCGACCTGGGCGGGGTCGGGTTCGTGGGCGAGGATGCCGGCGATCTGGCGGCAGACCTCGTCACGGGTGAGTCGGGCCAGTTCGAGGCGGTGGACGGTGCGCAGCCGGTCGAGTTCGGCGAGCAGGGGGCGCAGCGGATGGCGGCGGTGGATGTCGTCGGCGCGGTAGGTGGCGAGGACGACGAGGCGGCCGGCGCGCAGGGTGCGCAGCAGGTAGGACAGGAGGTGGCGGGTGGAGGCGTCGGCCCAGTGCAGGTCCTCCAGGACGAGGACGACGGTGTGCTCGGCCGCGACGCGTTCCAGGAGACGGGCGGTGAGTTCGAAGAGGCGGGCCATGCCCTCCTCGTCGTGGCGGCCGGTCCGGCTCTGCCCCAACTCCGGTAGCAGCCGGGCGAGTTCCTCCTCCTGGCCGGCCGCGCAGGCGGCCAGTTCGTCCGGCAGCGCGCGGCGCAGGGCGCGCAGGGCGGTGGAGAACGGGGCGAAGGGCAGTCCGTCGGCGCCGATCTCGACACAGCCGCCGAGGGCGACGACGGCGCCGCGGCGGCAGGCGGCCGTGGCGAACTCCTCGACCAGCCTGGTCTTTCCGACGCCGGCCTCGCCGCCGATGAGCAACGCCTGTGGCTCTCCCGCCGCGGCGCGGGAGAGCGCCTCGTTCAGGGTGTCCAACTCGTCGGCGCGGCCGACGAAGACGGGGCTGACTGACCTGGTCTCCACGGGGGCGAGCATGGCACGCGGGAACGAGGAGGGCCCAGCGGATATCGCCGGGCCCTCCTCTGCGGGGCGGCCGACCCCCGTACGGCCACCCCGCTCCACGGCGGTGTTCACGCCGGCCGGGGGAAGCCGAACCGGCGCGGACGGCGGGTATGCGATTCGCTCTCGGCGTCACCGTCCGACCGCTGGGCGGTGCGTGAGGCGGCCTCGCGACGGGCGGCGCGGGCGTTGCGGGCCGCCTCGTGGGCCAGCCGCTCGTCGGCGGCCCGGCGGCGCAGTTCGGCGGAACGGGCCTGGTGGAGCTCGTACTCGTACATGGTGTGTGTCCCCTGAGAGGTCGGTGTCGGGCTTCGCTTGCTGCGATGCCTCCACCTTCGTCCGCCAGGGGGGTACGCCACATCGGGAGAGTTCCGCATCTTCGGCGGCGGACGGCGCCTTAGACGCGCCGAAGGGGCCTCAGGACGGCCGTAAGGTGCTTACGGCCGGCCTAAGGCCCCTCGTGACGTGCGCGGACTCAGCCGGCGGAGGGCAGGCCGAGCAGGGCGTCGGTGTACTTCAGGACGGCCAGCAGCAGGCCGATGACGCCGAGGGCCACGCCGGCCCAGGAGACCGACTTGATCCAGGCCGCCTGCGGACGGGCGGGGCTGCCGAAGGCGGGGCGTGCCAGCACGACGACGCCGGTGACCAGCGCGGCCAGGGCGAAGAGACCGGCCCACAGCGCGGTGGCCTGCCAGGCGTCGCCGTAGATCACCTCCAGCTGCTTGGCGACGGTCGTGCCCGAGGAGGCGGACGTCTGCAGCTGGCCGACAAGGGTCTGGCGGGCGCCGGCGAGGGTGCCGATCCAGCTGCCGGTGAGCGAGACGAAGCCGAGCGCGGCGGAGACGACGGCGCCCGCGCCCTGGCCGACGCCGACGGAGCCGTCCGCGACGGCGGCCTCGTCCTCGGCGGCGAGCTCGTCGGCGTCCTCCGGGGAGTGCGGGGCCTCCTCGGTCACCTCGTTCGCGGCGTCGGTCCCGGTGAGGGCCGCCTTCTCGTCGTCGGTCGTGGTCCCGGCGGTCTCGGCGCCGGTCTCGTCAGCAGTCTTGGTTCCCATACCTCGCACCGTACGGACGCTCTCTGAGAGGTCCCTTAATGATCGTCGTGAGCGGCACGCGCACGTGCGTCGCGCCACTCCTGGGCCAGCACGGACCACACCTCGAGGTCGTGCCGCACCCCACGATAGGGGTACGCCTGCCGGTGCACGCCGTCGCGGGTCATGCCGAGCCGCCGGGCGACGTTCAGGCTGGGGGCGTTACCCGCGGAGGCGATCCACTCGATGCGCTGGATCCCCCGCTGCTCCACGGCGAAGTCGATCAGCACCCGGACGGCCCTGGTGATCAGCCCGCGGCCGGTCCCGGAGGGCTCCAGCCAGCAGCCGACCTCACAGTTCCCCGCCTGGGCGTCGAAGTTCAGGAAGAGCACGCCGCCCACGAGCCGGCCGTCCAGCCACAGGCCGTGCAGCGAGCCGGTGTCGGCGGCCCGCATGTCGGCGTAGCGCTGGAGCACCTCGCGCGCGCCGGCCGGGTCCACGGCCTTCGAGCCGAAGGGGACGTACTGGTTGATGAACTCGCGGCCGCGTTCGAGGTGTGCGAGGAACTCCTCGGCGTGCCAGGGCTCCAGGGGGCGCAGCTCGGCTCCGTCGTCACCCAGCGATATCGCGTACATCCGGCTGCGGCTCCTTCTCCAGTACATGTGCTGTGTCCACTGCCTCCGCGAGCCTCTCATGGGCGGCGCGGCACTCGGGCGGTTCGATGCTGATCCTCGGCAGGCGCCGGTCGAGCCCGCGGGGCAGCCACCAGTTGGCGCCGCCGAGCAGGTGCATCAGCGCGGGCACCAGGAGCGTGCGCAGCACGAAGGCGTCGAGGGCGACGGCGGCGGCGAGGCCGATGCCGAACATGGCGATCACCCGGTCGCCGCTGAGGACGAAGGCCAGGAACACCGAGATCATGATGACGGCGGCGGAGTTGATCACCCGGCTGGTCTCGGCGAGGCCGACCCGGACGGCGCGCCGGTTGTCACCGGTCTCCAGCCACTCCTCGTACATCCGGCTGACCAGGAAGACCTGGTAGTCCATGGAGAGACCGAACAGCACCGACACCATGATCACGGGGAGGAAGGGCTCGATCGGCCCGGCCCGGCCGAGGCCCAGCAGCTCGCTCCCCCAGCCCCACTGGAAGATCGCGACGACGACGCCGAACGCGGCGGCCACGGCGGCGACGTTCATCACCGCGGCCTTGAGCGGGATGCCGACGGACCGGAACGCGAGCAGGAGCAGCAGAGCGCCCAGGGTGATGACGACCCCGACGAACAGCGGCAGCTTGCCGACGATGACGTCCGCGAAGTCGTCGTAGCCGGCGGTCACCCCGCCGACCTGCACGTCGAGGGAGGTGCCGGCCTGCGCGCGCGGCAGCACCTCGGTGCGCAGCCGGTCGACGAGCTCGCTGGTGCGCGGCGACTGCGGCGAGGACTGCGGCACGACCGTGAGGTGGGCGGCGTGGCCGCCGGAGTCGAAGGTCACCGGCGTCACGGACGCCACCCCGTCGGCGGCGCGCAGGGCCGTGTCGAGGTTGTCCAGGGCGAGCCGGTCCTCGGCGCCCTGGACGCGGGTCACCAGGGTCAGCGGACCGTTCACGCCGGGGCCGAAGCCTTCGGCGAGGAGGTCGTAGGCCTGGCGCGTGGTGGCCGATTTCGGGGCGTTGCCCTGGTCGGAGGTGCCCAGGCGCAGGGAGAGGGTGGGCAGGGCGAGGACCGCGATGACGACGAGGGCGAGCGCACCGAGCAGCCGGGGGTGGCGCTCGACGAACGCCGACCAGCGGGCGGCGAGCCCGGTCGGCAGCTCGGGCTGCGGCCCGTGGTCGGCGAGGCGGCGTCGTTCGCGGCGGCTGAGGGCGTGCATGCCGAGGAACGACAGCAGGGCCGGCAGCAGCGTCACGGAGGCGGCGACGGTGAGGACGACGGTCAGTGAGGCGGCGACCGCCACGCCGTTGAGGAAGCTCAGGCGCAGGGTCAGCATGCCGAGCAGGGCCAGGCACACCGTGGCGCCCGCGAAGACCACGGCGCGTCCGGTGGTGGCCACCGCGTTCCCGGCGGCCTCGGCGACCGGCAGCCCGCGTTTCAGTCCGCGCCGGTGCCGGGTGACGATGAACAGCGCGTAGTCGATGCCGACACCGAGTCCCACGAGCAGACCGAGCATGGGGGCGAAGTCGGCGACGGTCATGGCGTGCCCGAGCAGCGCGATCCCCGCGTACGCGGTGCCCACCCCGACCAGGGCGGTGGCGATGGGCAGCGCCGAGGCGGCGAGGGAGCCGAAGGCGAGGAACAGCACCACCGCGGCGACGGCCACGCCGACGATCTCGGCGGCATGGCCGCCGGAGGACTCGGTGAGGGCTATCGCGCTGCCGCCCAGTTCGACCTGGAGGCCGTCGCCGCGGGCGGCCTCGGCGGTGTCGACGACGGTCTGCGCCTCGCCGCGGTCGACGTCCTCGGCGCGGTCCTCGAAGACGACGGTGGCGTAGGCCGTGTGCCCGTCCTTGCTGATCTGCGCCGCGCCCTGCCCGTCGTAGGGCCCGGCGACGGAGGCCACACCGGGCAGGTCGGCGATCTTCTCCAGCGTGCGGGTCATGGTCTGTTCGACGTCGACGGCGCGGACCGTGCCCTGCGTGGTGTGCCAGACGACGGTGTCGCTGTCGCCGCCGAGGCCCGGGAAGGCCTCGGTGAGCAGGTGCGTGGCGCGGCCGGACTCGGTGCCGGGAACCTCGTAGTCGTCGGAGTACGCGGAGCCTGCGACGACGGCCGCCGTGGCCGTGCCGCCCAGGGCCAGCAGCCAGAGCACCACCACGAGCAGGCGGTTGCGGACACACCAACGTGCGAGGGCTGCCACTGACGTGCTCCCGGAGGTGAATTGTGGATCTTTGACCGGGAAACAGCCCGCAAAGAACGTATGAGCGATACGGGTTCACTCTTGCAGGCGCACGAGATCGTTTGTCGTGTTCGTGTGGCTTTTCACAGGAGTGGGAGACAGATCACAGGACAATAACGTCCGTGCTGTCGGGGCACGTCAGTCGGCCTGGTCGCCGAACGCCATCACCGTGACGCCGGCGACGAGCAGCCACAGGGCGCGCCGGGTGCGGCCCCGGGATCCGAGGAACGCAGCGAGGGCGCAGACGACGGCGCCGAGGGCGTAGGCCGCCGGGACGAGGGCCGGAGCGGAACGGGTGAGGCGTATGAGGGACGCGGCGAGGCCGGCGAGGGTGAGCAGCGCTCCGGTGGCGGTCGCCGTCCAGCGGGCCCGTCGGGCGTCCTCGGTGCCGTACTCCTCGTCCGGGCCCTCCAGGTCCTCCGTGTCGCTGTGGGGTTCGGAGTCGGTTCGTGCACTCATGGCGGGCGAGCGTAGCGCGTCGCGTTCGCGGCAGGGCAAAGGGGTGCACCGGCTCGCGGTGCACCCCTTCGGGAGTCCGGCGGGGCTCAGCCCTCGCTGACGCCCAGCTTCTCCAGGATCAGCTCCTTGACGCGGGCCGCGTCGGCCTGGCCGCGCGTGGCCTTCATCACCGCGCCGACCAGGGCGCCGGCCGCCGCGACCTTGCCGCCGCGGATCTTGTCGGCGACGCCCGGGTTGCCCGCGATGGCCTCGTCGACGGCCGTGCCGAGCGCGGAGTCGTCGGAGACGACCTTCAGCCCGCGCTTGTCGACGACCTCGTCCGGGCCGCCCTCGCCCGCGAGGACGCCCTCGATGACCTGGCGGGCCAGCTTGTCGTTCAGATCGCCCTTGAGGACCAGCTCGGCGACCCGCGCGACCTGCGCCGGCGTGATGGCCAGCTCGTCGAGCGCGACGCCCGACTCGTTGGCGCTGCGGGCCAGTTCGCCCATCCACCACTTGCGGGCCGAGGCCGCGTCGGCCCCGGCGTCGATGGTGGCGACGATCAGGTCCAGCGCACCGGCGTTCAGGATCGACTGCATGTCGGTGGCGGAGATGCCCCACTCGGCGACCAGCCGGTTGCGGCGGACCAGCGGCAGCTCCGGCAGTCCGGCGCGGATCTCCTCGACCCACGCGCGCGACGGGGCGACCGGCACCAGGTCGGGCTCCGGGAAGTACCGGTAGTCCTCGGCCTCCTCCTTCACACGGCCCGAGGTCGTGGACCCGGTGTCCTCGTGGAAGTGGCGGGTCTCCTGGATGATCGTGCCGCCGCCGTTCAGCACGGCCGCGTGCCGCTGGATCTCGAAACGGGCCGCGCGCTCCACGGACCGCAGCGAGTTCACGTTCTTCGTCTCGGACCGCGTGCCGAACTTCTCCCGGCCGTGCGGGCGCAGCGACAGGTTCACGTCGCAGCGCATCTGGCCCATCTCCATGCGGGCCTCGGAGACGCCGAGCGCCTTGATGACCTCGCGCAGCTCACGCACGTACGCCCGGGCGACCTCGGGAGCACGCTCGCCCGCGCCCTCGATCGGCTTGGTGACGATCTCGATGAGCGGGATGCCGGCGCGGTTGTAGTCCAGCAGCGAGTGGGACGCGCCGTGGATGCGGCCGGTGGCGCCGCCGACGTGGGTCGACTTGCCGGTGTCCTCCTCCATGTGGGCGCGCTCGATCTGCACCCGGAAGGTCTCGCCGTCCTCCAGCTGCACGTCGAGGTAGCCGTCGAAGGCGATCGGCTCGTCGTACTGGGAGGTCTGGAAGTTCTTCGGCATGTCCGGATAGAAGTAGTTCTTCCGGGCGAAGCGGCACCACTCGGCGATCTCGCAGTTCAGCGCGAGACCGATCTTGATCGCCGACTCGATCCCGATCGCGTTGACGACCGGGAGCGCGCCGGGCATGCCGAGGCAGGTGGGACAGGTCTGCGTGTTGGCGTCCTGACCGAGCTCGGTCGAACAACCGCAGAACATCTTCGTCTTGGTGCCGAGTTCGACATGGACCTCGAGGCCCATGACGGGGTCGTACGACGCGAGTGCGTCCTCGTACGACACCAGGTCGGTCGTGGTGGTCACGGTGAAACTTCCCTCTCAGCCCAGCAGGACGTCGTCGTCGCCCAGCCGCTTCAGCTCGCGGTACAGGATGGCGAGGCCGGTGACGATGGCGACGGCGGACACGGTGGCGTCGATCAGGACCAGCGTGTCCTTCTCGGCACGGGCCTTCTTGAGCCGCTTGGCGACGCCGATCGCGCCGAACGCGGTCCCGGCGATGGACAGGTACGTACCGGACTTGGACTTCTTGAAGCCCTTGGCCTTGTTCAGTGCGCTCACAGCGACGGAGCCTCCTCGAGAAGCGGGTGACCCCACCTTTCCACGAAGGCGGCCTCGACGGCGGCGCCGACCTTGTACAGACGGTCGTCCTTCATCGCCGGGGCGATGATCTGCAGCCCGACCGGGAGGTCGTCCTCCGGGGCCAGACCGCAGGGCAGCGACATGGCCGCGTTGCCCGCGAGGTTGGTCGGGATGGTGCACAGGTCGGCCAGGTACATCGCCATCGGGTCGTCGGCGCGCTCGCCGATCGCGAAGGCGGTGGTCGGGGTCGTCGGCGAGACGATCACGTCGACCTGCTCGAAGGCCTTCTCGAAGTCGCGCGTGATGAGCGTGCGGACCTTCTGCGCGGAGCCGTAGTAGGCGTCGTAGTAGCCGCTCGACAGGGCGTACGTGCCGAGCATGATGCGCCGCTTGACCTCGGGACCGAAGCCCGCCTCACGGGTGAGGGAGGTGACGTCCTCGGCGGAGCGGGTGCCGTCGTCGCCGACGCGCAGGCCGTAGCGCAGGCCGTCGAAACGGGCCAGGTTGGACGAGCACTCGGACGGCGCGATCAGGTAGTACGCCGGCAGGGCGAGGTCGAAGGACGGGCAGTCCAGCTCGACGATCTCCGCGCCCAGCTCCTTCAGCAGCGCGACGGACTCGTCGAACCGCTGGATGACGCCGGCCTGGTAGAACTCGCCGCGGAACTGCTTGACGACACCGACGCGCATGCCGTCGACGCTGCCGTTGCGGGCGGCCTCGACGACCGGCGGGACGGGCGCGTCGATGGACGTCGAGTCCAGCGGGTCGTGCCCGGCGATGACCTCGTGCAGCAGCGCGGCGTCCAGGACCGTGCGGGCGCAGGGGCCGCCCTGGTCGAGGGAGGACGAGAAGGCGACCATGCCGTACCGCGAGACCGCGCCGTACGTCGGCTTCACGCCGACCGTGCCGGTGACCGCGGCCGGCTGGCGGATGGAACCGCCGGTGTCCGTGCCGATGGCCAGCGGCGCCTGGAAGGACGCGAGGGCGGCGGAGGAGCCGCCGCCGGAGCCGCCGGGGATCTTGGTGAGGTCCCAGGGGTTGCCGGTCGGGCCGTAGGCGCTGTTCTCGGTGGAGGACCCCATGGCGAACTCGTCCATGTTGGTCTTGCCGAGGATGACCACGTCGGCGGCCTTCAGCCGCTTGGTGAGCGTCGCGTCGTACGGCGGGATCCAGCCCTCGAGGATCTTCGAGCCGACGGTCGTCGGGATGCCCTCGGTGGTGAAGATGTCCTTGAGGGCGAGCGGGACGCCGGCGAGGGGCCCGAGCTTCTCGCCGCGCTCCCGCTTCTCGTCGACGGCGCGGGCCTGCGCGAGGGCGCCCTCGCGGTCGACGTGCAGGAAGGCGTGGACCTTCTCGTCGACGGCCTCGATGCGCGCCAGGTGCGCCTCGGTGACCTGGACGGCCGTGAGCTCGCCGGAGGCGATCTTCGCGGCGGTCTCGGCGGCGGTGAGCTTGATGATGGTGACGTTGTCCGTCATGGCGGTTAGTCCTCCCCCAGGATCTGCGGCACCTTGAAACGCTGCTGCTCCTGGGCCGGGGCGCCGGAGAGCGCCTGCTCGGGGGTGAGCGACGGACGGACCTCGTCCGCCCGCATGACGTTGGTCAGCGGGAGCGGGTGCGAGGTCGGCGGTACGTCTTGGTCGGCGACCTCGCTGACGCGGGCGACCGCGCCGATGATGTCGTCCAGCTGTCCCGCGAAGTGTTCGAGCTCTTCGGGCTTCAGCTCCAGACGCGCCAGCCGGGCGAGGTGGGCGACCTCCTCGCGCGTGATGCCAGGCATGCAGCGTTCCTCTGGGGTGGAGTGAGTGAGTGTGTGCTTCCGCCCAATCCTAGGGTGCGGGGCGGCCTACCCGTGAAACGGTTCGGCTCGCCTCCCGGGTTCCCACCGGCGTTCCGCGGCTGCGGCGCCCTCGCCGGGCCTCGGCCCACGGGCGCCGGCGAACGGGTGAACGTGTGGGGCGAAGGGGGCGGAGGGGGCGGCTACTCGTCCGACGCGGCCGCCGGGAGGGCCGCGGCGGGGCGCTGCCAGCCGCGTGAGCCGCGGGCCCGCAGCCAGGCCGTCGTCTCCTCGGGGGGCATCGCGGCGGCGACCAGCCAGCCCTGGACCGCGTCGCAGCCCAGGTCGCGCAGACGTTCCCACGTCTCGTCGTCCTCGACGCCCTCGGCGACCACCAGCAGGCCCAGGGAGTGCGCGAGGTCGAGGGTGCAGCGCACGATCTCGGCGTCCTCGGGGTCCACGGCCAGCCGGGCCACGAACGAGCGGTCGATCTTCAGCTCGCTCACCGGCAGCCGGCGCAGATGGACCAGGGAGGAGTAGCCGGTGCCGAAGTCGTCCAGGGACATCTTGACTCCGTGGCCGGTCAGCGCGTTGAGGGTGTCGGCGGCGCGCTGCGGGTCCTCCAGGAGGACGTGCTCGGTTATCTCCAGTTGGAGCGCTCCCGCGGGCACTCCGTGCCGGGCGAGGCGGGCGGCGACGGATCCGGCGAACCCCGGTGTGTGGACGTCGCGGGGGGACACGTTCACCGCGACCGGCACGTACAGGCCCTGGGCCCGCCACCGGGCGACCTGGGCGAGCGCGGTGTCCAGCACGTACTCCGTCAGATAGGGCATCAGCCCGGACGACTCGGCGATCGCTATGAACTCGTCCGGCGGCACCTTCCCGCGCTCCGGGTGCACCCAGCGGACCAGGGCCTCGAGTCCCGCCACCTGTCCGTCGAAGCGGACCTTCGGCTGGTAGTGCAGCTGTACCTCGTGCGCGTCGAGGGCGCGCCGCAGGTCGCCCAGCAGGCCGAGCCGGTCGGGGGTGTTGGAGTCGCGCTTGGACTCGTACACCTCGACTCCGGTGCGGTCCCGCTTGGCCTGGTACATCGCCACGTCGGCACGGCGCAACAGGCCCTCGGCGTCGAGGGCGTGGTCGGGGAAGACGGCGACCCCGGCGCTGGCCTCCAGCACGAGGGTGAGGCCGTCGAGGTCGAGCGGCGAGCTCAGGTCGGCGACCAGGGCGCGGGCGATCCGGCTCGCGGAGGTGGTGGAGTCCGCGACGGGCAGTAAGACGGCGAACTCGTCCCCGCCGAGCCGCGCGACCTCCGCCCCGCGCGGGAGGGCGACCCGCAGCCGGTCGGCTATCTGCAGCAACAGGCGGTCGCCGGCGAGATGGCCGAGGGTGTCGTTGACGGAGCGGAAGCGGTCGAGGTCGATCAGCATCAGTGCGGCCCGGGCGCCGATGCGTTCGGCGTCGTCCAGGGCGGTCCAGATGCGCTCCAGCAGCCACTGACGGTTGGGCAGCCCGGTGAGCGGGTCGCGCAGCTGCTCCTCGGCGCGGGCGCGCGCTATCCACAGGGTGGAGTCGAGGGCGATGAGCGGGATCGCGAACAGCGGCAGCAGTACGGGCTTGGCCAGGGCCACCACGCAGATCAGCGGGGCGATGCCCAGCAGGGCGACCGCCACCAGGCCCTGTCTGACCAGGGCGGTGCGGGCGACGGTGGGCAGTCCGCCGACGCGGGGGGCGTGGAGATACCAGAGCAGGACGCGGGTGACGGCGAGGTAGGCGACGGCCACCAGCATGACCTGGGGAGCGGTGTAGAGCGTCCAGGTGCCGGGGGCCCAGGGGCGCTCCACGGACGGTATCCGCCCGCAGGCGGCCAGCAGGAGCGCGCCCGCGCCGATGCCGAGGATGTCCACCGCGCCGTGCAGGACGCCCTGCCGCCAGCGGTGGCGCCGGGCTATGCCGACCAGCACGACGACGGTGAGGCTGACCAGGCCGGCGGGCACCCACCCGTACAGCAGCAGCACGGCGAGGGTGAGGGCGGCGCCGGAGCCGGTGCCGCCCCACCAGCGGGCGCGGCCGAGCAGGACGAGATGTCCGACGACGACGCCGGCCAGGACGGCCAGCGCCCAGCCGGCCTCACCGGACGGGAAGAGCGCATGGCCGTCGGTGAAGGCGCGGTAGAACCCCGCGCCGAGGGCGAAGGCGGCCGCTCCGACGACGGTCGCGGGCAGTGCGGGCCAGGACAGATGCCGGTCGGACGCGGCGCCGCCGGGCAGACCGGGAGGCGGCTGGACGGAGGCACGCGCGTCCAGGGTGGAGTGCGGCTCGGTGTGCGGTACGTACGCCTCCGCCCCCGGACGTCCTTCGGAGCGCTCCGTCCACCAGCTCCCCCACCAGACGCCGGCGACCCGGCGTCGGCGCACCGCCTCGCCCGGGGCGGCGCTCTCGGTCGGTTCCATTCCCGTCCCTCTCACAGCCGGCGGTGCCCACGCCACGCGGCCCGTTGCCCGACGATCCCCGGGCGGCGCCGCGTTGGAAAACCCTTCCTTCTGCCCGCCAGGAGCAGAAGGGCGCCCCGACCGCAGCTGGGCACGGCAGGCGCACGTCTCAACAGTAGGCCGCAGAAGGCTTCCACGGGCAGCGGTCGTCGACGGTTGCCCGAATGCGCCCCGGCCACCCGTATGCATCTGGTATGCGCCGATCGGGTGGCCTTCAACCGCCGCCGCGCGCTACTCCTCGATGGGCAGGGCCGCTTCGGAAGCCGCCTCGGGACCGTGTTCCAGCAGGACGGTGAAGCCGTCCTCGTTCAGAACCGGAACCTTGAGCTGCATCGCCTTGTCGTACTTCGATCCGGGGCTGTCACCCACAACGACGAAAGACGTCTTCTTCGAGACCGAACCGGTGACCTTCGCTCCGCGGCTCTGCAGGGCGTCCTTGGCGCCGTCCCGGGTGAAGTGCTCGAGGGTGCCCGTGACGACGACCGTGAGCCCTTCGAGGGGGCGCGGCCCTTCGTCCTCGGCGGAGCCCTCCTCCTCCATGCGGACGCCGGCCGCCTTCCACTTGCGCAGGATCTCCTGGTGCCACTCCTCGGCGAACCACTCCTTGAGGGAGGCGGCGATGATGGCGCCGACCCCGTCGGTGGCCGCCAGCTCCTCCTCGGTGGCCCGCTCGATGCGCTCGATCGAGCGGAATTCACGGGCCAGCGCCTCCGCCGCGACCGGTCCGACGTGACGGATCGACAGGCCGGTGAGGACGCGCGCCAGGGGGCGCTCCTTGGCGGCGGCGATGGTGTCGAGCATGGCGAGCGCGTTCTTCTTGGGCTCGCCCTGCTGGTTGGCGAAGACCGTGGCGATCTTCTCCTCGCCGGTCTTCGGATCCCGCTTGGGCAGTCCGCTGTCCTGGTCGAGCACATACGCCTTGATGGGCAGCAGCCGGTCGATGGTGAGGTCGAACAGGTCGCCCTCGTCGGCCAGCGGGGGGGTCTCCGGCTCCAGCGGCTTGGTGAGAGCGGCCGCGGCCACGTACCCGAAGTGGTCGATGTCCAGTGCCTTGCGGCCGGCCAGGTAGAACAGGCGCTCGCGCAACTGGGCGGGGCAGGTGCGGGCGTTGGGGCAGCGCAGGTCGACGTCGCCCTCCTTCATCGGCCGCAGCGGTGTGCCGCACTCGGGGCACTCGGACGGCATCACGAACGCGCGCTCGGTGCCGTCGCGCAGGTCCGCCACCGGCCCGAGGATCTCCGGGATCACGTCACCGGCCTTGCGCAGCACCACGGTGTCGCCGATCAGGACCCCCTTGGCCTTGACGACGTCCTGGTTGTGCAGGGTGGCGAACTCGACCTCGGAGCCGGCCACCGTCACCGGCTCGACCTGGGCGTACGGCGTGACACGGCCGGTGCGGCCGACGCCCACCTTGATGTCGACGAGCCGGGTGTTGACCTCCTCCGGCGCGTACTTGTAGGCGATCGCCCACCGGGGCGCGCGGGCCGTGGAACCGAGCCGGCCCTGGAGCCGGATCTCGTCGAGTTTGACGACCACGCCGTCGATCTCGTGCTCCACCGAGTGCCGGTTCTCGCCGAAGTAGGCGATGAACTCCCGTACGCCGTCGAGGTCGTCGACCACCTTGTTGTGCCGGGAGGTGGGCAGCCCCCAGGTCTTGAGCAGGTCGTAGGCCTCGGAGAGACGCCCGAGGCCCTCGTAGCCCTCCAGCGCGCCGATGCCGTGCACGACCATGTGCAGCGGACGGGACGCCGTGACGCGCGGATCCTTCTGGCGCAGGGAACCGGCCGCCGCGTTGCGCGGATTGGCGAAGGGCTTGTCGCCGGCCTCGACCAGCCGGGCGTTGAGCTCCTCGAACTTCTCCATCGGGAAGTAGACCTCGCCGCGGATCTCCACCAGGGACGGGACCCCGTCGCCCATGAGGCGCTCGGGGATCTCCGCGATGGTGCGCACGTTGGGCGTGATGTCCTCGCCCGTGCGGCCGTCGCCGCGGGTCGCCGCGCGCGTGAGCCGGCCGTTCTCGTACGTGAGGTTGACCGCCAGGCCGTCGACCTTGAGCTCGCACAGGAAGTGGTGGGGCAGGGAGCCGACGTCCTTGTGGACGCGTTCGGCCCAGGCGGCGAGCTCCAGGTCGTCGAAGGCGTTGTCCAGCGAGAGCATCCGCTCGCGGTGCTGCACGGCCGTGAACTCCGTCGCGTACGCGCCCGCGACCTTCTGGGTCGGCGAGTCGGGCGTGCGCAGCTCGGCGTACCGCTCCTCCAGCGCCTCCAGCGCGCGCAGGAGCCGGTCGAACTCCGCGTCGCTGATGACGGGAGCGTCCTTCACGTAGTACCGGAAGCGGTGCTCCTCGATCTGCTCAGCGAGCTGCGCGTGCTGCTCCCGTGCCTCCGAGGGCACCGTCGTCTCCGCTTGCCTGTCGCCGGCCACCGTTTGTCCTCCCGTTACTCTGGGTTGTCCGCGAGGGATCTCGCCGCCCGGACGCAGTGGGCGAGGGCCTGGCGGGCGTACGCCGGAGAGGCCCCCGCGAGTCCGCACGACGGCGTGAGGGTGACCGCCTCCGCGAGCAGCCCCGGTCGCAGCCCCAGCCTGCGCCACAACGTCCTGACACCCCTGACGCTACCGGCAGGGTCTGACAATGGGGCGTCCGCGCCGGGCACGACACCGACGAAGAGCCGGGTTCCCGCCTCGACCGCTTCACCGATCGTGTCGTCGTCACGCTCGGTGAGAAGCGAGAAGTCGAAGGAGACCGCCGCCGCCCCCGCCCGGCGCAAGAGGGCGAAAGGGACGTCCGGTGCGCACGAGTGGACCACGACGGGCCCGTCGTCGTGCACCCCCATGACGTCCCGGAGCGCGGCCTCCACGAGCTGCCGGTCGACGGCCCGGTGGGTGTGGTAGCCGCTGGCGGTGCGCACCTCACCGCGCAGGACGGCGGTGAGGGACGGTTCGTCGAGCTGAAGCACGACCTGGGCGCCCGGCAGACGCCGCCGCACCTCCTCGA
The DNA here is from genome assembly GCF_001746365.1 of Streptomyces sp. LUP30. Classification (GTDB taxonomy): domain Bacteria; phylum Actinomycetota; class Actinomycetes; order Streptomycetales; family Streptomycetaceae; genus Streptomyces. The sequence continues at coordinate 61,770 of NZ_MJAJ01000023.1, forward strand.
GGTGCAGGCGCAGGCCCTCGCCGAGGGAACCGGCGAGGTCGCGGCGGGCTCCGTGGTCGGAGAGCACCGACTGACCGTTCTTCAGCTCCAGTGCGGCGGCAAGGGTCCACGGCCCGACGGCCTGCACCTTCACCTGGCCCTCGTAGCCCTGGGTGAACTCCTCCAGCGCGTCCAGGTCCTCGCCCAGCCAGGACCGGGCCCGCTTGGTGTCCCGGCCCGGCCGGTCGCCGATCCGCCACCCGCTGGGCTCCACGCGCGCGTACAGCTCGACGAGCATCCCCGCGGTACGGCCGATCATGTCCGCGCCGGGGCCGCGGGCCGGCAGCTCGGCGAGGAACGGGAAGTCCTCGAAGGACCCGGTGGCGGCCTTGGCGGCTTCGCGGGCGTCACCGCCCGGCAGGGAGCCGACACCGGTGGCGGGACCAAAACTGAAGTGTGCGTTCACAGGTGAAGCCTACGTAGCCGGGCGGGCGCGGCCCTCCCCCGGAGCCGGCCCTCGTCCGCGACGCCGGCCTCAGCTCCCCGGGCGCACCGTCAGGTCGTTGACCTCCGCGTCCCTCGGCAGGTCGAGCGCCATGAGGATCGTCGTCGCCACCGACTCGGGGTCGATCCACTCCGCGGGGTCGTACTCCTTGCCCTCCTGCTGGTGGACCTTGGCCTGCATGGGGCTGGCGGTGCGGCCGGGGTAGACGGAGGTGACGCGGACGCCGTTGCCGTGCTCCTCCTGGCGCAGCGAGTCCGCGAGGGCCTTCAGGCCGTGCTTGGAGGCGGCGTAGGCGGACCATTCGGCGCTCGCCCGCAGGCCCGCCCCGGAGTTCACGAAGAGCACGTGGCCGCGGGCGGCGCGCAGTTGGGGCAGGAAGTGCCGGGTCAGCTCGGCGGGGGCGATCAGGTTGACGTTGAGCTGGTGGCGCCAGGTCTTCGGGGTCAGGTCGCCGACCGGACCGAGGTCGACCACTCCGGCGACGTGGACCAGGGAGTCCACCCGGCCGGGGAGCGTCTGGTGGGAGAAGGCCCAGCTCAGCTTGTCGGGGTCGGCCAGATCGCCGACGAGCGTCCGTGCGCCGGGGAACAGGGCCGCCAGCTCCTTCGCGCGGCCCGCGTCGCGCGCGTGCAGGACGAGTTCGTCCCCGCGCGCGTGCAGACGGCGGGCGACGGCCGCGCCGATGCCGGAGCCCGCTCCGGTGATCACATGAGTAGCCATGCCCGCCATGCTCGCATCACCGACGGGTCACTCGACGCCCTGGCTCTCCTCCAGGTAGGCCAGCGCCCCGACCGCCTCCTCCGCGAAGAACACCAGGTCGGTGAGGGGGAGGGGCAGGAAGCCCTCGTCCTCCATGCGCCGGAACTGCTCCTTGAGGCCGTCGTAGAAGCCCGCGGTGTTCAGCAGCACGACCGGCTTGTCGGTGTGTCCGTGCTTCTTCAGCTCCAGGATCTCGGTCGCCTCGTCGAGGGTGCCGGTGCCGCCCACCATGATCACCACGGCGTCGGACTTCTCCAGCAGCAGCCGCTTTCGCTCGGCGAGGTCGGCCGCGATCACCATCTCGTCGGCCCCGGCCCGCGCGGTGGCCGCGAGGAAGCCCACCGACACCCCGCACAGCCGCCCGCCGGCCTCCTGCACGCCGTCGGCGACCACCTTCATCAGGCCGACGTCGGAACCGCCCCACACCAGGGTGTGGCCGCCCTTGCCGAGGAGTTCGGCGAACTCGCGCGCGGGGCCGGTGTAGCGGTCGTCGAGGTCGGCGGCGGAGAGGAAGACGCAGATACGCATGCGGCCACGGTACGCGGGAAGAACCGGGGGCCCGCGCGTGCTGTTCCGGTATGGCCAACGGACACACGATCACGATCGAGCGGGACGACCGGCGCATCAGGGTCGTCCACAAGGACCAGGTGCTGGCCGAGACCGACCGGGCGCTCGCGCTGCGCGAGACCGGCTGTCCCGTGCGGTACTACATCCCCGCCGAGGACGTACGGCTCGACCTGCTGACCCCCTCCGACACCCATACGCACTGCCCCTTCAAGGGAACGGCGTCCTACTGGTCGCTCCCGGACGCGGCGGACCTCGTCTGGGCCTACCCCGACCCGAAGGAGGACGTCGCCGAGATCAAGGACCATCTCTGCTTCTACGAAGTGGAAGTCGTGCCGACGGAGGTGTCGTAGGCCGATGAGTGCGGTGCCGTGCGGCAGTCTGCATGAGCATGGACAAGAAGACTGTTTCCCGCGACGGCACCGAACTCGCGTACGAGAGCACCGGCCGGGGCCCCGCGGTCATCCTGGTGAGCGGAGCGATGTCCACGGGCGGCACCATGACGCCCCTGGCCGGCCTGCTCGCGGACCGCTTCACCGCCGTCCGCTACGACCGCCGGGGCCGCGGCGAGAGCGGTGACACCGCGCCGTACGCGGTGGAGCGCGAGGTCGAGGACCTGGCCTCGCTCATCGACGCGGTGGGCGGCGAGGCCGCGCTGTACGGCGTCTCGTCGGGCGGCGCCCTGGCGCTGGAGGCGGCGGCCGCCGGGCTGCCGGTGAGCCGGGTGGCCGTCTACGAGACGCCGTTCGCCCTCGACGACGAGGCCGCGCGGGGGCGCGCCGAGTACACCGCGAACCTCACCGAGGCGCTCGCGCAGGACCGGCGCGGCGACGCGGTCGAGCTGTTCCTGCGCCTGACGGGGCTGGCCGAGGAGATGATCCAGGGGGCTCGCCGGTCGCCCATGTGGGCGGGGATGGAGGCCGTCGCTCCCACCCTCGCCTACGACGACGCCGTCATGGGCGACGGGCGGCCGCCGAGGGAGCGGCTGGCGTCGGTCCGCGTGCCGGTGCTGGCCGTCGCGGGCGAGGCCGGTCCGCCCTGGCTGCGCGATGCCGTGCGCACCGTCGCGGACGCGGTCCCGGACGGCGCGTACCGGACGCTGGAGGGCCAGACCCACATGGTCGACCCGGCCGTCCTCGCGCCGGTGCTGGCGGAGTTCTTCGACGGCCGGGACTGACGCTCAGGCGACCGGGGCGCCCGCCCGCACCGTGGACGCGATCGTGGCCGAGCCCACCACGCGGGTGCCGTCGTACAGCACGATCGCCTGGCCGGGGGCCACGCCCCGGACCGGCTCGGCGAAGGCGACCTCCAGGTGGCCGTCGACCAGTTCGGCGGTCACCTCGGTCTCGCCGCCGTGGGCGCGCAACTGGGCCGTGTAGACGCCGGGGCCGGCCGGGGCGGCGCCGCACCAGCGGGGCCTGATCGCCGTCAGCGCGGTCACGTCCAGGGCGGCGGCCGGGCCCACGGTCACCGTGTTGTCCACCGGGGAGATGTCCAGGACGTAGCGCGGCTTGCCGTCGGGCGCCGGGGTGCCGATGCGCAGGCCCTTGCGCTGGCCGATGGTGAAGCCGTACGCGCCCTCGTGGGTGCCGACCTTCGTGCCGGACTCGTCGACGATGTCGCCCTCCGAGCGGCCCAGCCGGTTCGCGAGGAAGCCCTGGGTGTCGCCGTCGGCGATGAAGCAGATGTCGTGGGAGTCGGGCTTCTTGGCGACCGCCAACCCGCGGCGCTCGGCCTCCGCGCGGATCTCGTCCTTCGTCGTCACCGTGTCGCCGAGCGGGAAGAGGGCGTGGGCGAGCTGCCGGTCGTCCAGGACGCCGAGGACGTAGGACTGGTCCTTGGCCATGTCGGAGGCGCGGTGCAGTTCCCGGACGCCGTCCTCGCCGACGACCACCTTCGCGTAGTGGCCGGTGCACACCGCGTCGAAGCCCAGCGCGAGGGCCTTGTCGAGCAGCGCGGCGAACTTGATCTTCTCGTTGCAGCGCAGACAGGGGTTGGGGGTGCGGCCGGCCTCGTACTCGGCGACGAAGTCCTCGACGACGTCCTCGCGGAAGCGGTCGGCGAGGTCCCACACATAGAACGGGATGCCGATGACATCGGCGGCGCGGCGGGCGTCGCGGGAGTCCTCGATGGTGCAACAGCCCCGTGCGCCCGTGCGGAACGACTGCGGGTTCGCGGAGAGCGCGAGGTGGACGCCGGTCACGTCGTGGCCGGCTTCGGCGGCGCGGGCGGCGGCGACGGCGGAATCCACGCCGCCGGACATGGCGGCGAGAACGCGAAGGGGGCGGGGGCGTGGCGAGGTCTCAGTCATAACCCTTCCAGGGTACGGGTCACCGGGAACCGCAGCCCGCGAGTATCCGTTGACGATCACGAGGGGCGAGGAAGGGCACGGACATGGGGGACGGGAAGAGCGACTCCGACCGGCGGATCGGGCGGCGTGCCCTGCTGATCGGCGGGGCCGCGGCCGCCGTCGGCACCGGTCTGCTGGCGCGTGACGAGCTGTCGCGGCTGTACTGGCGGCTGCCCGGCGTGCGCAGAGCGCGGGTGGAAGGCGCGGTGGACTTCCGGGGCGCGCGATGGGTGGCGGCGTCGGAGGCGAACTTCCGCTGGGCGGACCGGCCGGACGACTACGGGATCGACATGGTGGTCGTCCATGTCACCCAGGGCGACCTCGGCAGCGCGGTGAAGGCGTTCGAGGACCCCGGGCACCGGGCGGCCGCGCACTACATCGTCGGCAAGGACGGACGCGTCACGCAGATGGTCCGCGAGCTCGACGTCGCCTACCACGCGGGCAACCGCTCCTACAACGAGCGCAGCGTCGGCATCGAGCACGAGGGCTTCGTGGACCGGCCCAAGGACTTCACCGACGCGATGTATGCGGCGTCGGCCCGGCTGACCGCCGCGGTCTGCCGGCGGTACGGCATACCCGTGGACCGCGAGCACATCATCGGACACGTGGAGGTGCCGGGCACGGATCACACCGATCCCGGCGAGCACTGGGACTGGGACCGGTATCTGAGGCTCGTCGCACAGGCGCACGCCAAGACCGCCTGAGGACCGCATCCGGCCGAGGCGGGCTGGGCGGAGGGCTCCCGCGGGCCTCAGCCCACCGCTCTCTTCACGAGGGCGCCGATGAGCTGTTCGTCGGCCGCGGTCAGCTCCTTCAGGGCGAAGGCGGTGGGCCACATCGCGCCCTCGTCGAGCTCCGCCTGGTCGCTGAAGCCGAGCGTGGCGTACCGCGACCTGAACTTCTCCGCGCTCTGGAAGTGGCAGACGACCTTGCCGTCCCTGGCGTACGCGGGCATCCCGTACCAGAGCTTGGGCGAGAGTCCGGGAGCGACGGCCTTGACGATCTCGTGGATCCGCTCGGCGAGGACCCGGTCCGCTTCCGGCATCTCGGCGATCTTCGCGAGGACGTCCTGCTCCGCCGCCGCCTCCTTCTCCGCCCGGGAGGAACCACGCCGCGCCGCCGTCTTCTTCTGCTCGCGTGCGTGCTCCTTCATCGCGGCCCGCTCCTCGGCGGTGAACCCCTCGTACTTCTCGGCGGCCGGGCCGGAGTTCTCGACGGACGACGACGTGGACGGCATGGCAGGTTTCCTCTCGAAGAAGGCGGGGGGTGGTGCGGAGTGCCGGGCCGGGAGTCAGGACTGTGCGGGGGCGGACGGCGCGGCGGTCTCCCAGGCGAATCCGTCGGGGTCGGTGAAGGCGTCCGCGGCGCCGCCGAGCACGATGCGGTGCGAGCCGGTGCCGTCGGCGGGAACACCGAGGTCCTTGGCCAGCGCGCCGCGCTTGTACAGGGCCAGCTTGACCGGGCTGGACTGACCGGGGGCGAACTCGGCGTACTTGCCGCCGAAGCTCTTGGCCACGGTCAGGCCCCGGCTCACGTAGAACTGCTTGGTGGCCTTCACGTCCTCGACACCGAGCAGCAGGACGACCTCGTCGATCTCGCGGGTGGCCGGGCCGGTGTCCTTCTTCGCCGAGGTCGCGATCTTCCAGATCGTCCCGTCCGGGGCCTGGACGACACCGCCGTAACCCCACAGCGATTTCGCGGCGGGCTTCAGCACCGTGGCGCCCGCCTCCACGGCGGCGGCCACGAAGCCGTCGACGGTGGCCGGGCCGGACACCGTGAGCGCGAGGGTGAAGCCGCGAAATCCGGTCGAGTGTCCCTCGGCCGGGCGCAGACGTACGTACGTGTCCACGCCGAAGGCGCCGTAGAAGCGGCGGGCGGCCTCGGGGTCGGCCACCTCAAGGGTGACGGACGCGAGGTTCGTGCGGGCTGCGGTGGGTGCGGTGGTTGCCATGCCCTCCACGCTAGGGGCTGAGCGGTGGCCGGGGCTTCTCCATTCCTGACCGGTCTCGTCGCTCGCCGGCCACGCACGCGGCATACCGGCCTTCGCCCCCACGACGCCGGGACGTGAGCGTGGGGCGGCGAGCGTCGGCCGGTCAGGTGAGCCCGGCCGCCCGGGCCCGCTCCACCGCCGGGCCGATGGCCTTGGCGACCGCCTCGACGTCGGCCTCCGTGGAGGTGTGGCCGAGCGAGAAGCGCAGGGTGCCGCGGGCCAGGTCCGGGGCGACGCCGGTGGCGAGCAGGACATGGCTGGGCTGGGCGACGCCCGCGGTGCAGGCCGAGCCGGTGGAACACTCGATGCCCTGCGCGTCGAGCAGCAGGAGCAGGGAGTCGCCCTCGCAGCCCGGGAAGGTGAAGTGGGCGTTGGCCGGCAGCCGGTCGATGGGGTCGCCGCCGAGGAGCGCGTCCGGGACGGCCGTACGGACCGCGTCGATCAAGCCGTCGCGCAGGGCGCCGATCTCGCGGGCGAACCACTCGCGCTGTTCGGCGGCGAGGCGGCCGGCGACCGCGAAGGCGGCGATCGCGGGGACGTCGAGGGTTCCGGAGCGGACATGGCGCTCCTGGCCTCCGCCGTGCAGGACGGGCACGGGGGTGTGCTCGCGGCCCAGGAGGAGGGCCCCGATGCCGTAGGGGCCGCCGATCTTGTGTCCGGAGACCGTCATCGCGGCGAGGCCGGAGGCGGCGAAGTCGACGGGGACCTGACCGAAGGCCTGGACGGCGTCGGCATGCAGGGGGATGCCGAACTCGGCCGCGACGTCTGCCAGTTCGCGGACCGGCAGGATCGTGCCGATCTCGTTGTTCGCCCACATGACGGTGGCCAGCGCCACGTCGTGGGGATTGCGTGCGACGGCCTCGCGCAGGGCGTCGGGGTGGACCCGCCCGTAGGAGTCGACCGGCAGGTACTCGATCGTTGCGCCCTCGTGCTCGCCGAGCCAGTGCACGGCGTCGAGGACCGCGTGGTGCTCGACGGGGCTGGCCAGGACACGGGTGCGGGCCGGGTCCGCGTCGCGCCGGGACCAGTACAGGCCCTTGACCGCGAGGTTGTCGGCCTCGGTGCCGCCGGAGGTGAGGACGACCTCGCTCGGGCGGGCGCCGAGCGCTTCGGCGAGCGTCTCACGGGCTTCCTCGACCGTGCGGCGGGCCTGCCTGCCGGCCGCGTGCAGGGAGGAGGCGTTGCCGGTGACGCCCAGGTGCGCGGTGAGTGCCTCGACCGCCTCGGGAAGCATCGGCGTGGTCGCGGCGTGGTCGAGGTATGCCATGGTGGCCCCGATTCTACGGGGGCCGGGCGGCGCGCCTCGCTGCCAGGTGGCCGCGGCGGTCAGAAGCTCCAGGAGATCGTCGAGTCCGCCTGCATGAACGCCACCAGGACCAGCAGGTCGGCGACGCCCAGCGCGAGGCCGAGGTAGGCGCGGCCGCGGCGGGCCGTCCCGCGCCAGAGGGCCGCCGCCGCCAGGACGATGGCGATCGGGCCGAGGAAGACGTTGAGGACGAGCAGGCCCAGCAGGCCCAGGATGAAGGACGCGACGGCCATGCCGTCTGCGTCGCGGACTCCGGTGCGGCGGGTGGCCGGTGCGGTGAGCTGCATGGTCGGTCGACTCCTGTCGATGGGCGGGGCGGTCAGCGGGTCGAGGTGTGCCGGCGGCCGTGGCGCTCGCGGAGCGCGAAGATGCCGAGCCAGGCGGCGATCACGGTGGCGGCGACGACGGTGAAGGCGAGCGGCGCGTGGGCGACGGTGCCCATGACGACGCCCAGCAGAAGCAGTGCGGCGACGAGGAACAGCATGGGATCGGATCCCCCTCCGTAAAGTTTGGGTGAACAGTTGTAGTTACACTTGTTCACTGACTCTTGAGTCTAGCGCGTCTCCCGGCTTTTCAATTCCGGAGAACAGTTGTTAACTGGATGACATGAGTCACACCCTCGGCGTTCGGCAGGCCCAGAAGCAGAAGACCCGGCAGGCGCTCATGGACGCGGCGTTGGCGCTGCTGGAGGAGCAGAGCCTGAGCAGCCTGGGACTGCGCGAGGTCACCCGCGCCGTCGGGGTCGCCCCGACCGCCTTCTACCGCCACTTCCGCTCCACCGCGGATCTCGGCGTGGCCCTGGTCGAGGAGGCGCTGGGCAGCCTGCACCCGATGATCCGGACCACGGTGACGTCCGCCGATTCCAGCGGCGAACGCATCAGGCGCGCTGTCGAGTTGATAGCCGGTCACGTGAACGCGTACCCCCCACACGTACGTTTCATCGCCCGGGAGCGACATGGCGGGGTCCAGCCGGTGCGGGAGGCGATCCGGGACCAACTGGGCCGGTTCGCCGACGAGGTGAAGGCCGAACTGGCCAAGGACGCCGAGGCGGAGGGCTGGAGCGACGACGACCTGCTGATGCTCTCGCATCTCTACGTCGACCAGATGCTCATCACGGCCTCGCTCTTCCTGGAGGCGCTGGAGGCCTCACCGGAGGACCGGGAGCGGGTCAGCCGGCTGGCCACCCGTCAGATGCGGCTCATCAGCATCGGCCGTCACCACTGGCTGGAGTGAGACCCGGTCGGCCCGACCGGGAGCCGTCCCACCCCGTCCCACCCACCGCGCGCCCGGCCCCCCGCGCAGCCCCCAGGGCGGACGCACGAGCGGCGCACCCGTTTCCGAGTGCGCCGCCCCGTCGACGGACCGCCGGTCAGCCCTGCCGGGCCTGCATCCCCGCTCCGCCGCCGGGGTTTCCGCAGCCCCCGCCCGAGCCCCCACCCGGGCCGCCCTGAGGGCCACCCCGGCCGCCGCCCGCCGCACCGGTCGGCATGCCCGTCGGCGCTCCCGTCGGCGCTTCTGCAGACGTTCCTGCCGGCATGCCCGTCGGCCGGCCCGAGGGCGCCGCACCGGTCGGCGCTCCGGACGGAGCCCCCGACGGCGCGCCACTTGGCATGCCCGAGGCGTTGCCCGAAGCCGGCTGACAGGACTGCTGAGAGGAGGCGCCGCCGGAGGAGGAAGAGGAGTCGCCCGAGCCGCAGGCCGCCAGGGCGAGGGGCGAGAGCGCCAGCAGCGCCACCGCGGGGACGAGACGGACGGGCATCAGCGCACGCTTCATGAGGGACAGCTCCAGGGAAGACGAGGAGAACCTGAAGCCGAAACTCAACCAGCGGCGCCTGGGGCCACCTTGAGGCCCTCCTGTCCGCCGCCTGTCGATGAGGCAGAGCGCGTCCCGACCGAGGAAGGTCGGCGGCCTCGTCCCGCGAACCGGTCAGCCGAGTCTGGCCCGGGCCAGCTGCCGCGACTGCGCGACCAGCCGGTCCGCGCTGTCCCAGACCTCGGCGTCCTCCTCCAGGAAGCCGCCGGCGAGGTTGCGGGTGGCGATGGACACGCGCAGCGGGCCCGGGGCGGGACGGCAGCGGACGTGGACCGTCAGCTCGACGGTGGGGACCCAGCCGCGCAGACCGATCTCGAAGGCGGTGGGCGGCAGGGCGTCCACGGCGAGGAGGAGGGAGAGCGGGTCGGGGTCGCGGCCGTCCTTCAGGCCGAACCAGGCGCGCATCTCGCCCTTGCCCGAGGGCCGCCCGAGCGCCCAGCCGAGGGTGGACGGGTCGAGCTTGAGCATCAGGCGGTCCGTGATGGCGGAACTGCCGTCGACCGGCGCCGGTCCGTCCTCGGCGCCGAAGCACTGGTCGATCGGCGGGATCGCGGGCGGCTTCGCGGTCGTGCGCACGTCGTCGGGCAGGGAGTCCAGGTCGCCGTAGGAGGCGAGGACGCGGATCCGCTCGACCTCGTCGCCCTGCTCGTCGTACTGCAGGAGCGAGGCCTGGCCGGTGGACAGGGTGCGGCCGGTGCGGATCACGTCCGTGCGGACGACCGCCGGGCCCGGCTGGGAGGCGGTCAGGTAATGCGCCGAGATCGTGAACGGGTCGCCGTGCGGCAGGGCGTCCGAGAGCGCGCGCCCGAGGACCGCGAGGAGATAGCCGCCGTTCACGGCGCTGATGATCGTCCAGCCGGCCGACAGGTCGATGTCGTAGACACCGGGGGCGCGCCGGGTGAGCGCGGTGTCCCGGTCGAACTCACTGTCTCCGATGGTGGCCTGCCGGGCCGTCGCCATAGGTGCTTCTGCCATGGCTGCACGGTACAACACTTGATTACTAAGCGGTAGCTTTTTTCGTGTCGTACATTACGTTCCGGACCCGCTACTGCAATTTCTTGGTAAGTGTCCGAACTCGTCCGTAACCTCGACGCCTCGTTTTCCCTCTGCTAAGGCATGAGCCTCACCGGGACTCCGTTCCTCTACACCCTGATCGCGCTGTCCGCCGTCGCCGTCGTGCTGCCGCTGCTGCTGTGGTCGCGACTGCGCGGACCGCGGGTCCTGCGCGCCGCGGCCCGGATCATGATGCTGCTGTTCGCCCAGACCACGGCCGTGAGCCTGGTCTTCGTTCTGGTCAACAACGCCAACAACCTGTACGACACCTGGGACGACCTCCTGGGCACCGGCACCCATGTGCAGCAGGCCGCCGACCTGGGGGCCGACGGCACCGGCGGCATCGCGCTGGACAGACTGCCCAAGGTGAGACAGAAGTTCACCCCGGTGAACGGCGCGGCGATGCACGCGGCCGGCGGTGTGCGTGTCACCCAGGTGCAGGGCCGGGTCTCCGGCGTGAACGCCGAGGTCTACGTCTGGCTGCCCCCGCAGTACAACGAGCCGGCCTACAAGCACCTTGCGTTCCCCGTCGTGGAGCTGCTGCCGGGCTACCCGGGCTCCGCCAAATCCTGGTACGGGACGCTGCACGTGCACGAGCAACTCGCCCCGCTGATGCGCGAGGGCAAGATCGCGCCGTTCATCCTGGTCGCCCCGCGGACCACCCTGCTGCCCGGCGTGGACACCGGTTGCGCCAACGTCGCCGGCACCGTCAACGCCGACAGCTGGCTCAGCATCGACGTCCCGAAGATGGTCACGGACAACTTCCGGGTCCTGCCGGCGCCCAAGGGGTGGGCGGTGGCCGGGTACTCGGCGGGAGGCCACTGCGCGACCAAGCTCGCGGTGGCCCACCCCAACCGCTACCGGGCTGCGGTGAGCCTGTCCGGGTACAACGACCCGATCATCGAGCACAACTCCCTCGCCGCGCAGGACTCGGCGCTGCGCCGGGCGAACAACCCGTACCTGCTGCTGGGCAAGGCCGCCGTCCCGCCGTCGGTGGCGCTGTACCTCTCGGGCCAGCCGCACGACGGTTACGAGGCGGCCATGGCCCTGCGGCGGGAGGCGAAGGCGCCGACGACCGTGCGCGTCGTGTACATCCCGTCCAACGCGGGCGGGCACACCATGGAGCTGTGGCGGCCGCAGGTGGTGCCGGCGTTCCGCTGGCTGACGACGCAGATGGGCCAGCACGCGATCGCCGGGACGTCTACTCCTCACGCACCGTCGAGCGGCGGTTCCAAGCACGCGGAGCTCGCCAGTGGAACCGCATCGCGAGCAACCGAAGGACGAAAGCGGTGACCGCGGCCACCCCGCTGGCCAGCGGGGTGAGCATGTCGTAGCGGATGCACAGCGCCACCATGGCGGCGCCGGCCATCGCTGGGACCGCGTAGAGATCGCGGTCCCAGCGCAGCAGCGAGGGCACCTCGTTGGCCAGCACGTCGCGCAGCACGCCGCCGCCGACAGCTGTCGCGATCCCCAGGGCCGCCGACGCGGTCAGGTTCAGCCCGTAGGCGTACGCCTTCGTCGTCCCCGTGACGCAGAACAGGCCGAGGCCCGCCGCGTCGAAGACGTTGACGCCCAGCTGGATGCGCTCCACCTGCGGATGCAGGAAGACGACCAGCAGGGCGGCGAGCAGCGGCGTGAGGAAGTACCCCAGATCGGTGAAGGCGGCCGGGGGCACCGCCCCGATCACCAGGTCCCGGAACACGCCGCCGCCCAGCGCGGTGACCTCGGCGAGCATGGCGATGCCGAACACGTCGAAGTTCTTGCGGACGGCGAGCAGCGCGCCCGAGATGGCGAAGACGAAAATGCCGATCAGGTCGAGCGTGTGCTGGACGGAGGGGCTGAAGATTTGCTGGAGCACCCCTATATTCTCACCCAGCACGAACCCTTGGCCTTACATTACAAGGCGGGCCGGCTTCACAGGGACGGTTTTCCCGGAGTGAAGAGCCAGGTCTGGAAGAGGTCGTCGAGCTGTCGCCCGGAGACCTTCTCGGCGAGGCGGATGAAGTCGCCGGTCTCCGCGTTGCCGTAGCGGTGCAGTCTGGTCCAGGCGGGCAGCAGTGCGAAGAAGGCCTTGTCGCCGATCCGCTCGCGCAGGACCTGGAGGGTCATCGCGCCGCGCTGGTAGACCGCGGAGGCGAACATGGTGTCGCGCTGGGGGTCGCCGACGGCCGTCTGCCAGAAGGCGTTGCCGGCGGGGCGGGCGTTGTAGCCGGCCAGGAAGGAGTCGTGCGCCGAGCGGGTGCCCTGGTGCTCGGCCCACAGCCACTGGGCGTAGGTGGCGAAGCCCTCGTTGAGCCAGATGTCCTTCCAGTGGGCCACCGACACGGAGTCGCCGAACCACTGGTGAGCCAGCTCGTGCACGATGGTGGACTCGCTGCGGACGGCCGAGTACGCCGGCTTGGACTGCACCTCCAGGGAGAAGCCGGCCTGCGGCATGTCGTCGACGATCGCGCCGGTCTCCTCGAAGGGATACGGCCCGAAGACCTTCGACCAGTAGTCGGTGGCCGCGGCGGTGACGGCGTACACATCCACGCTGTTGCTGTTCGCGAGCACCGGGTCGATCGCGACGTAGATCGGGGTGCCGCCGGGCGTCGTCCCGGTCCGCACGTCGAACTTCCCGATGGTGGCGGTCGCGAGATACGTGGCCATCGGCTTCGTCTCGCGCCAGTGGGTGTACGTCGAGGCGCCCTTGTCGTACGTCGAGACCAGCCGGCCGTTGGAGACCGCGGTCAGGCCCCGGGGCGCCTTGATCCGGATGTCGTAGGCGGCCTTGTCGGAGGGGTGGTCGCTGGACGGGAACCAGGTGGAGGCGGCGTTGGGCTCGCAGGCCACGAACACGCCGTCGGCCGTCTTCATCCAGCCGTAGGCGGATCCGAAGACGATGGGGCCGCTGAGAGGCTCGGGGACGCCGCCGTAGGTGACGGACACCTCGAAGGTCCGCCCCTTGCGGATCGCTCCGCGCGGGGTGATCCGGATCTCGTCGCCCGTGCGGGTGAACTGCGCCTTTCTGCCGTCCACTTCGACCCGGGAGACCTCCAGCTTCTGCAGGTCCAGGTCGAAGGACGACAGGCTCTGGGTGGCGCGGGCGGTGATCGTCGTACGGCCGTCGAGGCGGTCGGTGCCGGGGTCGTAGGCGAGGGCGAGGTCGTAATGGCGGGCGTCGAAGCCGCCGTTGCCGAGCTGCGGGAAGTAGGCGTCGCCGATTCCGTCGGCGCCCGGGGTGGGGGCGGAGGAGGCGGCGATGACGAGGAAGGAGGCCGCCGCTGTCGCGAGGGCCCCCCAACGTGCCGAACGGGAGAGTGCCATGTGTCGTCCCTTCGAGCGCGTGCCGTGGTACCGGACGCGGACGACTCTGCACTCTCCCGTTAAGGCATGTACATGACTTTACTAACTCGTCATGCCCTACTTGTCAGTTGACTCCTGGCCTTCGGTCTCGGGGACGTCGGCCACCTCGGCGGACTCGGCCTTCGCGACCTCGGCCGGCTCCACGACCTCCGCTGCCTGGACCTCGGCCGGTGCGACGACCTCCGCCTTCGCGACCTCGGCCGGCTCCACGACCTCCGCTGCCTGGACCTCGGCCGGTGCGACGACCTCCGCCTTCGCGACCTCGGCCGGCTCCACGACCTCCGCTGCCTCGACCTCGGTGGGCTCGGCTGCCGCGACGGACTCGGAAGCCGCCTCGGCCGCCAGCGCCGCCGACGTCTCCGCCGACTCCGCGAGCACCTCGTCGGCCACCAGCTCCGCCGCCTCCTTCGCGGCGGTCAGCAGGACGGTGTCCTGCGGGGCCTGGTCCTCGAAGTTCTCCGGGTGGTGGCAGGCGACCTGCTGACCGGTCCGCAGCTCGACGAGGACCGGCTCGGTGGTCTTGCAGATCTGCGTCGCCTTCCAGCACCGGGTGTGGAACCGGCAGCCGCTCGGCGGGGAGATCGGCGAGGGCACGTCGCCCTTGAGCAGGATCCGCTCGCTCTTGGCGTTCTTGCGCCGCGGGTCCGGGATCGGCACCGCCGACATCAGCGCCTTGGTGTACGGGTGCATCGGCGACTTGTAGAGCAGGTCGCGGTCGGCGAGCTCGACGATCTTGCCGAGGTACATCACCGCGATGCGGTCCGAGACGTGCCGCACGACCGAGAGGTCGTGCGCGATGATCACGTACGTGAGGCCGAGCTCCTGCTGGAGGTCGTCGAGCAGGTTCACGACCTGGGCCTGGATCGACACGTCCAGCGCCGAGACCGGCTCGTCGGCCACGACCAGCTTCGGGTTCAGCGCGAGTGCGCGGGCGATGCCGATGCGCTGGCGCTGGCCGCCGGAGAACTCGTGCGGGTAGCGGTTGTAGTGCTCGGGGTTGAGCCCCACGACCGACAGCAGCCGCTGCACCTCCTTCTTGATGCCGCCCTCGGGCTCGACGCCCTGGAGCTTGAAGGGAGCGCCGACGATCGTGCCGATGGTGTGCCGCGGGTTCAGCGACGAGTACGGGTCCTGGAAGATCATCTGCACGTCGCGGCGCAGCGGACGCATGCCGTTGACGCCGAGGTGCGTGATGTCCTTGCCCTGGAACTCGACCTTGCCGCCGGTCGGTTCGAGCAGCCGGGTGATCAGCCGGCCCATCGTGGACTTGCCGCAGCCGGACTCGCCCACGACGCCGAGGGTTTCGCCGGAGCGGACCTCGAAGTCGATGCCGTCGACCGCGTGCACCGCCCCGACCTGCCGCTGGAGCAGGCCCTTCTTGATGGGGAAGTGCTTCTGCAGCCCGGTCACCTTCAGCAGGACCTCGCCGGGAGCGGCGCCCTTGGTGAGGGTCGCGCCCTCCGCCTTCGGGCCGTCGGCCTGCGCGGGAATCGTCACCGCTTTCTCGTCGTCACTCACAGCTTCGGCGCAATCTCTTCGGTCCAGATACGCTCCCGCTGCTCCTTGCCCAGGTGGCAGGCGGCCCAGTGCCGGCTGCCGACCTCGGCCAGCTCGGGCCGGACGGTGCGGGTGACGTTGTCCTTCGGGAGGTCCGCGTACGGGCAGCGCGGGTTGAAGGCGCAGCCGGACGGGATGTTGATCAGCGAGGGCGGGGAGCCCTTGACCGGGATCAGCCGTTCCTGCTGGTCGCGGTCCAGTCGCGGCATCGAGCCGAGCAGTCCCCAGGTGTAGGGGTGCCGGGGCTCGTAGAAGACCTCCTCGGCCGGCCCCCGCTCGACGCAGCGGCCGCCGTACATCACCAGGATGTCGTCGGCGAGTTCGGCGACGACGCCCAGGTCGTGGGTGATGACGATGACCGCGGAGCCGAACTCCTTCTGCAGGTCGCGGATGAGGTCGAGGATCTGCGCCTGGACGGTCACGTCCAGGGCGGTCGTCGGCTCGTCCGCGATCAGCAGCTCGGGGTTGTTGACCAGCGACATCGCGATCATCGCGCGCTGGCGCATACCGCCGGAGAACTCGTGCGGGTAGCTGTCCACGCGCTTGTCCGGCTGCGGGATGCCCACCCGGTCGAGCATCTCGACCGCACGGCGCTTGGCGGTCTTCTTGTCGACGGGGTGGTGGATCCGGTACGCCTCCACGATCTGCTGGCCGATCGTGTAGTACGGGTGCAGCGCCGACAGCGGATCCTGGAAGATCATCGCCATCTCGCGGCCGCGGAGCTTGCGCACGTGGTCCGGGTCGGCGGACAGCAGCTCGGTGCCGTCCAGCCAGATCTCGCCGGAGATCTGGGCCTTGCGCTTGCCGTACTGGCCGGCGGTGTGCAGGCCCATGATGCCCAGCGAGGTCACGGACTTGCCGGAGCCGGACTCGCCCACGATGCCGAGGGTCTTGCCCTTCTCCAGCTGGAAGCTGAGCCCGTCGACGGACTTGACCAGGCCGTCGTCGGTCGGGAAGTGCACCTTGAGGTCGCGCACTTCGAGGAAGGACGTCGGCGCGGGCGAAGCGGGGGTGGGCTCGCCCACGGCCGCTCCGCTCTTGCTCAGTTCGGTCACGAGAGCCTCACTCGGGGGTCGATCACGGCATACAGGATGTCCACCACGAGGTTGGCGACGAGCACCGCGAGAGAAGTGATCAGGGTGACGCCCAGGATGATGGGCAGGTCCTGGTTCTTGATGGCGTTGAGCACCGCCTGGCCGAGGCCGGGGAGGCTGAACGCCGTCTCGGTCAGGATGGCGCCGCCGATCAGGGCGCCCAGGTCCATTCCGAGCATGGTCAGCAGCGGGGTCATCGTGGAGCGCATGGCGTGCTTGCCGATGACCGTCTTCTCCTTGAGGCCCTTGGCGCGGGCGGTGCGGATGTAGTCCTCGCCGAGGATCTCCAGCATGGTCGCCCGGGTGATGCGCGCATACATCGCCGCGTAGAGGAAGGCGAGGGTGACCCACGGCAGGATCATGCCGCCGAACCAGCCGCTGAAACTGGTCTCCAGGGGTACGAACTGCCCGTCGAACAGGTCGAGTCCGTACACGAAGATCGACAGCGCGACCATGCCGGTGAAGTAGATCGGGAGGGAGACGCCCGAGAGCGCGATCACCATCGCGCCGCGGTCCCAGAGGCTGCCCCGCTTGAGCGCGGAGAGCACACCCGCCGAGACGCCGATGATCAGCCACAGCACGGCGGCGCCGAGCGCGAGCGCGAGCGTCACCGGGAAGCGGTCGGTCAGCACCGGCCAGACGGCCTGCTCGCTGCGGAAGGAGTAGCCGAAGCAGGGAGCGGCACAGTGGATGCTGTCGCCGCCGCCCGTGTAGGTGCGTCCGGCGAAGATCCCCTTGAAGAACTCCCAGACCTGCGCGTAGATCGGGTCGCCCAGACCCAGCTTCTCGCGCACGCCCTCGACTGCGGCCGGGTCGGCCTGCTTGCCCACGAAGCTCAAGGCGATGTCGACGCCGGCCCACTTGGGGATGAGGAAGAAGATGCCGAAGACCACCATGACGATGACCACGAGCATCACTGCGGCGGCGAACAACCGCCTGATGAGGTAAGCGAGCACAGCTCTCGGCCCGCTGCGGACCGCGGGCCACCCGCGGGCTCCTCCACTGTCTTGTGGACGTGGGAGGTGCCCCCAGATGACCCGCGATCACGCCGCGCCGGCCTTCACCTGCCTTTCGTGCCGTTCGGCGGGTGTGCCGGGACTACTTCTTCGGGTTCTTCAGACCGAGGTTCACGAAGTCGTACTGACCGCTGTAACCGTCGGTGGTGTAGACGTTCGCCAGGTTGTCCGAGCGCCAGTTGATGAACCGCTCGAAGACGAAGGGCAGGTAGTACGCGCCCTCCATCACCTTGTGGTTGATCTCCGTGGCGATCTTGGTCTTGCCGGCGTCGTCCAGGGTGGTGACGTACGAGTTGAACAGGCCGTCGATGGCCTTGTCCTTGATGAGCGCGTAGTTGTTGTTACCGCTCTGCGAGATGTACTTGCTGTCCCACAGCGGCAGACCGAAGCCCTGGACGGACGGGAAGTCCGGACCCCAGCCCATGATGATGATGCCGTAGCCCTTCTTCTGCACGTTCGAGGGGCTGCCGATGATGCCGGCGGTCTGCGAGCCGTCGTACTGGTCGATCTCGGCGGTGATGCCGATCTTCTTCAGCGACGCCTGCAGCGACTGGGCGGTGGCCACCTCGACCGGCTTGTTGTTGCGGACCGCGATGGTGGTCTTGAAGCCGTTCGGCTGACCGCACGCCTTCAGGGCCGCCTTGGCGTCGGCCGCGTTGCCGTTCTTGTTGTCGCCGGCGAGCTTGTACGGGTCGTACTTCTGACCCTCGGCGCCCGGGACGGACGGCGGCAGCATGTTGGTGCCGATGTCGCCACCGGCGACCGGGCCGCCGCGCGCGGTCTGCAGCGACACGTGGTCGGCGCCGAGGATGACGGCCTTGCGGCACTCGATGTTGTCGAACGGCTTCACGCTCTGCGGGAAGACCGCGTAACGGACGTAGCCGGAGACCGGGTTGTCCAGGTTGGCCTTGTGCTGCTTCAGGGCGGTGGTGCGGCCCTGCGGCGACATGCCGGTCTGGTTCAGGTCGAGGTCCAGGTCACCGTTGAGCAGACGCTGGTCGAGCTGGTTGGCGTCCGAGAAGAACTTGATGGTGATCTCGTCCGGGTAGGCCTTGCGGAGCGGGTCCGAGGCCTGCTTCCAGGAGGTGTTGCGGACCAGCTTGAGGTCCTTGCCCGGGCTGTACGAGTCGAACTTGTACGGACCCGAGGAGAACGGCTTCAGGCCGTACTTGGCCTTGGTGTCCATGTCCTGGCGGACCGGCGAGGCCGAGACCAGGGCCAGCATCTCCTCGAAGTCCGAGTTGGCCTGCGGGAGGTGGAAGACGATGGTCTTGTCGTCCGGCGTGTCGATCGCCTTCAGACCCAGCTTGTCCGCGGACGTGTCCTTGTAGGGGCCCTTGTACTCGCCCTTCGGGTCGAGGACGTCCTTAAGGTACGTCGGACCGCCGGACAGCACGTCCTGCGCCCACACGCGCTCGATGCCGTACTTCACGTCCTTCGACGTGATCGGCTTGCCGTCCTCCCACGTGACGCCGTCACGCAGGGTGTACGTGTACGTCTTGCCGCCGTCCGTGACCTTCGCGGTCGCGGTGGCGAGGTCCGGAGTGATCTCGGCGCCCGCCGCGCCCGGCTCGGCCTTGTTCGTGACCAGCTGACGGCTGTAGTAGCGGGCGAAGTTCCACATCATGCCGTAGTAGCCACGCGTGGTGTCCCACGAGTCGGCGTCCTGCGCGGCACCGAACTTCAGCGTGCCGCCCTTCTTGGCGGCGGAGGCCTGGGCGACCTTGTTGTTCGCGGCGTCGAAGCCGGCGGCACCGGTGCTCGAGCCCTTGTCGTCGTCTCCGCCACCGCCGCACGCCGCCGTGGTCAGCAGCGCGGCGACCGCGGCGGCAGCGGCAAGTGCCTGCTTCCGCCGCCCTGAGGTGCGTTGGGTAGTCACGATCTCGGATCCTCCGGATAGATGAGAGCCCCCGTGTGAGGCCACGGGACGGTTGGGGCGCCGTGGTTCGGCGTTGTCGCTGTTCGGCGGTTCAGCGGGAGGCCTTCGGGTCCAGCGCGTCCCGGACGCCGTCGCCGAAGAGGTTGAAGGCCAGCACGGTGATGAAGATCGCCACACCGGGGACCACCATGTACATCGGGTCCGACTCGTAGTAGTCGATCGCGCTCGAGAGCATCTGTCCCCACGAGGCGGTGGGCGGCTTGACGCCGACGCCCAGGAAGCTGAGCGCGGCCTCGGTGAGGATGTTGGTGGGGATCATCATCGTCGTGTACACGACGATCGGGGCGACCAGGTTGGGCAGCAGTTCCTTGAACAGGATGTACAGCCGACCGGCGCCCAGCGACCGTGCGGCCTCGACGTACTCGCGTTCGCGCAGCGAGAGCGTCTGGCCGCGCACCACGCGTCCGATGTAGGGCCAGCCGAAGAAGCCGATCACGAGGATCATCACGAAGACGCGCACGTTGGAACCGGACAGCCCCAGCATGTTGCTCGGCATGACGGAGACCAGGGCGATGATGAACAGCAGCTGCGGGAAGGCGAGCAGACCGTCCATCACCCGGCTGATGGCGGAGTCGACCCAGCCGCCGAAGAAGCCGGCGAGGATGCCGAGCACCGTTCCGATGATCACGGCCACCACGGCGGACAGGAAGCCGACCAGCAGCGAGATCCGGGCCCCGTAGAGGATGCGGGCGAAGATGTCGCGGCCGTTGACCGGCTCGACGCCGAGCAGGTGGTCGCCGCTGATGCCGCCCAACGAGCCCGTGGGCGTGCTGAACAGCGGGTCGATGAGGTTCTCGTGGTACTCGTTCGGGTCCTGCCCGAGGAGGCTCGTGATGACGGGCGCGAGCAGCGCCACCACCACGAGGAGGAGCACCACGATTCCGCCCGTGAGGGCGAGCTTGTCCCGCTTGAGGCGCTCCCAGGCGATCCGGCCCAGGGAACGGCCCTGAACGGCCTTGGCGTCGCCAACGGCGACCGCCGCTTCCTCGGCCGCGCTCGGGGCCGCTTCCGCGGTCGGCTCGTGCAATGGTGCCGTCATCTGGCAGGGACCCCTCTCAACCGGCGGTAGCCGGCCCGCACTTGCCGCTGTAGCGGCGTGATCAGTCCGTAATACGCAGGGGATAAGTCCCCTGGAGCGGGAGTCTTCAACGCTTTGGCGATCTGTTGCCAGACTTGGCAGTGAATGGATGCGTAAACGTGATGCGGGTAGAGGGGTTCCGTTATCCGGACGGCGGGTAACGCCCCCCGGACGGGGACTTATCCGGACACATTGGGCGCGTCTATCACTTATCGCCGTTATCTACGCGCGAAGAAGTCCGACTCCTGCAGCGCGGCAGGAGCGACGAACGACTCAGTAGCGTCCGGTGGGCGGAAATCCGTAGCCGCCCGCGGGAGCCTGCGCGGGGGCGGCGGCGTGCGCCTCACGGTCGTAGAAGGGCCGCGCGTTGGCCCGCATCCACATCACGACGGGGTCGTACTCGTCGGTCATGGCGACCGTCGAGACCGGCAGTCCGTCGGGAACCGCGCCGATGGACTGCTGCATCATCGCCCGGACGGCGTCCACGGCCGGCGGGGAGGTCTCGTACACGTCCAGCCCGAGCGCCAGGTAGGGCGCGCCCAGGGCGGGCTGCACCCAGGCCCGGCGCAACGCGCGGACCACCGGGGTGCGGTGGGCGTTCTGCGCGAGCAGGGCGTAGAACTGCGGGATCTCGATGCCGGGCTCGGACATCCGCAGCGGGCCGGCCGGCTGGCGCTCCAGACCGGTGGCGATACGGCGCAGATCGAGCCAGGGGATGCCCATGCCGCCGCCGGGGGCGTGCGGGTTCAGCCAGAGGCCGTAGTGGTCGGGGTAGAGCGTGCGGGCCGCGTCCAGTCCGTCGATGACCTCGTACGACCTGTTCCAGCCGCTGGCGCTGAGCTCCTGGGCGGAGGTCACGCACGGCGCGTAGCCGTGGCCGTCGACCTCCATGTTCCCGTACTGCGCGTCCGGGGAGCCGGCCTGGCCGTGCCACAGCAGCATCCAGACCTGGCCGGAGGAGGGGGTCGCGAGCGCGCGCAGGAGCGCCTCGTAGGCGTCGTAGCGCCCGGGCGTGACCTGGCGCAGCATGTGCTCGACCTGACCGGTCGCGATGCCGCTGGCGCTCACCTGTACCGCCCCTTCTTCTGTGTTGCCCCGCGTCGGAGTCCAGCTTAAGCGCCCAAGGGGTCGGGGGGCGTGGCGCGTTGGCGGGTGCGGTTCGTTTGTGACCGGGCGGCCCCGTGGAGGAGCCGCCGGCGGCCGCGGCCGCGCGCCCCCGAGGCCGCCTTCCGCCCGTGCGCCGGGGCCGCCGTCGGCCCGTGCTCCCGGCCTCGCCGTCGGCCCGCGCGACGGGCTAGTGCAGCCGCGTGTAGAAGGGGCGCACCCGCTCCTTCATCCACTCCCCCACCGGGTCCTGGGCCACGTCCAGCAGCACCAGGTTGACGGGCCAGGGCGCCGACGTCGCGCCCAGCGCCCGGCCCAGGGCCTCCAGCGGCAGGGCGCGCAGGTCGCCCTCCCACTGGGAGAGCTCCACGCCGACGAACATCACCGGGTCCGCGGTCTCGATCACGGCCAGGCAGCGGCGGGCCGTGCGGACCACGCCGACCGCCTCGAACTCCGCGGAGGCCGCGGCCAGGAAGTCGACGGGGTCGTCCTGCCAGTCGGGCTCGTAGAGGCGGACCCGGCCGCCGCTCGCCGGACCGTCCAGGGCGGTGCGGCCCGCCCGGCACAGCTCGGCCACGGCCGGCGGAGGCAGCGGGACGCCGACCACGCCGTCCGGGTTGACCAGGATGCCGACCTGCGGGGGCAGCCCCCGGGCGAACTCCACGGCCGGGGCGACCGTGAACGACATGTGCGCGCCGGCGACCTGGCGGAACTGCTCCTCGGAGCTGAAGACCGGCACGTACACCTGGCCTTCGAGCTCCAGCGTGGGCAGGTCGAGAGCGCCGCTGTGCGGGCCGCCGCCGCTGGGCAGCGGCACCCAGACGAAGCTGCGGCCGAGCACCTCCACGATCCGGCCGCCGGCTTCCGGCACGCCGAGGGAGACGGAGAGCACCTCCTCCAGCTCGTTGCCGGGCCATCCGCCGTGCGAATGGTGGTGCGCCTGCGCCGGGAAATCCGTCGGGAAGTCTGCCGGGGGGAAATCCATCTGCCTACCGCCTGCTGAGAACCGCTCACTCTGCTGTGGCTGAAAGGCTAGCGGGTGCCGAGGGGGTCGGTTCGGCCCGCGAAGCCGATCCGCCGCAGGACGTCGGCCGCGGACCGGTCGAGGAGGACCGCCGCACCGCATCCCTCGGGCAGTCGCCCCGACTCCACCGAGCGCAGCAGCCGGGCCGCCGCGCGGCGGTGCCGCAGGAAGGCGTAGCGCGACACGCCCCGGCCGCGCTCGCGCTGGCCCTCCCGCGCCGTCGCCGGGCCGACGTCGAGGAGGATCAGATGGAGCGTGCCGCCCCGGCGGCGGGCCGCGCGCGCCAGCCAGACGCGGACCCAGGTCTGCGTACCGCAGTCGTGCACGACGACGCCCTCGCCGCCGCGCAGGGCGCGGCGCAGTCCGGCGTAGTGGGAGAGCCGCACGAAGGGGCGGTAGAGGGCGTAGGGCAGGAGGCGGGGCATACGGGCGTCCCAGCGGTCGCGGGTGTCCTGGGAGTCGATGCGGACGCCGGCCACGGTCCGCTGCATCAGCGTGGACTTGCCGCTGCCGGGCAGACCCGTCACCACGACCAGGTCACGGGGGCCGAAGAGCAGGCCGTGCGGGCTGCGGCCGGCTCGTTCGCGCAGGTCGCGGACGACGGGCGCGGGCCGCGGGCCGCACGCCGCACGGGCCCGGGGGCCGGGCTGGGCGGGCAGCGCGACCCCCGCGCCGGTCGCGAACGCCGTGGTCCTCGCCGTGCTCGTCGTCCTGTTCACCGTGATCGTCCTCCCCTGGGGTCAGGTGTTCCTCATCCCCGCCAAGCGTAAAGAGAAGGTAATGCGCGGTGCCTCGCGTTTTCGTGCGCGTACCGACACAAGCCGGTTACAGATACGGCCTGCCGCGATCGGGGCGAGCCGTGCGATGATGGCCGCGCCAACTGCATACCGGCCGTTTGAATCCGCGCGGGAGAGTCCTCAGCAGCAGCTTCGCTGGGGCGCCGAAGGAGCAAGTCCCTCCCTTGAATCTCTCAGGCCCCGTTACCGCGCGGGCGAGGCACATCTGAAAAGCGGGTCGCCCCCGGGCGGCTCCACCCACGGTGCAAGTCACGATCTTCGCGATCATGGCGAACCTCTCAGGTTCCGATGACAGATGGGGAGGAACGACCTCGCCATCCCCCACGCCCGGATCCGCTCGCGCGGGGGGACCCCATTGCCCTGGGAGACGACCGACCGATGAGCAGTACCGAATCCACGGCCGTGCGCCGCACCGCGCTCGACGCCCTGCATCGCTCGCTCGGCGCGACGATGACCGACTTCGCCGGCTGGGACATGCCCCTGCGCTACGGCTCCGAGCGCGACGAGCACAACGCCGTCCGCACGCGTGCCGGGCTCTTCGACCTCTCGCACATGGGCGAGATCACGGTGAGCGGCCCGCAGGCGTCCGAGCTCCTGAACTTCGCGCTGGTCGGCGACCTCGCGGCGGTGGGCACGGGCCGCGCCCGCTACACCATGATCTGCCGGGCCGACGGCGGCATCCTGGACGATCTGATCGTCTACCGGCTCGCCGAGAGCGAGTACATGGTCGTCGCCAACGCCTCCAACGCCCAGGTCGTGCTCGACGCGCTCGTGGAACGTTCCGCGGACTTCGACGCCGAGGTCCGCGACGACCGGGACGCCTACGCGCTGATCGCCGTCCAGGGCCCGCAGTCCCCCGGCATCCTGAAGTCGCTGACCGACGCCGATCTCGACGGCCTGAAGTACTACGCCGGTCTGCCCGGCGCCGTCGCCGGCGTCCCCGCGCTCATCGCGCGCACCGGCTACACCGGCGAGGACGGCTTCGAGCTGTTCGTGAAGCCGGAGCACGCCGTCGAGCTGTGGCAGGCGCTGACCGAGGCCGGCGAGGGCGTCGGACTGGTCCCCTGCGGGCTGTCCTGCCGGGACACGCTGCGCCTGGAAGCGGGCATGCCGCTGTACGGGCACGAGCTGAGCACCTCCCTCACCCCGTTCGACGCCGGGCTCGGCCGCGTGGTGAAGTTCCAGAAGGACGGCGACTTCGTGGGCCGCGAGGCGCTCGCCGCGGCGGCCGTCCGGGCCGAGGAGAAGCCGCCGCGCGTCCTGGTCGGCCTGGTCGCCGAGGGACGTCGCGTCCCGCGCGCCGGGTACGCGGTCGTCGCCGGCGGCGAGGTGATCGGCGAGGTCACCTCCGGCGCCCCCTCCCCCACCCTCGGCAAGCCGATCGCGATGGCGTACGTCGACGCGGCCCACGCGGCGCCGGGGACCCCGGGCGTCGGCGTGGACATCCGCGGGGCGCACGAGCCGTACGAGGTCGTGGCGCTGCCGTTCTACCGGCGTCAGAAGTAGACGCCGGGCGCGCCCCGCGCCCATGCGTGAGACTGCGCCCATGCGTGAGACTGCGACGCATGAGACAGCGATCCGTGAGACCACGATGCGTGAGACTGCGCACATTCTCGCTGCTCACGCACGTCTTCAGCCGTCCCCCTTCATCAGCACTCCCCCGCGTACAGGAGAATTCAGGCCATGAGCAACCCCCAGCAGCTGCGCTACAGCAAGGAGCACGAGTGGCTGTCGGTCGTCGAGGACGGCGTCTCGACGGTCGGCATCACGGAGCACGCGGCCAACGCGCTCGGCGACGTGGTCTTCGTCCAGCTCCCGGAGGTCGGTGACGCGGTGACCGCGGGCGATTCCTGCGGCGAACTGGAGTCCACGAAGTCGGTCAGCGAGCTGTACGCCCCGGTCACCGGTGAGATCACCGAGGTCAACCAGGACGTCGTCGACGACCCGGCGCTGGTGAACTCCGCCCCCTTCGAGGGCGGGTGGCTGTTCAAGGTACGCGTCACGGACGAGCCGGGCGACCTGCTCACCGCCGACGAGTACACCGCCTACACCGCCGGCTGAGGAGTCGTAGACGCATGTCCGTCCTGAACACGCCCCTGCACGAGCTCGACCCGGAGATCGCCGCCGCGGTCGACGCCGAGCTGAACCGCCAGCAGTCCACGCTCGAGATGATCGCCTCGGAGAACTTCGCTCCGCTCGCCGTCATGGAGGCGCAGGGCTCGGTCCTGACCAACAAGTACGCCGAGGGCTACCCGGGCCGCCGCTACTACGGCGGCTGCGAGCACGTGGACGTCGCCGAGCAGATCGCGATCGACCGGATCAAGGAACTGTTCGGCGCCGAGTACGCCAACGTGCAGCCGCACTCGGGGGCGTCCGCCAACCAGGCCGCCCTGTTCGCGCTGGCCCAGCCCGGCGACACCATCCTCGGTCTCGACCTGGCGCACGGCGGCCACCTGACCCACGGGATGCGGCTGAACTTCTCCGGCAAGCAGTTCGACGTGGTCGCCTACCACGTGGACTCCGCGACCGGCCTGGTCGACATGGCCGAGGTCGAGAAGCTCGCCAAGGAGCACCGACCCAAGGTGATCATCGCGGGCTGGTCGGCGTACCCGAGGCAGCTGGACTTCGCCGAGTTCCGCAGGATCGCCGACGAGGTCGAGGCGTACCTGTGGGTGGACATGGCGCACTTCGCGGGCCTGGTCGCGGCGGGTCTGCACCCGAACCCGGTCGAGTACGCCGACGTCGTCACCTCCACCACCCACAAGACGCTGGGCGGCCCCCGGGGCGGTGTCATCCTCGCGAAGAAGGAGTTCGCGAAGAAGCTGAACTCGTCCGTCTTCCCCGGCTTCCAGGGCGGCCCGCTGGAGCATGTGATCGCCGCCAAGGCGGTGTCCTTCAAGGTCGCGGCCTCGGAGGACTTCAAGGAGCGCCAGCGCCGTACAGTGGACGGTGCGCGGATCCTCGCCGAGCGTCTGACGGCCGACGACACGCGCAAGGCGGGTGTGAACGTCCTGTCCGGCGGCACGGACGTGCATCTGCTCCTGGTCGACCTGCGCGAGTCGGAGCTCGACGGGCAGCAGGCCGAGGACCGTCTCCACGAGGTCGGCATCACCGTCAACCGCAACGCGGTCCCGAACGACCCGCGGCCTCCGATGGTCACCTCGGGACTGCGGATCGGCACGCCGGCCCTGGCGACCCGCGGCTTCACCGCCGAGGACTTCGCGGAGGTCGCGGACGTGATCGCGCGGACGCTGACGGCGCCCTCGCCCTTCGCGGAGGCCGACCGTGCGGAGCTGAAGGCCCGGGTCACGGCCCTGGCCGACAAGCACCCGCTGTACCCCGGCCTGAACAAGTCCTGATCAGGTCCTGAAACCAGGCCTGATCAGGCTGTGAACCCGTCCTGATCCGTCCTGGACGAGCACGTCCCCGGTGGGGCGCCCGTCCTCGTGAACCGGCGTCCGGCATCCGGCACCCCCGTCCGGGTGCGGGCGCCCCACCACCCCCGTCTTGAGGAGTACCCGTGGCCATCTCGGTCTTCGACCTGTTCTCGATCGGCATCGGCCCGTCCAGCTCCCACACGGTCGGCCCGATGCGCGCGGCGCGGATGTTCGCGCGGCGCCTGCGCAATGAGGGCCTGCTGGAGGCCACCGCGTCGGTCCGCTGCGAGCTGTACGGTTCGCTCGGCGCCACCGGCCACGGCCACGGCACCCCCAAAGCGGTCCTGCTCGGTCTGGAGGGCTCCTCCCCCCGCACCGTGGACGTCGCGGGAGCCGACGACCGGGTCGAGCAGATCAGGCAGTCCTCGCGGCTGCGGCTGCTGGGCAGCCACGAGATCCCGTTCTCCTTCGGCGACGACCTGGTGCTGCACCGCCGCAAGGCCCTGCCCTACCACGCCAACGGCATGACGGTGTGGGCCCACGACGCCTCGGGCGCGGAACTGCTGTCCAAGACGTACTACTCGGTCGGCGGCGGGTTCGTCGTGGACGAGGACGCGGTCGGCGAGGACCGCATCAAGCTCGACGACACGGTGCTGAAGTACCCCTTCCGCACCGGCGACGAGCTGCTGCGCCTGACGCAGGAGACCGGCCTGTCGATCTCCTCCCTGATGCTGGAGAACGAGCGCGCCTGGCGCACGGAGGACGAGATCCGGGCCGGGCTGCTGGAGATCTGGCGCGTGATGCAGTCCTGTGTGTCCCGTGGCATGTCCCAGGAGGGCATCCTGCCGGGCGGTCTGCGGGTGCGCCGCCGCGCCGCCATGACGGCCCGTCAACTGCGCGCGGAGGGCGACGCGTTGGCCCACTCGATGGAGTGGATCACGCTGTACGCGATGGCGGTCAACGAGGAGAACGCGGCCGGCGGCCGGGTGGTGACGGCCCCCACGAACGGCGCGGCCGGCATCATCCCCGCGGTCCTGCACTACTACATGAACTTCGTGCCCGGCGCGGACGAGGACGGCGTGGTCCGCTTCCTCCTCGCGGCCGGCGCGATCGGCATGCTGTTCAAGGAGAACGCGTCCATCTCGGGCGCCGAGGTCGGATGCCAGGGCGAGGTCGGCTCGGCCTGCTCCATGGCGGCGGGCGCACTGGCCGAGGTCCTCGGCGGCTCCCCCGAGCAGGTCGAGAACGCGGCCGAGATCGGCATGGAGCACAACCTCGGCCTCACCTGCGACCCGGTCGGCGGCCTGGTCCAGATCCCGTGCATCGAGCGCAACGGCATGGCCGCGGTGAAGGCGGTCACGGCGGCCCGCATGGCTATGCGCGGCGACGGCTCGCACAAGGTGTCCCTGGACAAGGTCATCAAGACGATGAAGGAAACGGGCGCCGACATGAGCGTCAAGTACAAGGAGACGGCCCGCGGCGGGCTGGCGGTGAACATCATCGAGTGCTAGGCCCGTCCGGACGCAGGTGGAGCGGGCAGCCCTATGATCACTCCGCTCAGGCGTCCGCCGGGCCGCGCACGCCTCCGAGACAGGCCGAAGACGATGACAGGCACCGCCCGTAGAGCTCCCTGGATCCTTGCCCGCTCCGCACAGGGGGCGACAGCGGCGGCGGCCGTGGCGGACGCCTTCCGCGCGGCGGCCGTCCGGGATCACCACCTGCGCCCCACGGATGCGTCCCTGCACAGGTCGGGCTTCGTCTCCATGATCTTCGTCTATCTGATGACCCTTGCGGTCGCGCTGTTCCTCGTGTGGCTCGCCCGGTCCCGGGGCAACGCCCAGGAGTTGTCCCCCGGGGCCCCGGTCCCGGGTCGGGGATGGACGATCGGCGCGTGGTTCATACCGGTGGTCAACTTCTTCGTCCCGCGCCGGCTCGTCCTGGACATCGGAAGCGCGAGCTCCGCGTCGTGGGGGCGGAAGCGGGACACGACCCTGGTGAACCTGTGGTGGGCCGCCTGGATCGCGCACGCGGTGGTGCTCGTGGCGGGGAGTCGGGTGGCCCCGGGGTCGATGGCCTTCCTCGTGGTGGCGGAGACGTTCATGATCGCGGCGGCCGTGCTGCTGGGGCTCGTCATCGAGCGCGTCACGACGTTGCAGAGCGCCGCGCTCGGCGCCGGCGTCCCGGTCGCCCCTCCCGCCCGGACCTGAGACAGGCACCTCCCCGGTGCACTCCCCTCAGCGAGGTGACTCGCCGGGCCCGGCGCCGTCCTGATCGGTCCCGGCGGGGGCGACCTCCCGGGCGAGCACCGCGTACACGTACTCGCTGCCCCAGCCGCGGTCGTCGCGGTCGTTCTCGATCAGATGCGCTTCACGGCGCATCGACAGCCGCTCGCAGATCCGCACGGAGGCCGTGTTGTCGACGTCGACCCGGGCGAACAGCCGGTGCACGCCGAGCTGGTGAAAGGCCACGTCGCGCAGGGCGAGGGACGCTTCCGCGGCATAGCCCCGGCCCCCGTGGTCCGGATGGAGGACCCACCCGATCTCCGCCTGCCTGGCGTACGCGCTCGACAGGGTGACCTGCACCTCGCCGATCACCCCCGGGGTGTCGCGGCGGCACACCGCCAGCGTGAGGTTGTCGCCGTCCTCCTTCCAGTGGGTGCCCTGTGCGATGCGCTCGACGACCTCGGCGCAGCGGGCGCGGTCGCGCGGCGGCCGGTAGAGGAACCTGGCCACTTCGGGCAGTCCCTGATACGCGTGCACGGCGTCGACGTCGTCCACCGTGAACAGACGCAGAACCAGCCGATCGGTCGTCACCGGCTGGGAGATCGCGAAATTCATGGGCGCAGCTCCCCCGTTCATAGGATTGACACCCCATCATGGCGGGACAGTTCGTCGGACGCGGCCCGGACGCCGTCCGGCGTTCCGGTCCGGGATCATGAGCGTCGCGCCCGGCGGGGGCGTGGTGCGGCCCGGGGACCCGATCGCGGTCGAGTCGCCCGACGGGCCGCCCCCGTCCCCCTGAACGTCGTCCGGCTAGCCGCGGAACGCCGCCGGACGCTGCGGGCTCGCCTCCGCCAGCGCCTTGGTGACCGCCTCGACCCCGGCCTGCAGGCCGTAGACGGGGGTGTCGGGCTGCTGGCGCCAGGAGTCGTCGATGCCGCCCGCGTCGACGGTGTCGAAGCCGAGCTCGTCGATCAGGGCGCGCACCTTCGCCTTCGCCGCCTCGTCGTCGCCGGCGACCGGCAGCGCGATGCGGCCGGGGTCGCCGGCCGGCAGCGGGCGGTCCAGGATGTCCTGGGCGTAGGTGCCGTTGAAGGCCTTGATCACGGGGTGGCCGAGCCCGCGCTCGACCCAGCGGCTCTCGGTGAGGCCCTCGTCCTCGATCGCCGCGATCCGGCCGTCGCGCTGCTGCGGGTAGTAGTTGTTGGTGTCGATGACGACCACGCCGTCGGCCGCCCCGTCCAGGACGCCGGACGGCAGGTTCGGGACCGCCTTCAGCGGGACCGTGACCACCACGATCTCGGCGTCGCGTGCCGCTTCCCCGACGGCGACGGGGGTCGCCCCCGTCTCCTTCGCGAGGTCCGTGAGCGTCTGCGGGCCACGGGAGTTCGCGACCGCGACGTCGTGGCCGAGGGCGGTGAGACGCCGGGTGAGGTTGCCGCCGATGTTGCCCGCGCCGATGATGCCGATCTTCATGACAGGTCCTGCCTTCCGATGCGATCCGAGGTCGATGAGCGATCCGTATCAATGCACATGCATGCGTCTGGACGGCGTCAACCTCGCACTCCGCGGAACTATTCCGCTCCCGTGCGGCGGCCTTCGGACGGGAAGGGGGGCGCCGCACAGGCGGCGCCCCCCCTTCAGCTCAGCCCGGCTCAGCCCGGCTCAGCCCGGCTCACTTGTCGAGGTGAGCCCAGAACTCGTCGAACGACAGAACCTTGTCGCCGTTGAGGTCACGGCTCTTGATGATGACCTCGGCCACCGACTCCGTGACGTTCCAGTCGCCCCCCTGGGCCAGCGCGGTCTTGAACTCGGCCGCGGTGATGTAGCCGTCACCGTCCGTGTCGATCCGCTGGAACTGCTTGCGCGCCTCTTCGATGTCGGCCACCGATCCGCCCCTCTTGACGATGCCTTGCGGTCATACGTGCTGTCTTGCTGTCCTACTGACGCAGGTCAGATTAACGGCCCCGTGGAGTGCGCAGCGCGGCGACCACCCAGGAGAACTCCTCGTCATGGCTCCGCGGACAGCCGTGACCGGCGACGAGGAAGGACAACACCCGGTAACGGGCCACGCGTTCGTCGGCGGCGGCCGTCGGACGCTCCGGGGCGACGGCCCGGTCGGCGTCGCCGAGCGGTCGCGCGGACGCGCTCGGCCTCCGGGCCGCCGGGGGCGGGACCGGGTGACGACTCAGGGGGCGGCGGGCCGCCACACCTAGCGGAAGACGCCCGTGTGGCCGAGGGAGTAGCGGCCGGGCTGGGGGTAGACGGCGAGGCCGTGCGGTCCGCTGCCGACCTTGATGCGGGCGAGCTGGCGTCCGGTGCCGGTGTCGATGGCGTACACCTCGGAGTTGTACCGGCCCGACAGCCACAGGACCTTGCCGTCCGCCGAGACGCCGCCCATGTCGGGGCTGCCGCCCTGCGGGAGGCTCCACTTCTTGGTGAGGGCGTCGGCGCGGAAGTCGAAGACGGAGACGGTGCCCTCGCCGCGGTTGGACACGTACATCTCGTGCGAGTCGCGGCTGACGTACAGCCCGTGGCAGCCCTTGCCGGTGTGCAGGAACCGTGGCGTGCCGAACGTGTCGCCGTCGACGATCCACATCCCGTCGGCCTTCATGTCCGCGACATAGAAACGCTTCCCGTCGGGCGAGACCTTGACGTCCTGCGGCATCGCGCCATGGAACGGCAGCTTCTGCTGTCCGACGACCTTCATCTTCTCGGTGTCGACCTTGAGCAGCTCTCCGCTGAACTCGCAGGACACGATGAAGTACCTCCCGTCCAGCGAGAAGTCGGCGTGGTTGACGCCGTAGCAGGTGACCGGTTCGGTCTTGATGCGCTTCATGGTGTGCGGGTCGCGGAAGACGAGCTCGCGGTCGAGGGACGCCATGACGACGGCGTACTTGCCGTCGGGTGTGAAGTAGAGGTTGTACGGGTCGTGCACCTCGACCGACTTGCCGGTCTTGCCGGTCCTGGGGTCGATGGGAGTGAGGGTGTTGCCCCGGTCGTTGTTGACCCACAGCGTCTTCAGGTCCCAGGAGGGCACGACGTGCTGCGGCTGCCGCCCCACCCGGAGGGTGTCGATCACCTGGTACGTCTGCGGGTCGATGACGGAGACGGTGTCGGACTCGGTGTTGGGGACGTAGACCCGGGAGGGGAAGTCGCGGACCACCGGGGAGAGCCGGTTCGGGCGGTCGGCGGCGTAGACGTCCTTCGGGTCCAGCACGGGCGGCATGCCGGGCAGCCCGTCGACGACCGGCTTCTTCACGGCCTTCTTCGCAGGCGCGGGGACCGCGGCCCTGGTGGCGCCGTCCGGGCCGTCCTTGGCCCCGGCGCCGCAGGCGGCGAGGACGGCGAGTGCGGCGCCGGTGAGCAGGGTGCGTTTCACGAGGTTCGGATGCATCAGCCGATCAGCTCCGTGGCAGTGACCGCGCGCAGGCGGCGGCGGGCGAGTTCGTCCAGCAGGACGGGGAGGGCGGCGACCGTGTCCGCGTGACCGAAGTGCAGGCTCACGACGGACCCGTTGCGGATCTCGCCGAGGACGTTGCGGGCGACGGCGGAGGCGCCGGGCGAGGTGAAG
Source organism: Streptomyces sp. LUP30 (assembly GCF_001746365.1). Lineage (GTDB taxonomy): Bacteria > Actinomycetota > Actinomycetes > Streptomycetales > Streptomycetaceae > Streptomyces. Next base: position 94,213 of record NZ_MJAJ01000023.1, read on the forward strand.
TCGAGGGAGTCGACGTCGTAGGAGAGGACGTGCGGGTACCCGGCGCGTCGGGCCAGCCGCTCGACGAGCGGGGAGGCGCGGGCGGCGCGGGAGGGGCGGAACCAGGTGCCGATGGACCCGGTGAGCCTGCGCAGCCGCTCGGCGCACCCGGCGATCTCGGCCGTCGCCTCGGCCTCGGACATCGCGTTGACGTCGAGGTGGCGCTGGGTGTGGTTGCCGAGGTCGTGGCCGCCGTCGAGGATCCGGCGGGCGACGTCGGGGTGTTCGTCGAGCCAGGTCCCGACGGCCAGCACGGTGACCCGGGCGCCGTGCCGTTCGGCCTCGTCGAGCAGGGCGCGGGCGACGGCGGGGTCACCCTGGCCGTGGAAGGTGAGGGCGACGCGGGGCCGGTCGCGGGGACCGTGCGCGATCTGGACGGGCTGCCGGGGGAAGGCGCGCGGCGAGGGCGCCACGAGGCGGCCGGGCCGCCTTCCCGGGCGCGGTCGGCGCGAGCGAGGTCGACGCGGACGCGGGGGTGTCGCGGGCGGCGACGGCGCCGGAGGAGGCCCCGGAGGGCGAGCACGCGGCCGCGATCGCGCCTCCGGCGACGAGCCCGGCGCCCGCCCGCAGCGCGGAACGACGGTCGGATGTGGTCACCCACCCCATTTAAGGGGCGATATCCGATAATTCGGGCCATTGACGCAGCCTGCCGCCCGGCGCCTTACCCGTTCCTTGCCCGCGCGGGCCCCTACCGGTCGGCGACCCGCATCTCGAACCAGGTCGTCTTCCCCCGGGGCAGCAGGTCGACGCCCCAGCGGTCGGACAGCTTGTCGACGAGGAAGAGGCCCCGGCCGCTGACGTCGAGCTCCTGAACCGGCATCAGACAGGGCAGACCCCGTGACGGGTCGCGGACCTCGACGCGGATCCAGCCGCGCCGCCGCCGCATCCGGAGGCCGAAGACACGGGCGCCGGTGTGCCGTACGGCGTTGCCGACGAGTTCGGAGACGAGCAGGACCGCGTCCTCGGTCATCTTGGGGGTCAGTCCCCACTGGCGCAGGACGACGACCTGAGCCAGTCGGCGCGCGGTGGCGGCGGACTCGGGGCGGGACGGGAGCGAGACCTCGCCCTCCGTGGGGTTCCCGAACAACTCCAGCGCCTTGAGCGCCCGTTCGTCCTCGACCGCAGGCGACCAGCGCGCCGCGGTCGCACGGCTCTGTCCCCGCGGCTGTTCGATGCCCTCCAGCCCCGCCATGCCCCCATCATGGCCGCCCGCCGACCCCGCGGGGGCCGTTCCGCCGGAATACGCCCCCCGGACGCGAGCCCTCCCCACCAGGCGGGAGGCATATGCCGCAGGCAGGGCGACCGGCGATGCACCGGCGCCGACCTGCGAGGACGGCCCGTGCGGGGGTGATCGGTGATCACCCCCGCCAAGACAGTCTTAAGGTCGCCTTAAGGTTCCCATAAACCGCCCCTTCGGGGGACGCGGATGAGACGCCTCGTCAATTGCAAGCGATTCCCGCGACTTGAAAGGAGACACTGCTCACAGGAACTTGGCCTTGCCCGGGCCGTCCTCCACGAAGCTGCGCATGCCGGTCTCGCGGTCGGGGGTGGCGAACAGACCCGCGAACCAATTGCGTTCGACCGCCAGGCCCGTCTCGATGTCCGTCTCCAGACCGGTGTCGATCGACTCCTTGGCGGCCCGCAGGGCGATCGCCGGCCCCTGCGCCAGCCTGGCGGCCCAGGCGTGCGCCTCGGTGTACACGTCGGCGGCCGGGACGACCCGGTCCACCAGGCCGAGGGCCAGCGCCTCGTCGGCCCGCACCATGCGGCCCGTGAAGATCAGGTCCTTCGCCTTCGAGGGGCCGATCAGCCGGGCGAGCCGCTGGGTGCCGCCCGCGCCGGGGATCAGCCCGAGCTGGATCTCCGGCTGGCCCAGCTTCGCGTTGTCGCCCGCGATCCGGAAGTCCGCGCACAGCGCGAGTTCGCAGCCGCCGCCCAGCGCGTACCCGGTGACGGCCGCCACGACCGGCTTGGGGATGCGGGCGACGGCCGTGAAGGAGTCCTGCAGGGCGCGGGAGCGCAGCACCATCGCGGTGTGGTCCATCGCCTGCATCTCCTTGATGTCCGCGCCCGCCGCGAACACCTTCTCGCCGCCGTACACGACGACCGCGCGGACGTCGTCACGCCGGGCGGCCTCCTCGGCGAGCTCCTTGAGACGGTCCTGGGTGGCCACGTCCAGCGCGTTCATGGGCGGGCGGTCGAGGCGGAGTGTGCCGACGCCTTCGGCGACTTCGAGATTCACGGTCATGCCAGCAGGTTAACCACCACTAACGACGACGGGCCCGGTGCCGTAGGTCACAGCACCGGGCCCGTCGAGGAGAGCGTGCGCCCTCGAGGCGTCGTCCGCCCTACTTCTTCCACTCCGCCCAGGGGATGTTCCAGCCGTTGAGGCCGTTGGCGGGGTCGACGGTCGGGTCGGTGGAGTTCTTCACGACCACCACGTCTCCGACGATCGAGTGGTTGAAGAACCACGCGGCCGCGACGGAGCTGTCGTACCCCCCGCGGACGTCGCGCAGGCCTATGCAGCCGTGGCTGGCGTTGTAGTTGCCGAAGGCGTCGCCGCCCCAGTAGTTGCCGTGCACGAAGGTGCCGGAGTTGGTCAGCCGGATGGCGTGCGGGACGTCCTTGATGTCGTACTCGCCGTTGTAGCCGACGGTGTCGCCGTTCATCCTGGTCACGGTGAACTTCTCGCTCATGACCATCTGGCCGTTCCAGGTCGCGTAGCCCTGCTTGCCGGTGGTGACCGCGATGGTCCTGACGACCTTGCCGTTCTGCGTGACCTTCATCGTGTGCTTCTTGGCGTCCACCACGGACACCTGGTCGCGGCCGATGGTGAAGGAGACGGTCTTGGACTGCTTGCCGTAGACGCCCTTGCGGCCCTCGACGCCGTCCAGGTTCATCTGGACCGTCACCTTGGTACCGGCCTTCCAGTACTTCTCGGGACGGAAGTCGAGGCGGTCGTTGCCGAACCAGTGGCCCTCGACCTCGACGGCCGGCACGGTCGTGATCTTGATGGCCTTCTCGACGTCGTCCGGCTTGGTGATGCCGCGCGTGAAGTTGACCGAGAACGGCATGCCGACGCCGACCGTCGAGCCGTCCTCGGGCGTGAAGTTGCCGATGAAGGTGTTCTGCGGGCTCAGCGTGGTGAAGGACGAGTCCTCGGCGGCCGTCCGGCCCGCGGCGTCCTTGGCGACCGCGTGCACCTGGTACGCGGTGGACGCGGCCAGATGGGTGGCGGGCGTCCAGCCGGCGCCGTCGGCCGAGATCGTGCCCTCGATCTTCCTGCCCTTGGTGTCCTTGACGGTCACCTCGGTCAGCTTGCCCTTGGCCGCGGTGACCTTCAGAACACCGCTGGTGTCGACGTCCTTGGCGCCGGTCTTCGGGGCGACGGTGACGACCGCCTCCGACTGCTTGCTCTCCGCGGCGGTCGTCGCGCCCTTGTCACCGCCTGACTTCCCGTCGGATCCGGAGCCGGAGCCGTCACCGCCGCCGCCGCACGCCGTGACGGCGAGCAGCATTCCGCCGGCGATCAACGCCAGCCGCCTGTTGCGGCCGCGTGAGCGCCCCCCAACCGACGCCCCCGGTATCGGTCGCACGTTCAAAGTCGTTCTCCCCACTCCCCCGGGCCCTCCCCGGGCCGCACAGCGACGCGTCCCCCGCGTTCGCCGCATATTAACCACAAGGTCAGCGGCCTGGACGGGCCGAAAATGTCACCGTTCAGTCCCAACTTGGACCATGGGAAGGCGGGGAAGGTTGCCCCCGGAGGGCGGGGACTTCCCGCGGGTCAGTCCACGGGGGCGGCCGTCCACTCCTTCCAGGTCATGTTCCAGCCGCCCAGGCCGTTGTCGGGGGCGACCTGCTTGTCCTTGCTGTGGACGACCTCGATGACGTCCCCGATCAGGCTGCGGTCGAAGAACCACCCCGCAGGCGTGTCCGAGGCGCCGCCCTTGACGTCCCTGAGGCCGACGCAGCCGTGACTGACGTTGGCACGGCCGAAGACGTCGTCCGCCCAGTAGTTGCCGTGCAGGAAGGTGCCGGAGCTGGTCAGACGCATGGCGTGCGGCACGTCCGGGATGTCGTACTCGCCCTTGCCGTCGGCCTTCCTGAAGCCGACCGTGGCGCCGTTCATCCGGGTCAGCTCCAGCATCTCGCTCACCACCATCTTGCCGTTGTACGTGGTGTTCTTCGGCGCCCCGGCCGTGATCGGCACGGTGGCCAACAACTCCCCGTCGCGCCGCACCTGCATGGTGTGCTTCGCCGCGTCGACCAGCGACACCTGGCTGCGGCCGACGGTGAACGAGAACGACCTCTCCTGCAGCCCGTAGACGCCGGGCGCCCCTTCGACGTCCCGCAGCCCCAGCGCGACCGTGACCCGGGTGCCGGGCTTCCAGTACTCCTCGGGACGGAAGTCGAGCCGGGCGGAGCCGAACCAGTGCGGCCGGACCTCGACCGCCGGCTGCGCCGTGACCCGGACGGCGCGCTCGACGGCCGCACGGTCCTCGATCTCGCGGCTGAACTCCAGCGAGACGATCATCCCGGTGCCGACGACGGAGCGGTCCTCGGGGGTGACGTAGCCGATGAAGCGCTTGTCGGGGACGAACGTGGTGAACGTGGTGTGGCGGGCCGAGCGGTCGCCGTCGCCGTCCAGGGCGACGACGTCCACGGTGTAGCGGGCGGCGAGACCGAGACGGTCGTCGTCCGGCCGCCAGCTCAGGCCGTCCGCGGCGATCCTGCCCTTCACCTCCGTCTCCTCGGCGTCCTGCGATCTGACGACCTTCACCGACTCCAGCCGCCCGTCGGGCACCCGCACCCGCAGGCGCTCCCCGGGCCGCACGCCCTTGGCGCCGTCCTGCGGGGTGACGCGGATGACGTCCTCGGGGGCCGGCGGTTTGCCGAGCATCCGGTCGAGTCCGCTCCGGCTCTCGCCGCCGCTGCAGCCGGCGGCCCCGGCCAGTAGTCCTGCCCATGTCAGTACGGCGGCCAGTGCGACCCCCGCGCGCCGTGCGCGCCCATGTACGTGCCTCACGGCGTGCCCAACGACCGGGCACGCCCCGGGGAAACGTGAGTGCGAGGGCCGCTCTGGGCAGGAATGGGGGGAGGACGACACGACGGGGCGCCGCGGCCGGGACACCGCGCGCTCTTTTCCCACGTCGTTCCACGAGCCGCGGGAGGCTGAACGGTGTCCAGCGCAGCCGAGCAGGAGGCGGTGGCGGCCCAGCGCGCCACGCCGGCCACCGTCGTGAACGGTGCGCCGCGCAAGGTGCCGGGCCCACCCGTGTGGCCGGGTGCGCCGACGCCCCTGGGCGCCCGGTGCAGAGTCGGCCCGGACGGGGTCGCGGGCGCCAACTTCGCCCTGTGGGCGGGCGGGGCGGAGGCGGTCGACCTGTGTCTGTTCGACGAGGCCGGACGCGAGACCCGCGCCCGGCTGACCGAGCTCACCCACGAGATCTGGCACGGCTTCGTGCCCGGGATCATGCCGGGCCAGCGGTACGGCTACCGGGTGCACGGCCGCTGGGATCCGTGGACCGGCGGCCGCTGGAACCCGGCGAAGCTGCTGCTCGACCCCTACGCCCGTGCGGTGGACGGCGAGTTCGCGCTGCCCCCGGAGGTCTACGGGCACGTCCGCGACTGGCCCCAGCAGCAGGTCGCCGACACCGTGCGCGACGAACGGGACTCCGCGCCCCACGTCCCCAAGGGCGTCGTCGTGCACGACGACGACGACTGGGCCGACGACCGCCGCCCGAAGACCCCGTGGGCGGACTCGGTGATCTACGAACTGCATGTGCGCGGCTTCACCCGGCGGCACCCGGAGATCCCCGAGGAACTGCGCGGCACCTATGCCGGGCTGGCCCACCCGGCGGCCGTGGACCACCTGGTGAAGCTGGGCGTGACGGCGGTCGAGCTGCTGCCCGTCCACCAGTTCGCGCACGAGGACCATCTGCTGCGCCGCGGCCTGAAGAACTACTGGGGCTACAACTCGATCGGCTACTTCGCCCCGCACGCCGCCTACTCGGCCGCCGGGACGACGGGGCAGCAGGTCGGCGAGTTCAAGCGGATGGTGCGCGCACTGCACGCGGCCGGGATCGAGGTGATCCTCGACGTCGTCTACAACCACACGGCGGAGGCGGGCGAGTTCGGTCCCACCCTGTCGCTGAAGGGCGTCGACAACCGCGGTTACTACCGTCTGCAGTCCGACGCCCGGCGTTACGCCGACTACACGGGCTGCGGGAACACCCTGCACGTGGTCCAGCCGCACGTCCTGCGGCTGATCACCGACTCGCTGCGCTACTGGGTGACGGAGATGGGCGTCGACGGCTTCCGTTTCGACCTGGCGGCGGCGCTGGCCCGCTCCATGCACGACGTCGACATGCTGTCCCCGTTCCTCGCGGTGATCGCGCAGGACCCGGTGCTGCGCCGGGTGAAGCTCATCGCGGAGCCGTGGGACGTGGGCTCGGGCGGCTATCAGGTCGGCGCCTTCCCCCCGTTGTGGACGGAGTGGAACGACCGCTACCGCGACACCGTGCGCGACTTCTGGCGGCACGCGCTGCCGGACGTGCGGGAGATGGGCTACCGGCTGTCGGGGTCGAGCGATTTGTACGCCTGGGGCGGCAGGCGGCCGTACGCGTCGGTCAACTTCGTGACCGCCCACGACGGTTTCACCCTGCGTGACCTGGTGTCCTACGAGCGCAAGCACAACGAGGCCAACGGCGAGGGCAACCGGGACGGCACCAACGACAACCGCTCCTGGAACGGCGGCGCCGAGGGCGAGACGGCCGACGAACGCGTACTGGAGCTGCGGCGACGGCAGTTGCGCAACCTGCTCACGACACTGCTGCTGTCCACGGGCGTGCCGATGCTGGTCGCGGGCGACGAGCTGGGGCGGACCCAGCGGGGCAACAACAACGCCTACTGCCAGGACAACGAGATCAGCTGGGTGGACTGGGGGCTGCTGGAGGACCCGGCCTGGCGGGCGCTGTTCGACCTCACCTCCCGGCTGATCGCGCTGCGCCACCGCCACCCGGTGCTGCGCCGCCGCGCCTTCTTCTCCGGCCGGGCGCACTCGGCGGACGGGCTGCGGGACCTGGCGTGGTTCACGGAGCGGGGCACGGAGATGACGGAGGGGGACTGGTACGCGCCCGCGGCGACCCTGGGGATGTACCTGTCGGGGCGGGACATCCCCGGCCGGGACGAGCGGGGCGCCCCGATCACCGACGACAGCTTCCTCGCCGTCCTGCACGCCGGAGACCGGCCGGTGGACTTCGTCCTGCCGGGGCCGCCGTGGGCGGAGCGGTACGAGGTGGTCGTCGACACCTCCCACGAGGAGCAGAAGGAGGCGCCGGGGGTGACGCTGCCGGCGGGGACGGCGGTGACGGTGCCGGGGCGGGCGGTGCTGCTGCTGCGGGTGGTGGGCTGAGACGCGCCGCCGGGGGTGCCGGTGGTGCCGCTGACGGGCCGAGACGCGCCGGCGGCGGCCCGACACGCCCCGGCGGTGGGCCGAGACGGTGTTCCCGCGCGCGCCCTTCGGTGTCGCCGCGGCGCCGTCCGCCGTCCGGAGCCGGTCCGCCGCGCCGCGTCCCGGCTCACCGCGCCGGCCGCTCCCCCGCTCAGCCTCCGGTCCGCCCCAGGATCCCCCGCTCATAGGCCGCCGCGACGGCTGCCGCGCGGTCGTTGACGCCCAGCTTGGCGTACAGATGGGTGAGATGGGTCTTCACGGTGGCTTCGCTGATGAAGAGCTCGCGGGCGATCTCACGGTTGGACGTGCCCCGGGCCACCAGGGCGAGGACCTCGCGCTCCCGCGCGGAGAGCGGCTCGGCGGCGGGGGTCCGGGGGGCGCGGACCGCGCTGACCAGGCGGGTGGCGACGGCCGGGGACAGCACGGTGCGGCCCTCCGCGGCCGCGCGGACCGCCGTGAAGAGCTCGTCGCGAGGGGCGTCCTTGAGGAGGTAGCCCGTCGCGCCCGCCTCGATGGCGGGAAGCGTGTCGGAGTCGGTGTCGTACGTGGTCAGGACGAGGATCTTCGCCCGCGCCCGGCGGCGGGTCAGCTCGCGGATGGCGTCCACCCCTCCGCCGCCCGGCATCCGAAGGTCCATCAGGATCACGTCCGGGTCGCCCGTCGCGGCGGCCGACAGCGCCTCGACGCCGTTCGCCGCCTCGCCGACGACCCGGAACCCGGGGGCCGACTCGAACATGCCGCGCAGGCCGTCCCGCACGACGGGATGGTCGTCCACGATCAGCAGGGTGATCAGGGGTTCGTCACTCATGGCGGATCAACGGTACGTGAGCCGACAGCGCCGTGCCCTGGCCCGGGGCGGATTCCACGGTCAGGGCGCCCGCGACGCGTTCGGCGCGGGCCCGCATGCCGTCGAGGCCGAAGCCCCCGGTCCGGGTGCGCCGGCGCACCGCCCGCGGGTCGAAGCCCCGGCCGTCGTCGCGGATGTCGAGGAGGACCTCGTCCCCCAGGAAGGAGAGGGTGACGCCGACGCGGGAGGCACGGGCGTGCCGGGCCGCGTTCGACAGGGCCTCCTGGGCGAGGCGCAGCAGAGTGGCGGCGACTTCGTCGTGGAGCTGTTCCGCGGTTCCGGTGACGGTGAACTCGGCCCGCACGCCCGTCCGTTCACCCCATTCGGCGACCGTCTTCTTCAGTGCCTCGGGCAGTCCGTCGTGCTCCAGGGCCACCGGGGCCAGGTTGTGCACGGAGCGGCGGGCCTCGCCCAGGCTGTGCCGGGCCAGGTCGCTGGCGCGCTCGAGGTGGGTACGGGCGACGTCCAGGTCGGGGGCGTTCGCGACGACCTGGAGCTGGGCGATGATGCCGGTCAGCCCCTGGGCGATGGTGTCGTGGATCTCGGCGGCGAGGCGGCGGCGCTCGTCGGCGACGCCCGCCTCACGCGCCTGGAGCAGGAGCTGGGCGTGCAGGGCGGCGTTCTCGTCGAGGGCCAGCTGCAACGCCGTGTTGGTGTGCTCCAGTTCGGTGATGGTCGCGGTGCGCTCGCGGTTGCGCTGCGCCTCCTGGCCCATGACGTGGGCCACCACCAGCTGCAGACCGGAGTTGGCGGCCAAGAGCCCGGCGAAGAGGATCCACTGGACCGTGCCGTGCAGCGGCAGCCCGCCGGCCTGCGCACCGGCCACGGTGACCGCGCTCGCCAGCAGCCCGAGCCGCTGGCACCTGACGGGGAGCAGTTCGTCGGCGTCCATGTAGCCGGTGGCGGCGTAGAACGCGAAGAACGGGTCGATCCAGGTGAGCGCGAACGCGAGGGCCCAGCGGACGACGTAGTAGAACGTCCCGGCCCGCGACGGGGTCCGGCCGCGGTCGGGACGCCCGGACCGGAGGTGCTGCCAGCCCACCTGGAGGGCGATCGCGGCGCCGATCAGGTCCCAGGCGGTGTACCACTGGATGGAACGGTCGATCTCGGGGGAGGAGGCGAGCGCGAGGACGACGCCGATGCCGAGCAGCCCGTAGGGCCCCCAGGTGTGCAGTTGTTCCCAGCGCCGTTCGATCTGGCGGTCCGCCGCGGTCATCTCACCAGTCTGCACGGCCCCGCGCCTATTCCCAGCGGAACCAGCGCGAGGCGGCGCCCGTCAGCAGCAGGATCCACATCGCGAGGACGCCGAGGTGGCTCCAGCCGGGCCAGTGACCGGCCGCCGCCTGGTTCAGGGCCTGCGCGGCCGCCCCGAAGGGGGTGCAGCCCACGATGCGGGCGAGGGTGTGGGGCATGGTCTGCACCGGCGCCCACACGCCGGCGCAGAACATCGAGGGGAAGAACACCGCGGAGCCGATCGCCCCCGCGATCTTCGTCGTACGGGACAGCGCCGACACCACCGACCCGAGCGCGAGTGCGACCAGGACGGCCCCCAGCAGGGCGAGGGCGTATCCGACGGGCCGGCCGGGCAGGCGCACGTCGAAGCCGAGCCGCCCGATCGCGAGGACCAGCAGCGCCGACGCCAGGGACGCCCCGCCGTACACCAGCATCTGCGCGGACAGCAGGGCGGACGGCCGGACCGGCGTGACGGCCATCCGGCGCAGGATGCCGCGCTCGCGATATCCGGTCAGGGTCTGCGGCATCGACTGCAGGCCGCCGACGATCAGCCCGAGCAGCACGGCCACCGGCACGTAGACGTCGACGGTGCGCAGACCGCCGAGGTCGTCGCTCGGCTGTCTGAAGGACGGGATGGAGCCGAGGATCACCAGCAGCAGGCTCGGGAACAGCAGGATCCAGAAGAGGGTGCCGGGCTCGCGCCGGAACAGGCGGACCTCGGTCCTCAGGACGGCGGTGCTCATGACACGGTCTCCTTCGTCAGGTCGAGGAACGCGTCGTCGAGCGTGGCGTCCACGACGCGCAACTGGTGGGCGGTGACGCGGTGGCGGGCGAGGAGGGTGATGACGGCGTTGACGGTGGCGTCGGTGCCCGCCAGGGTGACGCGGCCCTCCCTGTGCTCGACCGAGGCCAGTTCGGGCAGCGCGCCCAGTTCGCGGTCGTCCAGCGGGGCGGAGGGGGTGAAGCTGATGACCGTGGCTCCCGCCGAGCGCCGGATCAGGCCCGCGGGGGTGTCCAGGGCGGCCACCCGGCCCTTGTCGATCACCGCGATCCGGTCGCAGAGCCGCTGGGCCTCCTCCATGAAGTGGGTGACGAGCAGGACGCTCACCCCGCCGGCCCGCACGTCCTCGATGAGCTCCCAGGTGTCCCGGCGGGCCCGCGGGTCGAGGCCGGTGGTCAGCTCGTCCAGGACGACGATCCGCGGGTCCCCGATCAGCGCGAGCGCGATGAACAGGCGCTGCTTCTGGCCGCCGGACAGCCGGGCGAACCGCGTGGTCAGCTTCGTGGTCAGGCCGAGGCGTTCGGCGAGCGGGGCCCAGTCGAGCGGCCGGGGGTGGAAGGAGGCGTACAGCTCCAGCGCCTCGCGGACGGTGAGCTTCGGCTGCAGTTCGCTCTGCTGGAGCTGGGCGCCGAGCACCCGGGCGACCTTCTCGTGGTCGGCGACCGGGTCCAGCCCGGCGACCCGCACCCGGCCCGCGTCGGGCGCGCGCAGGCCCTCGACGCACTCGACGGTGGTGGTCTTGCCGGCGCCGTTCGGGCCGAGGATGCCGAAGATCTCGCCTTCCTCCACGGTGAAGGAGACGCCGTCGACGACCGCTCGGCCGTCGTACGTCTTGCGCAGGTCGGTGACTTCGATGACGGACATGGCATCAGCGTCGCGGCCGGGGCGGCGTCCGCACATCGGCCGGCTCGCTCGAACGGGCATCAGCCGATCGGTGGATGCCCGGGTACGACCCGTCGAACACGCAGGTCGTAGGACCTGCGACCGAGCCCGGTCGGGCCGAAACTCGGTGGGCGATGTCGGTGCCGGTCCGTAGGCTCGCGGTGATGGCCGAGACACGTGCAACCACCGTCCCCGACCGCTCCGCCGTACGGTCGCTGCTGCGGCTGTGGCCGTACGTCCGCTCCGTACGGCTGCGGCTGTTCACGGCCGCCTTCGTCGCCGTGCTGGCCTCCTGTACGGGGCTGGTGATCCCGCTGGTCCTGAAGTGGATGGTGGACGGCCCGGTGGCGGACCGGGACACGGCCGGGGTCTGGCTCGGCGCGCTCTTCCTGCTGCTGCTCGGCTTCGCCGAGGCGCTGCTGTTCGGATTGCGGCGCCGGCTGGTGGCGCGTCCGCTGGCGCACGTCGAGGCGGAGATGCGGGCCGAGCTGTACGGGCGGCTGCAGCGGCTGCCGGTGGCGTTCCACGACCGGTGGGCGTCGGGCCAGCTGCTCTCGCGGGCGACGGCCGACCTCGGGCTGGTCCGGATGTTCCTCGCCTTCCCGCTGACGTTTCTGCTGGTCAACTCGGTGACGATCGTCGTCGGCGTCGTCATCATGCTGCTGCAGGACTGGCGGCTCGGGCTGGTCATCCTCGGGCCGGCCATCCCCGTCGTCGTGATGTGCGTGTACTTCGAGCGCCGGTACGCGGTCGAGGCGCGCCGCGCGCAGGACCAGGTCGGGGATCTGACGACGGTGGTCGAGGAGAGCGTCCTCGGTATCCGGATCATCAAGGGGTTCGGCCGGCACCGCACGCAGGCGCGGGCGTTCAGGGAGCTGACGTCGACGCTGCGCGGCACGGAGCTGCGCAAGGCCCGGCTGCTGGCCACGATCTGGGCGGTCATCGTGACGCTGCCCGAACTGGCCATCGGCGCCGCGCTGGTGCTGGGGGCCGTGCAGGTCGCGGACGGGGAGCTGTCCGCCGGCACCCTGGTCGCCTTCCTGTCCACCGCGCTCGCGCTGCGCTGGCCCGTCGACTCGATCGGCTTCCTGCTCGCGATGAGCCAGGAGGCGGCGACGGCGACCGAGCGGTACTTCGAGGTGATGGACGAGGAGCCGGAACGGGACTGCGTGGTGCGGTCGGAGCCGTCGCCCGACGCCGGACTGCGCTTCGACGGCGTCGTCTTCCGCTACCCGGACGCCGACCCCGGCTCCCGGCCCACCCTCGACGGCGTCGACCTGCACGTCCGCCCCGGGGAGTCGATGGCCCTGGTCGGGGCGACCGGCAGCGGCAAGACCACCCTCACGGCCCTCGTCCCCCGACTGCACGAGGTGACGGCCGGGCGTATCACCCTCGACGGCGAGGACGTCGCCACGCTGCCCCGCGAGGAACTCCGCGCGCGGGTCGCCGTCGCGTTCGAGGAGCCCACCCTGTTCTCCGCGAGCGTCGGGGAGAACGTCCTGATGGGCGCCGACGACCGGGCGGGCGCCGTCGAGCTGGAGCGGGCGCTGGCCGTGGCGCAGGCGGAGTTCGTGCACGCGCTTCCGCAGGGCGCCGACACCCAGGTCGGCGAACAGGGGCTCAGTCTCTCCGGCGGGCAGCGGCAACGGCTCGCGCTGGCCAGAGCCGTGGTCGGCCGGCCGCGGTTCCTCGTCCTCGACGACCCGCTCTCCGCGCTGGACGTGCACACCGAGGCCGCCGTGGAGGCCGCGCTGCGGCAGGTCCTCGCCGACACCACCGCGCTGATCGTCGCCCACCGCCCGTCCACCGTGCTCCTCGCCGACCGGGTGGCCCTGCTGTCCGGCGGCCGTGTCGCCGCCGTGGGCACCCACCACGAACTGCTGCGCGACAACGCCGAGTACGCCCACCTCATGTCAGGAACCGGCCGCCAGGAGGACGACCGATGACCGCCCCCGCCACCTCCTCCCCCACGACCGACGGCGCGCCGGGACAAGCGCGCCCGAAGGCCGTGGAGGACCCCTTCGACAAGGACGTCCTGCCCACCCCGCCCGGCGCCACCGGCCTGCTGCTGCGCTCCCTGCTGGCCCCGCTGCGGGGACGCGTCGCCCTCACCACGCTCCTGCTGCTGCTCCAGCAGGCCGCCGTGCAGGCGGGTCCGCTCCTGGTGGCGTACGCCATCGACCGGGCCGTGCCCGCGTGGCGGTCGGACGACCACGGGCCGCTGGTCGCGGTGGGCGTCGGCTACCTGCTGTGCGCCCTGGCCTCCGGCGCGCTGCAGTACGCCTTCCTGATCGCCTCCGCCCGCGTCAGCCAGGACGTGCTGCTCGACCTGCGCGGCCGGATCTTCCGGCACGCACAGGCGCTGAGCCTGGACTTCCACGAGCGCTACACCTCGGGCCGGCTCATCTCCCGCTCCACCAGCGACGTGGAGGCCCTGCGCGAGCTCCTCGAGGAGGGTCTGCAGGAGCTCGTCTCGGTGGTGCTGTCCTTCCTGTTCATCTCCGCGATGCTGCTCTGGCTGGACCTGGGCCTGGGCGCCGTCGCGGTCGCGTCGTTCGTGCCGCTGTACCTTCTGGTCCGGATCTACCAGCGGCGCGCGGGCCGGGTGTTCACGGCCCGGTCCACCGCGATCGCGGCCGTGATCGTGAAGTTCGTGGAGACGATGAACGGGATCCGGCCGGTGCGCGCCTTCCGCCGCGAGGCGGTCAACGAGGCCGGTTTCCGGGTCCTGAACCACCGGCACGAGCGCAGCAACGGCGATGCGCTGCTGGAGATGGCCCGGTACGTCGTCGGGTCGCGGCTGGTCGCCAACGCCGCGGTCGCGCTGATCGTGCTGTGGGGCGCCACCCGGGTCGCGGACGGCTCACTGGAACTGGGCGTGCTGGCGGCGGCGGTGCTGTACCTGCGGCGGCTGTACGACCCGATCGACCGGCTCGGCATGTTCCTCAACTCCTACCAGTCGGCCGCCGCCTCGCTGGAGAAGATCGCGGGCCTGCTCGCGCAGACGCCGACCGTGCCGGAGCCGTCGGCGCCGAAGGAACTGCCCGCGCCGGAAGGCGGCCTGCCCGGCCGCGAGGTCGTCTTCGACGGGGTCTCCTTCGGCTACCGCACGGGCGGCGAGGTCCTTCCCCGCTTCGACCTGGTCCTCCCCGCCGGGCAGACGGTCGCCGTGGTGGGCTCCACCGGCGCCGGAAAGTCCACGCTGGCCAAGCTGCTCGCCCGTTTCTACGACCCCTCCCGGGGACGGGTGCTGCTGGACGGGGTCGACCTGCGCGAGCTGTCCGTGCCCGAACTGCGGCGCGGGGTGGTGATGGTGACGCAGGAGGCGTTCCTGTTCTCCGGGACGGTCGCCGAGAACATCGCCATCGGCCGGCCGGACGCGTCCCGTGAGGACGTCGAGCGGGCGGCGAAGGCGATCGGCGCGCACGAGTTCGTCAGCGCCCTGCCGGACGGCTACGACACGGACGTCCGCAAACGCGGCGGGCGCATCTCCGCCGGGCAGCGCCAACTCGTGGCATTCGCAAGGGCGTTGCTCGCGGATCCGGCGGTGCTGATCCTCGACGAGGCGACCAGCTCGCTCGACGTGCCGGGCGAGCGGGCCGTGCAGGCGGCGATGGCGACGGTGCTGAGGGGCCGCACGGCGGTGGTGATCGCGCACCGGCTGTCCACGGTGGAGATCGCCGACCGGGTACTCGTCATGGAGCGGGGCCGGATCGTCGAGGACGGGGCTCCGGCCGAACTCGTCGCCGGCGCGGGCCGCTTCGCGGACCTGCACCGCGCCTGGCGCGACAGCCTGGCCTGACCCGACCGGCTGCAGGATCCGCGACCCGCGAACTGGGCGTTCGCGAAGACGACGCCGTACGGAGAACTCCCTCCAGCGCCCACAGCACCTCACCGATCACGATCGTGGAGGAGGCTCTGTCTCTGCGTCGGGGCGTCGCGACGAGTCGCGTCGGCGTGCCACCAGAGTGGTACCGGTGATCACCAGGCCGATCGCCACGACCTTCGCAGCCTGGTAGATCAGTGAAGGGCTGGAACTCGTCCGGCCCAGGAACGCCCACAGGAGCAGACCGAGTCCGGAGAGCATCAAGAGGACGCCGCCGATGGGGCCCAGGCCCCCCCAGCTCCAGGGAGACGCCGCTAACTCGTGCTCCGTGCGTGGTTTTTCACGTTCATCAGCTGTCATGGCTCGCACATTAACGTAAGTCCGGTCCACGGTCGTGTGGCTCCGGACCTGGCCAAGCGAGCGACGCGCCCAGGCCGCGCAGCCTGTGCACGAGGGACCTCGGCGGCCCGTCGCGCCCGCCACCTCATGGACGGACGATCTGGTCAGGGGGCAAGGATTGGTGTGGTGTGAATGCCGAATTCGTACTTCAGTGCGGAACGGGCGGCCAGGTAACCGGACATCCCGTGTACGCCAGGTCCCGGCGGTGTGGATGCGGAGCACAGGTACACGCCGCGGAGCGGCGTGCGGTAGGGGTTCACCCGGGGGGCCGGGCGGAGAACGCTCTGCTTCAGGGTCACAGCACCGCCGTTGATGTCACCGCCGACGTAGTTGGGGTTGTAGGCCTCGTAGTCGCGGGCGCTGATCCCGCGGCTGGCGACGACGGTTTCCGTGAAGCCGGGCGCGTACTGTTCGATACGCGCCTGCACCATGGGCACGGGGTCCTGGGAGCTCCCGTTCGGCACGTGGGCGTAGGCCCACACCGGCCGCTTTCCGTCCCGGGCCCGAGTGGGGTCCGTCACGGCAGGGTCGACGACCAGGACGAACGGCTCCGGTGCGGCCGCACCCGCGGCGGTGAGGCCTTCTTGGTGACGTATCTGCGCCTGCGTCCCACCGAGGTGCACGGTGCCCGCCAGGCCTACGTCAGGATCCTTCCAGGGGATGGGAGCGTTGACGAGGAAGTCCACCTTGGCGGCCCCGGGGCCGTGGCGAAAGCGGGAGAGGTGGCGGGCGTAACGGGCGGGGAGCAAGTCGCCGGCGGCCCGGAGAAGACCTTTCGGGGAGGTGTCGAACAACACCACCTTCGATCCCTGTAGTTGCCTCAGATCATCGATCTTGCATCCGGTGTGGAATGTGCCACCGTGCGCGGCGATGTCCGCGGCCAGGGCTTCGGCGATGCGGCTGCTGCCGCCTTCTGGAAGGGGCCAGCCGCTGCCGTGGGCAAGGTGCCCCAGCAGCAGTGCGATCGCGCCGGACGCAAGACTTGGAAGTCGTCCCACAGCGTGTGCCGCGACACCGGTCAGCAGGGCCTTGCCGGCTTCGGTTGTCAGAGTGCGACTTCCCAGCCGGGTGCCGAGCGTGAGAGTCCGCGCGGCGAACCTGGCTGCGACGAGCAGGTCCTGCGGAATGGCGCGCTGGTGGGAAAGGGCGAGGTCGACCACGTCGGAGCTGCGCCCCAGCAGGGGAGTCATCATGCGCCGCCAGGAGTCGCCGTCCGCCCCCAGCCGAGCACAGGTCGCCTCCAGGTCATGGTGAGCCAGGGCGGCTGTGCCGTCGGGCAGCGGGTGGGCGTAACTGATCTCAGGGAGACGTAGTCGCACCCCACGCGAGGCCAGATCGAACTCTCGGAAGAACCGCGACGCGGCTGCCATGGGGTGAACGGCCGCGCATACGTCGTGCGTGATGTCAGCGTCGAACAGTGACGTGGTCCGCAGGCCGCCACCGATCTCGCGGTGACCTTCGAAAAGTTGCACATGCAATCCAGCGCGAGCCATGACGACTGCGGCCGCCAGCCCGTTCGGACCCGTCCCCACGATCGCGACGTCCGCCTTCATCACCGACTGTTTCCCTTCCGTTGGCAAGCGCCGCCCCCAGGGTCGACCGACGCAGACCTACCAGACGGCTCACTCAATACGCAACAAAGCAAACACGAAACGCCATCGTGTCCGGCAAGGTGCGATGTCGGACGTGTTTGCTCCTTTCGCCCCGGATATCCGGAAGCGGCCGATTCTTGCGTCACTTTTCAGTCACAGGGGTCTCATAAAAATCACTTGTCCCGTGATCATGGGCACGCTAAGTTAACCGTCAGGAGCGAACACGACCAAAGGTCCTGACTTTCTAGATGTTGGGATTTGTTTGCTCCGACCAGTTGCTGCGCAGCTGACTTCAGCCCTGTACGCGGGGGAAATCTCCGGTGATCAGTGGCGCTCTCATCCGGAGGCGCCGACGGGATCCGGGAACCGTGAGGGCTGTGGGCAATGACCGACAAAACGAAATGG
Organism: Streptomyces sp. LUP30; assembly: GCF_001746365.1. GTDB lineage: Bacteria > Actinomycetota > Actinomycetes > Streptomycetales > Streptomycetaceae > Streptomyces. Next base: position 111,670 of record NZ_MJAJ01000023.1, read on the forward strand.
GGAACGATGCAGAAGCGAACTGTCGGTGCCGTCATCGGTGCCGCTGTCGCGGGTACGTGCCTTGCACTGACCATGCAGGGCTCGGCCCAGGCCACGCCTGTGGCGCCGGTGACCGAGAAGGCGACCGTCAGCAAGGGTGAGGCCGCTGCGCCCAAGGCTGTCGCAAGCGCGGTCGGCCGGGCGGCCGCCCGGGCGGCCGTGCACGCCAGGGCCGCCTGCCCTTCCGTGGGCCACGCCGTGGGAGCGCTGACGGACAACCTGAGTCTCGGCGGGGTGTTCGCCGCGCCGGCCAAGATCTCCGGCAGTGTCAGCACCGCGACCGCGTTCGATAGGTGACGGCGACTCGTCGCGTCCAGAGGGCGGTACTGCTTGCCGGTGCCGCCCTCCTGGGTGCCCACTTCTCCATTGCGGCCTTCTCTCAGACGCCGCTGAGTCCTGCCAAGGTGCAATTGGCGCCACTCCTGAACGCCTATCTCCAGCCGTACTTCGCGCAGAACTGGATGCTTTTCGCCCCGGATCCGGTGATGGTCGACCAGGGGGTCATCGCGCGGGGCCGCTGCAGCGACGGTGAGGTCACGAAGTACTACGACGTGACAGGCCCGACCATCGAGAGGGTCCAGAACGACAGATTCTTTCCCTCGCGAATGTCCCGGGTGGTCAGCAACGGCATCCAGCAGTACAACTCGACCGACGACCTCCTGAGGCGCCTCCGCGAGCAGAAAGAAAAGACGAAGGCGAAGAAGCCGGAAAAGAACCCCATTCCGCTGCTGCCCTACGAGAAGCGTACGCGCGATCAAGCGGTGAACTACCTCTCCAGGTATGCCCTGACCCAGATGACTCAGGCGTGCACGGACGGTCGCAGCCTCCAAGCGGTGCAGGTCCGGATGTACGTCCGGTCTCTCCCGCCTTGGTCACAGAGGGACAACCCCCGCGCACACGACAAGGTCGACGCCTACGACTTTCCATGGAAGAAAGCTGCTGATCTGCAGTGAAACTACTGGACAAAATCGACACCTGGGCCAGCCGTCCTGTCGCGGTCCTGGGTGTGTCGGGAACCCGTGCGTTACTGGGGTTCGTCGGCCTCATGTTCTACGTCAGCCAGTACGGGGACCGGCGCTACCTCTTCGGCCCCGGAAACGACACACTGCTGCCCTACCACCTCTTCCTTGACGAGTTGAAGGACTCGGGGAGTTTCAGTGTCTACGCGTGGAGCAGCTCGCCGGTCGTATTCGAAGTGCTGTTCCACCTCGGACTGATCGCTGCTTTGGCTGTCACGCTGGGTATCGGGGGCCGTCCCGTCCTGGCGGTGCACGCCATATTTCTGTGGTCGCTCTACCAGCGGCAGTCGGCGCTGATGGACGGCGGCGACAACCTCATGCAGCTCGTGGTCCCGATGCTGCTTCTCACACACTGCTATGATCATTTCTCCTTGCGCTCTCCTTTGGGGCAACGGGTGATACAGCGCATGCCCAAGGCCCTTCGAGCCGCCGGTGCCCCACTGCACAACCTGGGTGTCACCGCCATCGCGGTGCAGATATGCCTGGTCTACATGGTCAGCGGGCTTTACAAGGTGCAGGGGCAGGCGTGGCAGGACGGCACCGCGCTCTTCTACATCATGCGGGTACCGGAATTCGAACTCCCCGGAATTTCGCAGTTCGCATACAACAACGACCTGTTGGTGTACCTCGGCACCTATGCAACCGTCATCTTTCTCGTCTATTTCCCCATGGGTGTCCTGGTAAGGTCCCTGCGCCCATGGGCGGCTGCCGCATCCATCGGTTTCCACGTCTCCATCGGATTCTTCATGGGGCTCACCGGATTCGCATTGACGATGATCGCGTGTGATCTCGTCTTCCTGTCGCCGGAACTGTCCCGCGCACTGCAGGCAGCGCGAAGGCTGAACGCACGTCGCAAGGAGAAGGCAGCGGCGGACGGGACGGGAAGCAGTGCGGCACACAACCGCGAGCCGGTAGCGGCCGCTTCCGCCGACTGAAAGGCTCCCCGTGCGACGCCCTCCCACCTGCGTCATCGGCAGTCACCTCGATGCTCCTCGTGTGACCGGCGGGCATGATCCCGACGCGTACGTGGAGCTGGGATCGTTCACCAAGGTCCTGACCGGAACCGTGCTTGCCGTGCTTGCCGAGAAGCGCGTCGTTTCCCTCGACGACCCGGTCGAACGGTGGCTGAGCGCGCCGGCAGGTACCGGCGTCACCCTTCGACACCTCGCCGACCACACCTCCGGCCTTCCGCGGCTGCCCCCTGACACGGGCCTGTTCAACCCGTACAGGGACTTCACGCAGACTCAGCTCGAACAGCTCGTGGGTCGTCTCGACAGTTTGGTCACCGCAAGCCCGGGTGAGCGCGAGGAGTATTCCAACTTCGGGTACGCCGTGCTCGGCGCCGCACTCATGTCGGCTGCCGGCCAGGGCTACGAGGAACTGGTCGGCGATCACGTGCTCGCGCCTCTCGGCTTGCCCGCAGGGGCGGTGACCGCCAGACCACCCGCGGACCGGCGTCTGCTGGCGTCGAGCTGGTTCGGCCGCCCCGTGAAGCCATGGGACTTGACCGGAGCCGTCCTGCCCGCGGGTGGCATGTGGGCCAGCACGCGTACGACCGCCGGCCTGCTCACCGGACTGCTCGTCGACAAGACCCTCGGTGAGCCGGCGCTCACCTGGCGCCGGGTGGGAGATATGCCGCTGACCTACCACAACGGTGCCACCCGAAAGTCGAGGGTCTTCGCCGGAGCGTTGCCCGACGGCCGCTGGGTGGTCGTTCATCGCCTCTCCGGATCCGTCAAGGACACGGATGCAGCGGGAGTCGACGAACTTCGCGCATCGGCCAAGGAAAGCGGATGAATCAGCGGCTTCCGCGATGCTGCGATCGAACGGCTGCGGTGCGCGGGGCGGTCTGCGTGGGCGGATGGCGCGGCACAAGGCATCCCCGGCGGGACGCGGCACCGTGCCGCGCGGCGCTGATCCGTGGAAACAGCACCGCGCGGCACAAGTCGGCACCCCCCACCCGATCGCGGTAGCCCTCGTCATGTGCAGGTCTCGGGTTCGAGTCCCGAAGGCCGCTCCACTCAGGACCAGGTCAGATGCCCGCTGACCTGGTCTTTTGTGGTGAGCTACTGATGGCCGGTCAGATCGCGGGGCAGCCTTCGAGGAACTGGGGCGCAAGGGGCCCGCATCGGGGTACGCCCACCCGATCCTGTGACCCGGGCGCTCGGGATCCACGCGTGCGGGGGCTCCTGGCCGGGAAGCCGGCCTGGGAGCCCCTCCCCACACCATGGCCGAGTTCGCGGACCTCTTCACGAACGCCGAACTCGCCGTCCAGCCCGGCGCCGGACAGCATCCGTGGCTCGACGACGCCGACCGATTCGGGGTAACCACCACAGATTTCCTGGGACAGACCACCGCCCCGTCGTCATAATCCCAGCCGTGAAAGCCCCCAGCCGAAACCGCATGACACAACGGAAAGTAACCGCCTCGCCGACCACCAGGGACCGGATTGCTCACCATGCACCGACGCGGTCAGAGCTCGCGACACCCGGATTCCGGCCTTTCCGCAGGGCTCAGTGCCGACGCTCAAAGGGAACCTGCACCGGCACGACCGGCACGACCCAACGGCCCGACCCTCGGGGGACTGTGTGATCGACGCGTACGAGGATCCCGGCACGCCCGACACCCACGGCGGCTGGGCGTATCTCGCCTGGCTGGCGCGCTGCCAGCCGTGGCGGTCGGCGGCCGGCGCGGTGCTGGCCAGCGTCTGGATGGTGCTGCTGGCGGTGGCTCCCTACCTGCTGTCGAAGGCGGTGGACGACGGGCTGGAGCCCGGTGACACGGCCGCGCTGGCCGGCTGGACGGCGGCCCTGCTCGCCGTGGGCGCGCTCAACGCCTGGGTGAGCATCATGCGGCACCGCACGATGACCCGGGTGCGCATGGACGCCTACTTCCGCACCACCAAGGTCGTGGTCGGACACGCGGCGCGCCTCGGCTCCACGCTCTCGCGCGGGGTGGGCAGCGGCGAGGTCGTCACCATCGGCGTCGGCGACGTGCAGACCATCGCGAACTCGTTGACGGTGATCGGACCCGGCGTGGGCTCGGTCGTGGTCTACGTGTTCGTGGCGGGTCTGCTGCTGTCGGTGTCGCCGCTGCTGGCGGCGGTCGTGCTGCTGGGGATGCCGGTGGTCGCCCTGCTGGTGGGGCCGCTGATGGCGCGGCTGCAGGGCACGGAGGCCGAGTACCGGGAGCGGCAGGGCGTGCTCACCGCGCGGATCGGCGACCTGGCGGGCGGCCTGCGGGTCCTCAACGGCCTCGGCGGGAAGGGGCTGTTCGCGGACGCCTTCGACCGTGACTCGCAGCGGCTGCGGGCGCAGGGCTACCGGGTCGGGGCGGTCACCAGCTGGATGCAGGCGCTCGGGGTGGGCCTGCCGACCCTGTTCCTCGCCGTGGTGACCTGGCTGGCGGCCCGGCTCGCCGCCCAGGGCGAGCTGACGGTGGGCGAGTTGGTGTCGGTGTACGGCTATGTCGCCGTCCTGGTCGGCCCGGTGGCGTTCCTCGTCGACATGGGCTACCAGCTCAGCCGGGGCGTGGTGGCCGCCCGGCGCGTCGTGGGGCTGTTGCGCGCGGAGCCCGAACCGGACACCGGGACCGCCGAAGCGCCCGCCGAACCGGCGGTTCTGCACGATCCCGCCTCGGGCGTGCGGGTGGTGCCGGGTCGGCTGACCGCGCTGGTCGGCGCGCGCCACGCCGAGGTCACCGCCCTGGTGGACCGGCTCGGCCGCTACGGTCCCACGGACGTCGCCTGGGGCACGGTGCGCCTGGACGCCCTGCCCCTGGACCGGGTCAGGGCCGCGATCCTGGTCGCCGACAACGAGGCCGACCTGTTCGCGGGGAGCCTGCGCGAGGTGGTGGCCGGGCGGCGTGAGCGCTCTCCGGCGGACATCGCGCGGGCCGTGCGGGCGGCCGCGGCCGACGACATCGTGCAGGGCCTGCCCGAGGGACTCGACTCGCCCGTGACCGCGCAGGGCCGCAGCCTCTCCGGGGGCCAGCGGCAGCGCGTCCGTCTGGTGCGGGCGCTGCTCGCCGATCCCGAGGTGCTGCTGGCCGTCGAGCCGACGTCGGCGCTCGACGCGCACACGGAGGCGGTCGTCGCGCGGCGGCTGAGGTCGGCGCGGGCCGGGCGCACCACGGTCGTGACCACCACCTCCCCGCTGCTTCTCGACCAGGCGGAGACCGTGCACTATCTGGTCGACGGCAAGGTGGCGGCGACCGGCCGCCACGGCGACCTGCTGCGACACGAGCCCGGATACCGCGCGTTGGTGGCACGTGACGCCGGCGACGGCCAAGAGGAAGAAGGCGGCGAGAACGCCGACGACGCCGGACGCGCCGAACGCTTCGGCGAGGTCCTCGGGTCAGCGGGGGCGGAGCCGGACGACATCGATGCCGAGGAGGCCCTGCGATGACCGCCCCGACCGGGCCGACCGGGATCACGGAGGGCGACGGGGACTCGGGACGGCTGCCGGTCGCCGGGCGGGCCGATGTGCGCCGGGCGGCGGTCCGTCTCGTGCGGGCCGACGGCCGGGCCTTCGCCGCCACGCTCACCCTGAACGTCCTCGCCGCCGGGGCCGGTCTCGTCGGCCCGTGGCTGCTGGGCCGGATCATCGACGAGGTGCGGGCCGGACACGGAACCGGCGTCGTGGACCGGCTGTCGGCGGCCATCGTGGGCTGCGCGCTGGCCCAGTTGCTGCTGGCGCGCTGGGCCCGGTACGCGGGACACCGCTTCGGCGAGCGGACGCTCGCGCGGGTCCGGGAGGAGTTCGTCGGGCGGGCGCTGGCGCTGCCCGCGTCGGCGGTCGAGCGGGCCGGCGCCGGCGACCTGACCACGCGGGGCACCGCCGACGTGGCGGCCGTGGGCACGACCCTGCGGGACGCCGGGCCCGAGCTGCTGGTCTGCACGGTCCAGGCGCTGTTCACGCTCGGCGCTGTCTTCGTGATCGACCCGCTGCTCGGCGCGGTCGGCGTGCTCGCCCTGACCTCCGTCTGGTTCGCCCTGCGCTGGTATCTGCGCCGGGCCCGCGCCGGTTATCTCGCCCAGGGCGCGGCCGACTCCGAGGTCGCCGAGATCGTCGCGGCCACGGCGGCCGGGGCGCGCACGGTCGAGGCGTTCCGGCTCCAGGAGCGGCGGACGGCGGCGAGCAGGGACGCGCTGGAGATCTCGCGTCGCTCCCGCTTCCACACCCTCTACCTGCGCACGGTGTTCTTCCCGACGGTGGAGGCCTCGTACTCGCTGCCGGTGGCGGGTGTGCTGCTGCTGGGCGGAGCGCTGCACGCGCGGGGCACGATGAGCCTGGGCGCGGTGGTCGCGGCCGCGCTGTATCTGCGGCAGTTCACCGAGCCGCTGGACCAGATCCTGATGCGCGTCGAGCAACTGCAGAGCAGCGGTGCCTCGTTCGCCCGTGTGGAGGGCCTGGCGGGGGCGCCGCGCGCCGTGGCCGACGGCGGGGCGCCGACTCCGGCGGACGACCGGATCGACGTGACCGGCGTGCGGTATGCCTACGAGCGCGGCGGCGAGGTGCTGCGCGGGGTCGATCTGACGGTGCGGCCCGGGGAGCGGCTGGCGGTCGTGGGCCCGTCGGGCGCGGGCAAGACCACGCTCAGCAGGCTGCTCGCGGGGGTGGACGCGCCGAGCGCGGGCTCGGTGACGGTGGGCGGCGCTCCGGTCGCGGAGCTGACGCCCGAGACGCTGCGCCGTCAGGTCGTCCTCGTCACCCAGGAGCACCATGTTTTTCTGGGCACGGTCCGCGACAACCTGCTGATCGCCGAACCGGCCGCGACGGACGAGGAGTTGTGGGCGGCGCTGGGCGCGGTCGGCGCCGCCGGCTGGGTGCGGGAGCTGCCGGGCGGACTGGACGCCGAACTGGGCGGGACCGGCCGCCGTACGGACGGCTCGCAGGCCCAGCAGCTCGCCCTGGCACGGGTGGTGCTGGCCGACCCGCACACGCTGATCCTGGACGAGGCGACGGCCCTGCTGGACCCGACGACGGCCCGGCACACCGAGCGCGCGCTGGCCGCCGTCCTCCGCGGCCGGACCGTGATCGCCATCGCCCACCGGCTGCACACCGCCCACGACGCGGACCGGGTCGCGGTGATGGAGGACGGCAGGCTCACCGAACTGGGCACGCACGAAGCGTTGGTGGCGGGTGACGGCGCTTACGCGGCGCTGTGGCGGACCTGGCACGGGGAACCGGCGGACGACCGGGCCGCATCCGGGCCGCACCCGTCCTGAGTCGCCGAGGGGCCGGGAAAGGCCCACCCGGCCGGAAAGTAACGGGTCCGGATATCGAACATGAATTACCGGACAACGAACCATTTCCGGCCAACTTCGTGACGCGCTCCTGACAGACAGCGCAATCCACTGCCACTCTTCCCACTGCCAGTTCACAGCAACCCCACAGCAACACCTCGCTCCAGGTTCCGCCTTGGTTCTGCGTACCGCCTTTGTCGTGCCCGTACGGCCCACCCGCCGTCGGGTCTCCCCCTGGCCGCGTGATCCGCGGCCGCGCAGAAGGAGTCCGTGTTGAGCACCAGCCCCTCTCGCAGACGCACCCCCCACACCACCCGTCGTGCCGCGGCCGTCGCCCTCGTCGGCGTCTCCGCGCTCATCGCCGCCGCCGTGCAGTCGGGGGCCGCGACGGCCGCCCCGGCGCAGTCGCCGCGCGCGGCCGGACAGGCCAACCCGGGCGCCGAGTCGCTGCGCCTCACCCCCGCCCAGCGCGCCGCGCTGATCCGCGCCGCGGACGCCGGCAAGGCCGCGACCGCCAAGGAGCTGGGCCTGGGCGCCAAGGAGGCGCTCGTCGTCCGTGACGTCATCAAGGACGTCGACGGCACCGTGCACACCCGCTACGAGCGCACCTACGCCGGCCTGCCGGTCCTCGGCGGCGACCTCGTCGTCGAGAAGGCGAAGTCCGGCGCCACCGAGGGCGTCACGAAGGCCACGCGGGCCGCCATCAAGGTCGCCTCGCTCAGCCCGGCCGTCAGCGCGCAGAAGGCGCAGAAGCAGGCGCTGGGCCTCGCCGCGGCCGCGGGCGCCGCGAAGGCGGCCACCGACCGGGCGCCGCGCAAGGTGATCTGGGCGGCGAACGGCACGCCGGTCCTGGCGTACGAGACGGTCGTGGGCGGCCTCCAGGAGGACGGCACCCCGAACGAGCTGCACGTCATCACCGACGCGACCACCGGCCAGAAGCTCTACGAGTACCAGGGCATCGAGACCGGCACCGGCAACACGATGTACAGCGGCACGGTGACACTCGGCACGACGCAGTCCGGGTCGACGTACAACCTGACCGACGCGGCGCGCGGCAGCCACAAGACGTACAACCTCAACCACGGCTCCTCCGGCACCGGCACGCTCTTCTCCGGTCCGGACGACGTCTGGGGCAACGGCGCCGCCTCCAACGCCGAGACGGCGGCCGCCGACGCGCACTACGGCGCGGCCCTCACCTGGGACTACTACAAGAACGTGCACGGCCGCAGCGGCATCAAGGGCAACGGCGTCGGCGCGTACTCGCGGGTGCACTACGGCAACAACTACGTCAACGCGTTCTGGGACGACGGCTGCTTCTGCATGACGTACGGCGACGGCTCGGGCAACACGCACCCGCTGACGGCGATCGACGTGGCCGGCCACGAGATGACGCACGGCGTCACCTCCAACACCGCGGGCCTCAACTACAGCGGGGAGTCCGGCGGTCTCAACGAGGCCACCTCGGACATCTTCGGCACCGCAGTGGAGTTCTACGCGGCGAACCCCTCCGACGTCGGTGACTACCTCATCGGCGAGGAGATCGACATCAACGGCGACGGCACGCCGCTGCGGTACATGGACAAGCCGAGCAAGGACGGCGCGTCGAAGGACAGTTGGTACTCCGGGATCGGGTCGGTGGACGTCCACTACTCGTCGGGTCCGGCGAACCACTTCTTCTACCTGCTGAGCGAGGGCAGCGGCGCCAAGGTCATCAACGGCGTCAGCTACAACTCCCCGACGGCGGACGGCCTTCCGGTCACCGGCATAGGCCGCGACAAGGCGGAGAAGATCTGGTTCCGCGCGCTCACCACGAAGTTCACCTCGACCACCAACTACGCGGCGGCCCGCACCGGCACGCTGGCGGCGGCCGGTGAGCTGTACGGCACGACGTCCACCGAGTACAAGGCGGTCCAGGACGCGTGGGCCGGCGTCGCGGTCGGCGCCCGCTCCGGCGGTGGCGGCGGTGGCGGCACCTCCTTCGAGAACACCGCCGACGTATCGATTCCGGACAACGGGGCGGCGGTCACCTCGTCGATCACCGTCTCCGGCCGGACCGGCAACGCGCCGTCGAACCTCGCGGTGGCGGTCGACATCGTGCACACCTACATCGGCGACCTCCAGGTGCAGCTGGTGGCCCCCGACGGAACGGCGTACACGCTGAAGGCCTATGGCACCGGCGGGAGCGCGGACAACATCAACACCACGTACACCGTGAACGCTTCCTCCGAAGTGGCCAACGGTGTGTGGAAGTTGAGGGTCCAGGACAACGCGGCCCAGGACACCGGCTACATCAACAGCTGGAAGCTCACCTTCCCGTAGGCGGCGGGCCCCGCACGGGCCGCGCACAGCCGTCCGCAAGGCGACGCACAGGACGCCGTCCCGGGGGTTCGACTCCCCCGGGACGGCGTCCCCTTTTTACGGGCCGCATACCCGCGTCCTGTTGGCCTTTGACCGAGGTCGACGCCGTTTACATTCCGGCAACGTTCACCAGACAGTCGAGTTTCGGCCAACATCACTTCGGGGTCCTGACATGTACGCGCCTTGATGTCACTCTTCCTTCACCCGCCGCACAACTTCACACCCGTCTCGGGCGGCGCCCCACGCCGCCTGGACCCCCCACATCCAAGGAGCTTGTGTGACCTCCCTCTACGCGCGTCACAAGCGCACCACTCTGGCCATCGCCACCGCCGTCGCGGCCGGAGCCCTGGTCACCACCGGTCTGACCGCCGGTACCGCTGCCGCCCAGACCCCGGCGGAGACCGGCGGCAAGTCGGTCCAGTCGGCCGCACCGGTCCAGCTGTCGGCCGCCGCCCGCACGACGCTGATCAAGCAGCAGCAGGTCGACGCGCCCGAGACCGCCCAGGCGATAGGCCTCGGCGCGAAGGAGAAGCTCGTCGTCAAGGACGTCGTCAAGGACGCCGACGGCACCGTCCACACCCGCTACGAGCGCACCTACGCGGGCCTGCCGGTTCTCGGCGGCGACCTCGTGGTGCACGAGTCCGCCACCGGCGCGGCCAAGGGCGTCACCAAGGCCAACACGGCCACCATCAAGGTGGCCACGCTGACCCCGAAGGTCGCCACGGCCAAGGCCGAGAAGCAGGCGCTGACCGCCGCCAAGGCCGTCGGCTCCGAGTCCACCTCGGCGGACCAGGCCCCCCGCAAGGTGATCTGGGCCGGCCACGGCACTCCCGTCCTCGCCTACGAGACGGTCGTCGGCGGTCTGCAGGACGACGGCACCCCGAGCGAGCTGCACGTCATCACCGACGCGGCCACCGGCAAGAAGCTCTACGAGTACCAGGGCATCGAGACCGGCACCGGCAAGAGCCTCTACTCGGGCACCGTCACCCTCGGCACGACCAAGTCGGGCTCGACGTACAACCTGACGGACGGCACGCGCGGCGGACACAAGACGTACAACAAGTCGCACGGCACCTCCTCCTCGGCGGGCACCCTGTTCACCGACGCGGACGACGTCTGGGGCACCGGCGCGGCCTCCAGCTCCGCCACGGACCAGACGGCCGCCGTGGACGCCGCCTACGGCGCGCAGGTCACCTGGGACTTCTACAAGTCCACGTTCGGCCGCAGCGGCATCAAGAACAACGGCGTCGCCGCCTACTCCCGCGTCCACTACGGCAACGCGTACGTCAACGCGTTCTGGGACGACAGCTGCTTCTGCATGACGTACGGCGACGGCGACGGCAACAACCACCCGCTGACCTCGCTGGACGTGGCCGGCCACGAGATGAGCCACGGCGTCACCTCGAACACGGCGGGTCTGAACTACTCCGGCGAGTCCGGCGGCCTCAACGAGGCCACCTCGGACATCTTCGGCACCGGCGTCGAGTTCTTCGCCAACAACGCCTCCGACAAGGGCGACTACCTCATCGGCGAGAAGATCGACATCAACGGCGACGGCAGCCCGCTGCGCTACATGGACAAGCCCAGCAAGGACGGCGGCTCCGCCGACTCCTGGTCCTCCGGCGTCGGCAACCTCGACGTGCACTACTCCTCCGGCGTCGCGAACCACTTCTTCTACCTCCTGAGCGAGGGCAGCGGTTCGAAGACGATCAACGGCGTGTCCTACAACTCGCCGACGTCCAACGGCTCCACGGTCACCGGCATCGGCCGCGACAAGGCGCTGCAGATCTGGTACAAGGCGCTCACCACGTACTTCACGTCGACGACGAACTACAAGTCGGCGCGGACGGGGACGCTGAGCGCGGCCTCCGCCCTGTACGGCTCCACCAGCGCCGAGTACAAGGCGGTCGCGGCCGCCTGGGCGGCCGTCAACGTCAGCTGACGCTGCGGCACTGAATCACAGGGCGGCACCCGGGAGGAAGGCATCCCCGGGTGCCGCCCTACTCTTGGCTCCCATGTCTTCGAAGGACTTCACGTACGACGAGGTCGGCGCGACCCGCGACCGCCCGGGCTTCTGCCCTCCGGGGTTCCACCCCCTCCACGTCCGCACCCGCCTCGGCGAGGGCCACGAGGTCTTCCGCCGCGCCGCGGAAGCCGTCATGACGTGGGAGATGCACCGCGCCCTGGGCGTGGGCGTCGACGCCTCCGCCGACCGCGCGGCCCCGGACGTGGACGTCACCCTCGTCCTGGCCGGCATCGTCAAGGCCCCCTGCCGGGTCGTCTGGACCGTGGACGAACACCGGCGCGCCGGCTGGGCCTACGGCACCCTCCCCGGCCACCCCGAGACCGGTGAGGAGTCGTTCGTCGTCGACCGCACCGGAGACGGCACGGTCTGGCTGACGGTCTCCGCCTTCAGCCGCGCCGCGAAGTGGTACGCGCGGGCCGGCGGCCCGGCCACGAGGGGCCTGCAACAGGCGTACGCGCGCCGCTGCGGCGTGGTGCTGCGGGGGTTGTGCGCGGACGAGGAGTCGTAGCCGGGCGGGGCGCGGTCCCCGCCCGCCACGCGGGCGTTCAGGTGCGGGACACCACGCCGCAGCCCTTCTCGCTGGTGTCGGCCAGGTCCCTGCTGCGGTCGTACGGGTCCGCGGTCGGCCCGGTCGGAGCGGCGCCCGAGGGCTCGTCGGTCGCCCCGGCCGCCGGGAACGAGGGATGCAGAAAGCCGTCGTAGACGTCGCAGGCGGAGTTGCCGATGTCCCGGTCGTACCGCACGACGGTGATCCGGCCCGGCGTGAAGGCGTACGTGCTCGGCTTGTCCGGATCGGAGAACTCCAGGTCGAGCGCGCGCCGGACGATGGTGCGGGCGACCTCGCCCGAAGCGCTCCCGTCGACGCGCGTCACCGGGTAGACGAAGGTGTAATCGGCGTGCACGACGACGGAGGAGTGCTCACCGGCCTTGAACGTCATCCGTCCCCGCGTCTTGACCACCTGACCGACCAGGCGCAGTTCGCGGGGGTCGAAGCGGCTGAACATCGACAGCGGGTCGTGCTTCTCGTCCGGTTTGCTCAGGGCCGTGTTCAGCAGGCTCACCAGATCCTTCTGCTGGGGCTCGATCGCCGAGAGCACCGCCCCGGGACGTTCGCCGCGCAGGGTCGCCGGATCGAGATTGGCGTCGACCAGCAGCTTCCTGCTCTGCTGCAGCGCCTTCGCCACCTGGGCCTTGGACAGCGTCCCGACCGGAGCCGCCTGGGGCACGACGATGCCGGCGGCGCCGTCGGCCCACCGCAGCGCGGGGGATCCCGCGAACGGCCGGTTCAGCGTGGGCTTTTGGGGATCGACCGCCCCGGGTGCACCGGTCGGGGCCGCGGTCTCCGCCGGCAGCGGCGAGACGGCGGCCTCCGGGTCCCCGGCGCCGAAGGGATCGCCGGGCAGCAACGAGGGCCGCATGGCGACGACGGCCAGGACCGCCGCGACGGGCAGCCCGACGACCGCCCACAGCCGCCGCTTGCGCGTCGCCCTCCTCTGCGTCTCCTGCGGGGACGGCCCGTTGCGCCAGCCCACCGGCGACTCGCCGCGCGCCTCCTGCTGCCGCAGTCGCTCCGTCACCATGCGGGCCCGCGCGGACGGCTCCTTCGGAGCGGAGGCGGGTATCCCGCGCGCGCTGTCCTCGAGGAACCGCGCCCATTCCTCGTCGGATATGGAACTGCCGGCCTCCGGAGACGAGCCAGCGGCGCCGTCGTCCCCCTCTTCCGAACCGGATCTGTGCTCTTCGGACGGTCTGTCGGACACGCGCCGTCGGCCTCCCTCTGCGTCGGTCACCGGGCGCCACAGCCTATGACAGCCCATGTCGGGCGCGGCGAGAGGTCTGACGGCCGGTCAGCCGATCTCCACCACCCGTGCCCAGGCCGGCGGGAACCGCGGTACGTGATCGGGGTCGCCCTCGTCGTAGGACCGCGGGCTTCGGGGGAACAGGCCCACCACGGTGCGGCACGGCGGGCGGGCGCCGGGCCACGGGGTCTGACCGTCGGTCAGGGCGACGACGACGTCGGGGCGGGGGCGGGCACGCAGGGCTCTGGTGAAGCCCGCGCGCAGGTCCGTGCCCCCGCCGCCCAGCAGGGGGATCCCCTCGCCCCGGCACAGGGGGTGGACGAGATGCGCCGCCGCGTCGCAGGTAACCACGGTGACCATGTCGCGCCGGCCGCCCACGGCCCGGGAGATCGCGGCCACCTCCAGCAAGGCGCTGCCCAGTTCGGCGTCGCTGACCGACCCCGAGGTGTCGACGACCACGCTCACCCGGGGCGGCCGGCGGCGCAGGCTGGGCAGCACCACGCCGGGGACGCCCGCCGAGCGGCGCGACGGACGGCCGTAGGAGTAGTCCTCGCCCGCGCCGGGCCCGGACACCGCCGAGCGGATCGCCGCGCCCAGCAACTCCCGCCACGGCTGCGGTGGATGGAACGCCTCCTCGGCCCAGCGCTTCCACCCGGCGGGCGCTCTCCCGCGGCGGCCGGAGATGCCCTGCGCCACGCGGAAGCGGACCGCGTCCCGTTCCTGTTCGCTGAGCCCATGGGCGCCGTCCGGGCCCAGATCCCACTCCCGTTCCCGTCCGTCGGCGCCGCTGCCGCAGTCCAGCCAGGCGAGGTTCTGGGTGTGCGGGCCGAGCCGGAACCCGCGCAGATAGTCCTCCATCAGCTCACCCTCCGGCAGGCCCAGTGCTCCCGGCGTGACGAGGTCCTCGGGCTGCGCCAGTCCGTCCCCGTACGCGTCGTCGTTGATCTCGCAGTCCGCGGCGATGTTCATCCGCAGCCGCTCGCCGGGACCGGTCAGTCCGCGTTCCCTGGCGACCCGGTCGCTGCGCCCGTGGTGGTCGCGCAGCAGATGCGACACCTCGTGCACCCACACCCCGGCCAGGTCCTCCACCGGTGTGCGGTCCACGAACGCCGGTGAGACGTAACACCGCCAGTGCCGGTCCACGGCCATCGTCGGCACGTGCCGCGACTCCACCGGATGCAGGGCGAACAGGGCCGTCGCGAGGTAGGGCCGGGCCCGGGCGGCCTGCAGCCGGGCCGCGAAGAGCTTGCCGGCGTCCAGGGGCCCGGGCCCGCCCAGGTGCGGGAGGGCCGGCGCGCCGGGCTCATCGGGGCTCATCGGGCCGCCTTCGCGGCGGTCCCGGTGCGGGCCGCCGCACGGCCGGCCGCATGGTCGGCCCGGCGGGACAGGGTCACCACTCCGGCGAGCTTCTCGATCGTCGCCGGCACGTCCCAGTCGTCCCGGCGCAGCGAGGCGAGCGTCGACGCGGGGACGACCACCAGGTCCGGCGCGCCGGTCTCCAGCGCCCGCACGAGGAGTGCCCAGGCCGCGTCCCAGCGGGCCCTCTCCGGGCGGGCACGGACCGCCGCCACCACACCGTCGAGCACGGCCTGGCGCAGGTCGCCCCGGTCGGGCAGCTCGGCTGCGGCCGGGTCCGCGAGCAGCGTCTCGGGGTCCGGAAGGTCCATCCGGTCCAGGCTCGCCAGCAGTTCCAGCCCGGGTCCGTCGCCGACCGTGCCCCTGACGAGCAGCGACAGCACGTCGCGGCCGGAGCCTGCCGCCGTCGCGAAAGCGATCAGGGTCAGGGTCATCTCCCAGGTGCGGGGCGACGGCCACGCCCCGCCCCGGCGCACCTCGCTGCCGGGCAGCCGGTGCACGAGCTCGGGCCGGACGGTGAGCAGCCCGCACACCGCGCGCCGGGCGAAGTCCACGGCGTGCGCCAGCCTCGCCGGGTCGAGCCGGGGCAGGGTCGCCCGGGGCCAGGTCCCGCCCAGGCCGCGCACGACGACCTCGTGGTCGTGGGTCCACTGCAGATGCACGAACCGGTTGGCCAGCGGCGGGCTCAGCTCCCAGCCGTCGGCCGCCGAGGACCGCGGGTTGGCGGCGGCCACGATCCGCACGCCGGGCGGCAGCGTCAGCGCTCCGATCCGCCGCTCCAGCACCAGGCGCAGCAGCGCGGCCTGCACGGCGGGCGGCGCGGTGGACAGTTCGTCGAGGAACAGCAGTCCCCGGCCGGCCCGCACCAGCCGCACCGCCCAGTCCGGCGGCGCCATCGGAACGCCCTGCTCCGCGGGATCGTCCCCGACGACGGGCAGGCCCGAGAAGTCGGACGGCTCGTGCACGCTGGCGATGACGGTGGTCAGCGGAAGGTCGAGGGAGGCGGCGAGCTGGGTCAGCGCCGCGGTCTTGCCGATCCCCGGCTCACCCCACAGCAGCACGGGAAGGTCGGCGGCCACGGCCAGGGTCAGGGCCTCCAACTGGCTGTCGGGGCGCGGTTCGGTGGTGGCGTCCCGCAGCAGGGACAGCAGCTCGCCCGCCACGTCGAGCCGGGAGGCCGGGGCCGCAACGCGGGAGGACGGGACGGAGGAGGTGAGGGGCGCGGAAGGGGTGTGCGTGGGCATGTGTCATCACCTTTGAGATGGAGTGTGAAGTGCGAGGCGGGCAGGGCGGAGGGTGCGGAGACCAGGGAGGGCCCGGGAGGGCGGGGGGGGCGGGGCGGTCGCGTCGCGGTCAGCGCGCGTGGCGCGGGTGCGCGCGCGTGTGTACGGGGCGGCCCCGGTCCGGACCGGGGCCGGGGCCGATCAGGCCCGCCCGGAACAGGCCGTACGTGACCCGTCGGCGCGCC
The DNA here is from genome assembly GCF_001746365.1 of Streptomyces sp. LUP30. Taxonomy (GTDB): domain Bacteria; phylum Actinomycetota; class Actinomycetes; order Streptomycetales; family Streptomycetaceae; genus Streptomyces. The sequence continues at coordinate 127,982 of NZ_MJAJ01000023.1, forward strand.
GCCGCTTCCAGTTCGTCCCGCAGCGCGCCGTCGCGCAGCACCGCGTCCGGGCCCAGCAGCCCCTCGACGACGGCCAGCGCCCCGGCGACATCACCGTGGACCAGGCGTTCGCGTACGCCGACGAGGCAGTCGGGACGCCGGTGCGCGCGGTCGATCGCCTGGAGGCAGGGCAGCGGGGTGCCGGTCAGCGCGGCCAGCAGTTCCTCGCGCCGGATCTCGGCCGGGTCGTGGTCCAGCGCGGCCAGCACTCCGTCCACCAGCCCGATCCGGTGCGTGGCTCCCCGGCATTCCACGAACCGGGCCCTTCCCACCGCCCGGTCGGGGGTGTGGTCCAGGGCGGCGGGGCCGGCGGCGCGCGGGACGTGCTCCGGCCCTGGCCCTTCCGGCAGGAGCGCCGAGGCGACCAGCGGATGCAACCGCTCCGCCCCGATCGCGCCGGAGCGCAGCAGCGTCAGGTCGGGCGGCGCCCAGGTCGCCGCGTCCGGCAGCACCGGCAGCGACGAGCCACGGCTCTTCGTGCGGCGCAGGACGGGCGTCGTCCCCTCGCCGGATCCGGACCCGGACCCGGCGCCGGATCCGGCGGCCGTTCCGGTCTCCGTCGTGGCCCCCTCCTCGGGCACGTCCACGATCAGCCGTCGTCCGGCCCCGAACCGTACGAGGACGGAACCGGAGGCCCGCCCCTCGGACCGCAGCAGGATCCTCGCCTCGGCCTCCCAGCGGTCCACCGCGCAGCCGAGCCCCCGCAGCGCATCGACGTCGGGCGGATCCTCGGCACGACCGGCGGGCGCGCGGTCCGCGCCGCTTCTGACCCGCAGCTCACCCGCCCTGCGCGCGTCCCACAGATGACGGTGCAGGTCGAGACGGAACCGTCGGTCGGGGCGCGGGTGGGGATGCCGGCGGTCGCTCGTCGCCGGGTCGGACGCGTCCAGCAGCGCCAGGCTGACGCGTTGTCCGGCGTCGGCCCAGGCCGGCGGGGTGCGCAGGACGAGCTGCACCGGACGTACGCCGTCGCGCCCCGCGAAGTCGTAGCGGGCGAGGGCTACGGTCAGGCCCGGCCGCAGCAGCCCGTCGGGGGCGATCCTCGGCAGATGCCAGCGCAGCAGGTCGGGAGCCAGATGGCGGAGATCGGAGCGGATCCGGGCCGTGAGCTCGTGGCCGTGGCTGCGGGCCCAGACCCGCAGACCGAAGTCGACGTCGATCCCTGCCGCGGCGCACGCGCCCGCCCAGTCCCCGGCACGGCGGCGGGCGGTCGCGGTCTCGATCATGGAGGCCGGCACGGCGAACTCGCGCACGCGCAGCCAGAAGGAAAGGCGGGAGTCCTCGTTCACGGGGTGAGTGGGCATCAGCACTCACCTGGCGCGGACGGGTCCCCCGATCTGTGTCCAGAAGGAGTGGTCATCGTCGGGAGGATAGCCCTCTGCCCGCCGGTGCGCCCACCGAATTAGGCGCGGCCGCCCCCGCCCCGTGCCCGCCCGCCACCTACGGGCGGGCACGGTCCTGTCGGTGCGCCTCGCGGCCGGGGGCCGGCGCGCGCCATCCGGGACGTTCGTCAGCGCAGCAGCACGCCCGCCCCCTCGACCGCCTCCTCCGACGGCACCTCCACCAGTCCCAGCTCCGCGCCGGACGCCAGCAGCCGGTGGGCCGGCAGGATGCGGACGGTGTAGCCGAACGGGCCCGTGCGGTCCAGGGCGAGCGGACCCTCGTAGACCCATCGGCCCTCCAGGTCCGGGCCGCCCGTCGGCTTCAGCGGGACCGTCGAGGCGTCCGTGATGCGGTCCTCCTCGTCGACCCGGCCCGAGACGGCCTGCACCTCGACGTCGTCGGGGGTGAGGTCGCCGAGGCCCACCCGGACCCTGAGCGCGAGGGTGGTGCCGAGTTCGGCGGTGGTGGTGGCCACCGACGTCTCGACGTGGTCCACCCGGACCGCGTGCCAGGACGAGCGCACCTGCTGCTTCCAGCGGGCGAGTTCACGCGCCGTGTCGGGAGCCATCGTCCGGTGGGCGTGGGCGGCCGGCGTGTAGAGCCGCTCGACGTACTCGCGGACCATGCGCCCCGCCAGCACCTTCGGGCCGAGCAGACCGAGCGTGCGGCGGACCATCTCGATCCAGCGGTCGGGCAGGCCCGCCTGGCCGCGCTCGTAGAAGCGCGGGGCGATGCGCTGTTCGAGGAGGTCGTAGAGGGCGGCCGCCTCGATGTCGTCACGGTGGTCGGGGTCGGTCCCGACGCCGTCCGCGGTGGGGATCGCCCAGCCGAAGTCGGGCTGGAACCACTCGTCCCACCAGCCGTCCAGAACGGACAGGTTGAGGCAGCCGTTGAGCGCCGCCTTCATGCCGGACGTACCGCAGGCCTCCAGCGGGCGGAGCGGGTTGTTCAGCCAGATGTCGCAGCCGGGGTACAGCTTCTGCGCCATCGCCATGCCGTAGTCGGGCAGGAAGACGATGCGGTGCCGCACGCTCGGGTCGTCGGTGAACCGGACCAGTTCCTGGACCAGACGTTTGCCGCCGTCGTCCGCCGGATGCGCCTTGCCCGCGACGACGATCTGGATCGGCCGCTCCGCGTGCAGCAGCAGGTCCTTCAGACGGTCGCGGTCGCGCAGCATCAGCGTCAGACGCTTGTACGAGGGGACCCTGCGCGCGAAGCCGATGGTGAGGACGTCCGGGTCGAGAACGCCGTCGATCCAGCCCAACTCGGCCGTGCCCGCGCCCCGTTGCCGCCAGGAAGCCCGCAGGCGCTCACGCACCTCCACCACCAGTTGCTCGCGCAGATCGCGGCGCAGCTCCCAGATGTCCTGGTCGGGGATGTCGGCGACGGCGTCCCAGCGCTCCGAACCACCGACGCTGAGGGCGTCCTCGGCGCGCTCGGCGCCGATCTGGCGGGCGCCGAGACGCAGCACCTCGGGTGCCACCCAGGTGGGGGCGTGCACGCCGTTGGTGACCGACGTGATCGGCACCTCGTCGGGGTCGAACCCGGGCCACAGGCCGGAGAACATCTCCCGGCTGACGTGACCGTGCAGCAGCGACACCCCGTTCGCGCGCTGGGCCAGCCGCAGGCCCATGACGGCCATGTTGAAGAGGTTCGCCTCGCCGCCGGGGTAGGTCTCCATGCCGAGCCGCAGGATGCGGTCGACGTCCATGCGGGGCAGTTCCGCGTCGGGACCGAAGTGGCGGGCGACGAGCGCGCGGTCGAAGCGGTCGATGCCCGCGGGGACGGGGGTGTGGGTGGTGAAGACCGTCCCGGCCCGGACGGCCTCCAGCGCGGAGTCGAAGTCGAGCCCCTCGTCGGCGAGCTCGGCGATCCGCTCGAGTCCGAGGAAGCCGGCGTGGCCCTCGTTGGTGTGGAAGACCTCGGGCCGGGCGTGGCCGGTCAGCCGGCAGTACGTCCGTACGGCCCGGACACCCCCTATGCCGAGCAGCATCTCCTGCAGCAGCCGGTGCTCGCTGCCGCCGCCGTAGAGCCGGTCGGTCACCCCGCGCTCGCCGAAGTCGTTCTCCTCGACGTCGGAGTCGAGCATGAGGAGCGGGACCCGGCCGACCTGGGCCAGCCAGACGCGGGCGTGGAGCCGTTTGCCGCCCGGCAGCGCGAGGGAGATGCGTGCGGGGGCGCCGTCGTCCTCCCTCAGGAGGGTCACCGGCAGCTCGTTGGGGTCGAGGACGGGGTAGTGCTCCTGCTGCCAGCCGTCCCGGGAGAGCGACTGGCGGAAGTAGCCGTGCCGGTAGAGCAGTCCCACGCCGATCAGCGGGACGCCCAGGTCGCTGGCCGCCTTCAGATGGTCGCCGGCGAGGATGCCGAGGCCGCCGGAGTACTGCGGCAGCGCGGCGGTGACGCCGAACTCGGGAGAGAAGTAGGCGATGGCGGCGGGCAGCCCGGCGGTGGCGGGCTGCGTCTGGTACCAGCGGTCGCCGGTCCGGTAGTCGTGCAGGTCGTCGGCGGCGGCGGCGAGCCGGCGCAGGAAGCGGCGGTCCTCGGCGAGCTCGGCGAGCCGTGCCGGGCGCACGCTGCCGAGGAGTCTCACCGGGTCGCCGTCGGAGAGCGCCCAGCGCTCGGGATCGACGGACTGGAAGAGGTCACGGGTCTCCGCGTGCCACGACCAGCGCAGGTTGCGGGACAGGTCGCTGAGCGGTCGGAGAGGTTCGGGGAGGAGGGGTCGGACGGTGAATCGACGGATCGCCTTCACATTCCACCTCGGCGTGGCGCGTTCGCTGGAGGACACACGACGGTGTGGGTCCACGTCTACGGAAACGGTACCGGCGCGGGTGTCGACCTCGCTGGGGGCTGGCCGCCGGGGGACCCCTGCTTTTCGGCCCGGCCGGCCGCGTTCCGCAGACGCCGGAAGGGCCGACGCGTCCTGACCCCGCCGCCGTCGGGGCGTGCCGCAACGGGCCGAAACCCCTGTTTCTCCCCCTGAGGCCACCTTGTGGCGCTTCGCGCACCGCGAGAGGCTGCCCCCCTGGCGTGCCCGGGCCCGGCCGGGGCGCGCCGGGTCGAGGAGGGGAACTGGGACCATGGCACGGACGCGCACACGGCGTCTGCGCAGGGCGGGGGGCCTGACCGCGGTCATGACGACCGGTGCTGTCGGCCGTCACCCCGCCCGCGCACGCCGCACTGGAGGGGGAGACACCCGGCGCCGGGCTGCCCGGCTCCGTCGGCGGCAGCCACGTCGTGACGCTGAACGAGGACACCCCGGCCTCGTCAGCGACCGGACGGCGTCGCGTCGGCGCGTACGGGGCGAGAATCAGCCACATCTGCGGCCCGGTCCTGCACGGGTTCGCCGTGGATGCGGACGCCGGGCGGGCCCGCCGGCTCGCGGCCGATCCGCATGTGGCGTCGGCCGTCCAGGACACCCGGGTGACGCCGGACGCCGTCGGCGGGAATCCGCCGCTCTGGAGCCTCGGCCGCGTGGACCGGCCGAGCCGTCCGCCGGACGCCGACCACCGCGCGCCGGGGTCCGCGGGCGCCGGCGTCACGGTGTGCGTGATCGACATCGGCGTCCGGATCGCACACGCCGACTTCGGCGGCCGGGTGCGCCACGGCTGGGACTTCGTGGGCGGCGACCGGGTCGCCGCCGACGGCAACGGGCACGGCACGCACGTCGCCGGCATCGTGGCGGGCACGGTGTCGGGCGTCGCCAGGAAAGCGCAGGTGGCCGCCGTGCGCGTGCTCGACGACACCGGTGTGGGCACGACCGCACAGGTGATCGCGGGCATCGACCGGGCCACCCGGCACGCGCGCGGGCCCGCGGTCGCCGATCTCAGCTTCGGCGGCGGCTACCACGCGGCGCTGGACGCGGCGGTGCGCACCTCCATCCGGCCCGGTGTCACCTACACCGTCGCCGCGGGCGACCCCGGCCGGCCGGCCGCTCTGCACTCCCCCGCCGACGTGCGCGAGGCGGTCACGGTCGGCGCCACCGGCCGCGGGCACGCCCGGGCCGCGCCCGCACACGTGGCGAAAGCGCTGGTCGCGGGGGCCTCGAACGGCAAGGTGTCCGGCCGCGGGCCCGGTTCGCCGGACAAGCTCCTGCGAGTCCCACCGTTCATGTGACGGGCGTCCGGAAGCGGCTCTCCGTTCGTCTCGAACGAAGCATGTCTTGTGTAAAGACATAGGCGTGAGCAGTTAACAAAGCGCCGGATTGCACACCCGAATAGGGTGGAAGGCTCCCCGGTACTCCCCGTACACCCCGTACACCCCTAGCAGGACCCACCTCCCCACATTCATCCGCCTACCCCCCGTTGATGCGGACAGGAGCGGTCATGCCAGCCAGGCACCACCCGTCATCACCCCCGACGCCCCGTACCGAGAACGGCAGGAACGCCGAGAACGGACCTCAGGGAAAGAACAGCGAGAACGGCAAGCGCGGCAAGGACGCCAAGCGCGCCAAGAGCGGCAAGGCCGGCAAGCGCGCCAAGAGCGCCGCCACGAGCCCACCCGCGGAGAAGGCGGAGAAGATCGAGAAGGCCGGGAAAGTCGAGAAGGCCGGGAAGGCCTTGAAGGCCGGGAAGGCGGCGGGCGTCGAGAGGACGGCGGGCGGACACGCCACCGCCGTCGGGCGCATACCCGTCCTCGACGTCCGTCCCCTGGTCCAGCAGGGGCGTCGGCCGGCCAAGGCGGTCGTCGGCGAGACGTTCGAGATCTCGGCCACCGTGTTCCGCGAAGGCCATGACGCCGTCGCGGCCAACGTCGTCCTGCGGGATCCCGACGGCGTGCCCGGACCGTGGACGCCGATGCGCGAGCTCGCCCCCGGCACGGACCGCTGGGGCGCGGACGTCACACCGGACGCGACGGGCCGCTGGACCTACACCGTGGAGGCGTGGGGCGATCCGGTCACCACCTGGCGGCATCACGCCCGCATCAAGATCCCCGCGGGCATGGACACGGAGGCGGTCCTCGAGGAGGGCGCGCGCCTGTACGAGCGGGCGGCCGACGGAATGCCCGAGGGGCCGGACCGCACCGCGGTGCTGACGGCGGTCGACGCCCTGCGCGACGAGAGCCGTCCGGCCGTCTCCCGGCTGGCGGCGGCGCTGACGCCGGAGGCCGACGCCGCCCTGGAGCGGCATCCCCTGCGCGAGCTGGTCACGGCCTCCGAGCCGCTGCCGCTGCTGGTCGAGCGGGAGCGTGCCCTGTACGGGTCCTGGTACGAGTTCTTCCCGCGGTCCGAGGGGACCCCCGAGCGCCCGCACGGGACGTTCCGCACCGCCGCGCGGCGGCTGCCGGCCATCGCGAAGATGGGCTTCGACGTCGTCTACCTCCCCCCGATCCACCCGATCGGCACGACGTTCCGCAAGGGCCGCAACAACACCCTCGACCCCGGGTCGAGCGGGAGCGTGCCCTGTACGGGTCCTGGTACGAGTTCTTCCCGCGGTCCGAGGGGACCCCCGAGCGCCCGCACGGGACGTTCCGCACCGCCGCGCGGCGGCTGCCGGCCATCGCGAAGATGGGCTTCGACGTCGTCTACCTCCCCCCGATCCACCCGATCGGCACGACGTTCCGCAAGGGCCGCAACAACACCCTCGACCCCGGGCCGGACGACGTGGGCGTGCCGTGGGCGATCGGCTCCCCTGAGGGCGGCCACGACGCCGTCCACCCGGACCTGGGCACGCTGGAGGACTTCGCCTGGTTCGTGGAGCGGGCGCGTGAACTGGGGCTGGAGATCGCCCTCGACTTCGCGCTGCAGTGCTCCCCCGACCACCCCTGGGTGCAGAAACACCCGGAGTGGTTCCACCACCGCCCGGACGGGACGATCGCGTACGCGGAGAACCCGCCGAAGAAGTACCAGGACATCTACCCGATCGCCTTCGACGCCGACATGGACGGCCTGGTCGCCGAGACCGTGCGGGTGCTGCGGCACTGGATGTCGTACGGGGTGCGGATCTTCCGGGTGGACAACCCGCACACCAAGCCGGTCGTGTTCTGGGAGCGGGTCATCGGTGAGGTCAACGGGGCCGACCCGGACGTGATCTTCCTGGCCGAGGCGTTCACCCGGCCGGCGATGATGCACACCCTCGGCCAGATCGGCTTCCAGCAGTCCTACACCTACTTCACCTGGCGCAACACCAAGCAGGAACTGACGGAGTACCTCACCGAACTCTCGGGGGAGGCCGCCTCGTACATGCGGCCCAACTTCTTCGCCAACACCCCGGACATCCTGCACGCCTATCTGCAGCACGGCGGCCGGCCCGCCTTCGAGATCCGGGCCGTCCTGGCAGCGACCCTCTCCCCCACCTGGGGCCTCTACAGCGGCTACGAGCTGTGCGAGAACGCCCCCCTGCGGGAGGGCAGCGAGGAGTACCTGGACTCCGAGAAGTACCAGCTCAAACCCCGTGACTGGGAAGCGGCCGAGCGCGACGGCCGCAGCCTGGCCCCGCTGATCACCCGGCTCAACGAGATCCGGCGGGCCAACCCGGCCCTGCACCGGCTGCGCGACCTGCACTTCCACGACACCGACCAGGAAGCGGTGATCGCCTACTCGAAGAGGAGCGGTTCGAACACGGTTCTGGTGGTCGTCAACCTCGACCCCCACCACACCCAGGAGGCGACGGTGTCGTTGGACATGCCGCAACTCGGCCTGGACTGGCACGAGTCGGCGCCGGTGCGCGACGAGCTCACCGGCGAGACCTACCACTGGGGCAGGGCCAACTACGTGCGCCTCGAACCGGGCACCCGGCCCGCGCACGTACTCACCGTCCTGCGACCGTCCAACCCGCAGATCGGAGGGTCACCCACATCATGATCGTCAACGAGCCCGTTCCGGACAAGTTCGAGGACACCCCCGCCAAGGACCGCGACCCCGAGTGGTTCAAGCGCGCCGTCTTCTACGAGGTCCTCGTCCGCTCCTTCCAGGACAGCAACGGCGACGGCGTCGGCGACCTCAAGGGCATCACCGCCAAACTCGACTACCTGCAATGGCTCGGAGTCGACTGCCTCTGGCTGCCGCCCTTCTTCAAATCGCCCCTGCGCGACGGCGGATACGACGTGTCCGACTACACCGCCGTCCTCCCCGAATTC
>NZ_MJAJ01000024.1 GCF_001746365.1 Streptomyces sp. LUP30
GGCGCCGTCCGCGTCGGCGCTCGTGCCGCCGTCGCCGCCGCAGCCGGCCAGGGCCAGCGCCGAGGCCGCGATCAGCGCCCCGGCGCCCGCCAGCCGGCGGACGCGCTTCAGGTATGACATGGAACCCCACCCCCCGTGGCCTCCCGCCGTCACGGGAGGCGCCTCGCATGTGCGCTGTACATCCTCATTCCGCTCACATGATCTCCACAAGATCTGTGACCGAATGGCACGGGGCGGCCCGGTGCGAACGTTTGGGCGTTTCGAGGCCGGGCTAGGTTGAGGCGTATGGCTACCACGCACGAAACGGCTGCTCGGGGTACTGCTCAGGTACTGGTCGCGTCCAATCGAGGCCCGGTCTCCTACGAGGTGCGCGAGGACGGCTCGCTGCACGCGAAACGCGGTGGCGGCGGGCTGGTCTCCGGCCTGTCGGCCATCGGCCCCGACGCCGGCGCCCTCTGGGTGTGCTCGGCGCTCACCGACGGCGACCGCGAGGCCGTGGCGCGCGGGGTCGGCGAGGAGGGCGTGCGGATGCTGCCGGTCCCGGCCGACGTGCACGCCGACGCCTACAACGGCATCGCCAACTCGGTGCTGTGGTTCGTCCACCATCTCCTCTACCAGACGCCGCTGGAGCCGGTCTTCGACGCGGAGTTCCGCCGCCAGTGGGCGGCCTACGAGACGTACAACCGGGCGTTCGCGCAGGCGCTGGCGCAGGAGGCGGCGCAGGGAGCGGCGGTCCTGGTCCAGGACTACCACCTGTGTCTGGTCCCCGGGATGCTCCGCGAGCTCCGCCCCGACCTGCGCATCGGCCATTTCTCGCACACGCCCTGGGCGCCGGTGGACTACTTCGGCCTGCTGCCCGACGACATCCGCGAGCAGCTGCTGACGGGCATGCTCGGCGCGGACCGCCTGGGCTTCCTCACCCGTCGCTGGGCGGACGCGTTCAGCGCGTGCTGCACCGAGTACGCCGGAGGCCCGGGCAAGACGCGGGTGGGCGTGCACGGCCTGGGCGCGGACGGGGAGTTCCTGCGGGAGCGCTCGCACCGGCCGGACGTCGACGAGCGCATGGCGGCCCTGCGCGCCGAGATCGGCGAGGGACGCAGGACGATCGTCCGCGTCGACCGCACCGAGCTGTCCAAGAACATCGTGCGCGGGCTGCTGGCCTACCGGCAGCTGCTCGACGACCACCCGGAGTGGCGCGAGCGGGTCGTGCACGTGGCCTTCGCCTATCCCTCGCGCCAGGACCTGGCCGTCTACCGGGACTACATGGCGGAGGTGCAGCGGGTGACGCAGGAGATCAACTCCGCCTACGGCACCCCGGGCTGGACGCCGGTCCTGCTGAACCTCAAGGACGACTTCGCCCGCTCGCTGGCCGCCTACCGGCTGGCCGACGTGGCGCTGGTCAACCCGATCCGCGACGGCATGAACCTGGTCGCCAAGGAGGTGCCGGTCGTCTCCGACGAGGGCTGCGCGCTGGTGCTGTCCCGGGAGGCCGGGGCGTACTGGGAGCTGCGCGACGACGCGATCGTCGTCAACCCCTACGACGTCCTGGAGACCGCCCGGGCCCTGCACGAGGGGCTGACGATGGATCAGCGGGAGCGGGCCGCGCGCACCGAGCGTCTGTCGGCGGCGGCGACCGCGCTCCCCCCGGCCCGCTGGTTCCTGGACCAGCTGAACGCCCTGCGCGAGCCTCAGCCCAGCTGAGCGGCGAGCGCCCGCAGCAGCTCCACGACCCCGTCCGGTCCGTCCACGACGAGGTCGGCGCGCTCCGCCAGCTCGCCGACCTCGGCGCTGCCGCTGCACACCAGCAGGCCGGGGATGCCCTCGGAGCGGAGCTTCTCCACGGCGGCGAAGGCGGGCAGGTCGCCCAGGTCGTCGCCGGCGTAGAGGACCGATCCGGCGCCGGTCTCGCGCACGTGCTCCAGCAGGGCCACGCCCTTGTCGATGCCCGGCGGACGCAGTTCCAGGACCATGCGGCCGGGCTCGACGATCAGCCCGTTCCGGGTCGCGAGGTCGGTCAGGGGGGCGCGCAGGGCGTCGAAGGCGGCCTGGGGGTCGTCGGCGCGGCGGGTGTGGACGGCGACGGCCCGCCCGCCCTTCTCCTCGATCCAGATCCCCGGCCGGTCGCCGGCCGCCGCCAGGACGCCGGGGAGCTCGGCGCGGACGGCGGCGACTCCCGGGTGCGGGGCGGGGGCGCTCAGCGCGCCGGTGCGGGCGTCCCAGCGTTCGGCGCCGTAGTGGCCGAGGACGGCCAGGTGCGCCAGCCCCTCGACCCCGGCGAAGCCGCCGTTGCGCACGGCGACCTCGGCGGGCCGCCCGGTGATCACGGCCACCGCGGCGATCCTCGGCGCGAGCGCCGCGAGCGCGGGGACGGCGCCGGGATGGGCCCGGGCGTCCTCGGGGTTCTCGACGATCGGCGCGAGGGTGCCGTCGAAGTCGAGGGCGACCAGGGCGGCCGACGGCCGGGCCACGATCGCGTCGAGCGCGGCGCGGCCCGCCGCGGTGACGGGAACGGGGACGGGGACGGGAAGGGGCGGGGATCCGGGGGGAGCGGATCCGGGTGCCGTGGAGTGCGTCCCGTGGTGCGTCTCTTGGGTGCCCATACGGCGACCATAGCCAACGGGCCGCCCGGCTACCGCTCCGCCCGCCGCGCTTCGCGCACCCTGCGCAGCCTGTTCACGGTCACCGGGTCGTGGGCCAGCGCCCGCGGGTCGTCGAGCAGGGCGTTGAGGAGCTGGTAGTAGCGGACCGGGGACAGGTCCAGTTCCTCGCGTATCGCCCGTTCCTTCGCGCCGGGCCCGGGAAAGCCGCGCCGCTCCAGGGCGAGGACGCCCCGCTCCCGCGCCCCCAGCCCGTCCGTGTCCGCTCGCCGCTCCATGCCCGCACGGTAACGCCCCGCACCGACATCCGGGTCACTCGCCGGAGGCGGTCTCCTCCGTCGTGGCCGTGGTCTGCAGCGCGCCCAGCACGTCGGCCGGGTTGCCGTTCGCGGTCACTGCCCCGCCGATGCGCTTCTTGATCTCCGCGCTGACCTTCGCCCAGGAGGTCCGTCCGACGGGGTAGCTCTCGGAGAGCGGGAGCTCCTCCAGGAACGGCTGGAGGTCGGCGTCCTGCGGGGCCGCGCCCATCACCTGGGAGGCGGAGGCGGTGACGGGCAGCAGGTCGTACTCGCGGGAGAAGGCGAGGACGTTCTTCTCGCTGTAGACGAAGTCGAGGAAGTCGCCGATCTGCTCGCCGTGCCCGTTCTGCTTGAAGGCGGTCATCCAGTCGGCGACGCCCAGGGAGCTCTTGCTCGGGCCGTCGAGGCCGGGCATCGGCACCATGCCGAACTTCACGCCCTTGCTCTCGGCCGCCTTCATCAGCGAGGGGTGCCCGTTGAGCATGCCTACGTCACCCGCGGTGAACGCGGCGAACGCGGCGGCCCGGTTCAGCTTGCCGGGGGCGACCGGCCCGGTGAGGCCCTTGCCGACCAGCTCGTCCTTCAGCCAGTCGAAGGTGTCGACGTTCTCGGCGGAGTCGAGGCTGTAGCTGCTGACGGTCTGCGTGTAGCCGCCCCCGCCACTGAGCAGCCACTGCAGGGTCTCGGCCTGCGCCTCCTCGGGGCCCAGCGGCAGCGCGTACGGGTACTTCACGCCCTTCGCCTTGAGCGCCTTGGCGTCCCTGGCGAGCCCGGCCCAGGTGGTCGGCGGGGTGATGCCGGCCTGGTCGAAGAGGGTCTTGTTGTAGAACAGCAGCCGCGTGGACGAGGCGAACGGCATGCCGTACTGCACGCCGCGCACCTTGCCCGCGTCGGCGAGCCGGGGCACGAAGTCGGCCTCGACGGGGATGGAGACCACGTCGCCGACCTTGTAGAGCCGGTCGGCCGCCGCGTAGTCCGCGTACGCGCCGATCTGCGCCATGTCGGGGGCGTCGCCCTTGTCGACCATGGCCTTGACCTTGGCGTCGACGTCGTTCCAGGAGTACACGGTCACGTCGACGGTGACGCCCGGGTGGTCCTTCTCGTACGCCTCGACGAGCTGGTCCCAGTACTTCTTGGAGCTGTTGGCGCCGCTGTCGCCGTAGTCGGCGGCGACGAGTCTCAGGGTGACGTCGTCGGAGCCTCCGGTCAGTCCGCAGCCGGCGAGGACCGCCGACATGCCGAGGGCGGACGCCGCCGCGATCGTCCCTGACTTTCGTGCCCGCTGCACCGAACCGCTCCTCGTCACCGTCTGAATGGACAGAGCAACTGATTGCTCATACCAATGGATCCGTTATCCGGAGTAAGGTCTACACCACGTAAGTGGACTAGACCTCTTGCGGGTCCTCGGGCCACACTGTTCCCGTGAGACATGTCATCGCCCTGGACGTGGGCGGCACCGGGATGAAAGCCGCCCTCGTCGGCGCGGACGGCGCCCTGCTGCACCGCGCCCGTCGGGCCACCGGCCGCGAGCGCGGCCCCGGCGCCGTGGTCGACGCCATCCTCGACTTCGCCGCCGACCTGCGCGAACACGGCGTCGAGCGGTTCGGCGAACCCGCCGAGGCGGCCGGCGTCGCCGTCCCCGGCATCGTCGACGAGGCGAACGGCGTCGCCGTCTACGCGGCCAACCTGGGCTGGCGGGACGTCCCCCTGCGCGCACGGCTCGCCGAACGCCTCGGCACTCCCGTCGCCCTCGGCCACGACGTGCGCACCGGCGGCCTCGCCGAAGGCCGGATCGGCGCGGGCCGGGGCGCGGACCGGTTCCTGTTCGTGGCCCTCGGCACCGGCATCGCCGGCGCGATCGGCGTCGACGGCCGGGTGGAAGCGGGCGCGCACGGCTTCGCCGGCGAGATCGGCCACGTCGTCGTACGCCCCGGCGGAACCCCGTGCCCGTGCGGACAGCACGGCTGCCTGGAGCGCTACGCGTCGGCGGCCGCCGTCGGCGAGGCATGGGCCACGGCGAGCGGCGACCCGGACGCGGACGCCGCACACTGCGCGAAGGCCGTGGCCGCCGACGACCCCGACGCCGTCCGGGTCTGGCACAGGGCCGTGGACGCCCTCGCCGACGGCCTGGTCACCGCCGTCACCCTGCTGGACCCGCGCACGCTCGTCATCGGTGGCGGGCTCGCGGAGGCCGGGGAAACCTTGTTCACACCGCTGCGCGAAGCGGTCCGCCGACGGGTGACCTTCCAGAGACTCCCCGAGATCGTCCCGGCGGCCCTGGGCGACAGCGCCGGCTGCCTGGGGGCGGGCCTGCTCGCCTGGGATCTCCTCAACTCGACCGACCGTATGGAGGTAACCCCCTGATGGCCACCCCCCCAGTGGCGCGGGACGCGGCACCGAGCGGCTCCGCCGCGAGCACGCGACCGGCCACCACGCATCCGCGGCCCGCGACCGGCGCACGGAGGCAGGTGCTCACCGGCGCCCGGGTGGTGCTCCCCACCGGCACCGTGACCGCCGGACGCGTGGCGATCGACGGCACGAAGATCACCGCCGAAGCCCCGCACGGGGACCCGCAGGGAACCCTCGTCGACGTGTCCGGCCACTGGCTGGTGCCCGGCTTCGTCGACCTGCACAACCACGGTGGCGGCGGAGCCTCGTTCTCCGGCTCGGCGCAGGACGTCCAGACGGCGATCCACACGCACCGCCTGCACGGCACCACCACCCTCGTCGCCTCGACCGTCACCGACGACATGGACGTCCTCGTCCGCCAGGCCGGCCTGCTGAGCGAGCTGGCCGAACAGGGCGACCTGGCCGGCATCCACTTCGAGGGCCCCTTCATCTCGCCGTGCCGCAAGGGCGCGCACTCCGAGGCGCTGCTGCGCGACCCGGACCCGGCCGAGGTCCGCAAGCTGATCGACGCGGCGCGCGGCCAGGCCAGGATGCTCACCCTGGCGACGGAACTCCCCGGCGGCCTGGACTCCGTACGCCTGCTCGCCGAACACGGTGTGATCGCCGCCGTCGGGCACACGGACGCCACGTACGAGCAGACGGTTCAGGCCATCGAGGCCGGAGCCACCGTCGCCACCCACCTCTTCAACGCGATGCCGCCCCTCGGGCACCGCGCCCCCGGCCCGATCGCCGCCCTGCTGGAGGACGAGCGGGTGACGGTCGAGCTCATCAACGACGGCACGCATCTGCACCCGGCCGCCCTGGAACTGGCGTTCCGTCACGCGGGCCCGGGCCGGGTCGCGTTCATCACCGACGCGATGGACGCCGCCGGCATCGGCGACGGCCGCTATCTGCTCGGCCCGCTGGAGGTCGAGGTCAGCGAGGGAGTGGCCCGCCTCGTGGAGGGCGGCTCGATCGCTGGTTCCACCCTCACCCTGGACCGCGCCTTCCAGCGGGCGGTGACGGTCGACCGCATGCCGGTCGAGGACGTGGTCGCGGCCCTGTCCGCCAACCCTGCCCGCCTGCTGGGCCTGGACGACAGGGTCGGCTCCCTGGAGCCCGGCAAGGACGCCGACCTGGTCCTGCTGGACGAGGCCTTCCAGGTCAAGGGCGTGATGCGCAAGGGGGTTTGGGTGGTGGATCCCCAACTGGCGTGAAACGTCCGCCCCCACCGGGACGGTGGCCGACCCGAGTACTGGGCCGGTTGCCGTCTCTTTGGCATGATCAGGCCTCCGGAATCGCGAAGCCCGCGGATCCGGGACCCGCACACGTGCCCGTCGAGGGAGGTCGGCCCAGTGATCCTCACCGTCACCCTGAACACCGCTCTCGACCTCACGTATCACGTGCCCGCCCTACGGCCGCACGCCTCGCACCGGGTGACCGACGTCCGGGAGCGCCCGGGCGGCAAGGGACTGAACGTCGGCCGGGTACTGGCCGCCCTCGGCCACGAGGTGACGGTGACCGGATTCGCGGGCGGCGCCACCGGCCGGCGCGTACAGGAGCTGCTGACCGCCACGGCCGGGGTGACGGACGCCCTCGTGCCCGTCGCCGGGGCCACCCGTCGCACGATCGCCGTCGTCGACGCCCGCGCGGGCGACACCACCCAGCTCAACGAACCCGGCCCGGTCGTCACGCCGGCCGAGTGGTCCGCCTTCCAGGAGGCGTACGAGGGGCTGCTCGCCGACGCCGACGCGGTGGCCCTGTGCGGCAGCCTGCCGCCGGGGGTGCCCGTGGGCGCGTACGCGGTCCTGGTCCGCACGGCACGGGCCGCGGGCGTCCCCGTACTGCTCGACACCAGCGGGGAGCCGTTGCGCCGCGGGGTCGCCGCCCGCCCGGACATCGTCAAACCGAACGCCGACGAACTGGCCGAACTGACCGGCTCCCACGAGCCGTTGCGCGCGACCCAGGACGCCCGAAGGCGCGGGGCCCGGTCGGTGGTGGCCTCACTCGGCGCCGACGGCCTGGTCGCGGCGACCCCGGAGGGCCGCTGGCGCGCCACCCCGCCGGCCCGCGTCCGCGGCAACCCCACGGGCGCCGGCGACTCGGTGTGCGCGGGCCTGCTGTCGGGCCTGGTCGAACGCCTCCCCTGGCCGGACCGCCTGACCCGCGCGGCCGCCCTCTCCGCGGCGACGGTCCCGGCCCCGGCAGCCGGCGAGTTCGACCGCGCGGCCTACGAGGCGCTGCTGACCCGCATCACGGTGACCGGAGAGGCCACGGCGGCTTGACCCGGGCGGTCACTTCGTGACCTGACCGGCCTTCACCCACAACTGGTCCAGCAGCACGTTGCACTTGTCGCCGTCCTGGCAGGAGATCGACAGGGTGTTGGTGCCCTTGGTGAGGGTGGGCCAGGTGTAGCTCGTGGTCCAGCCCTTGACGAAGTCACCGGCGGGGGCGTGGGCGTAGTTCTTCAGCGGGAACTTGGAGCCGAAGGTCTTGCCGTTGACGGTGAGCGTCATCGCCTGGTCCTCGCCGGGCGTGCTGTAGTGCGCGAAGAGGGTGTAGGCGCCGTCCGACGGGATGCCGTTGACCGTCCAGGTGACGGAGTTGCCGACCTGGTTGAGGTTGCCGACGTAGGTGCCGCCGGCCGCCTGCGCGCCCTTGACGTCCGAGGCCAGAGCGGCGCTGCCGCCGAGGTTCAGCGCCTTCGCGTCCGTCTGCGGCAGCTCGTCCTTGCTCTCGTCGCCGGAGGCCGACGCGCTGGGCGAAGGGCTTCCGGACGCGGCGGCCGAGGACGACGGCTGGCCGCTCGCCTTGTTGTCGTTCGCGTCGTCGTCGCCGCCCGCCATGGCCACCACGATGCCGATCACGACCGCGGCGACCACTGCGACCGCGCCGATCAGCAGGCCCTTGGTGTTGGGGCCGCGACCGCGGCCGCCGCCGTTCTGCACGGGCTGCCGGCCGGTGGAGGGGCCGCCGCCGAAGTTCTCGGGCGCGGCGTAGTGCGCGTTGGGCTGGCCGTACGCGCCCTGCTGCGGAACCGTGGGCGGCTGCCCGTACTGCGCGGTCTGCTGCTGCGGCGGCTGCCCGTTGCGGCGCTCGCCGACCGCGCGCACGCGGCTGACCGAGTTCGGGTAGCCGTAGCCGCCGCCGGAGGGCGGCTGCGCGCCGTTGGCCTGGCCGTCGGCGTAGAGGTAGCCGAACGGGTCGTCGTCCTCGGGCGTGCTCGCGCCGTTATTGCCGGGCGTCATCCCTTCGTACTCCTCAACAGTGCGGGGCGGATGCGACACGCGTACGCGGATCCATACGTGTGGGAACTGCGAGCCTACCCGGTCCCCACCCCCCAAACGGGTGACTCGGATCGCAACGGCAGGAGGGCAGGGCCGCTGACCTGGTGATCATCCCGCTCGTCTGTGCTGTTTGGGACGAGATCGTTTCTCGACGTACATGCGCTCGTCGGCGGACTTCAGCACTTCGTCCGCGGTCATCCCGCATTGTGCCCAGCCGATGCCGAAACTGGCGCCCACCCGCACGGCCCGGCCCTCGGCGCGGATCGGCTGGATGATCTCGTTGCGCAGCCGGACGGCGAGGTCGGCGGCGTCGGCCCGGCCGAGGCCGTCGGCGAGGATCACGAACTCGTCGCCGCCGAGCCGGGCGACCGTGTCGCCGTCGCGGACCTGGCGCGAGAGCCGTCGGGCGACCTCGATGAGGACCGCGTCGCCCGCGTTGTGCCCGAAGCGGTCGTTGATCGACTTGAAGCCGTCGAGGTCGCAGAAGAGGACCGCGAGCCCCTTGGCGCCGTCGTCGCGGCCGTCCTCGGGGGCGGCGGTGTGCACGTGGTGGTCGTAGCCGTCGAAGGACTCCGCGCCGCCGGGCCGGTAGTCGAAGCCGTGACCGTTGGCGTCGAAGGCGGCGTGGCCGTAGGCCGAGTCCATGGCGTCGACGGCCGCGGGGTGGGTGGACTGGGGGCGCTGGCAGAGCCGGGCGGACAGACGCGAGCGCAGTTCCGCGGAGTTCGGCAGGCCGGTGAGGGAGTCGTGCGAGGCGCGGTGGGCGAGCTGGAGCTCGCGGCGCTTGCGGTCCTCTATGTCCTCGACGTGGGTGAGGAGGAAGCGCGGCCCGTCGGCGGCGTCGGCGACCACGGAGTTGCGCAGGCTCACCCAGAGGTAGGTGCCGTCCCGGCGGCCGAGGCGGAGTTCGGCGCGTCCGCCCTCCGCCGAGGTGCGGAGCAGGGTGCCTATGTCCTCGGGGTGGACGAGGTCGGAGAACGAGTAGCGGCGCATCGCGGAGGCGGGGCGGCCCAGCAGGCGGCAGAGGGCGTCGTTGGTGCGGAGTATGCGCCCGTGCTGGTCGCCGCCCATCTCGGCTATCGCCATGCCGGAGGGGGCGTACTCGAAGGCCTGCCGGAAGGATTCCTCACTGGCGCGCAGGGCCTGCTGCTCGCGTTCGAGCCTGACCAGTGCCCGCTGCATGTTTGCCCGCAGACGTGCGTTGCTGATCGCGATGGCGGCCTGGAAGGTGTACATCTGGAGCGCTTCGCGTCCCCATGCGCCCGGCCGGCGACCGTTGCGCGGCCGGTCCACGGACAGGACGCCGATCAGTTCGCCGCAGGCGCCGCCGCTGCCGGGGGCGGCGGGCGTGTACATGGGGGCGAAGAGCCGGTCCGAGGGGTGCCACTCGTCCTCGAAGCGGGGCGCGGGCCCGTCGGTGTACCACTGCGGGACGTCGTCGTCGTCGAGGACCCAGCCCTCGGTGTGGGGTATGAAGATGAGGTCGCCCCAGGTCTCGCCCATGGCGAGGCGGCGCTCCCAGGAGTCGCGCGAGCCGACCCGGCCCGTGATGAGGGCCTCGGCGGCCGGGTTGCCGGAGAAGGCGGCGACCACGAGATCGCCGTCGGGACGCACGAGGTTGACGCACGCCAGCTCGTACCCGAGTGCCGTGACCACGCCGTCGGCGACGGTCTGCAGTGTGTCGGCCAGGCTGCGGGCCGTGTTCATGTCGGCCATGACCTGGTGCAGCTGTCGCAGGGACGCAAGACGGACGTACGGCTCCGACTCGGTCTCCATGTGTTTCGCCCTCCCCCCGAGACTTCGCAGCGAATCAAGGGTTGTCTTCGGCGCAACGTCGTTTCTGGTTCTCTGTTGTCGGTGTGTGTCTCCTTGTGACGCCTCCGCCACTGAATCACAGCGCGCTGCCCACTCGGTACACAGGGTCAACAATTAATGCGTCTTGTGACTCAAGTCACAGATGAACATGAACATTTGAGTGGAGTTTCCGCGTTTTCCTGTGCGTTTCCTGAACACGGACAGAGACCGGATATCGGTCCGCGGCCCTAAGACCCTACTCGGGCGGAGGTCCGATGCGGGGCGCACCGATCGGACACTAGCGTTTCCGGTGTGTCCCTCGATGTGTCTCCCGACGTGCTCAAGACCGTGCCGAAGACTCCCTCCGGGCATGCTGAGGGGGTGAGCAACGACGAGTTCCGCGCCGCCATGTCCCGGCTGGCCGACGGCGTGGTCCTGGTGACCGCCCGCGAACCCTCCCTCGACCCGGACGACCCCGGAGCCCCGGACGGCGAGGACGTCGGCATGACAGCGACGTCCTTCGTGTCGGTCTCCCTCGACCCGCCGCTGGTCCTGGTCGGACTGCGCACCGGCTCCCGCATGGACGACCTGCTCGACGAACAGCCGCTGTGGGCGGTGTCGGTGCTCTCGGAGAACCAGCGCCACATCGCCGGCCGCTTCGCCATGAAGGGACGCATCAGCGACCGGCTCCTCTTCGAGGACCTCCCCTGCGTCCGCGGCGAGGCCGGCGGCGCGCTCCTGGTCGGCGGCGCCCTGGCCACCCTGGAATGCCGTACCGAACAACGCGTGTCCGCGGGCGACCACACCCTGGTGATCGGCCGCGTGCTGACCGCGTCGGCGCCGAGCGCGGACGACGGTCCGCTGGTCTATTTCCGGGGCCGATACCGGCAGTTGGGCTGACGTCGCCGAAAATGCCGTGGCCGGTCCGCGAACGACGCGCCTAGGGTGCCGGGCATGACAGGCATGCCAGGCGTCGGCGCCGCCGAGACGACCACGAGTTCACCGTTGCGCCTCGTGGAGATAACTCCCCTGAATTTCGAGGCGGCCACGGCCATTCGCGTCCACCCCGACCAGGAGTTCGCGGTCTGCCCGGTCGTGAAATCCCTCGCGGAGGCCTACGTTCATCCGCCGGGCGTCGCCTGGCCGCGACTGATCATGGACGGCGACCGCCCCGTCGGCTTCCTCATGGCGTTCCTCGACATCGACTGGAACGGCCGCGGCGACCGCAGCATGATCCGCTCCGGCCTGTGGCGGCTGAACATCGCCGTCGGCGAACAAGGCTGCGGCTACGGCCGTTTCGCCGTGGAGTCCGTCTCCGCGGAACTGCGCCGCCGCGGCGCCACCGAGATGTACGTGACCTGGCACGAGGGCGAGCACGGCCCCGAGGACTTCTACCTGCGGCTCGGCTTCCGCAAGACCGGCGAGAAGAGCGAGGGCGAGACCGTCGGCGTCCTCGCCCTGGACCGGCCCGGGTCCTAGACCCCGTCGGCGTCGTCGTCGGACCGCAGCAGCGTCACCTCCAGCCGGGCCAGGTGCGCGGGATCGGACGTGACGTCGATCAGGGCGATCCGGTCGCGGACGAACGTGAACGCCAGCGTGCGCTCCACCCGGCCCTCCACCAGCACCGCCAGCCCGGTCGCGCCGTCCACCAGGGCCGGCCGGGCCACGATGGCGAGCCGGGCGAAACCCGACGCGCCCCGCGCCACCGCGGTCGCCCCCGCGGTCACCACGGCCCCCGAACGGGCCATGACATCCGGATCGAGCACCGCGAGCAACCCGTCGAAGTCTCCCTCCCGGGCGGCGGCCAGGAAAGCGTCCACCACCCTGCGCTGCCGGACCGGGTCGGCATCGGGCTCCTGGGCCCCACGCACCCGGCGGCGGGCCCGGCTGGCCAGCTGCCGGGCCGCCTCCGGCGTCCGGTCGACGATCCCCGCCACCTCCTCGTACGGGACGCCGAACAGGTCGTGCAGGACGAACGCCAGCCGCTCCGCCGGGGAGAGGGTGTCCAGCACGACGAGAAGGGCCACGCCCACGGAGTCGGCGAGCAGCGCGTCCTGCGCCGGGTCGGGCACGGCCGACGCAACAGGCGTCCAGCCCTCCAACGGCTCCTCGGCACGCGAGCGGCGCGAGCGCAGCATGTCCAGGCACACCCGGCCGACGACCGTGGTCAGCCACCCCCCGAGGTTCGCGATGCCCTCGGCCTCACCCCGGCCGGCGCTCCGGCTCAGCCGCACCCACGCCTCCTGCACGGCGTCGTCCGCCTCGGCGCCGGAGCCCAGCATCCGGTGCGCCACCGCGCGCAGGCGCCCGCGGTGCGCCTCGAAGGAGTCGGCCAGGAAGTCGTCGTCACCCGTCGTCGTCATCGGTCGCATCCCTCGTCACGGTCGGGCGCCGGTCGCGGTCGTCGACCCGGTCGGCGTGGTCGTCGGTCACCGGGATGACGAACGGCGCGCCACCGATGTGACAGCCGGACAGAGCCGAGGGGGGACGGGAGACGGCTCAGCCCCAGTCGCGCCCGGTCCTGCCCCGCTTCGTCTCCGAGCGCTGCTTCTTCTGCCGCAGCCGGCGCTCGTTGATCCCGCGCGGGATACGCGTCGGCCGGCGCGGCTTGGGCGGCGGGGCGGTCGCCTCGGCGAGCAGCGCGGCCAGCCGCACCGCGGCGGTCTCGCGGTTGCGCCACTGGGAGCGGTGCTCGGAGGCCCGGACGGTCACCACGCCGTCGACGAGCCGCCCGGCCAGCCGCTCCAGCGCCCGCGCCTTCCACACCTCGGGCAGCGCCTCGGTGCGCTCGAGGTCGAAGCGGAGCTCCACCTGCGAGTCGCTCGTGTTGACGTGCTGCCCGCCCGGCCCCGAAGACCGCGAGAAACGCCACATGAGCTCGGCCTCGGGAAGGGAGACGGAACCGCGGACGACATAGGGACCAGACATGCCGACCATGTTCCCGCTCCGGCCCCGCCCGAGTCACGCGAATATCCCTTGGTAAAGAAAGTAAAGAAACGCGAGGTCGCCGGGAACCTTGACCGGCCTTCGCTGCGTTCATAGGGATAGCTGTAGCTTCGTGCCCGCGAAGCCGTACATAACGAGGGAAGGACTCCCGACCATGGCTGTAAGCCTGTCCAAGGGTGGCAACGTCTCGCTCACCAAGGAGGCTCCGGGCCTGACCGCCGTCACCGTGGGCCTCGGCTGGGACGTCCGCACCACCACCGGCACGGACTTCGACCTCGACGCCTCCGCGATCGCGGTCAACCCCCAGGGCAAGGTCTACTCCGACGCCCACTTCGTCTTCTTCAACAACAAGCAGACGCCGGACCAGACCATCGTCCACACCGGCGACAACCGCACCGGCGAGGGCGCGGGCGACGACGAGGCGATCAACGTCAACCTGGCCGGCCTCCCCGCCGACGTCGACAAGATCGTCTTCCCGGTCTCGATCTACGACGCGGAGAACCGCTCGCAGAACTTCGGCCAGGTCCGCAACGCCTACATCCGCATCGTCAACCAGGCCGGCGGCGCCGAGATCGCCCGCTACGACCTCTCCGAGGACGCGGCCACCGAGACGGCCATGGTCTTCGGCGAGCTCTACCGCAACGGCGCCGAGTGGAAGTTCCGCGCGGTCGGCCAGGGCTACGCCTCCGGCCTCGTCGGCATCGCCCAGGACTTCGGCGTCAGCGTCTGACACCCGAGGCCACACAGCGACACCGCCACACAGCGACACCCGGACCGCCCCGCCCAGCACCTCGCCGGGCGGGGCGGCCCGCGTCCGGGCCGCCCCGGAACCGATGCCCCTAGCCTGCGGCCATGCTCCTCGACGCACTGCGCCTCACCCCGGACCACGACATCCCCGCCCCCGTCCTCACCGAACTCACCGCCCTCTACGCCGCCCACCGCGAGTTCCACGCCCTCAGCGGCGACTTCCCGGACCCCGACGACATCCGGCCCGAGCAGGTGGCCGCAGCCCTCGCCGGTGAACTCGCCGACCCGCACGTCGAGGTACTGCTCGCCCGCAGCCGCGGACGACTCGTCGGAATCGTCGTCACGCTCGCACAGCACCCCGACCCCGCGGACCCCGACCCCTGGATCGGGCTGCTGATGGTCGACGCCGCCCTGCAGGGCCAGGGATTCGGACGGCACATCGTCGAGCACGTCGAGGAACGCCTGCGCGCCGCCGGCCACGACGCCGTACGGCTCGCCGTCCTCGACGCCAACCCCCAGGGCCTCGCCTTCTGGACCGCTCTCGGGTACGAGACCATCGGGCATCGACCCGACCTGCAACTCGGCCGCCCCTGCTCCGTGTTGCGCAAACCCCTCGTCATCCCCCGCCGCGCCGCCCGCACCGCGATCGTCGCCCCCGACGGCTCCGTCTTCCTCTTCCGCTACGACAACGACGGCACCGGAGTGCACTGGGCCCTGCCCGGCGGGGGCCTCACCCAGGGCGAGTCGCCGCGCGAAGCGGCCCTGCGGGAACTGCGCGAGGAGACCGGGTGGACGGACCTGGAGCCCGGACCCCTGCTGTGCACATGGCGGCACGACTTCACCCGCACGCACGCCAGGCTCCGCACGAGCAAGGGGATCCCCCACCGCGTCGTCGTCCGCCAGGACGAGCACATCTACGTCACCCCCGGCCCGCACCGCGAACCCACCGGCCCCGGCCTGGCCGCCGCCCACGTCACGGACGGCATCCTCGGCTGGCGCTGGTGGACCCGCGAGGAACTCGCCGAGGAGCCGGAGCCGGTATGGCCCTCCGGGCTCGCCCGGCTGCTCGACGAATGGGAGACAGGCCGCCGACCCGACCCGGCCTGACCCGCCCCCCGCTCCCTCCGGCGCACGCCGCCGCTCAGGGACGTCCCGGTGGTCACGGACGCGGCGGCCGGCCCTCCCCGTACAACCAGTCCGCCCAGACCTCGTCGAAATCCACGTCCGGCGCCCCCTTCTCGACGTACGCCGTGAAGTCGGCCGTGTCGGCGTTGCCATGACGGTGGGCGGCGGCCCAGCCCCACAGAAGGTCGTAGAACGCGTCGTCGTCGCCGAGGGCCTGGCGGACACGGTGGATCACCATCGCGCCCCGCTGGTAGACGGGGGATTCGGAGATGTACGCGGCGCTCGTGGGCCTCGCGGGCGGGAAGTCCCACAGGTCCTCGTACGTGTCCGTGCCGTGCTCGTACAACTCCGTGAAGGACTCCTCCGCCGTCGCCCCGCCCTCGTCCTCCGTCCACACCCACTCCGCGTACGTCGCCAGACCCTCGCTGAGCCACATGTCCCGCCAGCTCCTCGGCGTGACCGAGACCCCGAACCACTGGTGGGCGATCTCATGGACGAACGTCCTCATGTCAGGAGCCCCGGGGAAGACGGGGCGGTTCTGCGTCTCCAGGGCATAGCCCACATCGCCCGGCCGATCCACGATCGCGCCGACGGACGAGAAGGGATAGGGGCCGAAGTTGTCCTGCGCCCAGTCCATGACCTCGGGAAGCCGGGCCAGCACCGCCCGGCTCGCGCCCGCCTGCGAAGGGTCCACCGCGACATACGCCGGCCGGCCGTCCCCCATCGACGGACGGGTGACGGTGTACCGGCCGATCGCCAGCGTCGCCGCGTAACTCGCCATCGGCTCCGCCGTGTGCCAGACGAACGTCGTCCGCCCGTCCGACGTGGCCCGCTGACCGCGCAACTCGCCGTTGGAAACAGCCGTCAGCCCCTTCGGAACGGTGACGGCGACGTCGTACGTCGCCTTGTCGGCCGGATGATGGGAGCCGGGGAACCAGGCCATCGCCCCCGTCGGCTCGCCGAGCGCGAGCGCACCGTCCGCCGTGCGCAGCCAGCCCTCCTGGGAACCGTCCGGATCCGTGATCGTCCGCGGACTGCCGGAGTATCGGACCCTTACCTCGAAGGTCTCCCCCTCGGCGAGCACCTCCGGCGGACGGACGATCAGCTCCTGACCGTCCCGGCGGAACTGCGCACCCGCGCCCCCGACGCTCACCCCCTCGACCTCCATGCCCACCAGATCCAGATCGAACGCGGACAGGTCCTCGGTCGCTCGGGCCGTGACGACCGCCGTTCCGGAAAGGCGGTTCCCCGCAGGGACGTAGGAGAGGGTGAGGCCGTAGTGCGCGACGTCATAGCCGCCGTTGCCCGCCTTCGGGAAGTACGGGTCGCCGACCCCGGCCGCACCACGGGAACCCCCGGAGCCACCCGACGAACCGCCGTCGCACGCGACCACGACAAGGCCACAGACCAATAACGCGGTGCTCGGTACAAGACGTGCGGATCGGGACATGCCGGCGATCTTATGGCGACGTCCGGCACCCACGCACGGGCGTGACACCATCGCCTACGTGCTCGACATCGGCTACGCCCTCTCCAACCGCTTCCCCGACCCGCCCCAGACGGACTACCGGCGCGCGGACGTCCGCACCCTGCGCCACGACCTGTTCTGCGGCGACGTCTACCTCGCCGACACCAAGGCGGACCGCGAGCTGTCCACAGCCTGGGGATGGGTGCCGGTGCTCGACTTCGCCTGGGCGCTGTGCGACATCGCCGAGCACGTCGACCAGGATCCGGCGGGCTCGCGCGCCTCCCGCCCCCAGTACGCGGAACTGGACTTCACCGAGTCCACCGACCGCATGCTCTTCCGCCGCCGCTTCGGCTGGGTGGACATCGAGGCCGACTGGATGCCGCCCGAGGAGCCCCCGCTCACCTTCTCCCACGCCGAACTCCGCCGCGAAGCACGCGACTTCCTCCACGACCTCCTCGCCGACCTGACCGACCTGCACGAGGACCTGGGCGAGAACCCCGCCGTCTGGACCCTGCAGGCACGCTTCCCCCGGGTGAAGTGAGCACCGGACGGGACCGGACGCCCGGACCGACCGGCCCGCCTCAGCCCTCCACCCGGATCCCCAGTTCGGCCGCCAACACCGGTGCCAGATCCAGCAGTTGAGCCGAGCTGATCACCGCACCCGACAGCCGGTCCACACCACCCGCGAGCCCCAGCTCCACCGCACCGCGCAGGTCCACGTCCGTCAGCGTCGCCGCCGTGAAATCCGCCGACTTCACAACGCAGTCGAGGAACTCGACGCGCTCCAGCCGAGCACCACCGAAATCCGGCTCGACCAGCACGCACCCCTCGAAGACGACATCCCGCAGCCGCGCCTGGCGCAGGTTCAGATAGTCGATCTTGCCGCCGCGCACCACGACCCGCTCCAGCACCGCCCCGTACAACTGGGCGCCCCCCAGACGGGCGTCGAGCAGCTCGACATCCCGCAGAGTCGCCTCCGCCAGATCCGTGCCGACCCCCCGCAGACCGGTCAGCACCGAATCGAGGAAACGCGCGTGCCGCAGCCTCGTCCCGTCCAGCGCGCAGCCCGTCAGAGCGCAGTCCATGAAGCGCGCTCCCCCGCCGTCCTGCCCGGCGAGATCCAGCTCGCGCCACTCCACACCGTCGTAATCCCCGTCCGGCTCCAGCCCCCCGCCCCCGAACGGCTCCAACGGAGGCAGCCGCACCTCAGGACGCCGAGCACCCCGCACCGCCCCGCTCGCCCTGCCCCCGGCCCTGCCCGTACCGCCGGTCCGCCCGGCCCCAGTCCTCGCCATCCCCCCATGCTGCACCCCACCACTGACAATCCCCGCCGCGAACGCAGCCCCGCGACGGACCCGACACAGCAGACCCGCCACAACGCCGGCCGATCCGGCCGCCCCGCCGCTCACGACCGGAGGCCACCCGTGGGAGCCGCCCCCGCCCCCTTCGAACCCCGCGTACTCTCCCGCCCCCTGACCAGCGGATAACACCCCAGCCCGATCAGCACGGACACGAAGTGCCCGAAGTCGGTGAAGGTCGGCTCGACCGCCAGCGGAACGCCGTAGAAGACGAGCAGCCCCGCCAGATACCCGTACCGCCACGGCGGACCGATCCGGTAGACCAGCACCGCCGCCACCCCCGCCAGCGCATAGCTCACCCCCACGTCCAAGGTGGTGACCGACGACCGCGGCGCCAGCCCGTCCTGGATCGCCACCGCCAGCGCACCCTCGCTGACCAACGTCGCCAGCACATGCGCGGCCGCACACACCGCCAGCCACCGCGCCGTCCCCAGCCACCGCTCGGCCTGCGCATGGAAGACGGAGTACAGCACCACGTACGGCACCCAGTGCCCGCCGTCGATCCACATCGCGCTCGCCACCAGCACCCGCACCGGATGCCGCGACAGCTCATGGATGTTCGTCGACCGCTGCCGCAGAAACTCCTGCTCGAACTCCGGGGACATGTGATGCAGCGCCACCGTCGTGACGAACAGCACCGCCAGCCACACATAGGTGCCGGGCGCGCGGCGCACATACGCCCACACCACCCGCCCAACCCGGGAAACCCCCGTGAGCCGCTTCACGCAGCCAGTATCGTCCGCCGGATTGCGACATTCAGGGCACCCTGGCGGCAGAACGGGTAAAGATCGCCAAACAGGAACAGAGAAAGGCCCAGGTCAGACTAGATCTGACCTGGGCCTTCCGGTGGAGCCCCCTGTCGGATTCGAACCGACGACCTTCGCTTTACAAGAGCGGTGCTCTGGCCAGCTGAGCTAAGGAGGCGCCGCGCGCCATCACGCGCGCAAGGGCGGCTCCACTGTACACAGGCCCCCATTCGTCGGGCCACGCACTTCTCCCCTCGGCACGGACCGAGAAGAGAGTTCCCGTGAAGTTCACATGTCCTCAAGTGCTGACAGACCGGGAAACGCCAGGTACCGTCCTGACCCAGTTCGCTCATGTGGACTACACCAACCACCTTCCTACAACGGATCGTCCGGCACGTTCCTGCCGGTAGAAGGGGGCCTTCGAGCCATGGCCACTGTCACTTTCGACAAGGCGACCCGGGTCTACCCGGGCTCCACCAAGCCCGCCGTCGACGGACTGGACATCGAGATCGCGGACGGCGAGTTCCTCGTCCTGGTCGGTCCGTCCGGTTGCGGCAAGTCCACCTCGCTCCGGATGCTCGCGGGGCTCGAGGACGTCAACGGCGGTGCGATCCGCATCGGCGACCGTGACGTGACGCACCTGCCGCCGAAGGACCGGGACATCGCCATGGTGTTCCAGAACTACGCGCTGTACCCGCACATGACGGTCGCCGACAACATGGGCTTCGCGCTCAAGATCGCCGGCGTCAACAAGGCGGAGATCCGGCAGAAGGTCGAGGAGGCCGCGAAGATCCTCGACCTCACCGAGTACCTGGACCGCAAGCCGAAGGCCCTGTCCGGCGGTCAGCGCCAGCGTGTGGCGATGGGCCGTGCGATCGTGCGTGAGCCGCAGGTGTTCCTCATGGACGAGCCGCTGTCCAACCTGGACGCCAAGCTGCGCGTGTCGACGCGTACGCAGATCGCGTCGCTGCAGCGCCGTCTCGGCATCACCACGGTCTACGTCACCCACGACCAGGTCGAGGCGCTGACGATGGGCGACCGCGTGGCGGTCCTCAAGGACGGTCTGCTGCAGCAGGTCGACACCCCGCGCAACATGTACGACAGGCCCGCGAACCTCTTCGTGGCCGGCTTCATCGGCTCCCCGGCGATGAACCTCGTCGAGGTGCCGATCGCCGACGGCGGCGTGAAGTTCGGCAACTCGGTGGTGCCGGTGCAGCGTGACGCGCTGTCCGCGGCCACGGACAAGACGGTCACCGTCGGCGTCCGCCCGGAGCACTTCGACGTGGCCGGCCCCGACGGCGACCAGGGTCTCGCGGTCGTGGTGAACGTGGTCGAGGAGCTCGGCTCGGACGCGTTCGTGTACGGCACCGCCAAGGTCGGCGCCGAGTCGAAGGACCTCGTGGTCCGGGTCGGTGGCCGTGACGTCCCGGAGAAGGGCAGCACGCTGCACGTCGTCCCGCGCGCGGGCGAGACCCACGTGTTCTCGACGTCGACCGGTGCGCGTCTGTCGGACTGACGCACAGGATTGAACCGGGGTGGTTCACCCGGATTGATGAAAGGGGCCCCGCAGCCTGCTGCGGGGCCCCTTTCCGCGTCCGCAGAATCCCCGGCACAGCGGACATTTCGACGGGCACTCGTCAACCCTTTACCCAATGGGAGGCACGACATCATCCCCCGTCCGGGTGACTAAATGTCGCCAAATCATTACTGCACGCTACCCTCTCACGCGTGAAGCACTCCGCGAACCACTCCACCACCCAGCGCACGCGCAGCGGCCGGGGCGGCCCAGCCCGCCGGATCGGCCGCTCGCTCGCCCTCGTCCTGCCCGTCGTCATGGTGCTCTCCGGGACCCTCGCGGTCACCCGGGTCAACTGGTCGGGGAACCCCTCGGATTCGGTGCTCACCGCCTCCGACGTCTCCGCCGCGCACCAGTCCTCGCACGAGGCCGCCAAGGCCCCGCAGGACGTCCTGCGCGACCAGTTGCTGGCCGAGCTCCAGGAGAAGGATCCAGGCGTCGCCCTGACCCATCTCCAGGCCGCCGTGAACGGCAAGCCCTCGCTGGCCAGGCACTGCTCTTCCATCGCCCGCGCCCTCGGTCGCGCCGCGGTCCGCATGTACGGTCCGTCGCGTGCCCAGTCGTACTCCCGCCCGGTGTGCGACACGGCCTTCGCCTCGGGCGTCCTGGCGGCGCGGGGCTGAGGCGCAGGGCTGAAGCTCGGGCAGAGGGCCGGGCAACGGGCCGGAGCGCCGGCTCAGGCAGGAACCCCAGGCAGAGGGCCCGGTCGCCGGGCCCTGGCATCCGTACCGGGACGTGCGGTTCCTCCTCCACCGGGGGAGCCGTACGTCCCGCATCATGCGGCACGTACAGTGCGGGCATGACCGATCCGCACGCCGCGTCCCGACCCACGCAAGCCGTCATCCTGGCCGGTGGCCAGGGGTCGAGGCTGCGCCCGTACACCGACGACCGGCCCAAGCCGATGGTCGAGATCCCCGGTACCGGGACGCCGATCATCGGTCATCAGCTGCGCTGGCTCGCCGAGGAGGGTGTGACCGACGTCGTCGTCTCCTGCGGCCATCTCGCCGAGGTGCTGCAGGACTGGCTGAAGTCGGCGGATCTGCCCGTGGCGGTCACCACCGTCGTGGAGACCGAGCCGCTGGGCCGCGGCGGCGGTCTGAAGTACGCGGCCGCGCGCCTCCCGCACCCCGACCGGTCCTGGTACGCGACCAACGGCGACATCTGGACCCGTTTCTCGCTGCGCGAGATGGCCGACTTCCACACCGAGCGCGACGCCATAGCGACCCTGGCGCTGGCGCGTCCGCGTATTCCGTGGGGCGCGGTGCAGACGGACGGGTTCGGTCACATCACCGACTTCATCGAGGCGCCGCCCACGACGTACGAGATCAACGCGGGCGTATACGTCTTCTCGCCGGAGTTCGCGGGGCTGCTGCCCGAACGAGGCGATCACGAGCGGACGACGTTTCCGCATCTGGCCCGTGAGCGGCGGCTGGCCGGCTTCCCGCTCCCGCAGGGGGCGTACTGGCGGGCCATCGACACGGCGAAGGATCTGACCGAGGCGGCGAAGGAGCTGGCCGCGGTTCGTCGCTGAGCGTCGCTCTGCGGGGCCTCAGAGGGGACGGGTCCGTGCTCGACTGCCGGTCCGGTCCTGGTCTGGTCCGGTCCCGTCTGGTCTGGTCTGGTCTGGTGGGAACCGGTCGCCGCCGCGCGGCGTAGCCGCACATCGGCACGTCCCCCTGCCCTGCGTCCCGGTCTCGTGTCCCTGTTCCGGTGTCCCGTGTGAAAAGACCAGGGTGCCGTGCGCTGTGAAGCGCACGGCACCCTGGTCTTTTCGGACGTCCGCTCTGCCCGGGCAGGCGGTCTACCCGAGCAGGCCGCCGACCAGGCCCGGCTGGCCCGAGGACGACGAGCCGCCGTCCGAGCCGCTGCCGCCGCCGCTGGTGGAACCGCCTGAGGAGGCCGAACCGCCGGAGGAGGGGCCCGAGCTGGTGGCGGGGGCGTGCTCCTGCGGGGTGGACCGCTCGTGCGGGGCCTGTCCCGCGGTGCCCTGGGTCTGGCTGGGCGCACCCGCGCCGGAGTCGCCGGTGGTGCCGGAGTCGTGGGTCTTGGAGGGCTCGCTGTCCGTGCCGGCCGTCGGGGAGGCCGAGGCCGCGCCGTGGGTGGGCGAGGTGGACGCGGAGGGCTTCCGGGAGGCCTTGTGCGAGCCGGACTGCTCGGGGAGCGGGGAGCCGGGCAGTTCGTTGCGCGGGGGCTCCCCCGGACCGGGCACGACCACGCGGTCGGCGTCGCGGACGGCGCCGCCGAGCAGGGAGCCGACGAGCAGGGTGAGTCCGACGGCGATCGCGGTGACCAGGGCGCCGCGGCGCAGCACGTAGCGGCGCAGTTCCCACAGGTCGGTGCGCGGGCCGAGTCGCCGCCAGGCGCCGGCGGCGAGGCGGCCGTCGACGGAGTAGACGGGGGCGCCGGCGATGATCAGCGGTGACCAGGCGGCGAGGTAGATGATGTCGGGGGTGTCGTAGACCGGGACGGTCTTCCAGCTGACGGTGACGATGAGCGCGGCCGAGAGTCCGGCGCCGAGCACAGCGGCGACGCGCTGCCAGCAGCCCAGGACGGTGAGGACGCCGACGACGACCTGGAGGAAGGCGATGACGAGGCCGGAGCCGACGGGGTGGTGGAGGGCGAACTGGCGCAGCGGCTCGGCGACTTCCCAGGGGTGCAGGGTGTCGAGCCACTTGACCATGGAGCCGCGCTTGCCGCCGTCGAAGTAGACGGGGTCGCACAGCTTGCCCATGCCGCCGTAGATGGAGATGAAGCCGAGGAAGACGCGCAGCGGGAGCAGGACCACGCCGAGGTTCATCCGGCGGCCGGGGTAGTAGGCGTGCCGGGCGGGGTCGTCGCTCTGTCGGCGGCTGCGCCGGGTCGGTTCGACGTCCGGGTCGCCACCGTGACGGGTCTCGCCGAAGTCCTCGAACTGGGCGTCGTCGTAGGCGGGTTCGTCGTAGGCGCTGCCGACGGTGCGCATGTTCGGCAGGAGGCGGTGTTCGCCGGCGACGGGCGTGCGCTGGGCGCCGACGAGCGGGGTCTCCATGGTCTGGGCGGCGAGTTGGCCGTCGTAGCCCCTGTCGTCGGCGCCGACGCGGGGGATGACCTGGGTGGCGCCGGCGTCGGCCGACGGCGGTTCGCCGTGGCCGACGCTGCCTGCCCGCACGGCCTGCAGCAGTCGGTGGGCGCCGGTGTCGTCGGGGGCGGACTTGCCGCTCCAGACGACGGCCCGCCGACGGCCTCCGGAAGAGGCGCCCGCTCTGCCCACCGCCCCGACGGCGGCCATGCGCGCGGTGTCATCGATGGCGCTCACGTGCCGGGCGATCCGCGGGGATTGGTTACGCCGCGCCGACGCGTTGAGCTGCACGCGGAAGCTCGCGTGGCTGACGATGATCTGCGCCGGGTCGCTCGGCACCTTCACCATGCTCAGCGCGGGAGCGTCGTCGAATCCCGACGAGCGGTCCCCCGTGGGTGTGCGGGGTGTTCTGGTGTCCACACTCATCTAACCGAGTGACGTGCGCTTAGGACACTGCTTTGACCCGGCGGATCTGTCCGGACTCCGTCAAGGTTGCACTACGCGCCGGGGTTGACCTGTTCGGGTGAGCTTGCGGACATCTGTTCGCCAGGGTCCGCAAGCCGCGCCCGGCCCGCGGTCAGCTCCTGCGCCGGGCCGCCTCGTAGAGGACGATGCCCGCCGCCACACCGGCGTTGAGGGATTCGGCGCCGCCCGGCATCGGGATCCGCACCCGGAAGTCGCAGGTCTCGCCGACGAGCCGGGAGAGCCCCTTGCCCTCGCTGCCGACGACGATGACGACCGGGCCGTCGAGGGCCGGCAGCTGGCCGACCTCGTGCTCCCCGTCGGCGGCCAGGCCGACGACCGCGATGCCGGCCTTCTTGTAGGCCTCCAGGGCGCGGGTGAGGTTGGTGGCGCGGGCGACCGGGGTGCGGGCGGCCGTGCCGGCGGACGTCTTCCAGGCGCCGGCCGTCATGCCGGCGGCGCGGCGCTCGGGGACGACGACGCCGTGGCCGCCGAAGGCGGAGACGGAGCGGACGACGGCGCCGAGGTTGCGCGGGTCGGTGACGCCGTCGAGGGCGACGATCAGCGGGTCCTCGCCGCCGTCGTAGGCGGCGGCGGCCAGGTCCTCGGGGTGGGCGTACTCGTACGGCGGGACCTGCAGGACCAGGCCCTGGTGGTTGAGGCCGTTGGTCATACGGTCCAGCTCGGGGCGGGGGGCCTCCATCAGGTGGATGCCGCCGCGCTCGCCGGCGAGCTGGAGCGCCTCGCGCACCCGCTCGTCGTTGTCGATGAACTGCTGGACGTACAGCATCGTCGCGGGGACGCCCTCGCGCAGCGCCTCGACGACGGGGTTACGGCCGACGACCATCTCGGACGTGCCCTTGCCGCCGCGGCCGCGGGGCGTGGGCCGGCGTGCGGCCTGCTTCGCCTTGGCGTTCGCGATGCGGTTCGCCTTGTGCTTCTTGCGCATCTCGGCGGGCGGGGTCGGACCCCTGCCCTCCAGGCCCTTGCGTCGCTGGCCGCCACTGCCGACCTGCGCGCCCTTCTTGCCGGACATGCGGCGGTTGTTGGCTGCCATGAGTCACTCGTCTCCGTGAGCTTCGTACAAACGTCTTATGCAGTGTGCCGCCCGGGGGGCCGGGCGGCACAGTCGATCAAGGACGGGCCCGTGGCCGTCCTAACGCGGACCCAGGGTCCAGCGCGGGCCCTGCGGGCCGTCCTCGATGGTCAGGCCGGTCTGCGTGAGCTGGTCGCGGATGGCGTCCGCGGTCGCCCAGTCCTTGCGTGCGCGGGCCGACTCGCGCTGGTCGAGAACGAGGCGTACGAGGCTGTCGACCACGCCGTGCAGGTCCTCGCCCCGGCTCTCCTCGTCGGTCCAGTGGGCGTCGAGCGGGTCCAGGCCGAGGACGCCGAGCATGGCGCGCACCTCGGCGAGGCGGGCCACGGCGGCTTCCTTGTCGTCGGCGGCGAGGGCCGAGTTCCCCTGCCGTACCGTCGTGTGCACGATGGCCAGCGCCTGGGGAACGCCCAGGTCGTCGTCCATCGCCTCGGCGAACGCCGGCGGCACCTCGGCCGCGGGTTCGACGACTCCCCCGGCCTTCTCGACGACGCGCTGCACGAACCCCTCGATCCGGGCGAACGCCGACTCGGCCTCGCGCAGCGACTCCTCGCTGTACTCGATCATCGAGCGGTAGTGCGGGGTGCCGAGGTAGTAGCGCAGCACGATCGGGCGCCACTGCTTGACCATCTCGGAGACGAGGACGCTGTTGCCCAGCGACTTCGACATCTTCTCGCCGCTCATGGTGACCCAGGCGTTGTGCACCCAGTACCGGGCGAACTCGTCGCCGTAGGCCTTGGCCTGGGCGATCTCGTTCTCGTGGTGCGGGAAGATCAGGTCGAGGCCGCCGCCGTGGATGTCGAAGGCGGAGCCCAGGTATTTGTGCGCCATGGCGGAGCACTCGAGGTGCCAGCCGGGGCGGCCGCGGCCCCAGGGGGTCTCCCAGTCCGGCTCGCCCGGCTTGCCGGCCTTCCACATCGCGAAGTCGCGCGGGTCGCGCTTGCCGGTGATGCCTTCCTCGGCGGGCTGGCGCAGGTCGTCGAGGTCCTGGTTGGACAGCTCCAGGTAGCCGGGGAAGGAGCGCACGTCGAAGTAGACGCTGCCGTCGGCCTCGTAGGCGTGGCCGCGCTCGATGAGGCCGCGCATCATCTCGATCATCTCGGGGACGTGCCCGGTGGCGCGCGGTTCGTAGGTCGGCGGGAGGCAGCCGAGGGCCTGGTAGCCGTCGTTGAAGGCCCGCTCGTTCTCGTAGCCGATGGCCCACCAGGGGCGGCCCTGGTCGTGCGACTTCGCGATGATCTTGTCGTCGATGTCGGTGACGTTGCGGATGAACGTGACGTCGTACCCGCGGTGGACGAGCCAGCGGCGCATGATGTCGAAGTTCAGGTAGGAGCGCACGTGCCCGATGTGCGGGGCGGCCTGCACGGTGGCGCCACAGAGGTAGATCGAGACGCAGCCCGGCGTGAGCGGGATGAAGTCACGGATCTGCCGGGCGCTGGTGTCGTACAGGCGAATGGTCACCCCACCAGGGTAGTGGGCGCGGGGCAGTGCCCCGGGCCCCTTCCGCCCAAGGGCCACATATTCGTGACATGCCGGGGCGCGGGCCGGTGCGGTGCCCTGCGGCGGGGGTTCGGCCGGTGTGCGCGGCGGGGCTCAGCCGGTGCGCGCGACCAGGGCCGTGGCGATCGCCATCAGGCCTTCGCCGCGCCCCGGGAAGCCCAGTCCGTCCGTGGTCGCGCCGGAGACTGTCACCGGGGCTCCCGCCGCCTCCGAGAGGATCTTCTGGGCCTCGTCCCGCCGCTTGCCGATCTTGGGCCGGGGGCCGACGACCTGGACGGCGACGTTGCCGATGACGAAGCCGGCCGCGCGCACGATCCGGGCCGCCTCGGTCAGCAGGGTGACGCCCGAGGCGCCGGACCACTCGGGGCGGCCGGTGCCGAAATGCTGTCCGAGGTCGCCGAGGCCGGCGGCGGAGAAGAGCGCGTTGCAGGCGGCGTGCGCGACGACGTCCGCATCGGAGTGCCCGGCCAGTCCGGGGCCCTCCCCTTCCCACTTGAGGCCCGCGCACCACAGCTCGCGGCCCTCCTCGAAGGCGTGGATGTCGGTGCCGATGCCGACCTGGGGCAGCGGGGCCCCGGCGAGCGGCGTCTCAGAAGCCATCGTTGAGCCTCCTGCGGGCGAGGACCGCCTCCGCGAGGACCAGGTCCAGCGGGCGGGTGACCTTGAAGGCCTCCTCGTGGCCGGGGACGACGACGACCGTCAGGCCGAGCAGCTCGACCATGCCGGCGTCGTCGGTGACGTCCGTCTCGACCGTCTCGTGTGCGCGGACCAGGGTGGCGCGGTCGAAGCCCTGCGGGGTCTGCACGGCACGCAGGCGGGCGCGCTCCGGGGTGGCGACGACCGGCTCGGCGTCGCCGGGGGAGGCGGCCGGCTCGACCTCCTTCACGGTGTCCGCGAGCGGCAGCGCGGGCACGACGGCCGGGGCGCCCTCGCGGACGGCCTCGATGACGGCGTCCACCGTGTCGACGGGGACGAGGGGGCGGGCGGCGTCGTGGACCAGCACGATGTCGTATTCGGGGGGCAGCGCGTCCAGGCCCAGCTTCACCGATTCCTGGCGGGAGTCGCCGCCGGGGACGACGAGGAAGTCGGTGCGGTCGGGCAGGGCGTGCGCGTCGAGCAGCGACTTGACCTCGCCGGCGCCGTCGGGCGGGGCCACGACGACGACCAGGGAGACGGCGCGGGAGGCGGCCAGGGCGCGTACCGCGTGGATCAGCATGGGCGTGCCGCTCAGCGCGCGCAGTGCTTTGGGGGCGCCCGGACCGAGGCGGACGCCCCGGCCGGCGGCCGGAATCACCGCGGCCGTGCGGGCGGACGCGGGGGAGGGACGCGAATCGTCAGACATCGGTTCCTGTCAGGTTTGTGTGCTGGCCTGCCGTGGGTATGGCCTGGGAAGTGCCGGGCGCGACGCCTTGACCGACCCTTCCGTGACGCACCGGTCGAGGCAGCAGCCCGGGCCCGGCACACCAAGTATCGGGGGGTCACCCCCGTGGGGCGGGACAGCCCGGAGATGTCCGGGCATGAACATGCCGCAGCGCCCGGCGACGGGAGTACGTCATCGGGCACCGCGGCAGTTCAGTGTTCTTCGGTGTGCCGAGGCCGGTGCAGAACCGGCGTCAGGACGCGAGAACCTCGTCGAGCAGGGCTTCGGCCTTGTCCTCGTTGGTGTTCTCCGCGAGAGCGAGCTCGCTCACCAGGATCTGGCGGGCCTTGGCGAGCATGCGCTTCTCACCGGCGGAGAGTCCGCGCTCGCGCTCACGACGCCACAGGTCACGCACGACTTCCGCGACCTTGATGACATCGCCGGAGGCGAGCTTCTCCAGATTTGCCTTGTAACGACGCGACCAGTTCGTGGGCTCCTCGGCGTACGGCGCGCGCAGCACCTCGAAGACCCGGTCCAGCCCGTCCTGACCGACCACATCACGCACGCCGACGAACTCCGCATTGTCCGCTGGCACACGTACCGTCAGGTCGCCCTGGGCGACCTTCAGCACCAAGTAGGTCTTGTCCACGCCTTTGATCTGGCGAGTTTCGATAGCCTCGATCAGCGCGGCCCCGTGATGGGGATAGACCACGGTGTCGCCAACCTTGAACGTCATGTGACAGGTACCCCTTCCGTGGCTATCCAGGGTAACACGGAAACTCCGGGTTCTGAATGGCGTTTTCGCAGGTCAGGGCATATCTCGGGGCTTGACAACACCAACACGGACGTGCTGCGAAGGGTCCTCGGGGGCAGGTATTCGCAGGTCGGAGCGGCTCTTCGAGGGGGGAGAAACGCGTACGCTACACGCATCCACAGCTCCGCCCGAACGGCCGAACGTCCACATATGTCCGCTTCCACACGTGCGACTTCCGTTACTCCGTTCGGTGCGCCTGGCGGGATGCGAGCCGTTTCTGGAATTGATCATCAGCCGTTCGGCCGGAGGCGTGATCAATTCTGGAACGCGCGCGCATTCCTTCACGGAAAATCCGCGAGCGGACGTGCACCGCGGTTATCGGAATGACGCGCGAGCAGGTGGACCACGGGTGAAGTCAATGTGACTCATGGGGCGCGAGCGACTGTCGGGACGGGTGTGACGAGCGTGGCGGGGAGGTCCGTCGGCAGGGCGGCCGGGAGCGCCGTCGGGCCCGAGATCACTCCAGAGGCGGGTCGGGTGCGGTGGCACGGGAAGGGCTCGGTAACCTGAGGCTGCTGACAGACCCTTAGGACGGCTTTGTTCAAAGGAAAGCCGCCCGCGCGTACAAAAGGAGTTGCCGCCGCCGTGAGCAGCAGCCTTCGACGCGGCGCCCTCGCCGCCTCCGCCATCGCGTTCTCGATCGCCTCGCTCGCCGCCTGCGGCGCCGGCAACGACTCCCAGACGCTGGAGGTCAAGCCGGACAACGCCGCCGCCCACGTCGGCAAGATCAAGCTGCAGAACGTCGTCGTCATCACCCAGCCCGACCTGCAGTCCACCGGCCCCGCGGTGATCTCGGCGACGGTCTTCAACGCCAGCGACGACCCCCAGACCCTGGAGTCCGTCACCGTCGACGGCACGGGCAAGTCCGCCCAGCTCAAGCCCGCCAAGGGCAAGGGCAAGCTCACCGTCCCGGCCCACGGCTCGGTCGTCATCGGCGGACCGAACAACGCATCCGCCGTCCTGCCGAACAGCCGTGAGGCCGTTCAGGACGGCGACGCGCAGAAGGTGACCTTCACCTTCAGCGAGACCGGCGCGGTCAGCCTGCGCGCCTACGTCGTCCCCGCCGAGGGCTACTTCTCCTCGTGGGGCCCGAGCTCCCTCCCGAGCGTCTCGGCCAAGCCCTCGTCGTCGCCGTCCGGCAGCGCGTCGCCCTCCGGGAACGCCTCACCGTCCGGCGCGGCCTCCGGGTCGGGCGCACCGTCCGGCAAGGCCTCCCCGAACGCGTCGGGGTCGGCGTCGGCGTCGGCCGGCCACTGAGCCGCCGGTACCAGGACATGGCTGAAGGGCGGCGCCCCGCGCGGGGCGCCGCCCTTCAGCCATGTGCGCCGGCCTACGGCTCGAACTTGTAGCCCAGGCCACGGACCGTGACCAGGTAACGCGGTGCACCCGGGTCCGGCTCGATCTTGGCGCGCAGCCGCTTGACGTGGACGTCGAGGGTCTTGGTGTCGCCGACGTAGTCGGCGCCCCACACCCGGTCGATGAGCTGCATCCGGGTCAGGACGCGGCCGGCGTTGCGCAGCAGCATCTCCAGCAGGTCGAACTCCTTCAGAGGGAGGTCGACCTTGGAACCGGAGACCGTCACCACGTGGCGGTCGACGTCCATACGGACCGGACCCGCCTCCAGGGCCGCCGGCGTCACCTCCTCCGGCTCGCCACGGCGGCGCAGCACGGCCCGGATGCGGGCGACCAGCTCGCGCGAGGAGAAGGGCTTGGTCACGTAGTCGTCGGCCCCTATCTCCAGGCCGACGACCTTGTCGATCTCGCTGTCCTTGGCGGTCACCATGATCACGGGGACGTTGGAGCGGCCGCGCAGCTGACGGCACACCTCCGTGCCGGGCAGCCCCGGCAGCATCAGGTCGAGGAGCACGAGGTCGGCGCCGTTGCGCTCGAACTCGTCGAGTCCGTCGGGGCCCGTGGTCGCGACCGCGACCTCGAAGCCCTCTTTGCGGAGCATGTACGACAGGGCGTCGGAGAAGGACTCCTCGTCCTCGACGACGAGCACTCGGGTCACGGATGGACCTCCGGGGCGGAAAGCGTCTGGTACGCGGTCGAATTCGGGGATGAGGCGCGGGGCGGCGCCTGGGGTGAGGGGCGGGAGGAGGAGGGGGCGACCTCGTCGAGGTCGTCGACGTCGTCGACCTCGTCCGGGTCCGGACTCTGTTGCGCGCGGTCGCGGGCCGCGCCCGCCTCCGGCAGCCGCAGGGTGAACGTGGAGCCCTGGTTCTCGGCGCTCCACACCGTGACCTCCCCGCCGTGCGAGGCGGCCACGTGCTTGACGATCGCCAGCCCGAGGCCCGTGCCGCCGGTGGCACGGGACCGGGCGGGGTCGACCCGGTAGAAGCGCTCGAAGATGCGCTCCTTGTCCTTGTCGGAGATGCCGATGCCCTGATCGGTCACGGCGATCTCGATGAGGTCCCCGCCCGGGGCGTTCACCCTACGAGCGGCTATGCCCACGCGCGTGCGGGCGGGCGAGTAGTTGACGGCGTTCTCGACCAGGTTGCCCAGGGCCGCGGCCAGCTGGCCCCGGTTCCCCCAGACGCGCAGGTCGGCCGGGCCTCCCGCGGCCATGGTGATCTGCTTGGCGCCGGCCTGGTGCCGGCAGCGGTCGACGGCCTCCGCGACCAGTTCGTCGACGCCGACGGGTTCGGCGTCCTCCAGCGGATCGTCGTTCTGGACCCTCGACAGGTCGATGAGCTCCTGCACCAGGCTGGTCAGCCGGGTGGCCTCGATCTGCATCCGGCCGGCGAACCGTTCCACCGCCTCGGGGTCGTCCGAGGCGTCCATGACGGCCTCGGAGAGGAGGGAGAGCGCACCCACCGGCGTCTTCAGCTCATGGCTGACGTTCGCCACGAAGTCCCGCCGGACCGCCTCGATCCGGCGGGCCTCGGTGAGGTCCTCGACGAGCAGCAGCACGAGCCGCGAGCCCAGCGGGGCCACTCTGGCCGACACGGCGAGGGCCTCGCCGCGCCCCGTCCCGCGCCGGGGAAGGTCCAGCTCCACCTGGCGTATCTCCCCGTCGCGTCGGGTGTCCCGCGCCATCTTCAGCATGGGCTCCACGCTGAGCTTGCCCCCGCGGACCAGCCCGAGGGCGTACGCGGCGGAGCTGGCCTTGACGACGGCGTCGGCCTCGTCGAGGACGACGGCGGAGGAGCGGAGCACCGACAGGACGGTGTCCACGCCCGGCGGAAGCACCGGGTCCGTGTGGAGGGAGGTGCGCGTGGGGCGCTTCTGCTCCCGCTCGCTCCAGCGGAACGCCAGCATGGCGATGACACCGGTGAGCACCCCGGCGATCGCTGCCGCTGCGGCGACCGCCGCGTTCACGTCCATGCCCCCAGGTTAGGCACGGGTTCGGTCCTGGCCACAGCCATCGAGGTGCGAGCTCGAACACTCGTCGCCCAGAGTTCACCTTGGAGCCAGGGGTGGTTCATTTGAGGTGACGGAAATCGACGCGTACGGGGCGGAGCGTGGCACCGTGGGGTTCGCAGCTCCGGTCACAGGGCCGGTCGGCGCCGGTCGGAGGACCGGTTCCGACCTGGTGTCCCGGCCGGTTCTGGCCCCCGGAACCGAACCCGAACCCCAAGCACGACGTACGAGAGGGAACCCTGATGCGGGACGCGTACCACGAGGAACTGGACTCGATCGGCGACAGCCTGGTGGAGATGGCCCGGCTGGTCGGGTCGGCGATCGGACGCGCCACGACGGCCATTCTCGACGCCGACCTGAAGCTCGCCGAGAGCGTCATCGAGGCCGACAAGAGGGTCGACGAGCTGCAGCACGACCTGGAGGCGCGGGCGATAGCGCTGCTGGCGCGGCAGCAGCCGGTGGCGACGGACCTGCGGATCGTCGTCACGTCGCTGCGGATGTCGGCCGACCTGGAGCGCTCCGGCGACCTCGCCCAGCACGTGGCGAAGCTGGCGCGGCTGCGCTTCCCCAACCGTGCGGTGCCGCACGACCTGCACGCCACGATCCTGGAGATGGGCCAGCTCGCGCAGCGCCTGATGGCGAAGGCGGCCGAGGTCATCATCACCAAGGACGTCGACCTGGCGCTCCAGCTGGAGCAGGACGACGACGAGATGGACCTGCTGCACCGCACGCTCTTCCAGCACCTGCTGGACGACAAGTGGAAGCACGGCATCGAGACCGCGGTCGACGTGACCCTGCTCGGCCGCTACTACGAGCGGTTCGCCGACCACGCGGTGGCCGTCGCCAAGCGCGTGGTGTTCCTGGTCACCGGTGAGCACGCGGACGAGCTCCAGCAGGACCTGCCGCCGGAGATCCAGCCGGCCGCGGGGACGGCCCCGGGAGCGGCAGCGGGCGCCGAGGACGAGGGTCTCTGAGACGAGAGCTTCCCGGGCAGGCGAGAGCTGGGCGGGGGCGTTCGGGGCACGAGCGCCGGGCGGGCCGGGTGATGCGCGGGGGATCCGGTCCGCCCGCGCGCGGTCGTCCGCCAGGGGCGTGCCGGGCCCGTCCCGGGCGTGCGCAAGACACTGTGCGCCGTTGATGCGCCCAGGGGAACGGGCATGCAATGGGCACAGGTCCTTACAGGTCCTACGCCTCCGGGAGGAACCCATGGCCGAGTCCCCCAGCACTCCCACGCCCGACCCGACACAGCAGCGCCCGACCGAGCAGCCCGCCGAGATCAGGAACCTGATGCTGATCGGCGCGTGCGGCTGCGGTTCCGGGTGCGGCTGCGGCTGCCAGTCGGGCAACCCCTGCCAGTGCGGCTGAGGTCGCACCTGACGGACGTACGCGGATGCGGGGCCCCGGTGTCGACACGACGCCGGGGCCCCTCGTCGCGTCCGGGACGGCTCAGGGCCTGGCCGCGGACACGGCCGTGACGGTCACCTTGTTGTCGCACTCGGCGAACTGCCCGTCGTCCAGGGCTACCTGATGCGCTCCGGAGCCCGGCAGGCCGACCACGATCGTGGGGTACACGGAGGGGGTCGCGCCGGACACGCAGTACCCGTCGGCCTCTCCCTGCACCTGCACGAAGGTCAGTTTCACGTACGCCCTGCCGCCCGCGGCCAGCGTGACCGGCACGGCCGGTCCGACGGGCGTGACGGCGAGCGGGGAGTTGTGCTCCGGGGAGCCGTTGCCGGCCCCGGCGACGGACGGGTGCCCCTTGAGGACGCAGGCCCGGGCGGAGACGTTGGTGAACGTGACGATCGCGGCGCCGGTCCCGGTGCCGGTCGGCCGCACGGCTGCCTGCCGGGCGGTGACCTTCAGACTCTTCGCCGCACAGGTCGCCACGGCGCCGCCCGTCGAACCGCCGGCGGGAGACGCCGACGCGGTGGCCGGGGCGGGGGCGGAGGCCGAGGGGGCGCCGGAGGCCGGGGCCGAGGCGGTCGCGGGGGCCGAGGACGCGGAACCGCCGGAGGCGGAACCCGCCGAGGAGGAACCACCGGCGGAGGCGGAACTACCGGCGGAGGAACCGCCGGCGGGGCTCGTGACGGGGGCGGAACCCCCGGCGGGGGACGTGACGGGGGCGGAACTCCCCGCGGGGGACGGCGAATCCGTCGGCTGGCACCCGGTCATCGCCAGGGCCGCCGTGGCCACCACGGCCGCCACCGCCGAACCCCGGCGCGCATGCCCGGGCCCCGCTCGCAGGACACCCCGGCTCCCGGCCCGGTTCTCCCGTCCGCTCCCGCGTCCGCTCCGCCGTCCGTCGACGCTTCCGCCCGCGCTTCCATCCGTGTCACGCATGCCGTTCCCCCGATTCAGAATCGGCGCGGGCGTCCGCCTCGCGCCGTTGTTCACCCCGGCAGACGACCCGGATGGTCACGAAGGTTCTTCCGGCCGGCCGCCTGTGACCCACTGGTGACGAAGGGCGGCCCGGGGCCCCCGCGGGCTAGGATCCGTGCCATGGCCCTGACCGTGAGCGACGTGGACCGGTTCGAGGCGGCGAGGCCCCGCCTGGAGGCCATCGCCTATCGGCTGCTGGGCTCCGCGAGCGAGGCGGAGGACGCCGTGCAGGAGACCTTCCTGCGCTGGCAGGCCGCCGACGTCGAGCGCGTCGCGGTTCCCGAGGCCTGGCTGACGAAGGTGCTCACCAACCTGTGCCTCAACCAGCTCACGTCGGCCCGCGCACGGCGCGAGACCTATGTCGGCGAGTGGCTCCCCGAACCGCTGCTCGCCGGGGACTCGATGCTCGGCCCCGCCGACACCGCCGAGCAGCGCGAATCGGTGTCGTACGCGGTGCTGACCCTGCTGGAGCGCCTCTCCCCCAACGAGCGGGCGGTGTACGTGCTGCGGGAGGCCTTCGACTACCCGCACCGGGAGATCGCCGAGATCCTCGACCTCACCGAGACCGCCAGCCAGCAGATCTTCCACCGCGCCAAGAAGCACGTCGCACAGGGGGGCAGGGCCCGCGTCGAGATCGACGAAGCCGCCGCCCGGCGCATCGTCGAGGAGTTCCTCGCGGCCGCCACCACCGGCCGGACCGAGCCGCTCGTGCGGCTGCTCACCCAGGACGCCATCGCGATCGGCGACGGCGGCGGGAAGGTCCCGGCCCGCGCCAAGGCGTTCGAGGGCGCCCTCGCGGTCGCGACGTTCATGCGCGGCCTGTTCAAGCCCAGTCAGGCCAAGCGGTCCATCGCCGGCGGCTCGCCCGACGTCTACGCGACGACCGCCAACGGAGCCCCGGCCCTCGTGGCGGTGCTCGACGACCGGGTCATCGGCGTCATGTGCCTGGAGATCGGCGCGGACGGCATCGCCGCGTTCCGCAACCAGGTCAACCCCGACAAGCTCGAACGCGCGACCAGGCGCTGGGCCGCCGTCGACCACGGGGAACCCCTGCTCCGCGCCTTCTGACCGAGATGTGAGCTGCTTCACATCGTTCTTCTGTCAGGAAACGGCGGGCCGCCCGGTTCAAGGGGCGAATCCGCTCAAGACAGGAGCAGCGACATGCAGCACCGCATCATCGTCCTCGGGGCCGGATACGCCGGAGCCATCGCCGCCGGGCGCCTCGCCAGGCGACTGCACCGCGAAGACGTCGCCATCACCCTCGTCAACGCCGAGCCCGACTTCGTCGAGCGCGTCCGGATGCACCAGCTGGCGGTCGGCCAGGACCTCAGGCCCCGCCCGCTCGGCGAGATGTTCGCGGGCACCGGCGTGCGACTGAAGATCGCGAGGGTCATGCGCGTCGACGTCGACCGCAGGACCGTCGCCGTCCTCGCCGCCGACGGCGCCGACGGCCCTGACGGCCCTGACGGCATCGAGGAGTTGGCGTACGACACCCTCGTCTACGCCCTCGGCAGCGGCTGGAACGACCAGGGCGTCCCGGGCGCCGCCGAGCACGCGCACCAGATCGCGGGCCGGGCCGGAGCGCTCCGGCTCCGCGCGCGCCTGTCCGGACTGGCCGCCGGACAGCCCGTGGTCGTGGTGGGCGCCGGCCTCACCGGCCTGGAGGCGGCGACCGAGATCGCCGAGGCCCGCCCGGACCTCGACGTCTCCCTCGCCGCCCGCGCCGGCCTGGGCGACTGGCTCTCGTCCAAGGGCCGCCGGCACCTGCGCAAGGTCGTCGACGATCTCGGCATCACCGTGCACGAGCACACCACCGTCACCGCCGTCGGGGCAGACCACGTCGTCACGGCCGACGGCAGGACCGTCCCGTCCGCCGCCACCGTCTGGACGACCGGCTTCGCCGTCCACCCCATCGCGCAGGCCACCGCCCTGGAGGTGACCGGCGCCGGTCAGATCGTGGTCGACCGGACCCTGCGCTCGGTC
The DNA here is from genome assembly GCF_001746365.1 of Streptomyces sp. LUP30. Classification (GTDB taxonomy): domain Bacteria; phylum Actinomycetota; class Actinomycetes; order Streptomycetales; family Streptomycetaceae; genus Streptomyces. Next base: position 36,347 of record NZ_MJAJ01000024.1, read on the forward strand.
TCCCACCCCGACGTGTACGCCATCGGCGACGCGGCCCTGGTGACGGGCCCCGGCGACAAGCCGCTGCGGATGTCGTGCGCCTCGGGAGTCCCCACGGCATGGCAGGCGGCCGACGCCGTCGCGGGCCGCCTGACCGGGGGAAAGATCCCGGACGTGCCACTGCGCTACTTCAACCAGTGCATCTCGCTGGGCCGCAGGGAAGGCCTCATCCAGTACGTCACCGCCGACGACCGCGCCGTCAAGGCGGCCCTGACGGGACGGCCCGCCGCGCTCTACAAGGAACTGGTCTGCAAGGGCGCGGCCTGGGGCGTCGCCCACCCGCTCCTCGTGCCGACGGGACGTCGCCGCGTCGTCCGCGAACTTCCCCGGACGAACCCGACGGATGCCACGACCGTGACGAGCACCCCGAACACGGCGACCGACTCACCGGCGAAGACGCCGACGCCCTGACGCCCCGAACGCACCGAGCCCCCCGCCCACCGGAACCCCGTCTCCGCCCCGCCGGCGCCTGCCCCCGACCCGGGAGGCGGGGTCGGCGGAGCGGAGACCAGAGGAGACCAGAGGACGACCGCTCCCGGACTGCCGTCCTCAGGTGAGCCGCCCGGCCTCGCGAAGCGCGTCGAAGACCATGGCGTCGATGACGGAGACCCGATGCCGATCGGCATAACCGAACCACGCCTTCTCGGCGATCTCCCGCGCCGGGACCAGCTCGCCGCGGTGATCGGCGGTGTAACAGATCATCCGGAACGGGCCGTGCTCCGGATGCCCCTCGCCGACCTCGAACGTGCCGAAGTGCACCATGGAACCCGGGTCGATCGCCGCCTGCAGTTCCTCGTCGATCTCCCGTACCAGGGTCTCGCCGTCGGACTCCCCCGGCTCGCGATGACCGCCCGGGAAGTAGAACCGATCTCTGCCATGACTACGCGTCACCAGCACCAGGCCGTCCCGGACCAGAACCCACGCCACCTTCTCCGGCACACCGTCGCCCTCAGCCATGGCCCGGGACCGTAACGCAGAACCTCGCCGCCGTCAGCACCACCGCACACGGACCGTTCACCTCTCCCCCGACGACCCCACCCCGCCGAAAAGCCCCCCGACCGACGGAGAAACCGCGGCCAGGGGGCTTACTGGCGTTCGCTTACTTCTTCTTGCCCTGGTTTTTGACTGCCTCGATCGCTGCGGCCGCCGCTTCCGGGTCGAGGTAGGTGCCGCCCGGGGTGACCGGCTTGAAGTCCGCGTCGAGTTCGTATGCGAGGGGGATGCCCGTCGGAATGTTCAGGCCCGCGATGTCGGCGTCGGAGATGCCGTCGAGGTGCTTGACGAGGGCGCGCAGGCTGTTGCCGTGGGCGGCGACGAGGACCGTGCGGCCGGCGAGGAGGTCCGGGACGATGCCGTCGTACCAGTAGGGGAGCATCCGGTTGACGACGTCCTTGAGGCACTCCGTGCGGGGGCGGAGCTCCGGCGGGATCGTCGCGTAGCGCGGGTCCTCGGACTGGGAGAACTCGGTGCCGTCCTCGAGGGGCGGGGGCGGGGTGTCGTAGGAGCGGCGCCAGAGCATGAACTGCTCCTCACCGAACTCCGCGAGCGTCTGGGCCTTGTCCTTGCCCTGCAGCGCACCGTAGTGGCGCTCGTTGAGGCGCCAGGAGCGGTGGACCGGGATCCAGTGGCGGTCGGCGGATTCGAGGGCCAGCTGGGCCGTGCGGATCGCTCGCTTCTGGAGGGACGTGTGGACCACGTCGGGCAGGAGGTCGGCGTCCTTCAGGAGTTCGCCACCGCGGACCGCCTCCTTCTCGCCCTTCTCGTTGAGGTTGACGTCCACCCAGCCGGTGAACAGGTTCTTCGCGTTCCACTCGCTCTCGCCGTGGCGGAGGAGGATCAGCTTGTACGGTGCGTCGGCCATGCGTACGAGCGTAATCCACCACTCCGATGCGTTGTGCGGCCGCTCATACAGCGGACACGGCGAGGGCAGGAGGGCCCGCAGGACGGCCCGCAGGCGGCCGGGAGGGCGACGGCGGAACGCGTCGGGACGGCGGTGTGGGACCGCGACGATTGATCGGTTCTGTTAAATGAGTGGCCTCCGCTTCGGCTTCCCTCGTAAGTTCTGAGTGCTGCGTGCGCCACTTACATCCCGGGGGATCCGCCATGCCTGTCGCCGTACTGAGACGTGCTGCCCGCGAGACGTTGTCCGGGCTGCCCCGAGAGTTCTGGTGGCTGTGGACCAGCACCCTCGTCAACCGGCTCGGCGCCTTCGTCGCCACCTTCATGGCGCTGTATCTGACCCTGGACCGCGGCTACTCCGCCTCCTTCGCCGGGCTCGTCGCCTCGCTGCACGGGCTGGGCGGGGTCGTGTCGTCGCTCGGCGGCGGAGTCATGGCGGACCGGCTCGGACGGCGGCCCACCATGCTCCTCGCCCAGACAGCCACCGCGGCCTCCGTCGCGCTGCTCGGGTTCATGGAACATCCCGTCGCCATCGCCGGGGTCGCCTTCCTCGTCGGGATGGCCTCCAACGCCTCCCGGCCGGCCGTGCAGGCGATGATGGCGGACATCGTGCGGCCCGAGGACCGGGTCCGCGCCTTCTCGCTCAACTACTGGGCCATCAACCTCGGGTTCGCCGTATCCTCCACGGCCGCCGGGTTCATCGCCGAGGTCAGTTACCGGGCCGGTTTCCTCCTGGAGGCCGGGATGACGTTCGTGTGCGCGATCGTCGTCTTCCTCAAGCTGCCCGAGTCACGGCCCGAGCAGACGGACAAGGGCGTCGGCGACAGCGACAAGGCGGGGCTGGGGACCGTTCTGCGCGACGGGCGCTTCATGAGCGTCGTCGGGCTGTCCTTCCTCGTCGCGCTCGTCTTCCAGCAGGGGGCCGTCGGGCTGCCGGTGGCGATGGGCGCGGCCGGGTTCACGCCGGCCGACTACGGCATGGCCATCGCCGTCAACGGCGTCCTCATCGTCGCGCTGCAGATCCCCGTCACGCGGTTCATCGAGCACCGGGACCCCCGGCGGCTGCTGGTGATCTCCTCGGTGCTCGCGGGATACGGTTTCGGGCTGACCGCCTTCGCCGGATCGGTCGGCGTGTTCGCGCTCACCGTCTGTGTGTGGACCCTCGCCGAGATCGTCAACGCGCCCACGCAGACCGGGCTCGTCGTCCGGCTCTCCCCCACCCATGGCCGAGGCCGCTACCAGGGCATGTACACCCTCTCGTGGGCCGTGGCCTCCCTGGTCGCCCCGCTGATGTCCGGCCTCGTCATCGACCGGCTCGGCGCGCAATGGCTCTGGGGAATGTGCGCGGTGGTCGGGACGGCGGCGGGGCTCGGGTACGGGCTGCTGATGCGCCGGCTCCCGGACGAGGCGCCCGCGCCCGCCGCCGAGCACACGGCCGCCGCGTCGGCGAAGCCCCAGGTCAACGCCGCCTGAGCCGTCTGAGCCGTCGGTGCTGTCGATGCTGTCGGTGCCCTTCGGCGGCATCGGCGGCATGAGCGGCGCGGGCGCGTCCGCGGCACGGGCGGCATCCGCGTCACGGGTGCATCCTCGCCCCCTTCAGCACCTTGTCCACCGCGTTCTTCGGGCCGTACAGCGCCAGCCCGACCAGGTCGAGATCGGCCGTCGGCACGGCGCGCACCGCCGCGCGGTTGTCGCGGTCGTTGCCGGTGGCGAAGAGGTCGCCCGTGAACACCGCGCGCGGGAGGGACCGGGACAGCACGCGCGCGTGGGCGGTCTTCAACGTCTCCTTCGTGCCCTCGAAGACCAGTACCGGCTGGCGGAACATCGGCAGGCACGGGACGCCGTCCGCGTCCTCGTACGGCTCCCCGATCACCTCGGGGAGCTCCGTGCCGAGCCCGCTGACCAGGAAGGCGGTGACGTTCAGGCGCTGCCAGGTCTCCAGGTCCTCGCGCAGCAGCACGGCGATCTTCGTGTCGAAGCGGATCGGTTCGCCGTCCGCGGCGGGCGGAGCGGCCTGGGCTGCCTGGGCTGCCTGGGCTGCCTGGGCTGCCTGGGTGTTACCGGTGGCCGTGGGCTTCCCTGGGGCCGTGGTGCCCCCCGCGGCGGCGGTGTTCCCCGCGAGCGGCGTGTTCGTGGTGTTCGCGCTGTCCATACGACGAGACTGCCGGTCGTCGTCAGCCTCCGTCTTGTACGTTCTTTGCATGGCCGCCCAGCACCTGGCCGCACCGCCCACGGCCGACGTCTGCGCCTGGCGCCCCCGCGTGCCGGGCGTGGTGGAGGTCTTCCACGCCCACTTCACCGAGTACGCCTACCCGATGCACGTCCACGAGGCATGGACGCTGCTCATCGTCGACGACGGCGCGGTGCGCTACGACCTCGACCGGCACGAGCACGGGACGCCGCACGACACGGTCTCCCTGCTGCCGCCGCACGTCCCGCACAACGGCTCGCCCGCGACGCCGGAGGGGTTCCGCAAGCGGGTCCTCTACCTCGACTCCGGCGTGCTCGGCGAGGACCTCGTCGGCGCGGCCGTCGACGCGCCCGACGTGCGCGATCCCGTGCTGCGGCGGCGGGTGGGCCAGTTGCACTCCGCGCTCGCCCGGCCCGGCGACGAGTTGGAGGCCGACAGCCGGCTGACCCTGATCGGTGAGCGGCTGCGGGCCCGCCTCGGGCCACGCCTGCGGCCCGCCGCTCCCCCGCGCCCCGAACCCGGCCTCGCGCGGCGCCTGCGCGAACTCCTCGACGAACGGGTCGTGGCAGGTCTCACGTTGGACGAGGCGGCCGGGTTGGTGCAGGCCCATCCGGCCCACCTGGTACGGGCGTTCAGCTCGGCGTACGGCATCGCGCCGCACCAGTACCTGACCGCCCGCCGGGTCGATCTCGCCCGTCGGCTCCTGCTCGACGGGCTGCCGTCGGGCGAGGTCGCGGCGGCTTCCGGGTTCTACGACCAGGCCCATCTGACCCGGCACTTCCGCAAGTTGGTGGGGGTCACACCCGGACGGTACGGACGGCGGGGCGGTCCGTCCGGCAAGTGAACGGCGGCGGTCAGCCGGTCGGGTCCGTGGGATCCGCCGGGTCCGCGGAATCCGTCGGATCCGCCGGGCCGGAGGGGGCCGACGGCCGTTGCGTCAGGTGGGCGAAGGCGTCCAGGTTGCGCGTCGGCTCGCCCCGGGAGACGCGCCACTCGTACTCCCGCCGGATGGCGCTCGCGAAGCCCAGCTCCAGCAGGGTGTTGAAGGCGCCGTCGGCGGCCTCCAGGACCTGGCCCATGAGGCGGTCGACCTCGTCGGCGGTGACCGCGGAGAGAGGGAGGCGGGCGGTGACGTAGACGTCGCCGAGCTGGTCGACGGCGTATCCGACGCCGTACAGCTTGAGGTTGCGCTCCAGGAGCCAGCGGTGGACGCCGGACTCGTTCTCGTCGGGGTGGCGGATGACGAAGGCGTTGAGGGAGAGGGAGTGCCGGCCGACGATGAGGGAGACGGTCGTCCTGAGTTTGCGGGTGCCGGGCAGCTGGGCCACGTAGGCGCCGGGCTCGGTGCTCTCCCACTCCAGCTCCGCGTCCCGCAGGAAGGCCTCGATGGCCTGTGCGGCGGTCTTCTCCACGTCACCCATGCTCGGAGCGTACGCGACGGCGGTGGGACTGGGTCGCGGCCGCGTAGACGTCGGCCGTGGCGGCGGCCGCGGTGTCCCAGCCGAAGGACTGGGCGTGCGCGGCGGCGGCCGCGCCCATGCGGGCGGGCAGTTCGGGGCCGTCGGCGAAACGCGCGAGCACGCGCGCGTAGCCGGCCGGGTCGTGGCCCTGCACCAGGAAGCCCGTCTCGCCGTCCCGGACGGCCACCGGGAGTCCGCCGACCGAGGCGGCGAGCACCGGGGTGCCGGCCGCCTGCGCCTCTATGGCGACCAGGCCGAAGGACTCGCTGTAGGAGGGGACGACCAGCAGCGACGCCGCCCGGAACCAGTCGGCGAGCTGGTCCTGGTCGACGGGCGGACGGAACCGTACGACGTCCGCGATGCCGAGCCGCGCGGCGAGCTTCTGCAGCCCCTCCGGCTTGGTGAGGCCGCTGCCGCTGGGGCCGCCGACGATCGGGACGACGATGCGGGAGCGGAGCTCGGGTCGCTCGTCGAGCAGGACGGCCACCGCGCGCAGAAGGATGTCGGGCGCCTTCAGGGGCTGGATGCGGCCCGCGAAAAGGGGGATCAGGGCGTCCTGGGGCAGGTCGAGGCGGGCGCGGGCGGCGGCGCGGCCGTCCGCGGGGCGGAAGCGGTCGAGGTTGACGCCGGGGTGCACGACGGCGACCTTGCCGGGTTCGGCGTGGTAGTGCCGTACGAGTTCGTCGGCCTCCTCCGCCGTGTTCGCGATGAGGCGGTCGGCGGCGACGACGATCTGGGTCTCGCCGATGACACGGGCGGCGGGCTCGGGGGTGTCGCCGTCGGCCAGGTTGGCGTTCTTGACCTTGGCCATGGTGTGCATGGCGTGCACCAGGGGGGCGCCCCAGCGCTGGGCGGCCAGCCAGCCGACGTGGCCGGAGAGCCAGTAGTGCGAGTGCACGAGGTCGTAGTACCCGGGGCGGTGACCGGCCCAGGCCTGCATCACGCCGTGCGTGAAGGCGCACAGCTGGGCCGGGAGGTCCTCCTTGGCGAGACCCTCGTAGGGGCCGGCGTCGATGTGCCGGACGAGGACCCCGGGGGCCAGCTCGACCGTCGGCGGGAGACCGCCGGTCGTCGCGCGCGTGAAGATCTCGACCTCGATGTTGATGGCGGCGAGGCGCTGCGCGAGTTCGACGATGTAGACGTTCATGCCCCCGGCGTCACCGGTGCCGGGCTGGTGGAGCGGAGAGGTGTGCACGGAGAGCATCGCGACGCGGCGGGGGCGGCGGTGGAGCCTGAGCCGCGAGGGAGCCGCCGTGGAGCGACGCCCGAGCCTGTTGGCGTACTGGCTCACGGGCCGTTCCTCCTTGCTGCGGGCATGCCGGAAGGAGGGTGTGGCGCGCCCTCCAGGGGGGTGCAACGCCGGTCGGAGGGATTCCCATTCCGGGCGGGTTAAGGAAGGGGGCGGTTTTTGCCGAGTCATTACCCTGTGTCGCTCAACCGTTCGAGGGCGGTGTGCGTGGGGCCCGGCCAAGGGGCCGGCCGGGCCGGCGCCGGCGCCGCACTACCCTCTCGGGTATGACATCCCACGCCTCCGTCCGCCCCGTGGGCACGGTCACGCGCGGGACGACGAATCCCAACCGGCTGCGCCGCATGGACCGCTGGATCGCCGCGACGCACGGCGCCGAGCTGCGTCGCGCCGTCGACCCCGTCGCCGTCGACCTCGGTTACGGGGCCGCGCCCTGGACGGCCGTCGAGCTGTTGCACCGGCTGCGTGCGGTCGCGCCACGCGCGCGGGTCGTCGGCGTCGAGATCGAGCCCGCCCGGGTCGCGGCCGCCGCGCCGTACGAACGCGAGGGGCTGGTCTTCCGGCACGGCGGGTTCGAGGTCCCGGTCGCCCGGCGGCCGCACCTCGTGCGCGCCGCCAACGTGCTGCGGCAGTACGACGAGGGCGAGGTCACCGGCGTCTGGGAGCGTCTGTGCGCGCGGCTCGCACCGGCCGATCCGGCCGTCGGGTCCCGTGGAGGTCTGCTGGTCGAGGGGACCTGCGACGAGATCGGGCGTCGGCACGTGTGGGTGGCGCTCGGGCCCGAAGGGCCGCGCACGGTCACCTTCGCGACCCGGCTCGGCTCCCTGGAACGCCCCTCGGACCTGGCCGAACGGCTGCCCAAAGCGCTCATCCACCGCAACGTCCCCGGCGAGCCGGTGCACGCGTTCCTGCGCGACTTCGACCGCGCCTGGGCGGCGGCCGCGCCCTACGCGTCGTACGGCGCCCGTCAGCGGTGGATCCGCGCGGTACGCGCCCTGACGGCCGACTGGCCGGTGACGGACGGGCCGGTGCGATGGCGTCAGGGCGAAGTGACGGTGCGGTGGGGCGCGTTGGCGCCCAGGGACTGAGCGGGACCCCTCCCCGGCCGCCGGGAACGATCTCCGTGCGTCGTTCGTCACACAGGCGGGGAGATCGTCATATCGGGGTGGTGAGAAGGGGAAGGACCGGTTCGGCCGCTCTTCGGGTCTGCCGTTCCGCCGCCGTCGTCACTGTTGCCGTCGTCGTCGCCGTCGTCACTGTCGCGCCGTCGTCACTCTGTCGTTTTCGGCTGTGACATGGCACGATCCCCCGAGCGCCGTAAGTTACTGACGGTTAATCAGGGGTTGGGGGACGGGGTATGGGAACGGGCAAGCGCGGCCTGCTCGCGACGGCTGTGGCCGTGGTCTGCGCGATCACCGTGCTGGGGGCGCCCGGCACCGCGTTCGCGAGCCCGATCCCCGCACCGACCACCACGTCGACGCCGACGCCGACCGCAGGCGCCCAGGCCCCCGCGCTGCCCTCGACCGCGACCGCGGACAAGAACCTCGAGGCCGTCCGCGCCCGGCTCGAGACGCTGTACCACGACGCCGCGGTCGCCACCGACGCCTACAACGCGGCGGAGGAAGCGGCCCAGAAGCAGTCGGCGGAGATCGTCGAGCTGGCCAAGAAGATCGTCGCGGGCCAGCAGAAGCTGGCTGAGCTGAAGGACCGCGCGGGCGCCGCGGCCCGGGCCCAGTACCGCACCGGCGGCCTGCCGGACGAGGCGCAGCTGATGCTGAGCAACGACCCGTCGGAGTTCCTCGACGGCGCGGGCCGGGTGCGCCAGGGCCAACGCGCGACCAAGGGCCTGATCACTCAACTCACCCGCACGCAGCAGGACTTGGAGCAGTACTCCAAGGACGCCTCGGCACAGTGGGCGAAGCTGGAGGCGGGCCGCAAGATCAAGGCTGCGGCCCAGAAGAAGATCGAGAAGCAGATCTCGGAGGCCGAGAAGCTCGAATCCCGGCTGGAGAAGAAGGAGAAGGCGCGCCTCGAAGAGCTGGAGCGGCAGTCCGCGCAGAAGGCGCAGACCGCCTGGCTGGACACCGGCATCCTCCACGAGATCGACAGCGCGGCGTCCGTGCAGGGCAAGAAGGCCGTGCAGTTCGCCACCGCGCAGGTCGGCAAGCCGTATGTGTGGGGCGCCGAGGGCCCGGACAGCTTCGACTGCTCCGGACTGACCTCCGAGGCGTGGAAGAGCGCCGGCAGGGCGATGCCGCGCACCTCGCAGGAGCAGTGGCAGCAGTTGCCGCACGTGCCGGTGGAGGACATGCGCCCCGGCGACCTGATCATCTACTTCAGCGACGCCAGCCATGTGGCGATGTACGTGGGCGACGGTTCGATCATCCACGCCCCGCGCCCGGGCCGTACGGTCACGCTCGCCGGGGCCGGTTCGATGCCGATACTCGGGGTCGTACGACCGGACGCGTGACCGGAGACGCCGGCCGGGGCGGGTGACCTGGCGGGCGCGGCCGGCGAGTCGGTGACTCAGGCACGTGACCCACGACACCCTCGTCCGCGCCCCAAACCCGGGGCGGACGTGACGTTCGTCATTCCCGCCCGGTTCCCGGCGTGCCCAACTGCGGTACGGAACGCGGCATATGACAGTGGCCAGAGATCAAGCACCGTGCTTCACACCATTCCGTTGCGACGCCTTCTGCCGCTATGGTCCCGGTCGGTGGGTCGAGGTCCCTCGCCCCCGCCAGCCCTCGGGGGGAGGGAAGGAACCCAAGACGATGCCCGTACCCGTACCGCGGCAAAGAGCGATCCCGGCCGTGGAGAGTGGTCAGGCGCATGCCGCGCCCGCAGTCGGCGGTCCCTCCACGGAAGAAGCCGTCCGCAACGAAGACGCCGGTCGCAACGAGGCGACGCCCGCCGAGAGCGACACCCCGCTCAACGCCACGCCCGCCGACGGCGTCCACCATGGCGTGAGCACGACCGGAGTGAGCCAGACCGGAGTCAGCGCCACCGGAGTCGGGGCCGCCGGCGCGAGCGGTGGCGACGCGGCCGCCGCCGGCGCGGCCTCGGCCCACACCACCCTCACCCTGCTCCTGATCGAGGACGACCCCACGGCCGCCCCGATCGTCCGCGACCTGCGCGACTCCGACGACAGGCCCATCCGGGTGCGCACCGCCCGCAACCTCACCGAGGCCGAGCGGCTGCTCACCGACGACGTCCACTGCATCCTGCTGGACCTCGCCCTGCCCGCCCCGGGCCGCGCCTCCGCGGCCGCCGGAGACGACGACGAGCTCGCGGTGCTGCGGCATGTGCTGCGGCTCGCGCCCCGTCACGCCGTGCTCGCGCTCACCGCGTCCGGCGACGCCCAGCGCGGCGCCGAGGCGGTGCGCGTGGGCGCCCAGGACTACCTCTTCAAGGACGAGCTGGACGGCCGGCTGCTGAGCCGCGCGATCCGCTACGCGGTGGAACGAAGACGTTCCGACACGGCCGAGCGGCGGCTCGCCGAGGGCAAGCTGCGCGCGCAGGAGAACGCCCGGCTGGAGCGCGGCCTGCTGCCCACGCCCCTCCTCGAAGGCTCACCGCTGCGCTTCGCCGCCCGCTACCGCCCCGGCCGCTCGCGCGCGCTGCTCGGCGGCGACTTCTACGACACCGTCCGCACGCCGGACGGCACCGTGCACGCCATGATCGGCGACGTCTGCGGGCACGGCCCGGACGAGGCGGCGCTCGGCGTGGAGCTGCGCATCGCCTGGCGCGCGCTGACCCTGGCGGGTCTGTGCGGGGACCAGTTGCTGAACACTCTCCAGCAGGTGCTGGAGCACGAACGCGACGACGACGAGATCTTCGCGACCCTGTGCACGGTGGACATCGCGCCCGACGGCCGCCGGGCGGGCCTGTGCCTGGCCGGTCATCCCGCGCCGCTGATCGCCCGCCCGGACCGGCCCGCGCGTCTGCTGCCCCACGACAACAACGGCCCCGCCCTCGGCCTGCTGCCGGGCGCACGCTGGCCGCGGACACAGGTCGAGCTGGGGGCCGAGTGGAGCCTGATGATGTACACCGACGGCCTGATCGAGGGGCGGATCGGCGAGGGCCGGGAGCGGCTGGGTCAGGACGGCATGGTGGAGATGATCCGCCGGCAGCTCTCCGAGGGACTGAGCGGGGAGGCGTTGCTGCGGGCCGCGGTGAACGAGGTGCGTGAGCTCAACGGGGGCGAGCTGACGGACGACGTGGCGGTCGTCCTGCTGGACCGGGTTCCCTGACCGGGATCCGGCCCGCCGGGTTCGACAGGGAGGAAAGGTCCGTCCGGTCCGCCCCGCCCGGTTCCTCCGTCCGTCCGTCCCTCCGGTCTAGCGTCCGCCGTTGTACGGGCCGTACGGGCCGTCGCTGCTGCTTCCGCCGCGTCGGCGGCCCCAGCCGCCGCCCGAGACCTGCCTGAGGGCGGGACGGACGTCCACGAAGAAGACGATCGTGGCGACGAGGCCCGCGAGCTGCAGGAAGAGCATCGGCACCAGCAGGTTCACCGCGACCGCGATGCCCAGGATGATCAGCCAGAAGCCCTTGTTCTGCTTGTCGGCGGCCCGGTAGGCGTCGTCACGGAACACGGCCGCCATCACCAGAGCCACCACGGCGAGGACCAGCATGGCGAGGTACAGCAGCCACATCAGTCCCGCGAAGCCTGACATCAGCACAACGCCCACCACCCGATCCGACGCGTCTCGACTCGACCTGCTCGTCCTGTGCGGTCACGGTACCCGCAACCGCCCTTCCCCTACCCGTACAACGGGCCGGGCACCGCATCAGTGCCCGGCCCGTGACCGTATGTCGATATCGCTGTCAGCCGTGTCCCTCCCGGCCGCAGGTCTCACTTGGCGGGCGGCGTCGTCTTCTTCGCGACGGGCTTGCGCACCGGAGCCTTCTTGACGGCGGGCTTCTTCGCCTCCGGGGCGGGCACGGTGACGGCGGCCGGAGCGGGCTTCGGCGCGGCGGTCTCCTTGACCTGGACCGGAGCGGTCTTCGGCTCGGCGCTCGGCTGGGTGTTCGGCTCGACCGCGATCGCCAGCTCCTCGATCTCCTCGGCCGCCTCACCGCGCCAGGTCCGCACGGCCTGCTCGCCGTGCTCGGCGACCTTCTCGTAGGTCTCGCGGGCCTTGACGGCGTACTCGGCGGCGACGCCGACACCGCGCAGCGCGAAGTCCTGGGCGGACTCGCCGAGCTTCTTCAGGTCGGCGTCGAGGGTGCTGCCGAGCTTCTTGATGTCGCCGTCGAGGGTGCTGATGAAGTCGGTGACCTTGGACTGGAGGGATTCCTGCGCCTCCTTGGCGCGGGCGGTCGCCTCCTTGGCGCGGGCGCCGGCCTTCTCCTGCACGGTCTTGGGGTCGGTGTTGCGGACCGCCTCGAGGCGGGCCGGGGCCTCGGTGCGCAGCTGCTCGACCAGGCCGGGCACCTTCTTCGCCTGCTGGAGGGCCAGGTCGGCGGTGCCCGCGGCGAAGTAGAGCGGAGTCGGGTCGCTGAGGGTCTTGCGCAGGTCGTCGGTGATGGCCATGGTGAAGGTCCTCCCGGATTGACGTTCGTCGTACAGGTCGTGTGCGTCGTATGCGTCGTGCGAGCCGAGTACGTCGGACACCTCGATCACATCGAGTGCGTCCACTGCGCCCTCGGCCGAGGGTCGTGCGGTTCCGCAGCGGTGCGGCCGGTCCCCTGGTCCGGTCAACCGGCCGTCTGCTGCGGATCGGCGTCGCTCTCCCGCGCGCGGGCGTCCACGCCGTCCACGCCGTCCACGCCGCCGTGGCCGCGACCGTCGCTCCCGATCCCGTTCTCCTTGCGGAAGGACTCGTAGATCTGGAGCAGCGCCAGCTTCTGCGCCTCGGTGAGCGTGGGGTCGGCGAGGATGACCGCTCGGGTCTCCACCTCGTCCCGGTCCCGCTCCGCGTCGAGGATGCCGGCCCGGACGTACAGCGTCTCGGCGGAGATCCGCAGCGCCTTGGCGACCTGCTGCAGCACCTCCGCGCTCGGCTTGCGCAGCCCACGCTCGATCTGGCTCAGATACGGATTGGACACTCCGGCGGCGTCGGCGAGCTGCCGCAGCGACAGTTGCGCGTTGCGCCGCTGCTCGCGCAGATACTCGCCGAGATTGCCGACGTTGAGCGATGCCATGCCTCCACCTTGCACCACCCGCGCTAACTATTGCAAGCACCCGCTTGCAAAAGTGCGCCACACCACTCGGGAGGAGCACGGCGGCCGCACACGGCGACCCCGGCCGGGGGGTCAGGAGGGCTGGACCTCTTCGAACTGGGCGAGGGCTTCGGCGGGGTCCGGGCCCACCAGGCGTTCCAGGCCGGCCGTCGTGATCTCGGCCCACTTGGCGGCGCGCGCCCACATCCGCTCCTCGAAGGCACGGACGACGTCGTCCAGACGTCGGGGGCCGGCGTCGACGTCGGCGCCCGGGCCGACGGCGATGGCCTCGGCGAGTTCGGCGCCTTCCAGCATCGCGAGGTTCGCGCCCACCCCCAACGGGGGCATCAGATGGGCGGCGTCGCCCAGGAGCGTCACTCCGGGGACATGGGTCCAGGTGTGGCCCACGGGCAGGACGTGGAGCGGACGGTGGGCGAAGGCCGCGCCGTGGCGGAGGAGGTCCAGGACGGGAGCGGCCCAGCCGTCGAACAGTGCCAGCAGGCTCGATCGCACGGCCTCGACGTCGGCCGGATCCAGGTTCGCGTGCCAGTCCAGCGGCGCGCGGAACCGGGCGTACACCTTGACGTGGCCGCCGCTGTTGCGCTGCGCGACGAGGCTCCGGTTCGGGCCGTACACGGCGACGGAACCGTCGCCGATCAACCGGGCGAGGTCGGGGTGGCGGGTGTCGACGTCGTCCAGGGAGGTCTCGACCACGGTGATGCCGGTGTAGCGCGGCGTCACCGAGGTGACTGCGGGGCGGACCCGGGACCAGGCGCCGTCCGCGCCGACCACGAGGTCGAACGACTCCTGCCGCCCGTCCGCGAAATGGACCAGTACGCCGTCCCCGGTCCCCGGCGTCACCCGCGACACGCCCCGCCCCCACCGGACGTCGAGAGAGCCGAGCAGCAGGTCACGCAGTTGCCCGCGGTCGATCTCGGGATTGGCCCGGTCGTCGGGACGGGGGCGCCAGTCGCGCAGGACGGTCCCGGCCGTGTCCAGGATGCGCATGGCCTGTCCCTCGGGACGGGACAGCTGCCGGAACTGCGGCAGCAGTCCCGCCTTGTCCAGTGCGAGCTGGCCCAGCCCTTCGTGCAGGTCCAGGGTGCCGCCCGGAGGACGCGCATCGGGGGCGGGATCGCTTTCGAGGACGGTGACGGGGTGGCCATGGCGGTGCAGGACACGGGCGAAGGTCAGACCGCCGGGACCGCTCCCGACCACTGCGATGCGATGCCTCATGTCGATACACCGTATTGTCATAGGACGGTGTATCGCAAGAGTACGGTGTGACCATGACTGTGTGGGACCGGCCCGAGCCGCCGACTCGCCCTGTGCCGCTCGACCGGGAGCAGATCGTCGCCGCCGCCGTCGCGCTGGCCGACGCGGGCGGGCTGGAGGCGGTGTCGTTGCGCAAGGTCGCCGCACGGCTGAACGCAGGCCCGATGCGGCTGTACGGATACATCTCCACCAAGGAGGAGCTGTTCGACCTCATGGTGGACGAGGTCCAGGCCGAGATCCTCCCCGACGGCTCGGGGCAGCAGCCCGGTGACTGGCGGGAGGCGCTGCGCGTCCTCGCCCACCGCACCCGGCAGACCGCTCTCCGCCACGAATGGCTGGCCGACCTGCTCGGCGGCCGCCCGACCCTCGGGCCGAACGGCCTCGCCGTGACCGAGGCCAAGCTGGCCGCGCTCGACGGCCTCGCCGACGTCGACACCGCCATGCGCGCCGTGGAGACCGTCAGCGCCTACTTCACCGGCGCGATCAGGCGCGAGATCGCGAACCTGCGGGCCGAGCGCGCCACGGGCCTGTCCAAGCGCGACTGGCAGCGCGCCTCCGGCCCGCATGTGACGAGAATGCTGGCCACGGGCCGCTTCCCGGCACTGGCCAAAGCCGTGCACGACGGCACGGACGTGGACGCCGAGACGTCCTTCACGACCGGGCTGGACTGGGTCCTCGACGCCGTGGCCGCCAGACTCGCGCTCGGCAACGGCCCAGGGGCCCGTCCGCGATCCGGTCTATGAGCGGATGTCCCACTCGATGCAGGTCCTGCCGGAGGCATGCTCGAAGGTGACGGGCCAGTAGTACCTGAACGGGGCGCCCGTCTCCAGAGCGTCCGTCACGGCGCGGACGAACCCGGTCAGGCTCGAGCCCCAGAGGGTGCCCTCCAGATCGCCGGAGCCGATGCCCATCTCGTACACGTGCCCGTACGTGGGCCCGGGCCGGTGGTCGACGAACGCGACGCCTCCGTCGTTGGGGAGCGCGAACGGCACACAGAGGTGCAGATGGCCGGCGAGGTCCTCCTCGTCCCACAGATCGGCCTCAGCGTTGTCCTCGCCGACGTCCACGAGGATCTCGTGCATCGATGCGATCTCAGCCGTCGAGGCGAGCCGGTGGCCCAGCGGCAGGATGTTGCCGGCCGGGAAGACCCCCGGCTCGGGTCCGCTGTTCCGCTCGGGCTCGACGACACCGTTCCGCCGCTCCAGCAGCCGCCTGAGCTCGGGATGCAGGACGAAGCCCAGCTGCTTCTCCAGCTCGGCGAGCTCGGCGCCCGTCGCCGGCGGTCGGAGTGCGGCGTGATCCGCCGGCGACCGGGCGGCCAGCCACGACTCGAACCGGTCCCATGCCTGATCGAACAGAGCAAGGTCTCTCGATGTCATGGGCAGAAGATAGACGGCAGGTCTGACAAGACCGCCTGAGGCGGCGGTGCAGGGCTCCTGCGGGCCGCCGACGTTTCACCGGAGACGGTCCACCGATCCGTCGGAGCCCGGCCGAGCACAGGTGCCTCCCAGGCAGCCGAGCGCATCGCCTGCGACGACCTGCCGACCGGCCTCGCCCGGGTCGGTCGCGGAGTCGCTCGCCGCCGACATCCGGGTCGAAGCCTGCTTCGACCCGGCCGCCCTGAACGCCTCACCTGCGGACGCCTGAGCCCGTCACCACGCCGGCGGGACGGGGCGCGCCCGCACACTCCACCCTCACCGGTCCGCGATCCACTCCGTCACCGCCGCGAGGTCCGCGCCCTGGAGGGCTCGGGCGGGGTGGACGCGGTGCAGCAGCGCCGGGGCTGGGTGATGGGCGGCCACCCAGTCGCGGTCGGCGTCGGTGATCTCGTCGTCGAGCCAGACGAACGGTCTGCCTGCGGCCAAGGACACCAGGGGCCGCGTCTTCCAGTGGACGCCGTCGGCCGGGGGCTCATCCTCGTCCGGCCAGTCCTCGTCGGGCCGGTCCTCGTCGGGCCAGTCCGCGACCGGCAGCGTGGGCAGGCCGAGCCGGGGTGCGAGGAGCGTGTTCGCGTCCTCCAGCCAGGTCGTCGCCCAGGTCAACTCGCATCCCAGCGCGAGAAGCCGGGGGCCGAGGGACGGGTCGAGCCGGGCCAGGAGAGGGTGCGCGGGCGACGGAGGTCCGTACTCGGGGTAGGGGTCCGTGGCTCCGAACGGGATGAGCGTCCCGTCGACGTCGAGGAAGAGCAGCATCACGTCCAGGATCCCCCCGTCACCCCTCCGCCGTAACTCCGAAGGGGCATGCGGAGGGTGCCATGGGGCTCACTGGTCCCAGGGCAGGGGGCGTTCGTGGACGATCTCCAGGCGGGTCACCGCGCGGGTGAGCACCACGTACAGGCGGTTCGGTCCGCGTTGTTCCGCTTCCGCGACGGCCGCCGGTTCGACGGCGACGACGTGGTCGTACTCCAGGCCCTTGGCGAGGGTCGCGGGAACGACCGTCACCCGGCCGGCCTGCTCGTCCGGCCCGCAGGACGGCAGGCCGGCCGTGGTCAGGGCCTCGCGCACCGCGGCCGCCTGCTGGTCCGCCGCGATGACGCCGACCGAGCCCTCGTGGGCGAGCGCGTCGCGCACGGCGGCGACGACGACGGCGTACAGGTCGCCGTTCGCCCGCCGGACGCGCAGTTCGCCGTCCCGGCGCAACGAGTCGGCCCGCGGCACGTCGACGTCGAGGCGGTCCAGGACGCGGTCCGCGAGGGCGAGCACGGCGGCCGGCACGCGGAAGCCCGTGGTCAGCGGGACGATCGTGGCGTTCGGCTTGCCCAGGTGGGTCATCTGCACCGGCCACGAGGCGGCCGCCCACGGGGTGGTGCCCTGCGCCAGGTCGCCGAGGACGGTGAGCGAGCCGAAGCGGACCCGGCGGGCGACGGCGCGGCACTCCATCGGTGAGAGGTCCTGAGCCTCGTCGACGACGACATGGCCGTATCCCCGGGGGTGCTCCAGGAGGCCGGCCACTTCGTCGAGCAGGACGAGGTCGGCCGTCGACCAGCGCGCCGACTTCGGGGAGCGGGGCGGCCGCGGCCAGAGCAGGGCGCGCTGCTCGTCCGGGTCCAGGAGTCCGTCCCCCGCCCGCGCCAACGCCTCGGCGTCCGTGAGGAGTCCGGCGACGACCTCCTCGGGGCGCAGCTTGGGCCAGACCGCTTCCACGCAGGCGCTCACGGGCCGCGCCCGTTCGATCCGGCGGGTCCAGGAGACGGGGCGCGGCCCGCTCCGGCGTTCGACCTGCTCCTGGATCCGGCGGACGATCCGGCTGCGCACCCGCTCGCGGCCGGACTCGTAGGGCGGCGCCTCGGCGAGCACGCCCGCGACGATCTCCGCCAGCGCACGGGCCCCGACGCGCCAGCGGCAGGAGCCCTCCGGGACGGACAGGTCCTCTGCGCGTTCGGCCGTCACCCGCCCGTACACCGCGCGGCGCAGCACCTCGGCCATCCGGGCGTCGTGTTTGACGGCGGCGGTGCGGTCGGGGTCCGTTCCGGTCGCCCGGTGACGGCCGATCTCGTCGGGCAGGGTGGACTGCCGTACTCCGGTCTCGCCGAGGGCGGGCAGCACCTCCGCGATGTAGGTGAGGAAGGCACGGTTGGGGCCGAGGATCAGCAGTCCGCCGCGCTGGATGCGCCGCGGGTGGGTGTAGAGCAGGTAGGCGGCCCGATGCAGGCCGACGGCGGTCTTGCCGGTGCCGGGGGCGCCCTGCACGCACACCGACGCGGTGAGGTCGCCGCGTACGAGGTCGTCCTGCTCGGGCTGGATGGTCGCGGCGATGTCCCGCATGGGGCCGACCCGCGGCCGTTCGATCTCGCGGGCGACGATGCCGCCGTCCTGCGCCACGGACCCGCGCCCGGGCCCGGCCGGGTGCTCGCCGGCGTCGAGGCGCTCGTCCTCCAGGCCGGTGAGGTCGGCGGAGTCGCCCCGGCTGCCGGGGGCCCAGCCGAACCGTCGCCGTACGGCGACGCCCTGCGGGTCGCGGGCGCTCGCCTGGTAGAAGGCGCGGGAGACGGGTGCGCGCCAGTCCACGACGAGGGGCGGGGCGGCCGGGTGCTCGCTGATGCGCAGCCGGCCGATGTGGTGGGCGAGCCCCTCGTGCTCGCCGCCGGTGCCGTGCGCGAAGTCCAGCCGGCCGAAGAACAGGGGGCCCTCGGGCAGTTCGTGAAGGGCCTTGGCGTGGCTGCGCAGCTGGTAGCCGAGGACTTCGGCGTCGGCGCCGGAGGCGGACACGTCCTCGCCGGTGACGACCTGGAGGTCGGCGCCCGCGACCATGGCGGTGAACGCGGTCCGGCAGGCGTCGTGGTGGGCGCGTTCGAGACGCAGGGCGGCGACGAGGCCCCGTGGGTCCGCGTCCGCGTCCGGGGCCGGGGCCGGGTTCGGGGCCGGGTCAGGGGCGGGGTCGGCGGAGTCCTGGGGGGCGCGCTCGGGTGCCGTCATAGGGCAAGGATAACCAATAACGTTACCGAGTTACATTTTTTACCGGGCTTCACCGGGTCTGAGGCATGGTGGCCGTCGAGCGCTGTCGCTCCACGCGGGTCAGGCGAGCCGTGGCAGCCCCGTCGCCAGCGCGTCGAAGGCCCGCTCCGCCGCGGCCACCGCATCCGCCCGCACCTCCGCCGGCCGCTCCCCGGCCGCCACCCGCCGCCAGTTCTCCTCCGCGAGGATCCGCCGGACGGCGACGATCTGGCCGGCCGCCAGCCGGGCGTCGAGGGCGGTGGGCAGGTCGTCCGAGAGGGCCTCGGCGAGGGCGGCCTCCGAACGCTCCAGATAGCCGTACAGGCGGGCGACCAGCGACGGGGTGCCGTAGAGGAGGTTGTAGAACGCCCGCACCTGGGGGTGGTCGTTGAGCCCGGTGACGGGATCGTCCGCGGCCAGCCCGGCCAGGAAGTGCCGGCGCAGGGCGGCCAGCGGCGCGACGCCCCCGGCCCGGCCCGCGACGACGACCCGCGCCGCCTCCTGCTCGTGATCGGCGATCTGGTGCAGCACCAGATCCTCCTTCGCCGGGAAGTAGCGGAAGAGGGTCGGCTTGGAGATCTCCGCGGCCGCGGCGACCTCGGCGACGGACACCGCGTCGAAACCCCGCTCCAGGAACATCCGGACGGCGACCTCCGACACGGCCTGGTACATCCGCTGCTTCTTGCGCTCACGCAGCCCGGTCTCGCTCATGGAGCGAGCCTACGGGCCGCCGGGCACGGCGTGCCGCGGCGCCGCGGACGGCCACCAGGGCGCCGCCGGTCGCGAGTCGGGGCGGCGCCGAGGAGTCGCACGGCCAGCCCCGTTCAGGGTGTCGTACGGCAAGAGGCCGGCCAGGCCGAGGAGCGCACCGCCCTCACCCGTCGTCCCGCTCCCCGCCGCGCATACGCCCGCCCCCCGCGCGTCCGACGCCAGGAGGGCGTCGACCCGGCCGGCCCCGGTCCGACCTGCGTTCCATGGCACCGTGATCGCCTCAGGCCAGTGCCCGGGCAAGGTAGGGGTTCGCGGTCGCCGGGACGGAGAGACCGAGGCAAGCGGTGGCGGCCGCGAGGGTGTCGGCGTAGGAGTTGACGGCCCGGCGGACGTTGGGCGCGTCCAGACTCGACCCGGTCGCCAGTCGGTCGAGGTCGATGTACGCGGAGCGGACGATCTCGATCCGGCGGTAGACGACCCAGTCCTTCCCCCAGTCCCGGGTGTACTCCGGGGCCAGCCGCCGCTGCCAGCGGAGGAACATCCGCTCCCTGATCTCCGGCTTCGTCGGCGTGAGATGCATGTGCCGGACCAGGTCGTAGAGCGGGTCGCCGACCAGGGCCATCTCCCAGTCGATGATCGTCAGCGCCAGGGCGTCGTCGCGGCGCACCAGGTTCCACGGGTTGAGGTCGCCGTGCAGCAGGGCCGGCGCCCGATGGCCCACCCGGTGCCCCGACAGGATCTCCCGCAGCCGCCGTTCGTCGGGCAGCCCCAGCGTGCGGGCCAGTTGCAGCGACTTCTTCGGCAGGTCCCGGACCAGACCGACCAGCTGTTCCTTCAGCCACTCGCAGAAATCGACGTGACCGGCCTGCGGATCGATCAACGCATGGTCCACCCGGGTCAGTTCGCACAGCTGGTCGACGAGTGCGTCCGCCTCGTGCGGCAGCAGGCCGTTCACCGGGTGGACGGGCGCCCGGTCGATGTGGGTGCCCACGTAGGTGTGGATGCTGAGCTGGTCGTCCGGATAGCTCACGCCCAGGGCGAGGACCTCCGGCGCCGCCACCCGGACCCGCGACTCCTGGATTGCCTGCAGGACGGCGTGCTCGCTCAGGTACTTGGGCTCCCGGCGCGAGACGTCGGGCAGTTTGCGGCGCACGACCACGGGGGTGCGTGTCCCCTGCACCCGGACCACGGAGTTGAGGTGCGCGGTCCCCTTGAAGACCCGGTGCGCCGGAGCGGCTCCCTCCGCGAGCAGCGCCTCCCGCACGGCGGACGCCGGGAACCGGGGGTTCTCGGCAAGCCGCGGATCCGGCTGCCAGCCGAAGGCCTTCATGATCCAGCCCCGGCCGCTCACCGCCCCGTCGCCCCGCGACGCAAGCCACCGGAACAGAGCGCGCCCGATCTCGTCGTTCGTCGGGACGTTCCTGAGCCGCAGGGGCTCCGCCGCCTCCCGCAGCGCCCGGCCCACCTCCACCGTCGCCTCGTCCAGGCTCTTCTGGGTGAACGACTCGAGTAGGGACCGCGCGGCCCGCATGACGTCGGGATAGAGGGACTGCGCCCGCTCGAAATCGAGGTAGTGGCGCAGATCCCTGGCGAGCCCCTTGACCGCGCTGGGCCGGCACTCCCGCATGGCTTCCGCCCATGCCCCGATCACCGCGTCCCACTGGTGGTCCGGGTACCGCATGCGCACGAGGTGGGTGGCGAGGTCGTGCAGGGGGTCGCCGTACGTCGCGAGCTCCCAGTCGACGCAGACGAGCGGCGGGTCGCCGTTGTACGAGACGATCAGGTTGTCCCGGTGCAGATCCGCGTGGAGCAGGCTGTACGGCCGCCGGGTCATGGCCGGCACCCGCTCGGCCAGCCGGAGCAGCGCGTCGTCGGAGACTCCCAACGCCTTGAACAGCCCGCCGAACTCGTCCCAGTTCGGCTTGCGGATCTCCGCGTCGGCGAGATGGGCCAGATGCTTCAGGAAGGTCTGGCTGTCGCTGTGGTTGGCGGGCCACGACCTCGGCAGGGGCGGCAGCGCCGACAGACGCACCTGGGTCATCTGGGCCAGCAGCTCGGCCAGCGCCCTCATCAGCAGGGTGTCGACAGGCTTACCGTTTCCGCAGATGGTGGAGAGCGGCACGCCTTCCACATAGCTGTGGACCGAGTAGTCCGGCGTCCTGACCAGGCAGGCGGGGGCGTGGGGCAGGACACCCTGGAGGGCGTCGAGGATCGCCGCCTCGTTCTGCCAGGTCCTGATCACCACGGGCAGCGCGTCCTGCCGCCGGATGCGCACGGTCACAGGCGTGCCCGCCTCACGGCCCAGCCGTCGGCCCGCCTCGTCCGTCAGCGGCAGCACATAGTTGCGATTGTGGTGGCCGCTGGACGCCTGGGTGGACTCTGCGGCCCGGACGAAGGCACGAAGGACATCGGACGTGTCCTCGGCGGCTCGTTCCCCGGCGTGACAAGGGGGAACAAGGTGGTCGACCACTGGCCGCTCCGGATACTCGCGCTGGGCATGTTAGGGCAAACGGTAAAGGCGCCGCACGACCGGAGCGATGCAAGTGAGCCAATGGGTGGGTGCCACTCATCCACGTCAGGCCGTCCGAGACCAACTGGTTCGCTGTCTTATACGTATACGTAAGGACGGGAGTGATTGCTCGCGCGATTGAGGCATGCTAGCGCAGCGCGGACCGGTTGTTCGGCGAGGTACTCCAGACCGAGTCGCACCACGCCGGCCGGGTTTCCACGAACACCGTGCCCGACGGGTCGGGGTCGCCGTCCTTCACCTGGCGGGTGAGCGTGGCGCCGAGGCCCGGCATGCCGAGGGCGGTCATATGCTCCTCGGAATCCAGTTCGGTCCGCCGCCGGCGCGCCCGCCCCCGCCGCGGCTCACTCCGCGACCGGCGCCGGGCTGTGCGCCCCCGCCGCCTTCCGGCACAACCTGACCACCTGGTCCAGCGTCGGCTCCCCGACGATCTGTGCCAGTTCCGCCATGAACACCTCCTCTCGTTCGGTGTCCAGTACGGCCCGGCACACCCCGGCGATCATGGCGAGCAGGGACAACGAGTCCCCGCCCAACTGGTGGAAGTCCGAGCGGCCTTCCAGCCTGGAGCGCTCCACCCCGAGGGTGCGGGACCACACCTCGGCCACCGCCTCCTCCACCGGGTCCATGGGCCCCTCCGGGGCCGCCATCGGGTCCGCATCGGCTCCAGCCGCCACGAAGGCGTCCGGAAGCGCCTTCGTGTCGACCTTCCCGCTCACCGTGTAAGGGAGTTCCGGGAGCGCCAGGATCGCCGCGGGAACCATGTACCGAGGCAGCCGCTCCGTGACGTATGTGGTCAACTCTTCGACCAAGGACTCCTGTTCATCCGGATCAGGACCGGTCACCACGTACGCGTACAACGCCTTCGAGGCGCTCCCCGGCCGGGCCTTCGCGATCACCACAGCCCGGGTCACTCCCGGATGGCCCTCCAGCGTCTGCGCCACCTCGGCCGGCTCGACCCGGTGGCCTCGCACCTTCACCTGGTCATCGATGCGTCCGACGAACTCGAGGCCGCCCGACGGCATGACGCGGGCCAGGTCACCGGTCCGGTAGACACGACTGCCGTCGGCGAGACGGACGAAGCGTTCCCGGTCCAGATCGGGACGGCCCAGGTATCCACGGGCCAGTTGCACACCGCCCAGGTACATCTCCCCGACGTCCCCCGGCGCCACGAAGCGACGGCCCTCGTCCAGGAGATGCACCGTGGTGTTGTCCGCCGGTACCCCGATGGGCACCGCGATGCCGGTGTCCTCGCGGGCCCTGAAGGTATGGGCGGTGCAGCCGATCGTCGCCTCGGTGGGACCGTAGAGATTGATGATCCGGCACTGCGGCCCGAACATCTCCTGGGCGCGGGCGGCGACCTCCACCCGCAGTTGCTCGCCGACGACGACCACGCTTCGGTAGCCGGCCGGCGAGATGTCGAGCTGCCCGATCAGGTCCAGGTGGGACGGCGTCAGATTGAGCATGGTGGCGCCGGAGGTCTGCAGCAACCGCCGCAGCGACAGGTGGCTCGGCTCCTGCGGCATCAGGACGACTTCACCGCCGGCCAGCAGCGGCAGGAAGACGGAGGTGCCCGTGACGTCGAACGACGGTGAGGTGATCAGCGGCAGCCGGGTGTCCGCGTCCACCCCGAACTCCCGGGTGGCCCAGTCGACGTAGTGCACCAGACTGCGGTGCTCGATCTGCACTCCCTTGGGGCGGCCGGTCGAGCCGGAGGTGTAGATCACATACGCCAGGTCGTCCGGGGACGCCTCGGCGTCCTGGAAGAGCGGTTCACCGTCGCGCTCCGGGCCGGGAACGGCGGTGAGCCGGCCCAGCGCCAGCTGCTCGCACCCTGGCGGTACGACCGGTCGTTGCCCGTACGCCTCCTCCACCAGGCAGTACGCCGCCCCGGCATCCGTCAGCAGGCCCGAGAGCCGGGCGTCCGGGTGCTGCGCGTCCAGGGGCAGGTAGCAGGCGCCGGCCCGCAAGACCCCCCAGATGCCCGCCACCAGGGCCACCGAGCGGTCGGCGAGCAGCCCCACCACCGTCCCCGGACCCGCGCCCCGGTCCCGCAGCGTCCTGGCCACCGCGTCGGCCCGTCGGCTCAACTCCGCGTAGGTGACCGGACCTTCGGGCCCGCTGAGAGCGATACGGTCCGGTGTGCGCCGCACCTTTTCACGGAAGCGCTGCACCACCGAAGCGTCCGAATCCAGTGCAAGAGCAGTGTCGTTACCCGGCCACACGCGGTTCTTCCGGGGCGACAGAGCCTCCTCGACCACGTCCAGCAGCGTCTGCGCCCGCTCGGCGACACCCGGCCCGTCCTGCCAGGTCACGGTTACCTCGGTACGGCCGTCGCTCTCGATCATGTCGATCGAGGGTGGGGCCCCGGGGCCCGTAGCACCCAGCGCGTACAGCGCCGTTGCCGTGAAGCCGTCGCAATCGAAGGACGCCAGGTCGTGGATCCCCAGATGGGTGACGAGGGACAGCGCCGAGCAGCGGTTCTTCCGCGCGGCCGCCCGGCCGACAGCCGAGGAGAACGCCCGGATCAGTGGCAGCGGGGTCTTCAGCATCTTGGGATCGGTGCGCACCGCCAGCTCCGCGCCGTCGGCGAGTGCCTTGAGGGCCCGTCCGTGTACCTCCTGCCAGCTGTCTCCGGCGGCGACGTCCAGCACGAACGCCTGCGACAGCCAGGCCGTGGAGCGGATCTCGGGTGCGTGCCGGCGCAGGTCGACGGGGACCAGGAAGCGGCCGGCGCCGTCCGGGCCGTACATCCCGGCCACCGCTGCGGCCACCTTCGCCGTCGCCGCCGGGTGGCTTCCGTCGACCGACCGACGGCGCCAGAGTGTCCCCGAGGGCTTGCGCGGCACCGGGCCCAGCGGCGAGGGCCACACCAACTCACCGACGTTCCGGGAGATCGGCGGGAGTCCGTCGGGCAGGTCGAGGCTTTCGAGGAACTCGTCCCTGCTCAGAGTGGACGGTGCGCCTGACGGCTCGGAGCCCTGAAGCACCCGGAACACGTCCTCGACCCACAGCATCAGTCCCCGGGCGTCCGTGACGCTGTGCGAGGCGCGGAAGACCAGGGCGGCGCGCTCCCCGGCGGATTCGGAACCCTCCGTGCCGCCCGGGAAGAGAAGGACCTCGAACGTGGCGCCCGGACTCCGCAGTGGGTGCCGGAGCGCGGGCGAGTGCAGAAGCCGCCCGTCGAACGAGCCCGCCTCCATGACCCGGACGCACGGCGGGACACCGCCGTCCACCAGATGCCGGCCGTCGCGCACCAGTCGTGTCCCGGGACTGGCCTGCGAAGCGCGGGTCACAGCCTCGGCCAGCCGTCGCTCATCCAGCGTCCCCGTGCCCTCCACCACGTACTGGACCATGTTCGCGTGACGAGGAGCCAGGCCGTGATAGAGCCACTCACCGGCGGACATCGTCCGGCGGTAGCCGTGATGTTGCCGAGAGAGGGAACTCATGAGGTGTCTCCTGACCGTGGACGGCCTCGTGGCCGGGCCCGAACATCATCGGCCCACGGGAACTGGGGAACCCCTTAGTACTGCTCGCCGCGAACCTGGCCAGGCCGGTCGTCGGCGCGTTCATGGGCGGGGGACCTCTGGTGTGCGGTCTTCGTGCCCAAGCCCTGACGCCGGGCCCGGCGCTCAGCCCCTGAACGCCTCCAGCACCGGCTCCAGCGACGACACCACCCGGGTCGCGCCCGCTCCCCTGAGCAGTTTCTCCTTGCGCTCGTTACGCGCGTAGCCCAGGAACGGGACGCCCGCCTCGCGGGCGGCCAGGAAGTCCGACGGGGTGTCGCCGATCATCAGGGCGGTGCCGGGCGCCGAGCCCGTGGCGGTCAGGGCGAGGTTCAGGCAGTGCGGATGCGGCTTGAGGTGGTGCAGTTCCTGGGTGCGGCCGTAGATGTGGGGCGCGAAGCAGGAGGTGAGCCCGCGGTTCGCCAGGTAGGTGGTGACGACCCGGGGGGAGTTGTTGGTGGTGATCGCCAGCCGCAGGCCCAGGGCCGTCAGGGTACGTATCAACGGGTCGGCGTACGGGGTGGGCCTCGCCGTGGCCGTGGCTCTCAGTTCCTCCTGGGTGAGACGTTCCTCCAGCTCCGCGACCAGGTCGCTGCCGGGGCGCAGACGGTCCACGGCGCGCAGGACGACATGCGGGTCCAGCGACTCCCGCTCGCTCTCTGTCAGCAGGTGGTGCAGGCCCCGTCCTTCGAGCCACTCCACCAGGCCGTCGGCCACGCCCTCCGCCGAGTGACCGGCGAAGAGGCGGCAGATCGGCCCGTCGAAGTCCCACAGGACGACTCGCGCCCCCCTGATCACTTCCCGCAAGTCCGCCGCCTCGGTCTCGGTGTCGGGGGTCGCGTGCTGGGTCTGCTGCGTATCAGAAGTCACTAGGAGAGTGTCAGGTCCGTGGTGATGGTTTCCCAGAGGGCGTCGAACCACTTCTGGGATTCCTCCACGAACGCGGCGTCGCGCTGACCGGTCGCCTTCTCGAAGGAGAAGAGCAGCGACTCGGTGCCGAGGACGTCGTACATGTCGAGGGTTCCGGTGTCGGTGGACTCCTCGCGCCGGGTGACCATGTAGTACGCCATCAGCGCCTCCTGGCCGTTGAGGAGGTACAGCTTCACCGGCGGGGTGAACGGCAGGGCGCGGAACGTGATGCTGACGTCGATGCCGTGCGAGCGCAGCGTCTGCAGGTTGTGGCGCAGGACGTGCCCCTGGGCGTTGCGCATCGCCAGCCAGCGCTGGTGGACGGGGTCGTCGTCGCCGCGGCCGTCGACCGGGACCGGGAACGCGAGGCTGATGTCCCGGGAGGGCAGGAGGATGCGGACGTCGATCCTGGCGGGCTTCAACTGCCCTCCGTGGATCAGCCGGAGGGGCTCGCCCAGGGCCGGGATGAGACTCTCGGCGGTCAGACAGGCCGCGTCGATGCGCACGTGCGGGGCGGAGAAGGCCGCGGTCAGCCGGGGAGCGAGGCCGACCATGGTGGGCTGGGGCTCCTCGGGGCCCGTGGGCGTCGGCTCCGCGATCCGGGGCGGGCTGCCCTTGCTGACGCCGGCGAGCAGCCCGTCGTCCTGCAGCGCCCGCAGCGCCTGGCGCACGGCGCCGCGCTCCACGCCGAACTCGTCGGCCAGCTCGGCCTGGGTGGGCAGCCGGTCGCCGGCTTTGAGATCCCCGACGCGGATGCGTTCGCGCAGGGCATCGGCGATCTCCTGAGGAGAGAGCCTGCTGCTGCCGTTCACTGCCACGTTCTCCTGGGTCACGACCAAACGCTACAACTTCGATCCATCTGACGGGAGTTGTTTGAAAGTTGTTTAGCAGTTGCTGCCAAGTGGGGACAACATAGTCATAGTTGGTTACCAACTTGAGCGAGTTGGCGGAAGGTTCGCCTCCCGCTCCCAGCCTGGAAGGGGGGAACCACCATGCCCGTCCTCGTCCTCCTCAGCGCCGCCTTCGTCGTCGGCGTCGAGCAGACCATCCAGTGGAAGTACGGCACCACCGGCACCGTCGGCCTGCTCCTGCTCAGCGTGGGCGTCAAGGCCAAGAGCCCCGCCCTCAGCTCGGTCGGCGCCGTGATCCTCGCCCTCCTGGCCACCGGGCCCGCCGTCAGCTCGTGAGCACCAGCTCCGAACTGATCGTGTCCCACAGCGCGTCGAACCACCGGCGCGACTGATCGACGAACGTCGTGTCACGCGGTCCGGCCCCCTGCTCGAAGGCGAACAGCACCGACCGCGTGCCTTCGGCGTCGTACATGTCCATGCTCTCCTGGCCGACCGTCTGCTCCCCGCGCTGGACCGTGTAGTAGGCGAACAGCGCCTCCGTCCCGTTCAGGAGGTACAGCTTGACGGGCGGGGTGAAGGGCAGTGCGCGGAAGGTGACGTGCACGTCGATGCCGTGCGTGGAGCGCAGCGTGAGCAGGTTGTGCCGCAGCACCTGGCCCTGGGCGTTGCGGTGGGCCAGCCAGCGCCGCTGCAGCCGCCCGGTGGCCGAGGCGTCCACCGGCGACGGGAAGGCGAGGTCGATGTCCCGGGACGGCAACAGGACACGGACGTCGATCTTGGCCGGTTTCAATTGCCCCGCATGGATCTGCCGCACCGGCTCGCCGATCGCGGCGGTCAGCGAGACAGCGGTCAGACAGAGGGCGTCCACCTGCACGTGCTCGGCCGCGAAGGCCTCGGTGACGCGGGGCGGAAGGCCCGCCATCGAGGGCTGCGGCGCCGCCCCGGGGCCGATCGGGAGACCGGGCGGGTCCGGCTGCCCCGCGACGGTCGCAGGGCTTCCCTTGGAGACGTTGGTCAGCAGCCGCTCCGACTGCAGAATGCGCAGGGCCCGGCGTACGGCGCCCCGCTCGACGCCGAACTCGTCCGCCAGCTTGGCCTGCGTGGGCATGCGCTGCCCGGGCTGCAGCACCCCGGCTCTGATGCGGGCGCGCAGCTCGTCGGCCACCTCGCGGTGTGAGCGCTGCGACCGCTCGGCTCCCCTCCGCCCCTTGACGGAGGCATTTTCCGTCTCCACGTCCGCACAGTACAACTTCCCGCCATCTTTGGGCAGTTCAAAGAGAGATGGTTATAGGACGCTTCCAAGCGGACATAACTACAGTGAAGTTGGCTGCCAACTTCAACAACGTGGTCAAACTTTCAGACGGTT
Source organism: Streptomyces sp. LUP30 (assembly GCF_001746365.1). Taxonomy (GTDB): domain Bacteria; phylum Actinomycetota; class Actinomycetes; order Streptomycetales; family Streptomycetaceae; genus Streptomyces. The sequence continues at coordinate 64,922 of NZ_MJAJ01000024.1, forward strand.
GGCCGGTCGGGCTTCCTTCCGGAGGGGAGCCGGGAGCCCGAGCAGACGGCGCCGACGTACAGCCACAACTGAACATCGCCCGCACAGCCACAACTTCAGAGCGCACGCACAGCCACAACTGAACAGCTACGGATGGACCACTTTCCCACCCCGCCGAAAGGAGCCGTCAGCACATGTCCGGGCACCCAGGGCGCCCGGACGTTCGCAGCAGGGCGTCGACCCCCCGGGCGGCGCCCGCTCGTTCTTTCGCCGTCAGACCAGCAGATCCTCGACCTGCGCCTCTCCCTCACGGTAGCGCCGAGTGATCTCCGCGCCCGACTCGTCGGCCGTCCGCTGCAACCGCTGACGCCGGCTGGAGACCTGCTGCTCGTAACGGACCAGACGGCCCATCGCCTCGTGCAGCTCGGGATCGGTGCGCGCGTCGAGGTCGGAGAGCTCGACGTCGGCGAGCATGTCGGCGGCCAGCCGCCGGTACTCCTCACTGTGCGGAGTGCCCAGGGTGACGTGGCGCGCCGAGGAGCGGTGCCGGGCCGGAGCGTCGGTGAGGATCTCCGACAGCCGCTCGACCACGGACGCCGCACCCGTCGGGGAGCGCCGGGCCAGCTCCGCGCGCAGGATGTCGATACGGCCCTGGAGCAGGCGCCGCACATAACTGAGGTCGGCCTCGTCGCGCTGGGCGTCCCGGCGCAGGGTGCGCAGCTCGGGCAGGCTCAGCCCGCCCAGCTCGTGGGCCGGAGGTTCGACGGGCAGCACGGTGCCGTCGTTGCGCTGTGCAGGCGGCCGGTGTGCAGCGGGCCGCCCGGTACTCGGTGTGCTCATGTCCTTCTACCGTCCCCTCGACCGGCTGTGTGAAGCATCGTGCCACCCCGAGTGCCCGCGAAGTTACCGAGTCCCCCCGAACGGCCCCAGATGGTGGCTTAAGGAATAAAAATGGGCCCCTCGCGGGCCCGCGCCCGGCACCCGGCATCATGGTCCGCATGCGAGCGGTGGTGCAGAGGGTGGACGGCGCGAGCGTCGTCGTGGACGGCGAGACGGTCGGGGAGATCGACGGCGAGGGCCTGTGCGTCCTGGTCGGCGTGACCCACGAGGACACCCCGGAGAAGGCGGCCCAGCTCGCCCGCAAGCTGTGGTCGGTCCGCATGCTGCACGACGAGAGATCGTGCAGCGACGTCGACGCACCGCTGCTGGTCATCAGCCAGTTCACCTTGTACGGGGACGCCCGCAAGGGCCGCCGCCCCACCTGGAACGCGGCCGCCCCCGGACCGGTCGCCGAACCCCTCGTCGACGAGGTCGTCGCCCGGCTGCGCGCCCTGGGCGCGACGGTGGCCACGGGCAGGTTCGGCGCACAGATGCGCGTCTCCCTGACCAACGACGGCCCGTTCACCGTCCTGATCGAGGTCTAGGGCTCGACCACGACCTCCTGCGCCGCCGCCGTCGAGTCGGCCATCAAGGGGGCGTCCACCGGCACGTTGCGCTTCACCAGGGCCAGCGCGACCGGGCCCAGTTCGTGGTGACGGGCGGACGTGGTGATGAAACCGATCTTGCGGCCGTCGGGGTCCTCGTCCGCGACGCGGAGCTCGGTGCCGGCGGGCGGAAGGTACACCTCGCTGCCGTCGAGGTGGAGGAAGACGAGCCTGCGCGGCGGCTTGCCGAGGTTCTGGACGCGGGCGACCGTCTCCTGCCCGCGATAGCAGCCCTTCTGCAGGTGCACGGCCGTGCCGATCCAGCCGAGCTCGTGCGGGATCGTGCGGTGGTCCGTCTCGAAGCCGAGGCGCGGGCGGTGCTGCTCCACACGGAGGGCCTCGTGCGCGAGTATCCCGACCGGCGGGCCGGCCTGCTCGGCGAACGACTCCAGGTCGGCGCGGGGAAGGAAGAGATCGCGGCCGTACGCCGTCTCCCGGACGACGACACCGGCCGGCACGGGGGCGATCGACCCCGCCGGGAGATGGACGACGGCCGTGTCGGCCGTCCGGTCGGCGACCTCGACCCGGTAGAAGAACTTCATCGACTCCAGGTACGCGAGCAGCGCCTCCTGGGTGCCGGGTTCGATGTGCGCCCAGACCGTCGCGCCGTCGTCCACCAGATACAGCGCGTGTTCGATGTGGCCGTGTGCGGAGAGGATCAGCGCCTCGGTGGCCTGGCCGGCCGCGAGGTCGGTGACGTGCTGGGTGAGCAGAAGGTGCAGCCAGCTCAGCCGGTCCTCGCCGGAGACGGCGACGACCCCGCGGTGCGAGAGGTCGACGAATCCGGCGCCGTCGGCCAGGGCGCGCTGCTCACGGAACAGATCGCCGTAGTGACCGGCGACGTCTTCGTCCACGCCCTCGGCGGGAACGGCGCCGGGCAGGGACAGCAGAGGGCTCTTCATGGGCCCAAGCCTACGACTCGGTGATCGAACCCTTGGCAGCCGAACCCGCGCCCGAACCCGCGGCCTCGCCCTTCGCGGCGGAACCCCTGCGCGCGCAGTCCCGGCAGCGGCCGAAGATCGCGAAGTGCTTCATGTCCGTCTCGAAGCCGAAGCTCTCGCGCAGCTTGGCCGTGAACTCGGCGGCCACCTTCACGTCCGCCTCGATGACGTCGTCGCAGTCCCGGCAGACCAGGTGGATGTGATGGTGGCGGTCGGCCAGGTGGTAGGTGGGCGCCCCGTGCCCCAGATGCGCGTGGCTGACCAGGCCGAGCTCCTCGAGGAGCTCCAGCGTGCGGTACACGGTCGAAATGTTGACCCCCGACGCCGTCTTCCTCACTTCCACGAGGATGGCGTCGGGGGTCGCGTGCTCCAGGGTGTCCACGGCTTCGAGGACAAGCTGGCGCTGCGGCGTCAGCCGGTAGCCACGCTGCCGCAGGTCGCTCTTCCAGTCAGTGCTTTCAGTGCTCACCACACCCAAGAGTCTAGGACTACTTGAAGAAGGCGATCCCGTCGTCCGGCATGTCGTCGGGGAGGGCCTTCGCCCAGCGTTCGACGTCCTCCGGGGTGACGACCTTCTTCAGGTGGGCCGACATGTAGGGGCGCAGCTCGACCTCGGGGGTCTGCTTCTCGCCGACCCACATGAGGTCGCTCTTGACGTATCCGTAGAGCCGCTTGCCGCCGGTGTACGGGCCCGAGGCCGCCGTGCGCGCCACCGCGTCCGTGACCAGGTCGATCTGCGGCTTCTTGGCGGCCAGCTCGCCGTACCAGATCTCGACGACGCCGTCGTCGCGGACCATCGTCACCTCGACCTTGCGGTCGGCGTCGATGCGCCAGAAGCCGGACTCCGACTCCAGGGGGCGGACCTTGTTGCCGTCCTTGTCCAGGACCCAGGTGTGGGAGCGGTACTCGAGGAAGTCGCGGCCGTCGTGGCCGAAGGTGACCTCCTGCCCGAAGTTGCACTTCTCCGACCCCGGGAAGTCGTGCACGCCGGCGCCCGCCCAGCTGCCGAGCAGGAAGGCGAGAGGGACGAGGTCCTTGTGGAGGTCGGACGGAATCTCGATCATGAGTGGCAGTTCCTGGACTGGTAGGTCAGCGCTGGCCCTGGTACAGCTTCTTCACGGTCAGACCGGCGAAGGCGAGGACGCCGACGCAGACCAGGACCAGCAGGGCTTCGAAGAAGATCTCCACGGGTGCTCCTCGGATGAGCGTGGTGCGGGGTACGTACGACTCGGCACACGTACGACAGGGCCGGGCCCCAGCTTACGCGGCCCGCCCCCGGCCCTCCCTGCGAGGTGCGCCCTCGCGGGCGTCAGCCCGGCAACCGGGCTCCGCAGGGGCCGTGCCGGGCATTCATCCCGCGTCGCACAGGGAACCCACGGTCATCATCGTCAGTCGCAGGGGGCTTGATTACGATTCAGGCATGGCGAAGAAGCTCGTGATCAAGGTGACGGCGGGGGCGGATGCTCCCGAGCGGTGCTCGCAGGCGTTCACGGTGGCGGCGGTGGCCGTGGCCAGCGGGGTCGAGGTGTCGCTGTGGCTGACCGGGGAGTCCGCGTGGTTCGCCCTGCCGGGGCGGGCCGCCGAGTTCGAGCTTCCGCACGCGGCCCCGCTGCCCGACCTGATCGACTCGGTCCTGGCCGGCGGCCGTCTCACCCTGTGCACCCAGTGCGCGGCCCGTCGGGACATCACGGAGAAGGACGTCCTCGAGGGGGTGCGGATCGCCGGCGCCCAGGTGTTCGTTCAGGAGGCGCTGGGGGACGAGACGACGGCGCTCGTGTATTAGGGGCGGCGGCAGGAGCGGTGGAGGCCGTGGCCCGGCCGTCGGGGTGGTCCGGCTGTCAGGGGCGGTCGCGGGGGCGGCGGCGTTTACCGTCCAGTTCGTCCCACCACTCGTCGGACGTGGGGTCGCCCGAGGGGTCGTCCCACCAGCGGTCGTCCGGGCCGCGCCGGTTGGCGACCATCGCGGCGACCGGCGGGATGAGCATGGCCACGACGCACATGCCGACGGCCGCCGGCACCGACCAGAGGCGCACGACGGCCCAGGCCAGCACGAACAGCGCGATGCAGGTGCCCATCATCGCGAAGTACACGTGCCGTCGGCGGGCCAACATACGTCCAGGGTAGGCCGGGACACGGCGAAGGGCCGCGTCCCGGGCGTTCGACCCGAGGGACACGGCCCCTGCCTGATCGCTCAGACCGCGATCGCGACCTCCGCGAGGCCGCCCTGCTGGGCGACGACCGTACGGTCGGCGGTGGCGCCGGGGACGAGGGCGCGCACGGTCCAGGTGCCCTCCGCCGCGTAGAAGCGGAACTGTCCGGTGGCGGAGGTCGGGACCTCCGCGGTGAACTCGCCGGTCGAGTCCAGCAGGCGGACGTAACCCACCACCGGCTCGCCGTCCCGGGTCACCTGACCCTGGATCGTGGTCTCACCGGGCTTGATCGTCGAGGCGTCCGGGCCGCCGGCCTTCGCTCCACACATGTGCTTCTCCAGAGATGTCTGACCGGAAGGCCGGTCGGGTTCGCTTCTTGTCCGTTCGCCCGGTGGGCGCGACCTGGTTACTTGTTGGCGCCGAGCTCGATCGGGACGCCGACGAGGGAGCCGTACTCGGTCCAGGAGCCGTCGTAGTTCTTGACGTTCTCCACGCCCAGCAGCTCGTGCAGCACGAACCAGGTCAGGGCCGAGCGCTCGCCGATGCGGCAGTACGCGATGGTGTCCTTGGCCAGGTCGACCTGCTCGTCGGCGTAGAGCTCCTTGAGCTCGTCGTCCGACTTGAAGGTGCCGTCGTCGTTGGCGTTCTTCGACCACGGGATGTTGCGGGCGGACGGGACGTGGCCCGGGCGCTGCGACTGCTCCTGCGGAAGGTGCGCGGGGGCGAGCAGCTTGCCGCTGAACTCGTCGGGCGAGCGGACGTCGACCAGGTTCTGCGAACCGATGGCCGCCACCACGTCGTCACGGAAGGCGCGGATGGCCTTGTTCTGCGGCTTGGCCTGGTAGGAGGTCTCGGGGCGCTCGGGCACCTCTTCGACCAGCTCGCGGGCGTCCAGCTCCCACTTCTTGCGGCCACCGTCGAGAAGCTTGACGTTCTCGTGGCCGTACAGCTTGAAGTACCAGTAGGCGTAGGAAGCGAACCAGTTGTTGTTGCCGCCGTAGAGGATCACCAGCGTGTCGTTGGCGATGCCCTTCGCGGACAGGAGCTTCTCGAAGCCCTCCTGGTCGACGAAGTCACGGCGGACCGGGTCCTGGAGGTCCTTGGTCCAGTCGATCCGGATCGCGTTCCTGATGTGGTTCTTCTCGTACGCGGACGTGTCCTCGTCGACCTCGACGATGGCGATGTCGGCGTTGTCGAGGTTGGCCTCGACCCAGTCGGCATCGACCAGGACGTCGCTGCGGCTCATGCTCGTTCTCCTCCGGGGCAGTTACGGCGGGGGTGTGCAAGAAAAGAGAGTGCGCGGCCGGGGCTCGCCGGCGGGCGGCGCACGGATGCCCTCGGTTCGAGGGCGCCGGGAGGCGCGGAAGGCCGGCGGCGCTTCCGCTCAGAAGGGGCGACAGAGCATGGCGGCGACGCGGCACAGGTCTACTGCCCGCCGCTTCGTGAGATCCGCCTGTCGCTGCATCATGTCGTCGATCGTAGGGACGGACAGGCGGCCATGTCACCAGCGCTCCGCATAGTGAGACGCGATCGTCCGCATGTCGGGATGGGAAAAGCGCCCGGGCCGTGGGGACACGGGTTCCGGGCGCTTGTATCGGTCGTCACAGCCGGGGTGCGGAGTACCGCGTCTCGCCTGTCGGACGTTCGCCGTCCATGTCCAGCCGCACATGCCAGCTGTACATGTCCGTCGTCCATGGTCAGTCGTCCATGGTCAGTCGTCCATGCTCAGTGGTGGTCGGGCGGTTCTACCCGGCCAGCCTGACGTTCGAACCCTTCACGGAGATCTCCACGCCGTTCGTCGCGGCGACCACCTTGTCGAGCTTGATCCCGCCGGGCAGGTCGTCGATCTTCTGCTGGAAGTCGGTGATCGAGCGCACCTCCTTCTCGGCGGCCCGTACCCCGCCGAAGCTGGGAATCGAGTCGGCGTGCACACGCACGGTGTCGCCCACGACGGTGACGGTGCTCAGCACGTAGACCGGCTGCGGCAGGACGCTCGCCTTGACGGCGACCTTGATCTTGCCGTTTCCGCCGTCCGAGAGGCCGACGACCTTGGCGGTGATGCCCAGCGGCAGCTCGGTGGTCTCGGCCTGGGCAGTCTTCAGCAGCTCGGCGTAGGTGATGGACGCGGTGCCGGTGGCGCTGGAGGCGGTGGCGGAGCTGTAGTCGCCGGAGAACTCGACGCCCTTCATGTCCGCCTGGAGGCCGTCGATGCGGATGGTCCGGCCGCTGGTGCCGGTGGCCGCCTCGTAGTCGTCGATGCCGATCTCGACGTCGTCCAGCGAGCCGCCCACGACCTGGGTGAGGAACGGGAAGCCCTTGATGGACACGTCCGGGGTGGCGGCGAGGCCCTCGCGGGACTTCAGCTTGTCGGCGACCTCCCCTTCCGCGAAGTTCACGGCGAGGCGGTCCGCGAGCACGAACAGGCCGCCCAGGACCACGACGACGACCAGCAGTATTCGAAGCGCACGCATGCGGCAGTTCCCCCACCCGGATGGCCTGAACGGTTCACGGTGAACGGTCCACGACGGCCGGCCACGATGACCGGTCGTCTCTCATTGACAACGGTTCAAGGTAACCCCGAGCGCGCGGGCCGCCGCCGGATTGTCGATCACCTGTGACAGTCCCTCAGGTCCCGCCCGGCCCGGACCCGTGTTACGCCAGCGCCCGTCCCAGCACGTACACCGCCGGCGCCGCGGCGGCCAGCGGCAGGGCGACGCCCGCCGTGAAGTGCACGAAGCGGGACGGGTAGTCGTAGCTCGCGACCCGGTGGCCGATGAGCGCGCAGACCGCCGCGCCCGCGCCGAGCAGGGCGCCCCGGGCGCCCAGTCCGGTCATCTGGCCGACGGCGATGCCCGCGCCCGCCGCGGCGAGCAGCGCCACCACGACGGAGGCCGGAGTGGGCAGCGGCAGCGCGCGGGCCAGCACGGCCACCGCCACGGCGGCCGCGCCGACCGTCACCGCGTCCGGCTCGGCGCCGAGGTGCCCGGTGGCCAGGACGGCCAGGGCGGAGGAGGCGACGGTCGCCATCAGCCCGTACATGCGCTCGTCGGGGTCGGCGTGCGAACGCAGCTGCAGGACCAGGCAGAGCAGCACCCAGACGCCGAGGGTGCCCAGGATCGCGGCGGGCGCGTGCTCACGGCCGGCCGCGAGGAGGACGACGTCCGAGACCAGCGCGCCGAGGAAGGCGAGTGCGATGCCCTGCCGGGCCGGCCACATGCCGTTCAGCCGGAACCAGCCCGCCGCCGTGACGGCCTGGAGCGCGACGAGGGGGACGACGAGGGCGTACGTGCCGATCGCCGCGGCGCCGGACAGGAGCAGGCCGAGGAGCGCGGTGAGCGCGGCGGGCTGCATGCCCGGCTCGATGATCGGCGAGCGTCCCTCCAGGCGGGCCCGCTGGGCGTCGGTGATGCGCGCGTTGCCGGCGAGGGTGGCGGGGCCGTAGGTCGGACCGCCTGTGGCGGCGGAGGCCGGGCCCGGCGCGGGAGCCGGAGCGGGGGGCGCGGGGGCCTCCTGGCGCGGGACCGGGGTGTGCCGGTCGTCGCCCGCGGAGCGGTTCGCGGGCGGCAGGGGCTCGGCCCCCGCCGGAGAACCGTACGCGGAGACGTGACCGTAGCCGGAGGTGTCGCCGTAGGCCTGGGCGCCGCCGTACGCGGAGGAGTCGCCGTACGCGGACTGCGGGTTCCCGTACGCGGACTGCGGGTTCCCGTAGGCGGGGCCGTCGCCGGTCCGGGGCGGCAGGTAGGCGGTCCCGGCCGGGTCGGCGGCGGTGACCGGCTGCTGCACGCTGGTCTCCCAGGTCTGGCCCTGCCACTGCTGGGTGTGGTGCAGGTGGGCCTGCGGGTCGTCGTACCCCTGCTGCTGCCCGGGCCACGCCTGCTGGGCCTGCGCCTGCTGCGGCTGCTGAGGATGCGGCTGCGGCTGCGGCTGTTGCTGCTGCGGCGCCTGGGGGTCGTACCCCTCGTGACCCTCGTAGCCCTGGTACCCCTCGTAACCCTGGTAGCCCTCGTGGGGGCGGCCCCCCTGATAAGAGGCGTCGTACGGCTGGTCGGTCATCTCACCCTCCTGCGAACGGCGGGAGCACCTCGACCGTGCCGCCGTCGGCCAGCCGTACCGTCTCATGTGCGCGGGTGCCCACGGGGTCACCGTCGACGAGGAACGAGCATCGCTGCAGGACACGCACGAGTTCGCCGGGGTGTCGCTCCCGCGCGGCGGCGAGCGCCTCGGAGAGCGTGGCCGCGTCGTGCGGCTCCTCGGCGACTCCGGCCGCGGCCTTGGCGGCCGCCCAGTAGCGCACCGTGACCTTTGCCATCTCGTCCCTCAAGTCAGTTCGTCACTTCACGTCTCGGTGGTCGACACGGTGGTCAACAGGGCCCAAGGCTAGCCCGCCCGCGCGACCGCCCAGTCCCCGATGCGGGCCAGCAGGTCGTCGGCGGCGGCGTGCTCGGCGTGGCCCATGCCGTGCTCCAGCCAGAGTTCGGCGTGGCCGGCGGAGGCCTCGGCCAGCATGCGGGGGTGGTCGAGGGGGAAGTAGCCGTCCCGGTCGCCGTGCACGATCAGCAACGGGGTGGGCGCGATCCTCGGCGCCGACTCGACCGGGGACGGCGGCACCGGGTCCCAGTCCCGGTGGTGGATACGGGTGCGGAACCCGTAGCGGCCGACCAGCCGGCCTGCCGGGCGGGTGACCATCCAGTGCAGCCGGCGCATGGGAGCCGTGCCGCGGTAGTACCAGCGGGCGGGCGCGCTCACGGAGACCACGGCGTTCACGGCCCGCCCGGGCAGGGCCGCGTGCCGCAGGACCACCGAGCCGCCCATGGAGAAGCCGACGGTCACCACGCGCGCGTGCCCGAGCGAGCGCGCCCACTCGACGGCGGCGGCCAGGTCCAGCACCTCACGGTCGCCGACGGTGGAGCGTCCGCCGGAGCGGCCGTGCCCACGGAAGGAGAACGTGACGACGGCTCCGTGCCGGGCGAAGGCGGCGGCCACCCGGCGCAGGTGCGGGCGGTCCACGTCCCCCGTTAACCCGTGCGCGATCACGAACACCGGGCGACGGACGGGTGACCCGGAGGCGTCGTATACGACGTCACCCGGTTCGTATACGGAATCGATGGAAATCCCGTCGGCGGTGGTCAGAAACGTCCGCAATGGTGCGCACCTGCCCGTCTCGGAATTCGGACGAACGGTGGAACGCGCCACATGACCTGCCGGACCCCTGCTCATGTGGGCTATTCTGCTGGACAGAGGACTCGGGCAGCGCAGCCCCCGGGTCCTTTCGTGCTTTCGGAAGCGTTGTATACGAAATGGCGACCGGGTGGGAAACACCAGGTGACCGTGGGTGTACGGCCCCCCGGGAACGCGAGCAGTGCCGCAACAGCCGCAGTGCCGCACGACTCCCCCACTGCCCCATGGCGCGGGAGGGGCCCCACGCAGGGACCGAGGAGGAACCAGACATATGAGTTCTCTGCTGCTCCTGACCAACGCTCTCCAGCCGTCGACGGAAGTACTGCCGGCCCTCGGCCTGCTGCTGCACAACGTGCGGGTGGCCCCGGCGGAAGGACCCGCTCTCGTCGACACCCCGGGCGCCGACGTCATCCTCATCGACGGCCGCCGCGACCTGCCGCAGGTCCGCAGCCTGTGCCAGCTGCTGCGCTCCACCGGTCCGGGCTGTCCGCTCATCCTGGTCGTGACCGAGGGCGGCCTCGCGGCCGTCACCGCCGACTGGGGCATCGACGACGTACTGCTCGACACCGCCGGCCCGGCCGAGGTCGAGGCGCGGCTGCGACTGGCCATGGGCCGCCAGCAGATCGTGGCCGACGACTCCCCGATGGAGATCCGCAACGGCGATCTGTCGGTGGACGAGGCGACCTACAGCGCGAAGCTGAAGGGGCGGGTCCTGGACCTCACCTTCAAGGAGTTCGAGCTCCTGAAGTACCTCGCCCAGCACCCGGGCCGGGTGTTCACACGCGCACAGCTGCTCCAGGAGGTCTGGGGCTACGACTACTTCGGCGGCACCCGCACGGTCGACGTCCACGTACGGCGTCTGCGCGCGAAACTCGGCCCCGAGCACGAGTCGCTGATCGGAACGGTCCGCAACGTCGGTTATCGATTCGTTACCCCCGAGAAGGGGGAGCGCGCCGTCGACGAGGCGAAGGCCGACACGGACCGGTCCGAGCGGGCAAAGGCGGAGGATGCGGACGACACGGACGCCCGCGACGCCGCCGAGGTCTCGGCGGAGGCGTAGTACCCGTCGGTAGGCGCCGCGCCGGCTCGGACAGGGCGTTGCTTGCGCACAGGGAAGGTTCCGTTCGCCCTGCCCAGAGCGGGTCCATCCGCGTAGACTCCGTGCGTGGCAAAGGTGACTCGGGATGATGTGGCGCGGCTGGCGGGGACTTCGACCGCCGTCGTCAGTTACGTCATCAACAACGGACCCCGGCCGGTCGCCCCGGCCACGCGCGAGCGTGTCCTCGCCGCCATCAAGGAGCTGGGGTACCGGCCCGACCGGGTCGCCCAGGCGATGGCGTCCCGGCGGACCGACCTCATAGGCCTGATCATCCCGGACGCCCGTCAGCCCTTCTTCGGCGAGATGGCGCACGCGGTCGAGCAGGCCGCCTCCGAGCGCGGGAAAATGGTGCTGGTCGGCAACACCGACTACGTCGCCGAGCGCGAGGTCCACTATCTGCGGGCGTTCCTCGGGATGCGGGTGTCGGGCCTCATCCTCGTCAGCCACGCGCTCAACGACCAGGCGGCCGCCGAGATCGACGCCTGGGACGCCCGGGTGGTCCTGCTGCACGAACGCCCCGAGGCCATCGACGACGTCGCCGTCGTCACCGACGACCTCGGCGGCGCCCGGCTCGCCGTACGCCACCTCCTGGAGCACGGTCACGCCTACGTGGCCTGTGTCGGCGGCACCGCCGAGACCCCCTCCGTCGGCGACCCCGTCTCCGACCACGTCGAGGGCTGGCGTCGGGCGATGGACGAGGCCGGGATCAGCACCGAGGGCCGCCTCTTCGAAGCGCCCTACAACCGCTACGACGCCTACCGCGTCTCCCTGGACCTGCTGTCGGGCCCCGACCGGCCGCCGGCCGTCTTCTGCTCCACCGACGACCAGGCGATCGGCCTGCTGCGCGCGGCGCGCGAGCTGCGCATCGACGTGCCCGGCGAGCTGGCGGTCATCGGCTTCGACGACATCAAGGAAGCGGCGCTCGCCGACCCGCCCATGACAACGATCGCATCGGACCGCTCGGCGATGGCCCGCGCCGCGGTCGACCTCGTCCTGGACGACGGTCTGCGGGTGGCCGGGTCCCGGCGCGAGCGGCTGAAGGTGTTTCCGTCCCGCCTCGTCGCCCGCCGCTCCTGCGGCTGCGAGTAGCCTCCGGCTTCTGCACTGCGAGCAACGCCCGGCTTCTGCGACTGCGGGCAACGCCCGGCTTCTGCGACTGCGGGCAGCGCCCGACCTGCGGTGGCGAGCAGCCCCGGTCCTGTGGTGGCGAGCAGCCCCCGGCAGCGGTTCCCGGCAGGCTCCACGATCCCGGCAGGTCCCATGAGACCTGGCTGAGAGAGACCGCCCCGCTCCCGGCTCGGTGTTCATCACCGGCACACGAGGTTCTGGCGGCGTTCTCAGGGAGCACTCAGGGAGCTCTCATGGTGAGGCGACAAGCTTCTTCCATGACCGAGAGCTTCCGCCGCAGCGGCGAGTACGAGAACCCGTACCAGGCCCCGTTCGAGGGCGCCCGGCAGCACGCCTCATCCCCCGCGTCCGCCTCTCCCGTGACCCCCTCCCCGGTGAACCCGGAGTGGCCGCCCCCGCCGGCGTACCGTCCGGCCGGGCAGGCTCCGGTCGAGCCCACCGCCGTATGGCAGACCCAGGCCGCCGGCGGCGCGGGCGACGGCCACGGCGGCGGAACCGCTCCGCTCCCCCCGGTGACCGCCGAGCCGGCTCCCCCCGCACGGAAGAAGCGAGCCCGCGGCCCGTTCGCGCTGCTCGCCGCCGTGGCGGTCGTCGCGGCCGCGATAGGCGGCGGCACCGCCTACGGCATCCAGGAGCTGACCGGCAAGGACACGGTGGTCTCCTCGTCCACCACCACCAGCGTGGTGCCCTCCAGCAAGACGGGTGACGTGGCCACCATCGCGGCGACGGTCAGCCCGAGCGTCGTCGAGGTCAGCGCCACGCTCAGCAACGGGACGTCCACCGGCTCCGGCGTGATCATCACCGGCAACGGCGAGATCGTCACCAACAACCACGTCGTCTCGGGCGCGAACTCGATCAAGGTGAAGACCAGCGACGGCACGTCGTACACCGCGAAGGTCGTCGGCACCGACAGCAAGAAGGACCTCGCGCTGATCAAGCTGGCGAACGCCTCCGGGCTCAAGCCGGCGACCCTGGGCAACTCCGACGGCGTCAAGGTCGGCGACTCGGTCGTGGCGATCGGCTCCCCCGAGGGCCTGACCGGCACCGTCACCAGCGGCATCGTCTCCGCCCTGAGCCGGGACGTGACCGTCTCCACCGGTGAGAACCCGGGTCAGCAGCAGGGCGGCGGGGGCGGCAACTGGCCGTTCCAGTTCGGCGGCCAGCAGTTCAACGGCGACACGGGATCGTCCACGACGACCTACAAGGCCCTGCAGACGGACGCCTCGCTGAACCCCGGCAACTCCGGCGGCGCCCTCATCGACGCCGGCGGGAACATCATCGGCATCAACTCCGCGATGTACTCGGCCGCGGCGGACTCGTCCTCCTCCGACGCCGGCAGCGTCGGCCTCGGCTTCGCCATCCCCATCAACACCGTCAAGGCCGACCTCGCCACGCTGCGGGCCGGCGGCTCCGGCAGCTGAACCCACCACCGACCGAGCCAGGGAGCACGTCATGATCCAGCAGGTTTCGCACACGGTGACCGGTGTCGGCGCGGCCGACGTCGCCCTGGCCCTCGACGTGGCGTACGAGCTGCACCCGCCGACGGCAGCGACCCGCGCGCCCGAGGTGGCGGCCCCGCAGCTGATGGGCCTGCGCACCACGGCGGCCCGCCCGCACCGGCGCAAGGTGCCGCTGAACCGGCTCGCGGCCATGCGCGGCTGATCCCGCGCCCGCCCGCCCCGGCCTTCCCGCACATCCGGGGAACCGTGCGACGCTGAACGCACTCAGCAGGTTCAGCAGGACCGGCCTCCCGTCGTCCCACCACACCCGAGGAATCCACGCCCATGAGCCCCGTCGAAGGCGACCGTGAGACCCAGCGCATCCTGATCGTCGACGACGAGCCGGCGGTACGCGAAGCACTCCAGCGCAGCCTCGCCTTCGAGGGCTACGGCACGGAGGTCGCCGTGGACGGCGCGGACGCCCTGGAGAAGGCCACGGCCTACCGCCCCGACCTGGTGGTACTGGACATCCAGATGCCGCGCATGGACGGCCTGACGGCGGCCCGCCGCATCCGGGGCGCCGGCGACACCACCCCCATCCTGATGCTGACCGCCCGCGACACGGTCGGCGACCGGGTGACGGGACTGGACGCGGGCGCCGACGACTACCTCGTCAAGCCGTTCGAGCTCGACGAGCTCTTCGCCCGGGTGCGGGCCCTGCTGCGGCGCAGCTCCTACGCGCCGGCGGCCGGCGCGGGGGCCCTGGCGGACGACGAGGCCCTGACCTTCGGCGACCTGCGCATGAACCTCGCGACGCGGGAGGTGACGCGGGGCGGCCGCCAGGTCGAGCTGACCCGCACGGAGTTCACGCTGCTGGAGATGTTCCTGGCGCACCCGCGCCAGGTCCTCACCCGTGAGCAGATCCTGAAGGCGGTCTGGGGCTTCGACTTCGAGCCGTCCTCCAACTCGCTCGACGTGTACGTCATGTACCTGCGGCGCAAGACGGAGGCGGGCGGAGAGCCGCGCCTCGTGCACACCGTGCGGGGCGTGGGGTACGTGCTGCGACAGGGCGGAGCGGAGTGAACAGGGTCGTACGGCGGTTCCGGGCCCTCCCCATCCGGGCCCGGCTGTCGATGCTGGTCGCCGCCGCGGTGGCCTTCGCGGTGGCGGCCGTGTCGGTGACCTGCTGGTTCATCGTGCAGGGGAAGCTGTACGACCAGATCGACCAAGACCTGCAGAAGTTGCTGAGCATGCCACGGCTGCAGGAACAGGCCAACGTGGCGGTCAACAACTGCACGACGAAGACCTCGCAGGATTTCGGCAACGGGCCGCGCAACGCGTACTACCAAGTGGTCACGGAGGACGGGAAGTCCTGCGTGATGCCGTACTCCATCGGCGCGGTCAAGGTCACTCGTTCCGACACCGACCTGATCAGGCAGGGAAGCGGCTCGCACGGGATCTTCCGCAACGGCACCGACACGGACGGCGACGACGTACGAGTCCTCACCCTGCCGGGATTCACGGTCACCGACTCGTCCTCTCGGAACACTTCCAACGCCGCCCTGCTCATCGCTCTCCCGCTCAAGAACACCCAGTCCACCCTCAACGACCTCGCACTGCTGCTCCTCCTCGTCTCCGGCGTCGGAGTGCTCGGCGCCGGCGCCGCCGGTCTCGCCGTCGCGCGGGCCGGGCTGCGTCCCCTCGACAAGCTGACCGAAGCCGTCGAGCACGTGGCCCGGACCGAGGACCTGAACGTCCGCATCCCCGTCGAGGAGGACGCCGAGGACGAGGTGGCCCGCCTCTCCCGCTCCTTCAACTCGATGACCGCCTCCCTCGCCACCTCTCACGAGCTCCAGCAGCAGCTGATCGCGGACGCCGGACACGAGCTGCGGACCCCGCTGACCTCCCTGCGCACCAACATCGAGCTGCTCACCCGCAGCGAGGAGACGGGGCGTCCCATCCCCGCCGCCGACCGCAAGGCGCTGCTCGACTCCGTCAAGGCGCAGATGACCGAACTCGCCTCGCTCATCGGCGACCTGCAGGAGCTGTCCCGCTCCGAGGGCCAGCGCGGCGAGCGCGTGCAGGTGGTCTCGCTGGAGGAGACCGTCGAGTCGGCGCTGCGCCGGGCGAGGCTGCGCGGGCCGGAGCTGACCATCACCGCCTCGCTGGAGCCCTGGTACACCCGGGCGGAGCCGGCCGCGCTGGAGCGCGCGGTGGTCAACGTCCTGGACAACGCGGTGAAGTTCAGCCCCGTGGGCGGCACGGTCGACGTGCGGCTGGCGGGCGGGACGCTGACCGTGCGCGACCACGGCCCCGGCATCCCCGCCGAGGAACTCCCGTACGTCTTCGACCGGTTCTGGCGCTCCCCCAGCGCCCGCGCCCTTCCGGGCTCGGGCCTCGGCCTGTCGATCGTCGCCCGCACCGTGGAACAGTCCGGAGGCCAGGTCGCCCTGGCCCGCGCGGACGGCGGCGGCACGGTGGCGACGGTCCGGCTGCCGGGCGCGCCCACCCCTCCGCCGGAGGATCCCCCCGCCGGCTCGCCGGAACTTCCCTAGGACTCCAGCAGGACTTTGCCGTCTGACCGGCGGGTTTTGCCGGGCGGCTGGAGTGTGGAGGGACGTCGACCGTGCGGGGCTCGGCCGGGTTGCACGCCGATACGTCGTCAACTTCCGTCCACACAAGCCATGTTGGTCCACAACTCGACCGATGCGGAACGTGGGCCCGATGGACTCTGTGCATAGTGCGCTGTGGACCCTCCGCCAACGACAGGCGGACAGCCCTCGGGCATGGTGGTGATCGCCGCGGGAGACAACCGGACAACAGCGCAAGTCGCTGTCGTACAAGGCGAGTTGGCGGATAGCGCGGCATGCGCGCGATGTGGTTGTCCGCTGCTCGCGCCCAGCGGCCCCTGACCGACTCTACCGAGGAGAAACATGAAGTACCGATTGGCCGGGGCGCTTGCCCTGGCAGCAGCCGGCCTCCTGATCGGCGGAGGCACTTCGTACGCCGCCGACTCGGGTGTCTACACGGGCACCAGTGGCGGCTGGGCCGGATGGACCGAGAACGGCGACACCCTGACGGTGTGCGACCTGAGCTCGGACGGCTACGGGGTTCGCGGCTACATCTACACCCCCAATTCCAGCAGCGACCCGGGTAACGGCACCGTCCTCATCAAGGGCAACGACCCGAGCAACGACGGCAACTGCGCCACGTTCTCGAAGAACCTGAGCGAGTCGAGCCACATCTCCATCAAGGTCTGTGAGTACGCGGGAGACGTGGTCACCGCCTGTAGGTACACCGCCATCCGGTAGTCGAGCGCCGCCGGGCGGGTCCCGGAGCCGAGCGCTCCGGGACCCGCCCTGTCGCGTCGTCCTGAACCGTCAGCCGGCAGGAACCGGACGCCCATGCCTCGCGTCGCAGGGCTTGGCATCGTGTCCTGCACCCCTCTTTTCCGGAGTACCGGAAGTGCTCAGAGTTCGGCAACCTTGCCGTGCCGGGCGGCGACTCACCCGCAGTCAAGCCTCCCCCCACGGAAGGGTTCGCCGTATGAGCGAGCATCGCCGCACAGCGTCCGAGCCGGCCGGGACGACCGGGTCGGCCCGGTCCAACAGGTCTGCCATGTCTGCCAGGTCTGCCAAGTCCCGTCATCGCCGAGGCGGGAAGGCGCTCTCGGCCGGCGTCCCTCTCACCCTGATCGCCGTCGGCACCCTCGGCTACGGCACGGATCTCGGCCTCTTCGGCGCGGCCGGGCAGGCTACGGCCTCCGCCGCTACCGCCCCCGTGCCCGCCGCTGCGCCCGCCTGGGCCACCGCCTCCGCCGACGGCTTCGCGTCCGTAGACGCCCTCGGGCAGAACGGCACCTACGGCGGCCGGGACGGCAGGACCGTCACCGTGAAGACCCTCGCCGACCTGGAGAAGTACGCGACGGCCACCGAGCCGTATGTCATCGTCGTCGCCGCGACGATCACCATGGACCCGGTCGGCAAGGAGATCAAGGTCCGGTCGGACAAGACGATCGTCGGCTCCGGGACCGCCGGGCAGATCGTCGGCGGCGGCTTCTTCCTCGGCCAGGGCGTCCACAACGTGATCCTCCGCAACCTGACGATCCGGGACGCCTACCAGGGCGTCTGGAACGACAAGGAGCACGACTACGACGGCATCCAGATGGACGGCGCGCACCACGTCTGGATCGACCACAACGACATCCGGCACATGGCCGACGGGCTGATCGACAGCCGTAAGGACACCACCTACCTGACCGTCTCCTGGAACAAGCTCAGCCAGGAGAACAAGGCGTTCGGCATCGGCTGGACCGACAACGTCACCGCCGACATCACGATCCATCACAACTGGATCCGCGAGACCGAACAGCGCAACCCCTCCACGGACAACGTCGCCCACGCGCACCTGTACAACAACTTCCTGGAGGACGTGCCCGGGACGGCCGTCAAGTCGTCCTACGGCGACTACGCGCGCGGCAGGACCAACATGGTCCTGGAGAACTCCTGCTTCCAGGGCATGACCAACCCCGTCATCCGGGACGCCACCGCGACCCTCGTCCAGCGCGGCAACGTCTTCTCCGGCACGAGCGGCAGGAACGAGAGCGGCGGCACGGGCGCGGCCTGGGACCCGAAGACGTACTACGCCTACACCCTCGACAAGGCGGCGGACGTGCCCGCGCTGCTCAGGTCGGGTGCGGGCCCGCGCAGTTCGGTCGGCACGGCCCCGGCGGCCGGCACGGCGGCCACGACGAAGGCCGCCGCCGCGACCACGCTCACCGTCGCCAAGGACGGCAGCGGGCAGTACTCGACCGTGCAGGCCGCGGTGAACGCGGTCCCGGCGAACAACCCCTCGCGTGTCGTGATCGCCGTCAAGCCGGGCACGTACCGCGAGCTGGTCAAGGTGCCGTCCAACAAGCCGCACGTCACCATCCGGGGCACCGGCGGCAGCCGCAAGGACACCACGATCGTCTACAACAACGCGTCGGGCACCCCCAAGCCCGGCGGCGGCACCTGGGGCACCGGCGGCAGCGCCACCGTCGCGGTCGAGGCGGACGACTTCCAGGCACGCAACCTGACCATCTCCAACGACTTCGACGAGGGGGCCCACCAGGACATCGCCGGGCAGGCGGTAGCCCTGCGGACCGCCGCCGACAAGGTGTTCCTGGACGGTGTCATCGTCAGCGGCGACCAGGACACCCTGCTGGTGGACACCGCGTCCAAGGACCGGCTGGGCCGCGTCTACATGGCCGACTCCTATGTCGTCGGCAACGTCGACTTCATCTTCGGCCGCGCCACCGCGGTGATCGACAGGTCGGTCATCACGCTGAAGAAGCGCTGGAACGGCACCTCGGCCGGGTTCGTCACCGCCCCCAGCACAGCCGCCGGCCGCAAGGGCATCCTGATCACCGACTCCACGGTGAACGGTGACGTGTCCGACCGCAGCTTCTACCTCGGGCGTCCCTGGCACGCCGGGGGCGACGCGAGCCTCGACCCGCAGGCCACCGTCCGCAACACCACCCTGAGCGCCGCGATCAGGACCGCCCCCTGGACCGACATGAGCGGCTTCTCCTGGAAGGACGACCGGTTCGCCGAGTACCGGAACAAGGGCGCGGGGGCGGGCGCCGCGAGCACCGACCGCCCTCAGCTCACCGACGCGCAGGCCGCCGGCCAGGAGGTCGGGGACTGGCTGGGGGACTGGACCCCCAGCGCGTCCTGACCTGATCGGCGTGCGCCCGGACGGGACCGGCGGGTCCCGGGGCACGGTGGCGGGCGGGGGCTGCATCCCCGCGGGCGGCACAGCGTTCGGCTGGGTCATCCGGTGACCCGCCGCACCGCACGACCGCCCCGCTGAACGGCACGACGACCGGGCAGGAACACCCGCTTTCGTACGACGAGGCGGCCGCGTCGGTGACGCGGCCGCCTCGTCGCCCCCAGGGGAGGTGGGTGCTACTGCGTGATCGTGATCCGGTTCGCCGCCGGCGGGGCCAGCGGGCCCGAGGCCGAGGAGCCGGCCGTCAGGTACTGCTCCAGGGCGGTCAGGTCGTCGGTGCCGACCAGATCGTTCGTGCCCAGGCCCAGCGTGGTGAAGCCGTCGCCGCCGCCCGCGAGGAAGCTGTTGGTCGAGACGCGGTAGGTGGCGTTCGGGTCGATCGCCGCGCCGTCGAGCCGGATGGAGTCCGTGACGACGCGGTCGGCCCCGCTCTTCGTCAGGTCCAGCGTGTACGTCAGGTTGGCGGACGGCTGCAGGATCTTCGGGGCGCTCGCGTTCGCCCCGCTCACCTGCTCCTTGAGGACCTGGACCAGCTGGGCGCCGGTGAAGTCCTGCAGGTTCACGGTGTTGGAGAAGGGCTGGACGGTGAATCCCTCGGCGTAGGTCACCACGCCGTCGCCCTCACCGCCCTTGGCCGCGTAGGTCAGACCGGCCCGGACGCCGCCCGGGTTCATCAGCGCGAGGTCCGTGCCCGGGTCGAGCTTGCGGCCGTACCAGAGCTGGGCGTCCGCGATCAGGTCGCCCATCGGGGACTCGGTGCCCGTGTTGGGGACGTCCGCGGAGATGTAGCCGATCGGCCGGTTGCCGACGGGAGCCGCCAGGGTGTTCCACCTGCTGATCAGCTCGGTCATGTCGGGCGCCTTGGCGACGGTCCGGGTGACCACGTGGTTCGCCGACTTGACCGCCGTGCGCGCGATGTCGCCGGTGTAGCGGTCGTACGTCAGCGTGGTGTCCGTGTAGAGGCGGCCGAAGGACGCGGCCGAGGTGACCGTGCGCGGCTTGCCCGACGGGTCGGGGATCGTGCAGGCGTAGGCCGCGTGCGTATGGCCCGTCACCAGCGCGTCCACCGCAGGGGTGACGTTCTTCGCGATGTCGACGATCGGGCCGGAGATGCCGGCGCCCGCGCCCGGGGAGTCGCAGTCGTAGTTGTACGCCCCCGAGGCCGGCAGACCGCCCTCGTGGATCAGCGCCACGATCGACTTCACGCCCTGCTTCTGCAGCACCTTGGCGTACTTGTTGATCGTCTCGACCTCGTCCTTGAACTTCAGGCCCTTGACGCCCTCGGCGGAGACGACGCCGGGGGTGTCCTCCAGCGTCACGCCGATGAAGCCGATCCTGACGTCCTTCTTCTTCCAGACCCAGTACGGCTTCAGGATCGGCCGGCCGGTCTTCTCGTTCAGGACGTTGGCCGCCAGGTACGGGAAGTCCGCACCCTTGAACTTCTTGTCCGTGTAGCAGCCGGCCGTCGGGTGACAGCCGCCGTTCTGCAGCCGGGCCAGCTCCTTCGCGCCCTCGTCGAACTCGTGGTTGCCGACGGAGGTGACGTCCAGATCGAGCTTGTTCAGCGCCTCGATGGTGGGCTCGTCGTGGAACAGACCCGAGATCAGCGGGGACGCGCCGACCATGTCGCCGCCGGCAGCGGTGATCGAGTACTTGTTGCCCTTGCGGGCCTCACGCAGATGCGTGGCCAGGTACTCCACACCGCCCGCGTCGATCGTCTTCGTCGTGCCGTCCGCCTGCAGCTCCGTGACACGGCCCGACGAACCCGACGGCGGTTCGAGGTTGCCGTGCAGGTCGTTGAAGGACAGCAGTTGCACGTCCTGGTAGCGGCTCGGCAACGGCTTGCCGTGCCTGCCGTCGTGGGCGTCCGCCGGGAGCGCGGCGGCAAGGGCACCGGCGGTGGCGAGGACCGCGGAGGCGGCGACGAGACGGTACGAACGGCGTCGGCCGCGTCTGTCGGTCCGGTGCGGCTGGGAAGTGGCTGGCATGCGCCCCCCTGTGGTCGGCTGGGAATAGGTGGCTCCCGTCCGGCGCAGCCTAAGGTCAACGCGCGTAGCGCGACAGGGGGTTCGTGGTTACATCCTGGTTTCCCTTTGCCCTCTCCTTTGCCCCCACTTTGCGGCGTCCGCCCCTTACCCTCGTACGCATGACCAGCGACGACATCGCACGGATCCCCGGCTCCCGATCCATCGAGACCCACTCCGAGCTCTCCCCCGCACAGGTCGGGGCCGTCCTCGAACTGCTCGCGGCGGCCGCCCGGACGGACGGCCAGCAGGCGGTGTCCGAACAGGGCAGGCTGCAGCTGCGCGGCGGCCCCCGCGACGGCGTCTGCCATCTGGTCCTCACCCTCGACGACGAAATCGTCGGGTACGCCCAGTTGGAGGACACCGACCCGGTCGAGGCACCCGCCGCCGAACTGGTCGTCCACCCCTCCCACCGCGGGCACGGGCACGGCCGGGCGCTCGGCTCGGCCCTGCTGGCCGCCTCCGGCAAGCGGCTTCGGGTCTGGGCCCACGGCGGCCACTCCGCCGCCCGGCACCTCGCCCAGGTCCTCGGGCTGACGCTGTTTCGCGAACTGCGCCAGATGCGGCGGCCGTTGACCGGCCTCGAGCTGCCCGAGCCGGTACTGCCCGCGGGCGTCAGCGTGCGGGCCTTCGTGCCCGGCCAGGACGACTCCGCCTGGCTCTCCGTCAACGCGGCCTCCTTCGCCCACCACCCCGAACAGGGCTCCCTCACCCAGCGCGACCTGGACGACCGCATGTCCCAGCCCTGGTTCGACCCCGCAGGCTTCTTCCTCGCCCACCGCGGCGAGCAGCTCGTCGGCTTCCACTGGACGAAGGTCCACGCCGAGGAACAGCTCGGCGAGGTGTACGTCCTCGGCGTCGCCCCCGGCGCACAGGGGAGCGGCCTCGGCAAAGCCCTCACCACGATCGGCCTGCGCCATCTCGCGGCGCAGGAACTGCCCACCGCGATGCTGTACGTCGACGCCGACAACAAGGCGGCGGTGTCGGTGTACGAACGGCTGGGCTTCGTCACGCACGAAACGGACCTGATGTACCGCTCGGAGACGTGACGCGCCCGCAGGCCGAGCCGGTGCGGTGCCGATGCCTGTGCTTGAGCCTGGGCCTGCGCGATCGGCAGGCGCTCTCGTCGGCGGCGTCCCGGGCCGGAGCGCGCACGCCCAGCAGCTGCGCCGCGCGGGCGGTCGTGGTGCCCGGTGCGCTCGGCCCGGTCCAGAAGACCCTCGCCTGGCGTCGGTCCGGTCGGTGGGACGAGCACGGCGGCAGTGACGGTCGCAGCCCACCCCTCAGCTCCGCCTGCCCCACTCCTTGCCCTACTCCTCGCACTTCTCCGCCTCCTTGGGCACCTCGACGCCCAGGAGCCTCGCGGCCTGCGCGGTCGTCGTGCTCGCGGACGTCAGCTGCGCCCAGTGAGCCTTGACGCGCGCCGCCATCGCGGCACGAGGACGCTCCAGCAGTTCCCGGATCACCGTCGTCTGCGGGCCCGTCAGGCTCAGTCCGTTCGTCGGAGCCAGGACCTGGGCGGAGCCGCTGAGGCTGTCGTCGAGCCGCAGGTTCCGGAACGTGTCCGTCGGGGTGGGGTCGGTGCTCAGGACCAGCCATATGACGGTCACCGCGCGCGCGTCGTCGCACAGCTCCTGCGTCGTCATGTCCTCCGAGCCCCCGACCAGGACCACGGCGGCGCCGACCGCGAACTCGGGGACGCGGTTGCCGCCCCAGCGGGTGCCGACGGTCACCTCGCCCGGCGTGGAGGAGGGGTCGAGGTCGCCGTCGACCTCCACCTGGTCGTCGATGTAGACGCGCTGGCGGACCGTCAGGCGCGCCTGCGCCGCCGTACCGCCGGCCGCGGACTGCACGCGGTCGACGACCTCGGCCCAGTCGGACCGCACGGTGCTCCACTCGTCGAACGAGCAGTACGTCGAGCGGCCGTGCTGCGCGCACGACTGGACCTTCTGCGGGGTGGCCGCCGCCGTCCTGCGAGCCGCGTCCAGCGCCTTCGCGTCACTCGGGAGCTGGCCGAGCGCGCCGATCACGGTCACCGCGAGCGCGAGGACGGTGGCCGCCTTGACGGCCTTGGTACGGCCCCCGGCCCGCAGCAGCGCCACGCAGGCCAGCACCGCGCACAGGCCCGTCGCGTAGAGAGCGTGCCAGCCGGCGGGGCGGCCCAGCAGATCGCTGGGGACCGGGTCGCCGCCGGTCCGGGCGACGAACACGATCGGCGAGAGCCAGCCCTCCCACCGGCCCGCGTTTTCCGCATCGGAGGCGAGGACGAAGAGCAGGTAGAGGGGGATCGAGACCAGTATGGGAATGAAGGAGGAGGGCAGCAGACGGGCCAGCAGCACTCCCAGGACACCGGCCAGCAGCACGGTCAGGGGACCGGCGGCCAGCTCGCCCACCGAGCCGTGGCCGATCGCACCGGGCTTCAGCGCCTCCCGGCCGAACTCGCCCGCGACGACCAGCGCGGTGAGCGCCGCGTACGGGACGACGGACAGCACATGGGCGAGGGTGCGCCGCCAGGGCTCCATCGCCAGGACGTCGAACTGCTGCACCGTGTTGTGCTTCCGTGAACGCAGCGCGGCCGCGTTGCAGCAGATGAACACGGCCATGGCGAACAGCAGAGGTTCCGTCTGGGTCTGCCGGTCGATCGTGTTGAGGACGGGATAGTCGTCCATGCCGTCCCGGTCCATGAACCCCAGGGCGACGTAGCCGACGTAGAGGGCGAAGGTCAGCAGCAGCGGGACCTGCAGCAGCAGCTCCCGGGCCTCGAAACGGGCGAGGTCGAGGACGGCTCGGACCTGGTGGCCCTCGCGCGGGGGCTCGGCGCGCCCGGGCGCCGGCTGGTTGATCGTCACGTTCGCCGTGCTCATGCCGTCACCGCCGCGTCGTCGCCGTCGAGGGCGAGCAGATAGCCGTCCTCCAGGGTGGGTTCCAGGAGATCGGCGCCGTTCGGGGGATCGCCGACGTTCCGGAAGGCGCCGCTGCCCGTACGCCAGCCGGCCAGGGCGTTCGGGTCGCGTTCGGAGCTGCTCCAGACCCGGCCCGCCGCGCGGGCGGTCAGCTCGGCCGGGGCGCCCTGGAAGCGCACACGGCCGCGGGCCAGCACCACGACGCGGTGGCAGAGCATCGCCACGTCCTCCGTCAGGTGGGTGGACAGCAGGACCGTGCGGCCCTCACCCGCCTCGGCGATCAACTCGCGGAAGCGCATGCGCTGTTCCGGGTCGAGGCCGACGGTCGGTTCGTCCAGTACGAGGAAGCCGGGGTCGCCGACGAGCGCGGCGGCCAGGGCGACGCGCTGACGCATGCCGCCGGACAGCCGCTTGATGCGGGTCCCGCGCACCTCGGAGAGGTCGACGGCGTCCAGCACGCGCCGCACCTCGCGCAGCCGGGCGGATCGGTCGGTCAGCTCCTTCAGGATCGCCACGTAGTCCACGAAGTCGAAGGCCCTGAAGTCCGGATGGAAACCGGGGTTCTGAGGCAGATAGCCGAGCGTGCGGCGCAGCGCGAGGCGCCCGGAGGCGGTGCCGGGGTCGTGGCCGAGAGCCGTGAACCGCCCACCGTCCGGCGGGACGGCCGTGGCCAGCACCCGCAGCAGGCTCGTCTTCCCCGCGCCATTGGGGCCCAGCAGGCCCGTGACACCCCGGCTCAGCCGCAGCGAGACCCCGTCGAGGGCCCGAGTCCCACCGAAACGCAGGGACAGGTCGGTGGCTGTCAGGGTGGCGGGGCCCGAGACGCCCGGGCCGTCGTGGCCGGGAGCGGGCCCGGGAACGGATGCGGCGGTCATGTGAGGCTCCTGGGGATCCGGGTGGCGGGCGGGGGCGGACTCGGGACCGGGACGTCGGGTCATAGGGCGCCGCCGTCGTGGAAGCCGCCCAGGGGACGCGCGTCCAAGCGGTCGCGGCCCTGGTAGAGCAGCAGGGCGGCGAGGACGGCCACTCCCGCCGCGGTCGCCTGACCCGCCGCCGTGAACGGCGCGAGCGTGTCGTGCGCCTGCGTCTGGACCCTGGCGACGGCCAGCAGCGCCAGCCACCCCCCGCCGACCAGGGTGGGCGCGAGGACCGAACCCAGCCGGGTGCTCAGCGCGAGCCCCGTGGCGGTCAGGGCGAGCGCCGGCAGCAGCCAGGCCAGGGCCGCCAGCCCGTACTCCGGAAGGGCCAGCGTGGCGAGGCCGTTGAAGACCAGCCCCGCGGTGAGCACCGCCACCGTGCGGATCATCAGCAGCCGGAAGCCGTGCAGCGGGGCGACCACCGCCATCTCGTACGTCGGGTCGAGCGACGGCCCGTAGGACAGGGCGACCCCGGCGAGCGGGAGCAGCGGGGCGAGCGCGAGGAACAGCGTCGGCTGATCCGCCACGCGCACCGCCAGTACCGTCATGACCAGCAGGAACAGCACCGACAGCAGCCAGGAGCGGCGCAGCACCGGTGTGGCCGCGAGCAGGCGTGCGGTGTGGTCGGCCACCCCGAGCCGCGCCAGCAGCCGCTCGACCGCGCTCGGCCGCGGCGCGTCCAGCTCGGCGTCGAGCCGCTCCCAGCCGGCGTCCAGGGCGGCCGGGTCGGCGGCCTCGGCGAGCCGGGACCGGCACGGGGCGCACCCGGTGAGATGGGTGTCGGCCGACCACAGCAGGGGTGGCGCCAACTCACCCTGCGCGTAGGCGCGCAGGTCGTCCTCCGGCACGTGCCACGTCATGCCATGACCTCTCTCGACCGCTCGTCGCCCACGCGGACGCGCAGACCTGCTCCGCACACGTGCCGCCTCATGCCAGCGCCTCCCGCAGTTGCTTGCGGGCACGCAGGGCCCGCGTCTTGACCGTGCCGGGCGGGATGCCGAGCAGAACGGCCGCCTCCCGGGTGGTGAGCCCGTCGATGACGGTGGCCTGCAGAACGGCACGCAGCTCAGGCGAGAGTCGGGTGAGGGCCCCGGCGAGGTCCCCGTGCTCCACCCCCGCGAGCACGCGTTCCTCCGCCGAGGCCTCGTCGCGGTGGCGCAGCCGGGCCAGCGTCTGGCGCAGCCGACCGCGCGCCCCGTCACCGCGCAGGGCGTCGACCAGACGGCGGGAGGCGATGCGCCACAGCCAGCCGGCCGCGTCGGAGGAGCCCTGCTCACGGTGGCGGGCGGTGCCGCGCCACACGGCGAGGAACGTCTCCTGGACGACGTCGTCGACTATCCCGGCGTCGGCGCACCGGCCGCGCATGCGCGCGGTCAGCCACGGGGCGTACCGCCGGTACAGCTCCTCGAAGGCGTGACGGTCCCGGTCTGCCGCGATGGCCCGCAGCAGCTCCCCGTCACTTCTCGTTTCGCTCACATCTCCTCATCGGACGAGCCCCGCCGGTCGGTTCACGGTTCGGCCCACGATCTTTCCGGACCCGCTCCCCACCCCCTGCTCACGCCCCACGACCCACGCCCGCCCCCTGTCACGACTCCCGGCCCCGACCCCCCTCTCCCGATCCCACCGCTACCGCCCGCCGCCCACCCGGCCGCCGCACGCCCCACCCCCCGATCGGCCCCGGCGACCCCCGCCCGGCCCTGTCCGCGCCCCCGTGTCCGCGTCCCCCTCCACACCCCCGTCCCCGTCCGTGTCCAGGCCCTGCCAAGGCGCCGCACAGGCCCTCTCCGGACGCCGCCCGCCCCCTGCCCGCCCCTGCGACCCGACCCCCGCGGGCCGCCCCCCGATATCCCGCACGCCATGTCTCCGTAACCGTCGGTTAAGACGACCTTGCGAGGCTCGGCGAATGAAGCCCGCCGTGCCCGAGCCTTCGCCGCCTCCCGAGGGAATCCAGCCCCACGGAGGCTCCGCCGCGATCCCGCCCGCACGTTCCGACGCGCCTGTAACGCCCTTCGCGCGGAAGAATGGGTACATGAGCCAGTCAGACACCCAGGCCGAGGTCCAGCACGCGCAGCCCTCCGTGGGCTCCATAGCCGCGCACCGCCCGCACACCGTGGCTGCCGTCGTCTCCGATCTGGAGCCCGACATCGACGCCGACCTCGACACCTACGAGGAGGCGCCCTACGACGGGCCCGAGCTCCCGCAGGGTCGTTTCCTCGACCGGGAACGCAGCTGGCTCGCGTTCAACGAGCGCGTCCTGGAGCTCGCCGAGGACCCGAACACGCCCCTCCTGGAGCGGGCCAACTTCCTCGCGATCTTCGCGAGCAACCTGGACGAGTTCTTCATGGTCCGGGTGGCCGGTCTGAAGCGCCGCATCGCCACCGGCGTCGCCACCCGCTCCGCCTCCGGCCTCCAGCCGCGCGAGGTGCTGGAGATGATCTGGGCCCGCTCGCGCGAGCTCATGGCCCGGCACGCCGCGACCTACCACGAGGACATCGCCCCCGCCCTCGCGGAGGAGGGCATCCACCTGGTCCGCTGGAGCGAGCTCACGGAGAAGGAGCAGGCACGCCTGTTCACCCTCTTCCGGCACCAGATCTTCCCGGTCCTGACCCCCCTCGCCGTCGACCCCGCGCACCCCTTCCCGTACATCTCGGGTCTCTCGCTGAACCTCGCGGTCGTCGTGCGCAACCCGGTCAGCGGTCATCGGCACTTCGCGCGCGTCAAGGTGCCGCCGCTGCTGTCCCGCTTCCTGGAGAGCTCCCCCGGCCGCTACGTCCCCATCGAGGACGTCATCGGCGCCCACCTGGAGGAGCTCTTCCCGGGCATGGAGGTGCTGGAGCACCACGCCTTCCGGCTCACCCGCAACGAGGACCTGGAGGTCGAGGAGGACGACGCCGAGAACCTCCTGCAGGCCCTGGAGAAGGAACTCATGCGGCGCCGCTTCGGGCCGCCGGTGCGCCTCGAGGTCGAGGAGTCCATCGACCGCGAGGTCCTCGACCTGCTGGTGCGCGAACTGAAGATCTCCGAGGCGGAGGTCTACCCGCTGCCCGGCCCGCTCGACCTCACCGGCCTCTTCCGCATCCACGGCCTCGACCGACCCGAGCTGAAGTACAAGAAGTTCATCGCCGGCACCCACCGTGACCTCGCCGAGGTCGAGTCCTCCTCCCCGCCGGACATCTTCGCGGCCCTGCGCAGCCGGGACGTCCTGCTGCACCACCCGTACGACTCCTTCTCGACGTCCGTGCAGGCCTTCCTGGAGCAGGCGGCCGGCGATCCGGACGTCCTCGCCATCAAGCAGACCCTGTACCGCACCTCGGGCGACTCGCCGATAGTCGACGCGCTCATCGAGGCCGCCGAGTCCGGCAAGCAGGTCCTCGTCCTGGTCGAGATCAAGGCCCGGTTCGACGAGCACGCCAACATCAAGTGGGCGCGCAAGCTGGAGGAGGCCGGCTGCCACGTCGTCTACGGCCTCGTCGGTCTGAAGACGCACTGCAAGCTGTCGCTCGTCGTCCGCCAGGAAGGCGACACGCTGCGCCGCTACTGCCACGTCGGCACCGGCAACTACCACCCGAAGACGGCCCGGCTCTACGAGGACCTCGGTCTGCTCACCGCCGACCCGCAGGTCGGCGCGGACCTCTCCGACCTCTTCAACCGGCTCTCCGGGTACTCCCGCCGCGAGACCTACCGCCGTCTCCTGGTCGCCCCCAAGTCGCTGCGCGACGGCCTGATCTCGCGCATAGACAAGGAGATCCAGCACCACCGCGCGGGACGGCCGGCGCATGTGCGCATCAAGGTGAA
The DNA here is from genome assembly GCF_001746365.1 of Streptomyces sp. LUP30. GTDB lineage: Bacteria > Actinomycetota > Actinomycetes > Streptomycetales > Streptomycetaceae > Streptomyces. The sequence continues at coordinate 93,731 of NZ_MJAJ01000024.1, forward strand.
CTCGATCGTCGACGAGGCCCTCATCGACTCCCTCTACCGGGCGTCGCAGGCGGGCGTGACGGTCGACGTGTGGGTGCGCGGGATCTGCGCGGTGCGCCCGGGCGTCCCCGGCCTCTCGGACAACATCCGGGTCCGTTCCATCCTCGGCCGCTTCCTGGAGCACTCCCGGGTCTTCGGCTTCGGCAACGGCGGGGAGCCCGAGGTGTGGATCGGCAGCGCCGACATGATGCACCGCAACCTCGACCGCCGGATCGAGGCCCTGGTCAGGGTCACCGACCCGGGCCACCGCGCGTCCCTGAACCGGCTGCTGGAGACCGGCATGTCCGACGGCACCGCCTCCTGGCACCTCGGCCCGGACGGCGAATGGACCCGGCACTCGACCGACGCGGACGGCGGCCCCCTGCGCAACGTCCAGGAGATGCTCATAGACGCCCGGAGGCGCCGGCGTGGCACAGCGACACCATGACCTGACCGGCCCCGCGGCCGGGCCCGCGACGACGGGGGACGCCCTGGCCGGCTACCTCCGGGACCAGGCCACGGAGTTCCTCCGCGCGCTGCGCCTGCACCGGGAGTCGGGGGGAGCCGCGTCGCACCACTCGACGCACGCCGGCGGCCCCGCCGGCCGGGCGCATCCACGCGCGGGGGACGCCGGAACGGCGGGCGGACCGTCCGAGGACCGGACCGACGCGGTGCGCGCCCTGCGCCGCTCGGCCCGCCGCATCAGCGGCAGCCTCCACACCTTCCGCCCACTCCTCGACCCGGACTGGTCGGACGACATCCGGCCCGAGCTGGCCTGGCTGTCGGGCACGCTGGCGCTGGAGCACGCGTACGGGGCCCGGCTGGAGCGACTGCTGCTGGCGCTGAACCGGCTGTCCGGCTCGACGCCCTCCGCACCCTCCACGCCCTCCGCGCCGATGTCGATGCCGGTACCGGTCCAGGCGCAGGCCCAGGCGCAGATGCAGCTACAGGCACAGACACCGGCGCAGGCCCAGCCGCAGACGTCGCTGCAAACGCAGACTCAGACTCAGGTACAGACACAGGTGCAGCGGCAGACCGGCGGCGCGGCCGGTCAGGCCATGGGGGGCGGCGGCCGGTCAGGCGCCCACCCGGCCGCCCCGGACCGCGGCCACCTCACCGTGGGCGCGGCGAAGGCGGGCGCCCTCCTGGACCGTCAGCTCACCCTCGCCCGCACCCGGGCCCACTCCACCGCGCTGCAGGCCCTCGGCTCCTCCCGCTTCCACGCCGTCGCCGACAAGGTCGCCGTCCTGGCCAGCGAGGTCCCCCTCACACCCGCCGCCGTCACCGCCGATCTGCGCCCTCTGGCCCAAGCGGCGGAGGAACGTCTCGCCGACGCGGTCACGGCGCTTCCGCTCATCACCGCGGGCAGCCCCTACAACGCGGAGGCCCTGATCCACGGCCTCTCCTCGGACCCGGCCCCGCACCCGCAGGACGCGCCCTGGCACCAGGTCCGCCTGCTCCTGCGGCTGCACCGGTACGCCTGCGAGGTCGTCCACGGCGGCGGCGCCCCCCTGGACGTCCGGCTGGTCACCGCGGGCCAGGCACTCGACCGGCACCGCGATGCCTCGGAGGCGGCGTCCGCCGCGGCGCAGGCGGCCCGCACCCCCCGCATCGCGCCCGCGACCGCGTACGCGCTCGGCGTGCTGCACGCCGACCAGCGCCACGAGGTGGAGGCGGCGCGTTACGCGTTCCAGCGGTCGTGGCAGAAGCAGACCATCGGCAAACCCTGACGGGAGAGGGGCGACAGGCGGTGAGAACCCGGTGAGCACTGAGAGGAACCCCGAGGACGACGACGTCGTCCGGGCGGCGGGCTGTGTGCTGTGGCGCCTTTCGCCGGTGGACGCCACGCTGGAGGTGTGTCTCGTACATCGACCCAAGTACGACGACTGGTCGCACCCCAAGGGCAAGCTGAAACGCGGCGAGGACCCGCTCGCGGGCGCCTTGCGCGAGGTGGAGGAGGAGACGGGCCACCGTGCCGTCCCCGGCGCTCGCCTGCCCACCGCCGAGTACGAGGCGAACGGCCGCCCCAAGGAGGTCCGCTACTGGGCCGCCGAGGCCGTGTCCGGCGCTTTCGCCCCGACCGACGAGGTCGACCGCCTCCTCTGGCTGGCCCCGCCCGCCGCCCGCGACCGGCTCACCCAGCCGAGGGACCGCTGTCTCCTGGACGCCCTGTTGCAGATCCTGCCCCTGACCTGACGGACACACCGTCGAGCAGCGGCCCCGGGCTGTTACGGCCCCCGCCGTGGCCCCGGGCTCGCCCCGGCCTCCCGACCCGGTCCCGTCCGGGCCGCGACGTCCCCCCGAGCGGGCCGCGACGTCCCCCCGAGCGGGCCGCGACCGGAATCACCCCGTGTCCTCGGCGTGAGCGTTCCGTGACCTAACCGCACCGTCGGCAGGGGTTCACCCCCCGTTCACCCGCGCCCGTAAGCGCCTTCACCTGATCTGCCTAATTTCAGCCTTACGCGGTGCGGCTCGCGACCAAGCGGGACGTCTCCGTACCAAACAGACTTCGCATACGACTTCGCACACTCCGCACGCCGCCGGATTCAGGACGGCGGCTCCTGGAAGGACCTTCCCCAAGTGAAGCTTCAGCGCATGAACCGGCGGGCTCTCTCCCTCGGTGCTCTCGCCGTCTCCGGCGCCCTGGCCCTCACGGCGTGCGGCTCCGACGACACCGGCTCCGGCAAGAGCGGCGGCAACAGCTCCTCCGCCACCGCGGCCGCCGGGTCCATCAAGTGCGACGACGCCAAGGGCCAGCTCCTCGCCGACGGATCCTCCGCGCAGAAGAACGCGATCGACGCCTGGGTGAAGAACTTCACCCAGGCCTGCTCCGGCGTCCAGGTCAACTACAAGGGCTCGGGCTCCGGCGCCGGCGTCACCGCCTTCACGCAGGGCCAGGTCGCCTTCGCCGGCTCGGACTCCGCGCTGAAGCCCGACGCGGTCGCCGCCTCCAAGTCGGTCTGCAAGGGCGGTCAGGGCATCGACCTGCCGATGGTGGCCGGCCCGATCGCCGTCGCCTACAACGTCTCCGGCGTGGACAACCTGGTGCTCGACGCCGCCACGATCGCCAAGATCTTCGACGGCAAGATCACCAACTGGAACGACGCCGCGATCGCCAAGCTCAACCCGGGCGCGAAGCTTCCCGACCTGAAGATCCAGCCGTACCACCGCTCCGACGAGTCCGGCACGACGGACAACTTCACCAAGTACCTGATCGCCGCCGCCCCGAGCGACTGGAAGTACTCCGGCGGCAAGGCCTGGCAGGCCAAGGGCGGCCAGGCCGCGGCCGGCTCCTCCGGTGTCGCCCAGGGCGTCAAGCAGACCAACGGCGCGATCGGCTACATGGAGCTGTCCTACGCCAAGGACGGTCTCGGCACCGTCTCCGTCAACACGGGCGCCTCCGCCCCGGTGAAGCCCTCCTCCGACGGCGCCACCAAGGCCGTCGCCGCCGCGAAGGTCGTCGGCACGGGCAGCGACCTGTCGCTGAAGCTGGACTACAACACCAAGGCCGACGGCGCCTACCCGCTCACCCTGGTCACGTACGAGATCGCCTGCGACAAGGGCAACAAGGCCGACACCCTGCCCGCCACCAAGGCGTTCCTGCGCTACATCGCCAGCACGGAGGGCCAGGGCATCCTCTCGGGCATCGACTACGCGCCGATCCCCGACGCCATCATCTCCAAGGTCCGCACCACCATCGAGGGCCTGAGCTGATCTGAAGGTGCGGTCCGGCCGCCGGGGTGACCCGGTCCGGACCGCACCCGTCCGGTGCACCGCCGCCAGGGGCCACCCGCCATCCGGCCCCACCCGAGCCGCCCACACCCGCCGGCGGCTCCGCAGACCGGAGATCCCCATGGACATATCGACGCAGAAGACAGACACGGACGACACCCCACCCCCCACGCCCCCGCCGCCCCCGTCGGCCGAGCAGAAGCGCGCGGCCCGCGGTGCCACCCGGCCCGGCGACCGCATCTTCCTCGCCCTCTCCCGCGGCTCGGGCATCTTCCTGCTGGTGATCATGGCCGCCATCGCGGTCTTCCTCACCTACCGGGCCTACCTGGCCATCAGCAAGGACGAGGCGAACTTCCTCACCGCCTTCGAGTGGAACACCAGCCTCGTCCCGCCGAAGTTCGGCATCGCGGTGCTGGCCTTCGGCACGGTGGTCTCGTCGATCATCGCCATGGTCATCGCGGTCCCGATCGCGGTGGCGATCGCGCTGTTCATCACGCACTACGCCCCGCGCCGCATGAGCGGCCCCGTGTCGTACGTGATCGACCTGCTCGCCGCCGTGCCGTCCATCGTGTACGGCCTCTGGGGCGCGCTGGTCCTCGTACCGCACATGGACGGCCTCTTCGGCTGGCTGGACGACTACCTGGGCTGGACCGGCGTCTTCTCCTGGGACCAGGGCGCGCCGCGCTCCATGCTGACGGTGGGCATCCTGCTCGCCGTGATGATCCTGCCGGTCATCACCAACGTCAGCCGCGAGGTCTTCCGCCAGGTCCCGCAGATGCACGAGGAGGCGGCCCTGGCGCTGGGCGCCACCCGATGGGAGGTCATCCGCATGTCGGTGCTCCCCTTCGGCCGCTCCGGCGTGATCTCCGCCTCGATGCTCGGCCTCGGCCGCGCCCTCGGCGAGACGATGGCCGTCGCCACCGTCCTCTCCCCCGACTTCGACATCCACGCCAGCCTCCTCAACCCCGGTGGCGGCACCTTCGCCCAGAACATCGCCAGCAAGTTCAACGAGGCGACGGAGTTCGGCCGTGACGCGCTCATCGCCTCCGGCCTGGTCCTGTTCGTCATCACCCTGCTGGTCAACGGCGCGGCACGCATGATCATCGCCCGCCGCAAGGAGTACTCGGGGGCCAACGCATGAGCCACGCAAGCGCAGTAGCCGACAAGACCCCCAGCACGCTCCGCGGCGCCAGCCTGCCGACCTGGTCCCCCTGGGCCATCGCGGCCGGCTCGCTCGCCCTCGCGGTCGTCATCGGCCTCGCCGGCGGCCTGGACAGCAAGATCCAGTGGGGTCTGATCGCCGGCATCCTGTTCATCGTCGGCACCTACGGCATCGCCGCGAAGGTGGAGGGCCGCCGCCAGGCCAAGGACAGGATCGCGACGAGCCTGGTCTGGGTGGCGTTCCTGCTGGCCGTGGTCCCGCTGGTCTCGCTCCTGTGGACGACGATCGCGCGGGGCGTGAAGGTCCTGGACGTCTACTTCCTCACCCACTCCATGGGCGTGGTGGCGGACAGCGAGCCGGGCGGCGGCATCTACCACGCGATCCTCGGCAGCCTGGAGCAGGTCGGCCTCGCCACCGCGATCGGCGCTCCGATCGGCATCCTGACGGCGATCTACCTGGTGGAGTACGGCCGCGGCAGCCTGGCGAAGGCGGTCACGTTCTTCGTGGACGTGATGACCGGCATCCCCTCCATCGTGGCCGGTCTGTTCATCCTCAGCCTGATGCTGATGCTGGACATGCAGCCGTTCGGCTTCGCGGGCTCGCTGGCGCTGGCGATCCTGATGATGCCGGTCGTCGTACGCTCGACGGAGGAAATGCTGAAGCTCGTCCCGAACGAGCTGCGCGAGGCGTCGCTCGCCCTGGGCGTCCCCAAGTGGCGCACGATCCTCAAGGTGGTAGTCCCGACGTCGATCGGAGGGATCATCACGGGCGTGATGCTGGCGATCGCCCGCATCGCCGGCGAGACGGCCCCGGTCCTGCTTCTGGTCTTCGGCAACCCGTTCATCAACGCGAACCCCTTCGAGGGCGCGCAGGCGTCGCTGCCGCTGTACATCTACCAGCAGTACGCACAGAGCGCGGGCTCGACGGCGGCCTACGACCGCGCCTGGGCCGCGTCGCTCACGCTGATCGCCTTCGTGATGATCCTGAACCTGGTGGCTCGCGGCATCGCCCGCTGGAAGGCCCCGAAGACCGGTCGCTGACGCGGCCACAGCGACTGATCTATACGACCGGGAAGTGAAGTAGAAGACATGGCCAAGCGAATCGACGTAAGCGGACTGACCGCCTACTACGGATCCCACAAGGCGATCGAAGACATCTCGATGACGGTCGAGCCGCGCTCGGTGACGGCGTTCATCGGCCCGTCCGGCTGCGGCAAGTCGACGTTCCTGCGCACGCTGAACCGTATGCACGAGGTGACCTCCGGCGGTCGCGTCGAGGGCAAGGTGCTGCTGGACGACGAGGACCTCTACGGCGCGGGTGTGGACCCGGTGTCCGTCCGCCGCGAGGTCGGCATGGTCTTCCAGCGCCCGAATCCCTTCCCCACGATGTCGATCTTCGACAACGTGGCCGCGGGCCTCCGCCTGAACGGCAGCTACAAGAAGTCCCAGCTCGCGGACGTGGTGGAGAAGTCCCTCAAGGGCGCGAACCTCTGGAACGAGGTCAAGGACCGCCTGAACAAGCCCGGCTCGGGCCTGTCGGGCGGCCAGCAGCAGCGTCTGTGCATCGCGCGGGCGATCGCCGTGGAGCCGAAGGTCCTGCTGATGGACGAGCCCTGCTCGGCCCTCGACCCGATCTCCACCCTCGCCATCGAGGACCTGATCGGCGAGCTGAAGGAACGCTTCACGATCGTCATCGTGACGCACAACATGCAGCAGGCGGCCCGCGTCTCGGACCGCACGGCGTTCTTCAACCTCGCCGCGGTCGGCCAGCCCGGCCGTCTGATCGAGCTCGACGACACGGAACGCATCTTCTCCAACCCGTCGGTCCAGGCCACGGAGGACTACATCTCAGGCCGCTTCGGCTGACCCGAAACCCCTCGCGGTGCTGCATGGCGGTGCCACCGCGAGGCCGCAAGAGCCCGCCCCCTGACTCCCGGGGGGCGGGCTCTTCGACGGCTCAGGGCGGAAACCGCCCGGGGGAGGGGACAGAGGGAGACACGCACCCCTCCCCCTCCCGCTGGCATCCGGGGCGGCCGCGGTCACCGGGTTCGGGGCGGAGCCCCGGGACCATGGTCGCCGGCTTCCGGGCGGAGCCCCGGAGTGGCGGTCGCCTTTTCACCCACCGAATCGTGTGGGTGGGTGTTGCGGGATCCGGCCTAGAGAAACGCCAGGTCCACGATCCAGAACGCACACGCCGCCACCGCTCCGGCCGCGGGCATGGTGATGAACCACCCGAGAACGATGTTCTTGGCGACCCCCCACCGCACGGCATTGATCCGCTTGGTCGCCCCGACACCCATGATCGCCGAGGTGATCACATGCGTCGTCGAGATGGGCGCCTTGAAGAGGAACGCCGTCGTGAACATGATCGACGCCCCCGTCGTCTCCGCGGCGAATCCCTGCGGCGGATCGAGCTCGATGATCTTCCGGCCGAGTGTCCGCATGATGCGCCACCCACCCGCATACGTCCCGAGCGACAGCATCACGGCGCAAGCGATCTTCACCCACACCGGAATGGGATCGTCCGCTCCCTGAACATCGCCGATGACCAGCGCCATCACCACGATGCCCATCGTCTTCTGGGCGTCCTGCAGACCGTGCCCCAGCGCCATACCCGCGGCGGAGACGGTCTGAGCGATCCGGAAGCCCCGCTTCGCCTTGTGCGGATTGGACCGCCGGAACAGCCACAGGATGGCCGTCATCACCAGATAACCGACGATGAGTCCCACCACCGGCGAGACGAACATCGGAATGACGACCTTGTCCAGCACGCCGGACCAGATCACCTCCGTGCCGCCCGCGAGCGCGGCCCCCACCATCCCGCCGAACAACGCGTGCGACGACGACGAAGGCAGCCCGAAGTACCAGGTGACGAGGTTCCAGACGATCGCCCCGATCAACGCGGCGAACAGGATCCCCATCCCCTTGGACCCCTCGGGCGTCTCGATCAGCCCCTTGCTGACCGTGTGCGCGACGCCGCTCCCGAGGAACGCGCCGGCGAGGTTCATGACCGCGGCCATCGCCAGCGCCGCTCGAGGCGTCAGCGCCCGTGTGGAGACGGACGTGGCGATGGCGTTCGCCGAGTCGTGGAAGCCGTTGGTGTAGGTGAATCCGAGCGCGACGCCGATGGTCACGACCAGAGCAAAGGTGTCCATTAAGGGTTCAGGACTCCTTGACCGCGATGGTCTCCACCGTGTTGGCCACGTGCTCGAAGGCGTCGGCGGCCTCCTCGAGCACATCCACGATCTGCTTCAGCTTGAGCACCTCGATGGCCTCGTACTTGCCGTTGAAGAGATGCGCGAGCAGCTTGCGGTGGATCTGGTCGGCCTGGTTCTCGAGCCGGTTGACCTCGATCCAGTACTCGGTGAGGTTCTGCATGGTGCGCAGGTTCGGCATGGCCTCGGCCGTGAGCTCGGCGGCCCTGGCCAGCACCTCGATCTGCTGTTCGACGCCCTTGGGCAGTTCCTCCACGTTGTAGAGGACGACCAGGTCGACGGCCTCCTCCATGAAGTCCATGATGTCGTCGAGCGAGGACGCGAGGTTGTAGATGTCCTCACGGTCGAACGGCGTGATGAACGAGGAGTTCAGCTGGTGGAAGATCGCGTGCGTGGCGTCGTCACCTGCGTGTTCCGCGGCCCGCATACGCTCTGCGATCTCGGCCCGGGCGGAGGTGTCCGCCCCGAGGAGTTCCATCAGGAGTTTCGAGCCCGTGACGATGTTGTCCGCGGACGCGGCGAACATGTCGTAGAAGCTCGTCTCCCTGGGGGTCAGACGAAAGCGCACGTGGGGTCCTCAAGATGCATCGGTTTCGGTCAGGCTGATGCTAGGCGCATCATCCGGCCACGGCTAATGGGCCGTCCACCAGTGTCGCCCATCGCGCACGGAGACCGGCAGGGGGGCGACCGGCTGAGTGCTGTCCGCGGCCGTCCCCCCGCGAAAGTTCGGTAGGATATACCCAGTAGGGGTATATGTCGGGAGCTGGAGCGCTGGAGGACACCATGACGACCACCGAGGCCGGCGCGGAAGCCCGCTCCACCCCCGAGGCGGGCCGCACCCCCGAACCCGCCGCAGTGGCCGAAACCGAACGGCCCGCCGCCGCGACGGTCCACGGCTACCACGACCAGAAGGCCGAACACCTCAAGCGCCTGCGCCGCATCGAGGGCCAGATCCGCGGCCTGCAGCGCATGGTGGACGAGGACACCTACTGCATCGACATACTCACCCAGGTGTCGGCGTCCACCAAGGCGCTGCAGTCGTTCGCCCTGCAACTCCTGGAGGAGCACCTGCGCCACTGCGTCGCCGACGCGGCGCTCAGGGGCGGCGACGAGATCGACGCGAAGGTGGAAGAGGCGACGAAGGCGATCGCCCGCCTACTGCGCACCTGAGCCGCCGGACCCGTCCGGTTCCTCGCCCACCCGCAGCACCAGGTCGATGCTCTCCATGCTGAGCCGTTCCTCACCGGCCGCCGAGGCCGCGATGATCAGCTCCCCGCACAGCTCGATCTCGGCGAGGGCCACGTGGTCCTGAACTGCCGTACCGCCGCCCGGAGCCACGCGCATCACCTCGTCCCTGCCGTCACCGGCTTCCTAGAGTAGGGAGCGCTATACACCGCGCGCATGGCACGGACGGGCTAGTCCTTGTGTCTCCGTGGCCGAAATCATCTTCTCGAAGCCGGTCGAAGCAGTCGAAGCCGACCCCGGGGCGCCTTCAGTCCTCCGCGATCCGGCCCGCGTAGATGTCGTCCGCCGCCGGCAGCCGCACGTCGACGGGCGCGCCGAAGTCGTACAGCAGCGTCGTCGAGGCGACCGCGACGGCCGCCCTCGGCCGCCCGTCCGGCCCGCCGCCGTGTCCGTCCGGCCCGCCGTGTCCGTTCCGCCCGTCCTGCACGTTCCGTCCGGTCTGTCCGCCCCGCCCGTCGTCCGCGCCCCGCCCGTTCAGGAAGCTGAACCGGTGCCGGACCTTGCGGATGCGCCCCTCGTCGTCGAGATACGCGTCGAACGGCACGCGGGCCGTGGCGAACCCTTTCGCCGCCGCCCGCAGCGAGTCCCGTCCGCCCTCCGACGCGTCCCGGGCGGCCACCGCCAGGTCGGCGGTCCCGCGATAGTGCCGTACCGCCGTCCCGGCCACCTCGGTCCTCCCCACGTACGTCGCCGTCCGCGTTCCCCGCAGCACCTCGGCGGCGGCGAACGGATCGGTGGCCCCGCCCGTCACCAGATTCCCGTCGGACAGCGTCGCCGTCTCCACCCGCACCCATTTGTCGGCCGGCACCCCCGCGCCCCGGTTCTTCATGAACAGGGCTCCGGGCGCGAGGAGTTCGGTGATCGGCCGGTGCTCACTGGCCCCGGCCGGGTCCTGCGGCAGCAGCACCTTCAGCTCCCCGAGCTGCCGGCGGTAGTCGTACACCCCCTGGCCGCGAATGGTCACCCGGGTCCCGCCGGTGGCCATCTCCATCGAGGTGCGGGCCTTCGACGTGCCCGCCTCGACGAGCGCGTCGGCGGCCCGGTGCAGGATCTCGACGGGGTCGCCGGCCCGCCCGTCCCCGGCGGCGCGTCCGGTCGCGGAACACCCGGCGGCGCACACACAAACCCCGGCCACGATCCCCGAAAGGACCGCGGCGCCCCTCTGCCTGCGCTGGCGCTCCGTCATGGCCTGTCTACCCCCAGCCGGTAAGTCCGTCACGGGCCTGCTGCCGTACCGGCTAACGACGGCCGAGTGCCCGCCGTCACGCAGGGCCGAAGGCTTGCGACCGCATGCGGGTCCTTCGCCGAAACTGGGTACCGTTGTTCCTGTGACACAGCAGGACGGCTCGGCCCTTTCCCGCCCCGCCGCGGGACACAGCACCACGACCGTCGAACAGGGCAGGTTCTGCCTGGCCCGCTGCACCTGTGGCTGGCGCGGCCCGGCCCGCAGAGCGAGGAGCATGGCGAGATCCGACGCGGAGTCCCACGTCCGTGGCTGACATCCGTGCCTGCCGTCCGTAGCTGCCGTCCGTGGCTGACGTCACCGTTCCGTCACCGCTGGAGCCGTCAGGAACCTGTGGTTCCCTGACCCCGTCTCGCTCGGTACAGCCGACGAGCCGAGGGAAGGCGCAAGGACATGGAACGGCGAAGGTTCATCGCGGGCGGCACGGCCGCCCTCGCGGCGGCGGCGACCGCGTGCAAGGCGACCGGCGGCAGCGCGAGCGCCTCCACCCCGGCCACGGCGAACACCGGCTCCGCGCGGACGGGAGCGGCGCTGACGACGACCAGCGTCGCCGCCCCCGCCACCTGGACGGCGTTGGCCCGCGACCTGGACGGCACCCTGGTCCGCCCCGGCGAGGCGTCCTGGGCCGCGGCGCGGCAGCTCTACAACACCCGCTTCGACAGCCTCAAGCCGGCGGCCGTGGCGTATGTCGCCCACGCCGACGACATCCGCACCGTCATGGCGTACGCCCGTGCCCACCACACCAAGGTCGCGATCCGCAACGGCGGCCACTCCTACGGCGGTTGGTCCTCGGGCGACGGCCGGCTGATCATCGACGTCTCCAAGCTGAACCGGGTCCGGGCGAGCGGCGGCACGGCCGTGGTCGGCGCGGGCGCCAAGCTGATCGACGTCTACCGGGCGCTCGCCGCCAAGGGCGTCACGATCCCGGCGGGGTCCTGCCCGACGGTCGGCGTCTCCGGCCTGGTGCTGGGCGGCGGCCACGGGGTCGTCTCCCGCGCCTACGGTCTGACCTGCGACAGCCTCACCCGGGCCACGATCGTCACCGCCGACGGCAAGCAGCTCACCGCCGACGCGACGACGAACAAGGACCTGTTCTGGGCCCTACGCGGAGCCGGCAACGGCAACTTCGGCGTCGTCACAGAACTGCAGTTCACGACCCATCCGGCGCCCCAGGCCGTGACGGGCTACCTCACCTGGCCCTGGTCGAGGGCGGCCGCGGTCGTGAAGGCCTGGCAGGAGTGGGGTCCGTCCCAGCCCGACGAGATCTGGTCCTCCCTGCACGTGGCGAACGCGCCGGGCGGCACACCCACCATCTCGGTCGCCGCGTTCTGCATCGGCACGTACGGCCAGCTCCAGAACGCGGTGGACCGGCTCGCGGACCGGGTGGGCGGGCCCGCGGCGAGCGTCTCCCTCCGCCGCCGCACGTACGAGCAGGCGATGGAGGCCTACGCCGGCTGCTCGTCCTTCTCCTCCGACGCCCAGTGCCACCTGCCGGGCTCCACCCCGGGCCGCTCCTCGCAGGGCAAGCTCGTCCGCGAGACGTACGCGGCCCGCTCCGACTTCTTCGACGTCTCGCTGTCGGCGGCGGGCATCCAGGCCCTGCTGAAGCAGATCAAGTCGGTTCAGGGCGGCTCGGGCAGCATCGCCCTGACGGCGCTGGGCGGCGCGGTGAACCGGGTCTCCCCCACGGCGACGGCGTTCGTCCACCGCCGCTCGCGCATGCTGGCGCAGTACATCGCCTCGTGGCGGGCGGGCACGACGGGGGCGGCGGCGCAGTCCTGGCTGAACACGGCCCACAAGGCCATGGCCCCGTACGCGTCGGGCGCCGCCTACCAGAACTACGCGGACCCGACGCTGACGAACTGGCGCAAGGCCTACTACGGCGAGGCACTCCCCCGCCTGACCCAGCTGAAGAAGCAGTACGACCCCAACGGCTTCTTCACCTACCCCCAGGCCCTCTGAGCGCCTCCGGCGGACGCCCGCTCCATCCCGTCAACGGTCGGCCCAACAAGCCCGGGAGACGGCCTCTCAGGCGTTCCGGGAGGCTTCCACGCCTCCCGGAAGCCGGCGCTAGGCGGCCAGGTCCCGTTCCTCGGCGGCGAGTTCCGGGCGCGCGCCGGTCACCAGGGCGTCCCGCTCCCCGGCCCGGGCGGCCCGCCCGCGCACGAGCCATCCGGCCCGCGGCGACCGGTCGACGGCCTTCAGCACGGGGGTGAGCATCATGGAGGCGATGGGCGACAGCAGCAGCGTCACCGCGGTCCCGAGCGCGAACCCGCCGACCACGTCGGTCGGGTAGTGCACGCCCATGAACACCCGGCAGAACCCTTCGAGCAGGGCGATCCCTATCCCGACGAGCCCGAACCTCCGGTTGGCGACGAACAGTCCGACGGCCATGGCCATGGTCAGGGTGGCGTGGTCGCTCACGAAGGAGTAGTCGGTCTTGCCGGAGACGAGCACCTCCAGCCCCTGGTGGTCCCGGAAGGGCCGCGGCCGCTCCACGAACCCGCGTATGGGCACGTTCACCAGCACGGCCAGGCCGGCGGCGAGCGGCGCCCACACCAGGGCGGCGACGGAGGACGCGGCCTCCTCGGCCCCGCCGGGCCGCCGCCGCACACCCCACCAGCACCACACGATCAGCAGCACCATGGCGAGCAGCAGCCCGTACTCGCCCACGAACTCGACCACCCGGTCGAGCCAGTGCGGCGCGTCCTTGGCCAGCCCGTTGATGTCGTAGAGAAGGTCGACGTCGGGGTTCGACCCGGATTCGGCGAGTCCAGCCATGGTGCTGCGGCCCCTTCGTCGTGTTCTGCTCGGCACGCCTCACATGCGCCCGCTCCAACAGGAACGCACGGCCCCGGTTGATACGTTCCACTCTCCACTGAATGATCACTCAGACGTTATCGAAGAGAAACAGATCCCCGCAGCTCAGAGCCGGGTCGCCGGCCCTCTTCACACCGTCGTCGGGAGCGCTTTCGCGCCATCTTCGGTGACCCGGGTGGCCCCGAAGTACTCGCCCGTGTCGATCGGGTCGAACCGGATGACGGCGCCCGTGTACGGCGCGTCGATCATGTACCCGCCGCCGACGTAGATCCCCACGTGGTGGATGGCCCGCGAGTTGCCGGGGTCGGTGGAGAAGAACACCAGATCCCCCGGCAGCAACTCGCTCCGCCTGGGGTGCGGTCCGGCGTTGTACTGGTCGTTGGCCACCCGGGGCAGGGTGATCCCGACGCTTTCGTAGGCGGCCTTGGTCAAGCCGGAGCAGTCGAACCGTCCGCCCTGGTCAGCGGTGCCGTTCCCGCCCCACAGATAGGGCGTCCCGAGCTTCTTCTGGGCGAAGTAGATGGCTCCGGCGGCCTGCTTCGAGGGGTCCACCCGGGTCACCGGGGCGGCGAAGGACTCCTCCAGCGTCGTGATCGTCTTCACGTAGTTCTGGGTCTCCCCGTACGGCGGGACCCCCTTGTACCTGATGACCGCGTCCGGCCCCGCGTTGTACGCCGCGAGCATGTTCCTCGTGATGTCCCCGGGGACGGTCTTCACGTACGACGCGAGCTGGCAGTCGTACGACGCGGCCGACGGAATCGCGTCATTCGGGTCCCAGACGTCCCGGTCGCCGTCGCCGTCGCCGTCGACGCCGTGCGTGGCCCAGGTGCCCGGGATGAACTGCGCTATCCCCTGCGCGGCGGCGCCGCTCTGCGCCCTCGGGTTGAACCCGCTCTCCTGGTAGAGCTGGGCGGCCAGCAGGGCAGGGTTGAGGGCGGGACAGAGGTTGCCCCACTTCGCCACGAGCGTCTGATAGGCGGCGGGCACGGCTCCCTTGGCCAGTTGCCTGGTCGCCCCGCTCACCTCGTTGGCCAGGTTCCCGCCGATGACGTACACGCCGATGACGAGCGCCATCATGAAGGCGGTTCCGGCGCCGGCGACAGCGGTCACCACGATCCATGTCCTACGCACCGTCAACCGCCCCTCGCCGCCCGGGAGTCCGCCCCGGACAGTGTAGAGGCGGCCCGGTCACCACGGGGTGATCACACGGCAGCGGAAAGCAGTCGTCCGACGCCCGTCTCCCGGCGGCCGGGCGCAGACCCGAGACCGCATCCGACGGCGCGGCCCGTGGCCCCTAGGGGTCCGCGGTCGCGGCGCGGTACAGCTGGGCGGCCTCCGCGCCCAGAACGATGCTGTACGACACGTCGTCCGTGTCCCCGCCCTGCTCGTGACCGCCCAGCACGCCCACGACCTGGCCGTCGCCGTTCACCCACGGGCTGCCGCTCGTTCCGCTGGTGAGGCCGGGGCAGGCTATGCGCTGCTGGGTGGGGCTGTGCGGGGTGGGCCGGTTCGTGCAGCGGACCGATTCCTCGGCGGCGTGCGGGTATCCGGTGACGGTCACGGGCGTGGCCCCGGTGGCGGTGCCGGTGGTGAACCGGTTGGCGCCGACGACGTCCTCGATGCCCTTGGCCTGCCGCTCGTCGAGGGTGGCGAACGCCACGTCGCTGTCCTCGTCCTGGTCCTTGGACCACCCGTCGGGCAGGAAGACGCGGTCCGCCTTCCAGACCCCGTAGGGGGCGTGCCCGTCGTGGTATCCGGGGACGAAGACGAACTCTCCAGGCCCTTCGAGGCAGTGCGCCGCCGTGGCGATGAGGTTGTGGTGCGGGCTGCGCACGACGGACGCGGTGCAGAAGTGCTGGCCGACGAACTTGCCGGCCTCGGCGTCCTCCGCGGTGAACAGCGCGCCGACCCGGGCGGTCTGCGGCGTCGCCACAGCGACGGCCGTCACCCCCAGGGGGCCGGTCCCGCCGTCGGCGGTCGCCTCGGAGGCGGCGGTGACCGTGGCGACGGCCAGCATGACGACCGCACCGAGGAGGGCGTTTCGCTTCATCGGGTTCACTGTGCCCCACGAAGGTGAGAGGAACGTCAGTTGTCCCTTTCGACGCTACCCGCACTTGGCCCGCACAATCTTCCCGGTCTCGGACGGGAGTACGAGGGTCAGCACGGATGGCAGGCAGGGGCGGCCCGTACGGGCCCCGGGGCCCGGGGGCGCCCCGGGCGGGCCGGTCGGCGGTTCGGCCATTGGAGTGAATCCGGCGGGCCGTCCGGGACCTCCCTGATGTACTTCCGGGAGGAAGGCCCGCCGTCCGCGCCCTCCCACCCCTTCCCGCTCGCCCTCCTGCCCCGCTCGCCTCCCCCAAGGACACCAGCCGTGACCGACATCCCCCGTGACCTCGTGTGGACCCGAGCCGCTCCCCCGGACGCGACCGGACCCGGCCCCTGGATCGAGATCGCCTTCGGCCCGGGGGACGACGGCGAGGCCCCCGTCTACCTGAGGGGAAGCGACGCCCCGGAGACGGTCGTCACGACGAACCGCCGTAAGTGGGACGCATTCGTCCTGGGCGTGCAGGCGGGCGAATTCGACCACTTCGTGGAAGGTGTGCTGGAAAGCGACCGGAGTGAATGAGCGGCTGAAGGCCGAAGGGCCCCATCGACGATCGTCGATGGGGCCCTTCTCACCGGGATTTCCGTCTACCAGCGGTACCAGCGGCCCTTGCGGCCACCGTGTCCGGCGGGGCGGACCACGAAGCCCACCAGCCAGACCGCCAGGACGATGACGGCGATCCACCACAGTGCCTTGAGGGCGAAGCCGGCACCGAACAGAACCAGCGCGAGAAGCAGAACAAGAAGCAGGGGAACCATGATTATCAACCTCCGCAGAGTCAGGTGCCCCACGAAATCCCCTTCACGCCCACAAATCTTCGACGCATGTCTGCGGGATTCCGGGTAATACGAGTCTCCCGCGCCCGGGGAATCGGCGGAAGAAGCGCCCGGGGGAATCCGGCGACGGAATCGCGCGGAGGAATCGGGCGGCGGAAACGCCTGAAGGGTCTTCAGAGGAATCGGCGGATCGGCAGGACCGCCGTCTCCCGCGCCCGCTGCAGCGCGGAACGCCGCTTCCAGCGCCCCTCCCGGATCAGCTCCGCGGCCTTCACGTCGTCGTCGAAGTGCCCGTCCAGCGTGGCCGTGAACTCCTGGTCCAGCACGGCCAGCATGATCTCCTCGTCGTGGTCGAGGGACCGGCGGTTGAAGTTGGTCGAGCCCACCAGCGCGGCCACACCGTCGACGGTGATGACCTTGGCGTGCATCATCGTCGGCTGGTACTGGTAGATCTTCACGCCGCAGGCGGTGAGGTCCTCGTAGTAGTGCTGACCGGCCAGCTGGCAGACCCGTTTGTCGGTGTGCGGGCCGGGCAGCAGGATCTCGACCTCCACGCCCCGCCGGGCGGTGGCGCACAGGAGTTCGATGAAGAAGGCGTCCGGCGAGAAGTAGGCGGTGGCCAGCCGGAAGCGTTCCTCGGCGGACTCCAGCATCACCCGGATCAGGGTCTGCATGTCCTGCCAGCCGAAGCTGGCCGAGCCGCGCACCACCTGCACCACGGCGTCGCCCTGCGGGCGGTGCGGGACGAACCGGTCGCAGTCGTCGAAGAGTTCGTCGTGGCACTCGGCCCAGTTCTGCGCGAAGGCGGCGGCGACGCCGTCCACGGCCGGCCCGCGGACCTCGACATGCGTGTCGCGCCACTCGTTCTGGTCACGGGCGTTGCCGCACCACTCCTCGGCGATGCCGACCCCGCCGGTGAAGGCCGTCTGCTCGTCCACGACGAGGACCTTGCGGTGGCAGCGGTGGTTCTGCTTGAACGGCGACAGGGTCAGGGGTCTGCGGAACCAGGCGATCTGCACGCCGGCCCGCTCCATCTCCTCCAGCAGTTCCTTCTCGATCAGCCGGCTGCCGAACCCGTCCAGCAGCAGCCGCACCCGTACACCCGCCTCGGCCCGGTCGGCCAGGGCCCGTGCGAACTCCCGGGCGATGTCTCCCCGCCAGTACACGAACGTCATCATGTCCACGGTGTGCGCGGCGGACCGGATGGCCTCGAGCATCGCGGGAAAGATCTCGTCCCCGTTGCGCAGGGCGGTGAGCGAGTTGCCCTCGGTCGCCGCGATGCCGATCAGCCGCTCCAGCCGACGCCGTATGCGCGTGGCGCGCTCGGCGAACTCCGTCACCGGCGCCGGGGCATCCGCGTCGGCGCCGTCGCCGGGGGCGGGGGCGGGGGCGGTCGGCTGGCTCCGGTCCTGCGTACTGGTCATGGGTTCACCGGCCGGCGCTCGGAGGGGACAGGACAGCCGCGTGGCCCGGTCCGGCGCGGGACGCGGCGAGCAGACTTTACTCCGCCTTCACCTGGCGACCCCACCTTCCCCTCGTGCCCGGCACGGACGACGCCGACCGCGCGCAGGCCATCGGGACGAGCAGTCGCACCACCCCCCTCCCCCCACCAGCGGAGCACCCCGCTCCCTCACACCTGTGGCGATCGAGGTCAAGTTCCGGCCATCCGCGCACCATCCGCCCGCCATTGATCAGCAATCCCCCAACCCCCTTCAGTAAGGCGGAAGTCAGGATTCCGCCGCCTGCCTTGTTGTCGCGTACTCAACAAGGGAACAGTCGTCCGCGGGCCGCCGCCCGCCTTCGGGGACCACGCACCGACGGCAAGCACCACACCGAGCACCACCACCCGCACTGCCCCTGCCACCCCACTTCCAGGAGCGTGTCCGTTGCGTACGTCCACCCCCAACTCCTCTGCCGCATCCGGCAGATGGCGCCGCATAGGCGCTTCGGCCCTCGGCGTCACCGCCCTCGTGCTCGCCGGACTCGGCACCGCGGCCCACGCGAGCGCGGCGCCCACCGTCACCGCCGGGACCTCTTCCGCCGAGACCGCTGCCGCCAAGGTCACCTGGGCGGCCACCCCCTGCGCCACCCCCAAGCACCAGGGCGACCTGACCTGCAACTCCTTCCGCGTGACCGGCGGCACCACCGCCTTCCAGAAGGAACGCGCGGCTGAGACCGGCAAGACCGCCCAGGTCACCCCGAAGGCCGCCGCCGCGACCCCCACCGGCTACGGCCCCTCCGACCTCCAGAACGCCTACGGCCTGACCGACGCGGCCTCGGCCGGCGGCTCCGGCGAGACCATCGCCATCGTCGACGCCTACGACGACCCGAACGCCGCCGCCGACCTCGCCAAGTACCGCTCCTCCTACGGCCTCCCGGCGTGCACGGTCGCCAACGGCTGCTTCAAGAAGGTGAGCCAGAGCGGCTCCACCACCTCCCTGCCCACCGCCGACAGCGGCTGGGCCGAGGAGGAGTCCCTCGACCTGGACATGGCAAGCGCGGTCTGCCCGAACTGCAAGATCCTGCTCGTCGAGGCCACCTCCTCGTCCATGGCCAACCTCGGCAAGTCCGTCAACGAGGCCGTGACGCTGGGCGCGAAGTTCGTCTCCAACAGCTACGGCGGCTCCGAGTCGTCCTCGGACACGTCGTACGACACCTCGTACTTCAAGCACGCCGGCGTCGCCATCACCGTCAGCGCGGGCGACGAGGGCTACGGCGCGGAGTACCCGGCCGCCTCCAAGTACGTGACGTCCGTCGGCGGCACCGCCCTGTCCACGTCCTCCACCAGCCGCGGCTGGACCGAGAAGGTCTGGAACACCAGCTCCACCGAGGGCACCGGCTCCGGCTGCTCCGCCTACGACGCCAAGCCCACCTGGCAGACCGACACCGGCTGCGCCAAGCGCACGATCTCCGACGTCTCGGCCGTGGCCGACCCGGCGACCGGCGTCTCGGTCTACGACTCCTACGGCGTCACCACCGGCTGGTACACGTTCGGCGGCACCAGCGCCTCCGCGCCCATCATCGCCGCGGTCTACGCCCTCGCCGGCACCCCCGGCAGCGCCGACTACCCGGCCGCCTACCCCTACGCGGCAGCCGGCACCTCGGCCCTGAACGACGTCACCAGCGGCAGCAACGGCTCCTGCTCCTCCAGCGCCGCCTACCTCTGCACCGCGAAGTCCGGCTACGACGGCCCCACCGGCCTCGGCACCCCCCAGGGCACAGAGGCCTTCACCGGCTGACCCCGCATCACATCCACCACACAAGAACAGCCGCAGTGGGCCGTGGGGGCCACACGCGGCGAACGAACGGGCCGTGGCGACAGCCGCGGCCCGTTCGCCGTTCTCTGTGCGGAACGTGAGATCTTCGTCATGAGAACATCGAAACGTAAGCTCACCCGACCGGCCGTCAGAAACGGCACAGGGCCGTGAAGTGGGCTAACGACGGAACCACACCACAGGTTCCGCACCGGCCTCATTGCCCGGCGTTATCTGCCGTGATACACAGAGTGACCATACGAGCCAATCGTACGAATCCGGTCCGCCAATGGCGTCAAGTCGACATACGACGGCGACTTTGTCGGCGAGAATGAGACGTGACCTCTGCACACCGGCAGAGGGACTGCGGAACTACCCACCAGGGGCGGTGACTTACATGCTGTTTGCGGCCGACAAAGGCGACATCAACACCATCATCGGCGGGATCGCTCCGGACTGGGGGCCCTTCGGCAGCCTGGGCAACGAGGCCAAGGTGATGATCGAGGTCGTGATGGCGGTCGCCATCCTCCTCTGCCTCGGCATCGCCATCTGGGGCGCGGCCAAGCAACGTATCGGCGCGACTGCCTTGCGGGACACCTTCAGTGCGGAACAGGGCAAGGGCCTCATCATCGCCGGCCTGACGGGCGTCTTCATCATCGGCTCCCTCGGGACGCTGTTCACGATCGTGTACGGCATGGCCGTCTGACCGCGTCCCTCCGTCACACCCCGTCCCGTCCGGGCACGCCCGGCCCGCCACCCCCACCCACCTGTCGTGCCCACCGGCTGAGGTTGCGTTTCCCTGATGTCCCTGATGTCGAGTCACCACACCGCGCCCGCGCGGGAACCAGCACGGCTACCGTCGTACTACCACGCGTTCCGGTACGGCAACGAGGGGGCGTACGCGGCATGACTCCCGGCGACGAACACGACTACCGCGAACCCACGCGCACCGAAGAGGGTCGCGGCTATGGCGGCACCCGGCTGCGCCTGCCCGAGAACGACCCCTACGGCGGAGCCCGCAGAGGCGGCCGCTCGTCGTCGCGCAGCCTCGTCACCGTGGTCGGCGTCGTCGTCCTGCTGATCGCAGCGATCGCCTTCGCGAACCGTGGAGGCGGAGATTCCGCTTCAACGTCGACGGGCGGCGGCGAAGCCGACAAGCCGACCGCCACCAGCACGACAGCCACGGGAACGAAGCCCGTGCGGGCCACGAGCGGCGGCATCCCGGTGGGCTACGCCCACGACGCGCAGGGTGCGCAGAGCGCAGCGGCCAACTACGCCGTGGCGCTCGGCTCGGCCGACATGTTCCTCACGACACAACGGCACCAGATCGTCGACACCGTGTACGCACCCCGTGTCGCCGCCGCCAGACAGTCCGCCCTGGACAAGGCTTACGCGAACGAGACGTTTCTGAGCAACATCGGCCTCGACAAGGACGGCACCGCACCGGACGGTCAGACGTTCGTCTCCCGGGTCGTCCCCGTGGGCACCAAGGTCACCGCGTCCAGCGCGAGCGCAGCCACCGTCGAGGTCTGGTACACGTCGCTCTTCGGTCTCTCGGGGGCGACTTCGACCAACCCCGTCGCCGAGAGCTGGTTCACCACGACCTACCAGCTCACATGGGCGGAAAACGACTGGAAGGTCGCCGACTTCCAGCAGAAGGACGGTCCTGTGCCGGTCGGGCGCGACCAAAAGGCCTCCACCGCCGACGACATGACGAAGGCCGTCGAGGAGTTCGGAGGGTTCACCTATGCGCGCTAAGCACCTCCCTCTCAAGGTGACGGCCGCCCTGGCCGCCGTACAGGCCACGGCTGTGCTGCTGGCCACCCGTGCCGTCGCCCTGCCGACGCCCAGTCCGTCCCCGTCACCCTCGTCCTCTCCGAGCAGCGCCTGTAGCGAGCTCATCCGAGGCCCCGCCAGGGACTACTGCGAGAAGGGCGAGAACCCCTCCTCCACCACCAACCCCGGCGTCTCCGACACCCTCGACCCCCTCTCCTCGCTCGCCAAGGGCTGTGCCGACGCCGCCTCCTGGACCGTCGACAAGCTCAGCGCCGCCGTGAAGGACACGGCGAACGTGGACTTCACCAACGAGAAGTTCCTGCAGCAGTACGCCGTCGTCTTCGCGGCCTCGACCGTTCTGACGCTCCTGCTGTGGCTGCTGGCCGTCGCCAAGCGCGCGGTGCGCGGGGTCCCTCTGACCACCGCCATCGGCGAAGCCGTCGGCTTCCTCTGGCTGACCGTCCTGGCCTCCGCCTTCACCCCCCTGATCCTCTACACCGTCGTCTCCGCCACGGACGGCATCACCGACGTCCTCGCCAAGACCACCGGCAACCAGACCGACACCTTCTTCGGCACCTTCTCCGCCGCCCTCGCCAAGGGCGAGAACATCGGCGGCGGCCCGATCATGCTGATCGTGGTGTCCCTGGTGTCGATCCTCGCCGCCGGGGTGCTCTGGCTGGAGCTCGTCATCCGGGCCGCGCTGCTCTACGTGGGCGCCCTGCTCGGCACCGTCGTCTACGCGGGCCTGGTCGACAAGAACCTGTGGAGCCACGTCCGCCGCTGGGCCGGCATCATGATCGCCGTCATCCTGGTCAAACCGGTGATCGTGATCGTCCTCGGACTGGCCGGGGCGCTGTCCGCCGGCGACGGCCCGAACGCCTTCTCCGCCGTCGTCTCCGGCCTCGCCATCATCCTGCTCGCCATCTTCGCCAGCGCGATGATCTACCGCTTCGTCCCCGGCTTCGGCGACGAGATCGCCAACGGCCGCAACAACCGCATCATGCAGGGGGCCGAGGGCAAGGCCGCGGCCGTCATCAGCTCCCCGGCGACTCTCGTCGCCCAGGGCATCAAGACCCACAGCACCCGTGCGGACAACAACGGCGGCGGCCAGTCGGGGTCCTCCGGCGCCCGCCCCTCCAACCCCGCCAGCGGCGGGGTGGCCGCGCACAGCTCGCGCTCCTCGAACGGAGGCGGCGGATCTGTCCCCTCCGCCGCACCCCCGCCCCGCGCGAGCAACCCGGTCAACACCCCGCACGCCGGCAACACCCGCAACAGCAGTACCAACCGCACGGGAGGTGAAGGGCGTTGACGACTGATTCCCACGTGTCCCACGCGGTCACGCCCCGCCGTACATATCTCATCGGCCGCGCCAGGCCCAACGCGATCGTCGGCCGCAACCGCGAGTCCGGCGAGATCGCGCTCATCGTCCTCGGCGCGTTCCTGGGCATGATGTGCGGCCTCCTCGTCCCCGTCCTCGCCCTGCGCATCGTCCTGCTGAGCGGCTTCCCCATGCTCTCCGTGGCCGCCGTCTACGTGCCCTACAAGCGCCGCACGTTCTACAAGTGGTTCGAGATCAACCGCAGTTACAAGCGCACCCTGCGCCGGGGCACCACGTACCGCTCGTCCGCCGTCGAGGCCGGCACCCGGCTCGACGGACAGGAGATCGAGATCGGGCCGCCTCCGGGCATCGGCCGCATCAACTGGCTGGCCGCGCCCTTCGGGCCCGACGAGATCGCCGTCCTCCTGCACGCCGACCGCCGCACGGTGACGGCCGCGATCGAGATCGAGGGCCCGGGCGTCGGCCTGCGCGACAGCGAGGACCAGGAGGCCCTCGTCGACCGCTTCGGCACCCTCCTCAAGCACGTGGCCAACGGCGACGGCTTCGTCACCCGCCTGCAGATCCTCGCCCGCACCCTCCCCGCCGACCCCGACGCCCACGCCAAGGACGTCGCCGTCCGGGGCGACGAGCGCTCCCCCGACTGGCTGGCCCGCTCCTACGACCAGCTGCAGTCCATGGTCTCCACGAGCAGCGAGCAGCACCGCGCCTATCTCGTCGCCTGTATGCACTTCACCCGCGAGCTGTCCGCCGAGGCCCACGCCATGGCCCGCGCCGCCCGCCCCCAGGCCGGCCGCAGGCTCGACCGCGACGCCGGCCTCGCCGTCGTCATGGCCCGTGAGCTCACCGACATCTGCTCCCGCCTGCAGGAGGCGGACATCCGCGTCCGCCAGCCCCTGGGCCAGGGCCGGCTGTCCTCCCTCGTCCACTCCATGTACGACCCGGACCACCCGATCGACCACATCCAGGCGATGACCAAGCGCAACGCCTGGCCGGCCGAGCTGGACGCCATGGAGCCGACGTACCTCCAGGCCAAGACCCGCGAGTCGACCACCCGCGCGCCCTGGTGCCACGCCACGGCCTGGGTGAAGGAGTGGCCGATGACCCCGGTGGGCGTCAACTTCCTGGCCCCCCTGCTGGTCCACACCCCGGACGTCATCCGCACGGTCGCCGTCACCATGGACCTCGAACCCACCGAGGTCGCGATCGAACGCATGCTGACGGAGAAGACGAACGACGAGGCGGAGGCGAGCCGCGCGGCCAAGATGAACCGCACCGTCGACCCCCGCGACGTGGCCGCCCACTCCCGCCTGGACCAGCGCGGCGAGGACCTGGCGTCCGGCGCGGCCGGGGTCAACCTGGTCGGCTACATCACCGTCTCCTCCCGCAGCCCCGAGGCGCTCGCCCGCGACAAGCGGACGATAAGGGCGTCGGCCGGAAAGTCGTACCTGAAGCTGGAGTGGTGCGACCGTGAGCACCACCGCGCGTTCGTGAACACCCTCCCGTTCGCCACCGGAATCCGAAGGTAGGGACTTCACATGCGGGACCCGATGTCCGTCCTCACCGACGCCTTCACGTCCTTCCTGTTCGGCAAGGTGGAGACGACCCGCCTTCCGGTCCGCACCTCCACCGGCCAGGCCCAGGCGGTCTACCTCCCCACCGCCGCTCCCGGCCTCGGCGACTCCGGCGTCATCATCGGCCGTGAGGTCTACTCCGGGAAGGGCTACATCTACGACCCCTTCCAGCTCTACGGCCAGCAACTCCCGGCCCCGCACTGGCTCGTCCTCGGCGAGTCGGGCAACGGCAAGTCGGCCCTGGAGAAGACCTACGTCATGCGGCAGCTCCGCTTCCGCGACCGCCAGGTCGTCGTCCTGGACGCCCAGGGCGAGGACGGCGTCGGCGAATGGAACCTCATCGCGCAGGCGCTGGGAATAACCCCCATCCGCCTGGACCCGACGGCCGCTCTCGACCACGGCATCCGCCTCAACCCCCTGGACCCGTCGATCACGACGACGGGCCAGCTCGCGCTGCTGCGCACGATCATCGAGGTGGCGATGGGCCACGGCCTCGACGAGCGCTCCGGGTTCGCGCTCAAGGTCGCCCACGCCTACGTCAACGAGACGATCGTCGAACGCCAGCCGGTGCTCACCGACATCGTCGAGCAACTGCGCCACCCCGAACCGGAGTCGGCGGAGGCGATGAACGTCGCCATAGACGACGTACGGGCCTGGGGCCTGGACGTGGCGCTGGTCCTGGACCGCCTGGTCGACGGCGACCTGCGCGGCATGTTCGACGGCCCGACGACCGTCGGCATCGACCTGGACGCCCCGCTCATCGTGTTCGACCTGTCCCATATCGACCGGAACTCGATCGCCATGCCGATCCTGATGGCCATCGTCGGGGTCTGGCTGGAGCACACCTGGATCCGCCCCGACCGGATCAAGCGCATCTTCCTCGTCGAAGAGGCCTGGCACATCATCAACAGCCCGTTCGTCGCCCAGCTCTTCCAGCGCCTGCTGAAGTTCGGCCGGCGGCTCGGCCTGTCCTTCGTGGCGGTCGTGCACCATCTGTCCGACGTGGTGGACGGCGCGGCCGCGAAGGAGGCGGCCGCCATCCTGAAGATGGCCTCGACCCGCACGATCTACGCCCAGAAGGCGGACGAGGCGAGGGCGACGGGCCGGGTGCTCGGTCTGCCCAGGTGGGCGGTCGAGATCATCCCGAGCCTCACCCCCGGCATCGCCGTATGGGACGTCAACGGCAATGTGCAGGTGGTGAAACACCTGGTCACCGAGACGGAACGGCCCCTCGTCTTCACCGACCGGGCCATGACGGAATCCTCCGCCGACCGCACCATGTCCGACGACGACGCCCTGCTCGCCGCCGAACTGGAACAGGAACGCCGAGCGGCGGCCTTCATGGAACAGCACCTGGCCGACTTGGACGGCTCGTCCGAGTCGACGGTGGCGTAGGCGGGCAGGAGTGGCCATGAGACCGGTGGACGAGCGGCGCCGCGACGGTCAGGCAGGCGTCCCGGACGGCCTGCTGGTCGGCATACTCGCCTTCCTGCTCGGCATGACGCTGCTGGTCTGGACGGCGACCGGACTGGCCGCCCTGTTCGCGCACGGCTCCTGGCCCGCGGGCGTCGCCTTCACCCGCACCCCCCAGGCCATGCGCCACCTCGTCGCCCAGCCCCACGACGTCCCCGGCGCCTGGCCGGAGGCCGACGCGAAGGCCCTGTCGGGCTACGGCCTGTTCTGGGGCCTGTTCATCGGCGAGCTGATGATCCTCTTCGTCGTGACGGTGTTCGCGATAGGGACGTTCGCCCGCTGGAAGGCGGTACGGGCCCGGAAGCGCGCGGAAACCCCGCCGTCAGCTCGCGAGCAGACCCCGCCGCCCCACCACGAGGTGCCGACCCAGCGCATCGAGACCGCCGAGCCCACGGCCCCGGCGACGGCGCCCCTCCCACCCCAGCCCGCTCAGCAGTCCGCTCCGCAGCCGCTCTCCCCGCCGGCGTCTCCGGTACCGACCTCTGTGCCTGCCCCCGTGCCCGTGCCTGTGCCTGTGCCTGTGCCGGGTGAACGGGCGGCCTCCCCCGTGCCGGGTGACGGACCGGCGGGCCGGGAGGCGAGCCGCTCCGAGGGCAGGGTGCACTACGCCCCCGCGGACGTCCGCCACGCCACCGCCGGACAGGCCGTGCGCGACGCGGAGGGTCCCGCCCTCGTCCTCACGTCGAACCCCGCCCTCTGGCAGGACACCAAGGACGCCCGGGCCAAACTGGGCCCGGTCCACCTCTACGACCCCGCCCACCGCTGCGACACCCCCGCCCGTCTCCACTGGTCCCCCACCGCGGGCTGCGAGGACAAGGCCACCGCGGTGGCGAGGGCGACCGCCCTCCTGGCCCCCGTCCGCCCCACCGCGCGCCTGGACCAGGCGGTCACCGAAACGGCCGAAACCCTCCTCCGCAGTTACCTCCACGCCGCTGCCGTCGACGGACGCACCATCCGGCACGTCCACCGCTGGTCCCAGGGCGTCGGGATCCAGGAAGCGGTCCGCACGCTCCGCACCAGCCCCAAGGCGGCCCCGGGCGCGGCCGGCGAACTCGAAGCCGCTCTCACCGCGCACCCCGAACGCCGGGACATCGCACAGGAACTGACCTCCCGGGCCCTCTCCGCCCTGTCCACGATCAACATCCGCGAGGCATGCACTCCAAACCGAAGTGATGCCCTCGCCTTGGATTCCTTCGTGGACGAAGGGGGAACGCTCTATGTGGTCGGCGAATCCCTCGAGGACCCCAGGACGAGCCCCGGCGCGATGCCCCTCCTCACGGCCCTCGTCTCCAGCGTGGTCGAGCGCGGCCGGCGCATGGCCGAACGGTCATCCTCCGGTCGCCTCGACCCACCACTGACCCTGGTCCTCGACGATGTCGCGGCCGTGGCCCCGATCCCCCAGCTCCCGGAGCTGCTGTCCACCGGGCGGGACCGCGGCCTGCGCACTCTGGCCCTGCTCCGCTCCCGCGAGCAGGCCAAGGCCCGCTGGCCGCACCACGAACTACCGGTGTAGCGGGGCGGGTGACGGCGGCAGCGCCGGACCGGCCCGGCTCAAGCCCCGGCCGGCCGCTCCACCGCCATCTCGATCTCCCGCCGCTCCTCGAAGGCGACTCCGGTCGGCGAGAAGCCCAGCCGCCGATAGCACGCGAGGGCCCGCCCGTTGTCCTCGTGCACCACGAGCCGCACCCGCTCGGCGCCCCACGACCACGCCCACTCCAAGGCGGCGTCGAACAGTGCCTCGATCGCCCCGGCCCCCCGGTGCTCGGCGCGCACGAACACCCCCACCACGCCTCCTTGCAACCGCTCGACGGCCGCCCCGGCCCAGTCGACGCTGCCCGCCGCCTCGACCAGCACGGTGACGGTTCCGGCCCACTCCCCGGCCGCGGTCTCCGCGACGAACTGCCGGGCGCCGACCGCCCCTTCGGCCCCGCCGGCGACCCGCTCCCGCCAGAAGTCGTCCGGCCGGACGACCGCTTCGTCGTACGTCTCGTAGAAGGCGAGATCGGCGACCGGATCCCGAAGCGCCAACAGCCTCAGGGCCTTCACCGAGGCCCACTCGTCCGCCCGAACAGCTCGCACCATATACGTGTACATGAAAGGCACCGTAGTGCCCGCACACGACCCCGCTCACCTCTTTTAAATCGAGGCATAACGCAGAAAACCCCCGCACCATAGGTGCGGGGGTTCCCCGTAAAATTTGTTCGGCGGTGTCCTACTCTCCCACAGGGTCCCCCCTGCAGTACCATCGGCGCTGTAAGGCTTAGCTTCCGGGTTCGGAATGTAACCGGGCGTTTCCCTCACGCTATGACCACCGAAACACTATGAAACTGTCAGCCGCACCACACCGTGACCATGGCATGGGGCTGTTCGTGGTTTCAGAACCAACACAGTGGACG
>NZ_MJAJ01000025.1 GCF_001746365.1 Streptomyces sp. LUP30
CCTGCGCTCCATCGAAGCGACCCTGCAACGCACCGGCCTGGACCGCCTCGACATCGTCTACCTCCACGACCCCGACGACCACTGGCGCCAAGCGGCCGACGAGGCCATGCCCACCCTCGCCGCACTGCGCGACCAAGGCGTCATCGACGCCATCGGCGCCGGCATGAACCAGTCCGCCATGCTCGCCCGCTTCCTGCGCGAAACCCCCGCCGACGTCGTCATGCTCGCCGGCCGCTACACCCTCCTCGACCAGTCCGCACTCGACGACGTCCTGCCCGCCGCAGCAGAACACGACAAAAGCGTCGTCGCCGTCGGCGTCTTCAACTCCGGACTCCTCTCCCGCGACCGACCCACCGAAGGCATGAAATACGACTACCAGGACGCCCCACCACACCTCCTCACCCGAGCCCTGGCCATCGCCGACGTCTGCGCGGCACACGGCACCACCCTCCCCGCCGCCGCCATCGCCTTCCCCCACACCCACCCCAGCGTCGTCAACGTCACCCTCGGTATGCGCGGCCCCGACCAGGTGACGCGGAACGTGGAACTGCACCGGAGCACCGTCCCCGAGGCTCTCTGGGACGACCTCCGGCGCCAAGGGCTGATCAGGTCCGACGTCCCCTCCGGAAGCCGACGTCCGCCGACCGGCTGATCGTGCGGCGCCGCACGGACCGGGAGCGGCGCACCGGGATCGCACGCACCAAAGGAGTTCCCCCCTCCCCGGCCCCTGACCGGCCGGGCGACAACCACTGGGCGGCCACCGTCGAGGAGCTGCTCGACGTGGACTCATACGGCCTCTCCACGGCCATGAGCCGTGCACCCCGCTCAGCCGCCACAGTGCGCTGTCGCGGGTGACGCGGAAGGGCCGAGACCAACGAAGGACCCGCGGGGACGGTGTCGGCGACAGCAGCCGGCACCGTCCCCGCATGCGTGCCCGCGTCCTGGTCGGCGGCCGGGGGTGCAGCGTCGGCGACGTGTTTCGCAGGAACCTCGGACGCCCACCCCTGAGGGGCTCGCACCGGGCGGGTGGCGCGGCTACCGGGCCGATCCCGCCCGTCGCCCCTGGGCAGAACCGGACCTGCGGGAGCGGTCCGGCGAGCGACCGCAGGTAGGCGGCCACGCCGAAGCCGCCCCTCCGGCGAAGGGGCGGCTTCGGCAGGGCGAGCGGGCGGGAACGGTGGGGCCGGAAGGCCGTCGCCTTCCGGCCCCACCGACTGCCGCTCCGCATCGGGTCACCCTGTCACTGGATCGTCCAAGCCTGGTTTGCCTGATCGAGGGGCATCCACTGATCGATGGCGGCGCCGTTCGCCGTCGATCCGTTGCCCACCTCCAGGATCTGCCTGCTCTCGAAGTTGCGGATCACGAACCCACCGGTGGTCGGCTCGAAGTACCACAGCTGGTTGTTGCCGCCGGCGAAGGAGTACTGCTGCAGCGTGGTCCCCCTCCGATGGCTGAAGCCGTTGACGTCGAGGACCTTGCCGCTGTTCCTGCTCACGATCCGGTAGAGCTGCCCGCTGACCGGAACGATGTTCCACTGCTGGTTGGCTCCCCCGGTACTCGGCCACTGGACGACGCTCGCCCTGTCGGCGGTGGAGCTCTGGTACACGTCCATCACCTGACCGCTGTTGACGTTCTTGATCGTGTAGAACGTCGAGGGGTCGATGTTCGGGGTACTGGTCGCGTCCTCCAGCGCCCCGCCGGCCTGCTGGACACTGAAGTCAGTGATGAAGAAGTACGCGCCGTCGGTCTTGGCGACCCGCAGGTAGCGGAACTTCTGGCGGACGTCGATGTCGCCCGTCAGTGTCGAGGTGAAAGGCAGTGTGGTGGCGCCCTGGCGCCCCAGCACGGTGTAGGTGGCGAACGACGGGTCGTTGGAGCCGCGGATCTCGAACTGGCTGCGGGTCGCCGGCTGGTCAAGTTCCTGACGAGTCGTCAGGGAGAACTGTCCGAGCTGGTGGGCCTGCCCGAGGTCGACCTGCCACCAGGCCGAGGTGTCGCTCCCGGTCGGTGACCAGCCGGTGGCACCGTCGTTGTCGTCGGCTTTGGCCGCCCCCCAGGCGGAGCCGTACACCGAGGAGGAGGACGCCGGCTTGTGATGCGCCAGGTTGTTCCTGGCCGACAGCCCCTGGTAGGCGGGCTCCAACCCCGAGGCTTTGATGACCGAGTCGCCGGACGTCGTGTTGTCGGTGAGCGTGACGTGGGTGCCGTTGCGGTTCTGGTTGATGAATCCGTCGGTGTGCGACAGCACGTTGTTCGAAAGGGTCATGTTGTCCGACCCCTCGTCCAGGTAGACGCCCGCCACGGCTGAGCCGCAGGCGGCCGGGCCACGCACCACGTCGTGGATGTAGTTGCCGTTGATGACCGTGCCGGGGTCGTTGGAGAGGTGGTAGATGCCGGCGGAGTCGCAGAGCCGGTTCATCACGTTGCCGAGGCGGTTGTAGCTGACACTGTTGTTGCCTTCGGCGTTGGCCGCCGACTGCCAGCCCCAGCCGAGCGAGATGCCGGCCCACGGAGTGTCGGATATGTCGTTGTGGTCGATGGTGGTGCTGTTGACGAAGCCCGCGTTGACGCCGGCGGTGCCCAGGTAGTCCTCGCCGATCCGGGTGATCAGGTTGTTCTTGACGGTGACGTTCTTGACCACCTCCCGGGCGTCTTCACCGGCCGGAGAGGCGGGCGGGTTGTAGACGGTGTGGTACTCCACGGTCGGATCGGAGAACTTTCCGACCGTGATCCCGTTGCCGGCGATGTCGGAGATGAGGTTGCCGGTCACGGTGCTGTCGTGCACGCCGTGGTGGAGGTCGAGGGCGGTGGCGCCCATCTGCGTGAAGGTGTTGTCGGTGAAGGAGAGACGGTCGGCGTTCGCGGCCTGGACCCCGGCCGGCGGACGACCCACGAACTGCTTGTTGGAGCTGTCGGCCGAGATGTTGTAGTTGCCGCCCTGGGCGTTGAGGTAGCCGTTGTCGGTCGCTTCCATCCACGTGGTCCGGGTGAAGGTGATCCCGGAGAAGCGCAGGTCATGGACGGGACTGTCCAGGCTCGTGCCCTTGACGTCGAACAGCGTCCTGAGCGTGGGCGCCTGCACGGTGGCCGTGGACATGTCCTCGCCGGGGCGGGGCTTGTAGTAGACGGTCTGCGCGGCGGTGTCGACGTAGAACTCGCCCGGTTCGTTGAGGAACTCGTGGGCGTTCTCGAAGTGAAGGGGAGAGCCGTTGGAGAGTACCGGAAATGGCCGCGGGAAGAGGATGCCCGCCTCGTGGTCCTGGATCGACACGTTGGCGGTGCCGTTGCCGGAGGTGATCGACTTCAGCCGCAGATAGCTCTCGCCCCATTGCGTTTCCAGCATCATCTCGACCTTGCCGAGCTGGCCCCAGTCGGAGACCTGTGAACTGAGCACCTTCAGCAGCTTGTTGGTGTTGTCGCTGCCCTGCAGCTGAAAGTCCGAGCCGACGTCGGGGAAGCGGGCCCGGGTGGCACGGACCCCGTTGACGTACAGCTGCCGGAAGGTGAGGCCGCCCACGGGCGCCTTGTACTCGCCGTTCGCCGCCGCGGTCCAGCCGGTGATCGCCTGGCCGCCGGTGATCACGGGCGTCTCACCGTTGTACGCCTGGTAGACGACCGTGTGGCCGTTCGTGCCCGAGTCGCCGGTGCCGAAGACGACCGGGGCGGTGAGGGGGTAGGCGCCTCCGCGCAGGTTCACGACGATGTCGTCGGACATGTTCGCGTTGCGGGCGCGGACCGCGGTCTGCGCGGCCTGTACGGTCCTGAAGGCTGCGGCGGTGCTGTTTCCCGGGTTGCCGTCGCTGCCGTTGACGGGGTCGACGTAGAAGTTCGTCGTGGCCGCGTAGGCGGGTTGAGCGGGCAGCACGGCCGTGAAGACGACGGCTGCCGCTGCGAGCGCCTTGACCGTCCCCGCGCCGATGCGTAGGGGTCTCATCTGTGGTGTCCTCCTCCAAGTCCCGCCTGTATGAGTTGTATTTATTGAGGAAGAAGGCATCCGGGTCAAGATGATAGGCATGCCTATTTTCCCCTCTGGTGCACCACCGATGACCTACGGACGCATCATGGTCACGGGGCACTGACCACCGGCAGTAACGAATCACTGCAGCTGGCAGCGAGATCACCGTGACGTTCGACTGTTCACCGCGGCCCGCACCGTCGACTCGCCGAGACCACTCGCGCTAGATAAGTAGTACTCATTTCGGGGTTTCCGTCGTCCCCAATCCCTACCTCACACGGAAGGGGCAAGGCCAGGTGTCGGGCTCGTGGCCAAGTTCGAGGGCCGGCCGACGGAGGGGCGAGCAGCCAGGTCACCGGTCGCGCGGGGCGGGTCGTAGCGGGACGCGCCGGTGTGGACGGTGTCGCGCAGCAGCCGGGCAAGGGCGCTGTCGTGTCGGCGGCCAAGGCCGTCATCGTCTGCCGAAGCTCCTAGGCCGGCAGTTCGGCGTACCGGCCCTGGATGACCGACGCGTCGACGAGAAGGGGGCCTCATTCCTGCATGTACGCGGCATGTTGACCTCCTGTGCCCGATTGCTGCTGTCACCTATGAGGCGTGAACTGGCAACGTCACATTGGGAGGTCACACAACAGGGCGGGCCGACCGGCACAGGCCCTGGCCCTGGCCCTGGCCCTGCGGATGATCAGGCCGCCCTTCAGGTCGGTTCAGGTCAGCTCAGTTCAGGGGCGAAGCTTGGGCAGCAGCGCCCGGGCGGTCTGCGCCATGGCCGGCCAGGCCGCCTTGATCTGCTGATCCGTCAGGAGATTCAGGCTCTGCACCTGCACCTCGCATTCCAGGTTGCTGTCCCGGACCATCAGCCGGAGGTCGGTGGCGAACGGCGCGGAGTCCTTGACGTTCTCGTAGCGAAACGCCGCGCGGCCCAATCCCGGTTCCAGCACCACCGGTCCCTTGGCCTCACGCCGCGCGGAGGACAGCCGGTATGAGTGCTGCTTGATCGCGATTGCCACGTTCTTCCATGCGGAGCAGTAGACGATGGAACGGCCGTCCGTCTTGGCCCCGGCCGTCTTGAAGCCCTGCAGGCAGGCCGCGCCGCTGGCGGTCGCCGGATCCGAGCCGGTCTTCTCCCCCTTCGGCGAGCCTGCTCTCGGCGCGACGGCGGCGGTCAGCGGGCCGAAGTCGACGTTCGAGCAGAGGTCCGTCGGCGGACGGTAGTCACCCGTCCCGTGTGTCGGCTCGGCGGACGCCGACGGCGTGCCTGCGGCCTGGGCCGTGGCCTTGCCGTCCTCACCGCCGACGCTGCACCCGGCCAATGCGACGAGCACGAGCACCGTGCCCGTCCCCCGGCTCGCCGCACGAATGCCCATTCCCGTGAACCTCACTACGCCCCCATGTTCTTTCCCCTCGGCGCCGGTCAGTACCGGCCTGCGGCCAACGGCGTCGCCATCCTCGCAAAGCGCGGTGCCGGATACATCGGGGGAAACACTGAGTCGTCCCCGCCGTGGATGCGGCGGAACGGGAGATCGTCGTCAACTGCTCCGGCTCGGCACACCGTTCGGAGCGGCCAGGGGGCGAGTGCGGGCAATGTCGCAGGTGCGCCCCGGGCCGTCCGGGATCCTCGCCCTGCCCTGGCTCCGCTCCCCCGCGCATCGCCGGCCGACGAATCCGAGGTCTGCCGCCACCTGTTGAAAGGGGTGGAGGAGTCGGGTGCGGGGCATGTACTCCAGACCGGACGCACCGGAGGCACATCACGAGGAGGCCGTCATGAATCGTCAGGCCCGGATTCATGTCCGTGTGAGTCGTCGGCCCGCCTCGCCCTCGAGGGACGAGATCGACCGCAGGACGCCGTCGGGACGCCTCCTGCCGTACTGACGGAGGAGGCGGCGTCAGGCGGTGGGCCCGGGTGCGGGCGCCGGGCGGCACGGCGGTCAGGACCGGTTCCAGGAGCCGACGGTCTGTTCGCTGGGCGGCGAGCGCGACGGGGTGCGGTGAGCGGGATGCGGTGGAGCCCGCTTCTCACTCTTGCGAGTGAGGTGCGGGGGCCCGTCGGCCAGGACACTGAACGGCATGCGAAGCCCACGGATCGTCGACCCGCTGGTGGCGCTGGCCGTTACCCTGGCCACGGTCGTCCCCGTGCTGCTTCCACCCGTGCGTTGGTGGGTGGTACTGCCGGCACTGTTCGCTTCCGTACCGGTGCTGTGGCGGTGCCGGGCGCCGGTGCCGGTCACCCTGGTGGTCGGTGCGGCGATGACCGCGCTGGTGCTGTGGCAGAAGCCGCTGCTGCTGCCGTGGGGACCACTGGTGGGCGTGTACACGGTTGCGGCGTTGAGCCGTCCCCTGGTGCGGCTGGTGTCGTTGCCGATCACGGTGGCCGCCGTCTACCTCTCGCTGGCTCTGCCGCAGGAGAACACCGACGTCTATCCGCTCATGGGGACGGCCTTCCTCGCGGCGTTCGCGCTGGGCACAGCCGAACACGCACGCCGTTCACAAGCTGCGGAGCATGCCGAGCGCGCCCGGCGCCTCGAACAGGAGAGAGTCGCGGCGGTGCTGCGGGAACGCGCCCGCATCGCCCGCGACATGCACGACATCGTGACGCACTCGGTCGGTCTGATGGTCGTCCAGGCGGAGGCCGGTCCCTTCGCCCGGCGGGGCGAGGCCGACGCGACGGACCCCCGGGACCCCCGGACCGAGGTCTTCGACCTCATCGCCGACACCGGACGGGCCACCCTGACCCAGTTGCGTGCGCTGCTCGGTGTCCTGAGGGAGATCCCGGCGGGTGCGCCACAGCCCGGTCTCGCCACGCTCGGGGACCTCGTGCGGGCCTTTGAACTTCCGGTGACGCTGACCGTGGAGGGTGCGCCGCGCACGGTCCCGCCGGAGGTCGGTGTCGCCGCGTACCGGATCGTCCAGGAGGCGCTGACGAACGTGCGCAAGCACGCCGCAGCCGGTTCCGTGTCCGTACGGGTCCGCTGGGGCGGCGATCTGGAGATCGAGGTCGCCGACGACGGCCGGGGCGGCACGCCGCGACCGGGGGGCCTGGGGATCATCGGGATGCACGAGCGCGCGACGACGTGCGGCGGCACGGTGCGCACCGGGCCGGGACCGCGGGGGTTCACCGTCCTCGCGCGGTTTCCGGTGGAACGAGCCGCATGCTGAGCGTTCTCGTCGCCGACGACCAGGACCTGTTCCGAGCGGCGTTCGCCGCGATCCTGGACGGTCAGGACGACATGACGGTGGTCGGCGAGGCGGGCGACGGCGCCGCCGCGGTCCGGGCTGCGCACGCACTGCGGCCCGACGTGGTGGTCATGGACGTGCGGATGCCCATCATGAACGGGATCGAGGCCACCGAACGGATCTGTGCGGCGCTGCCTTCCCGGGTCCTGGTGCTCACCATGTTCGACCTGGACGAGTACGTCTACGACGCCTTGCGGGCGGGGGCCAGCGGGTTCCTGCTGAAGGACATCAGACGGGACGAACTCGCCCGGGCCGTCCGGACAGTGGCAGCGGGCGACTCGCTGCTCGCCCCCGCGGTCACCCGCCGGCTGGTGGAGGACCTGGTCAGGCGACCGAGCCACGGCGTCGCCCCTCGTCTTGCGGCCCGGCTGGGGCAGCTCACCGCCCGGGAGGCCGAGACGCTACGGCTCGTCGCCCGTGGCCTGTCGAACGCGGAGATCGCGGTCGATTTGGTCGTCACCGAGCACACCGTCAAGACGCACGTGAGCCACGTCCTCACCAAACTCGGCCTGCGCGACCGCGTCCAGGCGGTGGTGTTCGCCTACGAGTCCGGTCTTGTCGCACCGGGGAACCGGTAGTCCGTAGCCCATGGCTCGCGGGAGTGAGGGCGGAAAGCGCTCGTGGGAGGGACGCCCCGGGGCAGCCGCGCGGAACACGATCGCCCCATGACCGTCATCGTCTCGACCTTCGTCAGTGCCGTACTGCTGCTGTTCGGCACCGGCCTGCACCCGCTGCCCTGGCTCACCTGGCTCGCACCCCTGCCGGTTCTCCGGCTGGCCCCGCGAGTGGGTGCGCGTGTCGCCTGCTGTGCCGCGGGGCTCGCCTGGCTCCTCGGGCAGAGCAGGATGTGGCCGTACTTCCTCGGCACCCTCGGAATGCCGCTCCCGGCCGCAGGCTCCGTCATACTCGGCCAGGCGGTGGTGTTCGCCCTGCTGACCTGGGCATATCGCCGACTGTTGCTGAACGGTCGTCCGCTCACCGCCGCCGCTGCCGTTCCTGCCGGCTGGGTCGCGCTGGAGTACCTTCTCTCGCTGGCCCTGCCCCACGGCGCCTGGCTGAGCCTGGCCTACACCCAGGCGGACGTGGGGCCGGTGCTCCAGACCGCCTCCCTGACCGGTCCGTGGGGGATCACGTTCCTGGTGATGGGCCTCCCGGCGGCCCTCGCCGTGGCAGCGACGCCATGGGCGCAGGGCAGGGTCCGGGTTCTGGTGGTGGCCGCCCTCGTCCTCGCCCTGCCGCTCGGCTACGGCACCTGGCGGCTGGGGCAGCCCCACCCCGTCACCACCACCCGTGTCGCCCTGGTGGACACCGACCGCCCCGACGACACCGTCGACCTGGCCACCACCGCCGGCAGGCACCTCCTCGACCGCTACGTCACGCGGATCCGCGCTCTGCCCCGCTCGACGAGCACGGTGGTCCTCCCGGAGAAGACGTTCGCCGCGGACGAGCGGACGCTGCCGGTCCTCGCCGGGCCGATCCAGCGGCTGGCCGTCGAGCAGCGCCAGGACATCGTCGTCGGGCTGGTACTCGACCGCGCCGGGACGTCCTACAACGCCGCTCTCGGGTTCCGCGCGCACGGCGGCGAGCCGGTTCTGTACCTCAAGCACCACCTCATCCCGGGAGCCGAGGAGGACCTGCGGCCCGGCGGCGGGTGGGCGTTCGTCGCCCCCGGCCACGGCCTCATCATCTGCAAGGACCTGGACTTCCCGGCCTTGGTCCGCGGCTACCGCGGCCACGGCGCCACCCTCCTCCTCGCGCCCGCGTGGGACTTCACCGAGGACGGTCGGCTGCACAGCAGGATGGCCGTCACCCGCGGTGTGGAGAACGGCCTGACCGTGGCACGCACATCACGCGCCGGGAGGCTGACCGTCAGCGATCCGTACGGTCGGGTGCTCGCCGAACGCGTCACCGGCCAGGACGGCTTCACCACGGTCACGGCTGCCCTTCCCGCCCCGGCGGGCGCCACCGTCTACGACCGGTTCGGCGACTGGTTCGCCTGGCTCTGCATGCTGCTGCTCGCCCCCGTGGCCGTCGGTCGGTGGCGCGTTCAGGGGAATTCGAGGCCAGGTCACGTGGCGCAGCGACGGGCGTCCGCGACAGCGCGTGCGAGGCAGACCCGTGACTAGACGGGGCGACCAGTGCTAGAAAGGCCGAATGGAAGCCCGTTTTGCCCGAGATCATCACATATCGCGTCTTCGGTCACTGGTGCGGAAGAGCACCCGAACCGTCGCGGGCCAGATGTTCCTCATGCAGGTGACACTGGTGGTGCTGCTCGTGGCATTCGCCGTCTTCGCCCTTGTCCTGCAGTCGCAACGGCAGACCAACGCCGAGGCCAAACGAAGATCCATAGCCGTCGCCCAGACTTTCGCGCATTCGCCGGGCGTGCTGTCCGCGCTGCGAGCGCCCGACCCGTCGAAAATCCTCCAGCCGCAGACCGAGGCCGGACGCAAGTCCGCGGGCGTCGACTTCGTCGTCGTCATGGACACCAAAGGAATCCGCTACACCCATCCCCTGCCGGACCGGATCGGAAAGCGGTTCGTGGGAAAGATCGAGCCGGCGCTGGCGGGCAGGGTCTACACCGAAAGCGTGCACGGCCCCCTCGGCCAGGAAGTCCAGGCCACCGTGCCCATCCGGAACGCCCGAGGCCAGGTCGTCGCCCTCGTCTCCGCCGGGCTGAAGGTCAAGCACGTGACCGGCCTGGTCGAGCGGCAGATTCCGATCATCCTGACGGCCGGGGCGGGCGCACTCGTCGCGGCCACCGCCGCCACGGTGCTGGTGAGCCGGCGGCTACGACGGCAGACGCACAGCCTGGCCCCCAACGAGATGAACCGCATGTACGAGCACCACGACGCGGTGCTGCACTCCGTGCGCGAAGGGGTGCTCATCGTCAACGACGAGGGGCGGCTGCTGCTGGCGAACGACGAGGCCAAACGACTCCTGGAGCTGCCCCCGGAGGCAGAGGGACAGCACGTGTCCCAGATGTCGCACCTCGAACCCGAGATCATGTCGTTGCTCAGCGCCGGCCGGGAGGCCAGTGACGAGGTGCATCTGGCCGGGCCGCGGCTGCTGGTGGTCAACCAGAGGTCCACAGGCTACGGTGCGGGCCCCAAGGGCACCGTGGTGACCCTGCGCGATTCCACGGAACTGCGGGCCGCGTCGGGCAGGGCCGAAATCACCGGTGAGCGGCTGAAGCTGCTCTACGACGCCGGACTGGGCATCGGCACCACCCTCGACGTCGTCCAGACGGCCGACGAACTCGCCCGGATCGCCGTCCCCCGCTTCGCCGACTTCGTCACCGTGGATCTGGCCGACGCCGTACTGCACGGGGAGGAGCCCGCCACCACGGCAAAGGGCATGCGACGTGTCGCCGTATGCGGCATCCGCGACGATCAACCGCTCTACGAGAAGGACCGGCTGATCGACTTCCTTCCCTCCACACCCCAGGCACGCGGCTACGGCACCGGCCACTCCGAACTGGTCACCGACCTGTCCACTGCGACGGGCTGGCATCTGCAGGACCCGGAGCGCACCGAACAGATAGTGGACTATGGCATCCACTCGCTCATAGCGGCTCCGATCCAGGCCCGCGGGGTCGTGCTGGGCATGGTCAACTTCTGGCGCTCCGAGGAGCACGACGCCTTCGACCAGGAGGAGCTCTCGCTGGCGGAGGAACTGGTTGCTCGTGCCGCGGTCAGCATCGACAACGCCCGTCGCTACACACGCGAGCACGCCCTCGCGGTCACCCTCCAGCGCAGCCTGCTCCCGCAAGGCCTGCCTGAGCAGAGCGCCCTCGACGTCGGCTACCGGTACCTGCCGGCCCAGTCGGGTGTGAGCGGGGACTGGTTCGACGTGATCCCCCTGCCGGGGAGCCGTGTGGCGCTGGTCGTCGGCGACGTGGTCGGCCACGGTCTGCACGCCGCTGCGACCATGGGACGGCTGCGGACCGCGGTCCACAACTTCTCCACGCTCGATCTGCCGCCCGACGAACTGCTCAGTCACCTGGACGACCTGGTGGGGCGTATCGACCAGGACGAGGCGCGCACCGACGATCCCGCCGCCGTCGTGGGCGCCACCTGCCTGTACGCGATCTACGACCCCACGACGCTGCGCTGCACCATGGCACGTGCGGGGCACCTGGCTCCGGCATTGGCCGATCCGGACGGGAACGTCACCTTTCCCGACCTGCCGCCGGGTCCGCCGCTGGGGCTCGGTGGCATGCCCTTCCAGACCGCTGAGCTGGACATAGCCGAAGGCTCCCAGCTCGCCCTGTACACCGACGGTCTCATCGAGGACCGGACCCGCGACCTCGACGAAGGGATGGAACTCCTGCGCAAAGCCCTGGCCGGTCACCCTGAGCGTGCGCCGGAGGAGAGCTGTCAGGCCGTACTGGGGTCACTGCTGCCCCACCACCCCACCGATGACGTGGCTCTGCTCATCGCCCGTACCCATGCGCTGCCGTCGGACCGCATCGCCGAGTGGGACGTGCCACCCGATCCGGCCGCCGTCGGCTCGGTACGCGCCACGGCGACCGGCAAGCTCGACGAATGGGGCCTGTCCGAACTGGCCTTCAGCACGGAACTGGTGCTGAGCGAGCTCGTCACCAACGCTGTCCGCTACGGCTGCGAGCCGATACACCTGCGGCTGATCCACGACCGCACACTGATCTGCGAAGTGACGGACGGCAGCAGTACCTCGCCCCACCTGCGGTACGCCGCGACGACCGACGAAGGCGGCCGCGGCCTTTTCCTGGTGTCGCAGTTGACCGAGCGCTGGGGAACCCGCTACACGCCCCAGGGCAAGGTCATCTGGGCCGAGCAGGCGCTGCCGAAACCCTGAGACGCCCCGCAGTTTCGCCCTCGGTCCTGACGGTGGGGCAGCCGGGCCCGCGCACATCGCACGCCCCTCGCACGCCCCGACCGCGGAACGAGACTTTCCGGTGCGGCCCCGGCAATGTCGGGACAGCCGCTTGTTCAGTTCCTTGCGGAGCGTGGTCCGGTCCCGGGGGCGGCCGGTTCGGGATCGGTGGGCGCGCGGCCCACGTCCGACAGGGTCTCGCGGGCCCGGGCGTCGACGAAGCGGGTCACAAGATGCTGCGCAGCGCCGAAAATGACGGCCCAGGCCATGATCTGCGAACTGGAATCCAGAGCGCTCAGGCCGGGAATGAACGCCCCCTTGATGAGCAGCACCCCGATGAAAGCCGTCAGAGCGCCGGTCGGAAATTTCAGCAGAGCTGCCGAAAGCGGCAACATGTAAGGAGTACTGGTTCCCTGAATTCGGCGCAGGGAAGCAATGACCGTGAGCGCGGCACCGGCCAGCCCTGCCGCCTCGATCACGAGAACGTCGTCGGGCTGGGCGTAACGACTCGGAACATGGTGCGCTTGCACAACCTCTCCGGAGGGGCAGGCAATGGGGCCCCCGCTCTTGGGGATGAAACACATGTTGAGGGAATGGGGACAGGACCACCCCCAGACCGCGAGTCCACCGGCGCCGAGAAGAACGAAGAAGGTGGCGATCCGCAGAATGACGCTGAGGCTGCGCACTCTGCTGAATTCAGCGTCCAGCGCGTCGTACGAGGCACTCAGAGCGAGAACGAGGAGCTCGCGGTCCTCCGGTCGGGGCTTTTTCTTCTCCAGGCGCTCCTCGACCGCCTCCGTCCTCACCCGAAGCGGGTTGCCCGGCCGAAGATGCTGCTGGACGTGGCTCAGGACGTCAGTGCTTCGGCTCCTCAGGTCTTCTTCCGCACACAGCGTCAGTAGCATCACGTCGGTCGCGCGCACATTGGCCCAGGTCCTTTCCAGGGCCGCGGCTCCGGAGAAGAGACGCCTCCGTGCGGTGATGGCATTGCCCGCCTCTTCGAGCTGCCGCGAGATCCCCTCCAGCGTTTCCTCCCGTTGACACTGCTCGGCTGGGCTTTTTACCGCTCGGCACCTTTCACGGTCTGCTTGCTGTTCCAGATAGAGGATGCGTGCGGCAGCTCGCTCGCGCCAAGCCGTCCTGTGCGTCCTGAACAGGATTTTGGGTGACTCAGGGAACTGGACGACGTTCTTACGCCTGGTCGGCTGGTACGGGTGATCGTGCTTCGACGAGTCGGGTGCGGAGGCACGCACGAGAAAGAGCGAGGCGATCCACACGAGAACGAGGACGGAGAGGCTTCCCCTGGCCTTCGTCGGGCGTTCGGAACCGTTGAACTCTTTCCCGTTGGCCATCCCGACCTCCAGCAACGCTCCTCTTCGAGGTCAACCCCGAGTCCCATGCCCCGCTTCGTCCAGCATGGAGACACTGGCCGGCATGGGGGCCTCCCAGGTGTGGACGGCCGGTGGGAAGACGAGCTCACTCTTCATGGAAGCATCGTCGCGGAGGTGCTACCAGTCGGATCGACCCCGCCTGCAATTCATGGGCCTTCGAGGCTGGTTGAAACCCGGTTCCTCTTCGGGCTGTTCGTCGAGCTCCATGAACTCCATCTGCGAGCAGTGCCCTTGACGTGCGGTGGGTGCGCCGGGCAAGCAGGTCTTGCAGTTGCCAAACCACCCGCATCACTCAGACTGGAGGGAGCGGCGACCACCGAGAGGATCGACCCATGGCCAGCATCTTCTTCGCCGATTCCGAACATCCCATCGTTCCCAGTGCGACGGAGATCAGAGAAACCGATTCATTCGAGGTTCAGTGGAGCGCGGTCAACGCGAGCGACGTCGATGTGGCGGCCTTCACCGACCGGCTGGTGATCACGAGCATTCCGGAAGGCTGTCCGGGGACGGACGACGCGGAGCACCCGGTGGTCTTCGATGAGAGCTTCGATGAGCCGGCACTGGGACCCGGCCAGGCCGGTCCGCTCCAGAATCCGACCGTAGGGCCTTTCGCCGCAGGGGCCTACCGGCTGACGGTGACTCTCGCCGACGACAGCGGCACCGGATTCACCACTTTCGACTGCATCGACATCGACCCCGCGGTGTGAGAGCGAGCGGATCCCGGCCG
The DNA here is from genome assembly GCF_001746365.1 of Streptomyces sp. LUP30. Lineage (GTDB taxonomy): Bacteria > Actinomycetota > Actinomycetes > Streptomycetales > Streptomycetaceae > Streptomyces. The sequence continues at coordinate 14,159 of NZ_MJAJ01000025.1, forward strand.
AACCGGGCGCGCACGGGAGGCGCGTGAGCCTCCCGGGTAACTCGACCCGCCTGGCTGGGCAGTTACCGCGCCGTTTGCTGCCCCCGCGAAGACCGCAGCCGACCCGTTTGCCGGCGAGGCGCCGCGGCTGGGCTCGCGCGGCCGGGTTGCCGACCGGCCCCGGAAATGCCGCCGTCCGCGGTGACCCGCGCGACCCGCCTCGGGTGAGCCGTGTCTCACGGCTGCGACGTTGTTATGCAACGAGGTGCATAGGAAGATCGTGCGCATGGCGCTCGAGCACGCGATCCTCGTTTCCCTGCTGGAGAAGCCGGGCTCCGGCTACGAGCTGGCCCGGCGGTTCGAGCGGTCCATCGGGTACTTCTGGACCGCCACCCACCAGCAGATCTACCGCGTGCTCAAACGCATGACGAGCGATGGCTGGGTCGACGTCCGGGACGTCCCGCAGTCCGGGCGACCGGACAAGAAGGAGTACACGGTCGCCGGGCCGGGGCGGGAAGCGCTCTGCGCGTGGCTCCAGGAAGCGACCGAGCCCGAGAGCGTGCGGCACGACCTGGCGGTGAAGGTCCGGGGCGCCGCCTTCGGTGATCCGGCCGCCCTGATCGGTGAGGTCGAGCGGCACCGTCAGGCGCACACGGACCGCCTGGCCCACTACCTCGCGGGCGAGGCCCGTGACTTCGGGGAGCCCGCGGCAGGCGGTCCCCTCGACGCCGAGCGGGAGCTCCAGCACGTCGTGCTGCGCGGCGGCATGGCGTACGAGCGGATGATGATCGCTTGGCTCGACGACGTCCTCGCCACACTCGCCGGCTTCGACGCCGGTCGCTGACCGGCCGAGCAGGGCCCGTACCCATACCCGTACTTCTACCCCTACCTGTACTCGTCCTTCTGTCCGTCACTTTCCCCCTTCCTCCTTCCTCAGCCGAAAGGCGGCACCCATGGCCGACACGCTGCTCTTCAACCCGCGGACGTACGACCCCGCCCACTTCGACCCGGAGACCCGCAGGTTGCTGCGCGCCACCGTCGACTGGTTCGAGGAACGGGGCAAGCGCCGGCTGATCGAGGACTACCGGACCCGCGCCTGGCTCGGCGACTTCCTCGCCTTCGCCGCCGAGGAGGGCCTCTTCGCGACGTTCCTCACGATCTCTTCCGCCGCCGGACCGGGCGAGGACGAAAAGCGCTGGGACACCGCGCGCATAGCCGCCCTCAACGAGATCCTCGGCTTCTACGGCCTGGACTACTGGTACGCGTGGCAGGTCACCATCCTCGGCCTCGGCCCGGTCTGGCAGAGCGAGAACCCCGCCGCCCGCGCCCGCGCGGCGGAACTGCTCGCCCAGGGTGAGGTGTTCGCCTTCGGCCTGTCCGAGAAGGCCCACGGCGCCGACATCTACTCCACCGACATGCTTCTGGAGCCCGACGGCGCGGGCGGCTTCCGGGCCACCGGCTCCAAGTACTACATCGGCAACGGCAACGCCGCCGGACTCGTCTCCGTCTTCGGCCGGCGCACCGACGTGGAAGGACCCGACGGATACGTCTTCTTCGCCGCTGACAGCCGCCATGCGGCGTACCACGTGGTCAAGAACGTCGTCGACTCGTCGAAGTACGTCAGCGAGTTCCGCCTGGAGGGCTACCCCGTAGGCCCGGAGGACGTGCTGCACACCGGCCGCGCCGCGTTCGACGCCGCCCTCAACACGGTCAACGTCGGCAAGTTCAACCTGTGCACGGCCTCGATCGGCATCTGCGAACACGCGATGTACGAGGCCGTCACCCACGCGCAGAACCGCATCCTCTACGGCCGTCCGGTCACCGCCTTCCCGCACGTGCGGCGGGAGTTGACCGACGCCTACGTCCGGCTCGTCGGCATGAAGCTGTTCAGCGACCGCGCCGTCGACTACTTCCGCACCGCGGGCCCCGACGACCGCCGCTACCTCCTCTTCAACCCGATGACCAAGATGAAGGTGACCACCGAGGGCGAGAAGGTCATCGACCTGATGTGGGACGTCATCGCCGCCAAGGGCTTCGAGAAGGACAACTACTTCGCCCAGGCCGCCGTCGAGATCCGCGGCCTGCCGAAGCTGGAGGGCACCGTCCACGTCAACCTGGCGCTGATCCTCAAGTTCATGCGCAACCACCTCCTCGACCCGGTCCCCTACGAGCCCGTCGCCACCCGCCTCGACGCGGCCGACGACGAGTTCCTCTTCCGCCAAGGCCCGGCCCGCGGCCTCGGGTCGGTGCGTTTTCACGACTGGCGGCCGGCCTTCGACGCGTACGCCCACCTGTCCAACGTGGCCCGGTTCCGGGAGCAGGCCGACGCGCTCTGCGACTTCGTGCTCAAGGCCGCGCCGGACAAGGAGCAGAGCCGGGACCTCGACCTGCTCCTCGCCGTCGGGCAGCTCTTCGCGCTCGTCGTCCACGGGCAGCTGGTCCTGGAGCAGGCCGCCCTCACGGGCCTCGACGACGATGTGCTCGACGAGCTGTTCGCCGTCCTCGTGCGGGACTTCTCCGCACACGCCGTCGAGCTGCACGGCAAGGACTCCGCGACCGGGGAGCAGCAGCTCTGGGCGCTCGGCGCGGTCCGCCGTCCGGTCGTCGACGCGGCGCGTTCGGAGCGCGTCTGGCAACGCGTCGAGGCTCTGTCAGGGGCGTACGAGATGAAGCCCTGAGGCCCCGACCCGGCCTCGGACCGCCTCGCGGGGCGGCGGAGATACCGGCGACGGCTGCGATCCGCCCGACGGATCGCAGCGCCCGTCAGCGACGGACCGGGTGGGCTTCGGGTCCGCGCATCCGCACGGCGGGCCTCATGAGTCGCCCCCGCCGCCCGAAGCCTCGTCTGCCCGGTCTCCCGCGCGGACGGCGGGTTCTCAGGTGGCCCGGTAGGCCTCGCTCAGTTTCCGGACGGCCGCTGCGTACCGTCCGGTGAGCGAGAGGTGGTCGGCGTCGGAGAACGGTGTCGCGACCGCCGCCGTGAGATCCGTGCCCACCTTCTGCTGGACGATCAGCCGGGCCCGGCTCACCAGCGCGCGGCCCGCGGAGTCGGCCCCGGCCCGCTCGGCCGCCGCGGCCGCGACGCCGAGTGCGCGGAGCGTGGCCGCGCCGCCCGCCGGCGCCTTGGTCAGGGTCGTCAGACCCCAGCCGTACGGGAACTGCGGGTCGTACGCCGTGTCGCCGACGTTGATCGGCAGCTGGGCCTCGGACCGGGGCCAGGTGACCGGGAGCCGGCCGGTGAAGGGCCGCTTCCCGTAGAGCACGTCGGCCACGCCGTCGCCCTCCGTGCCCGGCAGCCAGGACGCCACCAGGGCGTCGATGGCCCCGAGCCGGTCGCCGATCAGCTGGGGACGTCCGGAGACGATCAACACCGCGCACTTCATGGCCGCGCACACCCTGTCGACGGCGGCCCGGTCGGCGGCCGACAGCTGGAGGGAGTGCCCGTTGCCGACGTCCCCGACGCCCTCCGCGTACGGAGTCTCGCCGACGACGACCACGCCGACGTCGTAGCCGGTCATGGGCGCGGAGGCGTCCTTGGAGTAGGTGACGTTCCCGTCCTTGCGCATCGCGTCGAGGATGGTGGTCCCCTGGGTGTGGGCGCCGGAGGCGCCCTGCCAGGTGACCGTCCAGCCGCCGGTCTGGTTGCCGAGGTCGTCGGCGTTGGACCCGGCGACGTAGACCTTCTGCGATGTCCGCAGCGGGAGCAGCCCGCCGCTGTTCTTCAGCAGCACCTGTGACTCGGCGGCCGCCTGACGGGCGACGGCCCGGTGCGCGGCGCCGCCGATCTCGGAGGCGTTGCGCGTCTGCGCGTACGGGTGCTCGAACAGACCCAGCCGGAACTTCTGGGTGAGGATGCGCGAGACGGCGTCGTCGATCCGCCTGCCGCTCACCCGTCCCGCGTTCACCTCGTCGATCAGGGTCGAGGTGAAGTCCTTGTAGCCGTACGGCACCATCATCATGTCGACGCCCGCGTCGACCGCCGTGCGGACGCGGGCCGGATAGTCGCCGGGGAGCTGGTCGATGGCGTTCCAGTCGCTGATGACGAACCCGTCGAAGCCCATACGCCCCTTGAGCACACCGTTGATCATGTCGGCGCGGGCGTGCATCTTCACCGGGCCCTGGCCGTCGCCGAGGACGTCGAGCGAGGAGTACGACGGCATCACGGTGCCGATGCCCCGGTCCACGGCCGTTCGGAACGGCGCCAGGTGGACGGCCTCCAGCTGCCGGCGGGTGACCTCGGTGACGCCCTGGTCGATGGTGTACGTCCCCGTAGTGGACGAGCCGTACTCGGTTCCGCCGTCGCCGACGAAGTGCTTGGCGGTGGCGAGGACCTTGTCGTCGTCCTTCAGATCCCGACCGTCGGCGCGGCCTTGCAGCCCCTGGACGACGGTCTCCATGGACTGGACGAGTGCCGGGTCCTCGCCGAAGGATTCGTAGGAGCGGCCCCAGCGCTCGTCGCGGGAGACGCACAGGCAGGGGGCGAAGTCCCAGGGGACTCCGGTGGCGCGGACCTCACTTGCCGTCACCTCGCCCGTTCGTTGCGCGAGTCGGGGATCACGGGTCGCGCCGATGCCGATGTTGTGCGGCATGATCGTGGCGCCGACCAGGTTGTTGTGGCCGTGCACGGCGTCGACGCCGTAGATCAGCGGGATCTGGAACCGTGTGGCCCGGGTCCGGAGCTGGAAGCCGTCGATCATCTTCGCCCAGGCCTGGGGGGTGTTGGGCGTGGGTGTGGAACCCCCTCCGGAGAGCAGCGAACCGAGCTCGTACGCGGCGACGTCGGCCCCCTCGCCCACAGCTCCGCGCTCGGCCTGGGTCATCTGCCCGGCCTTCTCCTCGAGGGACATGCGGGACAGCAGGTCGGCCACCCGCTTGCGGACCGGCGACTTGCGGTCCAGATAAGGCAGTCCACCTGCGTCGATGACCACCTGCGGTGTCTCGGCGGGGGCCTTGGCGCCGGTGACCGTGAGCTTCAGCGGGATGGTCTCGGCGGGCTCACCGGCCTTGTCCCGGAGCGTGCGGACCTTGACGGTCCGCGTCGCCCCCGAGGCCGTTCCGGCCGGGAAGGTGAGCGTTCCGGTGACCGGCGTGTAGTCCCGGCCGGGATCGGCGGTGCCGCCGTTGGTCGTGTACGCGACGGTCACCGGTCCGTCGAGGGGGGCGGACCCGGTGGTGGCGAGGGTGACCGCGACGGCGGCCGTGCCGCCCTCCCGTACCGGGTAGACGGCGGCGTCGGTCGTCACGCTCGCCCGCAGCGCCTGGTCGGCGCTGCCGTACAGCTCGACGTCGTCCATGGCGAAGCGGCCCTTGACGCCGACGGGGAGGGTGAGCGCGTACCCCCACATCTGGGTGAGCCCGAGGACATGGTCGATGCCGCCGACGGGCTGGTAGTCCGTGCGGTAGGCGAAGTCGGTGAAGGGGAGCTCGATCTGCTTCCAGCCGCTGAAGTCGTCGGTGAAGGAGGTCGTCCACAGCTCGGAGGCCTCGCCGTTCGCGCCGCCGTCCTTGATCTCGAAGGGGACCTTCTTGCCGGAGTCCTGGCCCTCCCACCAGAAGCGGACGCCGCGGCGGGCGGACCAGTCGTGGGCGGGCCGGTCGGCCGCGAAGTCGTGCGTGAAGCCGCCGTAGCCGCTGATGTCGTAGGCGCCGGTGAGCACCTTCTGGCCCTCGGGGGCGTCGGCGCGGGCGGTCAGTTGCAGGGCGGGCGGATCGTCGCTGTCGCCGCCCCAGGTGAAGATGCCCTCGGCCGGCTGGGAGGCGAAGGGGACCTCGCCCTCGAAGCGGTCGACGGGGACCGGCGCGGGGTCGTCGGCGGCCTGGGACGCCGTCGGCGACAGCACGACGGCGAGCAGGGCGGTGGAGAGGAGCAGAGCGGTTCTCGGCATGGACCTTCCCTCGGCTCACGGGGTTCACTCAGCACTTAGATCACGCCGTGAGTCAACTAACGCCCCGCACAGCCGTCAAGACGTCACGTCAGCCGCACCGGTCCGGTCATGCACCGGGCCGCCGACCAGCGCCCAAATCCGTTGTGCGAAAGACCATTTCGTGGCTCCTTCGCACGGTCGATACGGTCCGAAGCATGGAGAGAAACCTTCTGTCCGCCGAAGAACTCGCGGCTGCCTTGCGTGCCGGTGAAGTGACCTCGGCGGACGTGACCGACGAGGCCATCACCCGTATCGAGCGGGACGACAGGACGATCAACGCGATCTGCGTGCCGGACTTCGACCGCGCCCGGGCTGCCGCACGCGAGGCCGACCGGGCGCGCGCCCGCGGTGACGACCGGCCGCTGCTCGGCATTCCGGTCACGGTGAAGGAGTCCTACGACATCGCCGGGCTGCCCACGACCTGGGGCATGCCGTTCCACCGGGACCACGTGCCGGCCGAGGACGCGGTGCAGGTGTCCCGGCTCAAAGCCGCGGGCGCGGTGGTGCTCGGCAAGACCAACGTGCCCATGGGACTGCAAGACATACAGAGCTTCAACGAGATCTACGGCACCACCAACAACCCGTGGGATCACGGTCGTACGCCGGGTGGATCCTCGGGTGGGTCAGCGGCCGCCCTGGCGTCCGGATTCGGCGCGCTGTCCATCGGCTCCGACATCGGCGGTTCGTTGCGCACTCCCGCACATTTCTGCGGTGTCTACGCCCACAAGCCGACGCTCGGACTGGCGGCGAGCCGCGGCATGGTCCCACCGCCCGCGCCGGCGTTCCCGGCCGAATCCGATCTCGCCGTCGTCGGGCCGATGGCCCGCACGGCCCGCGACCTCACGCTCCTGCTCGACGTCATGGCCGGACCGGACCCACTGACCCTCGGCGTGGCGCACGACCTGAGGCTCCCGCCCGCCCGCCACGAGCGGCTCTGCGACTTCCGCGTCCTGGTCCTGGACGAGCATCCGCTCATTCCGACCGGTTCCGCCGTGCGGGCCGGCGTGAATCGGGTGGCCGACGCCCTTGCCGAAGGCGGCGCCCGGGTGGAGCGACACAGTCCGCTGCTGCCGGATCTGACCGAAGCCGCGATCCTCTACATGCACTTGTGGTTCTCGGGCGTGGCCGCACGCTTTCCGGTCGAAGTGTACGAGCGACTGCAGACCCACGCCTCCGCGCTGGGGGCGGACGACCGGAGTCTCGATGCGGCACGGCTGCGCGGCATGGCGTCCAGTCACCGCGGCTGGATCGAGGCGAACGACGGCCGCGAACTCCACCGCCACGGCTGGCGGCAGCTCTTCGCCGAGTTCGACGCCGTGGTGTGTCCCGTCACCCCCACTCCCGCGTTTCCGCACGACCACGAACCCGATCTGACGACGCGCCGGATCGACATCGACGGCGTCGAGCACCCGTACCTCGACCAGCTCGTCTGGGCCGGCGTGGCCACCATGCCCGGTCTGCCTGCCACCGCCGTACCCGCGGGCGGGTCCCCCGAGGGTCTGCCGGTGGGAGTGCAGTTGATCGGCCCGATGTTCGAGGACCGCACCCCGCTGCGGCTGGCCGAACTGCTCGAGCAGAAGATCGGCGGCTTCCGGACACCGGGGTAGCGCGCCCTACCGCCGGTCCGCCGCCGCCGTCGGCAGCGTGCTCCGGCACGGTCTCCGCGAGCAGGGCGCGCCGCTCGCGGGCACCGGGCCACCGGTCGGTCAGAAGGGCATGCGACGACGTGCCCGGCGGCCCGCGGAACCACTGCGGCCCACGGCCCGCGAGCTGGACTGGAAGGGCTTGCTCAACAGGCGCCCCAGCGGGCCAGGGGCCTTGGAACCGGCACGGGATCCCCAACCCAGGCCGCGCTGCGCGCCGTTCTGGGGGTGCCTGCTCAGTCGCGGGACGACGAAAGCGAGTATCGCGAGGACCACGCAGAAGGCGATCACGCCGACGATCATCATGGGGAGACTCCTGGGCCGGTCTGTACGGGTTCGACTCCGTGCCGCAACACGGACTTGGCATTTTCGCTACCGACCGACTGCCCGCTGCGGCGCGGGACACGCCAGGGGGCGTTCGGCCGGCGCGCCCGGGGAGCAGATGGCGCCTCCCGGCACACGGCCGTTTCCGCCCGCGCCGCAGTTCCCCGGACTCCGGCAGCGGCGGGCCGCGGTGCCGGCTCCCACCGTCCCGAGCCGTGGATCCCCGACCTCGACGAGGTCGCGTGCGGCGCGCTTGGACGCCGTTTTTGCCGGATCGGCAACAAGAGTGGCGGACCGGGACCCGGTGGGCGACCGTGGGGCCGTGACCGACGACATCGCAGCAGGATCGCCCGCTTCCGACATCCCCTTGCCCTCCGACGGATACGTCGGCGACCCCGCGGTGCGGGCGGAGTGGGACAACCGATACGCCGACCGACACCAGCTGTGGAGCGGACGGCCCAACGGTGCGCTCGTGGCCGAGGTCGCCGGACTCACACCCGGGAGGGTGCTCGACGTCGGCTGCGGCGAGGGCGCGGACGCCGTCTGGCTCGCACGTGCCGGCTGGGACGTGACCGCGCTCGAGGTGTCGGGCGTGGCACTGGAGCGGGCGGCCGGGCACGCGCGCGACGCCGGCGTCGCCGTTCACTGGGTGCACGCCGCGCTCACCGAGGCAGCGCTCCCGCCTGCCTCCTTCGACCTGGTCTCCGCGCAGTACCCGGCCCTGCTGCGCACCCCCGACGCCGCAGCCGAGCGGGCACTGCTCGCCGCTGTCGCACCCGGCGGCGTGCTGCTGCTCGTGCACCACGCGGGGATGGACACCCGGGACGCGCACGACAGCGGCTTCGACCCGGCCGACTACGTCTGGCCCTCGATGGTCGCCGCCCTGCTCGACGACGACTGGGAGGTGCAGGTGGACGAGCAACGCCCGCGTGTGGCGCCCGACGGCGGCGCGGGCGCACACCATACGGACGACGTGGTGCTCCGCGTCCGCCGGCTGCGCTGAGAGACTCCGCCGCTCGCAGTGGCCCCAGCAGCGACATACGACGACCGCTCCCCCGCACCGGCGTCCGGTGGGAGTGCCTCCGCCCGAGGGACCGGTATTCGGCTCCGGCGGAACGCGGCTGCGGCTGCCTCGTCGTCCACCGATCGTCAAAGGCGTCTGCGCGACCACCGGCTCGCCGGACCGGCGAACAGTGCCACGGTGCCACGGTGCGAGATGGTCCTTCGTCGGTCAGCTGCGCCGGCGGCGGAGCACCACGTGTCCGGCGGCGGTCAGCGCCCCTGCGGTGAGGCCGAGACCGAGGCCGATGTCCCGGCCGGACGGCCCCGCGTCGGTCGCGCCGCCGAGTCCGCCCTGGACACCGCGGGTGGGTGTGACGACGGGTCTGGGCAGGGCCGTTCCCACGTCGGCGACAGGGCGGTGGGGCAGCGCCTCACAGGCGATCCCGTCGTCCGGCCCCTGGTCCTCGTCGAGCCGGTCCGGGTCGGAGGGGTCTTGGTCGAACACCGCCTGGGCGTCTTCCTGGAAGGCGAAGTCGCGGCAATCGAGGTCCTGGGCGTGGGCGGTCCCCGCCAGTGGGGTGATGCATACGATCGCGGCGGCTATGCCTGCGAGGGGAGCACGGTATGACATGGACGTCTCCTGCCGGTCCCTGGGTGATCCGTCGCTCTCGACGCTAGGAGACGGCATGCGTATCGGCGCGAGGACGTGGGCCAGGCAGGTGAGCGTCCGTCACGTGACGCGGCTGCCGCCGCTCGGTGACACCGCGGGCGGCTCGCCGCGGAGTGACGGCGTCGTAGTCGGCGGGGCCGCGTGCACGGGCGTGGAGATGGATGACAGGCCCTCGCGGTGTTCGGCGCGGTCATGTGGCAGGCCGTCCTCGGCCCCGAACCCGCGGGGCGCCGTCCGATCCCCGAGGACCGGAAGCTCCCGGAGCTGACCGCACTCTGCCAGGCATGCCGTGGCAGACGACGGGAGTCTTGTCCCGGTCCCGTCCGTCCTGTCCGTCCCGTCCCGTCCCGCCGGCGTGAACCGGAGGCTCCCACCCTTTGGGTCTGCGACCGCACTGGGTCTATCGTCGGAAGCCAGGGCCAGGACGAGGAGGACGGCCGGTGATGCCGCAGGACGAGGCCGTGATCGGCTGCACGGGAAACGTGCTCATCGGAACGCGCGGAGCCGCGGGTCCCGGCGAGGTCCTGGTGCGGGTCAGAGGCGGCTCGGAGACGTTCCTCGCCTGGTCGGAGGAGCCCCTGCCCATCGGCGCCACGGTGCTTGTGATCGAATCGCGTGGATGCCGCGAGGTCGGCGTCATCGAGTGGGTGGATCCATTGGACGCGCTCGGCGAGGACACCGCCGGCGCAGGCTGAGGAGTACAAGCATGTTCGGATACCGCGTCCCCGCCCCCGACGAGGCGATGTTGATCTCGGGAGGCAGGCGCGGACTGGGGGGCGCGCCGTTCCGAGTGGTGACGGGGCACGGCAAGTTCGTGCTCCCCGTCTTCCGCAAGGTCCGGTTTCTCACCCTGTCCATGTGCGAGTCGGAGGTCACCGAGACCTGCGTGACCCGACAGGGCATCGCGTTGCACGTCCGCGCGGTCATCGCATTCAAAGTCGGCAACGACCACGAGAGCATCATCAACGCGGGCCAGCGGTTCCTCTCCGACCAGGAGCAGATGTCCGTGCTCACCGGCCGGATCTTCGCCGGCCATCTGCGGGCCATCATCGGCTCGATGACGGTCGAGGAGATCGTCACCGAGCGGCAGAAGCTCGCCGCGGAGGTCCTGGACACCTCCAAGACCGAGATGGCGAAGATCGGTCTGATCGTCGACTCGCTGCAGATCCAGTCGATCGACGACGGCGACACCGGCTACATCGACGCGATGTCCGCGCCGCACAAGGCGGCCATCCAGCGGCAGGCGCAGATCGCGCAGGCGCAGGCCACCCAGACCGCGGCCGAGGCGCAGCAGGAGGCGGCCCGCAAGCAGGCCGAATACGCCCGTCAGACCGCCGTGGTCAAGGCGGCGTACTCGGCCGAGGTGGACCGCGCCCAGGCGCAGGCCGCCCAGGCCGGTCCGCTGGCGCAGGCCCACGCCCAGCAGGAGGTGCTCGCCGCTCAGACGGAGCTGGCCCAGCGCCAGGCCAAGCTGCGCCAGCAGCAGCTGGTGGCCGAGGTCGTGAAGCCCGCCGAAGCCGAGGCCGAGCGGGTCAGGATCCTCGCGGCCGCCGAGGCACAGCGCATGAAGATCCAGGCGGAGGCAGCGGCCTCGTACGACCGGGTCGCGCTCGACCGGATGCTGATCGACCAGCTCCCGCAGATCGTCAAGGAGGCCGCGGGCGGCCTTGCCGGCGCCAACGTCAACGTCCTGAACGGCGCGGACGGTCTCGGCGAGATCGCCGCCGGTCTCGTGTCCCAGGGCCTGACGATCCTCGACTCGGTCCGCCAGAACCTGGGCAGCCAGGACTCCGACAGCGCCCGTCCTGCCGGCAACCGTTCCGAGAGCAAGGGCAACGGCCTGCTCCAGCTGCCCACCAGCAAGGAGAAGAAGTCGAACGACGGCCCCGTGGACGTCGACTAACAGCCGCCGTAAACAGCCTCGACAGCTCGACAGCTCGACAGCTCGACAGCTCGACAGCAGCGTCGATCGGCGGATCGTGGTCGCCGGACGCCCCACGGTGAACGGATCGCCCAGGAATGGACCGGCGCTCGATCGGCTTGCGCGGGCCGGCGGGCAGCGGGCCTCGCCCCTCCTCAGGAGCGGCGAGGCCCCCGCCACGGCGCCGGACAGCACGCGGCCCTTGTCGGGAGTCGAGGGCACCGAGCGACGGAACGACCGAACGGCCGAGCGCTCCAACCGGCCGGGCGCCCATCGGTCGGCGCGTCTTCAGCGGGGCCAGTCGGGGGCGGGGTCCTCGTCCAGCAGGGGCCTGAGCGCGCCCAGTACGGCGCCGATGCAGACGTCGCGCAGTTCGGCGCGCGTGCAGTTCTGTTCGGAGAGCCAGTCCACGCACAGCACCTGAACGAACACCAGCCAGCTTTTCAGAACGCCCGACACGGCCTCGCGGGTGCTGTCGCCGCCGTGCGGAAGCACGCCGAGCAGCCCCTCGCGCAGAGCGTCGAGTTCGTCGGCGATGATCGTCTGGACCAGGCGGTCGCCGGCCAGTACCCGATTCGCCGCCAGGACGGTGTTCCGGTTCTCCGCGAAGTATGCGATGTGGGCGTCCAGGCCCTCGGTGAGCTGCTCGACCAGCGTGTCGGCGGGGTCGAACCGGGTCTTGGCGAGGAGTTGCTCGGCAACCTGCCGGTAGAGGGCCGCGAAGAGGTCGCGCTTGCTCGGGAAGTGCCGGTAGAGCAGCGCGCGGGAGACCCCGGCGCGCTCGGCGACGTCTTCCATCAGCACGTCGTCGTACGGGTGCGCGGCGAAGAGCTGCGCGGCGACGGTCAGGAGCTGGGCGCGGCGCTCGGCAGGCTGGAGGCGCTGACGGGGGGACACACGCCCATGCTACTTGACACGCGTCTACTAGCTGCCCGTAACCTGGAGCTTAGTTGACGTGTGTCTACTAACCCGGGTGGTGAGGCTGTCATGGCACGGATCACGGCTCTTCGGGGGCTCATGTCGGTCATGGGGTACGCATGCGTGGCGATCGGGCTCTTTCATGTGCTGCTCGGGAACGCCGCGATCCCGGGCGCGGGCTCGGCAGGCCCGACCGTCGACAGCCTCGGCCGGTTCTTCGGCGCGATCTTCGCCGGCTACGGCGTCGGCTGGCTGTGGGCGGCCCGACGATCGCCGATCCCCGCACGCGCCGTGCGATGGCTGGCCGGGATGATGCTGCTGGGCGCACTCGGCCGGATTCTGTCGCTCGCCGTGCAGGGGTGGCCTCACTGGTTCCAGGTGGTGCTGGCTGCCGTCGAACTGATGCTGTCGCCGTTGTTCTTCTGGTTGGCGGACGCCGGAGAGAAGGCCGCCCGGTCGGCGGTCAGCCCCGTAGCCACGTAGGCGGTGGCGGCTTCGCCGCCTGCGGCCTGCTCCCCCGGGGTCACACCGGCCCTTCCGTGGTCTGCCGCTACGCCTGGGGCGCGTGCGTCGCGTGCGGCCCCCCGCCCGAGGTTCTAGGCTCGGCCCGTGGGTCAATCCGAGCAGCGCGCCGAGGGCGCGGGACCGTTCACCACCCGGCTCACCTGGCGCCTTCCCGACGGCGGCACCGCTGTGTGGGAGTCCCGCCTCGCGCGCAGGCGCGGGAGGCTCTCCGTCCGTCCCTCCCCTTCGGGGCCCGCTCACACCGTCCGCGCGGACGCCGTCTCCCTCACCCGGCTGCGGCGGCTCAACGTCATCGCCGCCCTCGCCTTCGTCTTCGGCGGAGCCCTTTTCGCGGCCGGTGCCGCCGTCGCCCAGTTCGGTTCCGGCGACGCCACCGAATGCGCCTCGATCTACTTCGTGGGCGGCCTGTTCTTCACTCTCGGCGGGTACGTCTCACTGCTCCAGGTGATCGACGCGCCGCGCCACGTTCCCGGCGGCGCGGGGCGATTGGTCACCCCCCACTGGCGATGGTGGAGTTATGAGCCGACGCGGGTGGACTGGCTGAGCGCGTTCGTCCTCTTCTCGGGGACGCTCGTCTTCGCCGTCGACCTGCTGGACTCCTTCCTGCAGGGTCTGACCGTGCAGCAGGTCAACCGGCTGATCTGGGCGCCCGACCTGATCGGCTGCACCCTCTTCCTGATCTCCGGCCATCTGGCCGTGGTCGAGATCTGCCATGGCCGGTTCTCCGTGCGGACGCACGATCTCGGGCAGTGGATCGTCGCCGTCAACCAACTCGGGTCCGTGCTGTTCATGGTCTCGGCGCTCGCCGCCTACACCCGCCCCGCCACCGGCAGCCTCGTCAACGCCGACATCGCCAACTGGGGCACCCTCACCGGCGCTCTGTGCTTCTCGCTCGCGGGCTTCCTCCAGCTCGGCGAGCACTCGTAGGGCCCGGGCAGGGACGCCGGGCAGCCGCCTCACGGCCACGTGCGCAGGGCGCTACGTGACCGCCCACGACAGGGCTTCGGGTCAGGACGGCACAGCCGGGTCGCCGGGCCCGGGCGCCCCGGCGCGCAGCCCGTCCATGACGAGGTCGAGGAGCCGGGCGGCACGCGGACGCCAGTCGTCCGTGGGAGCCATCTGCCACAGGCCTCCGATGGCGAGGACCAGGTCGTCGGGGGTCATGCCCGGCCGAATGGAGCCCACCGCGTCGTTGGCGCGCAGAAGGAGTTCGGCGGCGTCGGTGACGGGGGTGTTCGCCGGTTTCGCGAGGCCGCCCGGCTTGCTGGTGGCGAGGCGGATCGCGTCGGCGAGACCGGCCTTGGTCATGGCGAACTCGGCCAGCCGGTCCATCCAGGCGCGCAGGGCCTGGTCCGGCGGCAGCCGTTCGAGCAGCTGGGCCGCACTGTCGGCGACCTGGCGCATCTCGTGGCGGTAGATCTCCAGGACGAGGGACTCGCGGTTGGGGAAGTTGCGGTAGAAGGTCCCCTGTCCCACGCCCGCCTTCCTGGCGATCGCGCTGAGCGGCGCGTCGTGGCACAGCGTCAGCTCGGCCAGAGCCACCTCGAGAATGCGCTCGCGGTTGCGTTGCGCGTCCGAGCGCAGGGGCGCGTCCTTCTCGTACTGCACTCGACTCTCCTCGGGGTACGCGGGAACCCCACCCTTGCTAAGCGGACAGCTGTCCGTTACGTTTGCCGACAGCGGACGACTGTCCGGTTGGGTTCACGATAGCCCCGGCCGGACCCGCGCGGGAGTCCGCGTTCACCTCAACGCCGTCCCCGCGCGCCCACCCCTCCCCCGCCTCACCACGTACTCGGCAGCCGCCAGGCACCGGCGGTCGCCGCCCAGCTTTCCGGAAGCGCGAAAGAAGCTCTCATGGCCTTACCGACGTCCAGTGTCATCACCTTGCACATCAACGGCGAGCAACACACGCTCCCCGTCGACCACCGCACCACCCTGCTCGACGCGCTCCGCGAGCGACTCGACCTCACCGGCACCAAGAAGGGCTGCGACCAGGGGCAGTGCGGAGCCTGCACCGTTCTGGTCGACGGCCGCAGGACCGTGGCCTGTCTCCAGCTCGCGGTCGCGGCCGAGGGGCGTGAGATCACCACCATCGAGGGCGTGGCGGACGGCGAGCGGCTGCACCCGGTGCAGCAGGCGTTCCTCGATCTCGACGGCTATCAGTGCGGCTACTGCACTCCAGGACAGATCTGTTCGGCGATCGGCATGCTCGCGGAGCACGCCGCCGGCTGGCCCAGCGCCGCCACGGCCGACGTACGGCCCGCCGGCCCGCGGCCTCTGACGGCGGACGAGATCCGTGAACGCATGAGCGGCAACCTGTGCCGCTGCGCCGCCTACACCTCGATCGTCGAGGCCGTCGCCAGTGCCGCGGAATCGGGGACCGCGGCACGCGGGGGCACCCGACCGGAAGACAAGGAGCCTGCGGCATGAGGGAGTTCGGCTACCGGAGGGCTTCCGACGTGGCGGGCGCCGTGGCACTGCTCGACGCCGACCCCGATGCGCGCTACCTCGCGGGCGGCACCAACCTGGTCGACCTGATGAAGACCGGCGTCGAACGACCGGGACGGCTGGTCGACGTACGCGGCCTGCCACTGGACCGCGTGGAGCCGACTCCGGACGGCGGGGTACGGATCGGCGCGACCGTCACCAACAGCGACCTCGCCGCCCATCCTCTGGTCCGCACCCGCTACCCCGCACTCGCTCAGGCGGTGCTCGCCGGAGCCTCCGGCCAGCTGCGCAACATGGCCACCGTCGGCGGCAACCTGCTCCAGCGCACCCGCTGCGCCTACTTCGCCGACGCCACCGCACCCTGCAACAAACGGTCCCCCGGCAGCGGTTGTCCTGCTGTCAGCGGCGAGAACCGCAACCACGCCGTCCTCGGCGCTTCCTCGCACTGCGTGGCCGTGCACCCGTCGGACATGGCCGTCGCGCTGGCGGCCCTCGACGGCGTGGTGCACTACGAGACCGCTCAAGGGCCGGGCGAACTGCCCCTCGGCTGGTTCTACCTCCCGGTCTCCGACACCCCGCACCGCGAGACGGCCCTGCCGGCGGGCGCACTGATCACCGGCGTCACCCTGCCGCCGGCTCCGGTCGCCGCTCATTCCCGATACCGGAAGGTGCGCGAGCGCGCCTCCTACGCGTTCGCCGTCGGCTCGGTCGCCGCCGCGCTCGACGTCCACGACGGAGTCGTCCGGGAAGCGCGCCTGGCCTTCGGCGCGGTCGCCTCCCGTCCCTGGCGGGCCCGAGCCGCCGAGCGGATCCTTACCGGGGCGCCCGCCGACGCCGAGTCGTTCGCGGCCGCCGCGGACGCCGAACTGGAGGCGGCCCGGCCCCTGTCGCACAACGGATTCAAGGTGACCCTGATGCGCAACCTGACCGTGGCCGTCCTGAGCGAGCTCGCCGAGGAGGCCGCCCGATGACGACCGAGGCGCCCCTCGCTCCCGTCCGCGCCGTCGGCACCGGTCACGTCCGCGTGGAGGGGCGCGACAAGGTCACCGGCGCGGCCCGTTACGCCGGTGAGATCCCCTTCACCGATCTCGCCCACGGCTGGCTGGTGCTGTCCACCGTGACACGCGGCCGGATCCGGGACGTCGAGTCGGACGCCGTCCTCGCCATGCCGGGCGTCCTCGCCGTGCTGGACCATCGCAACGCCCCGCCGTTGAAGACCGACTACATCGGCCTGCTCGGCACCGGACCGGACCCGACCTGCGCGGTCTTCCAGAACGACCGGGTGCCCCACCTGGGCTGGCCGGTGGCGCTGGTGGTCGCCGAGACGTCCGAGCAGGCGCGTGAGGCCGCCGAGTCCCTGGTCGTCCACTACGAACAGGCCGCGCACGACGTCGACTTCACCGGCGACCATCCCGGCGCCCACCCGTCGGACGGTCATATGCCCGCCGTGACGGACAAGGGCGATCTGGAGGCCGAACTCACCGCGTCCGCCGTCGTCGTGGACGCCACCTACACCACTCCGGAAGAACACCACCACCCGATGGAGCCCCATGCGGCCACCGCCCGCTGGGAGGACGACCGGCTGAAGGTGGTGGACTCCAACCAGGGCGCCACCTGGGTCGTCGCGGAACTCGCGAACCTCTTCGGGCTCGATCCCGCCTCGGTGCGGGTGCGTTCGGAGCACGTCGGCGGCGGCTTCGGCAGCAAGGGCGTGCGCGCCCACCAGGTGGCCGCCGTGATGGCGGCCAGGATCACCGGGCGCCCGGTGCGTGTGGTCCTGACCCGCCGCCAGATGTTCACGTTGGCCGGCCACCGCAGCCCCACCATCCAGCGGGTCAGGCTCGGGGCGGACGCCGACGGACGGCTGCGCGCACTGGACCACCGCTCGCTCAGCCGTACCTCCACCGTGTACGAGTTCGTCGAGCCGAGCGCCGGCGTGGCCCGGGTGATGTACGACGCCGACGCGCACCACACGGAGAACCAGGTCGTTCCTCTCGACGTCCCGAGCCCCACCTGGATGCGCGCTCCGGGCGAGGCGCCGGGGTCCTTCGCACTGGAGGCCGCGCTCGACGAACTCGCCCACGCGTGCGGCATCGACCCCATCGAGCTGCGTCTGCGCAACGACCCCGACCGGGGCCCGGTCTCCGGACTCCCCTTCGCCGGACGCAATCTGCGCGCCTGCTTCGAGGAGGGCGCCCGCCGCTTCGGCTGGGACCGGCGCGATCCGCTGCCGGGGGTGCGGCGCGAGGGGCGCTGGCTCCTCGGCACCGGCACCGCGGCGGCTTCCTTCGGCGCCGGCGCGGCGCCGTCCACAGCCTCGATCACCGCGGAGGCGGACGGCCGCTTCACCGTACGGATCTCGGCGGCCGACATCGGCACCGGGGCGCGGACCGCCCTGACCCTGGTCGCCGCGGACGCGCTCGACGTCCCGCCGGGACGCGTACAGGTGCGGATCGGCGACAGCGCGTTCGGGCCCGCGATGATCGCGGGCGGGTCCATGGGCACGCGGTCCTGGGCATGGGCCGTGATGGCCGCTGCGCGCGAACTGCGCGACCGCCTCGTGCCGGGCGCCGCGATCCCGGCCGAGGGCATCACCGCGCGCTCCGACACCACCGAGGCGATCGCCGCGCTCGCACGGAAGGAACGGCACTCCTTCGGCGCGCAGTTCGCGGAGGTCGCCGTCGACACCGGCACCGGCGAGGTCCGGGTACGGCGCATGCTCGGCGTGTTCGCGGCGGGGCGCATCGTCAATCCCCTCACGGCCCGCGGCCAGTTCACCGGCGGGATGATCTGGGGCATCTCCATGGCCCTGCACGAGGAAGCCGCACGCGACGCGGTCTCCGGTGGGCCCGTCGGGGCGGATCTCGCGGGCTATCACGTGGCCACGCACGCCGACGTCCCGCGCGTCGAGGCGCACTGGGTGGCGGACGAGGACCCCGAGGACCCGGTCGGCATCAAGGGAATCGGCGAGATCGGCATCGTCGGCGCGGCCGCCGCCATCGCCAATGCCGTGTGGCACGCGACCGGCGTGCGCCACCGCAGCCTGCCCATCCGCCCCGACCGCGTCCTGGCGGGCGGCCGGGATGCTTGACCTCGCGCCCCAGCTGGGCGACTGGCTGGCCGAGGGCCGTGAGGCCGCCGTCGCGACCGTCGTGTCGGTCGGCGGCAGCGCGCCCCGCGGTCCCGGCGCCGCCCTCGCCGTCGACGGGCGGGGAACCGTCATCGGGTCGGTTTCCGGTGGCTGCGTGGAGGCGTCGGTCTACGACCTGTGCGCTCGGGCGCTGGAGACCGGCGACAGCGCCCTCGAGCGCTTCGGCTACAGCGACGAGGACGCCTTCGCCGTGGGACTCACGTGCGGCGGAGTCCTCGACGTCCTGGTCACCCCGCTCACGGCGGACGGCCCGGTCGGCGCGCTGCTGCGTTCCGCCCTGGAGATCACGGCACGGGGCGAACCGGTGGCGCTCGTCAGGGTCGTCCGCGGCCCCACGGCCCTTCTCGGCGCCGCACTGCTCGTGCACGCCGACGGCTCCCGGGAGGGCGCGCTCGGCGGGCACGAGGACCTCGACCGAGCCGCCGCCGCGCAGGGCCTGGCCGCACTGGACACCGGCCGTACCGACACGGTCGAGCTGTCGCCGGACGGTTCGCACTGTCCCGGCGGCCTCACGCTCCTGGTCGAGCCGAGTGTGCCGCCGCCCCGGATGATCGTGTTCGGCGCCGTCGACTTCGCGGCGGCCCTGGTGCGCGCCGGCAAGTTCCTGGGCTATCACGTCACCGTGTGCGACGCCCGGCCCGTCTTCACCACCCCGGAGCGTTTCCCCGAGGCCGACGAGGTCGTCGTGGACTGGCCGCACCGCTACCTGCGGGGCACGCGGACGGACCCGCGCACCGTGGTGTGCGTGCTCACCCACGATGCCAAGTTCGACGTCCCGCTGCTCGAGGTCGCGCTGCGGTTGCCGGTGTCGTTCGTCGGCGCGATGGGTTCCCACCGCACGCACGCCGACCGGGAACGGCGACTGCGCGACATCGGTCTGCAGGAGCATGAGCTGGCCCGGCTGAGGTCGCCCATCGGGCTGGACCTCGGAGGACGTACGCCGGAGGAGACCGCTCTGTCGATCACGGCGGAGATCGTCGCCGCCCGCCGGGGCGGGACGGGCCTGCCGTTGACCGGTTCGGACCGGCCGATCCATCACCGGCACTCCGCCTGAGCCGCCGACGTCCCGCACGCTCGGGGAAGAGACCGCCGAGGGCGCGGGACGTCGGCCGCTGCGACGGGTCGCGAAGGCGAAGGCTGCGTCGAACGCACCGCCGTACGCGGGAGACGGGTCCCGCCGGTCGCGGGTGCGGGCCCGCCGCTCGGGCTCGACCCGTCGCTCGGCCCGGGAAGGCGCCCGGCCCCGGATCGGGGCCGGCCTCCTCGGCCGTCCGGAACCGGTTCGTCGCCATCGGCCGCGGAGACCGCCCGTCCCGCTCGACCGGGCCGCCGCCCCGCCTCCCCGCCTCCACGGCGGGGACGAGTCACCCTCGGTGACCTCCGCCCGTCTCGGTCCGGGATCCGCGCCAGGCCTCAGTGGACACGACGGATACGGATCGGGCCCCGGGCCGTCGTCGGCTCGACGGGGCGGCCGGCTTGAGTGATCTCCACCTCGCCGGCCTCGACCAGGCGGCGAGCCGCGCGGCGAACGGGCTCCATGAGTTCGCGCCAGCCGTCGTCCTCCCCCTCGTACACCGCCCGCGCGGCGTCCGAGGGACAGATCGTCCTGGAGGGGCCGCGGCGTTCGAGCAACTCCAAGATCGCTTGCTCCAAGCGCCGGCCCGTCTGCCGTTCGCTCCCGCTCACCAGGCCAGTATCGCCCGGGCGGTGCGACGAGGCCACGCTCAGCGCCCGCACCGCGACATGCGCGTGAAGGGAAGGCGGCCGCCGACGACCCGATCGCTCCGGCGAGACCTCTCACTCACCTCGGCAGCGAGCAAGACGTCGATCCCGAGACCCCGTCCTGGTCTCCTGCCCGGGCCCTAGCTGTCCGCTTGCCCTGTCGAGGCCTGCGCCGCCGCGATCTGCTCGTCCGCCCACTCACTCCACTCGGCCTGCATCCGCGTGAACCGCTTGCCCCACTCGAGGGTGAGCCGCCCGTAGACGGAGAGCGGGTCGTCGCCCCAGGCCGTCTCCTCGTCCATCGCGGTGAACCGGGCGTTGCGGCTGCGGGCGATCTCGGCGCGGCGGCGCATGAACTCCCGGGCCTCGTCCGGTTCCACCGCTCCGAGGAGGAAGACCCGCAGGAGGATGTCGTTTCGGCGGTATCCGTCCGGGGCGACCTGGAGCAGCCAGTGCCGCAGTTCCTCGCGGCCGTCGGCGGTGACCTCATACGTCTTCCTGCCCCTGGGCCCCTCCTCTGCGACCCTGATCAGGCCCGCGTCGGCCAGCCGGGTCAGTTCCGAATAGACCTGGCTCTGCGTCGCGGGCCAGACGTTGGACAGGGTCGACTTGAAGGCGCCGAGGAGGTCGTAGCCGCTGCCCGGCCCGTTGGACAGCAGCCCCAGCAGTGCGTGGCGAAGGCTCATGGCTCCACTGTAGACCCGACCTTCCAGTCTTGACATGTCACGGTCGGACCTTCTAGCTTTGACATGTCATCGCAGGAACATCGACCGTTCGGGCAGAGCGAGACCACTCGCACAGGGGGACAAGACCATGCAGTACCTGCGCAGCTTCCTTCCGTGGATAGTCGTCAGCGTCCTCATCGGAAGCGCCGACGTCCGCCTCGCGCTCGGCGCGGGCCTCGTCGTCGCCGTCGCGCTGATCGGCTATCAGCGCACCGACGGCCGTCCGTGGGACGCGCAGGTCGTGGAGATCAGCGCCGCGCTGTTCTTCGCCGTCGCCACGGCGGTAGCCTGCGCCGCGCCGGACTCCGCGTTCGTGGAGGACTACGCCTCCGCCGGCTCCTCGTTGTGGCTGGCGATGACGGCATGGGGCTCACTGGCAGTCGGCCGGCCGTTCACCCTCGGCATCGCACGGACGTCGGTACCCTCCGAGCACTGGAACACCCCGCTGTTCCTCAGCGTGAACAAGACCATCACCGCGGTGTGGGCGGCCGCCTTCACCGTCACCGGCGCGGGCTCGGCGCTGCTGCACCACTACCAGCCGCACAACGGCGGCGCCCGCACGGCCCTGACCATCGCCGGCATCGTCCTGCCCATCCTGTTCACGATCCGCTACCCCGACATCGCCCGCAGCCGCTTCGTCGCCGCCCGGCAGACGGCCGCCGCGCCGCAGGACCGCACGAAGTAGGCGCGGACAGGGAACCGTCACGGTCGGTGGATCGGCGCCCCGCGGCTTGTGCATCATCAGCTGATGCGCGGGCCGCCCGACCCGTATCGTCCAGACATGGACACCGCTTCTCCTCCCCCCGTCCTCGTCATCGGTCTTGATCCGTATCGCCTGCCCGGGCCGTGGGACCCCGAACCGGTGACCAAGGCGATCGAGGCCGGGCTGGCCGAATTCGCCGAACACGGCGTAGGTGCAGAAGGCAAACACGGTCGGGGCCCACACCTGACACAGTCGCGGTCACCCAGGGCGGCGGCGAAGGCGATGGGCGCGGCCGTCCGGTATCCGATCCACACCTCACCCCCGCACTGCCGCCCCAACACGCCACCAGCAGGCCGGCATCGGCATACGGCAGTGCGACACCCTGTCGGCGCCCCACGCGCCGAGCAGGGGCCGCCGCCACCACGTGGGGCGGACAGCCGCGGCCCGTCCCGACGGTCCGTGCCTGCACATGCGTCTACGTAGTTTCCCCGATGCCCCAGATCCGGGGGTTCCGGGATCGTTGGCGTGCGCCTCGGCCGGCTGGTGTTCCTGCCGGCCGCCCCACTCGGGGGAGCGGGTGGCGCGGCACAGCGGAAGGGTATGCGCATGACCATACGATCATCGGACGGTGCCTCGTCCACGGATCCGTCGGACGAGGCGGATTTCCCCTGGGTGTCCGTCAGGCCTGACAACGGGCCCGGCAAGTCTCTGCTGATCAAGGGGTCGCCCATCATCGCCATCGGTGCGCTGCGTATAGGTCTCCTGATGGCCAAGGGACGCGGCAATTCGGCGGGATCCGGCATGAAGGGTCTGGTGATCGGGATCCTGGCCGTCGTGTTCCCGCTGCTCTGCGTCGGCGTGCTCAACGGCCTCCGCTGGGCCAATGCCGGCATCCGCCTGGAAGACGGCTTCCTGACGGTGCGCGACCGGTGGAACCGCAAGGTTCTGCACACGCCCGTGACCTCCCTGACAGGGCTGCACACGCTCACGGCGCCCATCGACGGCCCGCACAAGAGCCGCATCGTGATCACCTCGGCAACCCATCGGCCCGTGGTCATCGATCCCCGGTTCTGGGACGCGGAAGGGCTCCGGGAGTTGTGGCAGGAGCTGCACCTCTCCTTCCAGGACCACGGTTTCCTCACCTGGCCTCTGCTCAGGAAGCGATTCCCCGGGATACCCACGCCGTGGCGTCACGTCCACATCGTCCTGTCGACCATCCTCCTGGTGCTCGGCTGCATCGCCTACGTCGCCCTGGTGGTGAACCTGCCCTTCTTCCTGTGACCGGCCGGCCGGGTTCAGCGACTGTTCCGTGGGCTCGCGATGCGCGCCTCCCCCGCCAGATGTCCGGATCAGGCGGTCACGAGCGTCACCACGCTTCGCGCGGGGAGCATGGCGGTGAAGGTGCCGTTCGACACGCCGGCGGTGCCCAGGGACGCGACGTTCCTGCTCGCGTCGGTCAGCCACGACGAGACGCTGGACGCCCTGCCGTTCGCCAGGCTGAACTGCTGACTCACCGCGGAGGCCCCCTTGTTGACGGCGACCACGACCGTGGAGTCACCGCTCCGGTACGCCGAGACGTAGACGTCCGACGCCGGTTTCGCCGTCGCCTCGACCCGCACGGATCCGGGCCGCACGAACCTGGCGAAGTGCGCCATGCAGGCGCCGCGCTTGCTGATCCTGCCGTCCTCGCGCAGGGGACCGTAACTACGCCGGATGTACCACCAGATGTACGCCTGGAACTCGGCGTCCACCATGGCGCGGTGGATGTGCTCCCCCACGTCGAGCGCCTGCGGCCACAGATCCGCCGAATCCGTGCTGTTGGGGTAGTAGACCTCGGTCATCCAGAGTTCCTTGCCCGCGCCCTTCTGCTTGAAGAGGGGGTAGGGGAAGTTCGCGAACGGCGTGCCGTAGAGGTGCGCGCCGATGACGTCCACGTTGGCGAGCGCCGCCGGGTCGTTGAGGATCGGGTCCGACATGTTCTTCAGGTACTGGAAGGACTCCGGTGCGATGACCCTGGTGCCGATCGAGCCGGCGTTCTCCCGCAGGAACCGGACCATTTCGGTGGGGGTCCACCAGGTCCAGTCCTGTGCGTAGTCGGGCTCGTTCTGCACCGAGATGCCGTACAGGTTCACTCCGTTGTTCCGCAGGAACGTGGTGAAGTCGTTGAGATGCCGGGCGTAGGCGCCGTACATGTCGTACCTGAGACGCCGCGCATTGGTCTGGCTGCCGCGGACGAAGGTCTCGACCATGGAGGAGGGCGGGTTCCACGGCGACGCGATGACCGTCGCACCGAGCTCGGTCGCGCGCCTCGCCGTCGCCACGTCCCGGCTCCAGGCCGACCGGTCCTCGGGGACGGGGATCCTCAGCAGAGAGAATCCCAGTCGGCCGTCACCTGCGCCGAACGCCGTGTCCCGCTGGGCAGTTGTGAGGTCACCGATCCAGGCGGAGTGACTCATCCCTCCGAAACCCCGGATCGTCTGCCGTCGCGCCGCCGCGTCGATGACGACCGTGGCGGCCGGCGTCGCGGCCACGGCTTTCGACGCCCCGGCGACGGACGTCGCTGTCGTCAGGATCGGCAGGGCCCCCATCGTCGCCAGGACGGCCCTGCGGCTCGGCGATCGCTGCTCCCCGTTCACGGGTTCGTTCCGACTCTGCGTCATGTCCCCTCCTCCTCTTGGCTGCTGATCCCGGTACGGACTTGCCCCACTTTCATGGGAGCGCTCCCATTCGTGGCCGTGCCTACACGTGTGCCGGTTTTCTGCGGGAGGTGCTGCCGATGTCGCGCACGGCCCGGCGCGGCGACTCGGGCAGGACGCCAAGGCCGTTCGACATCATGAACAGTGTCCAAGACTGCGGACATCACGAAAGTTAACGACCACCCTCAACACCGTCAAGCCTCTCGACGAGGGGCGGACGCGGTCGCGGCGACGACTCGAAGCCGGGCGGCGGAGACGCCTTCCTCACCACGGCCGCGTCGCTGCATCCCGGCCTTTCCGTCGCAGCCGCCTCCTGCTCCATCGCAGCCGCCCCTGGTGTGCCGCGCAAGCCGTCGCGCTCGGCGCCGGCGCACGGTTCGCCGTACGCCCACCCGCGTGACCCGCGTGACCGGCATGACCGGCATGACCGGCGGAACCGCTCGACCGCCGTGGTCGTCTTGTGCGCTGACTGTGTGCGAAGCAGGGATATGGGGGACGTCGTGACGCGGAACGTGACGAAGGCCGGTCTCATGGTGATGACCATCATGACGGTGCTCGGGGCCTCGGCCTGCGGCGGGAAAGCCGGCGCGGTGGCCGGAAACGGCGGTACCGGCGGAACGCCGTCCGCGCACGGGAAGGCGTCCCCCGTGACGTCCGCCGGAGAGGGGCTGTCGTCCGACGCGGCGCCCGGGGCTCCCGGAGCCGTGGGGAAGCTGTCCGGGGCGGCGCCCAGCCTGGCGGCTCCGCTCACCCGCCACGTGCCGTGGAACCTGGACATTCTGGACCAGCGGTCGCGGCCGCTGAACGGGAAGCTCACCACCACCGCCACGGGCAAGGGCGTGCACGTCTATGTGATCGACACCGGCATGGACATCGCCCACCACGAGTTCGGCGGACGCGCGCGGCTCGGCGCCGACTTCGTGGGCGCCAAGGACTCCGGCGACTGCTTCAGCGAGGACGGCATCGGCCACGGCACGTTCGTCGCGGGCGTCATCGGCGGCGCGAAGTACGGGGTGGCGCCCAAGGCGGAACTCGTCCGGGTCCAGGGCATCCTGTGCGAGAGCGACGGCGGCGGCTCCCCCGCCGCGGCCGAGGCCGCGTTGGTGAAGTCGGTCAAGTGGGTCACCGCGCACGCGCAGAAGCCCGCGGTGGTGAACATGTCGCTCAACCTCGGCCACCGGTCGACGGTCCTGGAGGCCGCCGTGAAGAAGATGGTCGACGCCGGGATCCCGACGGTGGTGTCGGCCGGCAACTTCCACGACGACGCCTGCAAGCACTCCCCGGCCGGCGTCCCCGGCACGATCGTCGTGGCGGCCTCCACGCCGAACGACCGTCCGTGGAACGACAGCGGCTCCTACGGTTCGGGGTACGGGCGATGCGTGGACCTGTACGCCCCCGGACAGAAGGTGACCGCCGCCCTCGCCGGCGGCGGCACGGCCACGGAGGACGGCGGCGCGACGTCCTGGGCCGCGCCCCATGCGACCGGCGTGATCGCGTTGTACCTGTCGGCCCACCCGCACGCCACGGCCAAGGAGGTCCACACCTGGCTCGACCACACGGCCACCCGCGGCGTGCTGCACGGCGTGCGCTCGGACACTCCCAACCGGCTGCTCAACACCGGCGGCCTCTGACCGGCCCGGCCGCTCGGCACCGGGCGGACTCCGACCGGGCGAGGCCGGTCACCCGTCCGACCGAGCACGCCCCCGGCCATGGCTGGGGGCTGTGGCCGGAGCCGGGACTGGGGCTGGGGCTGGGGCTGGGACTGGGACTGGGGCCGCTAACGGTGCTCGGGGTTCTCGTAGTCGTGACGGCAGCCCGCGTCCCAGGCGGTGCGCTGGTTGCCGTAGGCGGGAATGCCCCCCAGGTCCTTCAGCACCCGAGCCATGTGCAGCAGGTTCCAGGTCATGAAGGTGGTGTTGCGGTTGGTGAAGTCGTTCTCCGGTCCTCCCGAGCCGGGGTCGAGGTAGGAGGGCCCCGGCCCTGCCTCGCCGATCCAACCCGCATCCGCCTGGGGAGGGATCGTGTAGCCCAGGTGCTGCAGGCTGTAGAGGACGTTCATGGCGCAGTGCTTGACGCCGTCCTCGTTCCCGGTGATCAGGCAGCCGCCGACACGGCCGTAGTAGGCGTACTGCCCGGCTTCGTTGAGCAGACTGGAGCAGGCGTAGAGGCGTTCGATCACGCGCTTCATCACCGAACTGTTGTCGCCCAGCCAGATGGGGCCGGCCAGCACGAGGATGTCGGCTGCCATGACCTGCCGGTACAGGTCGGGCCAGGCATCCGCCTCCCAGCCGTGCTCCGTCATGTCCGGCCACACACCGGTGGCGATGTCGTGGTCGACCGCCCTCACCACATCGACGCGGACCCCCTGGGCGCCCAGGATCGCGGCGCTGCGGTCGATCAGCCCCTGGGTGTTGCTCGGCTCCGGCGAACGTTTCAGGGTGCAGTTGATCACCAGGGCCCGCAGGTCGTCGTACCGGGCCGGGGGCGTGTCGTTCGGGGGCGACGTAGCGCTCACACGATCCTCCATGAGTTTGCCGCCATGCCGATCCCGGCGGCGCGTCCGCATACGGAATACGGATCAAGCCTGCGGGCCGTGTCCGGCGGACGCCACCACAGCGCCTCCGAACGCGCCGCGGCCCCTGGGGTCACGGCGAGGTGACCGAGCCGGACGTGACGGCGCAGCGGCTCCGGAGCGCCTCCGCCACGGTCACGGCGGCCGGGTCCAGAGAGGGCCTGACGTCCTCGACGTCCCACAGGGAGTCCCGCAGCGGCCTCCGTACGTCCAGCCGGCCGCCCGCGCCCGGTCCGGGCCGAGCGCCTCGGTGAGCAGGTCGAAGCGGCCCCGCACGACGCGTACGGCGTCGCCCTGCGCCACGACGTCGTCCCCACCGGCTGTCCCGGGCGGGCCGGAGGACGAAGCCCGGGTCGCCGGTGACCATTGGTACATTTCTCCGCGTGACAGGGCTGGAAGCACCGGGGCGCGCGCCGCAGCACGCCGCCCGGCTGCGCGAGCTGTTCACCGCGGCGAGGTCGGCCGGCCGGACCGAATTCCGCGCCGGCCGCGGCAAGTTCGAGGACGAGCCGGCCAAGGAGATCCGCACCGCCGGATTCGCCCTCGACGAACTGGAGGAAGAGGAGCAGTCGTTCTCCGCCCCGCGCCGAGCCCCGGAGCCGGACCGGTGACCGCGGCGGACACGCGGGCCGTCCCCGCCCGGCAGATGTGGCCGCTGTACGCCGCGGGATTCACGACGGCCTTCGGGGCGCACGGCATCGCCGCCAATCTCGGCGGTCACTCGGACGACGCCGTCACCTCGCTGCTCGTGCTGGGCGGGTTGCTGGCCCTGTACGACGGCGCCGAGGTCCTGCTCAAACCGGTCTTCGGCGTTCTGGCCGACCGGATCGGCGCCCGTCCGGTGCTGCTCGGCGGGCTCGCCGCGTTCTCGGCCGCCTCCGCCGTGTACGCGGTGGCGGACGGTCCGGGGTGGTTGTGGGCGGCCCGCCTGGGCCAGGGTGCGGCGGCCTCCGCGTTCTCCCCGTCCGCCTCCGCCCTGGTGGCCCGGCTCAACCCGGCCGCCAAGCGCGGCCGGGCCTTCGGCAGTTACGGCTTCTACAAGTCGATCGGCTACACCCTGGGCCCGCTTCTGGGCGGCGTCCTGGTGTGGGCCGGCGGACTGCGCCTGCTGTTCGCGGTCCTCGCCGCACTCGGCGCGGCCGTCGCCGCCTGGGCCGCACTCGCCGTGCCCGACGTAGCGCCACTGCCCAGAGCCCGCCAGACGGTCCTCGACCTCGCGCGGCGCCTGGCCCGACCCTCCTTCCTCGCTCCGACGTCGGCCCTGGCCGCGGCGACCGCCGCGCTCTCCGTCGGGGTCGGCTTCCTGCCGGTCTCCGGCCGGGCAGCCGGCCTCGGTACCGTCGCCACGGGCGCGGCCGTGTCGGTGCTCGCCGCCTGCGCGGCCGTCGTACAACCCAGGGCCGGACGGGCCCTGGACGAGGGGCGCCTCACTCCCCGGGGCGGCATGGGCGCCGGGTTGCTGATCGCTGCCGTCGGTCTCGCCTGCGCCACGCTGCCCGGTCTGACGGGGGTCCTGGTCGGGGCCGCCCTGATCGGCTCCGGAACCGGGCTGATCACCCCGCTCGGCTTCGCCGCCCTCGCCGCCTCCACGCCGCCCGAGCGCCTCGGCCAGACCATGGGCGCCGCCGAACTCGGCCGCGAACTCGGCGACGCGGGCGGCCCCTTGCTCGTCGCCGTGATCGCCTCGTCGACCACCCTCGCGCACGGCTACGCGGCGCTGGCGGTCCTGCTCGCCGCGGGCTCGGTCCTCGGCCTGGTCCATCGCCGCCCCGGAGCGACACCGCGGACGACCGCACGGGAACGCTGAGGCCCGGACACCCGGCGCCGGACGGCTGTCCCGGCATCGAGTGCCGTCGGACCGAGCGGCGCAAGAGCCTCGGCAACGCGACCGCGTCCTGGGGCCTGCTCATGCACCTCGTGCACCTCGCGCGCCCGCGGGCCGCCGGCGTCGTCCGCGACGAGCACTGCGCACCGGCCGGGGCGTTCGTCACCGCACAGAGGCGCGAGGTCGTGGCCTGGAGCCGCGAGATCGTCGGCGGCAACGGTATCCCGCCGGACCACGACGTCGCCCGCTTCTTCTCCGAGCCTCCCTCGCGGGTCCTCGCCGGCACCCGGGGCACGCGGGACGCTCGGGGATCGCGCACATCGACGGATTCGTCCACGCCTCGGCTGGGCAGGGAACCCAGAGAATGTCATGAGCACGACTGCCTTTCCCCCACGAGGAGGTCGATCATGCACGTCCGCACGCTGACCGGCGGCCTGGCCGCTGCCTGTCTGATGTCGTTGGCCCTCACCGGCGGCCAGGCCGCGGCCGCTCCCCACACGGCGAACGCCCGGGCCGCCGCCCGAGTGGTGACCTATGACGCGGGCGGCTCCGCGGAGTTCCGCAGCGCCGTCGACCGAGGCGCGGCGATCTGGAACGAGAGCGTCGACGCCGTCGCACTCCGGCCCGCCGCCTCCGGGCAACGGGCCGACATCCGCGTCCTCGCGGACAACGGCTGGCCGCGCGCCCTGCCCACCACCCTGGGCAGGGGCACGGTGTACATCGGACGTCAGGCCGTCGACGAGGGCTACGACACCGTCCGCATCTCCGCGCACGAACTCGGGCACATCCTGGGTCTGCCGGATCGCAAGCCCGGTCCGTGCTCCAGCCTGATGTCCGGCTCCAGCGCGGGCACCGCCTGCACGAACCCCTACCCGAATGCAGCGGAGAAGGCGGAGGTCGAGGGGAACTTCGGCGGCGCCCCAGCCGACCGGGCGCCCGCGGCCCGCGCCGAGGCGATCGTGGACTGACACCCTCACTCGGTCACGGTGTCCGCATGACGATGGGCCACCCTCCACTCGCCGTCCTCCCGGCGGTACACCTGGGTGGCCCGCAACGTGTACGTGCGCGGTTCCCCGTCGACGGAGACGGAGGTGTGCTCGAGGCCTGCGGTGTAGGCCATGGTCCCGGCGACGTCGTACGCCTGCAGTTCGAAGACGTACGACGTGCAGTCGGAGAAGCTCTTCGCCAGGGCGGTGAAGAGCTTGTCCAGTTCCTGCTGACCGTGGGCGTTGCGCCACGCGCCCAGCACGCTCACCGGCTCGCCACGCGACCAGAGCGCCCGACGGGGCGCCGCGTCCCCGTCGTGCAGCGCGAGCTCCGCATCGTGCAGGGCGGTCCTGACCCACGCCAGGAAATCGTCGCGGTCGGTCATGCCTTCATCATGCCCGTCGTGATCTTCCTGCCGCCACCGCGCCGGGGGAGTCCGGACGCCGCCGGGCTCGAGAGCCGGGGCGTCACACCGGACCGCACCGCAACCGCGGTGGCCGAAAATGTGTCTCCCCACGCGTGGCACGGTGCTCGGAGGCGAATCCCGGGCCGTTCGGCCGCCTTGGGGGGATGGAATGGACACGTGGGCAGTGCCCGGCTACACCGAGTCGCTGGAACTCGGGGCAGGGGCGAGCGGACGGGTCGTGCTGGCCGTGCACGAGGAGACCGGTGTTCCCGTCGCGGTCAAGTACCTCAGCGAGTCACTGCGCACCCGGCCGGGCTTCGTGCACGGGTTCAGGGCGGAGGCGCGGCTCCTCGGCGGACTGGAAAGCTCCTACGTCGCCGAGTTGTACGAGTACGTCGAGAGCCCGGACGGCGCCGCCATCGTGATGGAGCTGGTGGACGGCGTCTCGTTGCGGACCCTGCTGACCAGGGCGGCCCCGCTCGACCCCGAGGCCGCCCTCGTGGTCCTCAAGGGATCGCTGCTCGGTCTGGCCGACGCACACCGCGTCGGCGTCGTCCATCGCGACTACAAGCCGGAGAACGTCCTGGTCGTGCCGGACGGATCGTCCAGGCTCGTCGACTTCGGGATCGCGGCGGACGTCGGCGCCAGCGCCGGAGCGGCCGGGACCCCCTCCTACATGGCCCCGGAGCAGTGGACCGGCGCCCCCGCCTCTCCCGCCGCCGACGTGTACGCGGCCACCGCCACGTTCTTCGAGTGTCTGACGGGCCACAGGCCGTACTCGGGCGACAACCTCGCCGAACTCGCCCTGCAGCACGTCGATGCGCCGATCCCCGCCGCCGAGGCCCCTCAGCCGGTGCGGGACCTGGTACGGCGCGGCCTCGCCAAGGACCCGGCGGAACGGCCCGCCCACGCCGAGGCGTTCGTCAGGGAACTGGAGGCGGCGGCCGGCGCCGCCTACGGGTCCGACTGGGAAGAGCGCGGCCGCGGGCGGCTCGCCGCGCTGGTGGCGCTGGTGCCGCTGCTGCTGCCCTCGGCCCGCAGCGCCCCGCGGACCACCACGGACACCGCACGCACGGTCCTGAGCCGCGTACCGGCCCACGGCGGGGCGCGGTCGTGGCTGCCCGGCCGGCCGGGGATGCTCGTGTCCGGTGCGGCCGTGCTCCTCGGCGTCCTCCTGTCCTACGGTCTCCAGCACGCTCCGCAGGCGACCCCGCAACAGGCCGTCCAGGCCCTGGCCACCACCAGTGCCCGACCCGCCGTGGATCCGGAAGGGGCCGCCGTTCCGACCGAGTCGGCCCCCTCCTCTCCCTCCCCGACGGCCACCGCGTCGGCGACCGCGTCACCCGGCCCGTCGGCCTCCGGCACGGCGACCGTCGGCACCGGTGCCGGCGAGCCCTCCGCGTCGGCCACCACGGCCGCACCCCAGGACACGACAACCGGCGGGCCGACCACGGAGCCCACGCCGACCACGGCGGCCCCGAGCGCGACGCCCGCGCCCGCGGTCAAGGACGTCGCGGTGACCGACTTCCGGCAGACGGGATCGACGACCGCCACGGCGACCATCGCCGTCACGACGGACGGAACCGGCCCCCTCTCCCTCACCGTCTCGTGGTTCACCAGCGACACCGGCAGAGGGCTCGGCGCACAGGACGGCGCGCCCCAGACGTTCCGCCGAAGCGGCGCCACCCAGTACACCCTCACCGTCGATCACATCTTCGGCGACGCGGGCTGTTACTGGGCCGTAGGAGCCGCCACCGACCCCGCCTCCGCCGACGGCGGCGGCTCGCAGCAGCTTCTGACCAGACAGTGTGAGATCCGATGACCGCACCCGACGACCACACCCTCGCCGCCCCCGCCTCCGCCGAGCACCGCGAGCCCACCGGGACGCACCGTCCCGCCGCATCGCGCCCGCCGAGCGCCGAACCCGGCCCCGCCGACGCCGAGTACAGCGCCACGGTGCTGGCCAGTCACTGGATCCAGCGACCGTACGAGCCGGACGCCACCCTCGTCGAGCCGCCCGCCCCGCAGACCCCGGGAACGCAGACGCGGTCCACGGCGCCGGCACCGACGAAGACGCCTGCACCGATGCGGGCGCCCACCCGGACGGCCACGCCTGACCGGGTCGAAGGCGCCCTGCTGCGTTTCGGTCCGGGCGTGACCGCGGCCACCGTCGCACGACGTACCGACAGGACGCTGCCCGCCCTGCCGCCCCCTCCCGCCCCCTCGCGTCGGCGTCCGCGCAGACACGCCCTGCCCGCACTGGTCCTGATCTGCGTCATCGCGCTCCTCGCCTGGCAGCGCCTCGGGCCGCCGCTCGCAGCGGACGCGGTGCGGGTCGCGGCCCGGCCCACGGTTCTGGGATGCGGTGACACCGCGGACATCGTCGGCCTCGTCGCGACGAACGGCCGCCCGGGCACGCTCTCGTACCGCTGGACCCGAAGCGACGGCACGGCCTCGGGCGTGCTGCGGGAAGTGCTGGTCCGTGGCCGCAAGCAGGCACGCCTGCACCTGCTGTGGACCTTCCAGGGCAAGGGCCACTACGCCGCCCGGGCCGAACTGCACGTCCTGTCCCCCATCGACCGCACGGCCGTCGTCCACCTCACATACGACTGCCGCTGACCGGCAGTCGAGCTCGCGTCACGGGCGGCCCCCGGTTCGCGTACGGGCGTGGGCGGGGGCGTGAAAGGTTCTGCTCAAGACTTGTCCAAATGCCGGACGGTTCCGCACGCCGGTGATCGGGTGCTGCACGACAGCTGTATGACCACCCCGGTTTCGGAGGATCTGGTGTCAGCACCCACCCGAAAGAGACGATGGCTCACGATCTGCGCCCTCACCGCCACCGCGGCACTCGTCGCGACGCCCGCAGGCGCCAGACCCGACAGGGGTAAACCCTTCGGCTCGCGCGCCCTCGCACAACTCGCCGCCCAGCGCACGCAGCTCGCGGAGTCCATGAGTCCCAAGGCGAAGGCCGAGGACGGGGACGACGGCAATGAGGCGGACGAGATCGCCGAGGGCGCGCAGCAATACGCCGAGGCTCGCACCTCACCCGGCATCGTCGCCCCCGGCGCGTACGGCGCCGCATGGACCGGCCTGCGGAACCTGCCCCGAACCGGCGGCAACTGGCGCAACGTCACCGACCTGCCGTACGACTCCGACGATCCCCGCTACCGCGACGTCGACTCCAACTCCAGCGGCGGCTCGGGCAACGTCACCGGCCGCATGGCCGCGATCGCCGCCGACGACGACGGCTACGTCTACGCGGGAAGCGCGGGCGGCGGCGTCTGGCGGTCCCGGCGAGGCGGCGGGCACTGGACGCCCATCAGCGACACGCTGCCCTCGCAGTCCACGGGCGCGCTCGCCCTCGACGGCTCGGGGCGGCTGTGGCTGGGCACCGGTGAGGCCACCACCAACGCCGACGCCTACCTCGGCAGCGGCGTCTACGTCCTGTCCGACCCCCGTCACGGCGCTTTCTCCTCCCGCAGCAGGGTCGGCGGCGATGAGCTGGAGTCCACCACCGTCCACGAGCTGCGCTTCGGCGGCGGCAAGGTGTGGGCCGCCACCAGCGCCGGGGTGTGGAGTCATTCCACGAAGACGCCCAAGGGCGCCTGGAAGCTGGAGTACGCGCCCCATCCCGACTACCTGCCGGGCGGCGCGAAGGCGAACGACGACTCGGCCGCGTACAAGAACATCGCCAACGACATCGCGATCGACCCGAAGGATCCGAGCAAGGTCGTGCTCGCGGTCGGCTGGCGCAGCGGCGACGACTACAACGGCTTCTACACCAAGGTCCACGGCGCCTGGACCCGCATCACCGACGGTTTCGGCGACCTGCCGACCGACGCGGACGACGTCGGCAACGTCACCTTCGCCCGCTCCGCCGACGGCTCGCGGTACTACGCCATCGACCAGTCGCCCGAACTGACGGCGTCCAACCCGGACAGCGGACTGGAGGGCGTCTACAGCGCCGCCTCGCCGTTCGGCCCCTGGACGAAGATCGCCGACTACAAGCAGCTGGCCGCGGACGGCTCGGCGCTGACCACCGCCGGCTACATGCCCGGCGTGCAGGCCTGGTACAACCAGTTCCTGACCGTCGACCCGAGCGACCCGAAGCACGTGTACGCAGGGCTCGAGGAGGTCTACGAGACGAAGGACGGCGGCGGCACCTGGTCGACCGTGGGCCCGTACTGGAACTTCACCTTCCCCTGCTGGTCCATCGACCCGGCCAAGCAGACCGGCGACTGCAACCGGACCACCCACTCCGACCAGCACGGCGTCGCGATCGGCCGCTATCACGGCAAGAGCTTCGTGTACGTCGGCAACGACGGCGGCGTCTACAAACGCCCCGTCAACGGCTCCCAGGACGCCTCCGGCCACGCCACCGACTGGGCATCCCTCAACGACGGCACGATCGACACCCTGCAGTACTACTCGGTCGGCGTCGGCAAGGACCTGGACCACGGCGGTTTCTCCGTCACCGGCGGTCTGCAGGACAACGGTCAGTCCGTCCTGCGCAGCAACGACAAGGTGATGGGCTCCAACTTCGGCGGCGACGGCGGCGACACGCTCACCGACCCGGCCGACGGCTGCGACATCGCGGAGGAGTACGTCTACCTCGCCGTCCAGGTGACCCAGAACTGCGCCGTGAACGACGGCAGTTGGGTCGCCGATCCGAGCAAGGCCACGTCGTACAACGTCGCCCCCGCCGACAACGCCACGAGCGAGGCCCGCTTCATCGCGCCGCTCGCCGCCGACCTGAAGAGCAGCTCGACGTGGATCGCCGGCGGCCGGCACGTGTGGGTGCAGACGCACGGTTACGCCATCCGCAGCGGCGCCGAGTGGAAGAGCGTGTACGACCTGGGCGCCGGCCGGACCGCGACCGCCGTCGCGGCCTCGGGCGGCAAGGTCTACGCGGCCTGGTGCGGCCCCTGCAACAACCAGGGCTTCGCCCGCGGCATCTCCGTCGGCAACGCGGACGGCACCGGCTGGCACGATGTCACGCTGCCGGTCGGCGGGGCGGTGCCCAACCGCTACCTCAGCGGTTTCGCCGTCGACCCGAAGAACGCCGACCACGTCTTCCTCGCCGTCAACGGCTTCTCCCGGCACTGGACCGAGGGCCCCGGCGCGGGCGTCGGCCACGTCTTCGAGTCCATCGACGGCGGCACCACCTGGAAGGACATCTCGGCGAACCTGCCCGACGTGCCGACCGACTCCGCGATCGTCACGCCGAACGGCGGCCTCGCCGTCGCCACCGACCTGGGCGTCGTCTACCGCGCGCCCGGCCGCACCAAGTGGCAGCGCGTCGGCAGCCTCCCGGCGGTCGCCGTGCTCCAGCTCAAGCTGAGCCCCGACGGAAAGACCCTGTACGCGGCCACGCACGGCCGCGGCATCTACACCATCAGGGTGCGCGACTGCGGCTGACGCACACCGCGTGCCGAGGAGGGGTGACCCCGTTGTTCTCCGGGGTCACCCCTCCCGCGTCTGCGGGGTCACGGTCATGTCGAGGGTGAACGCGACCCGCGCCGCTCCCGCCACGTCCGGCGCCTTCGCCAGCGTGGTGATCCGGGCGCTGCCGCCGCGGGCGCCCGCGGACCGCAGCGAGGCGTGCGCGGTGCCGTCGGCGTCCACCCGCCACCCGGACACCAGGACGAGAACGGGCGCGGAACTGCGCACGGCCGTCCACCGCTTGTCATCCTTGCGAGCCTGGAGCACCAGTGAGACCACGGTCCCGGGCCGCACGCACAGCTGCCGTCGGGGCGCGTCGCCGGGAGCGATGCTCACCTCCGTCCGTCCCGCGACACAGGCGGCGGCCGGAGCCGAGGACGAGACGGCGGGCGCGGACGGACTCGGCCCCGCCGGGCTCGCGGCGCGGGTGGAGTTCGGGGAGCCGGGCGCGGGCGAGGCGGGTGAAGCGGAGCTGCTCGTCGGCGCGGTGCGCGGCGGCTCGGTCGAGCGGCTCTCGGCCGCCCCTCCGTCCGAACCCCCGCCGGGCGACGTGCCGCATGCGGCCAGGACGACCACCACGGGCACGATCCGTCCTGCGGCCCACCACCGCATCTGCCACCTCCCGGTCCACCGGTCCGGCTCCCAGCATGCCCCATCACCGTCTCGGGCGACGGAGCGGCGTGGCACCGCGCTCGCGCGGTGCCGTGGCCGCCGGGCTCAGGCGTTGGCGTGGCGCGGGGCGACCGCGTGTCGCCGTGCGCCACGGTGCGCCTGCCTGTTCGCCACGGCAGGCTGGAGGCGTTGCAGCCACAGTGAGGCCGCCGCCAGCAGGCCGGTGAAGACCGCCAGCAGGAGTACGGAGACCCACATCTGCCGGCTCGCGGGGTGGGTCCATCCTGTCCAGGCCGCCGCGGCCGTCCACAACAGGACTCCCGCCGCGTAGAAGGCGCGGATCCGGCGCAGCTGACGCACGGCCCGCAGGGAAACCGGGTGATCAGTCTTCGGTGCCATGGCCACCATGTACCCCCATGTTCGCTGTTCAGCCGATCAGGTTCGGCCGGTCGTTCCGTTCGCCTCTACCGTCGGTGATCGGTGCGGCCTTCCAGGTCGCGCCGTACCGCCGCGCCCTGGTCGTCGACGAGCCCTGCTTCGTCCGGGAGTTCCAGGACGCTGCCGCAGCGGCCGCACAGCCTCCCGTCTTCGGCCGGCGTGCCGCACGCCTTGCAGAATCGGTTGCCCTCGTCGTTCTCACTCTGCTGCGTCATGACTCTCCCGGGCGGGGTGGACGGTGAGGGCTGCGGAGTACCCAGGGCTCGCGCGTTGATGCTCCGGGCGTCTGCGTTGCCGTCGAGCGGACCCCGGCCCTTGGCGAGCAGATCCGTACTGGGGCGCAACAGCAGCGCGCCAAAGGTGACTCCGCGGCAG
The DNA here is from genome assembly GCF_001746365.1 of Streptomyces sp. LUP30. GTDB lineage: Bacteria > Actinomycetota > Actinomycetes > Streptomycetales > Streptomycetaceae > Streptomyces. The sequence continues at coordinate 51,167 of NZ_MJAJ01000025.1, forward strand.
GGGGCGGCGAGCGGACTGTCCGGCCCGATGACCCCGCGCGCAGCATCTCGGCGCACAGGACGGTGTCCTGTGCGCCGTCGGCCGGGCCAGGTCCTCGCGCCCCGCCGGGCTCAGCCGCGCGAGCGCTTCGGGCGTCCGTCCGCGGAGTTCCGCCCGCCCGCTCAGCGCCCGTAGGAGGAGGTGGCGGCGCCCGTGCCGCCGGCCGGTCCGTGGCCGGTCAGGATCAGTTCCTTCGCCCGGCTGAACTCCTCGTCCGTGATGTCGCCGCGTGCGCGGATCTCGGACAGCCGGGAGAGTTCGTCGACGCTGCTGGACCGGCCCCCGCCGCCCGCCGCCGCCCTGATGCGGGCATCGAGGGCGTCCTGCTGGGCCCGGGCCTGCGCCATCTCCCGGCGGCCCATGTTCTTGCCGCGGGCGACCACGTAGACGAAGACGCCCAGGAAGGGCAGCAGGATGGTGAACGCGAGCCACCCGGCTTTCGCCCACCCGCTCATCTCGTCGTCGCGGAAGATGTCGACGACGACGCGGAAGAGCAGCACGAACCACATGATCCACAGGAAGAACACGAGCATGCTCCAGAACACGCTCAGCAGGGGATAGTCGTACGCAAGGTAGGTCTGCGCACTCATTGCTCCTCCTCCGTCCCGGGCACTCGCCCGGTCGCCGTTGGGTGCTGACCTCAGCGTGGGCAAGGCCGGCGCCGGATGCCTCACCCTTCGCGGGTGATCCTGCGGGCGATCGATCCCGCCCCGCCCCGCCCGTCCGTCCGTTGGTTGCGCCCGGTCACCGCGCGGCGGCCCGGTGGGCGCCGGGCGTGTTGCGGCGCGTGCCCGGGCCGCAGGATGGGATTGCGGCCAGAGACGCTTGTGCCCGCACACGAGGAGACTCCCTGGACGACCACCCCCCGATCGCCGGTCACGGGCTCCGACGGGCGGGGGACGCCGGGATCGCGTCGGTGACCGACCGCGGTTCCGGGCGTCAGTGGGGAAGACGCCCCGCCGCGGTCCGTCCCATCGTCCGCGCCAGCCGTCCCACCCGGCGCCAGTTCATGGGCGGTTTGCCGCGGGGGACGCCGGGACGGTCACGGGGCACGCGCACGCGGAGGGTGCGCGGTTCGATCCGGCAGTGGACCGGTGTCGGCAGGACGAGGGCCTCGCCGTCGACGCCCACGGGCACGCTGGGGGCGTCGGCGTCCACGACGACGTCCCGGGCGGTGAGCGAGGCGAGGCCCTGAGAGCGCGTCCCGCGGAGCAGTCCCGCGGCCTGTGCCGCGTTGTCGACCGTGATGCCGAGCACTCCGAGGGCGCCGGAGTCCAGTCGGTCGCGACGGCCCAGCCCCGCCGGGTCGTCCGTCCGGTAGGGGTTGTTGCTCACCAGCACGGCCTGCGGCGCCTCGACGGCCGCCTCACCGCCCGCGCCCCGCGCCCGGACCGTGAGGCGCGGGCCGCTGTGACGGGTCAGCAGGTCGGGGAGGAGCTGAAGGGCGGTCCGGGCCTTGTCGTCGCGGTACGCGGGACTCTGGACGACGGTCGCGTAGGCGCCGAAGGAGGCGTTGTTGACGAAGACGCGGTCGCCGATGCGTCCGAGGTCGACGCGGAGTTCGACGCCGTCGGTGAGCGCGTCCAGGCAGCGGGAGGGATCGTCGCGGTCCAGACCGAGATCCAGGGCGAAGTGGTTGCGGGTGCCGGCGGAGATCACCATGAACGGAAGACCACGCTCGGCCGCCACTCCCGCGACCAGGGCCTGGGTGCCGTCGCCACCGGCGACGCCGAGCAGGTCGGCGCCCTCGTCGGCCGCCTGCCGGGCGAGCGCGACGACGTCCTGACGCCGGTCCGGGTCCAGGACGACGACCTGCGCGCCGAGGGCCTTCGCCTTCTCGTCCAGGTGGAACGCCCCGACCTTTCCGCCACCCGAGCGCGGGTTCATGATGAGGAAGGCCCGCCGGGGGGCGTCCACCGTGTGTTCGCGCACGCCGGTCGGCCCGCGGTCGGCTGCGAGGTCGACGGCCAGTGCGGTCCGGCCGCAGAGGACGGCCAGCGCCCACAGCGCGAGCGAGACCAGCGCGACCCACAGCAGTCCGGCCACCGCGTAGAGCACAACCACGGCGACGGGCGCGGCACAGGCCAGCGCGACGGCCATCGCCCTGGCCGGGCCGGTGCGCGCCAGCGCCCACCACACGCCCGCGGCCGCGATCACCAGCCCGGCAAGTCCCAGGCCCACCAGCAGGAGGCTCCGCAGTCCGGCGAACAGCAGCAGGACCACCGCCGCCGATGTTCCCGTGACCAGGGCAAGCCGCGCGAACCAGCGAGGAGCCGGACGTCTCCTCGCGTGCTCTGCTGTCTTCATGCGGCCTCCCGCGCGCGGGGTGCTCCGGAGACCGGCGGCCACCAGTCCGGCACGGTCACCGGTCCGTCACCAGGCCGACACCACGGGAATCGACGGGGATGACCGCGGAGTTCGCTCCCTCCTCAGGGCGATTGCGGTCCCGTCGTGCGCCGCCGGATCGGGCGACCCGGGCCGGTCGGGCATGGGCTCGTGCCGACTGCCCCAGTGCCATTGCAGCACCGCACCGCACCGGTCGCACGTCCGGCGCGGTTCACCCGTCGGGCCCACCCGCCTCGCGCGTCCGGCGGCGCGGACATCTGCTGGTGTCCATGGCCAACACAGGCGGCGAGCCGCTCTCGCACCGGGAGCGCAGAGAACTGGACGAACTGCGGCACCGCATGGGAGTGCTGGAGAGCGGCACGCACCCTCGTGCGGCACGGCACCACCCGTTGCGGTCCGCGGGTTCCGTCCTGCTGATCCTCTTCGCGGCCCTGTTGTCGTTGCTGTCCGTCGTCGCCGTCTGGGCCAACAGCATCGTGCGGGACACGGACCGCTACGTCGCCACGGTGGGGCCCCTGGCCTCCGATCCGGATGTGCAGAAGGCGGTCACCAACCGGGTCACCGACGTGGTGCTGGCGCAGATCGACGTCGACGTGTTGGTCAAACAGCTGCAGGACGCCGTGTCGCAGAAGGGGGTCCCGCCGAAGACGGCCCAGCTGTTCGGCCATCTGGAGGCCCCGATCACGAGCGGCCTGAAGCAGCTGGTCAGCGGCGTCGTGGAGCGGGTTGTCACCAGCGGTGCTTTCGAGACGGTCTGGGTGGAGGGCAACCGGAGGGTGCACTCGGCCGTCGACAAGGCCCTCACGGGCGAAGGCGGCGGTGCGGTCTCGCTGGAGAACGACCAGGTGGCCATCGACGTGGCGCCGATCGTGGCGCAGGTCAAGGAGCGGTTGGTCGGCGCCGGCCTCGCAGTGGCCGCGAAGATCCCGGATGTCCACACGAACTTCGTGGTGGTCCAGTCGAAGGACCTCGGCAAGGTCAGGACCTACATGCGGGTCCTGGAGATCTTGGGCGGCTGGCTGCCGGTCATCGCCCTGCTGGTGGCCGCGGCGGGGGTGTACACGGCGTTCAACCGCCGACACGCCCTGATCGGCGTGGCGCTGGCGGTGTTCGCGGCCATGCTGATCCTCGGCATCACGCTCACGGTTTTCCGTGACGTGTACCTGGACCATCTGCCCTCGGGCGCGTCGCCGGCCGCCGCCGGGGCGGTGTACGACGCGCTGATCAAGTTCCTGCGCGCCGCCGTGCGGGCGCTCGGCGCCGTCGCCCTCATCACCGCCGTCGGCGCGTTCCTCAGCGGCCCGGCCCGGCCCGCCGTCCTCGTTCGCAAGGGGTGCGGCAGCGGCATCGGCGCCATGCGCGGCGTGGCGCTCTCCGGCGGCCTTCGACTGGGGGCCGTCGGGCGGTTCGTGCACCGTTTCAAGCACTGGATCGGCGTCACGATCGTGGCGGTCGCCGCGATCGTCCTGTTCACCTGGAACTACCCGACCACGATGGTCGTGGTGTGGACCACGGTCATCGTGCTGGTGGCCTTCGCGATCCGCGAATTCCTGGACACCGGCTCCGCACCTCCGCCCACCGACTCCCGCGCCACCGCGGCTCCCTGAGGGTCAGCTCGTCCCGGGGCCGGGCCAGACGGCCGAGGCGTCGTCGCGGTGGGGTCGGGCAGGCGCTTCGGACGGACCGTGGAGGGCCTTCCTGTGGCCGGTCGGTCCGGACCTCTGCGGGACCTCTTCCGACCTCATTCGTGGTCACGCAGGAAGGCGGGGATCTCGTCGCGGGTCGGGTGGTTCGGCAGGGGCGCCGGCTTGCCCTGGAGGAATGCGCTGATGACGGCGACGGCCCGGTCGTCGTTGCCGTCGAGGCCGTTCCACATGTGGTGTCCGACCCCTGGCATGTACTGCGTTCGCTGGATGGCGGGGTCGTGGGCGAGCACGGCGGTAGCCCATTGGCGGAGCTGGGAGGAGCACTCGGCGATCATCAGCATCGCGGGGGTCCGGGAGCGCTTCAGCTGCGGGGCGATGGAGGGTGAGTCCTTGACCGTCTGCTGGATGCGCAGGCTGGCGGCGGGGCTGAAGGAGAAGTTCTGTGCGGTGTCCTCGGCGGGGATGCGGTGTGCGTCGCGCGCGCAGTAGGCGGACGCGGTGTCGCTGCCGAGGTCGGCGGCGGTGAAGGCGTTGTCGCCTTCGGCCTGTCCGATCAGTCCGGTGCCGGGACTGAGGAGTCCGAGTCGCATGAGGCCGAACGCCACGCCGTACCGGGGGACGTGCGTGGATCGCGGCCCGGTCGTGGCGGGCGCCAGGCCCCGTGCGGATTTCCGCCCCTTGTGCCCGGTGATCTGTGCGGTGGGGCCGTCCATGGGGCCGGGCTCGGCGACGACCGCCCGGTGCAGGCGGGCGGCGACGCGCGGGGCGGCCAGGGCTCGGGTGAGCACGACCCCGCCCGAGGAGAATCCGAGGACGTCGGGCTTGCCCCTGTCCAGACGGTCGACGAAGGCGGCGAGGTCGCGCACCGACCTGGAGATCGTGTACTGGCTCATGGGGAGCAGGTCGCTTCGTCCGCCACCGGCCTGTTCGTAGGTGTAGACGTCGTAGCCCTGGCCTGCCAGGAGCCGCAGGAACCGGTGGTCGAGGAGCGAGATGCCGCGGACCGGTCCGCCGTTGAGGTACACGAGCGGGACGGGATGCCGGGGGCCGGAGCCGGTGGGCGGGTAGTGGTACACCGCCACCCGGCTGCCCGTGCTCAGACTCCAGTGCTGCGTGACCACGAAGGGCAGGTCGGGCGGGTACCGCCGGGCCGTCGGCGCGGTCGGGACGCAGACCGTCGCCGTCAACGCCGCCGCGACGACCACCGGCAGGAACGGCATGAGCCGCGTCGGCCCGGCGCGGCGCCGGCCCTGCCACAGCGCGAGGGCGGTCCCGGCCCCGAGGGTCGTCGACCACGCGGCGACCCCCGAACCCGTCCCGTCCGTGAGGGCTGTCAGTGCGAGAAAGACGACGACCAGCGTCGCGACGGCGGCGAGGGCCGACAGTAAGCGTCCGGTGAAGCGGACGAAGCGTATGGCGGACATGGGCACGGCGGACCTCCGACAGTTTCAGAACTCTGTTTCAAAACGACGTTATCAGAGGAGGTAAGCTGCTGGCCGTGGGGAGACCGAGAACAAACGACGAGGTCGTCAAAGAGCGGCTTGTGGAGTGCGCGACCGAGATGCTCGCCACCCGTCCGCGAGAGTCGGTCACGGTCCGCTCCGTGGCCGCTGCCGCCGAGGCGTCGACGACGGCGGTGTACTCCTTGTTCGGCGGCAAGGACGGGCTGATCAGCGCCGTGCGCGACAGAGCCGTCGCCGGCCTGTTCCGGGACCTGGCGGCGGTGCAGACGTCCGCGGACCCTCTCGCCGACCTCTGTGCGCTGGCCGTCGCCTACCGTCGCTGGGGGCGCGGACACAGCCACCTGTACACAGTGCTGTTCGGTGGGGTGCAGTCCTTCGACCCGTCGGGGCGGATCGGCGCCAGTGACCCGATCCGTCCGCTTCTCGCGGCGATCGATCACGCCTTGACGGCGTCCGTGCTCGCCGGTGACGCGACGTCGATCGCCCTGTCGATCTGGGGAACCCTGCACGGGCTCGTGACCCTCGAACTGGCCGGGGCCCTCGACGCCACCACGGCCGAGGCCGCGTTCCACTCGACCGTTCACGCCACGCTGCGCGGATGGACGACCCCGGAGTTGTTCGGCACTCTCCGCCGAGCCGAACTCGCTCCGCGACGGGACCAGAGCCGGTATCCGGGCTCTCCCGACCCCGACTGAAGCAGCGGCGCGGCAGACCAGCTTCCTCTGCTCGGTCACACACCCCCACCGCTCCACGTCACACCGGAAGCCCCCCTCGGCGCTATCCGAGGACTGAATCCAGGACCCCGAGGCGGTCAGGCCGTCCGGGACGGCACGCGGACGCCCGGCAACGCCAGGAACGCGGAGGCGGCGGGTGACGGGGTGAACCGGCTCCAGATGAGGCGCTCCACCCGTACGGGTCCGTCGGTGATCGGGACACACCGCAACCCGTGCAGTTCGGCGGTGAACGCCGCGGGCAGCAGGGCGACTCCCAGTCCGTTGCGGACCATCCGGACCATGAGCTCGACCCCGGACACCTCGAAGGCGACCTCACGGCGCAGGCCGGCCGCCGCGAACGCCTGGTCCGACTGGGCACGGGCGGCGCTGCCGTCGGCGAAGTCCACGAACACCTCCTGGGCGAGTGAACGAAGGTCCACCTCCTCTGCGGTGGCCAGCGGATGGCCCGGCGCCACCACCGCGACGTGCCGTCCCTGGGCGAGTTCCCTGTCACGGACACCCTGCGTGCGGAAGCCGGGCTGCACGCCGAGGAAAGCCGCGTCGAGCATGCCGTCGCGCACCAGCTCGAGAAGCCGCTCGCTGGAGCCCGCCCGGAGGGCGATCCGTACCTGGGGGTAGCGCCGACGGTACTCGCGGAGCACAGCGGGGAGATCGACGGCCGCCACGGTGGGGATCGATCCGACGGTCAGTCTGCCCCGTATCTCCCCGGTGGCCGCCGCCACCTCCGCACGGGCCCGCTCGGCCGCCTCCAGTGCCTGGCGGGCGGCAGGCAGGAAGGCCTCCCCCGCGGCGGTCAACCGCACCCGGCGGCTGGTCCGATCGAACAACCGGGCGCCCAGCTCCTTTTCCAGCCGGGCCACTTGGTGGCTGAGTGCGGACTGGACGATGTGGCACTGCTCGGCGGCGCGGGTGAAGCTGGCGGTCTCCGCCACCGCGAGTACGTAGCGCATCTGCTGAAGATCCATCGAGCCATCGTGAAACGAGCTGGATCGGATGACAAACATGCGTTGGACCGATGAATGCCGCCTCGGCGATGATCGCCCCAGGGGCAGAGCACGGCAGCCGCCGACCATGCAGTCGCAGAGCGGCGAGGTCGGCGGCCACCGGCCCCGCCGTACCGCCCACCGGCGCCTTCGGGCGCCCCGACCCCACGGAGACACCATGCGCGTGATCGGCTTCGACCATCTCGTCCTCAACGTCGCGGACATCGAGCGTTCGCTGGCCTTCTACACCGGCCCCCTGGGACTGCACCCCGTGCGGGTGGACGAGTGGCGGGACGGCAAGGCCCCGTTCCCGTCCGTGAGGGTGAGCCCGGCCACCATCATCGACCTCGTCAAGGCGCCCGCCGAGCGGCCGCAGCACTCCAACGTCGACCACATCTGCCTGGTGGTCGAACCGCTCGACTGGCAACAGGTCGTCGATTCCGGCGTCTTCACGGTGCTGGACGGTCCCGACGAGCGCTTTGGCGCCCAGGGCACCGCGGTCTCCCTCTACGTACAGGACCCGGACGGCAACACTGTGGAACTGCGCTGGTATCCGCAGGACGCATGAGAATTCCCGCGCTGTGCGTCGGTCGGCCGCCGCGAGGTCAGGCGTGCCATCTCCTCGTTCGAGAGCCGTAGCGCGCCGGCCGCCACGTTCTGCGCGAGGTGGTCCGGATCACCGGTCCCTGGAATGGCCAGCACGTGTGGACCTTGTTGCAGGGTCCAGGCCAGCCGGACCTGTGCGACGGACGCGCCGTGCGCGCGGGCGACGTCGCGCACCGCCTCGACGTCACCGGCGATCGGACCCGCTTCTCGCCCGGGACCGGCGATCGCGAAGAACGGGACGAAGGCGAGGCCGAGTTCACCACAGCGCCGAAGGACGGCCCGCTCCTCACTCGACGCGCCGATCCCGTAGGGGTTCTGCACGCAGACGACCGGGGCGATGGCCCGGGCCTCGGTCAGTTGCTCGGACGTGACGTTGGAGAGACCGAGGTGGCGGATCAGTCCGGCATCGCGCAGCTCGGCCAGCGCGCCGAAGTGCTCGCCGATCGAACCGGTCCGCCGGCTCGGAGGCACGCGCAGGTTCACCACATCCAGCTGATCGCGGCCGAGTTGGCGAAGGTTCTCCTCGACCTGGCCCCGCAACTGCTCGGGCGCCGCCCACCACCAGTCGCCCGAGGGGGCGCGGCCCGGCCAGACCTTGGTGCTGATGACCAGATCCTCCGGGTACGGCGCCAGCGCGCGGTTGATCAGCTCGTTGGCGGAGCGCGTGGCCGAGAAGTAGTAGGCGGCGGTGTCGATGTGGTTGACGCCGAGTTCGACTGCGCGCCAGAGCACGCCGATCGACCGGTCGCGGTCACGCGGGACTCCGCGGTCGAAGGGCGCGGTGCCCGTCAGACGCATCGCGCCGAACCCGACTCGGTTGACGGTCAGATCACCGAGCTGCCAGGTTCCTGCGGGTGCGGCTGCGGGTGCCGCTGCGTTCGTACACAGGCCCATGGAATGGATCTCCTCTTGACGGCGGGGAAGGCGGAACCGAAGGCCGCGCGGCGCATTCAGGCCGCCGGGTGGGGCGGGCTGCCCGTAACCGGTCCACGCGTTCCGGGGCAGACCGGCCCCGGGCATGAAAAAAGCCTCCCCGGCGGATCGGAATCCGCATCGGGAAGGCTCACGTGTCGGTGGGCATTCTAGCAGGGTGAGGCGGGCGGTGAGGCGTCTCCAGGAGGTCGTTCGACCGGCAGCCGAGGGCTTGGTCCACGGATCGTCAACGGCGGCGTGCGGTCACCAGCCAGGCGAGATCTATGACGGCGATCGCGCCCCAGATCCAGCAGACGACGGTGTTTCCGTCCGGCGCCAGCACCGTGGCGAGCGCACCCAGTCCGACTGTGCCCAGCACCGGCCCCGCACGGTGCCTCGACGTCAGCGACGCGCGCAGCGGCCCCGGTTCGGCCAGTTTGTCCGCCAGGTAGGCGTCGAACGCCTCCGCGACCTGATCGTCGATCTCGTCCCGCATCCGCGCATCCAGTGATTCAGACATGACGGGCCGTCCTCTGGACCGCAGTTGCCCGGCCGGACGTCACGGAGGCCACCAGCGGCGGCCGCGGTGCGACGACGGCACACGAGGCCGCCGGCGGCCCTGCCGGTCTGCAGGCCGGCGCCGGCGACACCCGGTGTCCGGCGCGCCGGACCGGCACCGCGGACATCGGCAGACCGGCGACCGGATGGAGTTTCGGCAACGCCGCCCGGCGCACCGCGGGCCATGGCACCGACGCCGGCATCGCGGCCCGTAACGACTGCCCGACCAGGATTTCTCGCATTTCGACCCCCGTCTGTCCCGGTGCCGTGCGGCACCTCCTTGGACCAACGTAGCGATCGCAGAGATATTCTGCAAACAGTCTCTGCAATAACTGCAGAGAGTCTCTGCAGTACAGTGGTCGCCATGGTCGAGCGCCCCGCGAAGAGAGTGCTCACCGGCCCGGACCTCAAAGCCTTCTACAAGGCGCTGTCCAACCCGGTGCGCCGCGACATCCTGAGCTACCTCGGCGAGCACGGCGAAGCGAACTCCACCAGCGTCGCCAAGGCCCTGGGCGAGAGCACCGGCACCACCAGCTACCACCTGCGCAAACTCGCCGACCTCAAGCTGATCGCCGAGATCGAGGAGCGGTCCACCGGCCGGGAGCGCTGGTGGAAGTCGCTCATGACGGACATCTTCACTCCGCCGGGCATGGACTTGACGGCCGACGAACGCGAGGCCGCCGTGAAGATCGGCGCGCTCAAGATGACCCATGACCTGAACCTGGTCGTGAGCGCCTACGCCGGTTACGACTCCTCGGCGGGTTGGAACCAGATCCATCGCTCCGGGCTGCGGATGACGAAGGAGCAGGTCGCCTCGTTCACCGAGGAGTACCGGACACTGCTGAGCAAGTACCTGACCGAGCCCGGCGAGCACCCACCGGACTCACGGCACATGGCCGTACGCCTGGTGGTCGTGCCCGACGAAGGCCCCCGACCCACCCTGCCGACTGCGCAGGACGACGATCAGCACCCGGATCCCGACCATCGTGCAGAGCCTCGATGAAGCTCGTTCCGCACGAGATGCAGTTCGGAGACCAGCGGTGACCTCGTCGGTCGACTCCTCTTCGGGGAAGCCCTGTTCACCCGTGGGTGGATGCTGTCAGGCGTTGCAGTGCTGCGTGGGCCGGCGGGCCCCAGGTGGGCTTGCCGCCGGGGCGGCCGTGGACGCCGGCGTGGCCGATGTGGATGCCGGCCAGGGCGCGCAGCACCGCCCAGCCGCGGGCGCGGCGTAGGGTCGCGGCGTCCGGGTTCGGCCGGTAGGTCTCGTGGAAGAGGTCGGCGGCGCCGTCCGGCAGCAGGATCCAGGCGGCGGCGAGGTCGCACGCGGGGTCACCGGCGAAGAGGTCTCCGAAGTCGATCACGCCGCAGAAGGTGCCGTCCGTGGTCAGGATATTGGCCGGATGCAGGTCGCCGTGGAGCCAGAGGGGTGGGCCTGACCAGTCGGGCGCTGCGGCGGCGTCCTCCCAGACCGCGCGAAGGGCGCCGGGGTCGTGAATCAGCCCCAGGTCGGTGGCCGAGGCGAGCCCTCGGGTGAAGTGTTCGGCGGTGCCGGCCAGCGGTCCCCCACGGTCCCTGCCCGCCGGCGCGCCCTCGGGGGCGGGCCGGTGAAGGGCGGTCAGGAAGTCGGCCAGGGTGACGGCCGCTTCCGCGGGGCGGGTCGCGGGGGCGCGGTCGGCGGGCTCACCCGGGACCCAGGTGGTGACGAGCCAGGGACGCGGGAACCGTTCGGATGGTTCGCCGAGACGCTGCGGGACGGGGATCGGCAGGGGAAGGTGCGGGGCGAGGAGGGGCAGCCAGGCGTGTTCCTTGCGCAACAGCCCGTCCGCGGACTGCGTCGCCCAGGGCAGGCGGACAGCGAGGTCGTCCCCGAGCCGCCACACCTGGTTGTCCCAGCCGAGCGCTCCAAGCTTCAGCGGGCGGTCCGCCAGGTCCGGATGTTGCTCGCGCAGCAGATCCCGGATCAGGTCCTCGGTGACGTCCGTCTCGGTGACTGTCATGGAGAACACGGTAGGTGGGGACCTCCGTCGGCAATGCCCGCCCCACCGGCACCCGTTGCGTCCCGGCCGCGCGCGCGGGCGTCACTCCCGCGGGGCTGACCGCCGCCGTTTCGTGGTCATGGTCTCTGGGTGGCCCGGTGCACGAAGGCGGGCGGGACGTTCCGCCACACCACGCTCGATCGCTCCAACCGGTCGAACCGAGCGGCCAGTTCGGCGGTGAAGTCGCGGGCGGGTGGAGTCCAGGCCGCGTGCAGATACGCGAAGGTGGTGAATCTGCCCCCGGGCGCGAGGACTTCGGTGACGGCGTCCAGAACGTGGCCGCGCCGTTCCCGTGGCATGACCGTCCACGGCAGCCCGGAGACCACCGCGTCGACCGGTTCGGGCACCGTGGCGGCCAGGTCGGCCGCCGACCCCTGGACCACGGTCAGCCGTGCGTCGCGACGGGTGGCCGACAGCCGTGCCGCGAGCACCGGGTTCAGCTCGACCGCGACGAGTCGTGCGTCGGGCGCGAGCCGGGCCAGTACGGCGTCGGTGAACACCCCGGTTCCCGGGCCGAGTTCGACGACGGTCCGGGCCTGCTCGAGACCGATCGCTTCGGTCATCGCGTACGCCAGTCGTCGTGAACTGGCGGCCACGGCACCGGTCATGAGGGGTCGCCGGAGGAATTCGGTGGTGATCGACATGACGGCCATGCTGGAAGCGACCAGGGGGGCCGCACGTCGTATCCCCGGCCGGTGCGCGTACGACCGCGGGAGGACCCCGGAACGCCCCGCAGGACGATGCGAGGGAGCGGGGCCCGGCCGTAGCGTGAGGTGGTGCATCGGCTGATCGAGACCCTGCCCCGCCTGCGGCGCGGCCACCCGTGGCTGACGGACCTCCTGCTGGTCGTGCTGGTGGCCGTGCCCCCGGTGATCCGCCCGGAGCCGGGCTGGCGGCCGGTCTGGGTGCAGACGGCCGTGTACGCGGCCCTGGTGCTGCCCCTGCTGTGGCGCCGCCGCCGGCCGGTGCTCGTCGCGGCCCTGGTGACGGCGGCGTTCTGGGCGCAGTATCTCGGACACGTGTGGGGGCAGGAACCGGGGCGGGGCACCGTCGCGCTGGCCGCGGTCCTGGCCACCCTCACGGTCCGCGGCCGGCGTCGCGCCGCTGCGGCGACGGTGGTCTGTGCCGGCGTCTGCGTGCTGCTGTGGATCCCCGGGTGGCAGCGTGAGCCCATGGGCCCGGGTGCTCGCGGCGGCTGGCTCACCCCGCTCGCGGTGGGGCTCCTGCTGGCCGGGGCCTGGGTGTTCGGCGAGTACATCCGTGCTCGGCGCGCCTACATCGCGGAGTTCGAGCGGCGGGTCGCCCTGGCCGAGTCGGAGCGCCTCGCCCTGGCTCAGGTCGCCGTCGCCGAGGAGCGGGCGCGCATCGCCCGTGAGATCCACGATGTCCTCGCGCACAGCATGAGCGTGATGGTGGTGAACGCCGAGGGCGGCAGGCTGATGCGGCATGTCGACCCGGCCGTCGTCGACCGCACCCTCGCAGTCATCAGCGCGACCGGCCGTGAGGCCCTCGGTGAGCTGCGCCGGCTGCTGGAGGTGCTGCGTACGCCCGTCGCGGACGCCTCGGCCGGCGCCCCCGGCACCAGATCCGATCCCGAACCCGATCCCGGCTCCGGTTCTCGTCCCGGTGGGGCCACGGAGTCCCTCTCGGTCGATCTGCGGCGGCTGGTCGGACGCCTCAACACGAGCGGTACGCGTGCCCGGCTGGACCTTCGCGGAGAGCGCGGCGGACTCTCCACGGATCTCACCGTGCAGACGTACCGCATCGTGCAGGAGGCGCTCACCAACGTCGTCAAGCACGCGCCGCCGGACGCCACGATCCATGTGCGGGTCGACACCGGCGCCCAGGGGCCCGGGCGGCTGGTCCGCGTCCAGGTGGAGAACTCGGCCGGAACCGGAGCGGGAGCCGCCGCGCAGCGATCCGTCCCGCTCCTTTCCTCTGGTCGCGGACTCACCGGAATGCGCGAACGCAGCGCCCTGTACGGCGGGAGCGTCGACGCCGGGCCCACACCCGACGGCGGCTACCGGGTCGCCGCCACCCTGCGCTCCCGGCCCGAGCGGGAGCCCGAGCCCACCGCGGCGACCCCATGACCGGTCCCACCCCGACTCCGACGCCGACTCCGGCATCGTCCCGTGTGCTGATCTGCGACGACCAGGAGCTGATACGGATGGGACTGCGCATGGTCATCGACAGCCAGCCCGACCTCAGCGTGGTGGGCGAGGCCGCCGACGGTGACGCGGCGATCGCGGGCGTCGCCGCCCTGGAGCCGGACCTCGTCCTGATGGACATCCGCATGCCCGGTCTGGACGGACTCGCGGCGACCGAGCACCTCTGTGCGCAGCCCCATGGGCCCCGGATCCTCGTCGTCACGACCTTCGACCTCGACGAGTACGCCTATGCGGCCCTGCGTGCCGGGGCGAACGGCTTCCTCGTCAAGGACGCCCCCGCCGAGGAGATCCTGGTGACCGTCCGTGCGGTGCTGCGGGGCGAGGTCATGGTGGCGCCCTCACTGACCCGGCGCCTGGTCGAACGCTTCGTCCTGAACGCTCCTGCCTCCGCGGCCGCCCAGCGCGGCCGCCTGGCCGCTCTCACCGACCGGGAGCGGGAAGTCCTCGCCCTGGTCGGCCGGGGGCTGGCCAACGGAGAGATCGCCAACAGCCTCTTCGTCGGGGAGACGACCGTCAAGACGCACCTGGGCCGCGTCCTCACCAAACTCGGCCTCCGCGACCGTGTCCACGCGGTGATCTTCGCCTATGAGAGCGGGCTGGTCCGGGTCGGGGACTGAGCGGCGAGGGACATCCCAGCGGGTGGCCGGCATCGCGGTCGGTCCGGCCGCGCCCCTCACCCGTGCCGGGGTCCGGCAGGTTCCAGCAGCCGGCGGATGCGGTCGTACTCCGCGGCCATCTCCGGCGTGGCGAGGAAGTCGTCGAGATCGGCGGAGACCTCGTGGTCGACGTCCTCGATGGAACGGATGGCGAGTTCGTAGAGCTCGCCGCGCCGGTTCTGCTCCAGGTAGCTCTTCCAGGGCGCCAACGCGCTGACGGCGGTGAGGACCCCGGTGTCCAGATCGTCGTCGACGAGGATGCCGTCGTAGATCACCGCAAGCTTGTCGCGCAACTCGGCGGCGCTGATCGTCAGGACGTCCCCGCAGGCGGCGGCGAGTGCGGCCCGGGCCTCTTCGGTGAGTTCGTCCTCGACCGCACCGCCCAGCAGTCCGGGACGCACCAGACGAGTGACCGTGTCCTCCGCGAAGGCACGAGCGTCGCCGTCGGTGGCTCCGAGGACCAATCGGAGTACGTCCGCCTCGAGTTCGCCGTAGTTCACGCCCGCAGCCTAGGCGGTCCGGCTCACCCGGGCGGAGTCAGGGGACGCCGGGGCGTCCCCGTCCTCGCCGCCCGCGCGTGAGGGGGCCGGTCATGGGTGACTGCAGCGCGCGCTCACCGCTCGTCGCGCAGCAGGGCGCAGACGAAGTTCTCCTGGATGGCGCGCAGCCGCTCCAGCCGCGCGGGATCGCTGGTCGCGCTGATCTGGCTCGTGATCGAGAACGTCAGTGAACGCCGCCCGTCGGGCGTGGCGGCCACCAGTTGCGTATAGCCGGGGAAGTTGCCGGTGTGGCCCAGTACGACGCCGCACCGTGTCGAATAGCGGAAGATGCCCAGGCCCGCCTTGTTGCGCCCCGGACCGGCGGGCTGGGACGCACCCTCGATCCAACGTCGCTGCTCCCGCACGACGTCCTTGCCGTAGAGCGCGCCGGACGCGTAGCCGCGGATGAAGCGGGTCATGTCGGCCGGGGTGGAGACCATGCCACCCGAGGCCCACGCGCCGGAGGCGCTGACGAGTTCGCTGACGTCCTGCGGAGACGCGGGATCGCTCATGTCGTACCCGTGCAGGTAGGGCTCGGGCAGGCGGTAGCCCTGCGGGAGGCTGGTGTCGCGCAGCCCCAGCGGTCGGTAGACCAGTCGCCGCAGGAGTGCTTCGTACGGGGCGCCGGTGACCGCTTCCGCCATGAGGGCGACGGCGATGTTGTCGGAGTTGGAGTACTCGTACCGGCTGCCGGGACGGAACCGCAGGGGCTCGTCGGCCACGTAGTCGAGCAGGTGACGCGAGTCGAAGTGGTGGCGTGGGTCGGCGGAGATCACCGCGGTGAACTCGGGGTCCTCCGAGTAGTCCGGCAGACCGCTGGTGTGGTTCAGCAGCTGTCGCAGCGTCACCTGACCCCAGGCGTGCGGGAGCTGTGGGAGGCGCTCGCGCAGGGTGTCGTCGAGACCCAGCGCACCGCGGTCGACGAGGGACAGCGCCACCGCTCCGCTGAAGGCCTTGGCCGTGCTCGCGATCCGCATGTGGTCCGTCGCCTGCGGCTTGCGGCCCGTCGCCAGGTCGGCGACGCCGGCCCGGAGCACGCGCGTCTGCTTGCCGTTGCGCAGCAGGGCGATGATTCCGGGCGGACCGCCGGGCTCGCTCACGAACCGGTCGATCTGATCCTGCAGCGTCCGGTCCTTCGCGGGCCCGGTGGCCGCGCCCGCGGTCGCCGGCGCCAGGACCGCCGAGGAGGCGACCGCGATGACGAGCAAGGACCCAAGACGTGATCGCAGCACGGCGCGCAGAGACCGCGCGGGGCACAGAGGCATTCAGGCTCCTGAAGCTGGACGACGGACAGTTTCAGGTCAAGCCTCACCGGCCGCGGATGCCGGCGCGCTTCCCGTTGCTGCAAACAGCCGAGTCGGCCCCAGGCACCGCTGTCGACCGTCCGGTCGGCCGTCGCTGCCGTCGGGTCGCCGCGTCCGTGCTGCTCCGGACGCCGGCCGAGCGGCTTGCCCGGCCCGGCCCCGCGGTGGCCGGATCGGCCAGGGGACGGGGGCTCCCGCGCCTCGGCGGACGGAGCGGGAACCGCCGTGCGCCGGGATCCGGTACGGGGTCGTTCGACGGGTTCAGCAGGTGGAACTGCTGGAGATCCTTATGCCGGTGACGCTGTAGGCGTTCGTGAACACGGTCTCGGTGTTCGGCGGCAGGCAGATCGAGCCCCCTTCCTGCAGCCGCAGATACGCCACGTCGTCGTTCCGGGTGTTCACGACGTGGTAGTGGGGGCGGGACCTGACGGTCTGGTAGGAGCTGGTGACATCCTGGTACTTGGCGATCGGGGTGCCCGCGTTCCAGGCGTGCTCGTCCACGTAGAAGCAGACATAGGGGTACGCGCAGCCGTGGGTCGGGGCCTCCGCCTGGGCCGCCGAGGCGCCGGTCACGGACATGGTCGCGACGGCGACGCTCGCGCCTGCGAGGCCGGCCGCCTTTCGGATGAGGGACTTCATCGAACCTCCAAGATGTGACAGACCGTCCGGCACCGTGGCTGCGCGGTCTGATCGCTTGCGGATGCCGCCGGTCAGGGCCCTGGTCAGGGCGGCGCCAAGAGCATCTGCGATCACCGCAGTCCGGCGCAACCACCTTCGCCTCTTTGGCGACGGTGGAACCATCCCAGCCCATCTGACGTGCAGATATATGAGTGCCTGGGATACGGGATCACGGGCGGACGACGGAGGAACGGTGTCGGGTCGGGACGATGTCGAGGAGTTCGCGGCGCTGCTGCGCCTGCTGAAGGACCGCACGGACCGGAGTTACGGCTCTCTGGCCCGTCGCCTCCACATGAACACCTCCACGCTGCACCGGTACTGCGCGGGCGAGGCGGTGCCGCAGGACTTCGCGCCCGTGGAGCGGCTGGCGGCCTTCTGCGAGGCAACGCCTCAGGAGCGACTCGAGCTGCACCGGCTGTGGTTGGCGGCGGTGGCGGCTCGGCAGCGGGTGCGTACGGGCGGTTCCGCGGAGGCGGCGGCGCCGGAGTGGACGACAGCGCCCGACGGGCGACCCGCCGAGACCGGGGAACCAGCCGAGAACGGGGAGCTCGTCGAGGCCGGGCGGCCCGCCGAGGTGAACGGCTCCGCGGAGCAGCCCGGGAACGCTTTCCCCCCTGACGGATCCGCGCCCTCCGCCACTCCCCGACCCTGGTATCGCCGCCGACGGGTCCTGGCCTCCACTGCCGTCGTCTGCGCGGTGCTCGCCACTCTGAGCAGCACGTACGCCCTGACTCACGACCGCTCCTCCGAGGCGGACGGCTCTCGCCCCGCCGAGCCGAGGACGACGGCCCCCGGCGCGCCCCACCGTTCGGCGAAACCGTCGGCGACGGCCTCCCCCGTCCGTTCCCACAGCTCCGCGTCGCCCGATCCCCGGCGGAAGACTCCTGCCCCGTCCGCCACCGGACACGACCATGTCTCGGCCGCGAAGCCGACCACGAAGCCGCCTCTGACCTGGAGCACCGACTCCTTGGTCTGGAACAAGGGCTGCGGCCATGACTTCGTCGTCGACAAGCCGCCCGCGCAAGTGCCTCCGCCGCCCGTACAGCAGGATGCCGGGGCCTGGGCGTCGACGCAGGACGCGGTGAACGGGCGGGAGATGACGGTGCAGATCTCGGTGCAGGGGCTGTCGTCCACCGCCGTGGTCCTGGAGGCGCTCCACGTCCGCATCGTCAGCCGGGACCGCCCGGACTCCGGGAACGCGTACTCCATGGGCGAGGGCTGCGGCGGCGACATCACGCCCCGCAGCTTCACCGTGAACCTCGACGCCGACCGCCCGATCACCCGTCCGGCGGACGGCTCGGACACCGGCAACCGCATCCCGGCCGTGCACTTCCCCTACCGCGTCTCGGCCGAGGACCCGGAGGTGCTGCTGGTCGACGCGACGACGCAGACCTACGACGCCCGCTGGTACCTCGAACTGGACTGGTCCTCGCAGGGCCGCTCCGGCACCATCCGCATCGACGACAACGGCCGCCCGTTCCACACCACCAGCATCAAGGGAATGCCGCACTACTGGTTCGGCACGAACGACGCCGGCGAACGTGCCTGGGTGCCCTTCCAGGATTAGGTCGTGTCCGCCGTCCGTGATGCTGCCCGCGCCGGAGGTCGTCCGCGCCATGCACCCGGTGGTCCCACAGCACCCGAGTCCGGCGGCGGGAGACGGGACTTGAGTGAGTGTCAGGTCCATCATGCCTGATCGGAGGCTGTTTTCGGTAGGACGCAGCGCACGTCGGTCCGACCTTGTGGCAGCTTGTTGCGCGCGTCAGACTCATCGTCATCCACTCTCCGGCCAACGTGCCGGCAACCGTTCTCGGCTGTCGGCGCGTTCACCGTGCTGTCTCGCCATGTGACACGCACCGGCCGGGGGTGGGCGCGACGAAGGGGGATCGATGGATCAGGACATGGTCGTGTCGGCGAGGGTCAGACTGCTGAGTGCCAACCGGCGGGTGGTGCGCGGCTCCGAGGGGCTGTGGATCTACCGCCTTCTGACACAGGTCGAACCGGAGGCCTACGGGTCGAAGCTGGCGTACGTCCTGGTGGAGGCAAGCGCGTCGCCCTTGGTGCGGGACCTCCCCGAGCGACGGTTGGCCCTGCTGGACGAGGCCGTGGAAGTGGCGAAGGCCCTCGACGCATCGAACGTCTACCGGACGAAGGTGCTGACGAGAGCCCTGGCTGCCAGGGAGCGGGAACTGGGGAGTCGCCCAGCGGAGCCGCCCTCGTCCCAGCGGCAGGAGCCTCCGGCGACCGCTCGGTAAGGGGGCGCCTGATTCCGGATGTGGCCGGGCTCGGCACGCCGACGGCCGCAGTTCGACGGTGCGCGAGTGGCTCTGGTCGCGGTTCTGAGCCGTGGTGCGAACGCTCCGTCGCGCCGGCGCAGCACGGCGTCCTGCCGGCGCGACGGCAGGACGCCGTGCGACGACCAGGGCGGTCGCGGCCACCGCCCGCTCGCCGTCGGAGGTATCGCGGTGGGCGCTCCGTCGAGGTCTCGCGCTAGTTCCAGGGCTCCGTGAAGGCCCGGCCGGGTACCGGCTTGGCGACGAGGGCCACGGCGATGAAGAAGTTGACCTGCCCGATCGCGAACATCAGGGTGGCAAGCGCCTTGGCGTCGTAGTGCTCGGCCACCTGGGCATACAGCTCATCGGAAACCCGTTCGCCGTGCGCCGACGGTTGGAGCACTGCTTCCACGAGCGCCAGCGCGGCCCGCTCGGCTTCGGTGAAGTACGGCGAGTCGTGCCAGGCCGGCAGCGACGCGATCCGTGCCTCGGCCTCTTCTCGCTTCCGGAGGAGTCCGGTGTGCAGAACGGTCAGATAGGTGCTGCCGACGATCTGGCCCGCGCGCAGGTGCACGAGACTGATCGTGGAACGCGGCACCGAACCGTTTCCCACCAGCTTGAACAGCGCCGCCGACACATCGGCCAGCTCCGGAACGAGCTGCGCGGGGTCCTCGCTCATCCGGGGAACCGTCGGAACCTTCTCCGTGATCGTGCGTGCCTTCATGGTGGCCGACTCCTTCAAGTGGTGGCGTTGCTTCCACTGACCTGACGGAGCCCGGCGACACGATGTGACAGGAGAACAGAAAAACTTCATCCGAGTCGCGCGAAGGCTCCCCCTTGCCCCCCAGGAGACGCGAATCAGCCGGTCACACGGATGATGTGTGCAGCTCGGAGGGCAGCGGAGCCGACGGAGCCGCCGAGGCCGCGAGAGCATGGGGGTACGCGGCTTGCCGGTGCTGGAAGGAAAGGATCTTCGGGTTCTGCACGACGCCGTCGCGGATCTCGATGGCCTTGTGGACCGTCACGTCGCTGTCCCACGCCGCCGGGCCGCTCATGACCGTGCGCAGATAGGGAAGGAGCGCCTCGCTGATCTCCCAGGTTGCGGAGTTCCACAGGTGCGACGGGCTGTGATCCACCGCGTAGTAGTGGCAGCCCTGCCCCATCGCGAGCATCGGCTCGCCGAAGGTGGTCGGACGGGCCCATCCGAAGCCCATGCCTTCGTCGCAGGAGACGTCGACGAAAAGAGTCCCGGGCTGGAACAGAGCGAGTTCCTCGTCGGTGACGAACGTCAGCGGCGCGTCGGTGTCCTGCAGGATGCAGTTGACGATGACGTCGAATCCGGCCAGGTACTCCGCCAGCGGCATCGAACCGGCTCCGGTGACGGCACACAGTCGGGAGGGATCGTCCTCGTCCTCCTTGAAGTGGCCCATCACCACCGACGGCATGGGCGAGGCCACCGCCGCCGCGGCACGCTGCGTGAGCACCGTGACGTCGGAGATCCCCATGGCGCCCAGCCCCGTGACCGCTCCGCGAGCCGTGGCGCCGAAGCTGATCACCGCGGCTCGCAGTCGGCGTCCGTAGCTGCCGGTCAGCCCGCCGAGCTGCAGGGCGTGCAGCACCGAGCAGTAGCCGGCGAGCTCGTTGTTCTTGTGGAAGACATGGACGCTGAAGGCGCCGGCCGGGGTCCAGTGGTTCATGGCCTCCCAGGCGACCAGCGTCAGCCGCCCGTCGATCGCGAGCTGGGTCATCTTCTCGTCCTGCACGCAGTGCGGCCACCCCCACAGGACCTGCCCCTCGCGCAGCTCGGCGATGTCCTCGTGCGTCGGTTTCGGCAGCAGCAGGACGTCGCACTCGGCGAGCAGATCCGCACGGGTGCGCAGGCCCGCCACCAGTGGTCGCAGCGCTTCGTCGGCGACGCCGAACCGTCGGCCGTAACCCTGTTCGAGGTAGATCTTCTCGCGTACGTCCGAGGGGATCCGTTCGAGGTGGCTGGGGTGCAGCGGAAGCCGGAACTCGTTCTCCTTGTGCGAGGACGCGAGTACTCCGAGGCTCATCAGGCTCATTGGGGCGGCTCATTTCCGGCCGGACGCGATGCGCTCCGGGATTGCCGTTCCCCGAGGGCGACGCCGAAACGGGTGACGGCGTGCGAGGTGCGCTCGGTACCGTCACCGTACTCCCGTCCCGAGCCGCGCGGAGACCGTGGTGCTCTTCGTGAGACGGGCCGCTCGAAGCGGGCGTAGCGGAAGGCGGCGATACGGTCGCTGTGCTGGGAGTTGAGCCGGTGGATGAGGAACATCCCCAGGGCGACCATGGCAAGGATGGTGATCACGGTCAGGAAGGTCTCCACGGGTCTCACGTTCCCCTCGGTCGGGACGGCGTGGCGGCGGTGGCCACAGGGGTGCGGGGAGGCGCGGTCCGGTAGCGGGCCTCATGTCCCCCTTCGGAGTCCCAGACCGCTTCCTCGCCCTGATCGGTCTCGTCCGCCGTTCGCCGGCGAGTCGCCTCCTCCATCAACCGGCTCGCGGTCGAGGTGCCCTGCGCACGGCTCGCGGCGGCCATCAGCCAGGCGGCGGAGACGGGGTCCGTGCCCGGCGGGACCACCAGGAGGTTCCAGCGGCCCCTGCGGTACGAGAGCAGCAGCAGTTCGTGCGGGTCCTGCTCCGCCAGGAACCAGCCCACGTTCACGACATGCCCGGCGACGGGCACCTTGCGCGGGACGACGGGCCAGTGGGTGGGATTCACCGCGACTCTGGTGATCCGTCCCCACCGGGACTCCAACGCGGCTGTCAGGGCAGGGAGTTCGGACATCAGATCACGGGAGCGGGGCCACCATGCGCCGTCCAGCAGAGCCGGAGCGGGACCGGCGGGAGCCAGCGACAGACGGAGAGCGGACGGGGAGAGCGGGTCTTCCGCTTCGGGTGTCGGCGAGGGGGAAACGGTCGCAGTCATGACGCGGACCTTGCCTCGGGCCGGTCTGACCGGCCCGGCATAGTGAATCGCCGAAAACGACACGAGCGTGGAAGCCCGTGCGCGAAAGATCCTCGGTGTTGTCAGCCTACTCCTCGCCCGGAGCCGAACGACCGACGTCGGGAGTGACCCCGGTGGAGGAACCGGGCCGTGCCCGTCCTTCGCGGTCGGGATTCCGTTCGCGGCTCGTCAGGCAGGGGTACCCGGGGCCCGCACAGCACATCGGACAGAAGCTGAGGCGATCGCCATGACGGACAACACCACGAGCGTCGGCTCGGCCGGGCGGCCCGAGGCGGGCGTGAGCACGCTGAAGGGCCGGACCGGGGCCGGCGCACCGGCGGAGACCAGGGGAAAGACCACCATGGCGGACGGCGTGGTGGCCAAGATCGCGGGCCTGGCCGCCCGTGAGGTGCCGGGGATCCACCATCTGGGCGGAGGCATGGCCCGCGCCTTCGGCGCCATGCGGGAGCGCGTCCCCGGCGGGGGCGGAGGCGGCTCGGTCACGCAAGGAGTGAAGGTCGAGGTCGGCGAGCGCCAGGCCGCCGTGGACCTGAACATCGTCGTCGAGTACGGCGTCTCGATCGTCGACGTGACCGGTGATGTCCGCACCAACGTCATCGGGGCCGTGGAGCGGATGACCGGCCTGGAGGTGGTGGAGGTGAACATCGCCGTCGACGACGTCCACCTTCCCGACGAGGAAGGGGCAGAGGAGTCCGACGCGGGTGAGGGCCGCGTGAGGTGAACCGCCGGTCTCCTCGGTGCGGCCGGCGCTCCGCCCGCGAGAGGGTCGCCCGCGGCCGACCCTCTCGTCGGCGCACCCGTCGCCGACCCTGCGGCGGGCGTCGCGCGCACCGGCGGACGCTCCCGCTCGGTTTCAGGGGCGGCGGATCCGCCAGAGCCATGCGGCCACGCCGGTCAACAGGACGAGCGTTATCAGGTTGGCCACCAGGGACGGGGTGCCGGCCGGGGCGCCTGACAGGTTCCAGGTGGCGATGACGGCACTCGGCAGGACGGCGGTGAGCAGTACGCCGGTGGTCTTCTGGACGGCGGTCCAGTGCACCGAGGTGCACAGGAGTACCGCACCGGTGACGCGGAGAACGACGCCGAACAGGGGCCCGGGCAGGTCGGGGAAGACCATCATGAAAGGCAGCGAGAGGGTGAGCATCAGGAGCGGGACCAAGGGGTGCACCTTGCCTCGCCGGGCTGGTGCGCCGGCGCCGCTCCCGGCCGAGGCCCCCGCGACCCCGTTCCCCGCCTCGGCCAGCGCCGTCGCCGCGATCGTGCGGGGGTCCCCCAGCTCCGCGAGGATCTCGCCGATGGAGGCCTCGGGGCGCTCGGCCCGGGTCACCTCGATGTGTTCGGCGAGGTCGGCGAGGAGTTCCTGGCGGCGGTCGGCCGGGAGTGCGGAGCCCTCGCGCTCCACGGCGGAGAGGTAGTCGCGTACGGGGTCGGCAGTGGTCTTCATGCGGTGTCTCCGGTGGCGGGGTGCGGGGTGGTCAGGAAGGCGTCGACGGCGTCGCGGAAGCCGGGCCAGACGCGGGTGAACTCGTCGAGCGCGGCCCGCCCGCTGTCGGTGAGCGCGTAGTAGCGACGCGGTGGTCCGGAGGCGGACTCCTGCCAGGTGGTGGTGACCAGGTCGTCGCGGCGGAGCCGGGAGAGCAGCGGGTAGACCGTGCCCTGGCTGGTGGCCAGGGCACCGGATTCCTCCAGGGCGTGGAGGAGTTCCACGCCGTAGCGGGGGCGGTCCCGCATCAGGGCGAGTACGCAGTACTCCAGGACGCCCTTGCGCAGCTGGGCTGCTGCCCGGGCCTGCTTGGTCGAATCACCTGGTTCCATGCGATGCAAGATACCTGGTGCGGCAAGCAGATGGAAATGGCAAGGACGAACAGGGCGGACGGGGCCGAGGGGGCTGAGGGGGCGACGCCGCCAGTGGGCCGCCCCGGCCGACCCGCGTCGGCCCGGCCGGTCCCTTTCGGCCCGTAGCGGTCACCCCCGGCCTTCTGGCCGATATCCACCGGCCCGAAAGGTGGATTGTCGGCCAATGCCACTCCCCGCCGCCGCGAGCGGCGGGTCCCTGCGGGAGGGGCACGCCACGTTCCGTCCGTCAGACCTGATGGATCGTCAATGTCGTTTTCCGCCAACGGAGTTCGACTGCGCAACCGTTGCTCGGATCGCGTGCGGCGCTCAGGCGCACGCACCGGCTGTGGTGAACAGCGATGCGTGCCGCGCCGGGGGCACCGTTCGCCGGCCGCGAGCGGACGCACGAACGACAGCCGCGCCGCTGTGCGCTTGTGAAGCGAAAGGCTCGGCACTGCCGCAGAGCCCTCGCGGAGCTGTTCGGCCCCCTTGTCCGGTCCGCGTTCCCGGGTCCACGACGTTGGCCAGTCGATCCTCGGCCATATCCGCCTATTGAGCGGCGATTGCACACTGTTCGGCACTTGTCGCTGAAGACGCGCAATGGCTAGGCTCCCGCTCACTTTCACGTTTCGCGCACATTTTCTACGCACGGCACACGGAGGCCGGCCCTGCGGCGCGGGCTCCCAGGCGTACGGGGGGTGGGGAACGTCGACGGGTCACCGGTTCGCCGGCCTTCGGGCCGGGCCGTCCCACCGTATGACGAGGATCCCACCGCCGGACGGCCGCGCCGCGCGCACCGGCCGAGCCCGCGGCCCGGTCCGCCCGCCCGGGCAGACCGCGACCTCAGAATCCTGTGGTGGATCAACGCCGTGGACGGGCTCGGCAGTCAGGCTTCCGGGCTCGTCCTGCCGTTGCTGCTTCTGGACCTCGGCCACAGTCCGGGGACCGCTGGTTCGCTGGCCAGTGCCGCCGCGTTGAGCGGAGTCGTCCTCGGCCCGCTCGTCGCGATACCGGCGGACCAGGGACGGCGACGGCGCCTGATGACGGGGTCGGCGACGCTCGCGGCCCTGTGCACGGGGGTGCTGGCTCTGACCTGTCTGGGCCGGCCCGCGCTATGGGTCGTGATGGGGCTGGCCCTGGCCGAGCGGCTGTGCGCGGAGGCCTACGAGGCGGCCTCGCGCGGGGCCCTCGTCCATGTGGCCGCCACGGACGAACTGCCCCGGGCGGCCGCCGGGTTGCAGGCGGGCGACCAGATCTCACTGGTCGTGGGTCCGGTGCTGGGCGGGGTCCTCTTCCAGCTCTCCCGGCCCCTGCCCTTCCTGGCCGACGCACTCTCCTATGCGGTGGCCGCACTCGGCGTACGGTCTGTTCGCACGCCCCTCGACTCACCTGCCTGCGCGCAGGACTCACCGGTCGGCCGCGGCGCCCGTCGGCGCGAGCGGTGGAGCGCGCGGCTCACCGCCGCGAGCGCGGGCGCGGTCACGGTGGCCCGGTCGCCGGTACTGCGACTCGTCCTGGTCTGGACGTCGACCGCCGGGGGCGCGCTGACGCTGCTCTTCTACACCGCGCTGTTCCGACTGGGCGCCGACGACCGCGGCGCGGCGGCCGTCGGCGGGGTGCTCGCTGTTTCCGGAGCGGCCGGACTTGTGGGGGCGCTGGTCGCGGCCTCCGCGGTGCGTCGGCTCGGGGCGACGCGGCTGCTGACCCTGACCGCCTGGCTGCTGCCCGTGCCGTGCGGCTCACTGATGTGGGCGGACGGTGCGGTCGGCTGGGGAGCGGCGTTCGCCGGGCTGTCTCTGCTGGTCCCGCTGATCACCGTGGTCCTGTCGAGTGTCGCCGTCGCGTGGACACCGGTGAATGTGCAGTCACGGACCGCAGGAGTGCTCGGCTCGGTCTCCGCGCTGGCCGCGGCCGGCGCGCCGGCGCTCGCCGCGTTCCTGGTCACCGTGGGGACCCTCCGCACGCCCGTGTTGCTGTGCACCGTGCTGTTCGGTGCGCTGGCCGTGTACACGCAGGTGAAGGCTCCGGGTGTGCTGCGTGCGGGCGCCGCGTCCGCCGCCGGAACGGGGGACGGCCATGGGTGACGCCTTCAAGGTCTTCCTCGGCGCCCTGCCGGAGGTGTGCCCCGGCGACGCCCGACGCATGGTGCTGACGGCCGACGCGGACGGCCGCTGCGAGGTCTTCACGTGGGACGCCGCCACCCGCAACGCCCGCCAGGTCACCGATCGCCCCGAGGGCACCGTGCATCACGCTGTCGACGCCGACGCGTACGTGTGGTGGTTCGACGAGGACGCCGAGGGCCGTGGGCACTGGTGGTTCCAGCCGTTCGACGGCGGCTGCCGACTGCCCGGTCTTCCGGGGGCGCCGACCGGATCGCCGCGCGGTCTCGCAGTGACGGCCGACGGGACGGTCGTCGCGGCGATCGCGCCAGGTCACGGGGGCACAAATCTGCTGTGGGGAGGGCGTGGGAGGGCCCCGCGCGAGGTCTTCCGCACGGCCGGGCAGGCCCGGCTGGGCGGCATCACGCCGGAAGGCGATCTCGTGGCCCTCTCGACGGTGTCCGACGGTGAGGCGACGGTCATCGTCGTGACCCCCTCGGGCCGGGTAGTCGCCGCCCTGCCCCACCACGACGGCCCCGACCTCCCCGACCTCCCCGACCTCCCCGACGGCCCTGACCGCCCCGACGGTCCTCAGGGCAGATTCTGGTGCCGGGGTTTCTCTCCGCGGCCGGGACGCTCCGAACTCCTGCTGGTGCACGAGCTGGAGGACGGCTACCAGTTGGCGACCTGGACGGCACAACGAGGTCTGGTCACTCACCCATGGTGCCGTTTCGACACGGAGATCACCGCCTGCTGGTATCCCGACTCCGACGAGGTGCTGGTGCGCCAGGAGCGCCATGGCCGGTCGCTGCTGCACCGGGTGTCCCTGCGCGACCGTACCCGTCGCGTCGTCGCCACCCCCACGGGCAGCCTGCTCGACGCTGCCCCGCGGCCCGGCGGAGGACTGCACTACCTGTGGACCGACACCGCCCACCCGCCCGTCCTGCGCGCCACCGACGAAGTCGCGCTGCCGACGCCCGGCCCCCTGCCACGCGTACCCGGACATCACACCGAGCTGTGGACCCCTACGCCCCACGGCTCCGTCCACACCCTGCTCAGCCTGCCGGGCTCGGTCGACGGCCGGCTCCGCGGCGCGAGTTCCCGTTCCTCGGCCGGAATCCGAGGCGGGACCCGGACCGGGGCCGGGGCCGGTTTCGGCGCCGTTCCGCCACCGACCGTGTTCCTGGTGCACGGCGGACCCGCGGACCACGACCGGGACGCCTACGACGCCACCGTGCACTCGCTGGTGGCCTCCGGATATGCCGTGGCGCGGGTCAACTACCGCGGCTCGACCGGCTACGGTCCCCGCTGGCGGCGGGCGTTCGGGACGCACGTCGGCCACGCCCAGGTGGACGACCTGGCCGCCGTACGGGCCGATCTCGTCCGCCGCGGACTCGCCGACGACGGCTCGACCGCCCTGTGGGGGGTGTCCTGGGGGGCGTATCTGGTTCTCCTCGCGCTCGGCACCCGCCCTCGGACGTGGCAGGCCGGCATCGCGGTGAAGCCCGTCGCCGACTGGGTGGCCGCCCACCGGACGACCACGCCGGCGCTGCGAGCCCTGGACGTCCGCTGGTTCGGCGGTACGCCGGAAGAGGTGCCGGAACGTTACGCGCACAGCTCCCCGCTCACGTTCGCGGACCAGGTGCAGGCGCCCCTGCTCCTGGTCGGCGCGGAGAAGGACGTCAAGTGCCCGCCCGAGCAGATCCGCCGCTACGCCGCCGCACTGACCACCGCGGGCGTCGCCCACGAGCAGATGTGGCTCGACACCGGACACGACGGCTACGACGGCGCGGCACACGTCGCCGTCCTGCGGCGCTCCCTGAACTTTCTGCACCAGTGCCTGCCCGCACCGGTGGCAGGCGCCCCCTCACGTCCCCCGGCGTAACAACCGGGAGGACCCCGGTCCCGCTGATGGACACAGCGGGACCGGGTCGTGCACAGCGCCACCCGCCCGAAGCACACGCCATGCATTCGAGAAGGAGGACGACATGCAGAAGGACATCATCCACAACGACCCGCTCGCGGGCGACGAGGAGAACCGGAAGCCGAAAGTCGGCATCACCATCACCATCCCGATCCGCAACGCCGCCGAGAGCGACGACGAGGAGTGACCCACGGCCCGGCCGGCCCCTGTCCGACAGGGGCCGGCCGGGCTCCCCCGCGTGTTCCGCGCATCCCGCGCTTCCCGTCCCGCCAGCCGCTCGCGCTCCGAGGAGCCCACCGTGCGCGTTCTTCTCGTCAACATGCCCTGGTCCCCGATGGACCTGCCCTCACTGGCGCTCGGCATCCTGAAACGAAGCGTCGACGAACACGTCCAGGACGCCACGTGCGAGGTGCTGCACGCCAATCTGGAATTCACCGACTGGATCACCGGCCGCACCGAGTTCACGGCCGAGGACTACGACTACTACGCCCTGTCCTCCTACTTCCTCGGCTGCGGGGACTGGGTGTTCTCCTCGGCGCTCTACGACGACCCGGCGTGGAGGGAGACCGAGTTCGTCGACGTGATGGCGTCCAAACTGCGCCGGTCCCGGATGCGCATGACCCGCGAACTGCACCGCGTCGTACCGGAGTTCGTCGCCGACGTGGCCCGGCGCGTCGTGGAGCTGGAGCCCGACGTGGTCGGGTTCACCTCCACCTTCCAGCAGAACACGGCCGCCCTGGCGGCGGCCCGCCAGATCAAGCTCCTGGCCCCGCACATCGTGACCGTCATGGGCGGAGCCAACTGCGATGCCGAGCAGGGGGCCGCCCTCCACCGCAACTTCCCCTTCGTGGACTACGTGGTGCGCGGCGAGGGCGAGGACGCCTTCCCCCGCCTGCTGAACGCGCTGCGCGACGGCGACCCGTCCGCAGCGGCTTCGATTCCGGGGCTGTGCCATCGCACGCCCGAGTCGGCGCATACGGCCAACCCCATGCCCACCGGGCCGCTGCCGCCCGCGGCGATCCTGCCTCCCGACTACAGCGGCTACTTCGAACGTCTCGCCGCGTCCGTGGCCCACAACTGGGTGGAGCCGAAACTGGTCGTCGAGGGCGCACGCGGCTGCTGGTGGGGGGAGAAGCACCACTGCACCTTCTGCGGCCTGAACGGCTCCTTCATGCAGTTCCGCAGCAAGAGCCCCGACACGTTCTACCAGGAGATCATGGACCTGGCGGAACGTCACCGCGTGCTCGACATGTACGTGGTCGACAACATCCTGGACATGCGTTACCTCTCCACCGTCCTGCCCCGCATCATCGACAGCGGCTACGACCTGCGCATGCACATCGAGATCAAGGCGAACATGCGGCGCCCCCAGCTGCAGGTTCTGGCGGACGCCGGTCTCATCTACGTCCAGCCGGGCATCGAAAGCCTCAACAGCCGCGTCCTCGACCTCATGGACAAGGGAGTCAGCGGCTGCCAGAACGTACGCATGCTGCGTGACGCGGCCGAGACCGGACTGTCCGTGTCATGGAACTACCTGCACGGCTTTCCCGGCGAGACCGCGGACGACTACGAACCCGTGATCCGTCAACTCCCCGCCCTGGAACACCTCGACCCACCGGTCGACCTGTCCGCCCGTATCGCCATCGAACGTTTCAGCCCGTACTTCAAGCGCCCCGAACTGGGCTTCACCGGGCTGCGGCCCGAGGAGCACTATCTGTTCACGTACGACCTGCCAGAGGCCGAACTGCATGATCTGGCCTACGTCTTCCAGGCGCCGGAGCGCGGAATCACCGAGCCCACGGTCACCCTCCTGAACGACGGCATCGCCACGTGGAAGAAGCACCACGCCGACGCCCGGCTCACCCACACCGACCTGGGTGAGCGGATCGTGCTGGTCAGCAGGCGGCCGTCGTTCGCATGGCGCACCCTGCAGCTCACCGACCCGCTGGAGACCGCTCTCTTCCGCCTCTTGGACCAGCCGCACTCCGTCGTGGCACTGCACCGCAAGCTGACCTCGGCCGCCGACTCCCCGGGCGGCGGGGCCGCGTGCACACCGCACGAGGTCGAGGCCCTGCTCAAGGAGTGGATCACGCACGGCATCGTGTTCACGGACGCAGGCCAGTACGTGCACATCGCACCCGCCGCCGTGAACCAGGACCTGCTGCGTCTGGACTACATGCGCCACGCCCACACCCGCGACGAGACCGCGACCTCGACCTCGACCTCGATGGAGGCCGGCGCCACGGCCGAGCCCGCGCCCGCTTCGTCCTGAGCGCCGCCCTTCCCCGTTCCTCCCCGCTCTTCCCGGCCCTGCGCCTGCGGCCGCCCGCCTCCCGACCTCTCCGAAGGACCGCACATGACTGCCACCGCACCGGACGTCGGCGCCGACGTCAACGTCAGCGCCTGGCGCGACTTCGACCCACAGGCCCGTGACCTGCCGGGCATGTCGCTGGGAATCCTTCCGGTGGCCCCGCAGACCCGGCAGGTCGACCGTCTGTGGGACCTGGGCGTGCGCCATGCCGAGCTGGACACCGTCGTCGACCTGTCCAGCGACGATCCCGCGACCCACCGCAGGGCCGTCGACCGGCTGTGTCTGGTGCGCGACCTCACCGCACGCGCCGTCTCCGTCGACTGGGACCTGCACCTGCCACCGCAGGACTCCACCCACCAGTGGAAGGTACTGTCCCACCTCCATCCGCCCCGCACCGTCACCGGTCTCGACGGCGCCGAGGAGGCACTGCACGCCTGGCGGACCCGGCACTACCTGTGCAAACTGGTCTGGCGTCAGGGACCGGGCTTCGTCCAGATCCGGGACCGCCGCTGGGGGGACCTGCGCCGCTTCACCGCCGAGGAGCCCCGCTACCTCGAGGCCATCGCGCGACTCGGCCCGGGCGCCCACCACGCCGGCGTGCCTGCCGACATACTCGAGGAGTTCACCGCCGAGCATCTGGTCCTGCGCGTCGGCGACCTGGCCTGGTGGCTGCCCTACCGGGTCTCCCGCTGGCTCCAGGAATCCATGGCCGTATGAGCCGACGACGTCGGGGCGGAACGCCGACCGGGTAGAACGCCGTCACTCACGATCTGCTCCTCGGCGACCGGTCCCTTCGACACCCTCGGGGCTGACAGGCTCGACAGACTCAGGCGTCTCGAACTCCTCATGCCACGGGGTCCCTACAGGACCTGAGCGGTGCGAGCCGACGAGAGCCAACTCGGGAACTCTTGCAGCAGCCTGTCGTAAAGGAGATCTTCGCCTACCGTGCGCGGATCGCAGCCGGCGTGGAAGAAGCCCGCGTTGTCGACCACGCGATGCCTGGGCACGGCCAAGTCGTCGAGACGGCGGAGAAAGGCGAACTCGTTGTCGTCCGGGTCGCCGAAACCGACGAACTGCCAGAACAGCGGCAGGCGGGCCGCTTTGCACAGGTACCGTTCGGCAGCGAACTTGCTGGTGGGGCCGCCATCGGTCTGGAAAATCACGAGGGCCGGGGCGTCACTGCCGGAAGCCAGGTAGTGGTCGATGACGTCATCCATGGCCCAGTGATAGTTCGTCCGCCCCATGTGTCCGAGGTTCTCGTGCAGCTTGTCGATTCGGCCGCGATGGCCTCCGATTCTGAGATCGCTGGATCCGTCGACGTCGGTGGAGAAGAACACCACCGGCACCGTGCCGTCGTCATCGAGATGAGCGGCCAGGGAGAGGACCTGCTCCGCGAGATGCTGCATGGTGCCGTCCTTGTAGTAGGGCCGCATCGAACCAGAACGGTCCAGCACCAGATAGACGGCGGCGCGCACTCCCTCAAGACCGTGCGCGCGTACGCTGGACCCAGCCGATTTGTACAGGCTCACCAGATCTGGGGCCTGTGCCTGCATCTTGGACAGACTGATCGCCGGAGCCTCGTTCTGAGCTGCGCCCATGGTCACCACTCCCCTGTCGCGTAACACCCTCATCTTCGCGGTCTGGGCGGTATCAGGGGACGATGTTCTTCAACCGGCTGCCGCGGTTTCGGGGGGAGAGGGAATATGGAGGAGGGAAGGGGGCAGCATGGTGGATCGTGAGGCCACGGTGGAACCGGAGGGACCCGCGGTCGCCTGGGGCTGGTTTCTGGGTTGGCTCGCGGTGGGGGCATGTGCCGGAGCAGGACTGGCCGCACTTCTGTCGGTGGGCGTCGTTCTCCTGCTTCTGGCCGCTGTCGCGGCGGGTTTCCTGCTGTGGCAGAGCCCCAGGCACTCGAACGTCGGACTGTTGGCCGGTCTGGCCGTTCCGCTCTTCTACCTCGCCTACCTGAACCGAAGCGGTCCGGGGACCGTCTGCCGGACCGTCGCCGACGGCCAGACATGCACGGATGAGTACGCTCCCGTCCCGTTTCTCGCCGCTGCCGTCATTCTCTTCTGCGCAGGCTTCCTGATCTTTCTCGTGCTCCGCCGCGGGAGCAGGGGAACGGGAACCGGCTGATCCGGAGGCGGTTCTTCGAGAAGCGGGCGGGCGGAGTGACGGTCGGTCACCAGTCCTTTGCCGCGGTCACCTTCGCCGGACCGAGGACGTCGACGTGGCCGTGATCGCCGTACAAGGAACTCCGCCAGCGGGCGAAGGCGGCGGCGGTGCGGTCCGCCTCCCGCTCTTCCCCCACTCCGTAGTCGACCCGCACGACGGCCTCGCTGCGGGCGCTTCCCGCGGGCACGCGGATACGGACGCTCGTCACATGCGCGGCGAGGGCGGCATCCGCTTTCGGAACGCTCGAGGCGAGGTACGCGCGGAATTCGCGGAGCATCGGGAACCAGCGGTTCGGGCCGCTCGTCGGCACGCTCGCGCCGTCGTCCGTGGTGGTGTCGGGGAGGCTGCCCTGATCGTCCGAAGTGGTGTCGGGCAAGGTTCCCTGATCGTCGGAGGTCGTGTCGGGCAGGGTCCCCTGATCGTCGGACGTGGTGTCGGGAAGGTTCTCCTGGTTGTCGTCGCTCGTCTCGTCCATCGCGGACGATCCTTGCCCGGCCGTCGCCGCCGCCTGCGTCCCGGGGTGTTCCGTGCCGCATGCGGTCAGCGGCAGGCCGCAACAGGCGAGCAGGACCGCGACGGACGCGTACCGGGTCATGATCTTCTTCATCTGGAGCCCCCTCACACCGTGAGAGAGCTACGCGCGGCCCGGGGTTCCCTCCATCACGTCCGCCGTTCAGGTGCGGGCTTCCGGACGGCTTACCGTGTCTGTCGAGATCCACATCCTCGTCCTCATCCTCGACACCTGTCTTCGGTACGACCTTTCAGGAGCACCACGATGAACCGACGTACCGCCCTGGCAGTCGTACTCGCGCTGAGCGGACTGCTGGGCGGGTGCGGCTCCACCGGAGAAGCACCCTCGCACTCAACCCGGGAAAAGCCCTTCTGGCAGGCCGAGTTCGACGGAGAGGCCGGCACCCGCCCGTCGGAGGAGTCCTGGAACACGGAGACGGGGAACCGGGACGCCGAGGGGTGGGGCAACAACGAACTGCAGTACTACACGGACGAGGCGGCCAACTCCGGCCTCGACGGCGAGGGTCATCTGTTGATCTCTGCGCGGCCGGCTCCCGCCGCAACCCGGCTACCGTGCTACACACAGCAGTTCTGCACCTGGACATCGGCTCGTCTGACCACCGAAGGAAAGGCCGCTCTCACTCACGGACGCGTGGAGATACGCGCGAAGCTCCCCACCGGCACGGGGCTGCTGCCGGCGATCTGGATGCTCGGCGACAACGGAGCCGAATGGCCCGCACAGGGCGAGATAGACATCTGCGAGGTGGTCGGCGGAGAACCGCGAACCGTGTACGGCACAGCGCACGGGCCGACCTACTTCAACGAGAACGGGATCGGCGGCTCCCTCACCCTCCCGGTCGACGCGTCGCAGACGTTCCACACCTACGCCGTGGACAAGCAGCCGCGGCGCATCACATGGTCCGTGGACGGAAAGCCGTACTTCACCTTGACCCCCTCGAAGCTGCCCGCACCACGCGACTGGGTCTTCGAGCAGGACATGCACCTGCTGCTCAACGTGGCCGTGGGAGGCGACTGGCCCGGCCCGCCCGACGCCTCGACGCCGTCCCCCGCGACGATGACCGTCGACTACGTGCGCTTCTACGGCAAGGGACACGCCTGACACACCGGTCGCTTCCGAGGAAGCCCGGCGGGTGCCACCCTCGACATGACACTTGTCATGCGCAACGCTGGACGACTGCCACTGAGGCTCAAGTCCCTTCGTCCGTAAGGTACTTCCCATGACGAAGAGCAACAGCGAGAAGCCGCAGAAGACCGACGTCAAGGTGAGCCTGATCGGCGGGCATCGCCTGCAGGGAGCCACCCTCCACGAGCGGACGGTCACCGCCTCCCTGCTCGGCGGCGCCGACATCGATCTGACGGACATCGACATCCCCGACGGCGCCGAACTGCGAATCACCAAGCTGAGCCTGATCGGCGGTGTCAGTCTCAAAGTCCGCCGTGACGTCCGGGTGGAGGTCCACGGACTGCGCCTGG
The DNA here is from genome assembly GCF_001746365.1 of Streptomyces sp. LUP30. Lineage (GTDB taxonomy): Bacteria > Actinomycetota > Actinomycetes > Streptomycetales > Streptomycetaceae > Streptomyces. Next base: position 85,445 of record NZ_MJAJ01000025.1, read on the forward strand.
GCGGAGTGAAGGACGACGGTCCGACCCAGCCCGGCGGCCCGACGGTCCGGATCGACGCCTGGGGCCTGATCGGCGGAGTCTCCGTCGTCCGCCCCTGAGACGCGCTCGCCGTCGAGTCGGGGAATCAGGGCTGGTCAGCCCGCTGTCGGGCTCTGCGGGCCCTGCGCCCGCACGAAGCCGTGACTACGCTCCACCTTCGCCACATGCAGCGTGTAGCTCTCGTACCAGTCGGCTCGCCCGCGGTGTTGCGCCGCGCGGTGCTCCGCGTTGCTCCGCCACTGCGTGAGCGCGTCGGCGTCGCGGAAGTACCCGACGGTGATGCCCAGGCCACCGGGAGTCTGGGCGTGCTCCATCGCGAGGAACCCGGGGACGTCCTTCACCAGGTCTTCCATACGGGAGTCGGTCTCGCTGTACCCGCTCTGGTCCTGGGTTCGCACCGCGGTGAAGACAGCGACGTAGTAAGGCGGTTCATAGGGCCCGACGGGCGCGACGGGCACTTCCGGGTGATCGCTCATAGCGTCACCGTAGGATGGATGCGTCCCATGATCCAGCGCCTTTTGCCGAGACGGACTCCTGAGGGCTCGGCGAAAAGAGACGCGGCCGCGGCGCCGGCTGCGTCAGTCCGGCCGATCGCCCCGACCTGTTCGGCACAGGAGCACCCATGACGACACCGTCCCGCCCGTCTCCCCTGCTGGAGGAGTTCGACTTCGCGCGCGAGCGCCTCACCGACCGGATGACCTGGCCCGTCATGGACAGCGGCGGCGACCCGGACGAGCCCTTGACCGACATGGTGTGCTGGGGCAGTCACGAACCGCTGCACCAGGGTGCCGAGGCCGCTCTGCTGCACGATCGCCGCCGCGCCCGGCATCACCGGCACCGGGCCGCCGGCCACCGCTCAGGGGACGGGGCCGGATGACGATGCGGGCGTCGGAGGTGGTGCGTGCCGTGGGCGCGGCCAGATCGATCGCCGCTTCACTCGGCCTGGCAGCCGACGACGTGACGGTCCTTCATGACTCGAACAAGCTCACTCTGCGTCTGCTCCCCTGTGACGTCGTGGCCCGGGTCGCTCCTGTGGCGCATCAGGTCGCCCGGTTCGAAGTCGACCTGGCCCAGCGGCTCGTCGAGTCCGGGTGCCCGGTGGCTGTGCCCGACCCGCGAGTGGAGCCACGCGTCCATGAACGTGACGGCTTCGTCGTCACGCTGTGGACCTTCTACGAGCCAGGGCCCTCTCACGAGGTCTCACCCGCCGACTACGCCGACGCCCTCAAGCGGTTGCACGCCGGCTTGAGCCGACTCGACGTCCCGGCACCGCACTTCACGGATCGGGTCGAGCAGGCGCAAAGGCTCGTGGCCAACCGCGACCGCACCCCGGAGCTCGCCCACGCGGACCGGGAGCTGCTCGGTGACACGTTGCGAAGTCTGCGACGCGTGGTCGGCGAGCGAGGCGGCGCCGAGCAGCTGCTGCACGGCGAGCCGCACCCGGGCAACGTGCTCGCCACGGCACACGGGTTGCTGTTCATCGACTTCGAGACGTGTTGCCGCGGGCCTGTCGCATTCGACCTCGCCCACGCCCCCGAAGAAGTCGGTGAGCGATACCCGGGTGTCGAACAGGACGTGCTGCGCGTATGCCGGGTCCTCGTGCTGGCGATGATCACGACGTGGCGCTGGGATCGGGACGACCGACTCCCGAACGGGCGGCGGCTGGGCGCGGAGTGGCTGGGCCGGATCAGAACCGCGCTCGACCTCGACGACTTCGACGCCCGCGGCTGGTCGTGATCGCGGAGCTCGGTGACGCCCTCCGGCCGTTCGACGGAGGCCGGGAAATGGCGAAGGCAAGGAGAACGCTCTCCTTGCCTCTCCTAAGTTATAGCGCGCCAGGGGGCTTGCCGCAAGCCCCGGGTCGGGGCGCAGAATCGTCGGCCGAGGCCACAACCAGCGGAAATGAGGGCGCTACGTGCTTGTGTTGTTGTCGACGTACGGGGGACGCGGTGACGTCGAGCCAGCGGTGGGACCGGCCGCCCGATGGCGAGCGCGCGGGAACACGCCGGTGGGGCGACCGGCGTGCGCGGTCCGGCTGAGCGGCACGGCTGCCTCGGAGGTGTCGCGATGACCGGGCGGTATGTGCTGGGCCTTCGCGACGTCGACGTCCGGCAGATCGCGGTCGTCGGCGGCAAGGGCGCGCATCTGGGCGCGCTGTCGCGCATCGAAGGCGTCCGCGTGCCGGACGGCTTCTGCGTGACGACGGACGCCTTCCGGCGGCTCATGGCCGAGGCTCCGTCGATCGACGATCAGCTCGGCCGGCTTGCGCGCCTGAGCGCGGACGACCGGGAGACGGTCCGCACGCTCAGCGCGCAGATCCGTCGGACCATCGAGGAGATCGCCGTCCCCGGCGACATCGCGGCGGCCCTCACCGGCGCGGTCGCCGAGTTCGGTGAGCACGCCGCCTACGCCGTGCGATCCAGCGCGACGGCGGAGGACCTGCCGACGGCCTCGTTCGCCGGCCAGCAGGACACGTACCTGAACGTCGTGGGACCTGCGGCGGTCCTCCAGCACGTCAGCCGGTGCTGGGCCTCGCTGTTCACCGAGCGGGCGGTGACCTACCGTCAGCGCAACGGCATCGACCACCGTACGGTGCTTATGGCCGTGGTCGTGCAGCGGATGGTCCTCCCCGAGGCGTCCGGCATCCTGTTCACGGCCGACCCCGTCACGGGCAACCGTAAGGTCGCCAGCGTGGACGCCGGCTTCGGCCTCGGCGAGGCCCTGGTCTCCGGTCTGGTCAACCCCGACGTCTTCAAGGTGCGAGACGGCGAGATCGTCGACAAGGCGATCGCCGTGAAAGAGCGTGCCGTTCTTCCCCTGCCGGCCGGCGGCACACAGGACGTGGTGGTCGACTCGGCGCGGCAGGCGGAGCCGGCGCTGACGGATGCGCAGGTCGTGCGGCTCGTGGAGCTCGGGCGGCGGATCGAGGGGCACTTCGGCCGACCGCAGGACATCGAATGGTGTCTGGTCGAGGACGGCTTCCGGATCGTGCAGAGCCGGCCGATCACGACGCTGTTCCCCGTCCCGGAGACGGACGACCAGGACAACCACGTCTACATCTCCGTCGGGCACCAGCAGATGATGACCGACCCCATGAAACCCCTGGGGCTCTCCGTGTGGCAGCTGACGGCCATGGCGCCGATGCACGAGGCCGGCGGGAGGCTGTTCGTCGACGCCACCCGGCGCCTGGCCTCACCCTCGAGTCGTGCAGCACTCCTGGACCTCATCGGGAAGGGCGATCCGGTGACCAGGGACGCGCTGGAGACGGTCCTCGACCGGGACGGATTCATCCCGTCACTTCCCGACGCGGGTCCCGTCGGGCCGCCGCCCGGGGGCGCACCCGCGCCGATCGCGACCGACCCGGCCATCGTCACCGAACTCGTCGAGCGCAACCAGGCGGACGTCGCCGCCCTGAAGCGCGACATCCGGACGAAGACGGGGCCGGCGCTGTTCGACTTCCTGCTGGAGGCCTTCCAGGAGCACAAGCGGGCCCTCGGCGACCGGCAGAGCATGCAGGCGATCATGGCGGGCATGGAGGCCACCTGGTGGCTCAACGACACGCTGCAGGAGTGGCTCGGCGAGAAGAACGCGGCGGACACCCTCACGCTGTCCGCGCCCGGCAACATCACCTCGGAGATGGGACTGGCGCTGCTCGACGTCGCGGACACGATCCGTCCGTATCCCGAGGTGGTGGCCTTCCTGCAGGGCGTCGAGGACGACGACTTCCTCGACGGGCTGGCGAAGCTGTCGGGAGGGACCGAAGCGCGCGAGGCGATCGAGGCCTACCTCGACCGGTACGGCATGCGCTGCGTCGGCGAGATCGACATCACGAGGCCTCGTTGGAGCGAACGCCCCGCCACTCTCCTGCCGGTCATCCTCGATCACGTCCGCAGCTTCGGGCCCGGTGTCGCCGAGCAGCGGTTCGACAGTGGGCGGCAGAAGGCGCGGAAGAAGGAAGAGGACGTGCTGTCACGCCTGCGGGCCCTGCCGGACGGGGAGTCGAAAGCCGCGGAGGCCAAGCGGATGATCGACCGGCTCCGCACCTTCATCGGATACCGCGAGTACCCCAAGTACGGCATCATCAGCCGCTACTTCGTCTACAAGCAGGCCCTGATGGCCGAGGCCGAGCGCCTCGTGGAGGCCCGGGTGCTCTCCGACAAGGAGGACGTCTTCTACCTGACGTTCCAGGAGTTCCACGACGTGGTGCGCTCGCAGCGGATGGACGACGACCTGGTCCGGCAGCGCAGGGACGCGTTCCGGTCCTACCACGCGCTCACCCCGCCCCGGGTGCTCACGTCCGAGGGCGAGGCCGTCAGCGGGGCGTACCGGCGCGACGACGTGCCGGCCGGCGCTCTCGGCGGCCTGCCGGTGTCCGCCGGGACCGTCGAAGGGCGGGCCCGCGTCGTCCTCGACATGGCGGAGGCCGATCTGGAGGCGGGTGACATCCTGGTCACGGCCTTCACGGACCCCAGTTGGTCGCCCCTCTTCGTGGGCATCGCGGGCCTGGTGACGGAGGTGGGCGGGCTGATGACCCACGGCGCGGTGGTGGCCCGGGAGTACGGCCTGCCGGCCGTCGTGGGTGTGGCGGGGGCCACCCGGCTGATCAAGGACGGGCAGCGGATCCGCGTGCACGGAACCGACGGATACGTCGAGATCCTGAGCACCGACGACAGCGCCCCGGCTGAGTGACCGGCGTCGCCGCCCCGCGACCGCAGCGCTGCGCTGCGCTCGCGGGGCGGCGCCGTCAGGTCACGGCCGGCCGGCTCCCGGCACGGCGACCTCCAGGGTGAGCACCCGGCCCGAGCCGGGCGCCACCATCTCGGACTCGGTCATGCCCCGCCATTCCGCCGCCACGACGAACAGTGTCGTGCCGTCGGGGCCGCCCAGCGTGCAGGCGAAGCATCCTCGGTCCACCTGCACGGTCCGGGTGACCGTGCCGCCCTCGCCGACGCGCACGCACCGCCGGTGAGGCACGTCGGCGTACCAGACGGCGTTCTGCGCGTCGACGCAGATCCCGTCCGGGACGCCGTCGGCGAGGTCGGCCCACACGCGTCGGTCGGACAGGCCGCCGTCCGCGTCGATGGCGAAGGCGACCAGGCTGTGGCGGTACGAGTCCGCGACGATCAGCGTGGAGTCGTCGGACGTCACCGCCATGCCGTTGGGAAACGCGATGTCGTCGGCCACCTGACGCACCGAGCCGTCGGGGGCGGCCAGGTGGACGGATCCGGGCCTGAACGCCTCTCCTGCCATCGGGTCGAAGCCGGGGCGGTTGACGTAGACGTTGCCGCGACCGTCCACCACGATGTCGTTCCAGCCCGGCCGGCCGAGGTCCGTGTGCGTGACCAGGGCGCCGTCCGGCTCTCGGCGCAGCAGCAGTCCGTCGCCGGACGAGACGATCAACAGGCGGCCGTCGGCGAGCGGGGCCGTGCACAGCGGCAACGACGCCACCCGCGCGATCACCTCGCCGTGGCCGGCGAGATCGACGGCGACGACCTCGCCGGCCGACCAGTCGGAGAAGCACAAGCGGTCGCCGTGCCAGCGGGGGGACTCCACCAGGCCCCGGCCGGTGACCAGTGTCCGTACCTCGGTCATCACTCGTCACAGCCCTTCGTCCGGCCGGCCCGGCGCCGGTCTCTCACCTTCTGCACGAACGGCGTGCGGCCGGATCGACAGGCTTCCCGGGACGGGGGACAGAGCACCGAGGCGCACTGACCGCCGACCGCGCCGCCCGGAGCTCCCGTCGGCATCCGGCCCGGACCGACCAGGTGCGCGGTCAGGGAGGTGAGCACGTCGACGCACCGGCCGGGGACGGCCGCAGGCGGCAGATCGCGGCGAACCGGGCCGCGACGTCCAGGTTCCACAGGCGGACGGTGCCGTCGTTGCTGCTGCTGGCGATCGTCCGCCCGTCCGGGGCGAAGACCGTGCCCCACACCGCGTTCGTGTGCCCGGTCAGGGTGGCCCACGGTCGCCGCTCGGCCACGTCCCACACCCGCACCGTACGGTCGCTGCCGCTGCCGGCCAGCAGACGTCCGTCCGGGGAGAACGCGATGCCGCGCACCGATCCGGTGAGCCCGGCCAGCACCGCCGCCCGACGTCGTCGGCCGACGTCCCAGAGCCGGACGGTCCCGTCGTTTCCGCTGCTCGCCAGCGTCCGGCCGTCCGGACTGAACGCCACTCCCCGTACCGCGCCCGTGTGTCCGGTGAGCGTGGCCGACGGCCCGCGGGACGCGACGTCCCACAGCCGTACCGTCAGATCGTCGCCCGCGCTCGCGAGGGTGCGCCCGTCGGGGCTGAAGGCGACGTCGTTGACGAAGTCCGTGTGGCCGGTGAGCGTGGCCAGGGGGCGTCGGGTGGCCACGTCCCACAGCCGCACCGTGCGGTCGGCGCCCGCCGACGCCAGCAGCGCGCCGTCGGGCGAGAACGCCACCGAGAAGACGTCCCCGTGGTGTCCGGCGAGCGTGCCCAGGAGACGGTGGGCGGCGACGTCCCACAGCCGCACCGTGCCGTCGGAACCGGCCGAGGCCAGCGTCCGACCGTCGGGGGCGAAAGCCACCGAGAACACGGCCGAGCGATGGCCCCGCAGGGTCGCCACGGGTCTGTGGCGGGCCACGTCCCACAACCGCACCGTGTGATCGGTGTCGGCGGTGGCCAGCAGTCTTCCGTCGTGGCTGTAGGCGGACTGCCAGATCTCGGTGTACGGGCGGGCCGTCAGGACCGGGCCGCCCAGATTCCAGAGCACGACCGACTGGTCGAACCCGGCGGTGGCGAGCACCGTTCCGTCGGCGTTCACGGCGACGCCCATCGTGTAGTCGGTGTGGCCGCTGAGCGTCAGCGTCGGCATCCCGCTGTGCACGTCCCACAGACGAGTCGTGCCGTCCCCGCCCGCACTGACGACCGTGGCACCGTCGGGGGTGTAGGCGACCGCGTTGACGTCGTCGCTGTGCCCGGTCAGGACCGAGGTCGTCCGGTGCCGTGCCAGGTCCCACAGCCGTACGGTCCGGTCGGCGCCGCCGCTGGCCAGGCTTTGCCCGTCCGGCGCGAACGCCACGCCGTACACCTCGTCGGTGTGCCCCGTCAGTACGCGCCCCGGCCGGTCGTGCACGGTGTCCCACAGCCGGACGGTCCGGTCGGCGCCGGCCGACGCGAGCGTCCGGCCGTCCGGAGCGTACGCCAGCGCGTCGACCTGCCCGACATGGCCGGTGAACGACTCGACACGGCGCATCCGGCCGGTGTCCCAGACCTGGACCGTGCCGTCGCCCGCCGCGAGGGCCAGGGTGCGGCCCCGAGGGTCGAACGCCACGGCACGTGCGCCCGCGGTGCTCTCCGGGAGCACCGCCTTCGTCCGGTGGTCGGCCGCTCCCCACAGTCGCACCGGCGCGCCCGTGGAGCCCGCCGCGACCGTGCGGCCGTCGGGGCTGAAGGCCACCGAGCGGACCTGCCCGGACATCGTGAACGTGGCGGTCGTACGGTGGTCCGCGAGCCGCCGCAGCATCACCGTGCCGTCCGAACTGGCCGTCGCCAGCGTGCGTCCGTCGGGCGCGAACGCCACCGCGTTGACCGGGCCTCGGTGTCCGCCGAGCCGGGCCTCGAAGGGCTGGGCCTGAGTGCTCAGGAGCGCGCCGCGCGCCTCGGGCGTCGCCTGGGAACGGTATGCCTCCTCGGCGAGCCGCATCGACGCCTCCGGCTGGCCGGCGGCCAGGGACGCGGACTGCGCGGCGAGGGCCCGGGACCGGGCGACCCGCTCCTGGTGCAGCGCGTCGGAGCGCTGCCGGTACGCCAGTGCTCCGGCGACCACGGCGAGGGTCAGCAGGAGGACCAGCGTGGCCAGCGTGCCCTGTCGTCGCCGGATCTGCCGTCGGGCCTGCCGTCGGCGGTCGGCCTCCTCGGCCCGGCTCGCACGCAGGAACGCCTCCTCCTGCGCGCTGAGCCGGCTGCGGCCGTCCAGTTCTCCCGCCCACTCCCGGACGGCGTCCAGCCGGGCGCCACGGTAGAGGGCGGACGGGTCGCGGCCCTCGCGCTCCCACTCGCCGGCGGCGTGCGCGAGCTGCTGATGGATCAGCAGCCCGTCCCGGTCGGCGTCGAGCCAGCCGCGCAGCCGGGGCCAGGCGTGCAGCAGGGCCTCGTGGGCGATCTCGACGGTGTCGCGGTCGGCGGTGATCAGACGGGCTCGCACGAACGCGTCCAGGGCGGTGGTGGCGGCGACCGCGTCGGCCGACCGGTCCACCAGCGCGGCCCGGCTCATCCGGCGCCGGGCCGGTCCGGCGCCGTCGGCGACGTGGACCAGGCGCACCAGAATCCTGCGGATCGTCTGCTGCTCACTCGGGTACAGGCCCGCGAACACGTCCTCGGCGGTGCGTGCGACCGCCCCGCGGATCCCGCCGGTGCGCTCGTACCCCGCGACCGTGAGGGTGTTGCCCTCGCGCCGCTGCCAGGTGGTCAGCAGCGCGTGGGAGATCAGCGGGAGCGCGCCGGAGGGGGTGGTGTCCGGCAGTGCGCGCCCGGGGTCCGCCGGGTCGCCGGGCGGTCCTCCCGGTTCGTCGCGCAGCCCGGCGTCGCGCAGCAGGAGGGGGACGAGACCCGGTTCCAGGGCGAGTCCGGCGAGGTCGGCGGGGCGTGTGATCGCCTCCCGCAGTCCGGCGACGGACATCGGGGGCAGCACGAACAGTCCGTCGGTGAACACCTCTGCCAGCTCGGGGAGTTCGAGGCACCTGCCGGACAGGTCGGCCCGTACGCCCAGGACCACCACGGCCGGGTCGGGGCCGGATCCTTCCCCCGGCTCGGACTGGCGGCGCGACGCCGACAGGGCGCACAGCACCCGGACGAAGGCACGCCGTTCGTCCTCGTCGGAGCAGAGTGTGAACAGCTCCTCGAACTGGTCGACGAGGAGCACCGGACGCACCGGCGGCGGGCGTCCGTTCCCGTCGGCGCACGAGCTGTCGTCCACCGTGCGCCGCACGGCGTCCAGCAACGCCTCGGGCCGGTCCCTCAACTGCCGTACGGTGACGCCGGGATCGCCGTCCAGCGCCTTCGCGACGCCGGTCAGCAGTTCCTCCAGCGGACGAGCGGTGGGCGTGAAGGCCACCACAGGCCACCGCTCGGCGCCCGGCATGGGGAAGCCGCCGGGGTTGCGGAAGGCCGGTACGAGGCCGGCGTGGAACAGGGACGACTTGCCGGCGCCCGAGGGGGCCACGACCATCAGCGGCCCGTCGCCGATCCGTTCGAAGACCCTCTCCACCAGGGCGGCGGTGGCCCGCTCACGGCCGAAGAACCATTCCGCGTCCTGTGTGCTGAAGGCCGACAGCCCCCGGTAGGGAGGGACGGCGTCGGGCACCGGCCGCGGTTCCTCGGGGTTTGCGGCATTCTTCGTCAGCAACCGCAGCAATCCGCCGTCGGCCTGGAGGATCTCGTCGCAGCGCCGCGCGACGTCGACGGTGACCCGCTTGGCACCGGTCTCGATCTTGCTGAGATAGCCCTTGCTGTAGTGCGTCCGGCGGGCCATGTCCGTCAGCGAGAGCCCGCGCTGCCGGCGCAGGCGTCTCAGCTGGGAGGGGAAGTCCTGAACAGGGGTGTCGAGCGGTGGCGGTTCGTACCGGTCGTCGGTGTGCTGCTGCTCCCCCACCACATCCCCCGGGTGTCGCGCGCATGAGCCGTGAGACGGCTGACACTCAGGGTACTGCGGACATATGACGACCGATCACGCTTTTCGCCGGTGTGGCGCGAAGGTGTGGTGCAGACACGGACGTCCGGAACCGCCGAAGCGATCCCGGACGTTCCCCCGTGAGAAAGGCGCTACGGCCGGTTCAGCTTGATCGAGTTGATCGGCGTGAGGTCGGCGTACACGCCGTTCTGCGCCCCGATGGTGTAGTTGCAGTTCGTGCCGCCGTAGTTCAGGCACAGTTCTGCCGTGGCGCCACCGGTCTGGTTGTTGAGGACCCAGTGCCGGCCCACCTGGTTGCTGAGGTCATGGCCCCCGTAGCTCCAGTAGACGGCGCTCGGGCTCTGGGCGGGGTTCTGGTTCTGCGGGTAGACGCAGACGGCGCCGGACGGGCAGCCGGCCCAGTCGGCGGCCGGCTTGGCTTCGGCGGTACCGGACAGCGCCACCATCGCCGTGGCCGCGGTGGCCAGTGCGACGGCCCCACTGAACAACTTGTGCATGTTTCCCCCTTGCGGTCGTCCTGCCTGGTCGCAGGTCGTGCTCGGTCTTTCGGCATCAGACTGTCCGCCGGGTCGGGAGAGGTCGACGGGTTTCCTGTTTCCCGTTGCCGGGGCGGGCCGGGAAACCGGCCGCGACCAGCGGGAACAGCCGAAAGCGGGCAACCCTGCGGAAGTGAGCGGACGCGGTGTGCGGATGCGTCCCGGGGTGGCCCCCTTCTTCACGGGGGTCAGGACGACCGGGGCTTCACGGGCCGGGACGGGGAGAGGAGAGCGGGGAGCGGCGCGCGGTCGGTGGCCGGGCGGAACCGCCTCAGGTGAGGTCCAGGTCGGCGTGGAACAGGTCGTGGTCCGAGTACGGGGTGGGCTCCACGCCGTACGTGAGCGCGGCGACGCCTCTCAGGAACACGTAGTCGAACTTGCTGTACCAGTCGGTGGTCGGCGCACAGCCGTCTGCGTCCGAGGGACGGCAGCGGGGATCCGCGTCCGCGGCCAGCGCCCAGAGCGGGGCGAGCTCAACGGCGTCCGGCTGCGCGTTGAAGTCGCCCAGAACCACGGCGCGCTCGTAGGGGGCCACCTCCTGGGCGAGCACGCGGGCCTGCTCCGCGCGGACCGTCTCCTGACGGCGCTCGGCGAAGTGCGTGTTGAAGACCCGCACGGACCGGCCGTCCACCACGGTGGTCACCGCCATGTACCCACGGTCCTCGGAGCCGCCGTCGGGATATTCCACGTTGACGCGGTCCGTCATCGGCGCCGCCGAAAGGATCGCCTCCCCGAAGCCTCCCGGGTTCCACGGCACTCCCCCGCACCGGCCCCAGTCGTGCAGGACCATGCCGTACTCGACGTGGTAGATCAGCCCGTAGAGGTTTTCCAGATGGTCCCGGATCCGGTCGACGTCTCGCACGCACGCTTCCTGCAGGCCGATGACCTGGGGCGCGAACGCGGCGATCTCGGCCGCCCGGTCGACGTTGCTCACCTCGCAGGGGTTGCAGATGTTCCACGTCATGACCCGGTTCGTCACGACGTCCGGGACAGCGCCGACGGGCAGGGTCCGCACGAGAGGGGCGTCAGCCGGTGCGCTGGGGCCGACGAGCACCAGACAGAGCAGGGACATGACGCCCGCGAGCCATCGCGCACCCGTTCCGAGCACCACCGCCTCCTCACCGCGGACGCACACCGCATCCGCCGCACCCGCGCACGAGGCTATGCGAATCCACCGCCCGGCGACACACGCGTGGGCCTGTGACCGGCGCTTTCGAACGGGTCTGCCGCCGAAGCGAGTTGGTGTGCGGTGTCAGGTCCAGCGGTGACGGCCGAGTGCGCGACGCCCGTGGCACCGTCCTGCGGGTGGACGGCTTCGCCTTGGGGGCCGCTCGGCCCGTCTGCCATCATGGAGAGGAAGCGGAACCTCGTTCCGTCGCTGGCAGGGGACGGGACCCGTACGGGGATCCCGCCGACGAGGAAGGTCGCGGTGAACGACACAGGCCAGAACTCGGCAAGCGCGGCCGGGTCCAAACGGAAGGACGCCCGGCGCAACCAGCAGACCCTGCTGGACGCCGCCGCCGCCGTCTTCGTCACCTCGGGCGTGGAGGCGCCGGTACGTGACATCGCGGCCAGGGCCGGTGTGGGGGTGGGGACGATATACCGCCACTTCCCCACCAGGGCGGACCTCGTCATCGCCGTCTACCGCCACCAGGTCGACGCCTGCGCCGAGGCCGGCCCGGCACTGCTGACCAGCAGCCCTTCCGCTTTCGTCGCCCTCGAACGATGGGTCGACCTGTTCGTCGACTTCCTGGTCACCAAGCACGGCCTCGCGGCCGCCCTCCAGACCGACAACGCCGGTTTCGAGACGCTGCACGCCTACTTCCTCGACCGCCTCCTGCCGGTGTGCGCCCACCTGCTCGACGCCGCTGCCGCCGCCGGTGAGATCCGCTCCGGTCTCGACGCCTACCCGTTCATGCGGGGCATCGGAAACCTCTGCATCGGCGCCGACAACGACCCCCGCTACGACGCACGGCGACTGGTCGCACTTCTCGTGGCGGGCCTGCGCCGGGACGGCTGACGCCGTGGCATCCGCGCGCCCTCGGCGTGGGGGCCCGGCCGGGGCGGGTTCAGGTCCGATGCCTCACGGAGCCGAAGCAGGCGTAGGCCTGGGTCAGCGCGAAACGGGGCAGCGAGAGCCCGATCGGAGTGCAGAGCCTCCAACGCGTGCCGTTCGCCTTCCGGTTCGGCGTCCTCCGGGCAGAGAGAGGGGTCACGTCGAACGGATCCCGGAACCACTCGATGTCCGCGGCACCGCCGAGCTGGTAGATCCCCGCCGTCTGCTCCACACGCCATCCGTCGCTCACGGCCAGGAACTCGCGGTACGAGGGCGGCAGGCGCCGGCCCAGCCGCTCCTCGGCCGCGGCGATCGCCGACTCCCCCGGGCCTGCCCAGGGGGACGACGGTCCCGGCCTCCTCAAACGCCGCCTGCCGACAGGAGTCCCTGCGGCGAACCGTGAACCGTGTGCCTCGTAAATCCCTCCGCATCACGTGGGGCGGGCGGCTCCGCGGCCCATCGTAAAGGAAAGGCAAAGTCGAAGGTCGCGAATCTGCCCGGAGATCCCTCGGCACGCCTCGCCCGGGCCGCCGTTCCGGCTGACCGGCCGACTTGCGCTGGAGTGCGCTCCAGGTCGTAGCGTTGCAGACATCGCGGCGCACGAGGCCCCGTACCGCCGGCGTCTCCCGGGATGCCGGCCGGCGGAATTCGTCGGCGAACGGACGACAGGCTCCGTGGCGTCCGAAAGAACGTACGAGTGACAACGCACGAGTGGCAGGGAAAGGCTGGAACACGGCATGCAGAAGCGCAGTCTGCGGGACCTCCAGGTATCGGCCATCGGCCTGGGGTGCATGGGCATGTCCGCCTTCTACGGATCCGCCGATCAGGAGGAGGGCATCGCCACCATCCGGCGCGCCCTCGACGTCGGGGTGAACTTCCTCGACACCGCGCAGATGTACGGCCCTCTCACCAACGAGTCGCTCGTCGGCGAGGCGGTCCGGGGGCATCGCGAGGAGTACGTGATCGCGACGAAGTTCAACTACCGGATGGACGACGCCGTACCCGGCGACATCACCACCGTCGGCCCGCAGGACGGCTCGGCGGAGCACGTCCGCAGTTCCGTCCACGGCTCCCTGAAGCGTCTGGGGACCGACTACATCGACCTGTACTACCAGCACCGGGTCGACCCGAACGTTCCCATCGAGGAGACGGTCGGCGCACTGGGGGAACTGGTCGCCGAGGGCAAGGTGCGCGGCATCGGTCTGAGCGAGGCGAGCGCGCAGACCATCCGGCGCGCCAACGCCGTGCACCCGATCACCGCGGTGCAGAGCGAGTACTCGCTGTGGTCACGGGACGTCGAGGCCGAGGTGCTGCCCGCCTGCCGCGAGCTGGGCATCGGCTTCGTGCCGTACTCGCCGCTCGGCCGCGGCTTCCTCGCCGGGCGGTTCAGCTCGCCGGACGAGCTGGACGCCAACGACTGGCGCCGGCAGAACCCCCGGTTCCAGGACGCCAACCTGGAGGCGAACCTGCGGCTGGCCGCGAAGGTGAAGGAGATCGCCGCCGAGAAGGACGTGCTTCCGGCGCAGCTGGCCATCGCCTGGGTGCTGGCCCAGGGTGAGGACCTGGTGCCGATCCCGGGGACCAAGCGCCGCGCCTACCTGGAGCAGAACGCCGGCGCCGTCGACATCACGCTGACCAAGGACGATCTCGCCCGCATCGACGCGGAGCTGCCCGCGGTCGCGGGCGAGCGGTACGACGAGGCGGGGATGCGGGCCGTCGACCGGTAGCCGTCGCCCGAGAGGCCGCGACCGCGGCTGCCCGCACCCCCGGCGGCAGCCACCGCCGTCCGTCCACCGCACGGCCGCAGTCCCAGCGGCACGGCGGCGGCAGCCGCGGCAACCGTGCGGTGCAGCCCCGCCCACGGGTCTTTCGTGAAGGCCCGTCGGCGGGGCTGTCGCCGGCTCCAGGCGGGCGCGTCGCCCCCGCGCCTCCCCGGCACCGCCGTGGGCACGACAATGACCCGTATGGAACTGGCGCTGCAGGTCGTCGCCCTCGTCGTCGCCACCTTCGGCACTGCGGCCCTGTCCGCGATCGCCGGGTTCGGCGGGGGCGTGCTGTTGCTGCCGGTCTTCGTCGCCGTGCTGGGCGCCCGGGACGCGGTGGCCGTGCTCACCGTCGCCCAACTGGCCGGCAACGGCAGCCGGGTGTGGTTCAACCGGCACGAGGTCGACCGGCGTCTCGTCGGTGTGTTCGCCCTCGGCGCCGTCCCGGCCGCGGCCGCCGGCGCGCTGCTGTTCGCCACCGCGCCGCTGCCCGCGCTCACCCGCGCCATCGGCGTGTTCCTGCTGATCATGGTCGCCTGGCGGCGCTGGAAGCCGCAGGCCGCCCGGCTGGACGACACGGCGTTCACCGTCGTCGGCGCCGCATCCGGCTTCGGCTCCGCACTGGTCGGCTCGGTGGGGCCGATGGTCGCGCCGTTCTTCCTGTCCCGGGGCCTGCGCAAAGGCGCCTACATCGGCACCGAAGCCGCTGCCGCCGTGGTGATGCACGTGACCAAGCTGGTCGTGTTCGGCGCGGCGGCCGTGCTGACCGCGTCCAGCGCCGCCATCGGCCTGGGCCTCGCGCCGGCGGCCACCGCAGGGGCCTGGGTCGGCAAGAAGACCGTCGACCGGCTCCCCGCCCACGTCTTCCTCCTGGTGGTCGAGATCGGTCTGATCGTCTCCGGTCTGCTGCTCACCGTCACCGGCTGACCTCGCGACGCCCCTCCTCACCGGCCCGGATCATCACCGCGTCCTGCTGCGTCACGACCGCGGGCTCAGGAGGCGCCGGCGACCTCGGTGACCTCGTCGGCGCCGGCTGCTTCGTCGCGTGCCATGCCGAGACAGCGCCGGATCGCTTCGACCGGCATGTCGAGCCCCTCGGACGCGGACTCCTCGTCGCCGAACACCTGCACCGCCTCGGCGACGGCCACGGCCAGCTCGACCTCCGCCTTGCGGACCTTGGCCTCGGCCTTGTCCACGGTGTCCACCACCGCCAACTGACGGCGCTGCTTCTCCTGGAGCCGCTGCTTGCGGGAAAGGGCCTTCTCGGAACTCTGCACAGACATGACCAAGATCCTAATCAGTCGCGAGGGCACCCACGAAATCGCCGACTCACCTGCGTGGAAACGGGTTTCGCGCCCTCCTGGGCACCTCGTGTCAGGGGGCCGCCCGATCGCCGGATCCACCGTGAGCCGTGCCCTCGGCCGGGCGAGCGGTACGTCCGGATCCGGCAACAGTTCCTCCGACTCGGGCGCGGAATACGTCCCCTTTGCCTGGTTGTCACCGGCAGCCACTATCGTGCCGTGTCATGTCCGACGATCCACAGGGCGAAACGCCCTCTCCTGCCCGCCGCACGCTCGGTGACGCACGTCCGTTGCTCGGCCGTGAGACGGAAGTCCGGGAGCTGGTGCGAGCCTTGGCCGAGCTCGAGAGGGGAGCGGGGAAGGCCGTCGCGCTCGTCGGGGAACCGGGCATCGGCAAGAGCGCGCTGGCGTGGGCGGTCGTGACCGAGGCCCGTTCCGCCGGGATACCCGTCTGCACTGCTCGTGGGCGGGCCGCGAACGCGTCCTCGGTCGTCGGGGAGTTGCGTCTGCAGGAGGTGCGCGAGGTCGCCGCGCGCGCGGCGGAGGGCGGCCCCCTGCTCGCGGTGGTGGAGGACTTCCACCTCCTCCCCGCGGACCAGCAACTCCACGTGGAACGCTTGCTGCAGACGGCCTCCGCCGGTCCGGTGCTGTGCCTCATCGTCTGCCGGCAGCGCCAGTTGTCGCCCTGGCATGCGGAACTGGTCTCGCAGGCCGAGTCCGCGGGTCTGCTGGAGGTGTGGAACCTCGGCCCGTTGTCCCGCGAGCAGGCGGAAGCCCTGCTCGGAGACCATCCGGATGCCGACGAGATCCACCGCGAAGCCCAGGGCAACCCGCAGTACCTCAAGGTGCTCGGCGCTCGCGGCCAGGACGCCGCGGCCGCCTCGACAGCCGTCCTCGGCGAACTGGCCGGTCTCGACGGCGACTCGCTCGCGGTCCTGCAGGCGGCGGCGGTCCTTCGCGAGCCGTTCCACCCCGAACTGCTGGCCGCCGTCGCCGGGCACGACGTCACCGCCACGGTCCGCGCGCTGGACACGCTCACCCGTGTGGACCTCGTGCGGCCCGCCGAGCCGGCACCCCGGCTCGCCCTGCGCCACCGAGCGGTCGGCGACGTCGTCTACGAGCGGCTCGAACCCAGCCGCCGCGTCACCCTGCACCGACGAGCCGAGTCCGCGCTGGCCGAGCAGGGCGCTCCCATCGCCAAGCGCGCCCACCATGTGGCCCGCGCCGCCGACCCGAACCGGCCGGAGCATGCGACCACCCTGATCGCCGCCGCACGCGAGTTGCTGTACGGCTCTCCCGCCGTGGCGGCCGGGCATCTGGAGGCCGCCCTGCCGTCGCTCCGCCCGGGCCAGGCGCACTGGCACGAAGCGCAGGTGCTGCTGGCTCGCGCCCGGCTGCTGACGGGGGACGCTACCGAGAGCCGCGCGCTGCTGGACGCCCTGCGGTCGGCCATGCCCGACCCGTCCGGCGAGGCGGGCGCGCTCGCCGACTCCAGCCGGATCGAGCGGACCCTGGGACGCTACGCAGAGGCCGGCGCCCTCGCGCGTTCCGGGCTCGCGACGCTGGCCGACAAGGACGCCGCGATCGCGGCCGCCCTGCACACCGAACTGGCCGACTACGCGTACGACATCCAGGAGTACGTGACGTCCCGGCAGCACGCCGACACGGCCGCGGGCATCGCTCGGCAGCACCACGACCGGGTCGGCGAGGCCCAGGCGCTGGCGCAGAGCGCCCTCGGCTATCTGTTCACCGGCGACCTGGCCACCGCGCAGGAGCGGGCGACGACCTCGGCGGCGCTCATCGACGCCGCATCCGACACCGCTCTGCTCACCAACCTGAACGCCTCGCTGCAGACGGGCATGACCGAGGGAATGCTCGGCCGGCTGGTCGACGCCGAACGGCACCTCACCCGCGCGGCGGCCCTGTCCCGGCGCACCGGTCAGACGTATGTCCAGCCGCACATCCTCACGGTGCTGGCCAACGCCCAGCTGCGGCGCGGGAATCTGGCCGGTGCGCTCGGCGCCCTCGACGAGATCGACCGCCACGCCTCGGCAAAGGCGGGCCCGGCCGAGGAAGCCGTCAGCTCGATGGTGCGGGCCGAGGCGCTCTTCTGGCAGGACGGTCCGGGCGATCGGGCAGCGGCGGAGGCGTCGGCCGCACGCGCCCTCGCCGTCGCCAGTGCCTCGCCGACCGCATGGGCGGTCACCGTCCGGTGTTTCCACGCCGAGTGGGTGCAGCGCACCGGCGATCCGGCGCGCTCCCGTTGGCTGCTGCTGGACGCGGCGGGCGGTCCCGGGCTGCCCCGGCTCACCGCCTGGCGCAAGCCCCGCTGGTGCGACGCCTTGTCGCAGGCGTCGCTCGCGGTGGGCGACCGCGCGTCGGTCGAGCACTATGCCGAACTCGCCGAGCAGTGCCTGGAACAGCTCCCGTCGCCCGGCCGCAGGGGGTTCGCTCTGCGCGCCCGCATGCGCGCCCACGCCGCGGCCGGGGAAACGGAAGCAGCACTGCGACAGGCGCTGGAAGCGGTCTCCGACTTCTCGCTCGGCGGTGAGCGGGTCGAGGCCTGCGTCACCCTGCTCTCGGCAGCCGAACTGTCCCTGGACGCGGGAAGGACGGACGGCGTGGCCGACTGGCTGGACGGCGCCGGGGTCCTCGCCGACCAGTGCGGCTCCGCGCGGCTGAGGGGCGAGGTCACCCGGTGGCGGACCCGGCTGGCCGCATGCGCCGGGACCGGCGGTCCCCTGCCGGCCCTGACCGCGCGCGAACGGGAGATCGCGAGCCTCGTCAGCACCGGCATGACCAACATCAGGGTCGCCGAGAGGCTGTTCCTCAGCGTCCGGACGGTGGAGACCCACCTCGGGCAGGTCTATCGCAAGCTGGGCGTCTCGAACCGCACCAGCCTCACCCGCATGATGATGAACGACACCGCATCCGGCAGCGGGACGGTTCCGGAGTCTCATGCGTCGCACGGTCGTCGGCGCGGCCAGGCTGCCGCGCCCTGAGGCCAGCCGTCGCGCAGCGTGCTGATGAAGCCGACGTCCGAGCTGCACGTCGAGCGTCTGCACCACCGGGTCGAACGGCTCGCCCGGTCACGCCGAGCGCGAGGACGCGAACACGGGTCGCGCCCTCGTCCCTGCTGCGATCGCAGTAGACGCAAGTGTCTGCGGACGGCCGACGACGGGAGAGCGCGGGACTGCGAGCGTGAGGGTGGGCCGAAACCGCCGGTCCGATCGTGTGACGCACCCCTTGAAAGGCTCGTCGATGTCCTCTCTCGCCCGGTGGTGCCATCGGCACCGGCTCGCCGTCGTCCTGGTCTGGGTGGGCCTGTTGATCACCCTGGGAGCCGGGGTCGGCGCGGCCGGCAGCGCCTTCGGCAACAGCCCGACCTCGCAGGACACCGACTCGGCCAAGGCCACGACCCTGCTGCAACAGGCCTCGAACAGCGCCGCCGGCAAGAGCGGCCGCATCGTCTGGCAGCTCGACGGCGGCAAGGTCACCGAACCCGCGGCCGAGAAGGCGATGACCGGTGTCCTGCACCGCATCGCCGGCGCCCCCGGAGTGGCCGCGGTGAGCAGCCCCTACACCGCTGAGGGCAGGACACAGGTCAGCGGGGACGGCGCGACGGCCTACGCCACCGTCGCGTTCGACCGGGACGTGGAAGACGCCCAGGTCGACCGCGTGAAGGAACTCGCCACCGCCCCGGAGACGGCGAGCCTGCGCATCGCGCTCAACGGCCAGGCGTTCACCGTGAACCCCGAGCCGAACCCCGTGGCCGACGCGATGGGCATCATCCTCGCGTTCATCGTGCTGCTGTTCGTCTTCCGTGCGGTGTGGGTGGCGGCGCTGCCCATCGTCACGGCCGTCGTCGGCGTCGGCACCTCCGCGGTCACGGTGATCCTCCTCAGCCACGTCATCACGCTCTCCGACACCACGCTGACCCTCGGCTCGCTGATCGGCCTCGGCGTGGGCATCGACTACGCCCTGTTCATCGTCAACCGGCATCGCACCAACCTGACGGCGGGCATGAGCGTCCCCGAGTCGGTCGCCAAGGCCCTCGACACGTCGGGACGCGCCGTGCTGTTCGCCGGTCTGACCGTCGTCGTCGCACTGCTGGGCATGCTCACCCTGAACGTCGGCATCATCAACGGCATGGCCGTCGGCGCCGCCGTCACCGTCGTCCTGACCGTGCTGGCCGCCGTCACCCTGCTGCCCGCGCTGCTCGGCATGATCGGAGCCCGGGTCCTCAGCCGCAAGGAACGGCGGGAACTGCCCGGGGACGCGCGGCGGCGGACCTCCGGACGGCCCGGTGCGTGGGCTCGGTGGGCCGAGGTCGTCCAGGCCCGCCCCAAGGCGCTGGGCCTGGTCGCCCTCGCCGTGCTCACGGCGCTCGCCTTCCCCACCCTGTCGCTGCGTCTGGGCGCGTCCGACGACGGCAACCTGCCCACCACGTCCACGAACCGCCAGGCCTACGACATGATCGCGGAAGGGTTCGGCCCCGGCTTCAACGGCCCGCTGGTCCTCGCCGTCCAGGCCCCCACCGCCGCCGACAAGGCAGCCGAAGCGAAGCTCGTCACCGCCCTGAAGCAGGTCGACGGCGTCGCCGACGCCCTCGCGGCGCCCATGAAGGACGGGCAGACGGTCGGTGTGATCTCCGTCGTGCCGACGACCTCCCCCCAGTCGGCGGCCACCTCCGACCTGATCCGCCATCTGCGCGACGAGGTCGTCCCGCCCGCCGAGCAGGGCACGTCCATGAAGGTCTACGTGGGCGGTCTCACCGCGAGCAACGACGACTTCGCGTCGGTCCTGATGTCCAAGCTGCCGGTGTTCGTGCTGGTGATCGCCGCACTCGGCTTCCTGCTGCTGACGATCGCCTTCCGCAGCCTGCTGATCCCGGCCGTGGGCGCGGTCCTCAACATCCTCAGCATCGGGGTCGCCTTCGGCGCGATCGTGGTCGTCTTCCAGTACGGCTTCGGCGCCGGGCTCCTCGGACTCGGCGCAGGCGGACCGATCGAGTCGTTCGTGCCGATCCTGGTCGTCGGCATCATGTTCGGCCTGTCCATGGACTACCAGGTCTTCCTGGTCAGCAGGATGCGCGAGGAGTGGGCCCGCACCGGCGACAGCCACCGGGCGGTCCGGGTCGGCCAGGCCGAGACCGGCAAGGTGATCGCCGTGGCCGCCGCCATCATGTTCTGCGTCTTCGGCTCCTTCGTCTTCGGCGGCATGCGGGTCATCGCCGAGTTCGGCGTCAGCCTCGCGGTGGCGGTCGCCGTCGACGCCCTGCTGATCCGCATGGTCCTGGTGCCCGCGCTCATGCACCTGTGCGGCAAGGCCAACTGGTGGCTGCCCCGCGGCCTGGACAAGGCGCTGCCCGACGTGTCCGTCGAAGGCCCCGCGGACGAGCAGACGTTCGCGCCGCACCCGACGCGCGAGCCGCAGACCGTCGGCGTGTCCGACTAGCCCGACCGCACGACGGATCGACGGATCGACGGATCGACGACGATCATGCGGGCCGGTTGGGCGGGGACTGCCCGGCCTTCGGCCGGCCCGCGCTGCTTAGAGTGAGGGAATGGACGTGACTGTGGTGTGGCGCCGATGGCTCGCCCGTCATGATCGGGTCGGAGACGCGCTGCCGGCGGTGCCGCTGGTCGTGGTGGCCGTGGCGGCGACCGCCGTCGGCGAGTCCTCCTGGCACGAGCCGCGCTGGCAGGAGGCTGCCTGGACGGCGGTGTCCTGTCTGCCGCTGGTCGTGCGAAGCCGCTGGCCGCTGCACGTCGCTCTCGTGACGCTGGCCGGCGGGCTGACCCTGATGGCCCTGGTCCCGGGCATCGACACGCCCCCCGGGGCCACCCTCGTCGCCCTGTACACGCTCGCCCTCCTGGGCAGCCGACGCACAGCGTGGGCCGTCGGCCTGCTCGCCGCCGTGGCGCTCACCGGGGTCCACGCCGGCACTCACGGCGGGTCCCCGGTGAGCGGAGACGGGCTGCTGCGGTTCGACGTCGCGATCGCCGCCACCGCGCTCGGCCGCGCCGTCCGCAACCGCCGCGACCACCTCGCGAAGGCGAGGGAGCGTGCGGAGCGCGCCGAGAGCATGCAGGAGGAGGAGGCACGACGCCGGGTGGCCGTGGAACGCGTGCGCATCGCACGCGATCTGCACGACGTCGTCGCCCACCACATCACCCTGGTCAACGCCCAGGCGGGAGTCGCTCACCACCTCCTGCGCACCGATCCCGACCAGGCGTTCCAGGCGCTGGCCCACATCAGGGACAACAGCCGCGCCGCACTCGACGAACTGCGCGCCACCGTCGGCCTGTTGCGCCAGCCGGACGACGCACCCGGCGCCCGGGCCCCCATCCCCCGCCTCGCCGATCTCGACCGCCTCGCCGACGGGTTCCGGGCGAGCGGGCTCTCGGTGGAGGTGACCCGCACCGGCGCCCCCGCGCCGCAGGCGTCCGCCACCGAACTGACCGCCTACCGCATCGTCCAGGAAGCCCTGACCAACACCCACAAACACGCGTCCGCCACCCGGGCCGCCGTGCTCCTGGACTACGGTCCGCACTCACTGCGCGTCACCGTGACGGACGACGGACGCTCCGACTCCGTCAAGGGCACGAGCACAGGCACCGGCACCGGCACCGGCCATGGGCTGATCGGCATGCGCGAGCGGGCCGGCGCCATCGGCGGGACCGTCACCGCCGGGCCACGACCCGAAGGCGGCTTCCAGGTCGTCGCCGCCCTGCCGCTCTCGCTCGCCCCCGCACCCGTCTGACCGACCCCCGTGAGGAAACCGACCGTGCCGATCCGCGTTCTGCTCGCCGACGACCAGGCCCTGCTCCGCGGCACCTTCCGGCTGCTCATCGACGCACAGCCGGACATGGAGGTCGTCGCCGAGGCCCCCGACGGCCGCGAGGCGGCGCGACTGGCCCGCGCCGAGCGCGCCGACGTCGTGATGATGGACATCCGGATGCCCGGGGTCGACGGCATCGAGGGCACCCGGCTGATCGGCCAGGACGAGGACATGGCCGGGGTGAAGGTGCTCGTGCTGACCACCTTCGAGGAGGACGGTCTCGTCGTGGAGGCGCTGCGGGCCGGCGCCAGCGGCTTCCTGGGCAAGGGCGTCGAGCCGGACCGGCTCCTCGACGCCATCCGTCTCGTCGCCGCCGGCGAGGCCCTGCTCTCACCCACGGCGACCAAGGGCCTCATCGCCCGCGTCCTCGCCCAGCCCACCCACGGCGACCTCGTGGACCCCGGGCGGCTGGCAGCGCTGACCCCGCGCGAACGCGAGGTGACGACCCTGGTGGCCACCGGCCTGTCCAACGACGAGATCGCCGAGCGCCTCTTCGTCACCCCGGTCACCGCGAAGACCCACGCCAACCGGGCGATGACCAAGCTGGGCGCCCGCGACCGCGCCCAGTTGGTCGTCATCGCCTACGAGACCGGTCTGGTCCGCGCCGGAGAACCGCAAGCCTGAGGGGCGGCGTGCACCCGCAGCCCGAGGTCCCGGCCCGGGCGGAGACCGGGCACCGGTCGTCGGCCGTCGGCGCGTTCACGGAGTCGGGGCGGGCCGCGGCGGCGGCAGGGGGCGTGCATCCGTTCCGGGTCGGAGCCCTCGTGCGGGACGACGCCGGTGGGGATGCGCTCGCCGAAGTCGGTCATGCAGGCGGTTCATGGGGTGTTGAAGCGCTTCGACACCAACCCCCGCCCGCGCGGGACTGTCAATGGCCGTGCACCAAGAAGGTTTTCTGATCTGCGCCCTCTTGTCTCGTGGGAAACCTGTCATTAACGTTCGCGGCCAAGTGAAGCGCTTCGACACAGGGGGGGCCGCTCCATGACCGAGGAGTCGAGCCGCGGCCGTGTGCCCGTTCGTCCGGAAGCACTTCCGCACCGGTGTGGCGACCGGCGCGGTCAAGGCCTGGCCGCCCGCCGCACGCACCTCGTCGCCCCGGTGACGCCCCGCCAGAAAGGCAGCCATGAGCAGTCCACCGCAGACCATCCGATGGGGACACCCGGCCCTGCGGGTCGAGATCGGCGTCACCGACGACGGCGCCGCCCGTCTCGCACACCTCGGGCTGCCCGGCGGGCCGCCCGCCGAGCGGCGCTCATGGCCTCCCCTGCCCCTGGTGGAGGTGACGGCCGCCGGCCACGGCCGTTCCTGGTCGGGCGCACGCCTCGTCGACACGACCCTCGGCGGCCGGCTGCGGTACCGCACGCACCGAGCAGCCCGCGACGGCGACCGGCACACGCTCACCGTCGAACTCCACGACCCCGAGACCGGTCTCGTCGCGGAGGTGCGCTACGCCTCGCCCGACGGCGTGCCGGTACTGCGCAGCGAAGTGATCCTGCGCAACGCCGGGGACACGGCACTGCACCTGGAATCGGTCTCCTCCCTCGTCGTGGGCTGCCTCGCGGACGGTCCGCAGGCCGTCGGGGACGCGGACCTGCTGTGGGCCGACAACGACTGGGTCGCCGAATGCCGCTGGCAGCGCAGGCCGATGCGGGCGACCTCGCCGGTCCTCGACGACCGTGT
This sequence comes from Streptomyces sp. LUP30, assembly GCF_001746365.1. Lineage (GTDB taxonomy): Bacteria > Actinomycetota > Actinomycetes > Streptomycetales > Streptomycetaceae > Streptomyces. Next base: position 109,322 of record NZ_MJAJ01000025.1, read on the forward strand.
CGTCCACGGCGACGGCAACGGCAAGGGGGAGTTCACGCAGACCGGCCGGGGCGTGTGGTCCAGCTGCGGCCGACTGCCCATGGGGGGTCTGACCGGCCGTGACTCCGGGCGTACCTGGCTGTGGCAGATCGAGCACAACGGCGGCGGCTGGCACTGGGAGTGCGGAGAACGCGACCAACTCGCCTACCTGGCCCTGTTCGGTCCGACGGACACTCATCACGGCTGGCGGCACCCCCTCGATGCCGGCGCGGAGTTCCGCACCGTGCCGGTGGCTCTCGCCTTCAGCGACGCCGGCGGACCGGACGAGGCGTTCGCCGCGCTCACCCACTACCGCCGGGCCGTCCGCCGCCCGCACCCCGACCACCGGCGACTCCCCGTGATCTTCAACGACTACATGAACTGCCTCATGGGCGACCCCACGACCGAGAAGCTGCTGCCGTTGGTCGACGCGGCGGCCGAGGCGGGCGCGGAGTACTTCGTCATCGACGCCGGCTGGTACGACGGCGAGGACGGCGGCTGGTGGGACAGCGTCGGCGCCTGGGAACCCGCGGCCTCCCGCTTCCCCGGCGAGCGCGGGATCCACGAGGTGCTCGACCGCATCCGGGAACGGGGCATGACGCCCGGCCTGTGGCTGGAGCCGGAGGTGATCGGCGTCCGCAGCCCCATGGCCGGGTCCCTGCCCGACGAGGCCTTCTTCCGCCGCGACGGCATCCGCGTCACCGAGACCGGACGCCATCATCTCGACCTGCGCCACCCGGCCGCCCGCGCCCACCTGGACGAGGTCGTGGACCGCCTGGTCGGGGTGTGGGGGGTCGGCTACCTCAAGCTCGACCACAACATCGACCCCGGCTCCGGCACCAGCGCCCGCCCCGGCGAGACCCCGGCGGCCGGTCTGCTCGGCCACAACCGCGCCCACCTCGACTGGCTCGACGGCGTCCTGGACCGCCACCCCCACCTCGTGCTGGAGAACTGCTCCTCGGGCGGCATGCGCTGGGACTACGCGCTGCTCTCCCGGCTGCAACTGCAGTCCACCAGCGACCAGCAGAACCTCCGGCTGTACGCCCCCATCGCGGCTTCCGCGCCGACCGCGGTCACCCCCGAGCAGGGCGCCGTCTGGGCCTACCCGCTGCCGGAGGACTCCCTGGACGAGGTCGCCTTCACCATGGCCAACGCGCTGCTCGGCCGTATCCATCTGTCCGGCCGGCTGCCCGAGCTGCGCCCAGACGCCCGCGCCCTGGTCCACGAAGGCGTCGCCGTCCACAAGGTCATCCGCGCCGACCTGGCCCGGGCGACGCCCGTCTGGCCGCTGGGCCTTCCGGCCTGGGACGATCCCTGGCTCGCGCTGGCCCTGCGCACCCCGGCCACCACCTACCTCACCGTCTGGCGCCGCCCCGGCTCCGGAGCCGCCGCCGCCCTCCCCCTCCCCCACCTCCGCGGCGCCGCAGCCCGGGTCGAGGTCCTCTACCCCGCCGCGAACCAGGCGGCCCTGGCCTGGGACCCCGGTACCGCCGCCCTCACGCTGACGCTGCCCACGGCCCCGTCCGCCGTGCTGATCCGCCTCACCCACCCGGTGCCGGACACGGCGTGAAACCGCCCGCCCTCACCGTAAAAATCCTACGAGCCAAAGGAATTGATGGAGTGTCAGACGAGTCGCAGACGGACGCCGCCGTTCGCCCCGCCACGTCCCGCAACCCGGTGATCCCCGGCTTCCACCCCGACCCGAGCATCTGCCGCGTGGGCGACGACTACTACGTCGTCTGCTCCAGCTTCGAGTACTTCCCCGGCGTCCCCGTGTTCCACAGCCGCGACCTGATCCACTGGACGCAGCTCGGCAACGCCCTCGACCGGCCGAGCCAGCTGCGCCTGCCCGCCGGCGCCCGGTCCTCCGGCGGCATCTACGCCCCCACCCTGCGCCACCACGACGGCCGCTTCTGGCTGATCGTCACCAATGTGACCGACGGCGGCAACATGCTGTTCACGGCCACCGATCCCGCCGGGCCCTGGTCCGACCCGGTCCGCCTGCCCGGCGTCCCCGGCATCGACCCTGACCTCGCCTGGGACGAGGACGGCGCCTGCTGGTGCACCGTCGCCGGGGTCTCCCAGGTCCGCATCGACCCGTACACCGGCGAGACGTTCGGCCCGCCGCGCGGACTCTGGTCCGGCGCGCCCGACGCCAAGGCTCCGGAGGCGCCCCACCTGTACCGGATCGGCGACTACTGGTACCTGCTCATCGCCGAGGGCGGCACCGAGCGCTGCCACGGCGTCTCGATCGCCCGCGGGCTCACGCCGGGCGGGCCGTTCGAGCCCTGCCCGGACAACCCGATCCTCACCCACCGGGGCACCGACCACCCGATTCAGAACACCGGCCACGCCGACCTGGTCCAGGGGCCCGACGGCTCCTGGTGGATGGTGGTGCTGGGCGTCCGGCCGCGCGGTGGCACCCCGGGCTGGCACGTGCTGGGCCGCGAGACCTTCCTGGCGCCCGTCGCATGGGTGGACGGCTGGCCCGTCGTCGCCAAGGTGACGCCCGAACTTCCCGCACCCTCCTGGCCGTTGGTCCCCGGGCCCGTCGAACCGGTCCGGGACGACTTCGACCTGAACGAGCTGCGCCCGCAGTGGATCTCGGTGCGCGACCGTCCGGCGGAGCACTGCACCACCAAGGAGCGGTCCGGCTGGCTCACCCTGCGCGCCCGGGGCGCCTCCCTGGACGAGCCGGACGTGGTGTTCGTCGGCCGTCGGCAACAGCACCTGGCCTGCCGGGCGCGCACCCGCATCGACCCGGCGGAGGGACACGGCGGTCTCGCGGTCCGCCTGGACGAACGCCATCACTACGAGATCGAGGCCCGCGAAGGTGAGGTGCGGGTGCTCACCAGGATCGGACCGCTGAGCACCGTCGTGGCGTCCCGGCCCGTGCCCGCCGGGCCCGTGACCCTCGCCGCACGGATCACCGGCGCCCCGCAGCAGGACGCCCGCAGCGGGCCGGACACCCTCACGTTCGGCGTCGAGGAGCAGGACGGCACGTTCACCGCGCTCGGCGCCCTCGACGGCCGCTACCTGTCGACCGAGGTCGCCGGCGGCTTCACCGGCCGGGTCATCGGCCTGTACGCCTCGTCCGGCACCGTCCACTTCGACTGGTTCGACTACGAGCCGCTCCGCGACTGATCCGGCGACGGGCCTGAACCGGCGCCGCGCACGGGCATCACGTCGCCGCCGACGGACGATCCCCTCCCTCGGCCATCTGTCGCTCCATCCCCCCACGGGCGGAACCACCGCTCGGCCACCAGAGAAAGAGGTCCGAAGATGAAGGGAACGCACCACACGCCCGGCCGCCGCAGCCGGGGCCCCGGCCGGGTGCTCGGCCTCCTCCTGACGCTGGTCGCCGCGATCGGGCTGACCAGCACCACCGCCCTGGCCGCGCCGCGACACGAGGACGCCTCCTCGGCACGGCCCGCCCGGCTCGCCGCCCCCAGGGACGCGGTGGCCGCGATGCAGCCCAGCTGGAACCTGGGCAACACCCTGGACGCCATTCCCGACGAGACGTCCTGGGGCAACCCGCCGGCCACCAAGGCCCTGTTCGACACCATCAAGGCACAGGGCTTCCGCAGCGTGCGGATTCCCGTCACCTGGAGTGGTCACCAGTCCTCCACCGCCCCCTACGCGATCGACGCGACCTGGATGAACCGCGTCAAGCAGGTCGTGGACTGGGCGCTGGCCGACGGCCTCTACGTGGTGATCAACGTCCATCACGACTCGTGGCAGTGGATCGCCGCCATGCCCACCGACCACGACAACGTCCTGGCGCGCTTCAAGGCCACCTGGACCCAGATCGCGGCCGCATTCAGGGACTCCTCGCAGGCCCTGCTCTTCGAGAGCAACAACGAGCCCCAGTTCGACAACACCACGGACGCCCAGGGCAACCAGTACAACAACGAACTCAACACCGCGTTCCACACGGTGGTGCGCCGGTCCGGCGGCGCCAACGCGACGCGGCTGCTCATGCTGCCGAGCCTGCACACCAATGCCGGCCAGGACTTCCTGGACGTCCTCGTCAGCGAGATGAAGTCCCTGAACGACCCCCGGCTCGTGGCCACGGTGCACTTCTACGGCTGGTACCCGTTCAGTGTGAACATCGCCGGCGGCACACAGTTCGACGCCACCGCGCAGAAGGACATGACCGACTCCTTCGACCGGATCCGCACCACCCTCACCTCCCAGGGGATCCCCGTCTACCTGGGCGAGTACGGCCTGCTGTCGTATCCCGACCACAACCATCCCGCCCGTGTGGAGCTGGGCGAGGCGCTTAAGTACTTCGAGCAGTTCGGCTACGAGGCCCGCACCGCCGGCGTGACCACGGCACTGTGGGACGCCTTCAACTTCCTGAACCGCAGCACGCTGCAGTGGCGTGACCCCGCTCTGATCAGCCAGATCAAGTCGAGCTGGACCACCCGCTCGGGAACCGCTTCCTCGGACCGGGTCTTCATGGCGAAGTCGGGTGCGGTCACGGCCAGGACGCTCACCCTCAGCCCGAACGGCCAAGCCTTCCGGGGGCTTTGGCAGGGCGGCACCAAGCTCGTCCAGGGCCGGGACTACACCGTTTCCGGCAACCGGCTCACGCTCACCGCGTCGGCGCTCACCCGGCTGGCCGGCGACCGCGCGTACGGGATCAACGCGACCGTCGAGGCCCGGTTCTCCCACGGTCTGCCCTGGAAGATCCATGTGACCACCTACGACCGGCCGGTCCTCTCGAACGCGACCGGCGACGCCAACGGCGTCACCGTTCCCACCCAGTTCCGCGGTGACCTGCTGGCCACCATGGAGGCCACGTACGCGGACGGCAGCAACGCCGGCCCCACCGACTGGACCCCCTACCAGGAGTTCAACGAGGCCTTCTCCCCCGACTACCCCGGCAACGCACTGCTTCTGACCTCGAAGTTCGTCAACTCGCTGCGGGACGGCGCGCAGGCGACGCTCACCTTCCACTTCTGGAGCGGAGCCACCGTGACGTACCGCGTGACGAAGTCCGGAGGCTCGGTGACCGGCATCGTCGGCTGACGGGTCCCTCGCCCCGGGCGGCCCGTCCGGCGCCCGGGGCTCTCCCCACAGCCGGCCGCGATCGTTTCGCGTCGCGGACGGGTCACGGGAACGGTCTGTCCGACGGTCCGTACACCGCGACGGGAGTACGCCGCGGTGTACGGGTGGGGCAATGCGGGCAGCGGGTCAGGCGGTCATCGCATCGCGGACGAGTGCGGTGTCGACGAACTGCTCGAAGCGCACGATGAACCCGCCGCGGACGACGAAGTGGTGCGCGACCCGGACGTCGACCGGCTTGCCGGTGGCCTTGTTCGCCGCGGTGTAACGGGCGAGGACGACGACGTTCTCACCGTCGACGACGTAGGTGTCGTCGTGGGCGGTCCAGTCCGTCCAGTCCGCGCCCAGGCGTTCCATCACGCTCGCGGTGACGCCTTCGGGGGTGCGATAGGTGCCGGCGAGAGGAAAGCCGGCCATCTCGGTCCACTCCACGTCCGGGGCGAGGGTGGCCCGAAGTGCCTCCAGGTCGCCTGCCGCGGAGGCCAGGTACTGGCGGCGCACGACGTCTGCGGGGGCGGTCGAGGTCGCGAACTCGCTCATGTCAGCCCCACTTCATCTCGCCCTTGGCGACCTTCGCACCGATCTGCGCGGCGATCAGCATGCCGTTGCCGGGGTAGCGCTCCACCAGCGCCTCGGTCAGCGCCGCGCCGTCGGCGGCCCGGCCGAGCTCCTCCTCGAAGGCGACCAGGTAGTCACGGGTGGCGGAGACGGCGGACGCGTCCGCCGCCGTGCCGGGCAGACGGTGGCCGGGCACGACCAACTGCGGTTCGAGGGCGGCCATTTCGTCCAGCAGGTCGATCCAGGCGGCGCGGTCGCCGGGGGTGGGGGTGTCGGCGACCCAGACGTGCTCCTGCTGGAAGAGCAGGACGCCGCCGAGCAGGGCGCGGTGCTCGGCCTGCCAGAGGTAGTGGCGGTCGGGCAGGGCCGTCGGGCCGCCCTTGAGCTCGAAGCGGTGACCCTCCAGGGTGATGTCTCCGACGAGGGGTTCGAGGTCCACCAGGCGGGTGGGCAGGTTGGCGCCGAGGGCCGCCCAAGCCTTGAGCTTGCCCTCGTAGGACTGCTGGATGTGCTCGATCACGAGCGGGGTGGCGACGAACCTCGCCTCCGGGAAGGCGTCGGCGACGACCTCCGCGCCGAAGTAGAAGTCGGGGTCGGCGTGGGAGACGAAGACGGTGGTCAGCGTCTTGCCGGAGTCGAGGATCTCGGCGGCCAGGCGGTGGCCGTCGGCGCGGGTGAAGGCGGCGTCGACCAGGAGGGCGTCGCGCTCGCCGGTGACGAGGGTGGCGGTCTTGTTCTTACTGCCGGCCGGGAAGTCCAGGTCGAGGATCTTGAAGTCGAGCGTGCTCATGACGATTCCTTCGGGGGCTGGGGGACGGGGACGGGAGGCGGCTGGGGCGGCTGGGGCGGCTGTGTCAGGAGGAGCGGGTGGCGGCGAACGCCGCGAGGCGCCGCTCCACGTCTTCGGCGTCTGCTCGGCCGCGCGCCAGCACCGTGGCGTCCTCGCCGTCCTCGGCCAGCAGCGTGGGGAAGGCGTCGACGCCCAGCGCGGCGGCGCGCGCGAAGTCGGCCCGGGCCGCGGTCCCCGCCTCGGCCGCTTCGAAGGCTGCGGCGACGTCGTCGGCGTCCAGACCGGCACGCTCGGCGACCTTCCGATAGGTCGCACGGTCGGAGAGGCTCAGTCCGTCGACGTAGAAGGCGCGCTGCAGCGCCGTGGCCAGTTCCACCGCCCGTGCGGGAGCGGCCCGGCGCAGGGCGGCGAGCCCCCGCGCGGCGTCCTGCGAGTCCATGACGAACGAGCCGTCGGCCATGAGCCGCTCGTACGCCTCTCCGAACTCGGCGCCGGTGAACTCGGCGATCTGGGCGTTCGCGCCCTGGACGTACCCGAACTCGCGGATCGGCACCCGGCGGTCTCCGGTGAACAGGCCTCCCGAGACCACTTCCACGTCGAGCTCGGGATGGCGCGAGGTGACCTCGCGCAGGGTCGGGGAGAAGCCGTGCGACCAGCCGCAGTAGGCATCGAACACGTAGATCAGCTTCATCGGGCACCTCGGCGGAGAAAGTGTGCGCCCGTCGGATGCGGGCGGTTCACCTGGGCAACAATACCTGACTCGTCAGATATTCCGCTCGCCGAGGAAAAGGGCGCACCGGCGGGGCCCGTCGCCGAGGCCGCTTCATCCGGGCCTCTGAACTCCAGACAGGAGACCGGGGCGGGCGGACGCTGAACACACGGTCGTCCGGGCGCCGTTCGAGAGGTTCACCCGGTCGACACCGCCCGGCAATCCGCCGCCGACCCACTGGATCGGACCAGGCGGTCAAATTCTGATCTCCCTCGCCGGAGCCGGCGACAGGAGCGGGTTACCGGCGGTACGGTCCGGCTGGCCCTCCCCCACTTCCCAGGAGCTCCCCTTCATGCGCCGTCTTCTCACCTGCCTCGCGGCAGCGGCCGTCACCTGCGGCGGGCTCGCCGCGTCCGCGCCCCCCGCCGCCGCTGCGGACCCGGCCTCCGGGTCCTTCAGCACCCTCACCTACAACGTGGCGGGCCTGCCGTCGGGCATCTCCAGCGCCTCGACGCCGCGCGACACCAGCACCACGGCCATCGGCCAACGCATCGCCCCGTACGACATCGTGCACGTGGAAGAGGACTTCAACTACCACTCCTACCTCTACGCCGGCGACACCGCACACCCCTACCGCACCCCCACCAGCGGCGGCGCGGGCATCGGCAGCGGCCTCAACACCCTCTCCAAACTCCCCTACGACGCCGACGACTTCGAGCGCGTGCACTGGAACTCCTGCCAGCT
>NZ_MJAJ01000026.1 GCF_001746365.1 Streptomyces sp. LUP30
CGGCCGCCGCCGCGCCCGCCGCCGGGGTGGCCAGCCCCAGCGCCAGCAGTGTGCCGCCGCCGGCCTCCGCCAGGCCCGCCGCCGTCGCGCTGGCCTTGCCGGGCGCGTAGCCCACGGACTCCATGAACTGCCCGGTTCCTTCCAGGCCGTGGCCGCCGAACCAACCGAACAGCTTCTGCGCGCCGTGGGCCGCCAGCACTCCGCCGGTGCCCAGCCGGAGCAACAGCAGGCCCAGATCACGTCGGTCGTAACAGGTCACGGTGACTCCCTGAACTGACAGCAGGAACAAGCAGGAACAAGCAGAACAAGCGGGGACGAGTCGGAATCAGTCGAAATGGGTCGGAAGGCGAGCGGGAACGACGGGAACGACGGGTACAGGCTGTTGAGGCGCGGGGGCGGGTGGGAGCGGGTCGGGGAATCGCCCGTAAACGCCCGGAAGCGCCTTCCACGCGTTTCCACCGTCGCATGTCTCACACCCGCCCGGCCCCTCCTGGAAGCCGTTCGGGTGGCGGGGGCCGGTCGGCGGTGTGAGTGTGGCCGGTATGGCGATTCAGACCGACAGACTCAGCGACCCGGCCGTCAGGGCCTTCGTCGCCGCCGTCAACGCGCACGACGAGGAGGCCTTCCGCGGGCTCCTCACGCCCGACGCGACCATGGCGGACGACGGCTCCGACCGGGACCTCGCCGAGTGGGCCGACCGGGAGATCTTCTCCTCGCGCGGCCACATGGACGTCACCAAGGAGTCGGACGGCGGGCGCGCGCTCCTCGCTGACTACCGCAACGACACCTGGGGCGAGATGCGCACCCGCTGGAGCTTCACCGTGGAGGACGACGGCCGGATCTCCCGGTTCGAGACCGGCCAGGCGTAGCGGGCCCGGCCGCGGAGCCGCGGAGCCGCGGAGCCGTGAGAGTCGGTGACCGACGGCCTCGTCATTCCTCGGCCGAGGCGGGGATATTCCCAGGTGAAAGGGGTTGAGTGGCGATTTCCATTTCGCCTGATCCCCTTGTACGGTCCCGCAGTGAACGCATTCTCGCGCCGTTCTCCGCAGTCGCTCCCAGACCGTTCTCCGCCCCCTTCTCCGCGTCTTTCTCCGCGTCCTTCTCCGCCGCAGCCCTCTCCCCCCGCGCGCTCGCCCCGGCATCCGGCGGCGAATCCGTCCCGGCGCTCCCTGCTGGCTCTCGCCGCAGGAGCGCCGTTGAGCGCCGTCCCGCTCGCGGCGACGCCGGCGGCCGCGGCCGGGACCGTGGTCGGCGGCGCGCGGCTGGCGGCCGACGGGGTGCAGGCGAAGCGGGGCGCCGCCCTGCCGAGGAAGCTGACCGCGCGGTCCTGGCTGCTCGCGGACCAGGACAGCGGCGAGGTGCTCGCCTGTTACCGGGCGCATCAGCGTCTCGCGCCCGCCTCCACGCTGAAGATGCTCTTCGCGGACACGCTGCTGGGCCGGTTCGCGCGCACGGAGCGGCACACCGTGACCGACGCCGACCTGGCCGCCGTTCCGCCCGGCTCCAGCCTGGTCGGCGTCCGGGCCGGGATCGCCTACAGCGTCGAGCAGTTGTGGCAGGGGGTGTTCCTGCGCTCGGGCAACGACGCCGTGCAGGTGCTCGCCCGGATGAACGGCGGGGTCGCGAGGACGGTCGCCGAGATGCAGGCGAGGGCGGCCGATCTCCAGGCGCTGGACACCCATGTCGTCAGCCCTGACGGCTACGACCACCCGGGGCAGCTGTCCTCCGCATACGACCTCGCGCTGTTCGCCCGGCACGGTCTGAAGAACGCCGACTTCCGCGCCTACTGCGCCACGAGCGCCGCCCGCTTCCCGGCCGGCGGCGGGAGGACCTTCGTCATCGAGAACACCGACCGGCTGCTGTCGGGCACATACGGGGTGGCGCCGTACCCGGGCCTGATCGGCGTGAAGAACGGCTACACCAGCAACGCCGGCAACACCTTCGCCGGCGCCGCGACCCGCGCCGGGCGCACCCTCGTGGTCACGGTGCTGCACCCGGCGAGCGGCCACAACTCCGTCTACGAGGAGGCGGCCGCCCTGCTCGACTGGGGCTTCGCGCGGGGGAGTTCGGTCGGGGCGGTGGGGACGCTGGTGGACGCGTTGAGCGAGGGCGGGACGAGGGCGTCGTCCTCGGGGGCGGCGCCGCACGCCGGGGCCCGGGCCTCGTCGGAGGGTGGCGGTCCGGGTGGCTGGGGTGTGCTGGGCGGGGCCGCTGGAGTGGTCGCGCTGGCGGCGGGCGGAGCGTACGCGCTGCGCAGGCGGCGCGGCCGTGAGACGCCGCCGCCCGAGCAGTGACGGTGCGCCGGGTCGGGCGATGGTGCGGCGGCCGTCCCGCGGCTCCGGTGTGCATCTCGCGGTTCCCCGCGAGGTCCACCCCCATCCGGAGCCGTGGGACGGCTGCCTCTCCCCCTCGGCATGGCTTACGGTCCCGCGGTGCGGAACTCTCGTGCTGCACATGTGGAGTTCTTGTGTAGGAGAGTTGAGCATAGGTCTGCTACCGGCCGCAATGGTGCGGACCATGAAATTCCGCTTGTGCAGGTTGACGACTTGACGAGCCGTGGACCGCCGGGGCGCCCTCAGCCCCGCCCGACGTACGGCATCGCGGTCGCCAGCACCGTCGCGAACTGCACGTTCGCCTCCAGGGGCAGCTCGGCCATGTGCCGCACCGTGCGCGCCACATCGGCCACGTCCATCACCGGTTCCGGCGCGGTCTCGCCGTTCGCCTGCAGCGCGCCCGTCCGCATCCGCGCCGTCATGTCGGTCGCCGCGTTGCCGATGTCGATCTGCCCGACGGCGATCCCGTGCGCCCGCCCGTCCAGCGAGAGGGACTTCGTCAGACCGGTCAGCGCATGCTTGGTCGCCGTGTAGGGCGCCGAGAGCGGGCGGGGGGTGTGCGCCGAGACGGAGCCGTTGTTGATGATCCGTCCGCCCCGGGGATCCTGCTCCTTCATCAGCCGGTACGCGCCCTGCGCGCACAGGAACGCCCCGTTGAGGTTGGTGTCCACCACGTGCCGCCAGGCGTCGTAGGGGAGGTCCTCGAACGGCACGCCCCCCGGCCCGAACGTGCCCGCGTTGTTGAACAGCAGGTCCAGCCGCCCGAACCGCTCGCGCACGGCGGTGAACAGGGCCGTCACGTCCTCGGGGCGTGAGACGTCCGTCCGCACGGCGAGACTCCGGCTCCCGGGCGCCAGCGCGGCCGTCTCCTCCAGGGTCTCGGCGCGCCGTCCGGCCAGCGCCACCGACCAGCCCGTGAGCAGCAGTTCGACGGCCACGGCGCGGCCGATGCCGGAACCGGCGCCCGTGACGACCGCGATCTTCGTCTTCGCATCCATGGGCCCGCAGCGTACGGGAGGGTCCGGCATGCGGAACCGGTCCGTCCGCCGGTCGACCGCGGGTACCGGCCGGGCGGGGGAGCGCCCCCTCAAGCAGGTGCGGGCACGGGCCCGTTCAGGAGACCGGCGGCCAGGCGTCGCCCCAGTCGGCGTCCCGGGCCGCCTTGTACAGCTCGCCGTGCTTCTTCGTCACCGTCGTACGGCTCAGCCGCTCCTCGACCTCGCACAGGTCGAGGAGCACCTGGCCCTTGCGGATCTGCGGCCGCCGGACGACGCGGGCAGGGGCCGGGGAGACGGGGAAGCGGGCGGCCGCCACATAGCTGAACTTCTCGTCCTCGTAGGGCAGCGAGCCGCCCTTGACCTGCCGGTGCAGGGAGGAGCGGCTGACCCGCGCCGAGAAGTGGCACCAGTCCGACCCGGGCACGATCGGACAGGCCGCGCTGTGCGGACAGGGCGCGGCGACCCGGAAGCCGGCCGCGATCAGCCGGTCCCGGGCCTCGATCACCCGGGCGTAGCCGTCGGGGGTGCCCGGCTCCACGATCACCACGGCCTGCGCGGCCGACGCGGCAGCGTCCACGAGGGCGGCCCGGTCGGGCGCGGCGAGCTCGTTGAGGACGTACGAGACGGTGACGAGGTCGGCGGTGTCCAGCACCAGGGACGCGTCGATGCGGGCGCGCTGCCAGCGGACGTCCTCGAGCGGCGGGTGCGCTGCGGCGACCTCGCGGCCCAGGGCGAGGGCGGGCTCCGCCCAGTCGAGGACCGTCACCGGGCGGGTCCCGGCCCAGGTCGCGCTCACCGCCCAGGTCGCCGCTCCCGTTCCGCCGCCGACGTCGACCTGGCTCTGCGGCGTCCACCCCGGCGCCGCGTCGGCGAACGCCTCCAGCGCCGAGCGCACCGCCTCGAAGGTCGCCGGCATGCGGTACGCGGCATAGGCGGCGACGTCCGCGCGGTCGCGCAGGATCGGGGCGTCGGTCGGGGTCGCGCCACGGTAGCTGGCGATCAGCCGGTCGACGGCCAGCGAGGCCTGCTTGGGCGGCAGCCCGTCGAGAAGGTCTCCGAGGGCGGTACGGAGGGTCTCGGCGGCGGATGCGGAGAGGTTCACGCACCGATTTTCTCAGGCCGCGCGCCCCGCCCTCACCGCGCACCCCGCCGCCCTCACCGCACCGCCGACGCCATCCGCGTCCCCGCCAGTGCGCGCGGCGCGCTGTCCGGCGTCCTGCGCACCGGATGCACGGTGTTCGCCAGCAGCACCACGAAGGTGTCCGTCGCCGGGTCCAGGACCAGCGAGGTCCCCGTGAACCCCGTGTGGCCGGCCGCGCCCTCGCCGGCCAGCTCGCCCATGAACCAGGGCTGGTCCACCGCGAAGCCCAGCCCCGGCGGCGTCAGCAGCAGCTCCACGAAGTCGGGGCCGAGGACGCGGGCGGGACCGTACGAACCGCCCGCCAGCAGCGTCCGGCAGAACACCGCCAGGTCGCGGCCGGTCGAGAACAGGCCCGCGTGACCGGCCACCCCGCCCAGCGCCCACGCGTTCTCGTCGTGCACCACGCCCCGCAGCATCCCCCGGTCCGCCTTCGCCCACGGCCGGCGCTGGTCCTCGGTGGCGGCCGCGCCGGGGCAGGGCCCGAAGGCGGTCGAGGTCATCCCCAGCGGACGGGTGATCCCCTCGTGGATCAGGACGTCCAGCGTGCGCCCGGTCAGCCGCTCCAGGAGCTGCTGCAGGAGCAGCATGTTCAGGTCGGAGTAGACGTACGCGCCGGGCTCGCCGACCGGCGCCTGCGCACGCAGCAGCTCCAGCCGCTCGGCGTCGTCCGCGCAGTCGTACAGGGGCAGCTCGGGGCGCAGCCCGGAGGTGTGCGTGAGCAGCTGACGGACGGTGACGTCGTGTGCGGCGGCCGCGCCGAAGTCGGGCAGATAGGCGCCGATCCGGGCGTCGATGCCGAGGGTGCCCCGCTCGATCTGCTGGACCGCCGCGACCGAGGTGAACAGCTTGGTGAGGGAGGCCAGGTCGAAGGGGGTGTCCACGGTCGTCGCGACCCGTGCCTCGGGCGGCAGCTCCACGCCCGCGTCGGCCGCCGGATCGTAGGCCGAGTACCGCACCGCCCAGCCCACCGCCTCCTGCACGGCGATCACCGGGCCGCGCCCGGCGACCACGACGGCGCCGGCCGCCCAGGGCCGGTCGCCCACGGTGAGGTCGGCGACGTCACGGACCAGCAGCCGCGTCTCCTCGGGGTCGAGTCCGGCCCGCTCCGGAGTGTCGACGCGCAGTCTCGGTGCGCTCAGCTCTCTTCTCCCGCTCTCGAAGGTCCTCGGCCGGGGAGAGAGTCGTCCAGCTTCCCCGCGTCCGTCCAGGGACGGCACATAACCACGAAGCAGGCCAGCGCCACCAGTGCGGCCGCCACCTGGACGACGGCCATCGGGACGGCGGTGCGCTCTCCGGCGATCCCGACGAGGGGGGTGGCGATCGCGCCGATCAGGAACGAGGAGGTGCCCAGGAGCGCGGAGGCGGAGCCGGCCGAGTGCCGGACCCGCATCAGGGCGAGCGTCTGCGCGTTGGGCAGCGTCACGCCCATCGCGGACATCAGCACGAACAGTGCGGCGGCCACCGGGGCCAGCCCGACCTCGCCGAACACGCCGGCCGTCATCAGCAGCAGCGCGGTCGCGGCCAGCGTCACCGTCGACAGGCCGACCGCCAGCACCCGGTCCAGCCGCACCCGCCCCACCAGGATCTTGCCGTTGATCTGGCCGACCACCACCAGCCCGACCGAGTTCGCGCCGAACAGCAGACCGAACGTCTGCGGAGAGGCTCCGTAGATCTCCTGGACCACGAACGGCGAGGCGGAGATGTACGCGAACAGCGCGGCGAAGGCGAAACCGCCCGTGAGGAGGAAACCGGCGAAGTACCGGTCGGACAGCAGCCCGCGCATCGAGCGCAGGGCTTCGCCGACCCCGCCCGCGTGCCGTCCGTCCGCGGGCAGCGTCTCGGGGAGCCGGAACCACACCAGCGCCGCCAGCACCAGCCCGACCACCGTGAGCAGCGCGAACACCCCGCGCCAGTCCGTCGTCCGCAGGATCTGCGCGCCGATCAGCGGCGCCACCACCGGGGCTACCCCGGAGATCAGCATCAGGGTGGAGAAGAAGCGGGCCATCGCCACGCCGTCGTACAGATCCCGTACGACGGCCCGTGCGATCACGATCCCGGCCGCGCCCGCGAGCCCCTGCAGCAGCCGGAACGCGACCAGCACTTCGACGGTCGGCGCCAGGGCGCACAGGGCGGTCGCCACGACGTACACCGCGAGCCCGGCGAGCAGCGGGCGCCTGCGCCCCCACCGGTCGCTCATCGGGCCGACCACCAGCTGCCCCAGCGCCATGCCGGCCAGGCACGCGGTGAGCGTGAGCTGCACCGTCGCCGCCGGTGCGTGCAGCGTGCGGGTCACCTCCGGCAGCGCCGGGAGGTACAGGTCCATCGACAGCGGGGGAGTGGCGGTCAGTCCGCCCAGGACCAGCGTGACGAGCAGCCCGGTCCTGCGCCGGCCGCGCGGCGGCGCCGGGACGACGGCCTGCGGCGCTTCGGGCACGGCCCCACCCTCCGGCATACGGCTGCCCCTCCCTCTCCGACGTCTCGGCCACCTATGCTCTCAGCTCGAACACACCGACGGGACGGCACGAGGGCGGGGCAGGGTATGACGACGGACACGGTGCGGTGGGGGATCCTGGCGACCGGCGGCATAGCCGGCGCGTTCACGGCGGACCTGATCGACCTGCCCGACGCCGAGGTCGTCGCGGTCGCCTCGCGCACCGAGGTCTCCGCCAAGGCGTTCGCCGAACGGTTCGGCATCCCGCGTGCCTACGGCGACTGGGCCGCCCTCGCGGCCGACCAGGACATCGATGTCGTGTACGTGGCCACCCCGCACGCCGCCCACCGCACCGCCGCGGGGCTGTGCCTGGAGGCCGGGCGCAACGTGCTGTGCGAGAAGGCGTTCACGCTGAACGTGCGCGAGGCCGAAGAGCTCGTGGCACTGGCCCGGCGGCACGACCGGTTCCTCATGGAAGCCATGTGGATGTACTGCAACCCGGTCATCCGCCGCCTCAAGGCCCTGGTCGACGACGGCGCGATCGGCGAGGTCCGCACCGTGCAGGCCGACTTCGGCCTCGAAGGGCCCTTCCCGCCCTCGCACCGGCTGCGCGACCCCGCCCAGGGCGGCGGCGCCCTCCTCGACCTCGGCGTCTACCCGGTCTCCTTCGCCCACCTGCTGCTCGGCGAGCCCTCGGGCATCGCCGCCCAGGCCGTCCTGTCCGCCGAGGGCGTCGACCTGCAGACGGCGCTGGCGCTGTCCTGGGACTCCGGCGCGCTCGCCGCGCTGCACTGCTCGATCTCCGGCGGGACCGGCACCACCGCCTCGGTCACCGGCTCGCGCGGCCGCATCGACATCCCGTCCGGCTTCTTCCACCCTGACCGCCTCGTGCTGCACCGGGCCGGCCGCGACCCGCAGGAGTTCGCCGCCGACCCGGTCGACGGACCCCGTACGACGTTCCGGCACGAGGCCCGTGAGGTCATGCGCGCGCTGCGGGCCGGCGAGACCGAGTCCCCGCTCGTCCCCCTCGACGGTAGCCTCGCCGTCATGCGGACGCTGGACGCGGCCCGCGAACGGATCGGGGTCCGCTACCCGCAGGAAGTCCCGCAGGAAGCCCTGTAGGACGTCCCGCACGAAGCCCCGCAGGGGGCCTTGCGGGAAGCCTCCGAGCGGCCGGGCCCCTCGCCCGGACCGTTCGCGAGACGTGCCGTCTCACAGCCTTGGTACCGTCGGGGCATGGTCACCCAGCCCGGCAAGCCGGCCCCCGACACCAGCCGTCGCAGCGAGCGGTCCCGGCGCGCCATCTACGACGCAGCCCTCGCGCTCGTCGTGGAGGTCGGCTACCCCAGGACCACGATCGAGGGCATCGCCGCCCGCGCGGGCGTCGGCAAGCAGACCATCTACCGCTGGTGGGGTTCGAAGGCCGACGTCCTGCTCGAAGCGTTCCTGGACCTCGGCGAACAGGCCGCCCGCGAGGCCGGCCCGGCCGAGCACGAGCCCTACGTCATCCCCGACACCGGCGACCTCGCCGCCGACGTCAAGGCCGTCCTGCGGGCCACGGTCGACCAGCTGAAGGACCCCCGCTTCGAGGCCCCCTCGCGGGCGCTGGCCGCCGAAGGCGTGGTCAACGAGCAGGTGGGCCGCGAGTTCACGGCCCGGCTGCTGGAACCGTCCATCCAGCTGTACGTCGACCGGCTGCGCTCCGCCCAGCGGGCCGGCCAGGTCCGCGCGGACCTCGACCCGCGCATCGCCCTGGAGTTCTTCATCTCCCCGCTCGCCCAGCGCTGGCTGCAGTACACGGGACCGATCACCTACGAGTACACCGACGCCCTGGTCGACTACGCGCTCCACGGCCTCGCGCCCCGGTGACCACGTGACCCGCCCACCCGGCGGGCGGTGGAGGATCAGGGGCACATGGGCCACTCTGGCCCCACCCGCCCCACCTGCCCCGATTCACGGCTAGGGCCCCCCGATGCGCAGGATGGTGCGACCATAGGGCATGCTGTCCGCACCAGCGAGGCGAGGGGACAGATGAGCGCGGAGTTCGACGGCCGGACCGGACTGTGGGGAAGACTTACGGAGTGGCTGCGCACGAGCGGCCCGACCGAAGCCGCCGAGGGCGGCGACCGTGAGGCCCTGCTGCTGGCCGCCGCCGAAGCGGGGCTGCCCCTGGCGCCCGCCGCGCATCCGGCCCCCGGCTACGGCTGCTCCTGCGACCGGGTCGGCTGTCCGACCCCCGCCCGCCACCCGGTGTCCTTCGCCTGGCAGACGCAGTCCACGACCGACCGCACCCAGGTCGAGCGCTGGGCCCGCCACCAGCCGCAGGCCAACTTCATCACCGCCACCGGCATGACGCACGACGTCCTCGACGTGCCCCTGGAGGCCGGCCGGGAAGCCATGGAGCGGCTGCTCGACGCCGGCGTCGAGGTCGGCCCGGTCGCCGAGAGCGACGACGGACGCCTGCTCTTCTTCACCCTCACCCGCGGCACCCCCGAGGTCGAGGACGAGTGGTGGCCGTGCGAGCTGGACTGCCATCCCGAGACCATGGACGAGCATCCCGGCCTGCGCTGGCACTGCCGGGGCTCCTACGTCCTCGTGCCGCCCGCCCGCCTCACCGGCGAGGACGGGCGGACCGTGCACTGGCTGCGCGGCCCGGAGCATCCGCTGCCCGACCCGCTGACCCTCCTGGAAACCCTCACCGACGCCTGCGCCCGCCACACCGGGCAGGACCAGGACCACTCGACGGGGGCCTGGCCGCTGCGCCGGTGACCGTGAGGTCCCGGGGCCCGAGCCGCAGCCGGGCCGGCCGCGATCGCACCCGCCGGCCTCACTCGCCCTTGGCGCCGGTGAACCCCTCCAGCCGGCTCAGCACCGTCACCTTGCCGCCCTTCGCGCCCTTCGCGGGGCTCAGGGCGATGTCGGCGGCGACGAACTCCATCGTCAGTGACTGCTTGATCTCGCCGGTCGTCAGCGCGCGCACGTCCGCGTTCGGGGCCGGCACGGCGGCGCCCGTGGCCGCCGTCTGCTTCATGTAGTGGTGCGTGGTGAAGAACACCAGCGCCCCGCCGTCCACGGTGCGCAGCGCCAGCGGCGCGTACTCGCCCCCGGTCAGCGGCTGGTCGACGTACTGGGTGGCCAGGCCCGGCTTGGTGGCGTTCTTCGCCCGCGAGGCGCGCAGCGCGTCGGTGTACTCCCCGTTCGCGAAGGCGCCCCGGCCGCTCTGCAGGTAGGCCGTGTAGTCCTTGCTCAGGTCCGCGGGCGCCAGGGTCAGTTCGGCGGTGTCGGCGGGCACGGCCTCGGCCCACCCGTCCTCGTCCTTCTTGAACGCCGGCACCGCGCCCGGCGTCACCAGCGTCAGATACGTGGCCTGCCACGGCCGCCCCCGCCCCTCGCGGGTGAACACCAGCAGCCAGCGCGCGTCGCCGCCCTTGTTGCCCTTGGCGTCGGCGACGAACCAGCGCGGCCAGCCCGCCTTCTCGGGGATGGTGTACTTCACGTCCGACAACACCAGCGGCGTGTGCTGCGGGTTGCCCTTCGGGTTGTTGAGGCGGCCGGCCTTCAGCCGGGCCGCGTCGATGATCCCGAGGGCGCCGGCGGTGCGGTCCGCGTCCAGCGAACCGTCGTACGCCGCGTCCGCCTTGTTGTACGCGGCGGTGAACTGCTCGACGGCCTTGACGGCCTCGCCCTGCGTCGCCGACGGGAGCATCTCCAGCTCACCGTGGACCACCACACAGCCGCTCGCCGTGAGCGAGACGGCGACGAGCGAGGCCCCTACGAGGGCGTACCGGTCACGCCTGCGGAGTCCTCGACGCTTGCGAACCCCGGTCGTCAGGCTGCGTTCCCTGGTCATCAGGCGACTTCACCTTCCCCTTCCCGGAGGCGAACCCTACCGGGGCGAGGAACAGCGCGAGCGTCGGGACCAGGTAGAGCAGCCACACCGTGACCTGGAGGACCGTCGGATCGGGCTGGAAGTTGAACACGCCCTTCAGCAGGGTGCCGTACCAGCTGTCCGGCGGGATCGTGTCGCTGATGTCGAACGCCTTGTCCGTCAGGCCCGCGATCCAGTCGGCCTCCTGGAGGTCGTGGACGCCGTACGCCAGCACGCCCGCGGCCACCACGACGAGCATGCCACCCGTCCAGGTGAAGAACTTCGCCAGGTTGATCCGCAGCGCCCCGCGGTAGAACAGCCAGCCCAGCAGGACGGCCGTCGCCAGACCCAGCGCCGCGCCGATCAGCGGGCGCGGGGTGCCGTCGCCGGCCGCGTGCACGGACGTCCACACGAACAGGGCCGTCTCCAGGCCCTCCCGGCCGACCGCGAGGAACGCGGTGGCCACCAGCGCGCCGGTGCCCATCGCGAGCGCCGCGTCCAGCTTGCCGTGCAGCTCCGACTTCAGGTGCCGGGCGGTGCGCCGCATCCAGAACACCATCCACGTCACCAGCGCGACCGCGACGATCGACAGGGAGCCGCCGAGCGCCTCCTGCGCCTTGAACGTCAGCTCCTGCGAACCGAATTCGAGGACGGAGCCGAAGCCCAACGCGATGACCACCGCGATGGCGATGCCGGCCCACACCGGCTTCAACGCGTCGCGGCGCTCGGTCTTGACCAGGTAGGCGATGAGGATGCAGACGACGAGAGAGGCCTCCAGGCCCTCGCGCAGTCCGATCAGGTAGTTGGAGAACACGGGCTACGCCTCCTCGGAGAACAGCGTCCGGCCCCACCAGTCGTCCTTGTCGCGGACGCCCGGCGGGACGGCGAAGACGGCCGAACCCACATGCTGGATGTACTCGTTGAGCGCGTCGGTCGCGAGATTGCGCTGGATGCGGACGAACCCGTTGCCGACGTCGCGCATGTAGGCGAGGAAGAACAGCCCCGCCTCCAGCCGTCCCAGACCGTCGGTGCCGTCGGTGAAGGAGTAGCCGCGGCGCAGGATCGTCGATCCGTGGTTGGCGTCGGGGTGCGCGAGCCGCACGTGCGCGTCGGGCTTCATCGCCTTCAGGAACGGCTCGTCGCGCTCCTTCGCCTTGCCCACCGGAGCGCCCTCGCCCTTGTCGCGGCCGAAGATGTCCTCCTGCTCCTGCAGCGGGGTGCGGTCCCAGGTCTCGATGTGCATGCGGATGCGGCGGGCGACGAGATAGGAACCGCCCACCATCCACGCCGACTTCGCGGCGACGTCCTTGTCGCCGACCCACACGAACTTCTTCAGCCGGTCCGTCTCCGTGCCGGCGATGTTGCGGGTGCCGTCCTTGAAGCCCATCAGGTTGCGCGGGGTCTGCGCGTCGGGAGTGGTGGAGGAGGTCTTGCCGAAGCCCAGCTGCGACCAGCGGATGACGACCTTGCCCATGCCGATGCGGGCCAGGTTGCGGATCGCGTGCACGGCGACCTGCGGGTCGTCGGCGCACGCCTGCACGCACAGGTCGCCGTTGCTGCGGGCCGGGTCGAGGGCGTCCCCGGCGAACGTGGGCAGGTCGACGAGCGCGTCGGGCCGCCGGTCGGCGAGATCGAACTTCTTGAACAGGGAGGGCCCGAAGCCGACCGTCAGGGTCAGCCGGGACGGCTGGAGTCCCAGCGCCTCGCCGGTGTCGTCCGGCGGCGCCTCGGGGAGACCGCCGTAGGCCCCCTCCCCGACCGCCTTCCCGGCCGTCATCCGGCGCGCCGCCTGCGTCCAGTCCTTCAGCAGCTGCACGAACTCGGCGCGGTCCGTGGTCGTCACGTCGAACGCGGCGAAGTGCAGCCGGTCCTGCACGGGCGTGGCGATGCCCGCCTGGTTCGCGCCGTGGAAGTCGACGGCGCCGCCCGTGTCGGCGCCGACCGGGTCGACGTCGTTGCCGGTGCGGGTCATCGCGACCGCGCCGCCGGCCGCGGCGGCGCCGAGCGCGAGCCCGGCCCCGCCCCAGCCGATCAGCGACCGTCGCGACGGACTGCTGCCCTTGGTCTCCGACTCCGTCATGTTCTTGTGCCCCTCGGTTACTTGGCGACGGCGGCGGCGAGCTTCGACAAGGGCTCGGCGAGCGCGTTGACCGCGTCCGACAGCTCCTTGCGGGCGGCGGCGCCGACCTTGTCGTAGGAGGTGAAGTCGTACGACGTCGTGTTCGGGCGGTACTTGTCCAGCAGCGCGTCCAGCGCGGCGAACTGCTTGTCCAACTCGGTCACCAGGGCCGCGTCGTTGTCCTTGGCGACCGGCTTGAGCAGCTCGTACGACTGCTGCGCGCCCTCGACGTTGGCCTTGAAGTCGACCAGGTCGGTGTGCGAGTAACGCTCCTCCTCGCCGGTGACCTTGCCGGTGGCGACCTCGTCGAGGAGTTCCTTGGCGCCGTTGGCCATGGAGGTCGGGGTGATCACGGCCTTGCCGACCCGCTTCTGCCAGTCGGTCAGGTCGACGGTGAGCTGGTCGGCGAGCGCCTTCTCCTCGGGGCCGATCTTCTTGTCCTGCCAGAGGGCCTTCTCCAGCCGGTGCCAGCCGGTCCACTTCTGGCCGCTCTCCAGGCCGTCGGCGCGGACGTCGACCTTCGGGTCGATGGTGCCGAAGGACTCCGCGACCGGCTCGGTGCGCTCCCAGCCGATGCGCGAGGGCGCGTAGGCCTTCTTCGCGGCCTCGATGTTCCCGGCCTTGACCGCGGCGACGAAGACGGCGACCTTCGGCAGCGTCTCGTCGGCCTGAGTCTGCGCGTAGGCGCGGTAGGCGGCCACGGCCTTGTCCAGGCGGGGGTCGCGCTGGGCGACCGAGCCGCCGGTGACCTTGAGGGTCTGGCGGATGCCGTCGCCCTTCATGCCCGGCTTGCAGGCGATGCGGTACTCGCCCGCCTTCACCTCGGCGGTGACCCGCTGCTTGGTGCCGGGGCCGATGTTCTCCCGCTCGCTGACGATCCGGTCGTCGGGGAAGAGGAGGTACACCTCGGTGACCTTCGAGCCCTTGTTCTCGACGGCGAGCTCGACGTGTCCGGCGGGGATCTCCTTCTTGGAGGTCTCGCACGTGGAGTCGGTGGCGGTCACGCCGATGACCCGGTCGCCGTCCTTCGCGTCGCTCTTGGAGGTGCAGCCGGTGACGGCGGTCAGGGCGGTGACGGCGACCACGGCGGTGGCGACGGACAGTCTGGCGGCTCGCATTCGGGCTCCCAGCGGTGGCTGAAAAATCGCGTGACAGGGCTCACACGGATTGGTGAGGCTCGCCTAACTTATCCAAGGCTTACCTGCGTAATACCCGTCGAGGCCGTGATTCACCTCTCATAGACGCTGTAAGAGCACGAGACGATCACGGAACACCCAAGCGGACACCAAAGACAAGCCAAGGGTGATTCAAGTGTTCCGTTCCGCCCCTCGCGCGCACCGCACGGGCGGCCCCGCCGTCCGGGGCGGGACCGCCCCCCGAGCGGTGCTTCAATTCCCCGGTGACTGATTACGACGTGCTCCGCGTCTTCTGCGCGCCGAACGGCGGCTACGGCAACGAACTGGGCGTGGTCCGCGAAGGCTCGGTGCTCCCGGACCGCGAGGACCGGCAGGACCTCGCGGCGAAACTCGGCTTCAGCGAGACGGTGTTCGTCGACGACCCCGAACGCGGCGTCATCGACATCTACACGCCCACCCTGCGTCTGCCCTTCGCGGGACACCCGTGCGTGGGCGCCGCCTGGCTGCTCGACGTGCCCGAACTCGTCACCCCGGCCGGCGTCGTGGGCACCCGCCTGGACGGGGAGTTCACCTGGATCGAGGCGCGCGCCGAGTGGGCCCCGCCGCGCACCCTCCGGCAGTACGCGACGGCCGCCGAGGTCGACGACCTCCCCGTGCCGCCCAAGGGCGAGTGGATCTACGCCTGGGCCTGGGAGGACGAGCCGGCCGGCCGGATCCGCGCCCGCGCCTTCCCCGGCCGTGACGACGGCGTCGACGAGGACGAGGCCACCGGCGCGGCGGCACTCCTGCTCACCGAACGGCTCGGCCGCGCCCTGAACATCACCCAGGGCGCGGGCTCGCAGATCCTGACGGCCCCCCAGCCGCACGGCTGGGTCGAGGTCGGCGGCCGGGTGTTCCTGGAGCGCTGAGCCCTCCGGGCTAGGGCCTGGGGTCCGTACGGGTGGTGTGGTGTGTGCGGCGGATGGGGAGCGGGGACCTCTGGGCGTGACCACTCGCCCCGTGAGAGGAACACCATGCGTATCCGTTCAGTCCTGGCCGCCACCGTTCTGGGCATCGCCCTCGCCGCCGCCGGCGCGTCGACCGCCACCGCCGACGAGGGCCCCCGCCAGCACCACCACCACTTCGGCGGGGACGAGGGCGTCTGCAGCCCGTACATCGGCGCGGTCGACACGGTGTCGGCGGACATCTTCTGGGCCGGCAAGCACTGCGACCGGTTCTGATCCGGCGCCGGGCCCCCTCGCGGCGAAGCGAGGGGGCCCGGTCCGTCCGCGGGACCGGCCGGCGCCGGAACCGGCCCCCACTCGGAAGAGCCCGCCCTCAAAAGAGCCCGCCCTCAGAAGAGCCCGCCCTCCGAGGAGAGCGGGCTCAGGCGCGGGCGGCTACGGCAGGGTGAGGATCTCCGCCCCGCTCTCCGTCACCACCAGGGTGTGCTCGAACTGGGCCGTGCGCTTGCGGTCCTTGGTCACCACGGTCCAGCCGTCGTCCCACATGTCGTAGTCGTGCGTGCCGAGCGTCAGCATCGGCTCGATGGTGAAGGTCATCCCGGGCCGGATGACGGTCGTCGCGTGCGGGCTGTCGTAGTGCGGGACGATCAGCCCGGAGTGGAACGACGAGTTGATGCCGTGACCGGTGAAGTCCCGCACCACCCCGTACCCGAACCGCTTGGCGTACGACTCGATGACCCGGCCGATGATGTTGATCTGCCGACCGGGCCTGACCGCCTTGATCGCCCGCTCCAGGGACTCCCGGGTCCGCTCCACCAGCAGCCGCGACTCCTCGTCGACGTCACCGACCAGGTACGTGGCGTTGTTGTCGCCGTGCACCCCGCCGATGTACGCCGTCACGTCCAGGTTGACGATGTCGCCGTCGCGCAGGACCGTCGAGTCCGGGATGCCGTGGCAGATGACCTCGTTGACGCTCGTGCACAGCGACTTCGGGAAGCCCCGGTAGCCCAGCGTCGACGGGTAGGCGCCGTGGTCGCACATGTACTCGTGCGCGACCCTGTCCAGCTCGTCGGTGGTGACCCCCGGCGAGATCAGCTTCGCGGCCTCGGCCATCGCCCGAGCGGCGATCCGGCCGGCCCGGCGCATCGCCTCGATGGTCTCGGCGGTCTGCACCTCCGGCCCGGTGTAGGGCGTCGGCGCCGGCTTGCCCACGTACTCGGGGCGGCGGATGTTTCCGGGCACGGAACGGGTGGGGGAGAGCTCCCCTGGGACGAGCAGCGACTGGCCAGACATGCCAGTGAGTCTAACGAGCGGTCATGGGGGAACATGTCGATGGCGAGAGGAGCCGTCATGCCCCTGTTCAAGAAGCGGACCGCCGGCAAACCGGGCGAGTGGTACTACTGCCTGGAGCACAAGAAGGTCGAGGAAGGGCCGGAGTGCCCGGCCAAGGACCGGTTCGGCCCGTACGCCACCCGTGCGGAGGCCGAGCACGCGATGGAGAGCGCCCGCGAACGCAACCTCCAGTGGGAGAACGACCCCAAGTGGCACGACGCCCCGACGGGTGGCGCCGCGGACGAGGACTGACCGGCCGGGCGGTCAGCCCTCCAGGGCGGGCGCGGCCGCCGAGCGCTGAGCACGCACCCGCGACGCGTGCTCGTTCGTTCGTGCGTCGTACGTCATCAGCCGCGGCAGGCACAGCGCCAGCAGCCCCACCGCGCCCACGCACAGCACCCCGCCCGACCAGACGGACGTCCGCACCCCCAGCCAGGCCGCGAGGCCTCCGCTGCGCACCTGGCCGACCGTCGGCCCCACCGAGTAGGACAGCAACTCGATCCCGGCGAGCCGCCCGCGCAGCTCGTCCGGGATCGTCTGGTTCCACATGATCCCGCGGAAGACGCCGCTGACCATGTCGAAGCCGCCCGCGAGGGCCAGGCAGAGCAGGACCAGCCAGACGTTCCCGACGAGCCCGGCGGCGGTGATCGCCCCGCCCCACAGCGCGGCCGACAGCACCACCATCCGCCCGTGCCGGTGCACGCGCGCGGTCCAGCCGCTGGTCAGGCTCACCACCAGCGCGCCCGCCGGCACGGACGCGTACATCAGCCCGAGCGACCACTCGGCGTCCAGCTCGTCCGCGAGGAAGGGGAGCACGGCGAGCGGCATCGCGAGGAACATCGCGGCCAGGTCGACGGCGTACGTGCCCAGCAGCTCCTTGCGGCTCCACGCGTACCGTGCGCCTTCGGCGATCGCCTTCAGCGAGGGCTTCGCGGCCTCCCGGGCGGCGGGGGAGGCCGCGACGCGCACGATGAGCGCGACCGAGACGACGAAGCTCAACAGGTCGGCGCCATAGGCCCAGCCCAGGCCCGCGGAGGCGACGACGACGCCGGCGAGGGCCGGCCCCGCGACCCCGCCCACGGTCCACCGCAGCGAGTTGAGCGAGGCCGCCGCCGGCAGGTGTTCATGGGCGACGATACGTGGCCACAACGAGTCCAGCGCGGGCCGCTGCACGGAGACCAGGGCCGAGGACAGGGCCGCGACCAGGTACAAGGGCCACACGGCCGGGCCCGGCAGCACCGCGTTGACCAGCAGCACCGCACTCAGCAGCCCCTGTCCGGCCTCCGTCCACAGGATGAGCCCGCGCTTGTCCCACGCGTCCGCCAGCGCGCCGCCGTAGAGCCCGAACACCACGAGCGGCACCAGCTCCACCGCGCCGATCGCCCCGACGGCCGCGGCGGACCCCGTCAGCTCCTTCATCTGCACCGGCAGCGCGACGAAGGTGAGGAAGCTGCCGAAGGCCGACACCGTGCCCGAGACCCACAGCCGCCGGAAGTCCCGCGAGGCCCGCCAGGGGGCGAGGTCGGGGAGCAGCCCGCGAAGACCGGAAGGAGAGCCGGAGGACGGGGGAGCGGCGGAGGCGTCGGAGTCTGTCACGAAGGGTCATGGTCGGCCGGAGGGAGAGCCGGGGACAACCGCTTTTCCGACGGCATCGACGCCATCGACGTCACCAGGGGGGAGGGGGCGGCGCGGTCAGACGTTCGGCGAGGCGGGAGAGGCGGTCGGCGAGGCGCCGGCGCCCCCGGGTCGGCGGCAGCGTCTCGCCGGCCGCGGCGCTCACCAGGTGCTGCACGGTGTCCAGGTCCAGCTCGGAGCCGTCCGGCACGGCGAGCGTCTCGTGCGCCAGCGCCGTCAGATCCGCCTCGACGGGACCGAGGGCGAGCACGGTGACCCCGGCCCGGCGTGCGTCCGCCACCCGTTCGAGCAGCGGTGCGTCCGCCGACGGGGACGCCACCAGCAGCGTCTCGCCCCGCCGCGCCGCCTCGATCCGGCCCGGGCCCACCGCGAGGTGCGCGGGGTCGCCGGGGCGCGGATCGTGGCGGACCAGCGTGGGCGCCAGCTCCGGCGTGCCGGACCACGCCGCCTCGTCCACCAGGTGCGCGGCGAGATGCCAGGGCTCGTACTCCGCCGTGCCCGCCAGCAGCAGCCCGCCCCCGTGCGACACGACCGACCCCCGCAGCACCCCGGCGAACCTCCGGGTGGCCCCCAGCCACTCGGTCCCGGCGAGCACCTCACGCAGCAACGCGACCCGTACGGCGTCCATGCGCCCGCATGCTGCCGCAACCCGCCGCCGCCGGCCCGGGGTTCGCCCCCCGTTCACCCGACATGGGGAAGGGCGGCCGGAAGCGCCCACGTAAAGTCGGCCCATGACCTCTACCGACAGTGCTCACAACACCCCCGGGGACGCCCCGGCGAAGGCCCCCGCCAAGGACCCCTGGGACCTTCCCGACGTGTCCGGACTGGTCGTCGGCGTGCTCGGCGGCACCGGCCCGCAGGGCAAGGGCCTCGCCTACCGCCTCGCCAGGGCCGGCCAGAAGGTGATCATCGGCTCGCGCGCCGCCGACCGCGCCAGGGCTGCCGCGGACGAGCTCGGACACGGCGTCGAGGGCGCCGACAACGCCGAGACCGCGCGCCGCAGCGACATCGTGATCGTCGCCGTCCCGTGGGACGGCCACGGCAAGACGCTGGAGTCCCTGCGCGAGGAACTGGCCGGCAAGCTCGTCGTCGACTGCGTCAATCCGCTCGGCTTCGACAAGAAGGGCGCCTACGCGCTCAAGCCGGAGGAGGGCAGCGCGGCGGAACAGGCCGCCGCCCTGCTGCCGGACTCGCGCGTCGCCGCCGCCTTCCACCACCTGTCGGCGGTCCTGCTCCAGGACCCGGAGATCGACGAGATCGACACCGACGTGATGGTGCTGGGCGAGGAGCGGGCCGACGTCGAGATCGTGCAGGCGCTGGCGGGCCGTATCCCCGGCATGCGCGGAGTCTTCGCGGGCCGGCTGCGCAACGCCCACCAGGTGGAGTCCCTGGTCGCCAACCTGATCTCGGTCAACCGCCGCTACAAGGCCCACGCCGGGCTGCGCGTCACCGACGTCTGAGCGGATGGGGGACACTGGACGGCGAAGCAGTGTCCCCCCGACAGGAGCCGACCGACATGCCCGCCCTGCCCCCGCCCAGCCCGACCCGGCGACTCGCCCTCTACACCCTCGTCGTCTGCGTGCTCGCCGTGGCCGCGGCCGTCGTCTCCTTCGTCCAGGGCAGCTTCCTGGGGATCGTGTGGGTGCTGCTCGCGGGCCTGTCGTCCAACATGACCTGGTACTACCTGAAGCGGGACAAGGCGCGCAGGGCGGACCGCACCCAGGTCACCGGCTGACCGAGCAGAACTCGTTCGTGCCCTCCCAGAAGCGGTACAGCGACTGACCGCAGTACGTGTCCACGTCGCTGATGCCGAGACCGCGCAGCAGTGCGTCGACCACGTCGAAGAACGCGCCGTTCACCGACGGCACCCACAGCAGCGCGAACACGAACAGCAGGCCGAACGGCGCGAACGGCTCGACCTGGCGCTTCACGCCGTACGACAGCCAGGGCTCGATGACCCCGTAGCCGTCCAGACCGGGCACCGGCAGGAAGTTCAGGATCGCCGCCGTCACCTGGAGCATGGCGAGGAAGCCGAGCGCGAACCGGAAGTCGTCCGGCACGCCGTCCAGCGCGTCCAGCCAGAACGGCGCCGTGCACACCACCGCGAACAGCACGTTCGTCAGCGGTCCGGCCGCCGAGATCAGACTGTGCCGCCACCGCCCCCGGATCCGGTTGCGCTCGATGAACACCGCGCCGCCCGGCAGACCGATCCCGCCCATGATCACGAACAGCACCGGCAGCACGATGCTGAGCAGGGCGTGCGTGTACTTGAGCGGGTTGAGGGTGAGATACCCCTTCGCGCCGACCGAGATGTCGCCGCTGTGCAGGGCGGTCCGCGCGTGCGCGTACTCGTGCAGGCACAGGGACACGATCCAGGCCGCCGTCACGAACAGGAACACCGCGACGCCGGGCTGCTCGGCGAAGCCCGTCCAGGTCGCCCAGCCGGTGACCGCGGTCACGGCCAGGATGCCGACGAAGACGGGACTGATCCGCCGCTCGCCGTGACGGGTGGTGGCGGTCGTCATGGGGCCCCCTGAGGTCGTACGCACGTGTGGAACTGCCCGACCGTACCGGGCACACCGGGGAAACGTCTCATGCCGGGCCCCGGGTTCCGCCCCGCGCCGGTCCGCCCGCCGGGCTCCCGCCGACGCCCGCGGCCCCCGGACGGGCCGAGCAGGCCGAGCAGGCCGAGCAGGCCGTGGGGACCGCCCGCCCGGACCGTGAGAACCGGTCGCGCCGGGCGCACCACGGGGACGTGCCGGACCCCGGCGGCCGAGCCGACCACGGGGATCGAGCGGACCATGGCGGCCGAGCGGATCACGGGGGCCGAGCGGACCTCGGCGGCCGAGCGGACCTCGGCGGTCGAGCGGACCCCGGCGGCCGAGCCGACCACGGGGGATCGAGCGGACCATGGCGGTCGAGCGGATCACGGGGGTCGAGCCGACCTCGGCGGCCGAGCGGACCTCGGCGGTCGAGCGGACCCCGGCGGCCGAGCCGACCACGGGGGATCGAGCGGACCATGGCGGCCGAGCGGATCACGGGGGTCGAGCCGACCTCGGCGGCCGAGCGGACCTAGGCGGTCGAGCGGACCCCGGCGGCCGAGCCGACCACGGGGGATCGAGCGGACCATGGCGGTCGAGCGGACCACGGGGGCCGAGTGGATCACGGGGGCCGAGTGGATCACGGGGCCGGGGAGCCGTGACGGCCGTCGCCACTCCGGGCGAACCCCGTGACCGTCGCCGCCCGCGCCGGGGACAATGACCCCGTGCGCTACCGCATTCTCGGCACCACTCAGGCACTCCGCCCCGACGGGACCCCCGTGGCCGTCGGCGGGGCGCGCCTGCGTGCCCTGCTCACCGTGCTGGCGTTGCGCGCCGGGCGGAGCGTTCCGGCAGGGCTGCTGACGGAGGAGGTCTGGGCCGGGGACCTGCCCGCCGACGCGTCGGGCGCGCTGCAGGCGCTCGTCGGACGACTGCGCCGGACGCTCGGAGCGGAGGAGATCCGTTCCGCCGAGGGCGGCTACCGGCTGGCGGTCGCTCCCGACGACGTCGACCTGCACCGTTTCGAGCGGCTGACCGGCGACGGGACGCGCGCTCTGGCCGACGGCGATCCCGCCAAGGCGGCCGTCCTGCTGGACGACGCGCTCGCCCTGTGGCACGGCCCGGCCCTCGCCGACCTGCCCGACCGGGCCCCCGAGGCCGCCCGCTGGGAGGCCCGTCGCCTGGACGCGGCGCGCGCCCGGCACACCGCCGCGATCGCCCTCGGCCACGCCGGGCAGTCGCTGCCCGAGCTCACCGCGCTGTGCGACGCCCACCCGCTCGACGAGCCGCTCCAGGCCCTGCGGCTGCGCGCCCTGCGCGACGCGGGCCGCACCGCCGAGGCGCTGGCCGCCTATGACGAGGTGCGCCGGCTGCTGGCGGACCGCCTCGGCGCCGACCCAGGGCCCGAACTGCGCACCCTGCACGCCGAACTGCTCGCCGGGCAGGCCCGGGAGGCCCCTGATCCCCCGGGAGCACCGGCGGAGACCGGGGCAGCGGCCGTCCGGTCGGCGCAGGTCCCGCGGGCCGGGGCGACGGCCCCACCGGGCAACCTCCGGGCGCGGCTCACCTCGTTCGTCGGCCGGGAGGACGACATCGCGGCCATCCGGGGCGACCTCGCGAGCGCCCGCCTCGTCACCCTGCTGGGGCCCGGCGGGGCCGGTAAGACACGGCTGTCGCAGGAGGCCGCCGAGGCCGTGGGGGACACGGCGCACGACGGCGTCTGGCTGGCCGAGCTCGCGCCCGTGGCCGACCCGGACGCCGTGGCGCAGGCCGTCCTCACCGCCGTGGGGGCGCGTGAGACCGTGCTGTACGGCGCCGGCGCCGAGGAGCTGCGGGCCGTCGCCGAGCGCCGCGGCGACCCCGTGGAGCGGCTGGTCGAGCACTGTGCCCGACGCCGCATGCTCATCCTCCTGGACAACTGCGAACACGTGGTGGAGGCGGCCGCCCGGCTCGTCGAGGAACTGCTGGCGCGCTGTCCCGGGGTGACGGTCCTGGCCACCAGCCGTGAGCCCCTCGGCGTGCCCGGGGAGGTCCTGCGTGCGCTGGACCCGCTGCCGGAACCGGCCGCGCTGCGGCTGCTGGCCGACCGGGGCGCGGCCGCCCGGCCGGGGTTCCGCGTCGAGGACGACCCCGAGGCCTGCGCCGAGATCTGCCGGCGCCTCGACGGCCTGCCCCTCGCCGTCGAGCTGGCCGCCGCCCGGCTGCGGATGCTGACGCCCCGCCAGATCGCCGACCGGCTCGACGACCGTTTCCGTCTCCTCACCTCCGGCAGCCGTACGGCGCTCCCCCGCCAGCAGACCCTGCGGGCCGTCGTCGACTGGTCGTGGGACCTGCTCGACGAGGACGAACGCGACGTCCTGGCCCGGCTCTCCGTCTTCGCCCGGGGCTGCGACCTCGCCGCGGTCGAGACCGTCTGCGCGCCGCCCGCCCCGCCGGACCTCGGCCCCTCGGCTGCCACCGCCCGCGACCGAGCCCACGACTCCCGCACGCCCCATGCCTCCCGCACGCCCCACGCCTCCCGCGCTCCCCGGAGCCCCCTGGACTCCCTCGCCTCCCTGGTCGACAAGTCGCTCGTCGTCGCCGCTCCAGGGCCCGGCGGGGGCATGCGCTACCGGCTTCTGGAGACCGTCGCCGAGTACGCGGGCGAGCGGCTCGACGAGTCGGGGCGGAGGGAGGCGGCCGAGCGGGCGCATCTGACGTACTACCGCGAACTCGCCCGCACCACCGAGCCGTTGCTGCGCGGGTCGGGTCAGCGCGAGGCTGTCGACCGCTTCCAGCTGGAGTACGAGAACCTGCGCACGGCGCTGCGCCGGGCCGTGGACGCGCGCGACGAGCAGGAGGCGCTCAGCCTGACCCTGTCACTGGTCTGGTACTGGCAGATGCGCGACCTGCGTCTGGAGGCCCGCGCCTGGTGCGCCGAGGTCATGGCCCTGGGGCCCGACCCGTTCGCCGAACCACTGCGCCGGGCCGCCCCGGTGTGGAGGCCGTGCACCGACGACCCTCCCCCGCTGACCGGCGAGATGCTTCTGGAGGCCCGCCGGGGCGTGCACCTGGCGCATCTCGCCTCGATAGCCCCCGAGTCGACGGCCCTGCGGAGCCCGGACGCGCGGGCCAAGCTGCGACTGATCGCCGAGGCCTACGAGCCGGGACTCCCGCAGACCTGCCGGGCGCCCGGCCTGCTCTGGTTCTTCGCCGTGCTGATGATCGGCGACGTGGAGCGCATCCGCGAGATCATCGACGCCAACATCGGCACCTGCCGCCGCACGCCGGGCTACGAGTGGGAGCTCGCCTCCTGTCTGCAGCTGCGCGCCAACATCCTCGCCAACCGGTCCGACTGGGCCCGGAGCGCGTTCCGCGACGCCGACGAGGCGCTGGAGATCTTCCGGCAGCTCGACGACGCCTGGGGCACCGCCGAGGCGCTCTCCGCCCGCGCCGAGGCCCATGAGCGGCTGGGCGCCTACCGCAGGGCCGCCGCGGACTACGAGGACGCCATCGACCACGCCGAACGGCTGAACGCCCGGGCGCAGGCGGCGGTCCTCGGGGCGCGGCTGGGCAGCGTGCTGCTGGAGGTGGGGGACGAGGAGCGGGGCGAACGCCTGCTGCGCGAGGTGATCGACGGGGCCGAGCACATCGGGGACGAGGCCGTCCCGGCGGCCCGTCTCTTCCTCATCGGCTGGCTCGGCAGCACCGGTCGCCGGGGCGAGGCGCGTGAGCAGATCCGGCTGCTGCGCGAGGGTTTCGACTTCGTGCACTTCGCGGCCTTCGACGCCTTCGTGCAGGGCGCGGAGGCCTGGCTGGACGCCGCCGATGCCCGGTACGCGCGGGCGTTGACCGGCGTCCGCGTCGCTCTGCTGCGGGCCGGCGACCCGCTGTCCCTGGCCGTCGCCCCGCAGATGCGCTCCGTCTACCTGTGCGTCGCCGCGAGCGCTCTCGTCGGCGTGGACGGCGGCAGCCGCGCCGGGGCCGCCGCCCGCTGTCTGGGCGCCGCCGACGCGCTGCTGCCGCCGGGGCACGTGCACACGCGCTGGGAGCGGGAGGCGCACGACCTGGCCTTGGCCGGCGCCCGGGCCGCCCTCGGCGACGAGGAGTTCACCGCCGCGTACGCCGAGGGCGGCGGCCTCTCCTACGAGGAGGCCACCGCCCTGGTGGAACGCGCATCGATCGATCCGCCTGGGCCGGACACGGCCTAACTCTTGGTGCGGAACTTGTGGATGGCGATCGGGGCCATCAGGGCGGTGATCCCGACCGACCAGGCCAGCGTGATCCACAGGCCGTGCGCGACCGGGCCGCCCGACATCAGACCGCGCGCCGCGTCCGCGAGCGCGGACAGCGGGTTGTAGTCGGTGAAGGCCTGGAGCCAGCCCGGCATCGACGCCGTGGGGGCGAAGATCGACGAGCCGAACTGCAGCGGGAAGAGCACCAGGAACCCCATGGCCTGCACGGACTGCGCGTTCTTCAGGACCACGCCCAGGGTGAGGAACACCCACATGATCGACGAGGCGAACACCGTGGACAGCCCCACGGCCGCGAACAGTCCCGGCCAGCTCTCGATGTCGAATCCGACCAGGACGGAGACGATCATCAGCACGGTCGTCGCGAAGAGCATCCGGACGATCTCCACCGAGATCTTCGCGAACAGCACCGAGCCGCGCCCGATCGGCAGCGAGCGGAACCGGTCCATGACGCCGGAGTTGAAGTCCTGGCTGAAGCCGGTGCCGACGCCCTGGGACAGCGTCATGCTCATCATCGCGATCATGCCGGGGATCACGTACTGGACGTAGCCGTCCTGGCCGCCGCCCAGCGCCTGCCCGATGGAGCCGCCGAAGACGTACACGAACAGCAGGGTGAAGACGATCGGCATCAGCAGCGCGTCGAACATCGACTCCGGGTCCTGCCGGATCCACAGCAGGTTGCGGCGGATCAGGGCGCCGGTGTGGCGCAGGTGGCCGCGCAGCGGGATGCGGGCGTCCGCCTCGATGTCGGCGATCGGAGCGGTCGTGGTGCTCATACGGAGACCTCCTCGCGGGTGTCGGCGGGCGAGGCGTCGTCCGCGGCGCCGGCGCGGTGGCCGGTCAGGGAGAGGAACACCTCGTCCAGGCTGGGCAGTTCGGTGGTGATGGAGGCCAGCGTGATGCCCCGGGCGGTGACCGCGCCGACCACGGCGGTCAGCTGCTCGTCGCTGAGGACCGGCACCAGGACCGAGCCGCGCTCGGCGTCCACGGTCGTGGTGGCGAGCCCGGTGAGGCCCAGGTCGTCGATCCACCCGGCGAGCGGGCGCAGTTGTGCCGGGTCGGCGGGGCGGACCCGCAGCGCGCGGCCGCCGACCTTCGCCTTCAGTTCCTCGATGGCGCCGTTCGCGATGACCTTGCCCCGGTCGACGACGGTCAGCTCGGAGGCGAGCTGCTCGGCCTCCTCCATGTACTGGGTGGTGAGCAGGACGGTCACGCCCTCGCCGACCATCCGCTTGACCTCGGCCCAGACCTCGTTGCGGGTGCGGGGGTCGAGTCCGGTGGTCGGCTCGTCCAGGAACAGCACCTGCGGACGTCCGATCATCGACGCGGCCAGGTCGAGCCTTCGCCGCATGCCGCCGGAGTACGTGCTCGCCGGGCGCTTGGCCGCGTCCGTGAGGGAGAAGCGTTCCAGCAGCTCGTCGGCGCGGGTCCGGGCGTCCTTGCGGGACAGGTCGAGCAGCCGCCCGATGAGATACAGGTTCTCCCACCCGGGGAGCTTCTCGTCCACGGACGCGTACTGCCCGGTGAGCCCGATGACCCGGCGCAGCTGCCGGGGCTGGCGTACGACGTCGTAGCCGACGACGGTCGCGTGTCCGCTGTCGGGGGCGAGCAGGGTGGACAGGATCCGCACGAGGGTGGTCTTCCCGGCGCCGTTCGGACCGAGCACCCCCATCACGGTGCCCTCGTGCACGTCCAGGTCGACCCCGTCCAGGGCCTTCGTCTCGCCGTAGTGCTTCACCAGCCCCCGAACGGTCACGGCGCTCGTCACGCCTTCGGGCTTCTTGTCGATTCGTGTCATGGAGGCAACAGTGCCGCCCCCCACCGACAAACCACCGACAGGTCACCGACAGCGGCCGGCGTGGCCGACAGATCCCCGACGAGCACCGCCGCCACCGGTCGAGGGACCACGACGGCGCGCGGTCACCTCCGCGGAGCGGCGCCGGTTCGGGCGCGAAGGGGGACAGCCCGCCGACGGGGGACGGTCGGCGGGCTGTCGTGGTGCGGAGTGGGTCGGGGGTGGATCGTGGTGCGGGGCCGGTCGTGGTGCGGGGCCGGCTCTAGTGGACGGAGTGCTCGTCCAGTGGGAACGTTCCGCCGACGACGTCCTCCGCGAACGCCTTCGCCGCGTTCCCCATGACCTCACGCAGGTTCGCGTACTGCTTGACGAACTTCGGCACCCGGCCCCCGGTCAGACCGAGCATGTCGGTCCACACCAGCACCTGCGCGTCGGTCTCGGGGCCGGCGCCGATGCCGACCGTCGGGATGTGCAGCACGCGCGTGACCTCGGCCGCCAGCTCCGCCGGCACCAGCTCCAGCACCACCGCGAACGCGCCCGCGTCCTGCACGGCCTTGGCGTCCCGCAGCAGCTGGGCGGCCGCCTCCTCGCCGCGGCCCTGCACCCGGTAGCCCATCGCGTTCACGGACTGCGGGGTCAGGCCGATGTGCGCCATGACCGGGATGCCGGACTCCACCAGCAGCTCGATCTGCCGGTGCGAGCGCTCGCCGCCCTCCAGCTTGACGGCCCCGACGCCGGCCTCCTTGACCAGACGGGTCGCCGAGCGCAGCGCCTGCACCGGCCCCTCCTGGTAGGAGCCGAAGGGCAGGTCGCCGACGATCAGCGCGCGGGAGGTGCCTCGTACGACCGCCGCCGACAGCATGGTCATCTCGTCGAGGGTGACGGGCACGGTCGTCTCGTAGCCCAGGTGGCAGTTGCCCGCCGAGTCGCCGACGAGCATCACGGGAATCCCGGCCTCGTCGAAGACGGACGCGGTCATCGCGTCGTACGCGGTGAGCATGGGCCACTTCTCGCCGCGCTCCTTGGCCAGCGAGAGGTCGCGGACGGTGATACGGCGTGTGCCCTTGCCCCCGTACAGCGCCTTGCTGCCGTCGGTGGACTTCGTCTGGGCAGCCGAGAACTGCGTCATTGCAACGGCTCCTTCGTCATCTCGGGGCGCCCTCACGGCGTCCCCGGACCACCCCCCATGGTGGCACCTCGTGCCAGTGAGGGCCAGAGCGCCCCCTGTGGGTAAAGCCTCAGTAAGAAACGCGTCGACGGTATCGATACGAGACGGTTCCGTATCGGAAGTGTTCTAGGCTCGACGTCATGACTACTCCTGCCGTCCCCACCGCTCCGCGCATACCGGAAGCGGTGCACCGGCGTCGTTGGGCGATCCTCGGCGTCCTGATGCTGAGCCTGCTGATCGTGGTGCTCGACAACTCGATCCTGAACGTCGCGATCAAGACGATCTCGACGCCCGCCCCGACGGGCCTCGGGGCCACCCAGAGCGAGCTGGAGTGGGCGATCAACGCCTACACCCTCGTCTTCGCGGGACTGCTGTTCACCGCCGGGCTCCTCGGCGACCGCATCGGCCGCAAGAAGGTCCTGCTCGGGGGACTGGCGGTGTTCGGCATCGGCTCCGCGCTCGCCGCCGAGTCCGGCTCGCCCACCCAGCTCATCGCCTTCCGCGCGCTCATGGCCCTCGGTGCGGCCTTCGTGATGCCCGCCACGCTGGCCGTCCTGATGAACGTCTTCGACCGGGAGGAGCAGCCCAAGGCGATCGGCATCTGGGCCGGCGGCGTTGGACTCGCCATCGCCATAGGTCCCATCACCGGCGGACTGCTGCTCGGTCACTTCTGGTGGGGTTCGGTCTTCCTGATCAACGTGCCGATCGTGCTGCTCGCGTTCGGGCTGATGCTGTGGCTGGTGCCCGAGTCCCGCGACCCGAAGCCCGGCCGCGTCGACCTCGTCGGCGTCGTCCTGTCGGTGGTCGGTCTCGTCCTGCTCGTGTACGGCATCATCAAGGGCGGTGAACTGGCCGACTTCACGGACCCGACGGTGCTGGCGACGATCGGGGGCGGCCTGGTCGTCCTGGCCGCGTTCGTGGTGTTCGAGAAGCGCAGCGACCACCCGTCCGTCGACATGGACTACTTCAAGAACAAGGTGTTCTCGGCCGCGATCTCCGTCATCGCACTGGTCTTCTTCGCGCTGATGGGCGTGACCTTCTTCTCGGTCTTCTACACCCAGAGCGTGCGCGGCTACTCGCCGCTGCAGACCGGCCTGCTGCTGCTGCCGCTGGCCGCGGCCCAGCTGATCTTCGCGCCGCGCGCCCGGCTCGTCGTCGACCGCATAGGGATCCGGGCGACGACCACGGCGGCGATGCTCGTCCTCGCCGCGACGCTCGTCGCGTTCGCCACCCTGGACGCCGACACCCCGATCTGGCTCCTGGAGATCGTCTTCTTCTTCATGGGCGCGGGAATGGCCCACATCATGACCCCGACCAGCGTCGTCATCATGCAGGCCCTGCCCCGCGAGAAGGCGGGCTCCGCCTCGGCGCTGAGCAACACCTTCCGTCAGGTCGGCGGCGCGCTCGGCATCGCCGTGCTCGGCTCCGTGCTGTCGACGTCGTACCGCAACGGCATCGAGGGTCACCTCGGGGCGCTGCCGGCGGGCCTGCGCGACACGGCGGGCGAATCCATCGAGGCCACCCTCGGGGTCGCCGACAAGCTCGGCGACCAGGGCCGGGCGCTGGTCGTGCCCGCCCATGACGCCTTCCTGCACGCCATGCACGTCACCGCCCTGTGCGGGGCCGGGGTGGCCCTCGTGGGCGCGATCGTGGTGGCCGTCTTCCTGCCGGGCCGGCCGAAGCCCGCTCAGGAGGAGGCGGAAAAGGAGGAGTTGGCGCGGGCGAAGCCCTAGCGGACGGGGGCGGAGCGGCCGGGAGTGGCCGTTCCGCCCGTCGTCCGGGCGACAATTCTCCCAGCCCGACGAAAGGAACAATGGACGTGAGCCCCGCCGACAGCACAGCCGCGGAGCAGCCGGTCCGGGGCCGGCCCCGGAGCGAGGCCGTGGAACGGGCCATCATCGAGGGCGTGATGAAGCTGCTGGAGGAGGGCGTACCGCTCGCCGAGATCTCCATCGAGCGCATCGCCCGCACCGCCGGTGTCGGCAAGGCCGCCATCTACCGCCGCTGGAGCGGCAAGGAAGAACTCTTCGTCGACGTCCTGCGCACCGCCGAGCCCGACGACCTGGAACTCCCCGGCACCTCCATGCGGGACGACCTGATCGTGCTGCTGGAGTCGCTGCGCCGGCGAGGCCTCGTCAACCGTTCCTCGGCCATCCTGCACAACGTGCAGGCCCAGATGAAGAGCAGCCCGAAGATCTGGGCCGCCTACAACAACACGGTCATAGCACCCCGGCGCAGGCTGGGGATCGAAGTCCTGCGCCGGGGCCAGCGCAACGGCGAACTGCGTCTCGACGTGGACGTCGATCTCGTGAACGACCTGTTCGTCGGGCCGATGCTGGTCCGCGCCGTCCTGCGGCCCGACGCCGACCTGCCCGAGTACCTGCCGGAGCGCATCGTCGACACACTGCTGGCCGGGCTACGCCCCGTCAGCGCCCCCGTTCCGTAACGCGCATGTGCGTGTTGCGTCACAGAGCGGGCCACGCGTCCCGGGGCCGGAACCCCTGAGGGCGCCCCGTTCGTCCTCCTGCCCGTACGGCCGTCACGAGACGGCGAGAACGAAGCCGATCATCGCCTAGGGTCGTACCCGGGGGGACGTACGGTGTGCACGGCAGGCAGTGAGGCGACGGTATGGCGCAGCAGGCGTACATGACGGAGACGGACGACAACGGCGGCTCGGGACACGAGCCTCGGGGAGCCCGGCTCCGGCGCCTGATCGGACGCTTCGTCGGCCGGCTGTCGACGGGCTGGCGCGGCGATCCGCGCATCTGGCGGCGCGGTCTGGTCCTCGCCGGCATCGCGCTGGCGCTCGCCCTGGTGATGCTGCTGCACTCGCGCATCCCCAACCGGTTCGGCAACCTCGGCAGTCTCACGGAGACGTTCCTGCCCTGGATCGGCGTCTTCGTCCCGGTGCTGCTGGTGCTCGCGCTGGTGCGCAGGTCGGCGA
Source organism: Streptomyces sp. LUP30 (assembly GCF_001746365.1). Classification (GTDB taxonomy): domain Bacteria; phylum Actinomycetota; class Actinomycetes; order Streptomycetales; family Streptomycetaceae; genus Streptomyces. The sequence continues at coordinate 30,617 of NZ_MJAJ01000026.1, forward strand.
CCGCGGTGATCGCCGTCGTCCTGCCGGCCGTGGTCTGGGTGAATCTCTTCGGCGGACTCCTCGTCGACCGGACCGGCAGCGGCGGCGACCTGACCGTGGCCACCCACAACGTCAACGCCGACAACCCCGATCCGGCCGGCACCGCCCGTGACGTGGCCGCGTCGGACGCGGACGTGGTGGCCCTGGAGGAACTGACCGCCACGGCGGCGCCGGTGTACGAGAAGACGCTGGCGGCGACGTATCCGTACCACTCGGTGCAGGGCACGGTCGGCCTGTGGAGCAAGTACCCGCTCAGCACCGTGAAGCCCGTCGACATCAAGCTGGGCTGGACGCGCGCGATGCGGGCGACCGTGGCGACGCCGCAGGGCGAGGTCGCCGTCTACGTCGCCCATCTGCCCTCGGTGCGGGTGAAGCTGCGGGCCGGTTTCACGGCCCGGCAGCGCGACACGAGCGCGGACGCGCTGGGCGAGGCGATCGCCGACGAGAAGCTGACCCGGGTGATCCTGCTGGGCGACCTCAACGGCACCATGAACGACCGCTCGCTCAACGCCGTGACGTCGCAGATGCGTTCCACGCAGGGCGCGGCGGGCAGCGGCTTCGGGTTCAGCTGGCCGGCGTCGTTCCCGATGGCCCGGATCGACCAGATCATGGTGAAGGGCGTGGACCCGGTCACCTCCTGGACGCTGCCGCAGACGGCCAGCGACCATCTGCCGGTGGCGGCGCGTGTGAAGGTCACCACACCGTAACCGGGGCGTCGCCTGCCGGAATACCGGGCCGGGGAGACTTTGTTCCGTACTTGAACATACGAAGCGTATGGTGAACGGAACCCGCTCTCTCTGAAAGGCAAGTTCTTCATGCCCCTGGCCCTGCTCGCCCTGGCCGTGGGTGCCTTCGGCATCGGCACCACCGAGTTCGTGATGATGGGTCTGCTGCCCGAGGTCGCGGACGACCTGCACATCTCGATCCCGGCGGCCGGACACCTCGTCTCCGCGTACGCGCTGGGCGTCGTCATCGGTGCGCCGCTGCTGGCCGCGGCGACGGCACGGATGTCCCGCCGCACGGTCCTGATGTCCCTGATGGCCCTCTTCGTCACGGGCAACGCGCTCTCGGCGCTCGCTCCGGACGACGGCTGGCTGCTGGCCGCCCGCTTTCTCAGCGGTCTGCCGCACGGCGCCTTCTTCGGCGTGGGCGCGGTGGTCGCGACCAACCTGGTCGCCCCGGAGCGCAAGGCCCGCTCGGTGTCGCTGATGTTCCTCGGCCTCACGGTCGCCAACGTCGCCGGCGTCCCCGTCGCCACCCTCATGGGCCAGCACCTCGGCTGGCGTGCGACCTTCCTCGGCGTCAGCGTCATCGGCCTCGTCGCCATCGCCGCCCTGGCCCTGCTCATCCCGCGCGACCACGCCCAGGCGCCCGCCGTCGGCCTGCGCCGTGAACTGGCCGCACTGCGCTCGCTGCCCGTCTGGCTGGCACTCGGCACCACCGTGGCCGGCTTCGGCGCGCTGTTCTCCGCGTACAGCTACATCACGCCGATGCTGACGGACTCCGCCGGGTTCGCCGACTCCAGCGTGACGCTGCTGCTGGCACTGTTCGGCGTCGGCGCGACCGCCGGAAACCTGCTGGGCGGCCGCCTCGCCGACCGCGCGATGCGCCCGACGCTCTTCGCCGGCCTCACCTCGCTGGTCCTGGTCCTGGCCCTCTTCCCGCTGCTGATGACGACCCAGTGGGGCGGCGCGCTGGCCGTGGTCCTGCTCGGCGTGGCGGCGTTCGTCACGGGATCGCCGCTGAACCTGATGGTGATGGAGAAGGCGGCCGACGGCCCCTCCCTCGCCTCCTCGGCCAACCAGGCGGCCTTCAACATGGCCAACGCCGGCGGCGCCTGGCTCGGCGGCCTGGCCCTCACGGCCGGCTTCGGCGTCACCTCGCCCGCGCTGGCCGGCGCGGTCCTGGCCGCCCTCGGCCTGCTCGTCGCGGGCATCGCGTACGCCGTGGACGCCCGCCGCACCCAGCGGCCCGCCTTCCGCGACCGCGTCGTCGCCACCCACCGCCCCCGCCCGGCGACGGCAGAAGCCCACCACTGACAACCGGGCCCGGCCCCCTCAGGGGTCGGGCCTGTCCGGCGCCTGCCGGGTGGGGTGTGCGCAGGGGGGCCGGGGCGTGGCCCCGGCCTTCAGGGGTGCGGGGAACTGCGCGACCGGCCACAGCGGGCCCGCACGTTCCCACCGGCCCCCGGCCCGCGCCTTCCACCGCCCCACCGGCCACGGTCTGCCGGGCGCCGGTACCGGCCCACCGGTACCACCGACCGGCACCCGGCCGCCGGGCGGCAGCCCCCGCTCACTCGTCGAAGCGTGCGAGGTCCCGCAGCCAGGCCGCCGCCGAACTGTCCGACGGCGCCCGCCAGTCACCCCGCGGCGACAGCGAACCCCCCGCCGACACCTTCGGCCCGTTGGGCATCGCCGACCGCTTGAACTGCGCGAACGCGAAGAAGCGACGGCAGAAGACTTCCAGCCAGCGCCTGATCTCGGCCTGGTCGTAGGCCACCCGCTTCGCGTCGGGGAAGCCCGGCGGCCAGTCGCCGGCGTCCGCGTCGTGCCAGGCGTGCCAGGCCAGGAAGGCGATCTTCGACGGCCGGAAGCCGTAGCGCAGCACATGGAAGAGCGTGAAGTCGTGCAGCGCGTACGGGCCGATCCTCGACTCGGTGGACTGCATCTCCTCGCCCGGCACGAGCTCCGGGCTGATCTCGGTGTCGAGGATCGCGGCGAGCGTCCTGCCGGTCTCCTCGTCGAACTGACCGCTGCTGACGACCCAGCGGATCAGATGCTGCATCAGCGTCTTCGGCACGCCGGAGTTGACGTTGTAGTGGCTCATCTGGTCGCCCACGCCGTACGTGGACCAGCCGAGCGCCAGCTCCGACAGGTCGCCGGTGCCCAGCACGATGCCCCCGCGCTGGTTGGCCAGCCGGAACAGGTAGTCGGTGCGCAGCCCGGCCTGCACGTTCTCGAAGGTGACGTCGTACACCGGCTCGCCGGAGGCGAACGGGTGGCCCATCTCCCGCAGCATCAGTCGCGCGGTGGGCGTGATGTCCAGCTCGGCCGCGGTGACGCCGAGCGAGTTCATCAGCTTGTGGGCGTTGTCCTTGGTGTGGTCGCTGGTGGCGAAGCCGGGCAGGGTCCAGGCCAGGATGTCGCTGCGCGGGCGGCCCGCCCGGTCCATCGCGCGGGCCGCGACGATCAGCGCGTGCGTGGAGTCGAGACCGCCGGACACCCCGATGACCACCTTGGGGCCGCCGATCGCCGCCAGCCGCTGCTGGAGCCCCTCGACCTGGATGTGGTACGCCTCGTAGCAGTCCTGGGCGAGGCGGTCGGCGTCGGCCGGCACGAACGGGAAGCGCTCCAGACGGCGGCGCAGCCCCAGGTCGGCGGAGGGCGGGTCGAGCATGAACCCGACCGTGCGGAAGTCCTCGGTGCGCGCACGGTGCGTACGGCGGTTGTCGTCGAAGGTGCCCATCCGCTGCCGCTCCTGCCGCAGCAGGTCGAGGTCGACGTCGGCGACCGCGTACTCGTCGCCGAGCGGGAACCGCTCGGTCTCCGCCAGCAGCACGCCGTTCTCGTAGACCATGGCCTGGCCGTCCCAGGACAGGTCGGTGGTCGACTCGCCCAGTCCGGCGGCGGCGTAGACGTACGCGGCCAGACAGCGGGAGGAGGCCGAGCGGCACAGCAGCTTGCGGTCCTCGGCCCGCCCGACCGTGATCGGGCTGCCCGACAGGTTGACGAGGACGGTCGCGCCGGCGAGCGCGGCCTCCGCGCTGGGCGGCACCGGCACCCACATGTCCTCGCAGATCTCCGCGTGCAGCACCAGAGCGGGGACGTCCTGCGCGGTGAACAGCAGGTCGACTCCGAACGGCACGGTCTCGCCGCCGACGCGGACGGAACCGCCGCGCTCGTCGGCGCCGTCGCCGATCTGCCGGCGCTCGTAGAACTCCCGGTAGTTCGGGGGGTACGACTTGGGCACGACGCCGAGGACACGGCCCCGGTGCACGACCACCGCGCAGTTGTAGACCCGGTTGCGGTGCCGGAGCGGGGCGCCCACGACGAGGACCGGCAGCAGACCGGCCGATCCGGCCACCACCTCCTGCAGCGCCGACTCGACCTCGTCGAGCAGCGCGTCCTGCAGCAGCAGGTCCTCGATGGAGTAGCCGCACAGCACCATCTCCGGGAAGACGGCGACGGCCACCCCCTCCTCCGCGCACCGGCGCGCGTGGCGCAGGACCGCTTGGGCGTTGGCCGGCGGGTCGGCGATGACGGTGTGACCCGTGCATGCGGCGACACGCGCGAAACCGTGCTGATAAAGGGACCAGAAGTTCGACTCAGGCACGGGCCCAGTCTAATCGTCAAAGCGACGCGATCGGGGGCGCGGGGGTGTGCGCCGCCCCGGGAACCGCGTCCACGCGCGACGAAGGGGCGCGGGTGACCTGCCCCGCGCCCCTTCAAAGCGCCTGCCTGCTGCGCCTCAGTGCTTCTTGTACGACTCCACGTAGCCGTTCGTGGGCGTGCCCACGCCGGTGACGTCGTCGTAGCCCTTCACGGCCGACAGCGAGCTGTCCTTGCCGAGGCTGCGCACGGAGGTCAGCAGACCACCGGTCGCGTCGATGCTGTTGGCGAAGTCGACGCGCACGACCGCGAGGCCGGACCCGGTCGGGTTGTCCGTGACGTCGTGGTAGACCCGCGACCCGAACTTGGAGTAGATCGACGGGTTGGCGAAACCGATCGCCACGCCGCCGTGCGCCTCCTGGGCCAGAGCCTGCACGGCCGCGATGACCGGCGCCGCCAGCGAGGTGCCGCCGATGCGGTACTCGCTGTACTGCTGGGTCCCGTCCGGGAAGGTCTGGGTCTGGCCGACCTTGAAGCCGGTGTTCGGGTCGGCGATCGCCGCGATGTCCGGGACGACGCGGTTGCCGGCGGCGTTGTTGGCCGTGGCGAGCGCGCTCGGGACGACGCCCTTCTGGTAGTACGGCTGGGCGACCGTCTTGCTGGTGCCGCCGCCCGCGCCCGAGGTGAACGCGCCCGGGAAGCCCGTCCAGCTCTTGCCGTCGGCCGACAGCGAGGCCTTGTCGGTGCCCCAGCCGGTCTCCCACAGGTACTTGTCGTTCTTGCCGACCGCCAGCGAGGTGCCGCCGACCGCCGTCACCCACGCCGAGTTGGCCGGGGTGTCGACCTGCTTGGTGCCGGTGTTGGCGACCTCGTCGCCGTTGTCGCCGGAGGAGAAGTAGAAACCGATTCCCTCGACCGCGCCGAACTGGAAGACCTGGTCGTAGGCGGCCGCCAGGTCCGGCGTCTGGTTGGCCTCGATGTCGCCCCACGAGTTGGAGACGATGTCGGCCAGGTGGTTGTCGACGACCTTGCTGAGCGAGTCGAGCAGGTCGTCGTCGAAGCAGGACGCGGCGCCCACGTACGTGACGTTCGCGGCCGGCGCGACCGCGTGCACGGCCTCGACGTCGAGGGTCTCCTCGCCGTACCAGCCGGCCGCCCCGCACTCCTCGGTCTTCGTGTAGTTCGCCGGCAGGACCTGGCGCAGCTGCCCGGTCTTCCAGGACGCGTCGCCGTGCGCCTTCGCGTACGTCGCCGCGTCGAAGGCGATGGTCGGAGAGGCGAAGGCGTCGGTGATGGCGACGCGCACGCCCTTGCCGGTGAACTTCCCGGCCCCGTAGGCGGACCGCAACTGCTTGCCGGTGTACCCCTGCACGGCGTACGGGATCTTCTTGCCGTACGCCGACGGGAGGCTGCTCGCGGTGTTGGAGCCGTAGTACGAGGAGAACGGCCCCGAGTTCTTGAACACCGCGTCCGGCGGCGGCAGCTGGTCCTTGGAGGCGGCCTTGTGCGGCGCGTTGTCCAGACCGGTGACGGTCAGGACGGCGCCGTCCAGACTCGCGGGCGCCGTCGCGCTCTTCGCCGGTGCGCGGTAGGTCTTGGCGCCCTTGGCGAAGTTGTGCAGCTGGGTGCCGAACGCCTTCTCGGCGGCGGCCACGTCACCGCTGACGGAGACGTAGTGCCGGCTGGTGCCGGTCACCTTCAGACCGGCTGCCGTCAGCCACGACTTGACCGCCGCCACCTGGGCGTCGGTCGCCCCGAAGCGGGCCTGCGCCTGGTCGGCGGAGAGGTACTTGCCGTAGGCGGCGGAGCTCGGGTCGGAGACCGACTTCGCGTACTGCGCGAGGCCGGTCGCGTCGCGTCCCGCGAGGTAGACGCGAGCGGAGACCTGGGCGCTGTCCGCGGTCGCGCCCTTGTCCGCCTTGGCCGTGGCCCACGCGGGCTTGGTCCCGGCGAGCGTGTCACGGGCCGGGCTGTCCGCGGCGTGCGCCGCGGGTATGCCGAGCGCCAGCGCGCCGGCGATCATGGGCAGTGTCGCTGCCATGCTCGCTCCGGCGCGCAGCGCGGCGCGATTGGATCTCATAGGACCCCCTGTATGTGGTTCGACGCGAGTGGATCACTCGACGTGCTGGCCACTCTTACGACGAACACTTCATGCCTGGGGAATGCGAACACCAAGAAGCGCCCAAGTGACCGCTTGCTGTGCTGATTTGACGGATACGTCCGTGAAGTCGAGGGAAAACCCTATGGATTGACCGAGAGGCCCGTGCGGCGGAGTGCCGGACCGGCCGCGGAGCCCGAATTGGGGCCCGGCGTGGAGCCGGGCGCGGCATGATCGCGCCCCGTCCGCCGACAGGCCCCGCCCCGCCCCGTCTCGGCTACGGCTTTGCCCCGCGCGCCTTCAGCAGGTCCGTCATCAGGCCGATCTCCGACTGCTGGGCCTCCACCATGCCCTGCGCGAGCCGCTTCTCCACGTCCACCGTGCACTTCTGCACGCATCCCTCGGCCATGTGGATGCCGCCCTTGTGATGTGCGGTCATCAGCTGCAGGTAGAACACCTCGGCCGCCTTGCCGTTCAGCGTCCCGAGCTTCTTCAGGTCGGCGTCGGTGGCCATTCCCGGCATCAGCGCGCCGTCCTCGCCGCCGCTCATGCCGGCCATGCCCATCCAGCCCATCGGCCCGTCCGACGACACCTTCGGCAGCCCCCACAGATCGAGCCAGCCGAGCAGCATGCCGCGCTGGTTGGCCTGCGTCTGCGCGATGTCGTACGCGAGCCGCCGCACCTCCACGTCCGTCGTCCGGTCGCGCACGATGTACGACATCTCGACGGCCTGCTGGTGATGCACCGCCATGTCGCGGGCGAACCCGGCGTCCGCGGAGCCGGCCGCGGGGATCCCGGTGCTCGTCCCGCGGTCCTCGGCCACCGAGTAGGTGACGGCCCCCGCGGCGACCAGCACTCCGGCCACGGCGACCGCCACTCCCGCGTACCTCACTGCGACAGACCTCCGGTGCACGCGGCGCCGGGCTCGGGCGTCTGGGCGCCCTGCACGAACTTCTCGAAGAACGTGCCCACGTTCGGGTCGCTCGCGCCGGTCACCGTGCGCTGGTGTCCCCACGCGGTGAGCACGATCGGGTCGGCCTGGTCGGCGTCGGGGCTCATGAGGGTGTACGGCGTCTTCCGGACCTTGGCGGCCAGGGCCTCGACGTCGGCCTTGGCCGCCTTGCTGTTGTACGTCACCCAGACCGCGCCGTGCTCCAGCGAGTGCACGGCGTTCATGTTGTCGATCGCCTTGGTGTAGACGTCACCCTCGCAGTTCATCCACACCTGGTTGTGGTCGCCGCCGACGGGCGGCTCCGTCGGGTACTTGACCCTCTTGGCCACGTGCGTGCGCCCGAGCTTGCCCTTCCACGTCCTGACCCCGTCCGCCCCGGTGGTGAAATCGCCCGAGGACGACGAGGAGGACGACTTGGCGTCGCCGTCGGCGCCGTCGTCCTTCGACTGCGACTTCACGACGAACACCCCGCCCGCGACGAGTGCGGCGACGGCGACGACGCTGCCCGTGATCACGAGAAACCGGTTGCGCCGCTCACGGGCCAGTTCGGCCCGCCGCATCTCCTCTATGCGCTCCTTGCGCGTGGCGCTGGTGTTCTGGCTGGCGGAACCCATGAGGCCTGTCCTTCTGGGGAAAGGGGCGGGACGGTCGGGACGCTGCTGACGTACGGGTCAGCTGATCGTAAGGGGGGAAGGGGGAATCTCGTAGACCGGTCACCGCCGCACGACCGGAACCCGCGCATAATTTGAAGCCGAGATGCGCATTATCTACGCTTCGGTGCATGCGGCTGTTGCGATCCACCGACCTGGCACTGCGCGTCCTCATGCGGCTCGCGGTGACCGGCGACGACCCGGCCGCCACCCCCACTCCCACGACGCGTGACGTGGCCGCCGCCATGGACGTCCCCTACACGCACACGGCCAAGGTCGTGGCCGAGCTCCAGCACATGGGCCTGCTGGAGGCCCGCAGGGGCAGAGGCGGGGGACTGGCGCTGACCGAGCAGGGCCGCACCGCCTCCGTGGGCGCGATCGTGCGCGCCTTCGAGGGCGACGGCGACGTCGTCGAGTGCGAGGGGACCACCCCCTGCCCCCTGCGCTCGGCCTGCCGGCTGCGGGGCGCCCTGCGCCGGGCCCAGGAGGCGTTCTTCGCGTCCCTGGACCCGATCACGCTCGCGGACATCGTGGCGGACCCGACGGGCCCGCTGCTGCTCGGCATCTCCCGGCCCGCCCGGTCGCACCGCCCTAGCGTCGCCGAGTCCGGTAGTGCCTCGTCAGGGCCGTGATCCGCGCCGGGTCCGCCCCGCCGTTGAGCTCGGCCAGGAGATCGTCCGGGCACAGCTCGTACAGATCCCCCCACCACCGCCGGCCCCGGTTGTCCCAGATCCGGTAGCCCCCGGGCACGCCCCGGGCGACATAACGCCTCCTGCTCACCGCCCCCTCCAGACGCTCGCAACATCTGCGGATGATAGGACGGGGCGCGACCGCCGTCCCCAGGACGCGCGCGGCGCCGCCCGCGGCGGGCAATTTCGGGTGGCGGGGCCGAGACGGAGGGGGTCGGGCATTACGAATGCCGGTGCGAGCAGGCAAGATGGGCTGCAGAGCAGTACCTCTGCCGGACGCGAGGCGTTCAGGTCCGGGTCGCCGAGGCGATCATGGTCCGCAACGCGGATGAAACGCCGGCGTGGTGTGATGCTCAGGTGCCCGACCGCCTCTTTCGTGGGACGGGAGACAGGCGGCCTGACCAGCAAGGATGGGGAAGCGGAAGATGGACAAGCAGCAGGAGTTCGTGCTCCGGACGTTGGAGGAGCGCGACATCCGGTTCGTACGGCTGTGGTTCACGGACGTTCTGGGCTTCCTCAAGTCCGTCGCCGTGGCCCCCGCGGAGCTGGAGCAGGCGTTCGACGAGGGCATCGGCTTCGACGGCTCCGCGATCGAGGGCTTCGCCCGGGTCTACGAGTCCGACATGATCGCCAAGCCGGATCCGTCGACCTTCCAGGTCCTGCCCTGGCGGGCGGAGGCCCCGGGCACCGCCCGCATGTTCTGCGACATCCTCATGCCGGACGGCTCGCCCTCCTTCGCCGACCCCCGCTACGTCCTCAAGCGCGCCCTCGCGCGCGCCTCCGACCTGGGCTTCACCTTCTACACCCACCCGGAGATCGAGTTCTTCCTGCTCAAGGACAAGCCGACCGACGGCTCCCGCCCGACCCCGGCCGACAACTCCGGCTACTTCGACCACACCCCGCACAACGTCGGCATGGACTTCCGCCGCCAGGCGATCACCATGCTGGAGTCGATGGGCATCTCGGTCGAGTTCTCCCACCACGAGGGCGCCCCCGGCCAGCAGGAGATCGACCTGCGCTACGCCGACGCCCTCTCCACGGCCGACAACATCATGACGTTCCGCCTGGTCATGAAGCAGGTCGCGCTGGAGCAGGGCGTCCAGGCGACGTTCATGCCCAAGCCGTTCAGCGAGCACCCCGGCTCCGGCATGCACACCCACCTCTCCCTCTTCGAGGGCGACCGCAACGCGTTCTACGAGTCGGGCGCGGAGTACCAGCTGTCGAAGGTCGGCCGGTCGTTCATCGCCGGTCTGCTGAAGCACGCCGCCGAGATCGCCGCCGTCACCAACCAGTGGGTCAACTCCTACAAGCGCATCTGGGGCGGCTCCGAGCGCACCGCGGGCGCCGGCGGCGAGGCGCCCTCGTACATCTGCTGGGGCCACAACAACCGCTCCGCCCTGGTCCGCGTGCCGATGTACAAGCCCGGCAAGACGGGCTCGGCGCGCATCGAGGTCCGCTCCATCGACTCCGGCGCCAACCCGTACCTGGCCTACGCCATGCTGCTCGCCGCCGGACTCAAGGGCGTCGAGGAGGGCTACGAGCTCCCGCCGGGCGCCGAGGACGACGTCTGGGCCCTGTCGGACGCCGAACGCCGCGCCATGGGCATCGAGCCGCTCCCGCAGAACCTCGGCGAGGCGCTCACCCTGATGGAGCGCAGCGACCTCGTCGCCGAGACGCTCGGCGAGCACGTCTTCGACTTCTTCCTGCGCAACAAGAAGCAGGAGTGGGAGGAGTACCGCTCCGAGGTCACCGCCTTCGAGCTGCGCAAGAACCTGCCGGTGCTGTAGCGCGCGGGCGGGAGCGGATCTTCGGGACCGGCGGCGGTGGCCGCCGGTCCTTTTCACCGGTGCGGTCGCCCCGCGGCCGTCCGTCGTCCGGGCGGCTACTGCCCCTGCGCTGCCAGCGCCGCCAGCACCTTGTGCAGGGGTTCCTCCTCCCGGCGGCGGTACTCCTGGACGGACCAGCCGTTGCCGTCCGGGTCCTTGAAGTACAGGAAGGTCCCGCCGTCCCGCGGTGCGAGCTGCCGGGGCTCGCTGACCTCCACGCCCCGGGCGGTCAGTTCCTCGTACGCCGCCTTCGCGTCGGTCACACAGAGCTGCAGGCCGTGGTACGTGCCCGGCTGCGGCACGCCCGTCGGGACCTGCAGGCCGTCCACCAGGGCGATCGAACAGCCCGAGCCGGGCGGGGTGAGCTGCACGATCCGTACGCCCTCCATCACCTCGCCGTCGATGTCGACGTGGAATCCGACCTTGTCGCGGTAGAACTCCTTGGCCCGGTCCACGTCCGACACCGGCAGCAGGATCACTTCGAGCGTCATGTCCATGGGTGACTCCCCTTGTCCGTCCCTAGTCACGTCGGCCCCGCGGAAAGGGGCCCGGCACGCCTTTCCCCACAGAACCGGAATCCGGCCCGCAGCGCCAGTGAGACGTGCGGGTTAGGCTCGACTGCGGACGAGCTTGATCGCAGGAGGAGGCCGGGGATGATGGCGCCGGGGCGCAGGAGCAGCACCTTCACACGGCTGCTGCGGCACGGCTTCACCGATCCGTCCGCCTCCGAGCGGCTGCTGGACGGACCCGAGTTGTCCCCCGTGCGGGACGACCCCTTTCTGCTGGAGGCCCTCGCGGCCACCGCCGACCCCGATCTCGCGCTGCACGGCCTCGTCCGGCTGCTGGAGGCGCAGCCGGGCCCCACCGCCCGGCGCGAACTGCTCGACACGCTGATCGCGGCCAAGCCGCTGCGCGACCGTCTGCTGGGGGTGCTGGGGGCGTCAGCCGCGCTGGCCGACCACCTCGCCCGGCATCCGCGGGACTGGGAGGCGCTGGTCACCTACGAGCCCCGGGACCTGCATCCGGGGGTGGAGGAGTTCGAGCGGGGGCTGGCCGAGGCCACGGATCCCGTGCTGCTGCGGGTCGCCTACCGGCGCTGTCTGCTGTCCATCGCGGCGCGTGACGTGTGCGGGACGACCGACCTCGCCGAGACCGCCGCCGAGCTCGCCGACCTCGCCACGGCGACGTTGCGTGCCGCTCTGCGGCTGGCCCGGACCGCCGCGCCCGACGACGCCGCGCTGTGCCGGCTCGCCGTGATCGCCATGGGCAAGTGCGGCGGCCACGAGCTGAACTACGTGTCGGACGTCGACGTCATCTTCGTCGGGGAGGCCGTCGACGGCGCCGACGAGGACAAGGCGATGCGGGCCGCCACCAAGCTCGCCTCGCACATGATGCGCATCTGTTCCGAGACCACGGTGGAAGGGTCCATCTGGCCCGTCGACGCCAATCTGCGGCCCGAGGGCCGCAACGGACCGCTCGTGCGGTCGCTCAGCAGCCATCTCGCCTACTACCAGCGATGGGCCAAGACCTGGGAGTTCCAGGCCCTGTTGAAGGCCCGTCCGGTGGCCGGCGACCTGGAGCTGGGGGCCGAGTACGTCGCCACCGTCGAGCCCCTGGTCTGGAAGGCCGCCGAGCGGGAGAACTTCGTCGTCGACGTGCAGAGGATGCGGCGCCGCGTCGTCGAGAACATCCCGGCCGCCGAGATCGACCGCGAACTGAAACTCGCGCCGGGCGGCCTGAGAGACGTCGAGTTCGCCGTGCAGCTCCTCCAGCTGGTGCACGGCCGGGCCGACGGGTCGTTGCGCAGCGGTACCACACTGGACGCGCTCCAGGCGCTCGCCGCCGGGGGGTACGTCGGCCGGACGGACGCGACGCAACTCGACGCCGCGTACCGGTTCCTGCGGTCGATGGAGCATCGGATCCAGCTCTACCGGCTGCGGCGCACCCACCTGGTGCCGGAGGACGAGGCGGACCTGCGCCGGCTCGGCCGCTCCCTCGGGCTGCGCACCGACCCGGTGGCCGAGCTGGGACGCGAGTGGAAGCGGCACGCCGCCGTGGTGCGGCGGCTGCACGAGAAGCTGTTCTACCGGCCGTTGCTCGACGCGGTCGCCCAACTCGCGCCGGGCGAGACCAGGCTGAGCGCCAAGGCAGCCAAGGAGCGGCTGATCGCGCTCGGTTACGCCGATCCGGCCGCCGCGATGCGGCACCTGGAGGCGCTGGCCTCCGGCGTCTCGCGCAAGGCAGCCATCCAACGCACCCTGCTGCCCGTTCTGCTGGGCTGGTTCGCGGACTCCGCCGACCCGGACGCGGGGCTGCTCAACTTCCGCAAGGTCTCGGACGCGTTGGGCAAGACCCCCTGGTATCTGCGGCTGTTGCGGGACGAGGGAGCCGCCGCGGAGAACCTCGCGCGCGTGCTGTCCGCCGGACGCCTCGCCCCCGACCTGCTGATGCGGGCGCCGGAGGCGGTCGCGCTGCTCGGCGACGGGGAGAGCGGGAGGCTGGAGCCGCGCGCCCGGGGCCCGTTGGAGCAGGAGATACTCGCCGCGGTGAAACGGGCCGGCGGGGCCGTGCAGGCGGTCACCGCGGCGCGCGGGGTGCGACGGCGTGAGCTGTTCCGCACGGCCGCCGTGGACATCGTCGGCTCGTACGGCACCGAGGGGCAGCCCGCCGAGGCCGATCAGGGCGCCCTGGTGGACCTGGTGGGCGGCGCCGTGTCGGATCTGACGGCCGCCACCCTGGCCGGGACCCTGCACGCGGTCGTGCGGGAGGGCTGGGGGGACGACCTCCCGACGCGCTTCGCCGTCATCGGCATGGGCCGCTTCGGGGGCCACGAGCTGGGCTACGGCTCCGACGCCGACGTGCTGTTCGTCCACGAGCCCCGGGACGGCGTCGACGAGCGGGAGGCCGCCGAGGCCGCCAACAAGGTCGTCTCCGAGATGCGCCGGCTGCTGCAGATCCCGAGCGCCGATCCGCCGCTGCTCGTCGACGCGGACCTGCGTCCGGAGGGGAAGTCCGGTCCGCTCGTGCGCACGTTGAAGTCCTACGAGGCCTACTACCGGCGGTGGTCGCTGGTCTGGGAGGCGCAGGCGCTGCTGCGGGCCGAACCCGTCGCGGGGGACGAGGAGTTGGGGCGGCGGTTCATCGCGCTCGCCGATCCGCTGCGGTATCCGGCGAGCGGGCTCTCCGAGGAGTCCGTGCGGGAGATCCGCCGGCTGAAGGCCCGCATGGAGTCGGAGCGGCTGCCCCGGGGCGCCGACCCGAAGCTGCACACGAAGCTCGGTCCGGGCGGGCTGTCCGACGTCGAGTGGACCGTGCAGTTGCTGCAGATGCGGCACGGGTCGTCGACCGCGGGCCTGCGGACCACCCGTACCCGGGAGGCGCTCGCCGCCGCCCGTGCCGCCGGGCTCATCACGCAGGACGACGCGGCGACGCTGGACGAGGCGTGGGTGCTGGCCACTCGGGTGCGCAACGCGGTGATGCTGGTGCGCGGACGGGCCGGGGACACGTTCCCCTCCGACCCCCGTGAACTGGTCGCCGTGGGGCGGTACTTGGGATACGGCCCGGGACGGGTGGGGGACATGCTCGACGACTACCGGCGAACTGCCCGCCTGGCCCGGGCAGTCGTGGACGAGCTGTTCTACGGAGGCTAGCGGGAGCGGAGTCTGCGACCGCCCGGCTGCGGCGGCGCGGGGACGGGAAGTGAGGCGCCGCCGCCCGCTGTCGCACCGCAGCCCGCCGCCGCCGTCTCGCGGACGCTCGCCGTCACACGGTCGGCCGCCGCTCCCCGGCCGTCGGCCGTGAGGGGGCGGGCCGCCGCCCTCCCGCCGGTGCGGGTCATGGCCACCGCCACGAGGACGACCGTCATGCCGGCGAGTACGCGGGGGCCGATGTGTTCGTCCAGGAGCGTCGCGCCGAGCGTCACGGAGACCACCGGGAGCAGATAGCCGACGGTGGCCGCCGAGGTCGGGCCCTCGTCCGCGATCAGGCGGTAGTTGAGGTAGAAGGTCACGCCCGTGCCCAGGACGCCCAGGGCGGTGACCGCCAGCAGGGCGGTGGCGTCCGGGTGGAGGGGGCCGGCCGCGGGGAGGGCCAGGGCGCTCAGGCCCGTGGCCGTCAGGAGCTGGGCCGCCGACATCGCCAGCGGCGCCTCCTTGGTCGTGAGGTGGCGGGCCATGTAGGCGAAGGCCACCGCGTAGCTGGCGGCCGCCGCGAGCAGGGCCAGCGCGGGCGGGCTGAGGAGACCCCCGTGGTGCCAGGGGGCGAAGATCAGCACCGTGCCGGCGAAGCCCAGGCCGAGGCCGGTGAGGCGGACGGGGTGGGTGATCCGTTCGCCGCCGAAGGTCATGCCGATGAGCAGGGACCACAGCGGCGTCGTGGCGTTGAGGACGCCCGCCAGGCCCGAGTCGAGGTGCTGCTCGCCCACGGCGAACAGGGCGAAGGG
This sequence comes from Streptomyces sp. LUP30, assembly GCF_001746365.1. Classification (GTDB taxonomy): domain Bacteria; phylum Actinomycetota; class Actinomycetes; order Streptomycetales; family Streptomycetaceae; genus Streptomyces. The sequence goes on from NZ_MJAJ01000026.1 coordinate 45,640, forward strand.
AAGGGCGTTGCAGAAGAAGGCGGCCACGACGAGGCGCCGCCAGGTGGTCCAGGAGCGGGGGAGTCGCTGGGCGGCCCGGCGGGCCAGCACGAGGAGGACGGCCGAGCCGAGCGCGCAGCGGGCGATGGTGATCTGGGCCGGGGTCAGGCCGTGGCTGAGGGCGAGCTTGATCCACAGGAAGCCCGACCCCCAGAAGAGGGCCAGGGCGGCCATGCGGAGAGTGGAGGCGAGGGGCATGTCCTCTACGGTGGCCGGACTGTCCTGTGAGCACAAGTGAAAGGTTCTTGATGGTTCGTTAAGGTGGACTGCATGATTGATGTGCGACGGATGCAGGTGTTGCGGGCGGTCGTGGACAGCGGGTCGGTGACGGGGGCCGCGGCCGTGCTGGGGTACACGCCGTCCGCCGTCAGTCAGCAGATCGCGGCCCTGGAGAGGGAGGCGGGGGCCGAGCTGCTGGAGCGGGTGGGGCGGGGGGTGCGGCCCACGGCCGCCGGGCTGCTGCTCACCGAGCACGCGGACGCCCTGGGGCGGCAGCTCGCCGAGGCCGAGGCCGCGCTCGCCGATCTGCTGGCGGGGCGCAGCGGGCGGTTGTCCGTGCGGTATTTCGCCACCGCGGGGGCGGGACTGGTCGCACCTGCGGTGGCGAGGCTGCGGGAGCTGCATCCCGGAGTGCGGCTGGATCTGCGCCTGAGCGCCCCGGAGGAGGCGTTCGCCGAGGTCAGGGAGGGGCGGGCCGATCTGGCACTGGTGGTGCGGGGTGAGGAGGCGAGCGGCGTACGGCTGGTGCCGCTGCTCGACGATCCCTACCTCGCCGTCCTGCCGCGCGGACACCGGCTCGCCGGGCGGCGGAGCGTGCGGCTGGCGGAGCTGGCCGAGGAGGACTTCGTGGGCAGCGAGTGGCCGGGGCCCTGTCTCGACGCCCAGCTCGACGCGTGCGCGGCCGTCGGGTTCCGGCCCCGGTTCGTCGTCGAGAGCGAGGACTACATGACCGCTCAGGGCTTCGTGGCCGCCGGGCTGGGCGTGAGTCTGGTGCCGCGGCTCGGGCTGGGCAGCCGGAATCCGGGGGTCGTCGTGAGGGAAGTGCGTGATCCCGTTCCGGTGCGGACCGTTCAGGCGGTCGTGCGGGAGACGGCGCCGTCGCAGCCCGCGCTGGACGCGTTCGTGGAGGCGCTCAGGGCGGCCGCGCTGCCCCGGGGGCCGGTCCGCCCGTCCGGTCGGCCCGCGCACGCTTCCTGAGTTCCGGCTCCGGTCCGAGCGCCGGCCGTCAGGTCTTCGAGCCGGTCCGGAGCCGGGTCCTGACCGCTCTCCTCGCCGGCACGCTCCTCGGCAGGGTGTACGGCAGCGCTCCGTACCAGAGGCGCGCCACGGCGAAGCCGAAGGCCAGGCACAGGACGCCGCCCACCGCGTCCAGCCAGAAGTGGTTGGCCGTGGCGACGATGACCACCAGGGTCGCCGTCGGGTACAGCACGCCCAGGATGCGCACCCAGGGCAGCCTGGCCAGGGCGAAGACGGTCAGGCCGCACCACACGGACCAGCCGATGTGCATGGACGGCATCGCCGCGTACTGGTTCGACATGTGCTTGAGGTCGCCGGACGCCATCGACCCCCAGGTGCGATGGGCCGCCACCGTGTCGACGAAGTCGCCGCCCGGCATCAGGCGCGGCGGCGCGAGGGGGTACAGGTAGTAGCCGGCCAGGGCGACGGCCGTGGTCGCGAAGAGCACCAGACGGGCGGCCGCGTAACGGCCAGGATGGCTGCGGTAGAGCCAGACCAGGACGGTCAGGGTGACGACGAAGTGCAGCGTCGCGTAGTAGTAGTTCATGCCTACGATGAGCCAGGTCACCGAGTTCGCCGCGTGGTTGACCGACTCCTCCATCGCGATGCCGAGGGTGTGCTCGGCGCGCCAGATCCAGTCCGCGTTGCGCAGCGCGGCACCACGCTGCTCGGGGACCGCGTTGCGCACGAGCGAGTACGTCCAGTAACTCACCGCGATGAGCAGGATCTCGAACCAGAGGCGCGGACGGCGCGGGGTGCGCAGCGAGCCGAGGCGGCGCTGTCGTGTGCGGGCCGTGACAGGCTGGGGAACGGCCTGCTCACGGCCTTCCAGTGGTGTCACAGTCGATTCACCCATGGACACAAAGTCTGCCAGAAAAGCCCTCTTGGCCCGATCATCCCTCGGTAGGGCACGGTCCGCACGTTCTACGGCGGAAAGACCCCTTGGTCTCCTCCCGGCGTACCGGGCGACGGCCCCGACGCCTCCGCCGCGCGGACGACGTCCGTCCTAGTGCCGGACGCGGTCCCCGGGGGCCGAGGCGGTCGAGCCCCGCACCACCAGCTCCGGCATGAACACGAACTCGCTGTGCGGCGCGGGCGTTCCGCCGATCTCCTCCAGGAGGGTGCGGACGGCGGCCTGGCCCATCGCCGGGACCGGCTTGCGCACGGTCGTCAGGGGCGGGTCGGTGAAGGCGATCAGCGGGGAGTCGTCGAAGCCGACCACCGAGACGTCCCGGGGGACCGCGAGACCGCGCTGCCTGGCCGCCCGTATCGCGCCCAGCGCCATCATGTCGCTGGCGCAGACGATCGCCGTGCAGCCCCTGTCGATCAGGGCGTTGGTCGCCGCCTGGCCGCCCTCCAGGGTGTAGAGCGAGTGCTGGACCAGCTCGGTCTCGATCGTCTCCGGGCTGAGCTGCAGCTGCTCGTGCATCGTCCGCACGAAACCCTCGATCTTGCGCTGGACCGGCACGAAGCGCTTGGGGCCGAGGGCCAGACCCACCCGGGTGTGCCCGAGCGAGATGAGGTGGGTGACCGCCAGGGTCATGGCCGCCCGGTCGTCGGGGGAGATGAAGGGGGCCTGCACCTTGGGGGAGAAGCCGTCCACGAGGACGAAGGGCACGCCCTGGGCGCGCAGCTGCTCGTAGCGCTCCATGTCGGCCGTGGTGTCCGCGTGCAGGCCGGAGACGTAGATGATGCCGGCGACGCCCCGGTCGACCAGCATCTCGGTCAGCTCGTCCTCCGTGGAGCCGCCCGGGGTCTGGGTGGCGAGGACGGGGGTGTAGCCCTGGCGGGTCAGCGCCTGACCGATGACCTGGGCCAGGGCCGGGAATATGGGGTTCTCCAGCTCCGGCGTGATCAGGCCGACCAGGCCGGCGCTGCGCTGGCGCAACCGGACGGGGCGCTCGTAGCCCAGGACGTCCAGAGCGGCGAGCACGGACTGACGGGTGGTGGCGGCGACGCCAGGCTTGCCGTTGAGGACGCGGCTGACGGTCGCTTCGCTCACCCCCGCCTGGGCGGCGATGTCGGCAAGCCGTGTGGTCACAGGGGTGGACTGTACCGGTCGGGCGCTGCCTTGCACACCGACCGGTCGCCGTGGGCGGCCTGGTGAACGGGCCGCGCCGGGCTGCTGCGTCATCGCGCTCCCTCGTGAAAGTGATGGCAAGAGCTTTCAGAGTCTTGCACAGTGGCCGCCCACCCCGCTGTGAGGCCGGTCAACCGTGACAACAACGGTCTCACGGCAGTCGAGGAGAGGTCACGCACGCGTCACGCGCGGATAACTTCAGAGACTTCTTGCACTTTTTTGCTGCAAGGTCTTTCGTGCCGCTTGCAACGCTGTTACGTTCACGTCGCCCGGCGGCAGCAACGGCGCGGTCGGCAAGTCGGCAGGACGGCGGACGGGACCGCCGCCTGCAGCTATACGGGCTTTCACCCTCAAGGAGAAACTCATGCGGCGTGGCATAGCGGCCACCGCGCTGGTGGCGTCCTTCGCCCTCGCGGCGACGGCCTGCGGCGGAGACGACAGCGGCAGCGACAACTCGTCCGGGCCGGTCACCATCACCTGGTGGGACACCTCCAACGCCACCAATGAGGCGCCCACGTACCAGGCCCTGGTCAAGCAGTTCGAGGCCGCCAACAAGGACGTCAAGGTCAAGTACGTCAACGTGCCCTTCGACCAGGCGCAGAACAAGTTCGACACGGCCGCCGGTGCGTCCGGCGCCCCGGACGTGCTGCGCTCCGAGGTCGGCTGGACCCCCGCCTTCGCCAAGAAGGGCTTCTTCCTTCCGCTGGACGGCACCGACGCCCTGAAGGACCAGTCCGCGTTCAAGCCGAACCTGCTGGAGCAGGCCAAGTACGAGGGCAAGACCTACGGCGTCCCGCTGGTCACCGACACCCTCGCGCTGGTGTACAACAAGGCCCTCTTCGCGAAGGCCGGCATCACCACCGCTCCCAAGACCTGGGACGAGCTGAAGACCGCGGCCGCCACCGTCAAGGACAAGACCGGCGTCGACGGCTACTGGGGCTCCACCCAGGCCTACTACGCCCAGTCCTTCCTCTACGGCGAGGGCGCCGACACCGTCGACGCCAAGGCCAAGAAGATCACCGTCGCTTCGCCGGCGGCCAAGAAGGCATACGGCACCTGGCTGGGCCTCTTCGACGGCAAGGGCCTGCACAAGGCCGACACCACGGCCGACGCGTACGCCCACATCCAGGACGCGTTCGTCAACGGCAAGGTCGCCGCGATCGTGCAGGGCCCGTGGGAGATCACCAACTTCTACAAGGGCGGCGCCTTCAAGGACAAGGCCAACCTCGGCATCGCGACCGTCCCGGCCGGCTCCACCGGCAAGGCGGGCGCCCCGACCGGCGGCCACAACCTCTCGGTCTACGCCGGCTCGGACAAGGCCCACCAGGCCGCCGCGCTGAAGTTCGTGAACTTCATGACCTCCGCGTCGTCCCAGGCGGCCATCGCCCAGAAGAACTCCACGCTGCCCACGCGCGACGACGCCTACACCGCCGCCGTCAAGGCCGACCCGGGCATCGCCGGTTACCAGACCGTCCTGTCCGCCGCCCAGCCGCGCCCGGCGCTGCCGGAGTACAGCTCCCTGTGGGGTCCGCTCGACACCGAACTGCCCAAGATCGCGGGCGGCAAGGAGACCCTGGACAAGGGTCTGAGCAACGCCGAACTCGCCATCGCCAAGCTGGTGCCGGACTTCAGCAAGTGAGTCCGCGTGGCCGCCGGGTCTCTCCCAGCACGGTGGGAGAGACCCGGCGGCCACCGGCCTGTGAGCCGTACCCCTGTCGACGATCCAGCGTGAAGATCCAGAAGGTGTCGAACCATGACAGTCGCCATCGACCGCGCTACCGGCAAGCGCCGCGGTGACCGTGAGCCGGGGTCCGGGCTCTCCGGACGCCTGAAGCGCGGCTACCACAAGCACTGGTACGCCTACGTGATGATCGCCCCGGTGGCGGTCGTCCTCGGCGTCCTCGTGCTGTACCCCCTGGTGTACGGCCTCTACCTGACGCTGACCGACGCCAACAGCCTCAACACCGCGCGCACGATCGGCGTCAACCACATCGACGCCACCTACAAGTTCATCGGCCTGGACAACTACGCCGACATCCTGTGGGGCCCCACCGCCTACGACCGCTTCTGGTCGCACTTCATCTGGACGATCGTGTGGACGGCGGCCTGCGTCGCCCTGCACTACGGCCTCGGCCTCGGCCTCGCCCTGCTCCTCAACCAGAAGCTGCGCGGACGGACCCTGTACCGGATGGTCCTGGTGCTGCCCTGGGCGGTGCCCACGTTCGTCACGGTCTTCGGCTGGCGTTTCATGCTCGCCGACGGCGGCGTCATCAACTCCGCGCTGGACGCCCTGCATCTGCCCTCGCCCCTGTGGCTGGAGGACACCTTCTGGCAGCGGGTCGCCGCGATCATGGTCAACACCTGGTGCGGTGTGCCGTTCATGATGATCTCGCTGCTCGGCGGCCTGCAGGCGATCGACGCCTCCCTCTACGAGGCCGCCGAGATGGACGGCGCGAGCGCCTGGCAGCGCTTCCGCTACGTCACCCTGCCGGGTCTGCGCTCGGTCAGCTCGACCGTCGTCCTGCTGGGCATCATCTGGACGTTCAACCAGTTCGCCGTCATCTTCCTGCTGTTCGGCAACACCGCTCCCGACGCGCAGATCCTGGTCACCTGGGCGTACTACCTCGGCTTCGGACAGCAGCCGCGTGACTTCGCGCAGTCCGCCGCCTACGGCATCCTGCTGCTGGCCATCCTGATCGTCTTCACCTCGTTCTACCGCCGCTGGCTGAACCGCAACGAGCAGCAGCTCGCGATCTGAGGCAGGAGTCCCCATGAGTACCACCACAGCCGAGACCCCCGCCCCGGTGGCCGAGCAGCGTTCCGCCGAGGCCCCGCGCCGGGCCCGGCGACGCGGCGAGAACAGCCTCGCCGGCTCGCTCGCCTCGCACGGCGTCCTGGTCGTCGCGAGCCTGATCGCGCTCTTCCCGATCGCGTGGCTGGTCTATCTGTCCCTCGGCCCGGACAAGGACGACTATCTGCACCCGGGCGGCATCTGGGACAAGATGACGTTCGCCAACTACTCGTTCGTCCTCCAGCACACCGAGTTCCTCGACTGGCTGAAGAGCTCGCTCATCGTCACGCTCGGCACCACCGCCATCGGCGTGCTCATCGCCGCCACCACCGGCTACGCCGTCTCGCGCATGCGCTTCCCCGGCTACAAGAAGTTCATGTGGGTGCTGCTCGTCACCCAGATGTTCCCGGTCGCCGTGCTCATGGTGCCGATGTACCAGATCCTGTCCGACCTGCAGCTCATCGACAACTACCTCGGCCTGATCCTCGTCTACTGCACGACGGTCATCCCGTACAGCGCCTGGCTGCTCAAGGGGTACTTCGACACCATCCCCTTCGAGATCGACGAGGCGGGACGCGTCGACGGGCTCACCCCGTTCGGCACCTTCTTCCGACTGGTGCTCCCGCTGGCCAAGCCCGGCCTCGCGGTAGCCGCCTTCTACAACTTCCTCACCGCGTTCAGCGAGGTCGCCTTCGCCTCGACGTTCATGCTCAGCGACGACAAGTACACGCTTGCCGTCGGTCTGCAGTCGTTCGTCAGCGAGCACGACGCCCAGCGCAACCTGATGGCCGCCACGGCCGTGCTGATCGCGATACCCGCCGCCGCGTTCTTCTACCTCGTGCAGAAGAACCTGGTGACCGGACTGACCGCGGGCGGCACCAAGGGGTGACGCAGCCCCGCCTGCTCGGTCCCCCGAAAAGCCCGGGGCGGCCGCGGTCGCCATCCGACCCCGCTGTGACCGCGGCCGCCTCGTCACCCGTTCTCCAGACATCCCCGAACACCCCTGACCCGATGACTCCGTTAGGTACCAAGGACGCCATGAGCCAGCAGCCCGCAGCCCCGGCCCCCGCCCCCACCTCGGCCGTCGTCACCGTCGCCAAGCGCCGCGACTGGTGGCGGGACGCGGTGATCTACCAGGTCTACCCCCGCAGCTTCGCCGACAGCGACGGCGACGGCATGGGCGACCTGGAAGGCGTCCGCTCCCGTCTGCCGTACCTGCGCGACCTCGGCGTGGACGCCGTGTGGCTCAGCCCCTTCTACGCATCCCCGCAGGCCGACGCCGGCTACGACGTGGCCGACTACCGCGCGGTGGACCCGATGTTCGGCAACCTGCTCGACGCCGACGCCCTGATCCGCGACGCCCATGAGCTGGGTCTGCGGATCATCGTCGACCTGGTGCCGAACCACTCCTCCGACCAGCACGAGTGGTTCAAGCGGGCGCTCGCGGAGGGCCCCGGCTCGTCCCTGCGCGACCGCTACCACTTCCGCCCCGGCAAGGGGGTCAGCGGCGAACTCCCGCCCAACGACTGGGAGTCCATCTTCGGCGGCCCGGCGTGGACGCGGATCACCGAACCGGACGGCTCGGCCGGCGAGTGGTACCTCCACCTCTTCGCCCCCGAACAGCCCGACTTCAACTGGGACCACCCGGCCGTCGGCGACGAGTTCCGCTCCATCCTGCGCTTCTGGCTCGACATGGGCGTCGACGGATTCCGCATCGACGTGGCCCACGGCCTGGTCAAGGCCGCCGGGCTCCCCGACCTCGGCGCCCACGACCAGCTGAAACTGCTGGGCAACGATGTCATGCCGTTCTTCGACCAGGACGGCGTCCACGAGATCTACCGCCAGTGGCGGCTGATCCTGGACGAGTACTCCGGCGAGCAGATCTTCGTGGCGGAGGCGTGGACCCCGACGATCGAGCGCACCGCGAACTACGTCCGCCCCGACGAACTCCACCAGGCGTTCAACTTCCAGTACCTGAGCACCGCGTGGGACGCGGCGGAGCTGCGCGAGGTCATCGACCGCACCCTGGACTCGATGCGGCCGGTCGGCGCACCGGCCACCTGGGTCCTGTCCAACCACGACGTCACCCGCCACGCGACGCGCTTCGCCAACCCGCCCGGCCTCGGCACCCAGATCCGCACCGCGGGCGACCGCGAACTCGGCCTGCGCCGGGCCAGGGCGGCCACGCTGCTGATGCTGGCGCTGCCCGGCTCCGCGTACGTGTACCAGGGCGAGGAACTCGGTCTGCCCGACGTCGTCGACCTGGCCGACGAGGTCCGCCAGGACCCGGCCTACTTCCGCGGCGCCGGCCAGGACGGCTTCCGCGACGGCTGCCGGGTGCCGATCCCGTGGACGCGCGAAGGCTCGTCGTACGGCTTCGGCGACGGCGGCAGCTGGCTCCCCCAGCCCGCAGGCTGGGGCGAGCTGAGCGTGGCGGCCCAGACGGGGGCCCCGGGTTCGACCCTGGAGCTGTACCGCTCGGCCCTCGGCATCCGCAGTTCCCGCCCCGACCTGGGCGCCGGCGACTCGGTGGAGTGGCTGAAGGCCCCGGAGGGCGTCCTCGCCTTCCGGCGCGGGGAGTTCGTGTGCGTCGCGAACACGACGGGGGAGTCCGTGACGACCCCGGCGTACGGGCGGGTGCTGCTCGCGAGCGACGAGGTGACCGAGACGGACGCCGGCGAGGCGAAGCTGCCGGCGGACACGACGGTCTGGTTCACGACCGCGTGACCGCGGGACCGCGGGGCCGTCTCAGCTCCTGAGGGCCCGAACGCCGCGCGCAGGGCCCGCCGTTCCTCCTCAGGTCGGCGGGCCTTCGGCGTGCGGGGGTCGTTCTCGCCGGCTACGCGGGACGTCGTGCCAGAAGGTAGGTGCGTCGGCTCGGATGTTCGACCCCGGGATGCGGTTCCCGGTCGAGGCGCGCGGTGAGGGCGAGGCCGGCCCGGTCGAGGGCCGCCGTCTCCGCGGCCGGGTCGAGGTAGCGGAAGGTCAGGTCGACGGAGTGGCCCCACCACTCGTCGAGGTGGGCCTCCTCTCCGGCGCGCAGATCCGGGTCGCTGGTGTGGAAGGCGACGAGCACGGGGGCTCCGGGCCGCAGCACCCGGGCGAACTCGGCGTAGGCGGCGGCCCGTTCGGCCGGTCCGAGATGGATCACCGCGTAGAGGCACAGGAAGCGCCCAGGGCGCCCGAGCGGATCGGCAGGGCGCTCATGTCCGCCGCGAGGAACGGCAGACCGGTCCCGCGGCGCGCCACGGCGCACATGGCCGGGGACAGGTCCACGCCGAACGGCCGGGCGGCGAGGCGGGCGTCGTGCCGGGAGGCGAGGCGGCCCGTCACCTGGCCCGGACCGCAGCCGACGTCCGCGACCGGGCCGTCGGCGGCCAGTTCGGCGAAGGCGTCCAGCAGGGCGCGGTCGAGGGGCTTGCCGTCGAGTTCGTCGCCGATCTCACGGGCGTAGCGCTCGGCCACGGCGTCGTAACTGCGGCGGGTCGTCAGGGGTGTCCCGGCGTCCGGGGAGCCGGCCGTCATGCCCAATTCCGGCCGGGGCGGACCAGGACCTCGGACCCGATCGGGGTGAACCCGGTGGCGAGGAAGGCGCGCAGGGAGCGCGCGTTCCCCGGGGCGACGGCCGCGAAGATAGGCTCGCCCTCGGGGACCAGGGTCAGCGCGTCGCCCAGCAGCGACCTGCCCCGTCCGCGGTCGCCGTCCTCGGGGCGGTGCAGTTCGACGCTGATCTCGGGCCGTCCGGCGAGTCCCGCCGCGAGGGTGACCAGTCCCCGGGTGTCGCCGAACACCCTGACGTCGGAACGCAGTTGCCGCGCGAACCGGACCCGGGGGTGCTCGTCGGCCCCGGTGAGCGGGAGCAGCCGGGCGGGGCCGCCGGCGCCACGGCCCACCAGGGTGGCGTCGACGACGCCGATCCAGCCTCCGGGCCCGGCCAGGGCGCGCAGGAAGTCCGGGGACAGGGAGCCGCCGAACCCGTCGGGGCCGTGGGCGCGCACCTTCGGGGCGGGCAGCGCGGTGGCGACGACGGCGTGGCCGGTGAAGGCGACCGAGCACTCCAGGCCGCCGGGCAGTGCGGGCAGGACCGTGACGGCCCCGTCGGCCGGCGGAAAGCGCCCTTCGGCGGCGTCGAGCAGGCGCCCCAGCAGCGGGTGCGGAGACGGCGACGCGGGCGGGGACGCAGACGGCGAGGCAGACGGCGACGCAGGCCGATCCGTGGGCGCGGGCGCGGTGTCCCGGGTTCCGCGCGGGGCGGTCCGGTCGGGGGAGTCGGGGGTCATCGGGGGATTCAAGCAGGGCGCGGCGGGTCCTTCGACCGAGCAACCGCCCCACCGTCCCCCGGCCGCCGGGGTGTTGCCGCTCATCCGGCCGCCCTTTCTCGCAGATCCTTCACGCCACCCCCCTGCACTTTTCGGCCGACGACCCTTAACATCACGCCACTGCAAGGTTTCTGAAAGATTGCAGCAAGAGCCTTCAAAGACGAAGGAACCCCACATGACACGCAGCAGACCCCTTTCGGGCGCCCTCGCCCTGGCCGCCGCTCTGGCCGCCGTGATCGTCCCCGGCGCTTCCACCGCCGCCGCCGCCCCACCCGGCGCCAAGGACGTCACCGCCGTCCTCTTCGAGTGGAACTACGCCTCGGTCGCCAAGGAGTGCACGAACGCCCTCGGTCCCGCCGGCTACGGATACGTGCAGGTCTCCCCGCCCGCCGAGCACATACAGGGCTCGCAGTGGTGGACGTCGTACCAGCCCGTCAGTTACCGGATCGCCGGGCGGCTCGGCGACCGTACGGCGTTCCGGAACATGGTGAACACCTGCCACGCGGCGGGTGTCAAGGTCGTCGTCGACACGGTGATCAACCACATGGCGGCGGGCAGCGGCACCGGCACCGGCGGCTCGTCGTACACGAAGTACGACTACCCGGGCCTGTACTCCTCCTACGACTTCGACGACTGCACCTCCCGGATCTCGAACTACGCGGACCGCTGGAACGTCCAGCACTGCGAACTCGTCGGGCTCGCCGACCTGGACACCGGCGAGGAGTACGTCCGCAGGACCATCGCCGGGTATCTGAACGACCTGCTCACCTTGGGCGTCGACGGCTTCCGCATCGACGCGGCCAAGCACATCGACACCGCCGACCTCGCGAACATCAAGTCCCGGCTCACGAACCCCGGCGTGTACTGGAAGCAGGAGGTCATCTACGGCTCCGGCGAGGCCGTCCAGCCCACCGAGTACACCGGCAACGGGGACGTCCAGGAGTTCCGCTACGCCTATGACCTCAAGCGCGTCTTCACCAACGAGAACCTCGCCTATCTGAAGAACTACGGCGAGGGCTGGGGGTACCTGAGCAACTCGGTCGCGGGCGTCTTCGTCGACAACCACGACACCGAGCGCAACGGCTCCACCCTGAACTACAAGGACGGCGCGAACTACACCCTCGCCAACGTCTTCATGCTCGCCTACCCCTACGGCGCGCCGGACGTGAACTCCGGCTACGAGTGGACGGACGCGGACGCCGGCCCGCCCGACGGCGGCGCCGTCACCGCGTGCTGGCAGGGCGGCTGGAAGTGCCAGCACGCCTGGCCGGAGATCCAGCGCATGGTCGCCTTCCGCAACGCCACGCGCGGCGAGCCGGTCGGCAACTGGTGGGACGACGGCGGCGACGCGATCGCCTTCGGGCGGGGCGCGAAGGGCTATGTGGCCATCAACCACGAGAGCGGCTCGCTGAGCCGGACGTTCCAGACCGGGCTCCCCGCGGGCACGTACTGCAACGTGCAGAACAACACCTCCGTCAGCGTGAACTCCTCGGGGCAGTTCACGGCGACTCTGGGGGCCGACACGGCGCTGGCGCTCTACGCGGGCAAGTCCAGCTGCTGAGGCGGCCTGTGAGCAAGGGTCGTGAAAGTTCTTTCTCGTTCTTTCATGACCCTTGCTGTAAAGCTTGCGTCGGCGATACCGTCGCGCGGGCGCCCGGCGACGCAGTCGCGCCCCAGGCGCAGGGGTCGGACCCAACAGAGCCGCAGCCGCAAGGAGTTCCCACCTGTGATACCGAGATGGCCGGCGCCCGGGACGCGCCGAACCGCCCGCGCCGGACGAGTGGCCGCCGTCGCCGTGGCCGCCCTGGCCGCCGCCCTGGTCCAGCCGCTCGCGGCGCGGGCCGACAGCCCGCCCCCGCCCCCCTCCGACGCGAAGCTCGCCGCCGAGCCCGCCCGGCACGACGACACCCGTGAGCAGTTCTACTTCGTCATGCCGGACCGCTTCGCCAACGGCACCACCGCCAACGACCGCGGCGGACTGACCGGCTCGCGGCTGTCCACCGGCTACGACCCCACCGACAAGGGCTTCTACCAGGGCGGCGACCTCAAGGGCCTGACGAAGAAGCTCGACTACATCAAGGGCCTCGGCACCACCGCCATCTGGATGGCCCCGATCTTCAAGAACCAGCCGGTGCAGGGCACGGGGGCCGACGCCTCCGCCGGCTACCACGGCTACTGGATCACCGACTTCACCCAGGTCGACCCGCACTTCGGCACCAACGAGGACCTGCAGAGCCTCATCGCCAAGGCGCACGCCAAGGGCATGAAGGTCTTCTTCGACGTCATCACCAATCACACCGCCGACGTCGTCGACTACGCGGAGAAGTCCTACGACTACCTGTCCAAGGGCGCGTTCCCGTATCTGGCGAAGGACGGCACACCCTTCGACGACGCCGACCACGCCGACGGCCGGTCGGAGTTCCCGGCCGTGGACGCGGACTCCTTCCCCCGCACCCCGACGGTCCCCGCCGCGAAGAAGAACGCCAAGACGCCGTCCTGGCTCAACGACCCCACGATGTACCACAACCGCGGTGACTCGACCTACGCCGGCGAGTCCACTGCGTACGGCGACTTCTCCGGGCTCGACGACCTGTGGACCGAGCGTCCCGAGGTCGTCCGCGGGATGGAGAAGATCTACCAGCGCTGGGTGCGCGACTTCGACATCGACGGCTTCCGGATCGACACCGTCAAGCACGTGGACATGCAGTTCTGGACCCAGTGGGCGACGGCCCTCGACGCCTACGCGGCCAAGCAGGGCCGTGACGACTTCTTCATGTTCGGCGAGGTCTACTCCGCCGACACGTCGGTCACGTCCCCGTACGTCACCCGGGGCCGTCTCGACGCCACTCTCGACTTCCCCTTCCAGGACGCGGCCCGCCAGTACGCCTCCCAGGGAGGCAGCGCGAAGAAGCTCGCGTCCGTCTTCGCCGACGACTACAAGTACACGACCGACAAGGCCAACGCCTACGAGCAGGTCACCTTCCTCGGCAACCACGACATGGGCCGCATCGGGTACTTCCTGAAGCAGGACGACCCCAAGGCCACCGACGCCGAACTCCTCGCCAAGGACGAACTCGCCAACGAGCTGATGTTCCTCAGCCGCGGCAATCCGGTCGTCTACTACGGCGACGAGCAGGGCTTCACCGGCTCCGGCGGCGACAAGGACGCCCGCCAGACCATGTTCGCCTCCAAGGTCGCCGACTACCTCGACGACGACGAGATCGGCACCGACCGCACCCACGCGAGCGACGCCTACGACGCCTCCGCCCCCCTGTACCGGCAGATCGCGGGCCTCGCCGCACTCCGCAGGGCCAACCCGGCCCTCACCGACGGCGTCCAGACCGAGCGCTACGCGGCCGACGGTCCCGGCGTCTACGCCTTCTCCCGCAGCGGCCTCGGCAAGGACCCGGCCGAGTACGTCGTCGCCTTCAACAACGCCGGCACGGCGAAGGAGGCGACGTTCGCAACCGGTTCCGCGAACACCGCGTTCCGCGGGATCCACGGCACGAGGAAGACGGTCACGTCCGGAGCCGACGAGAAAATCACGGTAACCGTTCCCGCGGGCTCGGCGATCGTCCTCAAGGCCGACCGCAGGCCGGCCGCCCCCGCCGCCCGGCCGACGATCACGCTGCACGCCCCCGCCGCCGGCGCCACCGGCACCGTGGAACTCGGCGCGGACGTCGGGGGAGGCGGGCGGCTCGACCGCGTCGTGTTCGCCGCCCAGACCGGCGACGGCAGGTGGCGGACCCTCGGCTCCGCCGACCACGCCCCCTACAAGGTCACCCAGACGATCGGCGCGGACGTGCCGGCCGGCACCCCCCTGCGCTACAAGGCCGTCGTCGTGGACTCCGCCGGGCGCACCTCCGCCGCCACCGCCGCCTCCGTGACCGGCACCCCGCCCGCCGAGGAGGTTCCCACCGCGTCCTCGCGCGACTACGCGATCGTCCACTACAAGCGCACCGACGGCGACTACGCCGACTGGGGCCTGTACGCCTGGGGCGACCTCGCCGACGGCGAGTCGACCACCTGGCCCGCGAGCCACCCGTTCGCAGGCCGGGACGCGTACGGCGCCTTCGCGTACGTCAAGCTGAAGCCGGGCGCGTCGAGCGTGGGCTTCCTCGTCATCGACAAGGCGGGGAACAAGGACGTCTCCGCCGACCGCACCGTGGACGTCACCAAGACCGGTGAGGTCTGGATCGAGCAGGGCAAGGAGGCGGTCCTCACGCAACGGCCCGACTACCCGGCCCAGGACACCGCGAAGGCCGTCCTGCACTACCACCGTGCCGACGGGGACTACGACGGCTGGGGTCTGCACGTCTGGACGGGCGCCGCGAACCCCACCGAATGGTCCAAGCCCCTCCAGCCGGCCCGGACCGACGCCTACGGCGCGGTCTTCGAGGTGCCGCTCGCCGCCGGCGCCACCAGCCTGAGCTACATCGTCCACAAGGGGGACGAGAAGGATCTCGCCGCCGACCGTTCGCTGGACCTCACCGCGAACGGCCACGAGGTGTGGCTGCTGAACGGGCAGGAGAAGTACCTGCTCCCGCAGCCGGCCGGGTCCGCGGCGGCCCTCGACCTCACCACCTCCAAGGCGGTCTGGATCGACCGGAACACCGTGGCCTGGAACGGCTCGCAGGGCGCCGCCTCCACGCAGCTGCTCTACAGCCGTGAGGGCGCGATCGCGGTCGAGGACGGCAGGCTCACCGGCGACGCCAAGTGGCTGCGGCTGACGAAGAGCGCGCTCACCGACGCCCAGAAGGCCAGGTACCCGCACCTCAAGGACTACACCGCCTGGTCCGTCGACCCGCGCGACCGCGACCGGGTGCGCGAGGCGCTGACCGGTCAGGTCGTCGCCACCCAGCGGACCGGAGAGGGGGGCGTCCTGGCGGCGACCGGCGTGCAGATCGCGGGCGCGCTGGACGACCTGTACGCGGGCGCGACCACGGCGCGGCTCGGCCCGGTCTTCCGCGACGGCCGCCCCACGCTCTCCGTCTGGGCGCCGACGGCGCAGCAGGTCGCCCTGGAACTCGACGGCGCCACGGTCGCCATGCGGCGCGACGGCGCCACCGGCGTCTGGTCGGTGACCGGCCCGAGCAGCTGGAAAAACAAGCCCTACCGCTACGTCGTGACCGTGTGGGCGCCCAGCGTCCGCAAGGTCGTCGTCAACAAGGTCACCGACCCCTACTCGGTCGCCCTCACCGCCGACTCCGCGCGCAGCCTCGTCGTCGACCTCGGGGACAGGGCCCTGGCCCCCCGCGGCTGGTCGAAGCTCGCCAAGCCGAAGGCCGTCCCGCTGCGCGACGCCCAGATCCAGGAACTGCACGTCCGGGACTTCTCCGTCGCGGACCCGACCGTCCCGGCGAAGGACCGGGGCGCCTACCTCGCCTTCACCGACCGGGGCAGCGACGGCTCGAAGCACCTGCGGGAGCTGGCGGCGGCGGGCACCTCGTACGTCCACCTGCTGCCCGTCTTCGACATCGCGACCATCGCCGAGAAGAAGGCCGACCAGGCGACTCCCGCCTGCGACCTCGCCTCCTACCCGGCGGCCTCCGAGAAACAGCAGGAATGCGTTTCCGCGATCGCCGCGAAGGACGCCTACAACTGGGGGTACGACCCGTACCACTACACGGTCCCCGAAGGCTCCTACGCCACCGACCCGGACGGGACGGCCCGCACCGTCGAGTTCCGCAGAATGGTCCAGGCCCTCAACGGCGACGGCCTCAGGGTCGTCATGGACGTCGTCTACAACCACACCGCGGCGAGCGGCCAGGCGCAGACCAGCGTCCTGGACCGGATCGTCCCCGGGTACTACCAGCGGCTCCTCGCCGACGGCTCCGTGGCCACCAGCACCTGCTGCGCCAACACGGCCACCGAGAACGCCATGATGGGCAAACTGGTCGTCGACTCGGTCGTCACCTGGGCCAGGGAGTACAAGGTCGACGGCTTCCGCTTCGACCTCATGGGGCACCACCCGAAGGCCAACATCCTCGCGGTGCGCAAGGCGCTGGACGCGCTGACCCCCGCCCGGGACGGCGTCGACGGCAAGAAGATCATTCTCTACGGGGAGGGCTGGAACTTCGGCGAGGTCGCCGACGACGCCCGCTTCGTGCAGGCCACACAGAAGAACATGGCGGGAACCGGTGTCGCGACGTTCTCCGACCGGGCGCGCGACGCCGTCCGCGGCGGCGGCCCCTTCGACGAGGACCCGGGAGCGCAGGGCTTCGCCTCCGGGCTGTACACCGACCCCAACTCCTCCTCGAACAACGGCACTTCGGCACAGCAGAAGGCCCGGCTGCTGCACTACCAGGACCTCCTCAAGGTCGGCCTGTCCGGAAACCTCGCCGCCTACCGTTTCACCGACTCCGACGGCAAGGAGGTGACCGGCGCCGAGGTCGACTACAACGGCGGCCCGGCCGGCTACGCGCACGCGCCCGGCGACGCCCTCGCCTACGTCGACGCCCACGACAACGAGTCGCTGTTCGACGCCCTGGCCTACAAGCTGCCCGCCGGCACCTCCGCCGACGACCGCTCCCGGATGCAGGTCCTGGCCATGGCCACCGCCGCGCTCTCCCAGGGCCCGGCCCTGTCGCAGGCCGGCACCGACCTGCTGCGCTCGAAGTCCCTCGACCGCAACTCCTTCGACAGCGGCGACTGGTTCAACGCGATCCACTGGAACTGCGCCGCCGGCAACGGCTTCGGCCGCGGACTGCCCCCGGCCGCCGACAACGCGTCCAAGTGGCCTTACGCCAAGCCCTTGCTGAACACGGTCGAAGTGGGCTGTCCGCAGATCACCGCGGCCTCCGCCGCCTACCGCGACCTGCTGCGGATCCGGACGACGGAGAAGGCGTTCTCCCTCGGGACGGCCGCGCAGGTCCAGTCGGCGCTGTCCTTCCCGCTGTCCGGCAAGGACGAGACCCCCGGGGTGATCACCATGCTGCTGGGCGACCTGGTCGTCGTGTTCAACGCGACGCCCGACGCGCAGCAGCAGACGGTCCCCGCGCTCGCCGGGACCGGCTACCGCCTGCACCCGGTGCAGGCGACCGGCGCGGACCAGACCGTGCGCTCCTCCTCGTACACGAAGGAAACGGGCACGTTCGCCGTTCCGGCCCGGACCGTGGCGGTGTTCTCCCGGACGACGCCCTAGACAGCGGCACTACCGTGGTGGAGCAGGCCTCGAAACCGGGTCTGCTCCACCAGCGAGTCCGAGGCTGACTTGATGAGCGTCGACGGCAGACGGACAGACACGACGGTGCTCGTCGTGGACCACACGGCCGCCGGCCGGTTCGCTCTGGGGACCGTGCTGCGCCGTGCCGGTCACCAGGTCGTCGCCGTCGGCACCGGCCACGAGGCGCTCGTCGAACTGGACGTGCGGCTGCGCAAGGGCGGCCTGCCCGACGTGGCCCTCGTCGACGTGGAGCTGCCGGACATGAGCGGCTTCGAACTGCGCCGCCGGCTCAAGGCAAGGCCGCACATGGCCGGTGTGCCCGTCGTGCACTTCTCGGCGGCGGGGACGGAACCGCGGGAGCCGGGCGACCCGGCGGAGGGACCGGACGCGGGCGGCGAGGCGCGTCTGACGCTGCCCGCCTCGCCCGGGGAGATCGACGCGGTGGTCCGCGCCGCGGTGCGCGCCGCACGGCTGCGGGCCGACGACCAGGCGGCGGCCCGGCGGCTGACCCTGCTGTCGGAGGCGATCGTGGCCATCCAGTCGGCCCGTTCCCCGCAGGAACTCGCCGACGCGGCCGCCGAGGGCGCGACGCGGCTCACCGGCGCACCCGCCGCCGTCTTCGTCCTCGGGCCGGACGACGAGCTCTACCGCGGCGCTCCCCGCAGCCGCACCTCGCTCGCACTGCCGGACGCGGAGGCCCACCGGGCCGTGGTCACACTGCTGCGGCGGCTCACCCACGGGCAGGCGGGGGTGCGGATCACCACGGCGTCCGCGCCGCTGTGGCCGGCCGGAGTCTTCCGGCCGGGGATGCAGCACGACGCCCGTCTGGTGCTGATCCCCACCCAGGACGGCCGGGGGGCGGTCTGTCTGGCCACCCCGACCCGCGGGGTGCGCCGGGTGGACCCCGAGCGCGAGTCGCTGCTGGCCCGGCTGGCCCAGGCCACCGCGCTCGCCGCCGAGCCGCTGCTGATGTACTGGGCCGAGCGGCATGTCGCCCTCACCCTGCAGCACAGCTTCCTGCCCCAGCCGCACCGGCTGCCCGAGCTGCCGGGCGTCGACGTCGTCGTGCGGTACGTGCCCGCGTCGCGCGAGACGGAGATCGGCGGCGACTTCTACGCCGCCCTGCGCGCCGGGGACGGGGTGCTGACCGCGGTCGGCGACGTCGTGGGGCACTCGCTGGAGGCGGCCACCGTGATGGTCGAGATCCGGCACGCGCTGCGCGCCTACTGCGTCGACGAGAGCGACCCGGCCGTGCTCGCCGAGCGCCTCGACCAGATGCTCCAGCGCTACCACCCTGGGGTCACCGCGACCGTCTGCCTGGTCCTGCTCGACCCCGGCACCGGACGCGCCCGCGTCGCCAACGCGGGCCACATCCCGCCGCTGATCGTCCGGGACGGCCGCAGCGCCGACTACGTGAAGGCGGCCGGTCCGCTGCTCGGCCCGGGCCTGCCCCATCCGCCGCCCACCGAGCTGTTCCTGGAGCCCGGCGACCGGCTTCTCATGGTCACCGACGGGCTGATCGAGACCCGGGGCACCGACCTCGCGGTGTCGATGGAGCAGCTGCGCGCGGCGGCCACCGGCGCCATGCCGGGCCTGGACGCCCTGTGCGACACGCTCCTGAGCTGTTTCGGCAACGACCGCGAGGACGACGTCGCGATGCTGGCCCTGCGGCTGACGGACCAGGACCTGTCCTGAGGTTCTAAGGTGGGACCAGTTGACCTAGAACAGAGGTGCCCATGCCGCAGATCACCGTCGAAGTCTCCTCCGGGCTCGACCACGTCGACTGGCGCGGATTCGCGCTCGAACTGCACCCCGTCGTCGTGGAGACGGCGGCCGCGCAGCTGCAGGCGTGCAAGACGCGGGTCCTGCGCACCGAGGCGGACGTGGTCGGAGCCGTCGCGGCGGACGGCGACGGAGGCCCGGCGATCGTCAACCTCACGATCGCCCTGCTGGCCGGCCGGACCGACGAGACCAAGGCCCGCCTCGCCGAATCCGCTCTGGAGCTGCTGCGCAAGCACATCGCGCCGGTCGACGGTGTGAGCCTGCACGTGTCCGCCGAGGTCCGCGACCTCGACCCGTCGTACCGCAAGTACGAGGCCTGACCGTTCAGGAGGCCAGGGCGATCAGGCGGGTGGCCAGGTCGCCGAAGGGACCGTCCGCCGGTTCGTCGCCCAGCACGGGCCGCAGCAGGATGCGCAGCTCGTCGTCGTAGGCCGCGCTGACGGCGGTCAGCGCGGCGAAGTCGTGCACGAGCTGCCGTTCCAGCTCCTCGCGCGGGATGCGCCGCCCGTCCAGCCAGATCAGCGCGGTCGATTCGGAGAGCGAGATCCAGGAACGGACGACCAGTTCCAGCCGCGGCGGCGGATCGGTGATGTCCAGATGCGACAGGATCTGTTCGTAGGCGATCTGGCGCACGGAGTCGACGAGCGCGTTGGTGGTCGACGAGCCGACCGCCGGGCCGCCGCGCATCAGGGCGGAGAAACCGGGTCCGTGGGCGTCGACGAAGTCGAAGAAGCGGTGCATCACGCGCAGCAGCCGGGCGCCCAGAGGCCCCTCGCGCGGCTCGGTGAACCGGCTGGCCAGATCCTCCGAAGCCCGCTTCAACGCGGCCTCGTACAGGCTGAGTTTACCGGGGAAGTAGTGGTAGACGAGGGGGCGTGAGATACCCGCGGTCGCGGCTATCTCGTCGATCGAGACCTCGTCCGGCGAACGCTGGGCGAACAGTTCGAGGGCGACGCCGATCAACTGCTGCCGACGCTCCTCGACTCCCATTCTGCGACGAACCGAGGTAGTCATGCGGACACCTTACCGATCGAATCCGGACTCGAACGGCCTGGACCGGTCCAGGTGTCCGCGTGATCCGTCGACCGCACGATCACATGTCCAGCACGAGGCGCTCACCTCGTGCGCGCGAGACACAGATCAGCATCGAGTCGCCGCGCTCGGCGTCGGTGAGCAGCTCGTCACGGTGATCCACCTCGCCCGCCAGCACCCTCTGCCGGCAGGTCCCGCAGAATCCCTGCTCGCACGAGTAGACGGTGTCCGGCAGCTCGGAGCGCACGGCGGCCAGCAGGGTCGAGTCGGTGGGGACCGTCAACGTCCTTCCGCTGCGCCGCAGTTCGACCTCGAAGGGCATCCCGTCACCGACCGTGCGGGCGGCGAACCGCTCCAGCCGCACCTGCGGAGCCCGTGCGCGCACCGCCGCCATCAGCCCCTCGGGGCCGCAGCAGTACACGGCCGTCGCCTCGGGCAGACCCGCCAGCGACACGTCGAGATCCGGCCGCCCCTCCACCACCGTCACCCGGTCCTCCCCGAACGCCGCCAGCTCCTCCAGGAACGGCATCGACGCCCGGGTGCGACCGGCGTAGACCAGCCGCCACCCGACCCCTTCGGGCAGGGACCGCAGCATGGGCAGGATCGGCGTGATGCCGATGCCTCCGGCGACGAAGAGGTACGAGGGGGCCGGCACGAGCGGGAAACGGTTGCGCGGCCCGCGCACCTCGACCTCCGTCCCCTCCCGCACCTGCTCGTGCACCTCGCGCGAGCCGCCCCGCCCGTCCGGCACGAGCCGCGCGGCGACCGTGTAGGAGGTGGCGTCCAGCGGGTCCCCGCACAGCGAGTACTGCCGCACCAGCCCCGACGGCAGCACCATGTCCAGATACGCCCCCGGCTCCCAGCGCGGCAATCCGGTCCCCTCCAGCCGCAGTCGGACGACGCCGTCGGCGACCGTCTCGCGCGCGGCCACCCGCAGCCGCAGCGTCCGCGACCGGGGCCGCCCGGAGACCGGTTCCTCCAGGGCGGGCATCGGCCACAGCGGCGAGGTCCGGATCCGGTGCCGCAGCGCGCGCCGGACCAGCAGCGTGGCGCCGGCGAACGCGACCAGGGACAGCGGCTTCGGCATCACGAGGCCCTCTCTTCCGCGGCGAGCGCGGCCAGCGCGGCGGGGGAGGAGGCGAGATAGGCGACCGCCTGCTCGGTGCACCCTTCCTGCGAGGGATGGTAGGCCCGGCTCAGATAGCGCGGGACCGACCTCAGCAGATCACCGGTCGCGGGCAGCGTGCCCCGCCGGCCGCGGACGTAGAAGTCCTTGAGGGAGCCGCGGCCGTCGACCAGGGTGGGGTCGTTCGCCATGAAGAAGCGGATCCCGCGCTGCCACAGGAACACCATCGTCGCGAACGCCGTCGCCCAGGTCCGCACCCGGCGCCGGTAGCCGCCGTCCACGTGCTGGAAGAGGTCGAAGGCGACGGACCGGTGCTCGACCTCCTCCGCGCCGTGCCAGCGCAGCAGGTCCAGCATGGTGGGGTCGGCGCCCTGCCGGTCCAGTTCCCCGGCGTTGAGCACCCAGTCGCCGAGGAACGCGGTGTAGTGCTCGATGGCCGCGATCAGCGCCACCCGCTCCATCAGCCACCAGTGCCGGGCCCGCCCCGGCGGCAGGGTGCGGTCCCCGAGGAGCTTCTCGAAGAACCAGTCGACCTGCGCGGTGTACGGCGTCGGGTCGAGCCCCTGCTCCCGCAGATGCGGCAGCACCTCGTCGTGGGCCTGGGAGTGCATGGCCTCCTGCCCGATGAAACCGATGACGTCCTCGCGCAGCCGCTCGTCCCGGACGAGGGGCAGCACCTGCCGGTAGACGTGCACGAACCACCGCTCACCGGCCGGCAGCAGCAGATGCAGCACGTTGACGGTGTGCGTGGTGAAGGGGTCCCCCGGCACCCAGTGCAGCGGGGTGTCCTCCCAGGAGAAGGACACCTTGCGGGCCTTGAGGGGCGCCCGGTCGGCCTTGTTAGACATGACGTCAATGTACTGATGGGTAGGCCTCGGGTGAACCCCCGTGCGAGAACTCGCGAGAACTCGCCCGAACTCGTCCGAACGAGCTGTCAGCGCAGTCCGCCGATCGGCCGCCCGTCCCTCAACCGGCCTTCCAGACCGGCCTGCGCGCCCTGCTTCGCCGCCACCGTCAGCAGGTTGCCCTGCCCGGAGCCGCGCACCCCGCCCGTCGACCGCACGGACGCCGTCTCCTTGTCGCCGGCCGCGAGGAGGTACCAGTGGCCGCCCTTGGACTTCCACAGCACCCCGGCCAGCACATGAGGATCACGCGGGCCGCACGCCGGCACGTCACCGGCCTTCGCCACGGCCGCCCCGAACAGCCCGCCCGGCGTGTGGAACTGGGCCAGCACCCGGTTCCCGTCGCCCCGCCAGGTCTCGGCCCTGGTGCACACCCAGGCCGCCGAGCCGCTCCCGTCGGGCAGCGGCTGGC
The DNA here is from genome assembly GCF_001746365.1 of Streptomyces sp. LUP30. Lineage (GTDB taxonomy): Bacteria > Actinomycetota > Actinomycetes > Streptomycetales > Streptomycetaceae > Streptomyces. The sequence continues at coordinate 68,524 of NZ_MJAJ01000026.1, forward strand.
GCGCGTAGCCCCATGCGTTGACCGTCCGTACGCCCTGCCCGCGCGCGTCGGCCAGCGAACACGCGAACGGCGCCCAGGTGCGCAGCGCCTGCGCGCCGCTCGCCTCGCGGGCTTCGCCCGGACGCCCCGCGGTGAGGCGGGCGGGGACGAGTTCGCCGAGGTCGCTGAGGAGATGACTGCCCGATGCGTCCGTCAGCTGGAGCACGTTCCACGTCGTGCACGCGCCGGTGCGGGTGGCCGGGCTCGCCAGCGGCGAGGTGATCCCGTCGGTCAGCGTCAGCTCCATCGACCCGGCCCCCGGCTTCGACAGGTCCCGCTCGGCGGCCTTGGTCACCCACGGGGCCGTGAGGTAGCGGACGTTGCCGTCGGCCCGGTCGAGCACCAGCGCCGCCGCCTCGGCGCCGGACGCGCCGTCGGCCCGCGCGAAGTCGAGGGCCGCCCCGGCCGTGCCGTCCTTGGGCTCCGCGTAGCGGGCGATGCGCAGCCCGTCGTAGAGGATCACCACGCGCGCGTTGCCGACCTCGCCCGCGTAGAGCAGCTGCGGCGGACCGGCGGGACCGCCGGCCGGCGTCTCCGGAGTGGCGGACACCTGGACGGTCTCACCCGGGCGGGCCCAGACGGCGAGCGCGCGGCGCAGCAGCGTGGTGTCACGAGTCAGTGCGCCGCGCGCGGGCCACACCGAGAAGTCGGTGCGGGCGGAGGTCTTCCAGGCGGCGGGGGAGATCCGCACCAGCCGCCCGGGGTCCAGGGCGGCCTCGGCGGCCGGGTTCTGCGCGTACACCGGGGCGGCCGCCCCGTCCGGTCCCCAGCCGTCGCCGGGCAGCGCGACCAGCGCGCCGCACACCGCCAGCGCGGCCGCCGCGGCGAGCGCTGCCCTGGTGTGCCGGCGCCGCCGGATCAGATCGGTGGGCCGGGCCTGCAGGGCGCAGGGGTCGAACTCCGTCGATTCGGCGAGCAGCGCGTGCTCCGCGGCCGGGACCCGGGCGGCCTCCCGCAGGGCAGCCTCCACCTCCTCGACGCCGGCCTCGGTCAGCGCCTCGCGCACATCACCGTCGGGAAGCCGCTCCAGACCGCGCAGGACGTACGCGGCGCGCGCCGGGCCGGACAGGGCGGCGAGCCGCTGGTCCAGGGCGAGTTCGTCGGCGCCGCCCGGGCGGGGGAACAGGCGCAGCCCCCACACCTGGGGGAACAGCGGCGGCAACTGCGCCCGCTTCGGCCACGCCCGCAGCGTCAGGGGCACCCCCGCCTCCAGCGCCGTACGGATCACCTGGAGACGGACGTAGGCGTACCCGGGGTCGCCGTCGCGGCCGGTGGACTGGGCCGGGATGACGGGAACGGAGGCGCGGCCGCGGGGCAGGGCGCGCTGGACGAGGGCGTGCGCGGTCAGGACGCGCCGCCCGCGGCCGAGGCCGGGCGGCAGCACGAGATAGGCGAGCCGGACGAGACGCGGGTAGTGCTCGACGAGCGCGGCTTCGGCCTGCTCGACGTCGACGATCCGGTCGGCGGCGGATCCGGCTGCGGGGCGCGGGGCGACATCCTGTGACTGCACGTCCAGCAGAACGAGTGAGACGTGCGATGGTCACCGCGCACCGGCCCGGCGCGCACCGGCGCGACCGGCGGCCGTCGGCCGGTGTGCCGCCCTTCCCCTGCTGACGAACGGCTCCACCCGCCGGCCGCAGGCGTGAACCACGCCGGCCCGCCGGTCGTCACCGCAGCTCCGATGGGCGCTTCGGTGTCGCGTCGGCGTCGCGGATGTGCGCGTCGCCGTTCAGTGGTTGACGAGCGCCCGTGCGTAGTTGGCCATCGAGCGCTGGTAGCGCGGCAGATGAGGGGCCAGGGCGCCGAGGACCAGGGACAGGCCCTCGCGGTCCCGGCCGAGGCTCGACAGGCACAGGGCCAGCGTGGCGCGTACGGCGTCGTCCAACTCGTCGGACGGGCGGTCCAGTTCGGGGGTCAGCAACTCGACGCCCTCCTGCGCGCGGCCGATGTTGCGCAGGGAGCTGGAGAGCTGGATCTTGGCGCGCCTGCCCTTGTAGCCGCTGACGTCGCTCAGGCCGCGGGCGAGCGCCTCCCGGTACAGCGGGGCCGCCAGGTCCGAACGGCCGGTCGAGTCCCAGGCGCAGGCCTGCTCGAAGAGGCCCAGCGGGCTGCCCTCGGGCAGCTCGGCGGCGAGTGCGTCGACCACGGCCCGGAAGTCCGCTGCCTTCTCCTGCGGGTAGTCGTCGAAGGAGGTCCAGGCGGCGGTCACGCGATCTTCCCAGTCTTGGTTCACGGGGCCACTCTCGCACGCGTGTCCCCACCCGGCACCGGTATTTTGAGCGCACCGCGCGCGGGAGCCGTATCCAGAGCGAGGCTCTTGCTTGGAGGAACAGATGAAGATGACCCGACCGATGCTCGCGGCGGCCGCCGCCGCTGCGGCGCTGCTGCTGGCGGGATGCTCTTCCGGCGGCTCAGGGAAAGCCGAGGCGTCCATCCCCGGGGTGGCGAACGGCAGCCTGGAGCAACTGGCCGCGGCGGTGAAGTGCACACCGGACATGCAGACCGACGCGGACGAGATCCGCCAGGCCATCTGCAAGAACGCCGACGGCAAGTTCATCCTCGCCACGTTCGCCACGGACCGCGGACTGCGCGAGTGGATCAACACGGCCAAGGACTACGGCGGTCACTACCTCGTCGGCCGCAAGTGGGTGGCCGTCGGCGAGGACTCCACGGTGGCCGCGCTGCGCACCACGCTCGGCGGGGACATCGAAGAGGGCACCGACCACTCCGCGCACGCGGGTCACTGAACTCCGGTCCTTCTCCGGACAGCAGAGAGCCGGCGGTGGGAGATCCCACCGCCGGCTCTTTCATGCGGTCATCGTGTCAGTGTGTCACTGGCAGCGCTGGCCGTTGTTGACGCAGTTGGCGATCTTGTTCGCCAGGCCGTTCTTCGTGATGCTGATGAAGTCGTCGTGGTCGGTGGACGGCTTGTGGAGCTGCTCCGGGAAGCCGTCGACCGCGTAGGCGTTCTTCACCTGGCCGTTCTGGATGACCGGCGCGGGCACGCTGTAGATGAGACGCATCGTCAGCTGCGGGATCGCCTTGAAGCCGTTCTGGCAGTTGCCGTTGGCGTCGGCGAAGGCCACGTGCGAACGGTGGTTGGCGCTGTCGATGTTCTTGCCGTCCCAGCAGCTCTGGAAGGCGAACGAGCGGACCACCTTGCTGCCCTGGGGGCAGATCGGGTACTGCTCGGTCAGCTGCACCTTGTTCTCGAAGCCGGTGCAGCTCCAGTGCGCGTTGGCGTTGGCCAGACCGTTGGTGGTGGTCTTGGCGTCACCCGTGATGATCCGCAGGAACTGCGGCATCGCGACGACCTTGCTCTTGGGGCTGCCGACGTACTTGATCTCGGCCTGCTGGGCGGTCAGGATCTTGCCGACGTTGCCCTCCTTGCCACCGCCGTCCCGGTTCTGGTCGAACTCCTTGGTGCCGTTCTGCAGACGCAGCACGGGCCAGTAGTAGGACGACAGGTCGCTCTTGTTCGAGCAGCTGGTGCCGCCCTGGAGGAACGTGTTGTTGCTGGAGAACGCGTTGATCTTCTGGTTGCCGACGTAGTCGTGCGTGTGGTGCGCGCCGTTGGTCACGCCGGGTGCCACGATCACGTTGTCGGTGTTGAAGTTCTTGTTCGCGTTCACACCACAGGACACGGTGAACGTGCCGTTGGAGGCCTGGCCGTTCTTGCCGGGCTTGCCCTTGACGTTCGCCTGGACCTTCGTGATGTCGACGAAGTCCGAGGCGACGGGGCCGTTGCCGCCCTGACCGCCGTTGCCGCCCTGCTGCTGGCCGCCCTGCTGCTGGCCGCCATTGTTCTGGCCGCCGTTCTGCTGCTGGCCACCGTTGTTCTGCTGGCCGCCGTTCTGCTGCTGGCCGCCCTGCTGCTGGCCGCCGTTCTGCTGCTGGCCGCCCTGCTGCTGGCCGCCGTTCTGCTGTCCGGCGGTCGTGTTGTTCGCCGCCTGCGTGGTGCAGGCCGCGAGCTGGCTCAGCGAGTTGTCGAACTGGCCGCCCGAGCGCTGGATGTTGATGCGGATCCGGTCGATCGTCGCGGCCCGCTTCTCCTTGAGGGGGCCGACGATCGCGTTCTGCACGAAACCGGAGTCACCGGCCTGGGCCTGGCGCGTCGAGGCGAGTCGGGCGTAGGCCTCGGTGATCTGCTTGTCGAGGTTGGCCAGCTCGGTCGCGACGCCCTGCTTGGCCCCGTTGGGCACGCTCGTCAGCTTCTGCCCCACGTCCGGGCAGGAGATGGTGGCGACCTGCACGGCCGCGTTGGCGGCCTTGGTCTCGTTCTGGCCCGAGCTGTTCGACTCGTGCGCCGAAGCGTAGAAGTTCGCCCAGATCAGCCCGCCCCCGCCGAGCGCTAGGGCCGCCGATGCTGCCACGGCCTTGGTGGCCATCGACGAACGGCGTTTACGTGTGTTGCGTCCCATGGAACTCCTCTGACTTCCTTGCGGGGCAGCATCGAGGCGCCCGACAGGAGTGAAGCTGAAGCTGCTTCCTCCCTTACGCATCACGCCTCACAGGTGTTCAGCCCGCTCAGAAATTCATGAGAGCCCGCGGCCGCAAACAACCCCAAAACCCTCACACCACACCGTGGTTGGCGGATCAGTGGTCCCGGTCCAGATAGGCCAGCACCGCCAGCACCCTGCGGTTGTCGTCGTCCGAGACCTCCAGACCCAGCTTCACGAAAATGTTCGCGGTGTGTTTGGCGACGGCCCGCTCGGTGACGACCAGACTGCCCGCGATCGCCGCGTTCGACCGGCCCTGCGCCATCAGCTCCAGAACCTCCCGTTCGCGCGGGGTGAGCCGGTCCACCGGCCCCCGGCCGTCGTTCGCCCGCCGGGCCAGCAGCTGCTGGATCACCTGCGGGTCCATCGCCGTGCCGCCCGCGGCGACCCGCCGTACGGCGTCCACGAACTGCTCCGCGTCGAACACCCGGTCCTTCAGCAGATAGCCGACCCCGCCGCTGCCGTCGGCGAGCAACTCGCGCGCGTACAGCTGCTCGACGTGCTGGGAGAGGACGAGCACCGGCAGTCCGGGCCGCCTGCGGCGGGCCTCCAGCGCACACTGCAGACCCTCGTCCGTGTGCGTGGGCGGGAGCCGGACGTCGACCACGGCGACGTCCGGCTCCAGTTCGGCGAGGGCCCGCTCCAGTTCGGGCCCGGTCTCGACCGCGGCGGCGATCTCGAAGTCGTAGGCCTCCAGCAGCCGGACGAGACCGTCCCGCAGCAGGAAGAGGTCTTCGGCTAGGACAACACGCAAGGGATCTCCATGGTCACCATGGTGGGACCGCCGGCGGGCGAGCCGACGGCCAGGACGCCGTCGAATGTACCGAGCCGGCGCTCGATCCCGGCCAGCCCCGAGCCCGCCCCGATCGCCGCACCGCCCCTGCCGTTGTCGGTGACGGAGATCCGCAGACTGCCCTCCGAGTGACGCAGGTCGACCCAGATCCGGTCGGCGCCGGAGTGCTTGACCGCGTTGGTGAGCACCTCGCTCACCGCGAAGTAGGCCGCCGACTCCACGGGAGCGTCCGCACGGCCGCCCTCGATGTCCACGCTCACCTCGGTGGCGATCGGCAGCCGCAGCGCCAACGCCCGCACCGCGTCGCCGAGTCCGCGCTCGGCCAGCACCGGCGGGTGGATGCCGCGTACCAGGTCGCGCAGCTCGGAGAGCGCCTCGGCGGACGAGCGACGGGCCTGCGCGAGCAGTTCCTTGGCCTTCTCCGGGTTCTTGTCGACGAGCATCTCGACGGTGCCGAGGTCCATGCCCATCGCCACCAGCCGGGCCTGGGCGCCGTCGTGCAGATCCCGTTCGATGCGCCGCAGCTCGGCCGCGGAGGTGTCCACGGCGTCCCGCCGGGTCTCCGTCAACACCCGTACTCGCTCGGCGAGTTCGGCCTGGGTGGGGGAGAGTACGGCCCGGGTGAGGCGGAAGTGGTTGGCCAGCAGACGCGGGCTGTGGATGTAGCCGAGCACCAGGAGCACGCAGGCCAGGGCCGCCGCGCCGAAGGCGGACGCCTGTCCGGTGACCGGCACGAAGCCGTACCAGTAGGTGTCACCGGTCGCGCCCCGGTACACCCGCCACATCCCGGCCGCCAGCGCGAAACCCTCCACCGCGTAGAGGACCAGCGCGGCGGGCAGCAGCGCGGTGAGGTATCCGGCCGTCATGTCGACCAGAAGCCACCGCAGATCACGCCAGGTCGCCGGGTCCCGGAGCATCGCTGTCGTGCGCGCCCACGGCTTCGCGTCCTCCGGCACCGGCCGGTAGGCCGAGGGGATGCGTATCCCGCACCACTTCGCCGCTAGGTCCCGCCGCCGGTCGGCGAAGGACCGCACCCAGGTGAGCGCCCACGGCGTCGTGACCAGCCCGACCCCCACGACGGGGACGAGCGCGATCGAGACGACGGCGACCGTATAGCACAGGATGGCCTCGGGCAGGCAGACCAGGGCCAGGACGAAGGCCCGGCCGGAGGCGAGCGCCGCCGCCCGCGCACGGGTGCCCATGCTGCCGCTTTGCGTGTTGGCGTTCATGGCGTCAGTCTCGCGGACCGCCGATCGGCGGTCACTGGGCCGAGGTCCCCGCTCAGGAGGTGGTGCCAGATACACCCCCCGGGCCCGAGGCCCTGCTGCCCGCGACTGCCGTGCCCGCGCTTCCCGTGCACGCGCTTCCCGTGCACGCGCTTCCCGTGTCCGTGCTTCCCGTGCCCGCGGCTTTCGCGCCCGCCGCGAGGACCTTCGCCTCGACCTCCGGGTCCAGGCCCTTGCGGGGCCGGTCCGGACGGTGGGGCGCGACGCCGCCGATCGACGTCAGCCAGCTCCAGGTGTCGCCGACGGTCTCCTCGACCGGGCGGCAGACGAGCCCCGCCGCGATCGCCCGCGAGACGTCGGCCGCGTGCAGGGCGTCGTGCATGTCGGTGCCCGGCGGCACCCACACGGGCAGCTCGGTCCACGGCTCGATGCCCGCGTCGAGGACGGTCTCCGGCGCGGTCCAGCGCAGTTCGGCGTCCGAGCCGGTGGCGCGCACGCACGCCTCCAGCAGCTCGCCCATCGTCGCGTGGCCCTGCGGGCTCATCAGGTTGTACGGCCCGCTCAGCTCCCGCTCGACCGCGCCCAGGATCCACGCGGCGAGGTCGCGGACATCGACGTACTGCAGGGGCAGGCCGTGCGGGCCGGGCGCGAGGACCGGGCCGCCGCGCGCGATCCGGGTCAGCCACCAGGGCAGTCGGCCGACGTTCTCGTACGGGCCGAGGATCAGCCCCGCCCGTACGAGAACGCTGTCCCGCTCGCCGAAGGCGTCGAGGGCGGCCAGCTCGCCGCCGCGCTTGTCCTGGGCGTAGTCGCTCTGCCCGGCGCCGGGTTCGGCGCCCTCGACGAGCGCCGCGTCCTCGGCGTACCCGGCGGGCGGGGCCCAGGTGTACACCGAGCAGCTCGACACGTACACATACCGGCCCGCGCGGCCCCGCAGCAGCCGCGCCGCCTCGTGCACCGCGCGTGGCGCCGCCGACCAGGTGTCCACGACGGCGTCCCAGTCGCCTTCGCCGGGGTCGGCGAGCGCGGCGAGGCCTCCGGGCGCGGTGCGGTCGCCGGTCAGCGACCGGACGCCGGGGACGGGCGCCTGCCGCCCCCGGTTGAGGACGGTCACGTCCCAGCCCCGTCCGAGGGCCGCCTCCACGACGGCCCGCCCCGCGAACTCCGTCCCGCCCAGCACCAGAAGTCTCATGCCGTGACTGTGCCCGGTCCGGGCGCGACGGGGAACCGTGCTCTGCCGTCGGCAGACGAACCGGGTCAGCGGCCGGTCGGCGGGGTGTACTTGTAGCCGACGCGGCGCACCGTCTGGATCGACTGGCGGTGCTGTGCGCCCAGCTTGCGGCGCAGTCGTGCGATGTGGACGTCGACCGTGCGGCCGTCGCCCACGTGGCCGTAGCCCCACACCGTGGTGACGAGCTGGTCGCGGGTGTGCACCCTGTTCGGGTGGGTCACCAGGTGCGCGAGCAGCTCGAACTCCAGGTAGGTGAGGTCGAGTTGCCGCCCGTCCACCTCGGCGGTGCGCTGCACGGGGTCGATCCGCACGAGTGGACGTCCGGCGCCCCCGGCAGGCACGGCCTCGTCGGCCGCGGGCCGCTCCGGCACCGCCACCGGCAGGAAGGGCGGCTGCTGGTCGGCCGGGACGAGCACCAGGTAGCCGATCATCGGCGGCCGGCCCGGCAGCGTGGGCAGGGTGTGCTGGGGGGCGGGCAGCCAGGTCGTGCCCGGCGGCAGGAAGTCCACGACGTCGACCACCTCGTCCCGGTCGACGGCCCGCAGCCGATGACGGGCGGCGCCGTTCGGAGCGGGGGCGGCGGAGGTGGTGAGGGAGGGAGCGGAGGAGAGGGAACGAGTGGTCGCCATGAGAGGTCAGCTCTTTCGCGCGAGGAGTTCGTCGGGGAGGACGACGGCCGCGATTCGTGGTCGGGCTCGTCGAGGACGTACGTCGTGCGCGCTGGCCGAAGGCCGGGGTGTACGGCTTTAGAGGGCCGGCGCGTTCGTCGCGCGGCAACACACCCGGTCGAAGTCGTGGTGCTGACGGGAGGGCCAGAAGGGCTCGAGGTCATGGCGACCCGTCGCGGTGTTCTTCTGGAAGCTGGCCATGGGCCCATTGAAGCAGACACCCGCCCGTTGCAGGAGTCTTCTCTCACAGCTTGGACGCATCCCTGGCGCGAAGCGGACCCACGGCTCACGCCTGCGGGGAAGCGGGAAGGGGCGCCCGCCGAGTCGGCGGGCGCCCCTTCCGGGAAGTGCGGGGATCAGACCTGGGCGGCCTTCTCCAGCGCCGAGCAGCAGGTGTCCACGATCAGCCGGGTCACCAGGTACGGGTCGACGTTGGCGTTCGGACGGCGGTCCTCGATGTAGCCCTTGCCGTCCTTCTCGACCTGCCACGGGATGCGGACCGAGGCGCCGCGGTCGGAGACGCCGTAGGAGTACTCGTTCCACGGGGCCGTCTCGTGCAGACCGGTCAGACGGTCGTCGATGCCGGCGCCGTAGTTCTTGACGTGGTCGAGGGGCTTGGAGCCCTCGCCGAGCGACTCGCACGCGGTGATGATCGCGTCGTAGCCCTCGCGCATCGCCTTGGTGGAGAAGTTGGTGTGCGCGCCGGCGCCGTTCCAGTCGCCCTTGACCGGCTTGGGGTCGAGGGTGGCGGCGACGCCGAAGTCCTCGGCGGTGCGGTAGAGCAGCCAGCGGGCCACCCACAGCTGGTCGGAGACCTCCAGCGGGGCCAGCGGGCCGACCTGGAACTCCCACTGTCCGGGCATGACCTCGGCGTTGATGCCGGAGATGCCGAGACCGGCGGCGAGGCAGTTGTCGAGGTGCGCCTCGACGACCTCACGGCCGAAGATCTCGTCCGCGCCCACACCGCAGTAGTAACCGCCCTGCGGGGCCGGGAAGCCGCCCTTGGGGAAGCCGAGCGGGTAACCGTCCTGGAAGAACGTGTACTCCTGCTCGATGCCGAAGATGGGCTCCTGCGCGGCGAACTTCTCGGCGACCTCGGCGAGCGCGGCACGGGTGTTGGACTCGTGCGGCGTCATGTCGATGTTGAGGACCTCGCACAGGACGAGGATGTCGTCGCCGCCGCGGACCGGGTCCGGGCACGTGAAGACCGGCTTGAGGACACGGTCCGAGGCGTGGCCCTCGGCCTGGTTCGTGGAGGACCCGTCGAAGCCCCAGATCGGCAGCGCGTCGAGACCGGCGGGAGCGCCCTCGATGATCTTCGTCTTGGAACGGAGCTTCGCCGTCGGCTGGGTGCCGTCGATCCAGATGTACTCAGCCTTGAAGGTCACGGGCCACTTCCTTCGGGGGTGTGTCTGACGCACTTGCGGGTGCTGCGGCGCTGCGGCACTGGGGCGCCGCCTGTTCGCCCGGAAGCTTGTCAACAGGCGATTTCCCGATCATTGCTCGAATGTGAACCCCGTGTAACCTGGTGGTTCTGTGGTGCGCCTCACGCGGTGAGGGCTCCGGCCGGGAGCGGAGCGGGAGTCCGGCGGGAACGGGCGGCGGCGCGCGTGCGAGGGGGAGGGGACGGCGGGCGGCTCGTATGCGGGGGGAGTGGGCGGCCGGGAACGGGGCAGTCCCGTCGTCAGCCCGCCTCGGACGCGACTCGCCGCACGCCCTCCAGGAACCCGTGGATCGCGGCCCGCTCCCGCTCGTCGTAGCCGTCCAGCAGGTCGACCACGTGCCCGATGAGCGGACCGAAGAAGGCCTGGCCCAGCTCCACCGCCCGCTCGTCCACCTCGACGATGACCTTGCGCCGGTCCGTGGCGCCGCGCACCCGCCGGACGTGGCCGGCGCGCTCCAGGCGGTCGACGAGGGCGGTCGTGCCCGCCGAGTTCAGCCCGAGGGCGGCCCCGAGCCGCCCGGCGGTGACCTCCTCGGCGGCCCGCCGCGCGTCCATGAGGACGATCAGTGCACGCACGTCCGTCGGGTGCATCCCGTTGCGCTGCGCGAACCGGGCGCTGTGCAGCCCGAGTTCGACCGTCGCCGCACGCAGCAGATGCACGGTCTCCAGATGCGGGTCGTCGGCAGGCATACGGCGGTGCTCCCTCGGTTATTATCTCGCTCGGCGACTCTCTCGCTCGGCGAGATGATATCGGAGGGCAGGGGGCGGGGCACCATGAGCACGTACGACGACGGGACTTTCCAGGCGGCCTACGACACGGTCATGGCCAAGTGGCCCGCCGACCGCGAGGCCCTGCGGGTCCCCACCCCGTACGGCACGGCGTACGTCAACGCCTGCGGCCCCCGCGACGCGCCCGCGCTGCTGCTTCTGCCCGGCGGCGGGGGAGCGACCTCGGCGTCCTGGTTCGCCCAGGCGGCCGACCTCGCACGGGTGCGGCGGGTGTACGCCCCGGATCTCGTCGGTGCGGCGGGCCGCAGCACGGCGAACGGGGTGCGGACCCCCGCCGACCTCGACGCCTGGCTGGACGCGGTGCTGACCGGCCTGGGCGTCGAGGCGGCCGACGTCGGGGGGCACTCCTACGGCGGGTGGCTCGCACTCCGCCTCGCGCTGCGCGCCCCCGAGCGCGTACGTCGCCTGTTCCTCCTCGACCCGACCCAGTGCTTCGCCGGGTACAAGGCGACGTATCTGCTGCGCGCCCTGCCGATGCTGGTGCGGCCCACCCCGCGCCGGGTGCGCGCCTTCCTGGAGTGGGAGACGGGCGGGGCTGGGCTGGACCCCGACTGCCTCCGGCTGCAGGAGGCGGCGGCGGGATTCCCTGCGGAACGGCCGGTGACCGGTCCCCGTCCGCGGCCGGACGCCCTGCGGGGGCTGAAGGCTCCGGTCCTGCTGCTCGTGGCCGCGAACAGCAGGACCTCTCCCGCACGCGAGCCGGCGGCCCGGGCGGGCGCGACGGTGCGCGATCTGGAGACGATCGTCCTCCCGGACGTCTCTCACCATGCGCTGCCGTCTGCCCTGCCCTCCGGAGCGGGCCGCCGCCTCATCGGATTTCTCGGCGGCTGAGCCTCACCCCACCTTCTCGATCAGGGCCCGGCGGATGAGGAACTTGCCGGGCTCACGGACCTGTTCGAAGGCCGCGTTGTTGAGGAGGGCGCAACTACCGGAGACCGAGGTCACCTCGACGGTCGTGGACTTGTTGTTGTCCAGGTTGGTGACCTTCAGCTTGGTTCCGGCCGGGAACTGGTTGCTCGACGCGGCCGGTGCACCGGCCTCGCCGGACAGGGTGACCGTCGAACCGTTGCAGACCTGGCGGCCCGAGGCGGCGGCACCGCCGTTTCCCGCGTTGCCGTTGTTTCCCGCGTTGCCGTTGTTCCCGGTGTTCCCCGCGGGGGCGGAGGCCGCCTGCGAGGGCCGGCCCGCCTGGGCCCCGCCTGCCTGGGCCCCGCCTGCCTGGGCCCCGCCCGTCTGGGAGCCGCCCGTCTGGGAGTCCTGAGCCGACTCCCCGACGGCGCACCCGGACGCCTTCTGCTGGACCTTGATCTGCGCGATGACGGCCTCGCGGTTGGCGATGCGGGCCTCGGACTGCGCGTCCGGAGCGGCCCGCTGGCCGTCGATGAACTTCTGGTTGTTGCCGAGGGCGGTGGCGAGTCCCTGACAGACCGTCGAGTTCGCGGCCGACAGCGGCGTCGCGTTCTGCGGTGTCTGGGCGGCGTTCGAGGTGTTCGCCATCACGAAGGCCCCGGCGCCCGCGACTGCTGCTGCGCTGACGAGCAGCGCGATCTTCTTCTTCGTGCCGACAGTTCTCCTGCGCGACATGCGCGCCTCCTGAGGGATAGGGGAGCGTACGCCGCTATGTACGAGATACCGAACGAGGCTACTCAGCGGCCACGGGGCCCATTCGAGGTGACGTGCGTCACTGCGTCGACTCCCGCCGGGTGAAGGGCCCTCGGCCGCCGGGCCGGACTCAGCGGGACAGGGCGTCCCGCACGGCCTCGTCCGTGCGGGCCACGAGTGCGGTGCCGTCGTCCGCGGTGATGATCGGGCGCTGGATGAGGGCGGGGTGTGCGGCCAGGGCGCCGATCCAGCGTGCGCGCGTGCTCGTGTCCCGTGCCCAGTCCTTCAGGCCGAGTTCCTTGGCCGCCGCCTCCTGGGTGCGGGTGATGTCCCACGGCTCCAGGCCGAGACGGTCGAGCACCTCCTTGATCTCGTCCTCGCTCGGCACCTCCTCCAGATAGCGGCGGACGGTGTAGTCGGCGCCCTCGGCGTCGAGGAGTGTGAGGGCGCTGCGGCACTTGGAACAGGCGGGGTTGATCCAGATCTCCATGCCGGTCACGGTAGCTCGAAAGTGGCTCCAAAGCCCATGTGATCAGGGGCTTTTGTCAGTGGGGGACAGTAGAATAGAAGCAGTGTTCGAGGGTCCGCCGGAGGTGCCGGGTCGGGCCCTGACCGCGACAGGAGGATGCCTGTGCCCGCTGCCGCACTGAAGCCGAAGCCGTCCGCGACTCAATCCACAGCGACGCGTTCCGTCCAGCTCGACCTGCCCTGCGCGCCCGTCGAGAAGCGGCCGTTGCCGCCCGGGCGGCCTCGCGAGTGGTACGTCACGCACAACCGTCGTCTCAAGGCGATGCGTCTCGCCATCGCTCTGCTCGACCTCGGCGTCTACATGCCGAACCAGGCCCGCAACGAGAAGATCCGCAGCACGGCGCGGCTGATCGGTGTTCACCCGCCGTCGGACACGACGTGCCACATGGTGCGGGCGTTGATGCGCTACAGCCGGTGAGTCGTCGAGCCGGTGAGTCCGCGGACCGTGAGCCGTGAGCCGTGAGTGGTTGAGCGGGGTGCCGGGCGCCGTCGTGGGACGGCGCCCGGCGCTGCTCGACGCCGGGTGGACGGACGCCGGCGAGCAGGACTGCCGGCTCCGCGGAAAGACCCCTCGTCTCAGCTCACCAACTCCTTCTCCAGCGGCGTCCGGAATCTCGGCGTCACCCGGGTCGGGCCGAGCCACGCCCCCAGCCGCTCCGCCTCCGCCTCGATCGCCCTCCGCGCCTCGCCGCCCACGCCCTCCGTGTCCAGGACCCGCCACACGATCTCCCCGTCGGAGCGCTGGGCCCAACCCCCCACCACCCGGCCGTCCCACCACACCGTCGGTCCCACGTTGCCGCTGTAGTCGAACAGCGCGGGGCGCAACTCCGGGGCGAGATACCAGTCCCGGCCCTGCCAGCCCATCGCCGTCGGGTCCAGCGCCGGCAGCAGGGCCGCCCACGGGCCGTCGGGGGCGGGCGCGGGATCCACGTCCCCGTCGACCACGTGCCCCGTGCCCTCGTCCAGGGTCACCGCCCGCGCCCCGATCGCGGTCAGCGCCCGCCGTACGTCCGTCACCCGCCAGCCGGTCCACCACTTCAGGTCGGCCTCCGTGGCGGGCCCGCACGCCGTCAGCCAGCGCCGCAGCAGCTCCGACTGGGCCTGCGCGGTGGGGAGTTCGGCGTGCGCGGGGGCGAGGGCCCAGCGGAACTGGCTGGACGTCCACGAGCCCAGGGGACGCCCCCTGACCACCTTGCCCTCCACTCCCAGCACCTTCAGCAGCCGGGTCACGACGGTGTGGACGCCCTCGTAGGGCTTCCCGGCCGCGTACACGAACTGCTCCCGCAGACGCGGCTCCTCGCGGGCCAGTTCGGCGGCCGTCGCCTGCCCGAGCCGGGCGAGGGCGGCCAGCGCCGACTCCTCGACCTCCTTCAGCCAGACCGCGTCCGGGGCGCCGGCCATCGCCATGTGCCTCACCAGAGCGGCCCGCTCGCGGGCGGCCACCGCGAGTCCGGTCGAGGCGTGCACGACGGCCGTCGACTCCGTCGGGAACACGAACACCGTGTGCCGCATGCCGTGCATACGTACGAGGCTCCGGTCCGTGTACAGCGCCCGGTCCGTCTCCGGCACGGTCGTCGACGCGTCGGCGAGGCGGGCGCCGACCGCCAGATACACCGTCGCCGGGTCGGTGCCGTGCAGGGCCACGAGCGCGTCGGCCACCGCCGCGGGCGTCGCGGCCCGCGCCTCGGGGGCGAGGCGGTGCCGCAGGGCCAGCCTGGCCCGTCGCTCCGCCGCACCGATGTACCGCTGTCCGTCGCCCATCCCGGCCTCCGCCCGCCCTCGCCCCGCCACGTCCGGCCGCCGTCCGGCCGGCCCGCCGTCTCGTCGTCCGTCACTCGTCCCTGCCCGCATCCTCCCCGACACCACTGACAATCGCCCCCGACGACCGACGACCGACGCTCTTGAGGGCGACCCCGGCGTCCGCCTCTTCGTATGCGGCCGATTCCTGTCGTCGCAGGTCACCCGTTCGGTGTATCCGGCGTGCGCACCTCCGCGCAGCGGCCTTCACTGCGAACAGAAGCCCGGCGAGGTTGTGGGACGGGAGGCGGACGTGGTGCGAAGGCGACGCGGATGACCACCCCCGCCGAACGGGCGCGGCGCGGCAAGGCGGCCCGCAGGCGTGTCCCCAGGTCCGCGCACGCCTCCTGGCTGCCGTCCGTCGACCGGCCGGACCCCGTCGCCGTGCTGGAGCGGCAGGGCCGGGACCGGCTGCCCGAGCTGCTGCCCGTCCGCTACGGCAGGATGGCCGCCTCGCCCTTCGCGTTCCTGCGCGGCTCGGCCGCTGTCATGGCCGCCGATCTGGCGTCGCAGCCGCACACCGGGCTGACCGTGCAGCTGTGCGGTGACGCCCACCTGTTGAACTTCGGGGTGTACGTCTCGCCGGAGCGGGCGCTGCTCTTCGACCTCGACGACTTCGACGAGACGTTCCCCGGTCCCTTCGAGTGGGACGTCAAACGGCTCGCCGTCTCCGTCGCCGTGGCGGCCCGCGAGAACGGTCACCCCGAGACCCGGGTGCACCGGGCCGTCCTGGAGGCCGTGGCCGCCTATCGCGACGCCATGCGACGGCTGGCCCGGCTCGGCGAACTCGCCGTCTGGTACGAACGCATCGACGCCGACCGCCTGCTGCCCCTCGTGCACTCCGCCCGGCACCGCGGACGGGCCGAGGCCAGCCTCACCCGCGCCCGCCGCCGCATCAGCCTCCAGCCGCTCGGCAAGCTCACCGAGGTCGTCGACGGACGCCGCCGCATCATCCACGACCCACCGCTGCTCGAACCCGCCGGGGCCTCCGACAGCGCCGCTCTGCGCAAGATCTTCAGCGACTACCGCTCCACCCTCACTGACGAGCGCCGCCTGCTGCTGGACCGGTACCGATTCGTCGACGCCGCCCGCAAGGTGGTGGGCGTCGGCAGCGTCGGCACCCGCTGCTTCGTCGTGCTGCTCGCCGGCCGCGATGCCGAGGACCAGCTCTTCCTGCAGATCAAGGAGGCGCGCGCGTCCGTCCTGGAGGAGCATCTGCCCAGCGGACCCTTCGTCCACCCCGGCCGTCGGGTGGTCGCCGGGCAACGGCTGCTGCAGGCCGGCGGCGACGTCTTCCTGGGCTGGATGACCGGGCCACAGGGCCGCGCCTTCTACTGGCGTCAGCTGCGCGACGTGCAGGGCTCCGCCGACGTCGCCGGGATGGCCCCGGCCGACCTCCGGGCGTACGCACGGCTGTGCGGGACCGCGCTGGCCCGCGCGCACGCGCGGTCCGGCGACCGGCTGGCCATCGCCGGCTACCTGGGCGGCGCCGACACCTTCGAACGCGCCGTCGCCGAGTTCGCCCTGGCCTACGCCGCCCAGACCGCCGCCGACCACGCGGCCCTGGGCACGGCGGTCGCGGCAGGCGTGGTGACGGCCGCGCACGGGATCTGACCTCGGCCGCCGACCCGCCTCCTCTCGGGGCGGCGACGAAAATGAGGTGCACGGTGAGTGACCGTTTCCCTACTCTGGAGACGCCGGGCCGCCCCTTCTCGCAACGCTCGGTAACCGTCCGTCCCCGTCCGTCCCCGCCCAGGAAGGAGGCACGCCATGGGCACCGTCGTTCTCTCCGGGGCCGTCGTCCTGGTGGTCCTGGGATTCGGAAACCCGTTGTACTGGCTCGCCGCCGTCGCCGTCCTCTTCCTGTACGTGCGCTACGGGCTGGGGACGTCGACGCCGTCGTCGCCCTCCGCCGGGCCCGCCCCGAGCGCGGCGCCCGCTCCGACCTCGTACAAGGCCTACCGCGAGCGCCGTGACACGCAGGCCAGGTGGGAGCGCCGCTACCGTCGCGAGCGCCCCCTGGAGTCCCGCCGTCAGGAGCGTGAGCGCGGCAAGTAGAGCCGGAGCCGGCCGCGATCGACCGCCGGGCTCCGGGGCGCCCCGGAGCCCCCGGGCCCGGGGGCGTCCTACAGGCCCGGGGCGCCCCACACCGGGAACCAGCGGCTCAGGTCCTGTTCGATCCGCAGGTCGTCGGCGAGAGCGGCCTTCACCTGCAACTCCAGTGCGTTGTCGCGCCGTTGCCTCGCGCCGGGCAGCGGCGCGAACGGGTAGAACGCACCGCGCTTGTACAGATACACGAGCCCCAGCCGCCGTCCCGGGGCCCCGCCCTCCGCGTCGGCTCCCGCACCCCCCGCGGCCCGTTCCTCGAACCCGGCCAGGGAGCAGAGCAGTTGCGGCCCGAAACCGTTGACCTCCATCGCGCTGTTCACCGCGTGCAGGTCGTTGACCAGCGCCGACAGCTCGTCGGGTGTGCGGTGCGAGACGAGCCAGGAGTAGCCGAAGTCGTCCCGCTCGAGCCGCACCGCTGGGCCGTTGCGCTCGGTGTCCGCGTCGAGGAGCGCCTGGACCTCGCGGTGCGTCTGCTCGAACGCCGAGCCCTCGACGGTGGCGAAACACACGGCGCCCTGCCCGGTCGGGGTGAACCCGGTCGCCGCCTCCAGCGTCACCGCCGCCGACGGCAGCCCGAACAGCTGATCGAGGTCCGGTACGACCGGCCTGGTCCGGCCGAGCAGGATGTCCAGCAGCCCCATGCCGTTCAGCCGGCCTTCCCGGGCGTGGCCGCCTCGCCCAGCTCGGCGGAGATCCGCCCCAGCTGGTCGAGGCGCTGCTCCAGGCTCGGGTGGGTCGAGAAGAAGCGCTCGATGCCGGGCTCCCTGCCGGTGGCCGGGGTGAAGTAGAACGCGTTGAAGGCCTGCGCGGTGCGCAGGTCCTTGGTCGGGATGCGGGCGATGTCGCCGGACACCTTCGCCAGCGCGGACGCCAGCGCCGAGGGCCGTCCGGTGAGCAGTGCGGCGGCGCGGTCGGCGGCCAGCTCCCGGTACCGCGACAGGGCCCTGATCAGCAGGAAGCTGAGCGCGTACACGGCGGCCGACACCCCCATCACGGCGGCGAAGACGGCGGCGGTGTTCTGGTCCCGGCGGCCGCCGCCGAACACCTGCGAGTAGAACGCGAACCGGACGATCAGCCCCGCGATGACGCCCAGGAACGAGGCGACCGTGATCACGGCCACGTCCTTGTGCGCGACGTGCGACAGTTCGTGCGCGAGCACGCCCTCCAGCTCGGCCGGCTCCAGCCGGCGCAGCAGCCCCGTCGTCACGCACACCACGGCGTTCTGGGGATTGCGCCCGGTGGCGAACGCGTTGGGCATGTCCATGGCCGAGACGGCGACGACCGGCTTGGGCATGTCCGACAGGGCGCACAGCCGGTCCACGACGGCGTGCAGCTCGGGATACTCCTCCCGCTCCACCACCCGGCCGCGCATCGCGAACAGGGCGATCCGGTCGGAGAACCAGAACTGCGCGACGAACATGGCGGCGATCAGCACCACGACCAGCAACCAGGACTTCAGCAACACGATCAGCGCGACGACGAACGCCACGTACAGCAGTCCGAGCAGGAACAGCGTGACCGTCATCCGCACGGTCAGTCCCCGATCGCTCCGGAAACGGCTCTGCATCTGCACCACCCCGCAGTCAGGCACTCGCCCCTATGCCAGTGTGCACCCGGTCCGTCCATGGACGGATCCGGATAGACCCTGTGGAGAGCAAAGGAATGCTCCGGGCTCGGAACGGGGCCGTACGACGACGCCCCCGTCTCCTGACGAACAGGAGACGGGGGCGTCGCTGCGGGCCTGCGGGCGGCCCGGCCCGATCACACGTCGAAGTACAGCTCGAACTCGTGCGGGTGCGGGCGCAGCTGGAGCGGGGCGATCTCGTTGGTGCGCTTGTAGTCGATCCACGTCTCGATCAGGTCGGACGTGAAGACGTCACCCGCGAGCAGGAACTCGTGGTCCGCCTCCAGGCGGTCCAGGACGGCCGGGAGCGAGGTCGGGACCTGTGCGACGCCCGCGTGCTCCTCGGGGGCCAGCTCGTAGAGGTCCTTGTCGATCGGCTCGGCCGGCTCGATCTTGTTCTTGATGCCGTCCAGACCCGCGAGGAGCAGCGCGGAGAAGGCGAGGTACGGGTTGCCGGAGGAGTCGGGCGCGCGGAACTCGACGCGCTTGGCCTTCGGGTTGGAGCCCGTGATCGGGATGCGCATGGCGGCGGAGCGGTTGCGCTGCGAGTACACCAGGTTGACCGGAGCCTCGAAGCCCGGGACCAGACGGTGGTAGGAGTTCACCGTCGGGTTGGTGAAGGCCAGCAGCGACGGGGCGTGCTTGAGGATGCCGCCGATGTAGTAGCGGGCCATGTCCGACAGGCCCGCGTAGCCGGCCTCGTCGTAGAACAGCGGGGAGCCGCCGCTCCACAGCGACTGGTGGACGTGCATGCCCGAGCCGTTGTCGCCGAAGATCGGCTTCGGCATGAAGGTCGCGGTCTTGCCGTTGCGCCAGGCGACGTTCTTCACGATGTACTTGAAGAGCTGGAGGTCGTCGGCCGCGGCGAGCAGCGTGTTGAACTTGTAGTTGATCTCGGCCTGGCCGGCGGTGCCCACCTCGTGGTGCTGGCGCTCGACCTGGAGACCGGACGCGGCCAGCTCCAGGGAGATCTCCGCACGCAGGTCGGCGAAGTGGTCGACCGGCGGGGTCGGGAAGTAGCCGCCCTTGTAGCGGACCTTGTAACCGCGGTTGTCCTCGAGCGCACCGGTGTTCCAGGCGCCGGCCTCGGAGTCGATGTGGTAGAAGGACTCGTTCGCGGACGTCTGGAAGCGGACGCTGTCGAAGACGTAGAACTCGGCCTCGGGGCCGAAGTACGCGGTGTCGGCGATACCGGTCGACGCCAGGTAGGCCTCCGCCTTCTTCGCCACGTTGCGCGGGTCACGGGAGTACTGCTCGCCCGTGATCGGGTCGTGGATGAAGAAGTTGATGTTCAGCGTCTTGTCACGGCGGAACGGGTCCACGCGCGAGGTCGACAGGTCGGCGCGCAGCGCCATGTCGGACTCGTGGATGGCCTGGAAGCCGCGGATGGAGGAGCCGTCGAAGGCGAGCTCCTCGTCCGGATCGAACGCCTCGACGGGCAGCGTGAAGTGCTGCATCACGCCCGGCAGGTCGCAGAAGCGGACGTCGACGAACTTGACGTCCTCGTCCGCGATGAACTTCTTGGCCTCGTCGGCGTTCTGGAACATCCAGCTCCTCCTACTCCCGGCCGTCGAGCCGGGGTGGTAGTTCGTTCGTGCGGCCAGTGCGGTGGCACACGCTGTCGTCGACCCTAGGGACGGGTGATTTCTCGGGCGTGACCCATTTGTTTCGCACAAGTTAACCGGACCCTGCCCGGTGTACCCCACCTGTCCGTATCGCGAAACGAGCGCAGTACCGTGGACGCGTGGACAACAGGGATGCAATCGGCTCGTGGCTGTCGGGCCCCCGCGCGGCCGCCGAGGACGCCGGTGTCGACTTCGGATACCGGGGCGAGCAGCTCGGACTGCCGCAGGAGGGGCCGGGCTCGATCGCCCGTCCCGGCCGGCGGCTGGGCGCGCTCGCGGTGGACTGGGGCCTCAGTGTCTTGATCGCATACAGCTTGATCACCGATGGCTACCGGCCGGCGACCAGCAACTGGGCGCTGCTGGTCTTCCTCGTGATGAGCCTCCTGACCGTCGGCACGCTCGGCTTCACTCCGGGCAAGCGTCTCTTCCGTCTGCGGGTGGTCTCCGTCGACACCGGGGCCGTCAGTCCTCTGCGCTCCGCGGTGCGCACGGTCCTTCTCTGTCTGGCCGTGCCGGCCCTGGTCTGGGACCGGGACGGCCGCGGTCTGCACGACCGGCTGGCCCGAACGGTGGAAGTGCGCGGCTGAGACGGCGCATGAGGAAGGGGCGCCCGGATCACTCCGGGCGCCCCTTCCTCGTACCGTGTGCGAGGCATCGGTTCAGCGGGCCTTGCCGCCGCCGCCCTTCGGCAGGCGCATGCCCTTGGGCATCGGCCCCTTCGGCAGCGGCATGTTGCTCATCAGGTCGCCCAGAGCGCGCAGCCGGTCGTTGGTGGCGGTGACCTGCGGGCCGGCCAGGACCCGCGGGTACTTCAGCAGGGTGGTGCGCAGCTTCTTCAGGTCGACCTGGCCCTCGCCGGTGCCGACGATCACGTCGTACACGGGAACGTCCGCGACGATGCGGTTCATCTTCTTCTTCTCGGCGGCCAGCAGGCTCTTCACCCGGTTCGGGTTGCCCTCGGCGACCAGGACGATGCCGGCCTTGCCGACGGCCCGGTGCACCACGTCCTGGCTGCGGTTCATCGCCACCGCGGGGGTGGTCGTCCAGCCCCGGCCGATGTTGTCCAGGACGGCCGCGGCCGCGCCGGGCTGGCCCTCCATCTGACCGAAGGCGGCCCGCTCGGCCCGGCGTCCGAACACGATCGCCGTCGCCAGGAAGGCGAGCAGGACGCCGAGGATGCCCAGGTAGACCGGGTGGCCGATCAGGAAGCCGATCGCGAGAAAGACGCCGAAGGTGAGGAGGAAGACACCCGCGAGAACAAAACCGATCGTCTTGTCGGCCTTGCGGGTCATCTTGAACGTCAGGGCGATCTGCTTCAGTCGCCCGGGGTTAGCGGCGTCCGCCGCGCTGTCACTTCTCGCCATGCCACGAAGTCTACGTGGCCGCGGAAGCGCCTACGACGGCAGGAGGGGAGGTGTGGGGAGTGCGGGGAGGGGGTGGGTCAGGGGCGGGCGGAGGTGACCGCTTCGAGGACGCGCTGCGCCTCGACCCGGTCCTTGGCGCGACGGCGGTCCTCCAGGACGGAGGTCCAGGCGTTGCGTCGGGCGGTGCGCTGACCGCTGCTCAGGAGCAGCGACTCGACGGCGCGCAGTGCGGTGCTGAAGGTCGGGATCGCGGTGGCGCGAACGGGCGCGGCCTGCATGGCGGGTGTCCCCCTCGGACAAGGTTCTGGCACGGGTGGTACGGGGCTGTGTTCTACGTGACGTGATACCAGCGTCACTGTTTGGTGTTACCAGGGCGTGACCGACCGGTCAAACGCGAATGAAACCTTGATGCGGGGGGCCGAAACGCTGACGCGGCCCCGACGTACGTCCTCATCTGCGGGGACGGTCGGGACCGCGTCGAATCGGTCACTACTGGCGAGTAGCCACTTGTGCGCGAGTTCACACACTCGGCTTGCGGCCGTACGGCGCAAGAGAGGTGACGTCGCGTCAGACGGCTTGTGTGGCGATGAAGGAACCGCGCTTCTCGACGGCCATCCGGTAGAGGCGTCCGGCGCGGTAGGAGGACCGTACCAGCGGGCCCGACATCACGCCGGAGAAGCCGATCTGCTCGGCCTCCTCCTTCAGCTCGACGAACTCGTGCGGCTTCACCCAGCGCTCCACCGGGTGGTGGCGCACGGAGGGCCGCAGGTACTGCGTGATGGTGACCAGCTCGCAGCCCGCGTCGTGCAGCTGGCGCAGCGCCTCGCCGACCTCCTCGCGCGTCTCGCCCATGCCGAGGATCAGATTCGACTTGGTGACGAGCCCGTAGTCGCGGGCGGCGGTGATGACGCCCAGCGAACGCTCGTAGCGGAAGCCGGGCCGGATCCGCTTGAAGATCCGGGGCACGGTCTCGACGTTGTGCGCGAAGACCTCGGGCCGCGCGGAGAAGACCTCCGCGAGCTGCTCCGGGACGGCGTTGAAGTCGGGGGCGAGCAGCTCCACCTTGGTGCGCCCGGCCTCGCGCTCCGCGGTCTGCCGGTGGATCTGGCGCACGGTCTCGGCGTACAGCCACGCGCCGCCGTCCGCCAGGTCGTCGCGGGCGACGCCGGTGATGGTGGCGTAGTTCAGGTCCATCGTGACGACGGACTCGCCCACGCGCCGCGGCTCGTCACGGTCCAGCGCCTCGGGCTTGCCGGTGTCGATCTGGCAGAAGTCGCACCGCCGGGTGCACTGGTCGCCGCCGATGAGGAAGGTGGCCTCGCGGTCCTCCCAGCACTCGTAGATGTTGGGGCAGCCGGCTTCCTGGCAGACGGTGTGCAGCCCCTCGCTCTTCACGAGGTTCTGCATCTTCGTGTACTCGGGACCCATTTTCGCCCGGGTCTTGATCCACTCGGGCTTGCGCTCGATGGGGGTCTGGCTGTTGCGGACCTCCAGGCGCAGCATCTTGCGTCCGTCGGGTGCGACTGCGGACACGACCGGCTCCCTAGCGATTGATTCTTCGGCGTGCTCAAGCGTACGCCCGTGGATTTGAAAGTCCGGCGGTGGTGCCGACCTCGGTCAGGCCGAGACCCGCTCGATCTCGCGCGGCTTCGGCTCGGCGTTCTCCAGGACGTCCGCCAAGTGCCGCTCCACCACGGGCAGCACCTCCTCGATCGTGACGTCCCGGCCCAGCTCGTTCGCCAGCGAGGCGACGCCCGCGTCCCGGATCCCGCAGGGGATGATGCGGTCGAACCACTTGTTGTCCGGGTTCACGTTGAGCGCGAAGCCGTGCATGGTGACGCCCTTGGCGACCCGGATGCCGATCGCGGCGATCTTCCGGTCCTCGCGCCGCTGGCCGGCGTTGGACGGGGCGTACTCCGGGCCGTTCAGCCGCGGGTCGAACTCCTCGTCGGTGAGCCGGGGGTCGAAGTCCAGCGACAGCCCGCCGAGCGAGGGGCGCTGCTCCACCGGATCGCCGAGCACCCACACGCCGCTGCGGCCCTCGACCCGGGAGGTCTCCAGGCCGAACTCCGCGCACACCCCGATCAGGGCGTCCTCCAGGCGCCGCACGTGGGCGACGACGTCCACCGGGCGCGGCAGCTTCAGGATCGGGTAGCCCACCAGCTGTCCGGGGCCGTGCCAGGTGATCTTGCCGCCGCGGTCCACGTCGACGACCGGGGTGCCGTCCAGGGGCCGCTCGTCGGCGGCCGTGCGCCGGCCGGCCGTGTAGACGGGGGGATGCTCGAGGAGCAGCACGGTGTCCGGGACCTCGTCGACGAAGCGTGCCGCGTGCACCCGGCGTTGCTCGTCCCACGCCTCCTGGTAGTCCACGGCGTTCTCGCCGAACCCCATCCGGACGAACCGCAACTCGCTCACGGCAAGCGCCTCCCTGGAAAGTCGTCAGGCGCGTCGCGCGCCCAAGCCACTGTACGTCCGCGCGCTCCGCGTCAGCCCCACGGTCAATCCTCACACGATCGGATGAATGAAAGCGGAGATTTGCGACCGGGTGCTTACTCTCCGCTACATTCGCGCCGTTCACGAGGCCAAACGGGCTGATCACCGCATCAGCGCACTTCATCCGGGCACGTCACAGGCCCGGGAGGCAGGAGACCGCACCGCAGATGACGGAACGACCCGCGCAGCGCACTCCCAACCGCCAGCTCGCCGCGCTCATCGCCGAAGCGGGCTTCTCCAACGCGGGACTGGCCCGTCGCGTCGATCAGCTCGGTCTCGAACACGGGCTGGACCTCAGATACGACAAGACGTCCGTCACCCGGTGGCTGCGGGGGCAGCAGCCCCGCGGCACCACCCCCGCCCTGATCGCCGAGGTCTTCACCCGGCGGTTGGGCCGTCGCCTGACCGCCCAGGACCTCGGCCTGGACGCGTGCGCCCCCGTGTACGCCGGACTGGAGTTCGCGGGCACCCCCGAGGAGGCCATCGACATCGTCGGCGGCCTCTGGCGCAAGGACTCCGGCAGCCACGCCGAGCTCCGCAAGATCGCCTTCACCCCGGCGGGGCTCGTCGTCCCCAGCCGCGACTGGCTGATCGGCCGCCCAGACGACAAGGTCGCCCGCGGCGAGGCGCCTGCCCGGGTGCCCCTCCAGGCCCGCCCGGCCAGACCCGCCGCACCCCAGCACCCCGCCGCCCCGCAGCTCACGGCGCCGCCCGCCCGGGTGGGGGCCGGGCCGACGGCCGTGCCCCGGCAGCGCGGCCAGGGCGGCGAGCGCGGCCCCGGTCAGCGCGTCACCGGCGGCGACATCGCCGCGCTCCGCTCGGTCGGCGAACTCTTCCGCACCCTCGACGACAGGTACGGCGGCGGGCACGCGCGCCAGGCCCTCGTGCGGTACCTGGAGCACGAGTGCGAGCCCATGCTGCGCGGGACGTACGGGGAGCAGACCGGCCGCCGTCTCTTCGGCGCGGCCGCCGATCTGACCCGCCTCGCGGGCTGGACCTCCTTCGACATCGCCGCGCACGGCCTGGCCCAGCGCTACTTCGTCCAGGCCCTGCGGCTGTCCCAGGCGGCGGCGGACCGGGCGTACGGCTCGTTCGTGCTCGTCACCATGAGCCGCCAGGCCGTCTATCTGGGCCATGGGCGCGAGGCGGTGCAGCTCGCGCGGGTGGCCCAGCAGGGCGTCGGTTCGGGCGCCCCGCCCGTCGTGCAGGCGCTGCTGCACTCGGCGGAGGCACGCGGGCACGGGGTGCTCGGCGAGGTGCGCGCCTCCACGGCGGCCCTCGTGCGCGCCGAACGGGCGCTGGAGGCGGCCAAGTCCGGCGACGAGGTGCCGTACTGGGCCCGCTTCTTCGACGAGGCGCAGCTGGCCGACGAGTTCGGGCACTGCCACCGTGACCTGCAGCAGTTCCGGGCGGCGGCGCAGCACGCGGAGCGCTCGCTGCAGCTGCGTCCCGCCGCCCTTGCCCGCAGCAGGGTGTTCTGCCGGGTCGTCCTCGCCTCGGCCCGGCTCGGTCTCGGCGAACTCGACCAGGCGTGCCAGCTCGCCGCGGAGGCCGCCGGGCAGGCGGCGGAGATGCGGTCCGTGCGGGCCCTGGAGTACGTCAGGGACTTCGAACGCAGGCTGGAGCCGTACAAGGACGCGCCCCCGGTCCGCACCTACCGGGACAAGGTGGCGGCACTGGGCTGACGGGCGGCGGGCGGGCGTGGGCGCAAAGGGGCCGGCGCCCGGGGGGCGGGGCCCCCGGGGGGCGCCGCCGCTCACGCAGCCGCCTGCTCCTCGCGTGCCGTGGGGCGCGGGTCGGCCGCGTTCAGGGAACCGGCGGCGCCGAGGTCGGAGACGATCGCCGAGGCGGCCCGGCGTGCCGAGTGCAGCGCGCCCTGCACGGTGCTGGTGTCCCGATGGTCGCCGCACACGTACAGGCCCGCCAGCAACCGCACCGCGCGCCGCAGATCGTGCGGCGCCCGCATCGCCGGCACGGCCTCGGCGGTGTGGTGCACCGCCAGCGTCTCCCAGCGCGCGGTCGAGACGCCGTACAGCCGCGACAGGTGCACGCGGACGGCGGTGTCGACGCCCGGCGGCGGCGTGCCCAGGACCGTGGACGAGATCAGCGTGCGGCCCCCCGGGGCCCGGCTCGGGTCGACCCGGCTGATCACCGCCGTGTGCGCGACCGGGCCGCCCCGGTCGGCGTCGAGGAGCAGCGAGGCGTCGGTCGGGGGCGGTTCGTCCGTCGTGTGGTGGACGACCGTCACCGGGTGGAAGTCGGGCACCCGTAGTCCGGGGAGCAGCTCGGCCGCGGTGCGCGCGTCGGTGGCCACCAGGACGGCGCGGCAGCGGAACTCGCCGTGCTCGGCGGTGGTCACCGAGGTCGTGGAGACCGAGGTGACCCGCACCCCGGTGTGGACGGTGCCGGTCGGCAGCGTCCGGGCGAGCAGCTCCGGCAGCACATCGGCCCCGCCCTCCGGCAGCGCCAGTCGGCCGGCCGCGAAGGCGCGCAGCGCGAGGTCCGCGCAGCGGCTGGAGGTGGTGAGGTCCGGGTCGCACAGCAGGGCGGCGAGCAGCGGACGCAGAAAGCCGTCCACGGTGCGGGCGGGCAGACCACGCGCCGCGAGGGCCTGCGCGGCCGGCGACTCGGGGCGGCGCAGCAGCCGCTCGACCGGGGTGACGGCGAGCCGGGTGAGCGCGGCCCCCAGCCGGGCCTGGTCCACGGCCGTGCCCAGCGGCGCGCCCGCCCGCACCCGGGGCGGGGCCGCCGGACGGCCCTGCGCGGGCAGGGAGCCGACGGCGCGCGGCCGGGGCAGTCCGCCCGGCCGTGGAGTGCTCGCCAGGGCGCGTACGGCATGGAGTGCGCCCCTTGCGCTCCCCACACCGACCTGCGCGCCGGCGCGATGGCGGCGTCCGTCGCTGTGCAACAGGACCCCCGGCGCGAACGGACGCAGAACGAGCGCGTCCAGCCCCGGTGTCGAGGCCAGTTCGGGATACGCCGTGGACAGCAGCTGCCCGATGCGGTCGAGCCGGAACCCGTCGACTTTCTCCGTCGACATGCGGCCGCCCACGTAAGGGGCTGCCTCCAGGACCGCGGTCGTTACTCCTGCGCTGGCCAGCCGGTGTGCGGCGGAGAGGCCGGCGACTCCGGCTCCCACCACGACGACGTCTGCCTGGTACGCGGGCTCAAGCACGTGCCCCTCCTCGAGGTTGCGCGGCCGGTGGAGACGTCATGCCCCCAACAGCCGTCCCGGATACCCGAGTTCGGATCGAGGTTAGGGCCGAGATCGGTCAGGAACAGTCGCGCATGGACAGGGCACGGTCGCACAGCGGTCGCATGCGGTCACGAGGAGGATCAGGCGGCTCGGATCGCGTCCTCGATCCCGGGAAACGCGAAGACGAACCCTGACTCCAGCAGCCGCTTCGGCACCACCCGCGCACTGCCCAGCACATCCCCTGCCATCTCGCCCAGCACCGTGCGCAGCACCGGCGCCGGCACCGGGAAGAGCGTCGGCCGATGCAGCACCCGTCCCATCGCCGCGGTGATCTCCCGGTTGGTCCGCGGCTCGGGCGCGGTCAGGTTGAAGGGCCCCGACAGGTCGTCGCGGTCGACGAGATGCCGGATCGCCGCCACCTCGTCGTGCAGCGCGATGTACGACCAGTACTGCCGGCCGTCGCCCATCCGCCCGCCGAGTCCGGCGGCGAACAGCGGGAACAGCCTGCCCCAGGCCCCGCCGCCGCGGGACACCACCAGCCCGGTGCGGGTGAGGACCGTACGGACGCCCGCGTCCCGCGCCGGCGCCGCGGCCGCCTCCCACTCCACGCACAGCTCCGGCAGGAAGCCGGTCCCGGCGGGCGAGCCCTCGTCCACGATCCGCTCGCCCGTCTCGCCGTAGAAGCCCATCGCGCTGCCGTTGACGAACACCCGCGGCGGCGCGTCGAGCGAGGCGACGGCCTTCGCCAAGGCGGCCGTGCCGTGCACCCGGCTGTCGTGGATCCGCCGCTTGTACGCGTCGCTCCAGCGCCGGTCGCCGACGCCGGCCCCGGCCAGGTTCACCACCACGTCGCATCCGGCGAGCCCGGCCGTGTCCACCTGCCCCTTCTCCGGGTCCCAGCGGACCTCGTCCGCGCTCCTGGGCGCATGGCGGACCAGACGCCGCACCTCGTGGCCGTCAGAGGTCAGAGAGCGCACCAGGGCGCTGCCGATCAGACCGGACGCACCGGCCACCGCGATTCGCGTTCGTTCCATGCGGTCATCCTGCCCGCGCACCGGATAAAACCCGCGTTCGGTCACCGCCCGCCCGCAATAGGGTGACGGCCATGCCCGAGGGAACCGAGCCGCCCCAGACGCCCGCACTCCGCATCCGCACCGCGCTGCTCACCGACGAGGAAGTGCTGGCCGCCGTCGACCGGGTCACCTGGTCGCCCCTGCACGCCGTGATGCCGCGTCCGCAGCCGCCGTACGACGCCTTCTTCGACGAGCGGCACGTCCCCGAGGACTATCTGGTCGCCGAACTGGACGGGCGCGTCGTCGGGTACCTCCGTCTGGTCGTGCCCACCTCGCTGGCGTGCAACACGCACGTCCGGCAGATACAGGGCCTCGCCGTCCTCGACGAGGCGCGCGGCCGGGGCGTCGCACGGGCGCTGCTCCGCGCCGCGGTCGAGACGACCCGCCGGCAGGGCGCCCGCCGGCTCACCCTGCGCGTCCTCGGCCACAACGCCCCCGCGCGCAGGCTCTACGAGTCCGAGGGGTTCCTGGTGGAGGGGGTGCTCCCGGAGGAGTTCCTGCTGGACGGGAAGTACGTGGACGACGTGTTCATGGGCCGGCCGGTCTGACGTCGCCCGGCGCGAGGCTCAGGAGGTCGTCAGGTTTCCCGTGTCCACCGGGCGCGTCGCCGTCGCGGCCTGCTCGGCGTCGTCCGCGACCTCGGCCGCCGTCAGCACGTACCCCGTCTCGTCGTCGGAGGTGGAGCGCGCGAAGACCACGCCGAAGACCCGGCCCGTCGTGGTGAGCAGCGGACCGCCGGAGTTGCCCGGGCGCACCGTGGAGCGGATCGAATAGATCTCGCGGGTGACGATCCCGTCGTTGTAGATGTTCCGGCCGGTCGCCTTCACCCGGCCCGCGACCGTGGCCGCCTGGAGGTTCAGATCGCCGTCCTGCGGATAGCCGGCGACCACCGCCGAGTCGCCGCGCGAGGCGGCGTCGTCGAAGCTCAGGACGGGGGCCCGCAACTCCGGCACGTACAGCACGGCCACGTCCCTGTCCGGGTCGAAGAGCACCACGCGCGCGGCGAACGACCGCCCCACGCCGCCGATCCGCACGGTCGGGCGGTCGATGCCCGCCACCACGTGCGCGTTGGTCATCACATGCTCCCTCGCGTAGACGAAGCCGCTGCCCTCACGCCCCTGGTCGCCCGAGGAGCCCTCGATCTTCACCGTGCTCCGTCTCGCCGCGTCGGTCGCGCGCGCGGTGACGCTGTCGCCGGTGGGCTTGGCGACCTCGGCCGTCGACTCGTTCTCGAAGGGGTTGAAGACCTGCGGGAAACCCGCCTGGGTCAGCGCCGACGTAGCCCGTGAGAACCAGTTCGGCGTGGTGTCCGGCATGGCGTCCTGCACGGCCCCCAGCAGCCGCGAATCCCTTATCGACGACGTGACCACCGGCGAGGAGGACGCGCCCAGCACGCTCGCCGCCACCCACGCCACGACCAGCACGGCCACCGTGTTCGCCGCCGCCCCGCCGATCCCGTCGGCCGCCCGCAGCGGCCCCCGGTCCAGCTCACGCCGCAGCCGCAGCCCCAGCCGGCCCGCCAGCTCGTGCCCCGCCACCGCCGGGAGCAGGACCGCGAACACCGCCGTCACCGTCGCCGCCGTGGTGCCCGGCGTCACCAGGTCCATCAGCCACGGCAGGACCCACACGCCGATCACCGCGCCGCCGACGAACCCGGCCAGCGAGACGCAGCCCGCCACCAGCCCGCGCCGGTAGCCGGAAGCGGCGTAGGCCAGGATCACCAGCGCCAGCAGGATGTCGAGCAGGTCCACGCGGCCCCCCTTCTCTCGGATCCCCTAGTACGTGCGGGAAACGTCCAGTGATCAGTACCCGTCGATCACGCGCGCGTGACGGCGGACACCCGCCACGGGTGCCTGCACCTCGTAAAACGGCGTGGACCGGGAGGATGGTTCCACCAGGTGGCACAGCACACATCGCGGACGGACCGGAACCGGCCGACAGTGGAGCCATGTGTGCCCTCCGACCGGCATCCCGCGCCGCGCGCGGCGGACGCGGACGGTTCCCGGCGCGAATACCGGGCCCGTTCCTCGTGCTTCTGGGCTGTCTGCCCGGCCTCGCCGCCGTCGCCGCGCTGGGCCTGTGCGCGGGCGGCGTCGAACACGCCGCCCGCCCCGCGCCGCCCGCCCGAACGGCCGACGCCCGCGTCGCCACCGCCCACCAGGCGGCCCGGCCGCCCATCGTGCCCCGCTCCGCCTGGCTGGACGACCTGGCCCGCCACGCGCAACCGCCCCCGCGCTACGACGACAAGGTCGTCGCCGTCTTCGTCCACCACACCGACTCGCCCAACGGCTACGACTGCGCCGACGCGCCCCGGATCATCCGCTACCTGTACGCCGGCCAGACCGGGGCCAGGGACTGGGACGACATCGGTTACAACTTCCTCGTCGACCGCTGCGGCACCATCTACGAGGGCCGAGCGGGCGGTGTCGACCGTCCCGTCACCGGCGCCCACACCCAGGGCTTCAACCACCGCACGGCCGGCATCGCCGCCCTCGGCACGTTCACTTCCGGCATCCCGGTCCCGCAGGCGATGGTCGACGCGATCGCCGCCCTGACCGCCTGGAAGCTCGGCCTGTCCGGCGTCGACCCGCGGGCGGCCGTGCGGCTCACCTCCAGCAACAGCCGCAGCCGGTACGCCGCCGGAGCCACCGTCGCCTTCACCGCCCTGGCCGGCCATCGGGACGCCTACATGACCAGCTGCCCCGGCGCCGCGCTCACCGCACGCCTCCCGGAGATCCGCCGGGCGGCGGCGCGCCTGCAGGGCAGGACGTCCGTACGGGCTCTCACAGGAACGCCTCAGGCGCCTTTCAGCGTCCTCCCATCCCCGCGTCCTACGGTCGTGCCCACCACGAACCGACCGTAGGCGGGGAACATGAACAACAGCCGTGAGGAATCCGCTCAGTCCGCTCAGCAGGCTCGGCAGGCTCAGCAGGCTCAGCCGACCCGGTCCGCTCGGTCGGCGCGGCCCGTGCGGTCCATGAAGACGGGTTCGAGGGGCGTCGGCCGGGCCGTCGCCGCCCGCAGCCCCTGGGCCGTCCTGTGCGCCGTCGCCGCGGTCGTCCTCGGCCCCGCCGCGGCCACCGCGTCGGCCCTGGAGCAGGCCAACAGGGCGCCGCTGCACCACGCGGTGCGGATCGACCGGTCGCAGGCGTACCTCCCGGCGGACACCACCCGCCGCAGGCCGGCCGCGTG
This sequence comes from Streptomyces sp. LUP30, assembly GCF_001746365.1. GTDB lineage: Bacteria > Actinomycetota > Actinomycetes > Streptomycetales > Streptomycetaceae > Streptomyces. The sequence goes on from NZ_MJAJ01000026.1 coordinate 99,816, forward strand.
ATCCCCGACGAGGGCCGGTCCAGGGCTCGCGTCGACGCCGGGTCCGTCCCGGAGATCACTCCTTGAAGCGCTGCCACAGCCGGGGATACCGCTCGGCCAGCGCCGCCTCGTTCTCGAAGTCGACGGGCGTGCCCTCGGGTTCGGCGGGCGCGGGCGGGATGCCGAGGTCCGGGGCGACGTCCCCGGTGAGCTGCTCGTAGGCCTCGTCGGCCGCGTACCCCAGTTCCTCGCCGTCCCCGTCGATCTCCTCGTCGAAGTCGTCCAGCAGGTCGGCGAGCGAGTCGGGGTCGCCGTGCAGCGCGCCCTCGAAGACCTCGCGCCCCTGTCCGATCAGCCAGCAACGGAAGAAGTCGAAGGCGTCGTCGCTCGCCCCGTCGAGGAGCAGCCAGGCGGCGCCCCACAGATCCCAGCGGTAGGCCCGGTTGTAGCGGGACTCGAAATGCCGGGCGAAGTCGAGCACGGACTCCGGGTCCAGCCCCAGCAGCCGCTCCACGAGCAGGTCGGCCTGCTCCTCGGGATCACCCTCGGCGCCCTCGCGGGAGGCGTCCACCAGCTCCCAGAACTCCGTCTCGTCCATCACGCGTCCAGCATCGTGCCTGACCGTGCGGGACGCACCCGGAGTGCCGGGGATTCTCATCCCGGCCGATACAACTCCGCCAGTCGTGCCGCGTCCTCGGCGAACCGTTTCCGCAGGGGCTCCGGGGAGATCACCTCGGCCTCCGCCCCCAGCGCGGTGAGCTGGGCGTGCGCCACGTCCAGCGACTCGACGCCCAGAGTGACCGTCACCCGTCCCCGGGCGTCCGGCTCCCCGGCGGTCGCCAGCGCGTCCCTGGCGGCCGGCGGGTCCACGGTGTGCGGCAGTGCGCGCACGCCCGCCTCCGAGAGCCGCACGACCACCTCGGTCCGCAGGATCGACCGCGCGAAGCGCTCGGCCTGCTCGGCCCAGAAGCCGGGGAGGTCGAACTCCTCGTCCCGGCTGAAACGGTCCCTCAGGTCCTCGGCGTCGACGAACCGGTCGATCCGGTACGTCCGGAACGCCCCGCCGCCGTCGCCCCGCACCCGGGCGCACAGGTACCAGACCCCCGCTTTGAGCACGAGTCCGTGAGGCTCCAGCTCCCGCTCGGCCTCCCGGTCCCCGCGCCGGTAGCGGGCCCGGACGCACCGGTCGTCCCACACCGCCTCCGCGATGAGCGGCAGCAGCGCGGGCGCGTCCGGCTCCTGGAACCACGCGGGCGCGTCCAGATGGAACCGCTGCGCCGCCGCCCGCGGGGCGTCCCGCAGGGACGGCAGCAGCGCCGCCGAGACCTTCAGCCGCGCGGCCGAGGCGACGTCCGCCAACCCCATCTCCCGCAGGGCCCCCGGCACCCCGCTGAGGAACAGCGTCTCGGCCTCGCCGCGCCCCAGCCCCGTCAACCGGGTCCGGTACCCGCCGACGAGCCGGTACCCGCCGCCCCGGCCCCGCTCCGCGTACACCGGCACACCGGCCTCCGACAGCGCCTGCGCGTCCCGCGTGACCGTACGCTCCGACACCTCCAGCTCCCGCGCCAGCTCACCGGCGGTCATGGCGGGCCGGGACTGCAGGAGCAGCACCATCTTGATCAGGCGGGCAGCACGCATGCGCCCATGATGCCGGGCCCCACCGACAACGGGCGGGTCGCGCACTCCGGCGGGTACGCAGACACCCCCGAGAGCCCGTGCCGCCCCGTCAGCCGTGACCGCAACATGACATGACACGAACTGGGCGAGACCCTTACGACCTGGCGGTTTGCGGCCCTGCGGTTTGCGGCCCCGCGGCCCACGGTCCTGTGGCCTGCGGCTTAGCCCGCGCCTATGGCCCTGCGGCCCCGTGGCCCTACGCCTCGCGCCCCCGCGTGTGCTCGGCCCGTGGGGTCCGTGGCACTTGGCACGTGGCGGGGCGGGGCGGGGGGCCGTCTCTCGGTCGGGGTCCGTGACGGTGGAGGGGGGTGCGGCTCCAGGCCGCACCCCCCTCCACCGTCATGCCGTCATCGGCCGGCCGCCTACAGGCCGTACCGCTCGCGGGCTTCCTTCACCGCCGTCGCCTTGACCTCGCCGCGCCGGGCGAGCTGGGCCAGCGCCGCCACGACGACCGACTCCGCGTCCACGCCGAAGTGACGGCGGGCCGCCTCGCGGGTGTCGGACAGGCCGAAGCCGTCCGCGCCCAGCGAGGACCAGTCCTGCTCGACCCACTGCGCGATCTGGTCCGGCACCTGGCGCATGTAGTCGGAGACCGCGAGCACCGGGCCCTCGGCGCCCTGCAGCGCCCGACGGACGTACGGCGTCCGCTCCTCGCCGCGCAGGAGCGCCGCGTCGGCCTCCAGCGCGTCGCGGCGCAGCTCGGTCCAGGAGGTCGCGGACCACACGTCGGCGGCCACGCCCCACTCCTCGGCGAGCAGCTTCTGCGCCTTCAGCGCCCAGTGGATCGCCGTGCCCGAGGCCAGCAGCTGGATGCGCGGGGCGTTGGCCGCCGCGACCTCCACGCCGGCCGACTCCGCCGTGTTGAAGCGGTACAGGCCCTTGACGATGCCCTCGTCCACGCCGGGGGCGGCCGGCTTGGCCGGCTGCGGCATCGGCTCGTTGTAGACCGTGAGGTAGTAGAAGACGTTCGGGTCCTCGCCCGGGGCCGCCTCGCCGTACATCCGGCGCAGACCGTCCTTGACGATCGTCGCGATCTCGTACGCGAACGCCGGGTCGTAGCTGAGCGCGGCCGGGTTGGTCGCGGCGATGACCGGCGAGTGGCCGTCGGCGTGCTGGAGGCCCTCGCCCGTCAGGGTCGTGCGGCCGGCCGTCGCGCCGACGAGGAAGCCGCGGCCGAGCTGGTCGCCGAGCTGCCACATCTGGTCGGCCGTGCGCTGCCAGCCGAACATCGAGTAGAAGATGTAGAACGGGATCATCGCCTCGCCGTGCGTCGCGTACGACGTCGAAGCGGCGATGAAGTCGGCCATCGAACCGGCCTCGGTGATCCCCTCGTTGAGGATCTGGCCGTTCTTGGCCTCCTTGTAGTACATCAGCTGGTCGCGGTCGACCGGCTCGTACGTCTGGCCCTTGGGGGAGTAGATCCCGAGCGACGGGAACAGGCTCTCCATACCGAAGGTGCGCGCCTCGTCCGGGACGATGGGGACCCAGCGCTTGCCGGTCTCCTTGTCGCGGACCAGGTCCTTCACCAGGCGGACGAAGGCCATCGTGGTCGCCACGTTCTGCGAGCCGGAGCCCTTGTCGAACGAGGCGAACGTCTTGTCGGCCGGGGCGGGCAGCGGCGCGAGGGCGTGCGTGCGCCGGGCCGGGGCCGGGCCGCCGAGGGCCGCGCGGCGCTCCTGGAGGTAGCGGACCTCCGGGGAGTCGACGCCCGGGTGCCCGTAGGGGACGACCCCGTCGACGAACTGCGCGTCGGAGATCGGCAGCTCCAGCAGGTCGCGCATCGCCTTGAACTCGTCCACCGAGAGCTTCTTCATCTGGTGGTTGGCGTTCTTCGACGCGAAGCCCTCGCCGAGAGTGTGACCCTTGACCGTCTGGGCCAGGATGACCGTCGGGGCGCCCTTGAACTCCACGGCCGCCTTGTAGGCCGCGTAGACCTTGTCGGCCTCGTGACCGCCGCGGGAGAGGTGGAAGCACTCCAGGATCTTGTCGTCGCTCAGCAGCTTCGCCATCTCGGCGAGCGCCGGGTCCTTGCCGAAGAAGTCCTGGCGGATGTAGGCGGCGTCACGCGTCTGGTACGTCTGCACCTGCGCGTCCGGCACCTCGCGCAGCCGGCGTACCAGCGCGCCCGTGGTGTCGAGCTGGAACAGCTCGTCCCAGGCCGTGCCCCACAGCGTCTTGATCACGTTCCAGCCGGCGCCGCGGAACTGGGCCTCCAGCTCCTGCACGATCTTGAAGTTGGCGCGGACCGGGCCGTCGAGGCGCTGCAGGTTGCAGTTGATGACGAAGGTCAGGTTGTCCAGGCCCTCGCGGGAGGCGAGCGCGAGTGCCGCCGTCGACTCCGGCTCGTCCATCTCGCCGTCGCCGAGGAAAGCCCACACGTGGGAGGCGGAGACGTTCTTGATGTCGCGGTTCGTCAGATACCGGTTGAAGCGAGCCTGGTAGATGGCGGAGAGCGGACCGAGACCCATGGAGACGGTCGGGAACTCCCACAGCCAGGGCAGCCGGCGCGGGTGCGGGTAGGACGGGAGACCCTCGCCGCCCGCCTCCTGGCGGAAGTTGTCCAGGTGCTGCTCGGTCAGCCGGCCGTCGAGGAAGGCGCGGGCGTAGATGCCGGGGGAGGCGTGGCCCTGGATGTAGAGCTGGTCGCCCGAGCCGTCGGCCTCCTTGCCCCGGAAGAAGTGGTTGAAGCCGGTCTCGTAGAGCCAGGCCGCGGAGGCGAAGGTGGCGATGTGGCCGCCGACGCCGTGTTTGCTGCCGCGGGTCACCATGGCGGCCGCGTTCCAGCGGTTCCACGCGGTGATCTTCCGCTCCATCTCCGGGTCGCCGGGCGCGGAGGGCTCCGCGGCGGTCGGGATGGTGTTGACGTAGTCGGTCTCGAGCAGCTTGGGCAGCGCGATGCCGTTGCCCTCGGCCCGCTCCAGCGTGCGGCGCATCAGGTATGCGGCACGGTGCGGCCCGGCCGCCTTGGCGACCGCGTCCAGTGAGGTCTGCCATTCGGCGGTCTCCTCCGGATCCCGGTCGGGGAGCTGGTCGAGCGCGCTCGGCTGGATGGCGTTGGGGTCGGTCATGTCGCCGCCTTCCTCAGTCGAAGGGGGTTCCCTCATCGGTAAGGGTTCGGGGGTGCCCTTGGTCTTTGGCAGGACAGGGCGTCGGGCACGGGCACGGCGTCGTTGTACGACTCCGCGGCGCGGCCCGTCGGCGACTGTAACTCCCTGATCGATGATCGATCAAAGGGTTGATGGGAAAAAACTCTCGATTACGAGAAAGTAGGCACGCGGTGCCTTTCGGTCAGGCACCCCGTGCCGCAAATATCCCTTGTTTCCGCAGGTGAGCGTCGGTGTGCTCGGCTGTGTCAGGGGCGCGGCGCGCAACCCAGGACATGCGCCTTCACCAGGTCCGCGATGCGTGGATCCCGCCGCCGGAAAGCCTGCACCAGCTCCTCGTGCTCCTCCGCGTACGACTGCTGCACGGTCCCGAGCCACCGGATGGACAGCGCCGTGAAGACCTCGATGCCGAGGCCCTCCCAGGTGTGCAGCAGCACGGAGTTCCCGGCAGCGCGCACCAGCTCCCGGTGGAAGCCGACGGTGTGCCGCACCTGGGCGGTGCCGTCGCAGGCCCGGTCGGCCTCGTAGAGGGCGGACACATGCGGATCGAGCGCCGAGCAGTCCTCGGCCAGCTTCTGGGCCGCCAGCTCCGCGGCGATCGCCTCCAGGCCGGCCCGCACCGGATAGCTCTCCTCCAGGTCGGCCGCCGTCAGATTGCGCACCCGGACGCCCTTGTTCGGCGCGGACTCGATCAGCCGCAGCGACTCCAGCTCGCGCAGCGCCTCCCGCACCGGCGTCTGACTGACCTCCAGCTCGGTGGCGATCCGTCGCTCCACGATCCGCTCACCCGGCTGCCAGCGCCCGCTGACGATCCCCTCCACGATGTGCTCGCGGATCTGTTCGCGCAGCGAGTGGACGACGGGCGCGGTCATGGGAGCTCCTTCGAGCGGGGGCCGCCCATCGGCCCCGGGGCGTTGACGTTTAGACAATACGGCCGAGGGCCCACGGAGGAGAGGCGCGCGGGGGCGCTTTTACGCAGGTGAGACGAGACTTACATGCGCGGGACGGGGCGGGCCCGCGGGCCGGCCCCGAGCGGACTCAGAGGTCGAGAACCGCGTGCAGCGCGTTGCCGGCGAGGTCCGTCCGCCCGGGGCCGGTGTCGCCGTCCGTGCCCGTCTCGACGCGCGCCGCCGTGAGCCGGGAGCAGATCCGTCGAGGCCGAGCGGGCCGAGAGAGCGTCGGTCGTCACGACCGGAAGACGAGCGCCCCCGTCCGGAGAACCGGACGGGGGCGCCTGTGCTGCAGGACCGACGGGGTCAGAGGCCGAGCTCGACCTCGAACTCACCGGCCTCCAGGATCGCCTTGACCGCGGTCAGGTAACGGGCCGCGTCGGCGCCGTCCACCAGACGGTGGTCGTAGGACAGGGTCAGGTACGTCATGTCGCGGACGCCGATGACCGTGCCCTCCTCCGTCTCGATGACGGCCGGACGCTTGACCGTCGCGCCGATGCCGAGGATCGCGACCTGGTTCGGCGGCACGATGATCGTGTCGAACAGCGCGCCTCGCGAACCGGTGTTGCTGATGGTGAAGGTCGCGCCGGACAGCTCGTCCGGGGTGATCTTGTTGGCCCGGACCTTGCCGGCCAGGTCGGCCGTGGCCTTCGCGATGCCGGCGATGTTCAGGTCGCCCGCGTGCTTGATGACCGGGGTCATCAGGCCCTTCTCGGAGTCCACCGCGATACCGATGCTCTCGGTGTCGAAGTAGGTGATCGTGCCCTCGTCCACGTTGATCCGGGCGTTGACGGCCGGGTGGGCCTTCAGCGCCTGGGCCGCCGCCTTCACGAAGAACGGCATCGGGGACAGCTTGACGCCCTCACGGGCGGCGAAGGAGTCCTTCGCCTGCGCGCGGAGCTTCATCAGGCGGGTGATGTCGACCTCGACGACCGAGGACAGCTGCGCCTGCTCGTGCAGCGCCTTGACCATGTTGTCGCCGATGACCTTGCGGATGCGGGGCATCTTGACGGTCTGGCCGCGCAGCGGGGAGGCCTCCAGCGCGGGGGCCTTCCTGGCGGCGGCCGGCGCGGCGGCCGGAGCCGGAGCGGAGGCGGCTGCCTTCGCGGCCTCGGCGGCGGCGAGGACGTCCTGCTTGCGGATGCGGCCGCCGACGCCGGTGCCCTTGACGGAACCCAGGTCGACGCCGTTCTCGGCGGCGAGCTTGCGCACCAGCGGGGTCACGTACGCGCCCTCGTCGCTCGCCTGTGCGGCCGGGGCCGGGGCGGCGGCGGGAGCCGGGGTGACCGGAGCCGGAGCGGCCGGCGCGGGGGCCGCAGCGTCGTTGGACACGGTGCACCCCCGAACCGGGCCCCCCGGGGACGTCATGGCAGATCCCTCCGGGGCTCGTGACCTCTCCGGCCCCAGGTCGAACCCTTTCCGGCCGTCGGCCGGGCCTGGACCATGCACGCCCGTCCGGACGAGCTGCCCCTGTCACCGGCCGCTGCGCCGACCCGAGTGG